>NZ_CP121017.1:2251250-3655000 GCF_041468085.1 Tistrella mobilis | reverse complement strand
CAAGCTTAAGCCGGTAGGTGTAGGCGCAGCGAAAGCGAGTCTGAACAGGGCGCTTGAGTTGGATGAAGTAGACCCGAAACCGGGTGATCTAGCCATGGGCAGGTTGAAGGTGCGGTAACACGCACTGGAGGACCGAACCCACGTCTGTTGAAAAAGACGGGGATGACCTGTGGCTAGGGGTGAAAGGCCAATCAAACTCGGATATAGCTGGTTCTCCGCGAAAACTATTTAGGTAGTGCGTCACGTGATTACCCCTGGGGGTAGAGCACTGGATGGGCTAGGGGGCCTCACCGGCTTACCAAACCTAACCAAACTCCGAATACCAGGGAGTACAGCGTGGCAGACAGACTGCGGGTGCTAAGGTCCGTAGTCGAGAGGGAAACAGCCCAGACCACCAGCTAAGGTCCCCAAGTTGCGGCTAAGTGGGAAAGGATGTAGGACGGCCATGACAACCAGGAGGTTGGCTTAGAAGCAGCCATCCTTTAAAGAAAGCGTAACAGCTCACTGGTCTAGATAAGCTGTCCCGCGCCGAAGATGTAACGGGGCTAAAGCCGTACACCGAAGCTGTGGATGTGCCTTATGGCACGTGGTAGCGGAGCGTTCCGTAGGCCTGTGAAGGGCGACCCGCGAGGGCGCCTGGAGGTATCGGAAGTGAGAATGCTGACATGAGTAGCGACAAACAGAGTGAGAAACTCTGTCGCCGAAAGCCCAAGGGTTCCTGCGCAAGGCTAATCCGCGCAGGGTGAGTCGGCCCCTAAGACGAGGGCGAAAGCCGTAGTCGATGGGAAGCAGGTTAATATTCCTGCACCTGTGGGAAGTGACGGATGATGTAAGTTGTCGGGGCTTACTGGATTGTTCCCGGCAGCGAAGTTGTTCCAGGAAATAACTCCCACGTACAGACCGTACCCGAAACCGACACAGGTGGGCTGGTAGAGTATACCAAGGCGCTTGAGAGAACGATACTGAAGGAACTCGGCAAATTACCCCCGTAACTTCGGGAGAAGGGGGCCCCGTTCCTGGGCAACCAGGGGCGGGGGGCACAGACCAGGGGGTGGCGACTGTTTACTAAAAACACAGGGCTCTGCGAAGCCGCAAGGCGACGTATAGGGTCTGACGCCTGCCCGGTGCCGGAAGGTTAAGAGGAGGGGTTCACGCTCTGAATCGAAGCCCCGGTAAACGGCGGCCGTAACTATAACGGTCCTAAGGTAGCGAAATTCCTTGTCGGGTAAGTTCCGACCCGCACGAATGGCGTAACGACTTCCCCACTGTCTCCAGTATCGACTCAGCGAAATTGAATTCTCCGTGAAGATGCGGAGTTCCCGCGGTCAGACGGAAAGACCCCGTGCACCTTTACTACAGCTTTGCAGTGGCACTAGGGACTGAATGTGTAGGATAGGTGGGAGCCTGTGAAGCTTCGGCGCCAGCCGGAGTGGAGGCAACCTTGAAATACCACCCTTTTGGTTCTTGGTGTCTAACCGCGCTCCGTGATCCGGAGCCGGGACCCTGCATGGCGGGTAGTTTGACTGGGGCGGTCGCCTCCCAAAGAGTAACGGAGGCGCGCGATGGTGGGCTCAGGCCGGTCGGAAATCGGCTGTCGAGTGCAATGGCATAAGCCCGCCTGACTGCGAGACTGACAAGTCGAGCAGAGACGAAAGTCGGCCATAGTGATCCGGTGGTCCCGAGTGGAAGGGCCATCGCTCAACGGATAAAAGGTACGCCGGGGATAACAGGCTGATAACCCCCAAGAGTCCATATCGACGGGGTTGTTTGGCACCTCGATGTCGGCTCATCACATCCTGGGGCTGGAGCAGGTCCCAAGGGTTCGGCTGTTCGCCGATTAAAGTGGTACGTGAGCTGGGTTTAGAACGTCGTGAGACAGTTCGGTCCCTATCTGCCGTGGGTGTAGGAGACTTGAGAGGATCTGTCCTCAGTACGAGAGGACCGGGATGGACGGACCTCTGGTGCACCAGTTGTGGCGCCAGCCGCATCGCTGGGTAGCTATGTCCGGAAGGGATAACCGCTGAAAGCATCTAAGCGGGAAACCTCCCTCGAAACCAGGTCTCCCTTGAGAGCCGTGGAAGACCACCACGTCGATAGGCCGGGTGTGTAAGCGCAGCAATGCGCTGAGCTGACCGGTACTAATCGCTCGATCGGCTCGAAAGATCCCCGCCGCGCCCAGAACCGGGCCCGCGGCCCACGAAGCTTGCACACATAAATCAAATCAGACGATCTCGCGCTCAGAGCGTCCGGAAGCATCGCTTCCGGATTGTCCCTCCGTGCGGTTTCATGACCTGGTGGCTATGGCGGACGTGAACCACCCGATCCCATCCCGAACTCGGCCGTGAAACCGTCCTGCGCCGATGGTACTTCGTCTTAAGACGCGGGAGAGTAGGTCGCTGCCAGGTCTTGCAACCGCATGGACGGACATATACACGCTCACCCAAAGCGCGATCTCATCTCGCACACACTGTCCACCGCCTACGCCCTGACGCGGGGTGGAGCAGCCCGGTAGCTCGTCAGGCTCATAACCTGAAGGTCGCAGGTTCAAATCCTGCCCCCGCAACCAAGTTTCAAGCAAACGCCGCCCCGGCACCTCGCCGCGGGCGGCGTTGCTGCGTTCAGCACCCCGCGCTGCCGTCGCGCCGGGCAGGGGAGGGCGTGTTGTATCTCTGCCGTCTATTGCCGTTTGGCATCCAGGCTCCATATTATTGCCAGATGCAGGAGGCGCAGATGCAGCTACACCCGATCGCCCCAACCCCGTTCCATCAGCAAAGCCCCGCGATCACCGACGCGGAAGCCGGCGCACTGGCGCGGGCCACGGTGAACCTGTTTCGAGCCTGGGGCCTGAGCGATGCCGAGGCGAGAAACCTTTTGGGTGGCATGGCGGCACGAACCTGGGCGCGTTGGAAGGATGGCGAGATCGGCCGGATCGACCGGGATCTGCGGATGCGCATGGCGCATCTGATGGGCATCCACAAGGGGCTGCGCTATCTGTTCCGGGAACCCGCCCGCGGTTATGCCTGGGTGCGCAAGCCGAACGCGGCCTTTGCCGGCAAGTCCGCCCTCGACATCATGATGCGCGGCGAGCTGTCAGATCTGGCACTGATGCGGGACTGGCTCGATGCCGAGCGCGGCGCATGGTGAGTGGCGAGGCCGTACTGCGGCGGGTGCGCTGGGACAGGACCTGGCGGATCATCCGCTCAATCTGGCCGCCCGTCGACCTGTTCGAGGACATCGCCGATCCGCATGATTGGGAGGCGCTGGTTGCCGTCGAGGCCAAGACCAATCCCCGTGTCCGCGACGAGGTCGGCGATCTGGGCAAAGTGCCCCCGGCGCGTCGGATCGGCGGGCCCGGAGCCAGTCTGGTGATGGCGCCGTTCGTTCACTGTTCGACCGCCCGCCCGGGGCGTTTCACGGATGGCAGCTACGGCCTTTATTATGCCGGCGATCGGGAGGAGGTCGCCCTGGCGGAAACCATTCATCATCACGGACAATTCATGGCGGCGACCGGCGAGGCTCCCGGCTGGACCTCGGATTTCCGCGCCCTGATCGGCGCGATCGATCGGGACCTGCATGACGTGAATGCCGTGCCGGAGGTTCTTCATCCGACCGATTACGCAGCGTCGCAGGCGGAAGGTGCTGCACGTCGCGCTGCGGGCAGTGACGGTCTGGTCTGGAACAGCGTCCGGATGCCCGGCGGGCAGTGCATCGGGGTGTTCTGGCCCGATGTGGTGACGATCCCGGTTCAGGGCGCGCATTTCTGCTATCACTGGAATGGCGTGCGGGTGGATTTCGTGAAGCGTTATGGAACCGGAGAGGTTCTGGAAGTGAGGTGAGCCATGGACGAGGCGGACCCCGAAGCACCGTCCTCTCCGGTCTGCTACGCCGCAGAAGCCGATGATGTCTATATGGGCTATGCCGGGCGCGACGAGATTCTGGCGGTGCTGACCGATCTTCTGCGCCGGGAAGATGTCATGACTGAGGATGAGCCGTTGCGGGCGGTTCTGATCGGGGAGGTCGGGCGGCTGGGTGGCACGCCGCCAGGGCCGGGCGAACCGGATGCCCTTGGGAACGGGCAGCCGGCGGATATCCTGCGCCGGCTGGCGGATTTGCTGCCCCGGCTGCGCGACGACGGCCTTCATGCGGTGTTGCGGCGGCTGGTCGATCGGTGATCGGGCAGGTTCGCGCTTGCCTTCGGCGCCGGGGAAGCGGAGGGTGCGGCGCTGATGCAGCACCTGAAGGAGACCGGACATGTCCGACCAGGGTGACGACTACGTGTATGACGAGGCCACCGGCGAATGGCTGCCGGCCTCGGAGTTGGCTGCCTCGCAACCCGAGGGCCAGGCCCCGGCGGGAGAGCGGGTGGTGAAGGATGCGGCCGGCAATGTGCTGGCGGATGGTGATCAGGTGACGCTGATCCGGGATCTGAAGGTGAAGGGCACCAGCCAGACGCTGAAACAGGGCACGGTGATCCGCTCGATCCGCCTGACGGCGAATGACGAGGAAATCGACTGCCGGCACGAGTCCATCAAGGGGCTGGTACTGCGGACCGAGTTCGTCCGCAAGCGCTGAGGATCGGAACGGGCACCGGTGATTGCAGTGCATGCCGCGTCACCTGTACAGTCGGATGTCCCACAGCCCGAGAGGCCATGTTCGAGATGATGCCGACCGTCTATCAGAGCGATCTGTTCATCCCCCGCTATCGGCCGATCAGCCGGGGGCGTTGGGAACTGCGGGTGGTGCCGATGAATATGGCCCCCGGCTACTGGACGGAATCGGCGCTGGTTCAGGACATGGCCGTGCTGCTGCGCGACCGGCAGAGCTGGATGTCGACCACGCCGCTTGAGATCGAAAGCCAGGAGATCGGCGTGCATCTGGCGCGCGGCCATGTGCTGATCTACGGCATGGGCATGGGCTGGTCGGCACTGGCGAGCGCGCTTCAGGATGCAGTCACCGCGGTGACGGTGGTCGAGTTCGACCCGGATGTGATCGCGCTGCATGAAGAGCTGGACCTTGCCGCCCAGCTGCCCGAGACGGCGCGGGCCAAGCTGACGATCGTCCAGGGTGATGCCTATGCCTATGTGCCCGACCGGCCGGTCGACCTGCTGATGCCCGATATCTGGCTGCCGATGATGAATGACGGCCGGGTGGACGAGGTGCGGCAGATGCAGGAGAAGGTGCAGGCCAGGGCGATCTATTTCTGGGGCCAGGAGCTGGAGATTGCCCGCCACGCCGTGGCGGCCGGCCATGCGCTGGACGATGACGGCATCGCCGCCACCATTGCCGGCATGGGCCTGCCGCTGATCGGCCCCGAACATCCCGGCCATACCGAAAAACTGATCGCCGCCGCGCGGCGCTGGATGCGGGACCGCTGGCTGCCGGGCTCTACGCCGCCCTGGTGATCGCCTCCCTCTGATATCATCATCAGTTGGCCAGGCCCGCGGATGACCGTGGGGCTCAGCCGCGGGCGGTGGCACTGCGGCGGGCGAGGAACATCAGCACCGCCACCGCCAGGGCCGATTTGACCAGCCCGCCGGCGATGAAGGGCAGGACGCCGTGCTCGATGGCGCGGTCGAGGCCGATCTTGGTCGACAGCCAGGCAGCCCCCAGCCCCAGACAGATCGCATGGGCGAGGATCATGGCGGCGAGCGCATGCACCGGCCGCTCGCCGTTCCAGCCACGTTCGGCAAGCAGCCCGGTCAGGGCTCCCGCGATCGGGAAGGCGATGAGATAGCCGCCGGTGGCCCCGGTGAAGCGGTCGATGCCCGATGTGCCGTCGGCCAGCACCGGCAGGCCTGCGGCACCGGCGACAAGCCAGACCAGGATGGTGAGCCCGCCCAGCCGCCAGCCATAGAGCGCGCCGATCACGAAGACCGCGAAGGTCTGCATGGTCATCGGCACCGGCACCATCGGCACTTCGGCGAAGGATGAGGCGGCGAGCAGGGCGGCGCCGATCAGGACGGCACCGCCGCGCCAGCCGATCGGGCGGGCTTCGGGGCGGAGCGGGCTGAAGCTCCGGAGACTGGTTTCGGACATGGGAGGTTGGCCTCTCTCGACGGTTTTATGGGCGAAAATCTGACCCAAAATGCAACCATAAGAAAGCATCGACGGGAAATCCATCTCTCAAGTTGATTGTTCTGCGGGTTCCGGCCCTCGTCGCGAGGAGGCTTGTTCTGGATCGTTCTAAGATATATCTTAGCGCAGTCTGGAAGAGAGGAGTGACGCAGATGCGTTTTGGATACAGGCAGTGCGACCGTCGCGGTCGCGGGTTTCACGGAGACGGCCGCCACAGCCACGAGCATGGCGGCCCAGACATTGGTTTCGGTGACGAATCCGGCCATCGCGGGTTCGGGGGCGGCCATGGCTGGGGCCGCGGCTTCGGGCGCGGTTTCGGCCGCAGCCGTGCGGGCGAGGACTGGATGTCGGAGCGCGGTGGCCGCCGCCGCTTCTTCGATGCCGGCCAGCTGCGGCTGGTGCTGCTGAAGCTGATCTCGATGCAACCGCGCCATGGCTATGACCTGATCCGCGCGGTGGAAGAGCTGACCGGCGGGGTGTATGTGCCGAGCCCCGGCGTGGTCTACCCCGCGCTGTCGATGCTGGAAGACATGAACCAGGTTGCGGGCACCGAGGCCGAGGGCGGCCGCAAGGTTTTCGCGATCACCGCCGATGGCGAGGCGGAGCTTGCCGCCCATGAGACGACGGTGGCCGAGCTGATGGCCCGGCTGGCGGCAATGGCCGAGATGCGCGAGCGGGTGGATACCACCCCGGTCGAACGCGCGATCGGCAATCTGAAGATGGCCTTGCGCAGCCGGCTGACGGCCGCCGATGCCGATCGCAGGCTGGCGCTGGAGATCGCCCGGATCCTGGACGAGGCGACGCAGAAGATCGAACGGTCATGACGAAGAATTCCAGGCTCGCGGTTCTGCGGCGGCGCCATGGTCTGGAGCCGCCGCTCCGACCTGCCACCGATCCTCCGCCCGGCATTCTGATGGAGAAGAAACCCATGACGACCACCACGACCACCGTCACCAGCACCGCCGTGGTGCCGACGGCGCATGGCAGCCGCTATCTGCAGCAGTTGTGCAAGCATTGGAGCCACAATCTGACGGTCGCGTTCAGCCGCGATCAGGGCTCGGTGATCTTTCCCCGCGATGCACGCGGCGCCTCGTGGCCGGCGGATGGCCGGCTGCTGCTGGATGCCGGCGAGGACGCGCTGACCTGCCGGATCGAGGCCGGCTCCGACGAGCAGCTGGAGGCGCTGAAGGGCGCCGTGGTGCGGCATCTGGACCGCTTCGCCTTCCGCGAGGCACCGCTGCATTTTGACTGGCGGGACGGCGTCTGATCAGGCGGCGCCGGTCCGGCGCGGTGCCGTGGCCGAGAGGATGAGGCCGAGCAGGGCGAAGCCGCCGGTCAGTGCGGCAATCGCCGTCCAGCCGCCATGCTGCCAGAACCAGCCGCCGATCGAGCCGGTGATGCTGGAGCCCAGATAATAGAACAGCAGATAGAGCGAGGCGGCATGGCCCTTGGTCGTGCCGGCAAGGGGACCGACCGAGCCGCTGACGACCGAGTGGCAGACGAAGAAGCCGGTGGTGACCAGGATGATGCCGGCGATGATCGCGGGCAGGGCGGGTACCAGGGTGACCGCCACCCCGGCAAGCGTGAGCAGGAAGCCTGCGATGAGCAGCGGCCGGCGGCCGAAGCGGTCACCGAGACCGCCTGCGATCGAGGACGAGACGATGCCGAAGCCGAAGGCGAGGAAGATCATCGCGACCCGGGTCTGGCTGAGATCGAAGGGGGCCGCGGTCAGCCGGAAGGTGGTGTAGTTGAACAGGGTCACGAAGATGCTGGTCAGCGCAAAGCCGGTGGCATAGAGCCTGAGCAGCCCCGGATTGCGCAGATGCCCGGCCCAGGCACGCAGGTGGAAGGCGGGGGAGACGCCCCGCGCCGCCACGAAATTGCGCGAGCGCGGCAGCAGGATCAGGAAGCCGATCGCGGCCACCAGGCCGAGGCCGCCCATCACCCCCATCGCCATGCGCCACGAGGTGAATTCGGTCAGCAGCCCCATGCCGACCCGGCCCATCATCGCGCCGAAGCCGGTGCCGGCGACATAAAGCCCCATGGCCTTGCCCAGATGGCGCGGCTCGATTTCCTCGGCCAGATAGGCCATGGCCACCGCCGGCACACCGCCCAGCGCCAGGCCTTCGAGCGCCCGGGCGATCAGCAGCCCGGGCCAGTCGGGGCTGAGGGCGGCGGCGAGATTGAGTACCGCCGCCACGGCCATCGAGCCGAACATCAGCCCGCGCCGGCCCAGCATCTGAGAGAAGGCACCGGCCAGCAGGATCGAGAGCGCGAGCAGGCTGGTGGTGACCGACAGCGCCAGCGAGGCCGAGGCCGCCCCCAGCCCGAAGCTGGTGGCGAAGGCCGGCAGCAGCGGCTGCACGCAATAGATCAGGGAAAAACTGGCGAAGCCGGCGAGGAAGAGCGCGATGCCGGTCCGTCGCCAGAGTGCGGTGCCGCGGGTGATCCAGGCCGGACCGCCGATTGCGGTGGCAGCCGGGGCCGGGCGGGACATGCTGCGGGCGGCGGGGGCGATGGTGGACGGCATGGTCATGGGGAGGCGCTTTCCGGGGCCGGTTCTGGCGTCGTGCTCTGCTCTCCCGGATATAGCGCTGGCCCTTTCCATGCGTCCAATATATGGAAGAGGCAATCTTCATATCTGTGGCATATGGCTTATGGAGCTGCGGCACATCCGGTACTTCCTCGCGGTGGCCGAGGAGCGCAACTTCACCCGTGCGGCAGCCCGGCTGGGCATCGGCCAGCCGCCGCTCAGCCTGCAGATCCGGGATCTGGAGGCGGAGGTCGGCGCGGCGCTGTTCCACCGCGTCCCCCATGGCGCCGAGCTGACCGAGGCGGGAGCCGCCTTCCTGGCCGCGGTGGAGGCGATCCCGGGCCAGGCGGCCGGGGCCGTGAAGCTGGCGCAGCGCGCGGCCCGGGGCGAGACCGGCCGGCTCAGCCTGGGCTTCACCGGCACGGCAGCCCTCAATCCGCTGATTCCTGAAGCGATTCGCGCCTTCCGGCGGGCCTATCCCGACGTGGTTCTGACCCTGACCGAGGCCAATTCGGTGGCGCTGGTCGACGGGCTGCTGGACGGGCGGCTTCAGGTCGCCATCCTGCGTCCCGCCGCCACCGACCCGGCCGAGCTGGCGGTCCACAATCTGGCCGACGAACCGCTGGTGGCGGCACTTCCGGCCACCCATGCCGCGGCGGCGCTGCCGGGGCCGATCGATCTGGCGCAGCTGGCCGCCGACCCGCTGATCCTGACCCCGCGGGCGATCGGCACCAGCCTGCATGATGTGGTGGTCGCAGCCTTCCAATCGGCGGGGTTCGAGCCGGCGCTCGGCCAGCCGGCGCCGCAGATCGCCTCGATCCTGTCGCTGGTTTCGGCCGAACTCGGCGTGTCGCTGGTGCCGGTGTCGATGTGTCAGCTGGGCATGCGCGGCGTGGTCTATCGCAGGCTTCGCGATCCGGAACCGACCGTGGGGCTGGCGGTGGCCTATCCCCGCCACCGGCCGCCGCAGCCGGTACTGAATTTCGACCGGGTGATCCGTCAGGCGGCGCGGGCGGCACCGTGACCTCCGTCCCTTGCTTGACTGGGTGATCGATATCCATATAGGTTGATATCAACAATATTCAGGAGGGACCTGCCCATGACCACGACCGCACAACCATCGGCGGCCGAACGCGCCGCCGCCTTCGGGTTGCACTCTCTCACCCCGCATCTGGTCTGTGCCGGTGCGGCGGCGGCGATCGACTTCTACAAGGCGGCCTTCGGCGCCGAGGAGCTGATGCGGCTGCCGGCCCCGGACGGGTCGATCCTGCATGCCTGCATCCGGGTCAACGGCTCGTCGGTGATGCTGGTCGACGAGAACCGCGGCTGCGGCCTTTCCGGGCCGAAGGCGCTGGGCGGCACCGCCGTCACCCTGCATCTGGTGGTCGACGACGTCGATGCGGCGGTCGATCGCGCAATCGCCGCCGGGGCGGTGGTGGTGATGCCGGTGGCCGACCAGTTCTGGGGGGATCGCTATGGTGTGATCGCCGATCCCTTCGGCCATCAATGGTCGCTGGCGACGCCGGGCGAGCCGAAATCGCCCGAAGAACTCGCGGAAGCGGCCGCAGCGGCGATGGAGGGTGTGTGATGACCATCGGCTATATCGACGGCTTCGTCGCGGCGGTGCCGAGCGCTGCCCACGAGGCATTTCGTGAACATGCCGAAGCGGCGGCGGTGGTGTTCCGCGAGAACGGCGCACTGGGTGTCACCGAATGCTGGGGCGACGACGTGCCCGAGGGCGAGGTGACCTCGTTCCCCATGGCCGTGCAGCGCCGCCCGGACGAGACCGTGGTGTTCTCGTGGATCCTGTGGCCGTCGAAAGAAGTGCGCGATGCCGGCATGGCGAAGGTGATGGCCGATCCGCGCCTTCAGCCCGAGGTGATGCCGCTGCCCTTCGACGGGAAGCGGATGATCTTCGGCGGGTTCATACCCATTGTTCAGGCGTAAGGGGCTGGCGTTCAGGCCTGAGGGACAGGCCCGCCAAGCTGCTTGTACATGAAGGTGGTGGCGCCCATGCCGCTGCCGTCGGTGCGGATGCAGTAATCGGGGATGGTGCCCACGGTGACATAGCCGAGTGCGGCATAAAGCGGCTCGGCCTTGTCGCCGGTGAGCGTGTCGAGGGTGAGCAGCCGCCGCCCCATTGCCGCGGCGCGGGCTTCGAGATCGAGCATCAGCGACCGGGCGATGCCCTGCCGGCGAAACGCCGGATGGACCAGCAGCTTGCGCACCTCGGCGCGGTGCGGCTGGTTGGGCGGGGTGTCGTGGTCGAGCTGGACCGTGCCGGCAATCCGGCCGTCGATGTCGGCGACCAGCAGGATCAGCCCGCCGGCGATGAGCGGCGGCAGCACCTTCGCCTCCCAGAAGCGCCGGGCGGCTTCGGCCGTGAAGGGCAGCAGAAAGTTGACGCTGGCCCCATCCTCGACGCAGGCGCGGAGCAGATCGGCGAGTTCGTCGAGCCGGTCCCGGGTCTCTTCGGCGGAAAGCGCGGTGATCGCGACGGTCATCTCAAGGCCCTCAGAGGATGAAAAGATGGTAGCGGGCGGCCTCGGTCGCCGGCGTCTCGAACCGGCTGGCGCCGTGCAGGCGGTAGCGCAGGCAGTCGCCGGGCATGAGGTCATGGGGCGTGCCCTCGACCGTGACCCGGAGCCGGCCTGTCATCAGCACAAGGTGATGTTCCAGCCCCGGGCGCGGCGGCTGGTCGTAATCGATCCGCGTCGCCGGCGGCAGCTCGCAGTCCAGCACCTCGCCGCCGAGTGTTGCGGCGGGGGTCGAGATCTGGCGGCGGCGGAAGCCGGTGGCGGGGTCGGTCCAGACCGGCTGATCGGCCGGCCGGAGCAGGGCTGTGAAATCGTCTTCCGCGAGCGCGATCAGCCGCGACATCGTCAGCCCATGGGCGGCGGCGAGCCGGCCGAGCACGGCGGCGGTGGCGCTGACCTCGGCATTCTCGATCCGCGACAGGCTGGCCCGGCTGACCCCGGCGCGGGCCGCCAGATCGTCCAGCGACCAGCCCGCCGCCAGACGCAGGGCCTTGAGCCGGAGCGCCAGACGGTCGTCGAAGCTGGGGGTGACGGGTATCTTTTCCATATTCGGAAAAATATCCCGAATACGGAAAGACGGCAAGCCGGATCAGGCGGTCGGGTCGAGCCCGGCCAGGAAGTCGCGCAGCAGGGCGTCGAGTGCGGCCTGTTCCCTGGCCGACAGATGGTCGACCAGCCGTTTCTGGGTGGCGACATGGTCGGCAACCGCGGCATCGATGGTCCTGCGGCCCTGGTCGGTCAGGGCGATCAGCACGCTGCGGCCATCCTGAGGATTGGGCCGGCGCACCACCAGCCCGGCCTTTTCCAGCTGATCGATGCGGTTGGTCATGGTGCCGGAGGCAACCATGGTCGTCGCCATCAGATCGCCGGGGCTGAGGGCATAGGGGGGGCCTGAACGGCGCAACGTGGCCAGAACATCGAAGCTTGGATAGGTGAGCCCATGGGCGGCGAAGGTCTTCTCCATCTCCCGCATCAGATGGGTCATCAGGCGGGTGAGACGGCCGATCAGCCCCATCGGCCCGATATCGAGATCGGGCCGTTCGCGGTGCCATTGATCGAGAATGCGGTCGACGTGATCCATGGCCGGGATCATGGAGCTGCGGTGTTCTGCGGTCAAGCCGGTCTCTCGATGTCGAGATAATTATCTTGACGTCGAGATATATCGGGCTAGCCTTCAGGGGAAGGCTGCCCGAAGGATATGAGATGCCGCGCAATATCGGCCGCAATGGCGATGTGCTGCTGACCGCGATCGCCCCGGCGATCTGGGGCAGCACCTATCTGGTGACGACGGGGCTGCTGCCCCAGGGCTACCCGCTGACGGTGGCCATGCTGCGCGCCCTGCCGGCCGGGCTGATCCTGTTGCTGCTGGTCCGCCGGCTGCCGACGGGGGGCTGGTGGTGGCGGTCCTTCATACTGGGCGCGCTCAATTTCTCGATCTTCTGGGCGCTGCTCTTCGTCTCGGCCTATCGCCTGCCGGGCGGGGTGGCGGCGACGGTGGGGGCCATCCAGCCGCTGATCGTGCTGCTGCTGGCCCGCATGGTGATCGGCACACCGGTGAAGGCGGCGGCGGTGGCGGCGGCGCTGGTCGGCATTCTGGGCGTGGCGCTGATGGTCCTGTCGCCCGATGCGGCGCTGGATCCGATCGGCATCGCGGCGGGGCTGGGCGGGGCGGCGGCAATGGCGGCCGGCACCGTGTTCAGCCGCCACTGGCAGCCGCCGGTGTCGGCCCTGACCGTCACCGCCTGGCAGTTGACCGCGGGCGGGCTGCTGCTGCTGCCCGCCGCGCTGATCTTCGAGCCGGCGCTGCCGGTGCCGACCCTGCATCACATGATCGGCTTCGTGCATCTGGGCGTGTTCGGGGCCGCCGTCAGCTACATGCTCTGGTTCCGCGGCCTGGGCCGGCTGGGACCGGGGGCGGTGGCACCGCTGGCGC
The DNA here is from genome assembly GCF_041468085.1 of Tistrella mobilis. NCBI lineage: Bacteria > Pseudomonadati > Pseudomonadota > Alphaproteobacteria > Geminicoccales > Geminicoccaceae > Tistrella > Tistrella mobilis. The sequence continues at coordinate 3,641,922 of NZ_CP121017.1, read as the reverse complement.
TGTTGAGCCCGGTGACCGCGGTGATCCTGGGGCTGTCGATCGCGGGCGAGCATCTGTCGATGGTACAGGCCACGGGCATCGCCCTGGTGCTGGGCAGCGTGCTCGCGGCACAATGGGTGCAACGGCCACGTCCGGTGAAGGCCCCCCTGGCCACCGGCTGAGCCCTTATGGGAGGACAGATGACCGGCACCGTATCGCAGACGACCGTATCGAAGACCAACCGGCAGTGGGTGCTTGCCGCGCATCCGGAAGGCAAGGCGACCGCCGATACCTGGCGGATGATCGAAAGCCCGATGCCCGAGCCGGGGCCCGGCCAGATCCTGGTCCGCACGCTCTGGCTGTCGGTCGACCCGTATATGCGCGGGCGGATTGCCGCGGCCGGCAACTACACCAGGGGCGTGGCGCCGGGGGAGCTGATGCAGGGCGGCGGCGTGGGCGAGGTGATCGTCTCCAACCATCCCGGCTGGGCCCCGGGCGATCTGGTCGAGAGCATGACCTTCGGCTGGCAGGAATATGCGGTGTTGAGCCCCGACCTGCCGGGTGCCGCCCGTGCCAACCGGGTGAACCCCGACATCGCCCCGCCCGAGGCGGCGCTGTCCTGGCTGGGCATGCCCGGCCTGACCGCCTATGTCGGCATGATCGAGATCGCGCGGCCGAAGCCCGGCGATACCGTGCTGGTCTCTGCCGCATCCGGTGCCGTGGGGCAGATGGTCGGCCAGATCGCGAAGCTGCAGGGGGCGCGTGCGGTTGCAATCGCAGGCTCCGACGACAAGCTCGCCTGGTGCCGGGAGCTGGGTTTCGATGCCGGTATCAATTATCGCACCGCCCGCGACATGAAGGCGGCGATCGCCGAGGCCTGCCCCGGTGGCGTCAACGTCTTCTTCGACAACACCGGCGGCCCGATCCATGATGCGGCCCTGGCCAATCTGGCAACCCATGCCCGGGTGGTGATCTGCGGCCGTATCGCCGTGGTCGATCAGGCGCCGGAACAGGATATCGGCCTGCGTGCCAGCGCCCGGCTGGTCGTCACCCGATCGATGATCCAGGGGCTGGTGGTCTTCGACTGGTGGCATCTGCGCGACGAGGCCATGGCCCGCATCGCCGCCTGGCATCGCGACGGCCGGTTGCGCTTCCGCCACGATGTGCTGGACGGCTTCGAGCGGATGCCCGAAGCCTTCCTGCGGATGATGGCCGGCGACAATTTCGGCAAGCAGGTGGTCAGGGTCTCCTGACCGGTGCCGTGCCGGGTCTGCGGCGGAACGCGCTGCGCAGCAGGCCCGGCAGCCGCCCGTCGATCAGGGCAAGGCCGGCTGCGATCATCGCCATGCCGATCAGATGCTTCGGCTCCAGCCTCTCGTCCAGGAAGGCATGGCCGAGCAGAATGGCGCTGACCGGAACCAGAAAGGTGACCAGCATCAGATTGGTGGCACCCGCCGTCGCCAGCAGGCGGAAGAACAGCACATAGGCAAAGGCGGTGGAGACGAGCGCGAAGGCGAGGATCGCCGCGACCGTCCCCCAGCCCGGCACGGGCAGGGTCCACGGCCGGTCGACGATCAGGGCGAGCGGCACCAGCATGATGGCCGCGGTGGTCATCTGGCCGGTGGCGGTCGCCATGGGCGCCACCCCCATGCGGGCGAAGCGGCGGCCGAAAACCCCCGCCAGGGCGTAGGAGAAGGCGGCGCCCAGAACCGCGAGCTGGCCTGCGACACTGCCTCCCAGGCCATCCAGCGCCGCCGGGCCGATCATCGCGGCGACACCGGCGAAGCCGGCCAGCACGCCGGCGATGCGGTTCGGGCTCGCCTTTTCGTCGCTGGTCGCGAGATGGGCCACCAGCACGCCGAAGAGCGGGGTGGTGGCGTTCAGGATGGCGGCAAGCCCGCTCGGGATCTGGGTCTGCCCCCAGACGATCAGGCTGAACGGGATCAGGCTGTTGAGCAGCCCCATGCCGAAGAACGCCGCCCAGACCTGCGGCGAGCGGGGCATGGCCAGCCCGCGCAGACGCAGGACCACGAGCAGGGCGATGGCGGCAAGCAGCACCCGCGTCGCCACGATGGTGAAGGGCGGCAGCTCTTTCACCGCAACGCCAATGAAGAAGAACGAGCCGCCCCAGGGAATGGAGAGCAGCACCAGCAGCCCCCATTCCCGCAGTGTCATGCTGCGTCCCGCGGCCATGCCGCACCTCCGGATTGCCTGAATGTCGCCGGACATCAAACCCCCCGGACCGCGGTTCCGCAACCGAGGTTTTCAAGGCTGCAGGCCAAGCCTGGCTAAGTCTCAGCCGGCGGCAGCGGCGGCGATGTAGTCGGCGATCATCAGATCGAGATGGGCACCGCCGCCATTCTTGTAGACGGTGATTTCGTCGGCCGAGCGCCGCGCGGGCGTGGCGGCCGGGACCAGATCGTAAAGATCGCCCAGCACATCGGCCTCGGTGATCACGCCCGATGCGATCGGCATCATAAGCTCGCCGATATGGTGCAGCGTGGTTGCGCGCGAATCCACGAACAACCGGCTGCTGCCGATCAGGGCGTCGTCGGCCTCGCGCATATCCGCCTTGAAGGCGCCGATCAGGTCGACATGGGTGCCGGGGCGGACCCGGGCGCCGGGGATGACCGGGCTGCGCGCCATGGTGGCGCTTGAGATGATGTCGGCTTCGGCCAGTGCCGCCTCCAGATCGGGGGCGGCCTCCAGCCGGGCGGTGATACCGGCGGCTTCGGCAGGGCCGCGAGCGGCGTCGACCAGCGTCCGGGCCTGTTCCGGCCGCCGTGCCCAGACCGAGATCCGCTCCAGATCGGGGAAGATCGCGCCATAGGCCCGGATCAGGCTGCCGGCGACCACGCCCGCGCCCACAATCACCAGATGCCGGCTGTCGGGCCGGGCGAGCAGGCGCGCGCCCAGCACCGAATCCGCCGCGGTCTTGAACTCGGTGACCAGGCGGCTGTCGATCACCGCGCGCAGGCTGCCGATCTCTGCGTCATAGACCATCATCGCGCCCTGCACCGTGGGCAGGCCGCGCGCGGCATTGCCGTCCATCACCGTCACCGCCTTCACGCCATAGCCGAGGCCGGGGATGAAGGCCGCGCGGTTGAGCAGTGTGGCGGTGCGGGGCCCCAGGAAGATATCCGCAATCTCGGCCCGGGGCCGCAGATGGCCGCGCCGCAACGCCTCGACGGCTCCCGCCCAGTCAAGGGCGCCTGCACAGGCCTCGTAGGTCAGCAGATCCGGCGTCACCATGTCTCCCCCGCATGTTCTTCGGATGATCAGAGGCGGGGATGATACGGGTTTCGGAGACCGCCGGACAGGCTGGCGATCCGCGGGTCAGCCGGCGACCCGGGTATAGACCGCGGTCATGAATTCCTGCCAGCTGCCGTCGGGCATGCGGACCTTCGAGATGGCCAGCCGCCGGTCGTCGCTTTCGATCCGGTGGATGTCGTGGTAGAGAGCGGTGCCGGTGCCCGAGAAATCCGGCCCTTCGGCAGCAAGCGTCAACTCGCGGCCGTTCCCGTCCATATGGCCCTCGTAAACCCAGAGCCGGGTCATCATCGATCCGACCCAGGTGCCGGTATAGCCGCCCCGGTCGGGATCGAAGCCGATGGTCAGCAGACTGCGGCCGGTACCGCCGCCCGGCATTTCACCCTCGCCCTCGGCGATCAGCCAGAGATCGCCCAGCATGCGGGCGGTCTCGGTGCCGGTGAAGGTCTGGCGGGGCTGGTCCGGGCCCATGAAGCAGTCGGCGGTGTAGCGCCACCGGCCGGCGAGACGGCGAAGCCAGGCGTGTTCCGGTGCTGGATCGGTGTGCATGCGTGGTATCCTCGTCAGGAAATGCGGGCGGGGCCGCCTGCTGTGATGCCAGGGCTGCACTGACGTCGCGATCTTTTTTACCTTGATATCAACCTTGATGAGCCATGTCAAAACCTGCGGTCGTTCCCTTCGAAACCACGCTTCTGGTACGCGATGCCTGTCTCTGTCTGCACGTGCAGCGGGCGGCCCGGGCACTGGCCCGGCGCTTCGACGATGCGCTCCGGCCCGTGGGGCTGACCCATGGCCAGTTTTCGCTGATGATGTCGCTCAACCGGCCGGTGCCGCCGCGTAAAGGCGATATCGCCAGCCTGTTGGCGATGGATCACAGCACGCTCACCGCCAATCTGAAGCCGCTGGAGCGCCGCGGCCTGATCGAAAGCGAGGTCGACCCCGAAGACCGCCGCGGCCGGCTGCTGCGGTTGACAGCCGACGGCATGGCCGTGCTGGCGCGGGCGGTGCCGGTCTGGGAACGTGCCCATGCGGCGACGGAAGCCCTGCTCGCCGATGGCGATGCTGGCCGGTTACGCAGCGATCTGGTGGCTCTTTCGGAATCAGAATCCGATAAAATCAACCATAGGTAATTTCTTCCTCGCCTATAGCTACGATGGCTCGTATCATCAGGTGACCAACAAGCCATAAAAACACCTGAAGATGGGGCGTGTCATGAAAGCTGGTTTTCAGCCGGGTCGCGCGCTTTGTGCGGCCCTTGCAGTCTGCGGCCTGACGGTCGCATCCCTCCCTGCAGCCGCTGCCGACGGCGCAGTGATCCCGCAGCCGATGCCCGGCGGTTTCAACTTCCCCACCCCGGGTTATGTGATCGGACAATGGGTCGATGCGAACAACCAGACGGCCATCACCGGCCATGGTTGGGATATCTGGCAGGCGATGACCCAGCCGACCGGCCAGAACAATCTGCCGGTCTGGGATACCTGGGTGTCCGAGGCGCAGATCTTCGGCCAGACGAGCAATACCGGCACCAAGACCGCGGCAGAGGCCGAGACGCTCGGCGCCGTTCGAAGCCAGCTGGAGCGTGGCGTCGCCCTGCCGCAGCTCAGGCCGCTCAGGATTCCGCGCCAGTTCTCCCACACCCCGCATGGTCGTCGCGCGCTGGAAGCGACGGCATCCCAGGGATCGGTGATCGTCGAGACCGAGCGCTTTGACAATGCCACGGCGCTCTTCGTTTCCACCCCGCAGGTCACCCCCTACGGTACCTTCAAGGTGAACAACGGCAGCAGCCTTCAGGCCTATGCCGCCGCCTTCCCGGCCAATACCTCGACCGGGGCCCGGGCCGTGCGCGACTTCCCCGAAACCGGGATGGAGACCAAACCGGTCTTCGGCTATGTGAAGGCCGCAACGCCCACCGCGGTGCCCTATTGGCAGGGTACCGGCGCGGTCAACACCGACAACAACCCTGCCCAGGGTTATTACGTCCAGAACTGGAACGACTGCGTGATCGTCGACCCGTCGAACACGGCGACATCCGGCATGACGAAACTTTCGGCGGCCCCGACCCCGGGCAGCTTCTTCCAGGACCCGCAGCTCAGCTGCAGCAGCTATTACACCGCCCCGATCGGCATGTTCTATGCCTTCGCGATGACCGCGACCCAGGCGCAGGGCTTCGCCAACCCGAACGTCACCGCCGGCGACATGGCCGTGCTGGTCGCCATGCATGTCAGCACCAAGGAGCAGGATCCCTGGACCTGGCAGACCTTCTACTGGCAGGGCACGTCTGAATTCGAGACCTCGGAAGGCCCCGGCTCCATGACCGGCCAGCCCGCGACGCTGGCGGCGCCGTGGAACGCCTATGCCATGTGCACGGCCTATTCCCAGCAGGTCAACGGCCAGATGCTGGTCTGCTACAACCCGTATCTGGAGACCAATCCCGGCATCCCGTCGGGCATCACCTCGAACTGCATGACCTGCCATGGCATGGCCGCGGTCTATCCGGCCGGATCCCAGAGTCAGACGCCGAGCTACCCCGCCAATTATGACCAGCCGGTGGCCTTCGACGATCCGGCGCTGTTCGGCAACGCCATGAAGACCGATTTCTCGTGGAGCATGGCCGATCAGGTGTTTGATTGAGAGAGGGGAGGGGAGAGGAATCTTTTAGTCCCTCGGCCCAAGCGGGCGCTCCCGCGCCCTTGGCCGCCGCCTCAATGGCGGGAGTCTGTTAATCCCTCGCCGGGCGGCCACTACCGTGGCCTTGGCCGCCGCCTCAATGGCGGGAGTCTGTTAGTCCCTCGCCGGGCGGCCACTACCGTGGCCTTGGCCGCCGCCTCAATGGCGGCTTGCGCCGGCCACCTTCGGGTGGCCGGTGCCTGGCTTTTGGGGCAGGGGCGTTCCCGGTCCTGCCGGGTTTCAGATGCCGAGGGCGGCTTTGGCGGGGGCGTCGAAGCCCAGGGCGATGATGCGGCCGTCCTCGTCGGTGAAGACCGGGCGCTTGACCAGGGTGGGTTCGCGGGCGAGCAGGGCGGCCAGGGCTGCGCGGTCGCCATTGCCCGCGATCGCCGCCTCGACCACGGCCCGGTCGGCGTCACCCAGATTGCGCCAGGTGGTGGAGCGGCGGTTGACCAGCCGCTCGGCGCCGATCTGGTCCAGCCAGACGCCGGCCTCTTCGGCCTTGAGCGCGTCGTCGCGCAGGTCGCGGACGCGGTGGGCGCGGCCTGCGGCTTCCAGAGCCTTGGCCGCCTTGCGGCAGGTGTCGCAGGTCTTGATGCCGTTGAGCGTGGGGAGCATCAGCGGGCGTGTCCCGTCTTGAGGGTGGGGGCCATTTCGGCCAGGACGTCGAGGCAGGCGCGGGCCAGCCGCCGGCAGCCCGCGGGCGACCAGCCTTCTTCCGCATCCGGCGCCTCGACGCAATCCTTGAACGGCTGTTCCAGCGTCATCGCCAGCGCGCCGAAACTGTTGGCGACCCAGTTGGTGCACATCGACAGATCGCCGGTCTGCGGCCGGGCCGCCGGATAGCCGATCCGGGTCTGGAAGTCCGGCGACACCTCGTCCAGCCGGCCGCGATAGCGGGCCAGCAGGTCCAGCTGCCCCGGGCGCAGATCGGGGATGCCCTCGAAGCCGGCGATGAAATTATGCGGCAGCGCCTCGTCGCCATGAACGTCCAGGCAGAAGGCGACGCCGGTCTGGATCATGGCCGCGCGCACCACCGCCACCTCGGGGCTGCGGGCCAGGGTGGGGGTCGCCCATTCCCGGTTCAGATTGGCGCCGGCGGCATTGGCCCGCAGATGGCCGCGGAAGCTGCCATCCGGGTTCATGTTCGGCACCACCACCAGATCGGCCGCAGCCCGCAGGCCCACGGCCACCGGGTCGGCCGCGTCGGTCAGCCGGTCGAGCGCGCCTTCCATCCACCAGCTGGCCATGGTCTCGCCCGGATGCTGGCGGCCGATGATCCAGCAGACCGGCCGCGTGCCGTCGAACGCCCCCATCGCAAGCGCGTCGAGCGGCCGGCCGTCGACCGTGCTGCCCAGGCGGACCCGACGCACCCCCGGCCGGCTGCCGGTCCGCGCCACCAGATCGGCATGGGCCGAGAGGTCGTAGGGCGCGAAATAAGCCAGTTCGACCTGATCGGCATCAAGGTCCAGATCCAGGCTCAGCACCTGGCCGTCGTAACGGCCCGGCACCCGGGTCCAGCGGCTGCGATCGGTGGAGACGACCGGGCGATAGCCGTCGAAGCCCTTGGGATAGGTGCAGCTGCCGGCATTCAGCAGCCGCACCGTCACCGGCCGGCCCGCAATACCTGACAGCCTGACGTGGAACCACTGGCGGAAGCTGCAGCCGGCATCGGTGCGGATGGCGAGGTCGACCACCGTCCGGCCGCCGGCCGTGCCGATGGCGATCAGATCGCCATTGCCGCCGTCGAAGCGGCTGTCGACGGCGATGCCGGAAGGGGCGGGGAAGCCGGTGGCGGTCATGGGGCAGGGGCTCCTGAAATGGGTGCCTGATGGACGGCAAGGCCTTGTCCGGCGCAGGATCGGGGCGACATATGATGCGTCGTCCGGTCTCTGCCCCGGCCGGATGCGCATTGTGAAAGGAGTGGCCGTGACCGACAAGACCGACGCCGCGCGTCCGCTTGCGCCCGCGACCGTTGCTGCCCGGGCCACCGGGCAGGTCGATCCCGCGACCGGCGCGGTGGTGCCGCCGATCCATCCCGCCACGACCTATGAACGGGCGGCGGATCTGTCCTATCCGCGGGGGCGGGTCTACACCCGGGCCGACAACCCCAATTACGACGCGCCCGAGGCCGTCCTCACCGAGCTTGAGGGCGGGGCGGAAAGCCTGGTCTTCGCATCGGGCATGGCGGCTGCCGTCACGCTGTTCCAGGCCCTGCCCAAGGGCGCGCGGGTGGTGGCGCCCGAGATCATGTACTGGGGCCTGCGCAAATGGCTGATCGAGGTCGGCCGGCCCTCGGGGCTGGGCGTCGCCTTCGTCGACATGACCGATCAGCAGGCACTGGCGGCAGCGCTCGATGAAGGGGCGGATCTGGTCTGGGTGGAAAGCCCGGCCAACCCGCTCTGGGGGGTTACGGATATCGCGGGCGCGGCCCGGCTCGCCCATCGTGCGGGGGCGGTGCTGGCGGTGGATTCGACCGCCGCCACCCCGATCCTGACCCGGCCGATCGATCACGGCGCCGATATCGTGATGCATTCGGCGACGAAGTATCTGAACGGCCATTCCGACGTGCTCGCCGGCACGCTGACGGTGGCGCCGGCCCTGGCCGGTGATCCGCTCTGGGCGCGGGTGCGGCAGCTCCGGTCGATGTCGGGCAATGTTCCGGGGCCGTTCGAAGCCTGGCTGCTGCTGCGCGGCATGCGCACCCTGGCGCTTCGGGTGGAGCGCGCCTCGGCCAATGCGCTGGCCATCGCGCAGCATTTCGCGCGCGACCCGCGGCTCGACGCCGTGCTCTATCCGGGTCTGCCCGATTTTCCCGGGCACGAGATCGCCCAGCGCCAGATGACCGGCGGCTTCGGCGGCATGCTGTCGATCCGGGTGGCGGGCGGCCGCGACCGGGCGGTCGAGGTTGCGGCGCGTCTGCGCCTCTTCGCACGCGCAACCTCGCTCGGTGGGGTCGAAAGCCTGGTCGAACACCGGGCGAGCGTGGAGGGCAAGGACAGCCCCGTGCCCGACGATCTGCTCAGGATTTCGGTCGGAATCGAGGCGGCGGCGGATCTGATCGCCGACCTGGATCAGGCGCTGGGCAAGGCTCCGGAGGGCGATGCGCATTGATCGTCCCGCTTGTCGTTGACAAGCCGATGACGCACGGTTATCTAGACGCACGACCTGCCGTGGAGGGGTGGCCGAGTGGCTGAAGGCGGCGGTTTGCTAAACCGTTATAGGGTCTAAAGCCCTATCGAGGGTTCGAATCCCTTCTCCTCCGCCAGTTCCGAAGGCCCCGGCCGAGCACCGCTCGACCGGGGCCTTCGCGCATTCGGGCCCGCCCCACGCAGGGCAGGCCCGGGTATTTCGCACTTGCGGCAGGTACCCGCGGGTGTTACTCAGGCAATCCGATCGGTGGCGGTCCCGCCCGTCACCCATAAAACCTCAAACGGGCATGTTCGGGCTTTACTGCTCCGCGACCTGCCACCCGCCGGGCGCCCCGGCCGCGTGACGAACCGCAAACGGTCTCCCCCAGGGGCGCCGGGTTCGCCGTCCTGGCGCCGATCTGCGGCGGACGCCCATGACTGGCCCAGGCACGCGGGGCACGTCCCTTACTTATCCGGCTGCCGGAATATCCGCAGCCGGCGTGGCTTTCTGCCCGCCGGTCGCGGCGGCGCCACCCGTTCGAAAGACCGACCCTTGACCAATTTCTCCGAGCTTGGCCTGTCCGAGACGCTGCTTCGCGCCCTGGATCAGGCGGGCTACGTGACGCCGACCCCCATCCAGGAGCAGGCCATCCCGCATCTGGTGGCGGGCCGTGACCTTCTGGGTATCGCCCAGACCGGCACCGGCAAGACCGCGGCCTTCGCGCTGCCGATCCTGAACCGGATCGCCGCCGACCGGAACCGCGCCAACATGCCGGGCCGCACCCGCTGCCTGATCCTGGCGCCGACGCGCGAGCTGGCCGCCCAGATCGCCGACAACATCAAGACCTATGCCCGTCACATGCGCGTTCATGTGGCCGTGGTGGTGGGCGGCGTCAGCGCCGGCCCGCAGATCCGTGCCATTGCCCGCGGTCTCGACATCCTGGTGGCGACGCCGGGCCGTCTGGTCGACCATCTGGACAGCGGCGCGCTGAAGCTCGACCGCACCGAGGTGGTGGTGCTGGACGAGGCCGATCACATGCTCGATCTGGGCTTCATCATCCCGATCCGCCGCATTCTGGCCAAGCTGCCGACCCGTCGGCAGAGCCTGTTCTTCTCGGCGACCATGCCGAAGGAGATCGGCGTGCTGGCCGGCGAGATGCTGCGTGACCCGATCGAAGTGTCGGTGACCCCGGTTGCCACCACCGCCGAGCGCGTCGAGCAGCGGGTCGTGCGCATCGAGCCTGCCCGCAAGCGCGGCGTGCTGATCGAACTGCTGGAGAGCGAAGGCGTTCACCGCGCCCTGGTCTTCACCCGCACCAAGCGCGGCGCCGACCGGGTTGCACACGATCTTGAAGTCGCCGGCCTGCCGGCCGCGGCCATCCACGGCAACAAGAGCCAGAGCCAGCGCGAACGCGCCCTCGGCGGTTTCCGTGACGGCCGGGTGCGGATCCTGGTCGCCACCGATATCGCGGCGCGCGGCATCGACGTCTCGGGCGTCAGCCATGTGTTCAACTACGAACTGCCCGACGTGCCCGAGAGCTATGTCCACCGCATCGGCCGCACCGCGCGTGCCGGCGCCGAGGGCATCGCCATCACGCTTTGTGCCGATGACGAGCTGGGCCTGCTGCGCGATATCGAGCGTCTGACCCGCCAGACCCTGCCGATCGACGAGCGGCGCACGCCGGAATCGATCGCCTCCGCCCCCGAGCGTCTGCCCCAGCGTCAGCCGATGCGCAACGGCCGTCCGGCCTCCAAGGCCCGCCCCGGCGGCGGCGTCGGCCGTCCGGCCGGTCGTGGCCATGGCCGCCCGGGTGAGCGCAGCGAGCGGGGCGAGGGTGCCCCGCGTCCGCAGCGCCCGCAGCGTCAGGGGCAGCGCGCCCATGGTGATCGTCCCTATGCGGACCGGTCGCAGGGGGATGGCGCCCGTGGCGACGGTTTCCGTGGTGACGGCTTCCGGGGCGGCGACCGGCCCCAGGGCGACGGCTTCCGCGGCGACGGCTTCCGCGGCGATCGGCCCCAGCGCTCTTCGCGCCCGCCGCGCGGCGACCGGCCCCAGGGCCAGCAGGCGCGCGGCGGCGAAGGCCGTCCGCGCCGGCAGGGCCAGTACGCAGGCTGACCCCGGTACCGGCCGTCGGGTGACGGACGGGCTGGAATAAACGAAGGGCGCGGCTCCGGAGACGGGGCCGCGCCCTTCGCTTGTCTGCGCGCGTCAGGCGGTTCTGACGGTGCCGAGGAAGCCCTCCACCTGACCCTTCAGCCCGCGGGCGCGGGTGGCGAGATCGTCGGTCACCTGCTGCAGGGCCGCCGCCTGATCGCCGGTGCGGCGCACGGCACCGGTGACCCGGGCAAGGCCGGCCGAGACGTCGCGGCTGCCGGCGGCCGCCTGATCGACCCGGCCGGCGATTTCGTGGGTGGCGGAGCCCTGCCGTTGCACCGCAGCGGCGACGGTGGCGGTGATGCCGTCGATCTCGCCGATGGTGGTGCCGATCCGGCCGATCACCGTCACCACCCGGCCGGTTTCGCTCTGGATGCCGCCGATCCGCTCGGCGATCTCGGCGGTGGCGCGGGCGGTCTGGTCGGCAAGCTGCTTCACTTCCGAGGCGACGACCGCAAAGCCCTTGCCGGCGTCGCCGGCGCGCGCCGCCTCGATCGTGGCGTTGAGCGCCAGAAGATTGGTCTGTTCGGCAATCTCTGAAATCAGGCCCACCACCTGGCCGATCCGACTGGCGGCGTCGGCGAGCGTGGTGATCTGGGCATTGGCCTCGCGGGCCTGACGGGCGGCATCGGCCGCCAGCCCGCCGCTGCGCGCGGTCTCGCGCCCGATATCGGCGATCGAGGCCGCCAGCGCCTCGGCCGCCTCGGCAGCCGCCTTCACATTGGCCGCCGACACCTCGGACACGCGGCCGACCTCGCCCGCATCGCTGGTAGCGGCGTCGGCGAGGCCGCGCATCTCGCGCGCCGTTCCTTCCATGCCGGCGACCGCCGCGATCACCTGGCGCAGCGCCTCCGACACCTCGTGGTCGAAGCGCCGGCAGGCGGTCTCGATCTCGGCCGTGCGGCGTTCGCGACGGGTGGTCTCTTCGGCGCGTTCGGCGGTGAGCCGGTCATTGCTGAGCGCGGTGTTGCGGAAGACCTCTACCGCCTGGGCCATGCGGCCGATCTCGTCGCGCCGCCCGGTGCCGGGTACCTCGGAGGTGGTGTCGCCCGCCGCCAGCGCCGTCATGCGCTGCGCCATGCGGTCGATCGACCGGCCGGCATCCCGGCCGATGATCAGGCTGACCGACAGCACCAGCAGCGTGGCGAAGCCGGCCGTGACCAGCAGGATGGTCATCAGCCGCGCATTATCCGCCTGCGCCTCGGCGGCGACGGTGCCGCTGATCGCTTCGATCTCGTCGCCGAGCGTGCCCATGCGGGTTTCAAGGTCGCCGAAGGCGTCGAGGAAGGCCGGGAAGCCCGCTTCGGCGGCAGCCCGGTCCCGGCCTGCGGCGGACACGATCGTCTCGGCGGCACGTACATACGCGTCCACGGCGGCGGCGACCGCCGGAAGCTGCGCCGCGATGGCAGGCGATACGTCAAGATCGCGCAGGGTATGCATTGCGGTGCGGAAAATATCGGCATGTTCGGCCAGATCGGCCGCGACCGCTGCCCGGTCCGCCGCCGGGGCATCGGGTGCGAGGCGCAGGGCCATCAGCACGTCGGCGCGCAGGGCATCATGCATCATGTCGCCCTGCATCTGCTGGCGCACGGCTGCGGTTACCCGGGTCACCGCCGAAAGCCCGTCATCGGAGCGTACCAGCCCCAGAATGCCGGCACCGCCTGCAGCGGCGATCAGCAGCGCGGAGACGAGGCTCGACCAGGTGAGTCGGGTCCGGATCGACGAGGATCGCGACATCTCCCCTCCTTTCATGCACAGGGGCAGGATGCCGGCGGCATCCGCACGTCTCGATCATAATTGCCTGAAATTTAAGAAAGCCTTTAGAAAGTGACACGCCCTGAGACGAGCCAGATGGACCCTGCTGGATCGATCCGCCGGATGCCGAGCCGGGTGGTGCCGGTGCCGGGCCCCTGGTCGATGACGGCCGCATCGATCCGTCCCGCCCCGTGATGCTCCAGATCGAGCAGCGGTGCAGCAGCCGCACCACCGGTCGCCGGATCCTCGGCGATGCCGAGGCCCGCCGGGAAATGTCGGGCGCGGATGCGCAGGTCGCCATCCGCCGTTGGGCTGATCGGGGCGCGAGGATCGGGGGCGTAGAGATAAAGGCCCGTGGCGCCGGTGCGGCCGGCCAGCCGGGCGACCGCGGCAGGGTCGGGCACCGCCCGGTCGATCAGCGCCGGATCGGCCAGCCGCAGGACGAGCTTGGGCCGGGCGGCACCGGCAAGCGCCGGCGGGAAGGTGCCGAGATCGTCCAGACCAGTGGCAGACGCGATGTCGGGGCGCAATGCGGCGGCGCCGTCGACCGGCCGGTGATGATTGCCCGCAAGCCGGATCGCCGCCCCGGGCGGACGATGATCGGCCGGGATGGGGTTGACCGTCTGCGGCCCGGCAGCGGTGGCGATGATCAGCTCCCGATACGGCGCCCGTCCGTCCCGCCACAGCCGGACCGCCCCGGCCAGCAGTCCGTGCAGGCACAGGCTGATCTCGGCTTCGGGCAGGAAGAAGCGCGCCCGCCAGCCTGCCCGGGCATCGGGCTGAAGCCAGGTGACCTCGGCGCCATATCCTATGGCGAGGGCGCGTGCCGCCTCTTCGTCACCACCCAGCTGGACCAGGGCGGGGTTGCCGCCGCTGCCGTCGGGGCGGCAGAAGGCCATGGCCGGCCGTTCCGGCGCGGTGCCGGCCGTCATCCGCCGGCCACCCGGCCGGGCACCGCGGCACCGTTCACACGGCGGGCGACATCGACCAGCAGCCAGCCGGCCAGCAGGCCGCCGGCCAGGAACAGCGCCGCCATCACCTGGGGCGGCACATGGCCCACCGCGGCAACGCCGGCAGCCCCGGTCATCAGCGCCAGGCGGAAGCCCAGATTCATCACCGCCGCCGCCCGGCTGCGCGCGGCTTCAGGCGCAAGCGCCGCCATCAGTGCCAGCTTCGGCGGGGCGTAGAGCAGTTCGCCCACGGTAAACAGCGCCGTGAAGCCGATCAGCAGCCAGGCGTCGGTCGACCAGCCCAGAACCCAGAAGCCGGCGGCGAAAAGGGCGAAGCCGATGGTCAGCCGGCTGGTGTCGGACATCCCGCGGGCCAGGATCTGGACCAGCGGTGCCAGGGCCACGACCATCAGCCCGTTTTCGATCCGCAGCAGGCCGAACAGGCCGGGGCCGTCGAGCACCAGATGCAGGCCCGACCAGTCGATCAGCCGGATCGTCCCGGGCAGGCTGCCAAGCCGCACCGCCACGTAATGGGCCAGCTGGGCCGCCACCGCCAGCGAGAGCGCCACGCCTGCGGCATAGCGCAGAAACAGCCGGTCGCGCAGCACCTCGGCATAGCCGGCCAGCATCTCGGCCGGACGGAAGGGGGCGGGCCGCTCCACCGGCCGGGTCTCGACCAGGGCCACGGCCAGCGCCAGGGTCACGACGGCGGCAAGGCCGGCGATGCCGGCCAGAAGCCAGCCGAACCAGGCGCCATAGGCGGCAGCCCCGGCCAGCGTGCCGCTGGCGCGCGCGACATTGGTCACCCAGTAGACCGCGCCATAGATCCGCCGCCGCCGTTCGGGCGTTGCGAGGTCGATCACCGTCGCCTCGGCGGTGGGGGTGGAAATGCCGGCGGCGACGGCAAGGCCCAGGAAGGGCAGGGCGGCGATCCAGGCGGCGAGCACCGGATCGCCCGCGCGGGTTTCGGGCAGCACCGCAAGTGCCAGTGCCGCGGCGGCCAGTGCCCGGCCGGCTTCGGCCGGCACCAGCACCCGGCGTCGGCCGCGGGTATCGGCCAGATGCCCGGCCCAGATGCCCGCAACCGTCGCGCCCGCGAAGGCCGCGAAGATCAGCAGCCCGGCCGTGCCGGTCCCCAGGCGCTCGGCGAACAGCAGGGCCATGAAGGGGAAGATGGCGGCTTCGGCGAATTTTTCCAGGAAGAGCACCGCCAGGCGGAGCCGGATCACCCGTTCCATGACGTATCCTCCAGCCGATATGTGGTGAAGGCCGTATCACAGGCCGTGCCGAGGGCGACCGCCATCTGCCGGGCGGCGGGGTCCAGGATCACGCTCGCGACCGTGCGGCCCAGCCGCGGGCTGTTGCGGCCATGGGCGCAGATCGACAGCGGCGCATTGGCATGGTCGGCGAGCACGGCCCGTGCATCTCCGGCTTCGGCAGCCCCCTCCGCCCAGGGGCTTTCGGCGAAGATCTCGTCCAGCCGCGCCGTCCGCAGCCGGGTGGACGACCAGGCCGGCACCCGGTCGAGCGGCGCCAGATCGGGATGCAGGTAGTGGTTGCAATGGGCCAGCCGCGCCTGGGGGGTCTCCGGATCGGGATCGAGCCGCCGGCAGGCGTCGATGGTGGTTTCGATCATCCGGTGGCCTGTCCGGTCGGCCAGGGTGTAGCAGCGCGAGGTGGCGCGCGGCAGCCGGATGATCGCCGCCTCGGCCGCATCGGCATCGCCGAGGCCCAGCAGATGGCGGACGATCAGATAGGGCGGTGGCGCCACCTGCCAGCCGGGGGCGACCACCATGTTGATGCCGATGGCGAGCCCGGCCTGGTTGACGCCCAGAAACCCCAGCTGGCCGAGCGGCGCCCAGGCGAGCGACCGGCCGCCCGGCCCGTCGCCGTCGAGGTCGAGCACGGTGCCGAGCCCGTCCATGTCGCCGGGCAGATCGGCGGTCTGGGCGATCAGCGAGTTTCCGCCCGGGCCGGTGAAGGCGAGGGTGGTGCAGCCTTCCAGCCCGCCCGACCGGTCTTCCGGCTGCGGGGAACCCGCAACCACAGGCCCAGAACCCGGGGCCGCAAGTTCGCGCCGAAGCTGCAGGATCAGTGCATCGACGACCGGGATGCCGGCGCCTTCGGCCAGGCCTTCGATCTCGGCCATCACCTGGGGCAGAAGACCGCCGATCGGGGCGGCGAAATCGAGCGCCAGCCGCCGTGCGGCCTCGCGGCCGAGCGGTTCGGGCCGCAGCCGGTCCAGATGGGCGACATCCTCGTCCAGAAAGGCGCGGATCGCCGGGCCGAGGGCCTGGCCGATGCTGCGGCCGCGCGCCCGCGCCGTCCCTCGCGCGCGAATCGGCCAGGCGATGCCCGAAAGCAGCTCTGCCGCGGTTGCGCAACGGACGGGCTGAACCCGCGTCATGCCGCCTGCCTCCGCCGGATATTGCCGCCCGCCAGGCGGATCAGGCTCTGGGCCAGCAGGTCGACCGCCTGGCGGGCAAGGGGTTCCAGCACCGGCCGGTCCGGTCCGGCCAGCGTGGCGGCGGTGTAGATGCCCGGGGTCATGTTGACTTCCAGGATCACCGGGCCGCGGCCCGGCACCTCGATCAGGTCGACGCCGGCAAGCGGTGCATCCACCGCGCGCGCCGCGGCCGCGGCCAGCCGGGCAAGGGCAGGGGGAATGCTGGTCAGAGTCTCGGCCCGCCCGCCGGCATGAAGATTGGCGACGAAAGCGCCCGGTGCCGCATGGCGGCGGAAGGCATAGACCGGCCGGTGATCGACGCATTGAATGCGCAGATCGCTGCCGTCATTGGGCAGGAATTCCTGAAGGTAAAGCGGCAGTCTTTCGGCCCCGGCTGCGGCAAGGCGGCCCGCCAGCGCCGCGCGATCGCCGAGCGGCCCGACCCCGCCCCCCTTGGTGCCGAGACAGGGCTTCACCACCATCGGCAGGCCGAGTTCGGCGATCAGCGCGTCGGGATCGGCATCGGCGCCTGCGATCAGGGTGCGGGCATGGGGCAGGCCCGCGGCGGCGAGGCGAAGCGAGAGTGTGGGCTTCAACTGGCCGGCATCGAGCACCGCGGCCCGGTTCATGACCGGGATCCCGGCCATTTCCAGCGCCCTGAGCAGCCAGAGCCCGGCATCGCGGGCGGCAAGGGAGGTCCAGCCCAGACAGGCGTCGGGGGTGAGCGGGCTGCCATCGGCATCCAGGATCACCGGCCGGCGGCCATTGATGCGGATGGTGAGGGCTTCCGGGCGGCGGATGATGGGGCGGGCGCCGCGCGCGTGGAGCGCCTCGTCGATTGCGGTGACGTCGGCCGTGGTCTCGCGCACCAGGACCAGCACGGCCGGGCGCGGGCGATCGCCGGCACCGGTGTGCGGAGCGGGGGAGGGCATCGCCGATCTCTCCATGGTTGAGTGATCGGCGATTTATACGCCCTCAATTATGACGGGATCAAGCGACCTCGGGAATTGCGTCGGACGTTTCCGCGCTGCGGCTGCTTCCGGCACCGGCGGGGACGAGCCCCAGCCGGTGGCGCCGGGCCCAGCGCGTGAGCATCAGCACCGCCACGGTGGCGAGGCCTGAGGCCAGGCCGATCCAGAGCCCGGTGCCGCCCATGCCCAGCCCGAAGGCGAGGCCTGAGCCCACCCCCAGCCCCACGCCCCAATAGCCGAAGCCGGCATAGAGCATGGGAATGGCGGTGTCCTTGAGCCCGCGGAGCAGGCCCGCCCCTACCGCCTGGGCGCCGTCGGCCAGCTGGAAGATGGCCGCGATCCCCAGGAAGCCGATCGCGATCGCCGTGGTCTCGGCCACCGCCGGGTCGTTGCCGTCCAGGAAGAAGCCGATCAACGTGCGGGGCATGGTCAGCATCACCACCGCCGAAAGCGCCATGAAGCCGATGCCGAGCAGGATGGCGGCCCGGCCCGCTTCGCGGATCCGCCCGGCATCGCCCCGGCCGGCGGCGATGCCGACCCGCACGGTGCCCGCCTGGGCCACCCCCATCGGCACCATGAAGGTGACGGCGGCCAGTTGCAGCGCGATGGCGTGGGCGGCGAGCTGGTTGGTGCCGATCAGCCCCATCAGGAAGGCGGCGGCGTTGAACACCGTCACCTCGAACCCCATGGTCAGGCTGATCGGCAGGCCGATCTTCAGCATCTCGCGAAGCCGCGGCCAGTCCGCCCGCCACCAGCGGCCATAGAGCGCGAAGCGGCTGAAGCGGCGGTCGGCCAGCGTGACCAGCGCCAGCGCGCCGAACAGGAAGATGTTGGCGAGCGTGCTCGCGATGCCGGCCCCTTCCAGCCCCAGCGCCGGCAGGCCGAAATACCCCAGCACAAGGCCCAGATCGAGCACGGCATTGACCAGCACCGCCCCGATGGTGATCACCATCGCCGACCGGGGCCGGCCGAGCGCCGAGATGAAGTTACGCAGCACCACGAACCACAGCGCCGGCAGAATGCCCCAGCGCAGCGTATCGACATAGACCGCAGCCGCAGCCGCAAGATCGGGCGACTGGCCCATGGCCCGCAGGATCGTCTCCGTCTGGCCCAGCACCAGGATCCAGGCGGTCGAGACGGCAAGGCAGAGCCACAGACCCTGGCGCACGGTGCGCCTGAGATCGCGCACCACGCCCAGCCTGGCACCCACCGCCTGGGCGAGCATCGGGGCGGTGGCCATGGCGAGGCCCATGCCGTAGATGAACAGCGCGAAATAGAGATTGGCGCCGAGGGTAGCGGCCGCCAGCGCCTCGGGGCCCAGCCGGCCGATCACCAGCACGTCGGTGGTGGTGATCGCCATCTGGGCAAGGTTGGTCAGCACGATTGGCCAGGCGAGGGCGAAGGTTGCCCTTACCTCGCGCATGAACGGGGCCTCGCGCACGAACGGGGTCTGTGCGCCGGCCGCGGGGGGAGCGATGCCGGTCATGATCTCTGGTGCCGAAATGGTGAATGCGCGCACGGCATCCGGCGACGGCGGCTGGCTGACCGGCCGGGGCCATGCACCCGCTCCGGAGTGGGGGGATGCGGCCAGCCATGGTCATGGCCGTCTGACGGTCCGAGGATGGCGGGGCTGCGATGGCAGCCTGGGCTGTTGTCGCCATCCGGCGCCCGAGCCGCACAGAATACGTGCAGATCATGACGCGACACCCGCGCGGGAATTGCGGGTCTGGCCCGCAGGATTCGCATGGTATACCAATATCAGGCGCAATGGTATACCAATGTCCATAACAACCGGATGAGGGCAGGGCAAGGGCATGGTCGAAACCTGGGTGGTGGTCACGGCGGCCGCGGCCGCGCTGCAGGCGTCGCGCACGGCGCTTCAGCAGCGGCTGCGCGGGCTGCTGAGCGTTCAGGGCGCAGGCTTCGTGCGCTATGCCTATGGTGCGCCGGTCTCGCTCGCGGCCCTGGGGATCGTGGCGGCCTCGCCTGCCGGCGTGCCGGATCTGACGCTGGCCCATGCCGGCTGGTGCGCCCTGGCCGGCATCGCCCAGATCCTGGGAACCAACCTGCTGATCATGTCCTTCGGCGCCCGCGGCTTCGCGGTCGGCACGGTCTATTCCAAGGCCGAGACGGTGATCGTGGCCCTGGTCGGCTGGGCGGTGCTGGGCGAGGCGCTGGGCGCCACGGCATGGGCCGGCATCCTGGTCTGCATGGCCGGCGTGGTGGCGCTGGCCACTCGCGGCAATCGCGAGGGGCTGAAAGCACTGGCGCGCGGCGCCGGCGACCGGGCGGCGCTTTACGGGCTGGGGGCGGGCGCCATGTTCGCCGTCGCCTCGGTCTGCATCCGGGCGGGCGCGCTGGAGTTGGGGCAGGGCGATGCCTTCCCGCGGGCGATCGCGACGCTGGCGGTGATGAACTCGATCCAGGCCGTGTTGATGGGGGGCTGGCTGCTGGCGCGTGAGCCCGCCACCTTCACCGCCGTGTTCCGCACCTGGCGGAGTTCCTCGCTGGTGGGCCTGCTCAGCGTCACCGGCTCGGCCGGCTGGGCCTGGGCGATGACCCTGGAAACCGCGGCGCTGGTGCGCGCCTTCGGTCAGGTGGAACTGGTCTTCACCGTCATCATGGGCCGTCTGCTGCTGGGCGAGACGCCCAGGGCTGCCGACATCCCCGGAAGCCTGGCGGTGATCCTGGGCGTGCTGCTGGTGCTGCTGGCCTGAAGACGCTAGTCTTTGGGCCCATGAGCGACGCTGACGACATCACCCGGTTGACCGCCTTTTCCCTGGGCGCCGACGGGCCGGCCATCCGGCCGGCACCGGTGGACCGGCCATGGATGGACGCCACCCCCCAGGGCTTCGCCTATCGCTGCCTGCCGCTCGCCATCGCCAATGCCTGGGGGTGGGAGCTGCTGAACCCGGCCGGGTTCACCGCGGTCTGGACGGGGGACGAGGCGCCGGCAGGGGTGGTGGTGACGCCCGACGACCCCGCGGCGGCGGTGCCTGCGGTCGGGCATTTCGGATCGGGCATCCTGACCTTCCACGTCCCCTGGCTGTTTCGCACGGCACCCGAGGTGGCGCTGATGGTGCAGGGGCCGGTCAACCGGCCCAAGGATGCGATCGCGGCCCTTCAGGGGCTGGTGGAAACCGGCTGGTCGCCCTTCGGCTTCACCATGAACTGGCGCTTCACCCGCGTGAACACGCCGGTGCGGTTCGAGACGGGCGAGCCCTTCGCCGCCATCGTGCCGGTGCTGCCGGCGCTGCTTGAGGCGATGCGCCCCGAGATCCGCCCGATCGCGAGCGAACCCGACACCGAACGCGCCCACGCCGCCTTCGTCGCCGGCCGGTCGGCCTTCATCGAAGCCTTGGGTGACGAGGCCAGCAGTGAACGCCGGGTGGGGTGGCAGAAAGACTATTTCCGCGGCCGCACACCGGAAGGCGGCACGGCCGGGGCCCCCCATCGCACCCGGCTGAAACTCGCGCCCTTTATCCGGCGCGGGGATTGATCGGTCCGGCGCTGCGATCCGGCAATTAGGACAAGAAAGTTGCCCTGGTTTCGGGAAATCCGACACAAAACATCGGGATTTCGCATTTCTCCCTGGACACTGTGCTCGACCTGCGCATAAGGTCAATCACACTGTTATCGATCGGGTCTGAACCGGATCGGTCACGGAAAGCCGGAATACCCGGTCGACAAGCGTCGCGATGTCGGCCATCATGCGGTCAGACGTGGTCCATAAGATGCCACCATCCGTATGAGCCTTACGCGACGGCGGTGACGCACCGCCGGGACCAGACACCCACCAGGACCAGACAGCCGGGAACCCGGAAGCAGATGTACGACGATCCGCGCCACACCGCCATTGCCGCACGCCGCCGCGCCACCGCGCGGGCAGCGGTGATTGCACGTGCCGAGGCGCGGCGCGCGGAGCTGTTCCTGATGGCCTCCGGTGGCGTGATCGTCATCCTCCTTGGCCTTGCCCTTTCGCTTCGACTTATCGGCCCCTGAGCGCCGTACGGTCACTTGCGTAAACCGCGGGTGACACACGCTCAGGGGACAAGAGACAGATCCGCATGCCCGGCGCAGGATGCCGGTGCGTGCCGCTCCCGTCCGGGCCCATCCTCATCCGCATCGCCCGCGGCCCCGGCCCGTCTCTCTTCGAAGCAAGGCAGTTCCCGATGACCACCGAGACCAATCCCGCCCGTCAGCCGGTCGACACCACCCGTGCCGCCGAGGTCAATGCCGGTGACCGTGTCGTGATTTTCGACACCACGCTGCGCGACGGCGAGCAGTGCCCCGGCGCTTCCATGACGCTGGACGAGAAGCTGCGCGTCGCCGAGATGCTGGAGCGCCTGGGCGTCGACGTGATCGAGGCCGGTTTTGCCATCGCCTCGAACGGCGACTTCGAATCGGTCTACAAGATCGCCGAGCGCTCGCGTGAGGCGGTGATCTGCAGCCTGGCGCGCGCGAAGCATGCCGATATCGAGCGCGCGGCCGAGGCGCTGAAGCCGGCCCGCCGCCGCCGCATCCACACCTTCATCTCCACCAGCCCGCTGCACCGCAAGTTCAAGCTGAACATGGACGAGGCGCAGGTGCTGGAGGCGATCGCCGACAGCGTCTCCTTCGCGCGCCGCTTCACCGACGACGTCGAATGGTCCTGCGAAGACGGCACCCGTACCGAGCCTGAATTCCTGTACCGGGCCATCGAGGTGGCGATCGCCAACGGTGCCACCACCATCAACGTGCCCGATACCGTGGGCTATACCATGCCCGAGGAATATATCGGCCTGATCCGCGCGATCCGGAACAATGTGCCGAACATCGACAAGGCGATCCTGTCGGCGCATTGCCATAACGATCTGGGGCTGGCGGTGGCGAACTCGCTGGCTGCGGTTTCGGCGGGGGCCCGTCAGGTGGAATGCACCGTCAACGGCATCGGCGAGCGCGCGGGCAATGCGGCGCTGGAAGAGATCGTGATGGCGATGCGCACCCGCGCCGATCTGATGGGTGTGGGCACCGGCATTGACACCACCCTGATCACCCAGGCCTCGCAGCTGGTCTCGTCGGTCACCGGCTTCCCGATCCAGTACAACAAGTCGATCGTGGGCCGGAACGCCTTCGCGCATGAAAGCGGCATCCATCAGGACGGCATGCTGAAGAATGCCCAGACCTACGAGATCATGACCCCGGAATCGGTGGGCGTGAACAAGTCGTCGCTGGTGATGGGCAAGCATTCCGGCCGCCATGCCTTCAAGACCAAGCTGAAGGAGCTGGGTTTCGAGCTGGGCGACAACGCGCTGGAAGATGCGTTCCGTCGCTTCAAGGACCTGGCCGACCGCAAGAAGACCGTGTTCGACGATGATCTGGTCGCCCTGGTCTCCGATGGCGCCGGGCATGAGGGTGAAAGCCTGAAGCTGACTGCGCTGTCCGTGGCCTGCGGCATCGGCGTCGACCATGTCGCGACCATCACCATCGAGCAGAACGGCGTTGCCCGCTCTGCCAGCGCCGGCGGCAACGGCCCGGTGGATGCGGCTTTCAACGCCATCGGTCAGGCGATCCCGCACGAGGCGGTGCTCCAGCTCTACCAGGTTCATGCCGTGACCGAAGGCACCGATGCCCAGGCGCGCGTGACCGTACGTCTCGGCGCCCGCGGCCGCAGCCATGGCGGTATCGGCGCCGATCCCGACACCGTGGTCGCCTCGGCCAGCGCCTATGTGAACGCCCTCGCCAAACTGCTGGAGAAGGCGGCGGATGCACCGGAAGAGGCGGCGGATCCGTCGATCCGCAGCGCCGCCATCTGATCACGCCCGACTTTCCCGTTTCGGCGCCCCCGCCGGACACGACGCCCGCCCGGGAACGGCCCCGCCCGTTCCCTGTGCGGGCGTCGTCGCGTTCGATGCGCCGACACCGAATTGACGGTTTCAATGCGGTGCGGTTTGTGGCGTAATCTCGCCGCGTTCGCCCCCGTCCGTCCCAGAGTGCGCAGACCCTTGCGCGCAGCCCGGACGGTGGCCGGGGCGCAGGCTTCGACGCCGCCGGCGCACCCCCGGTCCGGGCACTGACAGTCAGATCCAGCGAGCAAAGCCAGCTACATGTTTTCGAGCCTCCTCGGCATTCTCTCGGCCGACATGGCCATCGACCTCGGCACCGCCAACACGCTCGTCTACGTGAAGGGCCGGGGTATCGTGCTCAACGAGCCGTCGGTGGTTGCGATCATGAACGTCAAGGGCAAGAAGCAGGTCCTCGCCGTGGGCGAAGAGGCCAAGCTGATGCTCGGCCGCACACCCGGCAATATCGAAGCGATCCGCCCGCTGCGTGACGGCGTGATCGCGGATTTCGAAGTTGCCGAAGAGATGATCAAGCACTTCATCCGCAAGGTGCACAACCGTCGCACCTTTGCGAGCCCGCAGATCATCGTCTGCGTGCCCTCGGGTTCGACCGCGGTGGAGCGTCGCGCCATTCAGGAATCGGCCGAAAGCGCGGGTGCGCGCCGGGTGTTCCTGATCGAAGAGCCGATGGCCGCCGCGATCGGTGCCGGCCTGCCGGTCACCGAGCCCACCGGTTCGATGGTGGTCGATATCGGCGGCGGCACCACCGAGGTGGCGGTGCTGTCGTTGGGCGGCATCGTCTATTCGCGGTCGGTGCGCGTGGGCGGCGACAAGATGGACGAGGCGATCATCGCCTATATCCGCCGCAATCATAACCTGCTGATCGGCGAATCGAGCGCCGAGCGGATCAAGACCGAGGTGGGTTCCGCCTGCCCGCCGGCCGATGGCGACGGCAAGGTGCTGCAGATCAAGGGGCGCGACCTGATGCACGGCGTGCCGCGCGAGATCGTGATCACCGAGCGCCAGATCGCCGAAAGCCTGGCCGAGCCGGTGGGGCAGATCGTCGAGTCGGTGAAGGTGGCGCTGGAACATACCGCCCCCGAACTCGCCGCCGACATCGTCGACAAGGGCATCGTGCTGACCGGTGGCGGGGCGCTGCTCGGCAATCTGGATCTGGTGCTGCGCAATGCGACCGGCCTGCCGGTCTCGATCGCCGATGACCCGCTCTCCTGCGTGGCGCTGGGCACCGGCCGGGCGCTCGAAGAGATGAAGAAGCTCAAGCACGTTCTCTACGAGCAGTACTGACCGGCGACCTGCCTGTGGGTACCCGCTTCTCAAGGTCTTTCCGGGGACGCGCGCCCCATGCCCGCAATCCGGGAAGACCTGCCCTGCGGTCATGATGATGTCCGGACCATGGCGTCCCGGCCGTCGTCATGTCATGCTTGAAGGCCAGTCCAGCCCCTCAGCCTTGGGGAGTACGCTCCGGTGAAGCCGCTCGGATACGGCCGCGCCGTGGCTCAGCCACTCAGACAGCTCGCCCATCGCTTCGCTTTCGGAGCGCTGGTGGTGGGGTCCGTCGGCCTGATGATCGCGACGCGTTTCGACGTCGTGCCCGTCACCGATCTGCGGACCGCCATCGCCGACGCCTCGATGCCGGCGCTGGAATTGTTCTCGCGCCCGGTCGCCAGCCTGACCGGGCTGACCGACCGGATCGGCACCCTGACCGATCTTGCCGCCGAGAATGCCCGGCTGACCGAACAGAACGAGCGCCTGCGCCATTGGGAGCAGGTGGCACTCAGGCTTGCGGCCGAGAATACGGCCCTGCGCCGGCAGCTGGGCGTGGTGCCAGACCCGGAACAGCGCTTCCTGTCGGCCCGGATTCTGGCCGATACCGGCGGGCCCTTCGTGCGCACCCTGCTGATTTCCGCCGGTGCCCGCGACGGCATGGCCCGCGACGGCATCGCCGTCACCTCGGCCGGTCTGGTCGGGCGCGTGATCCAAGTGGGCGAGACCTCGTCGCGTCTGCTGCTGCTCTCGGACCTGAACAGCCGCGTGCCGGTGACGGTGGAAACCCCGGACGGGGCCGCCCAGCGGGCCATACTGGCCGGCGACAATTCGCCGCGCCCGGCGCTTGCCTATCTGCCGCCGCATGTGGTGCCCGATGTGGGCGCGCGGGTGGTGACCTCGGGCGAGGGCGGCATCTTTCCGCCCGGGCTTGCCGTCGGCCGGGTGATCTCGGTCGAGGAGGGCCAGATCCGGGTCGAACCCTTCGTGGACTGGCGGCGGCTGGATTTCGTGCGCATCCTGCTCGGCACCGAGCTGCATCCGGAAGGGGCGCCCGAGGTTTCGCCGGCCCTGCCGGTGGCACCGGCACCGGCCGGCAGCCAGTGACGGCCGGCGGAGGGGCATGAACGACACGCTGTTGCAGAAGCTTGACCGCCAGGTCCGGGCTTCGGTGCCCTTCCTGGTGAGCCTTGCTTTCGTGCTCATCGCCGCAGCGCCCTGGTCGCGCCTGGGGGGCACCGCCATGGTGCCCTGGCCGGTGCTGATCGCGGTGACCTATTGGAGCATCTACCGCCCGGACCGGCTGCCCTACTGGTCGGTCTTCATTCTGGGGCTGGTGGAGGATGCGATCGGCTGGGGACCGTTCGGCCAGACGGCACTGGTGCTGCTGGTGGTCCGGGCGATCCTGGTCAGCCAGCGGAAAGTCTTCCGCGGCAAGTCGTTCCTGCTGATCTGGGCGGCTTTTGCGGCGGTGGCACTGGTCGCCTGCAGCCTGGTGTGGGTCACCACCATGATCTATGCCTGGTCGGTGCTGTCGCCGGCACCGGCGGTGGCACAGTGGATGGCGAGCGTTGCCGCCTATCCGCCTGCCGCATGGCTGCTTGGCCAGATCCATGCGCTGGCGCTGCGCCGGCAGTGATCCTATCTTCACGGGGGCCGGCCCGGACCGGCCCCCGGCGGCGCAGCGCCCTTCCTCTGCGCGTCGACCTTCGGTGCCCTGCTCCATGCGTGACGAACAGAACCGCCACCGGCTCATCACCCGCCGCACCCTGCTGCTGGGCGGCGCCCAGCTGGCGCTGACCGGCGTGCTGGGCGCGCGGATGTGGTATCTGCAGGTGGCCGAAGCCGACCGCTACAAGACGCTGGCCGACGACAACCGGATCAGCCTGCGCCTGCTGGCGCCGCCGCGTGGCCGGATCTTCGATCGCGACGGCCGGCCGCTGGCGCTCAACCGCGAAAATTACCGCCTGCTGGTCGTGCCCGAACAGGCGGTGGATCTGGAACAGGTCCTCTCCCAGCTCTCGCGGCTCGTGACACTGCCCGAGGACGTTCAGGCCCGGGTGGTGCGCGAGGCGGAACGGCGGCGGCGGTTCTCGGCCCTGCCGGTGCGCGACAACCTGACCTGGGACGAGGTCGCCAAGGTCGAGGTCAACGGGCCGGATCTGGCCGGCGTGATGATCGATGTCGGCCTTGCCCGCGAATATCCGATGGGCGCCACCATGGCCCATATCATCGGCTATGTCGGCGCCCCGGCCGAGAAGGATCTGGACGGCGACCCGCTGCTGGAATTGCCCGATTTCCGGATCGGCAAATCGGGGATCGAGCGGGCGGCGGAGCCGCGGCTGCGCGGCCGCGCCGGCACCATCCGGGTGGAGGTCAATGCCTATGGCCGCGAGATCCGCGAACTGGACCGGGCCGAAGGTGTGCCGGGCGACGATGTCCAGCTGACCATCGATGCCGATCTGCAGACCTTCACCACCGCCCGGCTCGCCTTCGACAGCGCGGCCGCGGTGGTGATGGACATTCATTCGGGCGATATCCTGGCGGCGGCCTCGGTGCCGACCTTCGACCCGATGCTCTTCGATCGCGGCATCTCCATGGCCGAGTGGACGGAGCTGACCTCCAATCCGCGGGCGCCGCTGATCAACAAGGCGCTGGGCGGCCAGTACCCGCCGGGCTCCACCTTCAAGATGGTGGTGGCGCTGGCGGCGCTGGAAGCCGGCGTGATCCCGCGCGACCACACCGTCTTCTGCCCCGGCCATCTGGACATGGGCGACAACCGCTTCCATTGCTGGCGGCGCGGCGGCCATGGCGAGGTCGGTGTCGTCGAGGCGATTTCCCAGTCCTGCGACGTGTTCTTCTACGACATCGCCCGACGGGTCGGCATCGATGCGATCGCCGCCATGGGCCAGCGCTTCGGTCTGGGCCAGCGCCTGCAGATCGGCCTGCCGGGGGAACGCCCGGGATTGATGCCGACCAAGGACTGGAAAATGGCCGCTCGCGGCCGCGGCTGGACCCAGGGCGAGACGCTGATCGCCGGCATCGGCCAGGGCTATGTCCTGTCGACCCCGCTTCAGCTGGCGGTCATGACGGCGCGGCTTGCCAATGGCGGCCGCGCGGTGGTGCCCCGGCTCTATCGCGAGATCGACGATGCCCGTGCGGCCGGGGCGCAGCTCTGGAACGTGGCGGCACCGGCGGGTGGCACGGGGCTGGATCCGGCCGTGCCGCTGCCCGAGAGCGGCATTCAGCTGGCCGACACGATGGGCATCGATCGCGGCCATATGGAACTGGTGCTGGAAGGCATGCGCCGGGTGGTCAACAACCGCCGCGGCACCGCGCACAAGGCGATGATCGAGGACCCGGCCTATGCCTATGCCGGCAAGACCGGCACCGCCCAGGTGCGGCGCATCACCCGGGCGGAACGCGAGAGCGGCCGCTACAAGGCGGCGGACGTGCCCTGGCTTGAACGCGACCATGCGCTGTTCGTGGGCTATGCGCCGCTCAGCGCGCCGCGCTATGCCTGTTCCTGCATCATCGAACATGGCGGCAGCGGCAGTGGCGTCGCGGCCCCGGTGGTGGCCGACATCCTGCGGGCGACGATTGCCCTCGGCGCCGAGCGCGAGCGCCGCGGCAACCGGCCGCCGGCGCCGCAACCGCAGCCTGCCGCACCCGCACGCCTGCGGCCCGACCGCGTCGCCCGCGGGCCCGGCCGTTCACCGGAAGGGGAGGCGACATGAGCCTGCATGATCATTCCGCCCCGGCCAGCCTGGGACTTGCCCAGCGCATCCGCTCTTTCGGCTGGGGGCTTCTGGTGCTGCTGACCATGGTCGCCGGCACCGGTTTCCTGGTTCTCTATTCCGCAGCGAACGGCAGTCTCGAACCCTGGGCGGATGCGCAGATGGCGCGGTTCGCCGCGGGCGTGGTGCTGATGGTCGTGATCGGATTGACCGATCTGAAACTCTGGCTGAAGCTGTCCTATCCTCTTTATGGCGTGGCACTGCTGCTGCTGGTGGCCGTGGAGATCATGGGCGATATCGGCATGGGCGCGCAGCGCTGGATCGACCTCGGATTCTTTCAGATCCAGCCGTCGGAGGTGATGAAGATCGCCATCGTGCTGGCGCTGGCCCGCTATTTCCACGGCTGCACCGCCGAGGACATCCGCCGGCCGGTCACCCTGCTGCTGCCGCTGGCGATGGTGGCCGCCCCGTCGCTGCTGGTGCTGCGCCAGCCCGATCTCGGCACCACCGGCATGCTCATTCTGGGGGCGGGGGCGACCTTCTTCGTGGCGGGGGTGCGGGCCTGGAAATTCCTGGTGGTGCTGGCGCTGTTCGGCGCCTCGCTGCCGGTCGGCTGGTCGATGCTGCATGAATACCAGCGCCAGCGCGTTCTGACCTTCATGGACCCGTCGCGCGATCCGCTGGGCGCCGGCTATCACATCACCCAGTCCAAGATCGCGCTCGGTTCCGGCGGCATCACCGGCAAGGGCTTCATGCAGGGCACCCAGAGCCATCTGAGCTTTCTGCCCGAGAAGCAGACCGATTTCATCTTCACCATGTATGCCGAAGAATTCGGCCTGATCGGCGGCATCCTGCTGCTGCTGCTGTTCGTGTCGGTGGTGCTCTATGCGCTCTCGGTCTCGCTCAGGGCCCGCACGGTGTTCGGGCGGCTGGTGGCGACAGGCGTGGGCACGACCTTCTTCCTCTATTACTTCATCAACATCGCCATGGTGATGGGGCTGATCCCGGTGGTGGGCGTGCCGCTGCCCATGGTCTCGTATGGCGGCACACAGATGATGACCCTGATGATCGCCTTCGGCCTGCTCGCCTGCGTGAACACCCACCGCGACGTCCAGCTGCGCCGCCAACCCGGGCTGGAGGGCTATTGAAAACAACTGGGAAATTCAGGGCGTCGGAAAAAATTCACGGGACATCGAAAAACCCTCTTGGCAGACCCCGCTTTCCCTTGTTATAAGCCGCGCACCGCACGATGCGGGCGCATAGCTCAGTTGGTAGAGCAGCTGACTCTTAATCAGCGGGTCCAAGGTTCGAGTCCTTGTGCGCCCACCAAATTCGAAAAGAGCGTCACCAGAAATGGTGGCGTTCTTTTTTTCATGCGTCCAGGGCTGATTTCATGCCCTCAGGGCTGACGTGCACTGCGGCCTGGTGACCCTGACGCCGATACTGGCACTGACCAGCCTCTACATACCTACGATCTTGTGGCCGAGGGTGACGTTTCCCCCTCTTGTCGGGCGACGCATGTCCGTGGAACGTCACATCGAGCGGTTTCCTGGTGACATATCATCTGCCACGTGCCAACAATAAAACCTGTTGGTTGTGGAGTCGGATTATTGCCGGCACCGATGGTCGGGTGGTGGTTATGGCGCGCGGCAGTGAGATTCTTGCACGGTTCCAGACGACGACACCGATGTTCCCCGGCGAGGCCGGCGGGTCGGACGGGATAATGGGGGCGGAGATCCGGCCGACGGCGATCAAGGCGGCGCTGCGGTTCTGGTGGCGCAGTCTGGCCTATGCCCGGCTCGGAAACGATACGGCCACCCTCAAACGGGAAGAGGATGCGCTGTTCGGTGCCCCTGCCGACGACGAGGGCGGCAGGCAGAGACGCGGCGGCACGGCGCGTGGACAGGCTGCGTTCATGCTGCGGCTCACCTCTGCGCCGGCGGCGGAGACCGATCTTTTTCCGCCGGGTTCCGAGCCCTTGCCTGCGTCAGCGGAAATCGATGGCGCCGCCATCCCGGGTGGCGTGGCCTATCTGGGGTACGGCCCGGTTCTCTACAGCAGGGATCTGGGGGGACCGGCCTTTCATCGCCGGGGAATTAAGCCGGGCACGATCTTCTCGATCGCTCTTCGCTGCCGGGCGGATAGCGATGTCGATGGGCTGATCGCGGCACTGAAGCTGTTCGGTTTGCTGGGGGGTATGGGGGCACGC
This sequence comes from Tistrella mobilis, assembly GCF_041468085.1. Classification (NCBI taxonomy): domain Bacteria; kingdom Pseudomonadati; phylum Pseudomonadota; class Alphaproteobacteria; order Geminicoccales; family Geminicoccaceae; genus Tistrella; species Tistrella mobilis. The sequence goes on along the minus strand of NZ_CP121017.1, from coordinate 3,611,546 downwards.
AGCCGCCGCGGTTTCGGCAGTGTGGCCCTGCTCGACCTCGTGCGGGACGGCGAGGCGATCTTCAGTCCGCCCGAAACTTTGCGCGACTATGTCCAGAGATTGAAGGCGGTGCTGCCGGCGACTTATGTCGCCTCCGCCAGGGCCCGCCCCGACTGGTCCGCCTTCGCGCCGGGCCGCGACGGGATGCGTGGCAGCGTCTGTGCCATCGTCGCGGCCGGCAAGGCGGTGCCTTTGGCCGGTCAGGTCCCGACTGCACGACGGCCGCAGTGGCAGGGGCAGCGCGGTTCCGGGGGACCTGTATCGTTACACGCCGCTCTGGAATTCATGCCGCCCTCATGGTCGCAAACGCTGAACATGCTCGGCGTCGGCATGATGCTTTATCGCAGCTCCGGTCGGAACGGAAAGATCGCGTACCGAGACAAACCGGCCTGGCGGCAGTTCCACGAGGATCACGACTGGTTCTATGAAATTGCTGGAGGGCAAACGGCGGAGCGTGTGCCCGAGCGCGTGGCATTCGGTGTGCCTCTGCCCTTTTACAGCTCAACAACTAACAGGAAGGTGACGGTTGGCGCCGCCGCTGCCACCCGCGACCGCCGGGCGAGCCCCGTATTGATGCATGTTCACCGTGTGGGGCAGGACTATCTGGGTGTCATCACCATCCTGCCGGGGCGCTATCTGCCCGACGGCGACAGTTTCAGCGTGAAGCGCGGGGATCAGCCGGTCGGAACGCTTACCGCGCCCTCGCCGGACGCTTTCAATTTCGATCCGCTGTTCGACCTGATCGATGGCCATGGTCGTCCTCCCCACCGCCAATCCCCGTTCCGGGTGGTGGATGGCGGCTGGATCCTGACCGGCCGGTCGACGTCATGACCGGGCCGACCGGGGTGGCCATGCGGCGGTTGATGGTATCGATCGGGCCGGTGCAGGGCTTCGTGGCCCAGGCGCGGCGGACGCGGGATCTCTGGGCCGGGTCCTTTCTGCTCTCGTGGCTGACCGGCAAGGCCATGGCGGCGGTAACCGCTGCAGGGGGGCGCATCCTGGTGCCGGCGGTGGACGAGGATCCGCTGTTTCTTGCGATCACCGGCGCACCGTCGGGTCTGGCGGCGGCGCCCTTCATCGGGTCGCTGCCCAATCAGTTCTCGGCCGACCTGCCCGACGGGGTGGATCCGGCGATCTGCCGCAAGGCGGTGCAGGATGCCTGGTGCGGGCTGGGCCAGGCGGTCCGCGACACCTTCGTCACCGATGCGGTGACGACGGCGGCGAAAGGCGGCCGGCCTGGTCTGGATGCGCTCTGGGACCGGCAGATGGCCGGCTTCTGGGAGGTGATCTGGGTGGCCGGGCCGCAGCTGCCACCGGCAGAAACGGGGCACTGGCTTGCCATGCGCAAGAACTGGCGTGCCCATCTCCGCAGTGGCCCGACCGGTGCCGATGGAGGCGACAACTGTCTGCTGATGGGGGACTGGCCGGAACTGTCGGGCTGGCTGCGTTCGGTGCGATCCGAACGGGCGAAGCAGGACGCGTTCTGGGCGGCGCTGCGCCGGGCGGTGCGGGAAAAGCCGACCGATGTCGACACGCTGGAACTTGCCGAGGGGGAACGCCTGTCGGCGATCGCCCTTGTGAAACGGCTGTTTCCGGTATTGCCTGTGGCTGTGCTGAAGCGTGCGATCGGCTGGGTGCCGGGTGGCAGCCGCGACCGGCTGAGATCCTGGCCGTCCACCCGCTATATGGCGGCTCTGCCCTGGATGCAGCGGTTTCAGGCCGATCAGGCCGGCAAGGCACTGGCCCGGACCTATGCGGACGAGATCGGCCGGGAGACGGAGCTTGCCGGTTATCGTGTGGCCGAACGGCACGCCTATCGTCATCTCGGTCTGCCCGAGCAGGCAGGCTTCATGGCGCTGGACGGCAATCTGTTTTTCGACGCTGCTCTGGCCAATCCGCGGGAATTCAAAGTTTCCGACGTCACCCGGAAGAGGCTACGGACCCGGTTGGCGAAGCTGATCGACGAGGGCGGCATCGGGGCCCCTTCGCCTTATTACGCCGTGCTGCTGATGGATGGCGACAATGTCGGTGCGTTGATCCGCAGCGCCGGGGTTGATCCCGTGACTGCGCTGTTTTCGGGCTTTACCGCCCGGGTCGACACCCGGGTCCGCGCGGCGAGCGGGGCCACCATCTATGCCGGCGGCGACGATGTGATGGCACTGCTGCCTCTGCCGGATGCGATCGCCTGTGCCCGGGCCCTGCAGCGGGCCTATCGGGATGCTGCCCACGAGGCAGCCGCAGCCTCCGGACTGGTGCCGACGGCGGCGGCGGCGTTCGTCGCCGCGGCCACGATTTCCGCCGGCATCGTCTTCGCCGAAGCGGCCGTCCCGCTCCGGCTGGTGCTGGAGCGGGCGCGGACGCTGCTCAAGGATCTGGCCAAGACCGCCAATGGCCGCAACAGTCTGGCGCTCGCCATACTGAAGCCGGGCGGCAAGGATCGCGAGTGGGTTTCCGCCTGGAATGGCCCCGCTGTCGGCGCGCTGGTTCGCATGATCGACGGCATGGTCAATCCGCGGGATGTCCGGGTCTCGTCGGGCTTCATTCATGCGCTCGCCGGCCCGTTCGGCACAATGCTGGCCGGGCTTCATGCGGCAGACGACCTGCCGGATTTCGATGACGACCGCCTGCTGGATCTGCTGATCGAGACCTTTCGGGGCGATCCGTCGACCCGCACATTGAGCGAGGCGCAGCTCCGCACCGTCATGGTCGACTACCGCAACCTCTGCCGCCGCATGCGGGGCGATGGAGGCGAGACCGCCGCCTTCGATCCCGGGGCCGGGCTGGTTCTGCGCTTTCTGGCCGAGAACATGCCCGCCGCGACGAAGCCCGAGCCGGAGCAGGGGCCGGAGACGGGGGAGGCGAAGGATGGCTGAACCGTCGGCCCTGCTGTTCATTTTCGAACCGCTGGACACACTGTTCTTCCGCACCGGCCGGCCGTTCAACCAGGACGATCCGGGCGCCGCCCTTGCGGAAAGCCTGTTCCCGCCCAACCCGCCCACCCTGGTGGGGGCGCTGCGGGCCGCCCTTGCGCGTCTTCTGGGCTGGGACGGGCAGAATGACTGGTCGACCGACATCAAGGTCGCGCTGGGTGATGGCGACCGGCTGGCCGCAGGTCTGCGTTTTCAGGGGCCATGGTTGATGCGCAGAGAACCGGACGGGGCGTGGCACCGCCTTTATCCGGCCCCGGCCTCGGTGGTGGAAACGCCCGCGGGCACGCCGGCCGGGCGGCGGTTCCGGCGCCTCCAGCCCTCGGCGACCGTTCTGCAGACGGATCTGGGGCCCGATCCGATCCGTTTGCCGGCGCCTGCCACTGACGAGCGCGACGCCGCATTCTGCCGGCGACCGAATGGCCTGTGGCTGACCGCCGACGGCCTGTCGGCGGTTCTGAAGGGGAAGGTGCCGGGGCAGGCGCCGCCCGGTGCATCGCGCTGCTGGTACGAGGAGGCGGAGCTTTGGGCCGTGGAACAACGGGTGGGTATCGGCCGCGACAACGCCACCCGCCGGGTGGAAGACGGCCATTTCTACATCGCCTCCCACATCCGCCCTGTCCGGGGCGTTGCCCTGGCGTTGCAGGTCTCGGGCCTGTCGGCAGAGCTGAGGGCGAAGGTCGAGGCGCACCGGGGGGAGCTGGGGGTGGTGTCGCTGGGCGGCGAGCATCGTGCCGCCTGGCTGAGCTGCGTCGCGCCGCCCCGGCCCGTGTTCCAGCGCACGGCCGATACGGCACGGCGCGTTGCCATTGCGCTGACCCCGGTCCGGGCGACCGCCGCCATGCTGGAACCGCAGGCATCGTTTGCGGGGCATGACGGGCTGAAGATCACCATGGTCAGCGCCCTGCGTGCCGACATCGCCGGCGGATGGGATTCGGTCGGAAACCGCCCGATGGCGCAGCATCCGCTGCTTGCCGCCGGCACGACCTGGCACATCACCTGCGATCGGGACCTGCGGGATGAAGACCTCCCCCGCAGCCTGGGCGGCATGACCGACTGGGGATATGGCGAACTGATCTGGGGGCGTGACGCCTCGTCGGGGGGGACATGACACATCTGATGCTTGGCATGCTGGCCGAAACCTTTCTGCACCCGGGCACCGGCCAGACCGACGGAGCCATCGACCTTCGTGTGGCGCGTGAAAGCGTGACCCGCCACCCTTTTATTCCGGGATCGGGCATGAAGGGCGCGCTGAAGGCGCATTTTCGCGACCGGCCGCCGGCCGCCTGGCAGCCCGACGACCTCGCAAATGTCTTCGGCCTGGAGGATCGCGCGGGTGGTGTGCTGATATCGGATGCCCGCCTGCTGCTGCTGCCGGTGCGTTCGCTGTCGGCCCCCTATCTGTGGCTGACCTGCCCGCTGATCCTGGAACGCCTGCTGCGCGATCGGAGCCGCTGCGGTTTCGAGGCGCAGCCTCTGTTCGCGGCCCTTAAAGCGCTGGCGATCCCCGGGCCCGGAGAGGTTCTGATCAACGACGTGGCCAGACACGACCGGATCTTCCTGGAGGACCGGCTGTTCAGCGTCGCCGGCGCCGTTCCACCGGACGCCGTCAGGGCTTTTGGGGCACTGTTTCACGACGATGCCGCGCTGACCGCCCACCGTCTGTCTCGCCAGCTCTGTATCGTGTCGGACGACGATTTCGCCTGGGCGGCCGACAATGCTCTGCCCGTGGCGGCGCACAATGTTCTGGCGGAAGGAACCAAGGCGAGCCGGAACCTGTGGTACGAGGAAAACCTGCCGCCGGACACCCTGCTCTATGCCACGCTCAGCGCCCGCGGCGGCGGCGATGCCGTGTTCAAAACCCTGCGTCGGGCGGTTGTGGACGACGCGGCCTGTGCGTGGCTGCGCATCGGCGCGAATGAGACCACCGGCCTTGGCTGGGTGGGCTGCCGCTGGCTTGCAAAGGGGGCGGCGGCATGAGCGATCTGGAGCGGCTGAGGGCCAGGGCGGCCCATCAGGCGGTGATGGGGGTCCGGGCCATGACGTCGGCCCGGGCCTATCGTCAGCGCATCCGCAGCCTGCCGGCCGAAATTGTGATCAACGGGCTGGGTCAGGCGCTGGCGATGCTTGTCCGGGACGGGGCGTCGGATCGTCAGGACGATGCGGCGGCGGCCAGAGCCCTTATGACCCATCTGAATGTCTGGCTTTGCACGGGGTTTCCGGACAGCCCGCTTGCTGTCACAGGGGATCGACTGGTTCATGCAGTCACGACCTGTGACGACGCCACCTATGTCTGGGCAGGGGTGGAGGCGCAGGCCTATCTGCGTTGGCTGAAGAAGTTCGCCGAGGCCTATCTCGCCGATGCCGATGCCGATGATGGGGAAGACGTGAGTAAAAAGAAATCGAAGGGCAGGGGAAGAGACGGGCGGCGACCGCCGGATCGGGTACGGGAAGAGGCGGCCTCGACACGCCAGCCGGGCCCTCTGCATATTCCGCGCACCTCCGCCTCGGCCCCGGCCGGGGGCGCCCTGATCATGCATGGGCGCCGGCTGCTTTCCGATGCCGGGTCTGTCCCGTCGGCAGCCGTCGACGGCCAAAGCGTGATGCCGCTGCCGGCCGCGATCGCCAGGGATGTGCGCCAGTCCGGGAACAGCCGCGGCAATGACGGTCTGCGCTTCGATCGCTTTTGCGATACCTGGAAACCCGACTGGACCGGATTGCGAGAGCCCGACGCGCCGAGGGGGATCAAAGCGGGTGCGGCCGACTGGGCGGCGCGCTTCGATCGCATACTCGGCGACGCAGCCCTGCTGGAAGAGGCAGATGACCGCCGCCGCCGGTGGCTCGATGCCTGTCAGGCCCGCCACCGGCGGTTTGTCACCGACTGGCGGTTCGTGAGCGGCCTGGGCCGCGACCATCCGGTCGAGAACGGCTTCGCCTGGCATCACACGCTTGGGGTGCCCTATCTGCCCGGCAGCTCGGTGAAGGGCATGGTGAAATCCTGGTGCCGGGACTGGTTGCCCGGCGAGGACCTGCCGATGCCGATCGAAACCATCTTCGGCACGGCCCCCGAAGGTGCCGGGGACGAGGCGGCGAGTGTCGGTGCCTTCATCTTCCTGGATGCCATCCCCGCCGACAGGATACGCTGTCAGGCCGATGTGATGACGCCGCATTATCAGCCCTATTATCAGTCCGCGGGCCAAGTGCCGGCGCCGGGTGACTGGTTCAGTCCCAACCCGATCTCTTTCCTGACGGTGGCGCCGGGGCAGGCCTTCCGCTTCGCGATCATGCCCCGCACCGATCAGGCCATGGACAAGATGGACTGGATGTTTCAGGCCTTGGCCGATGCGCTGGAATGGATCGGCGCCGGTGCGAAGACCGCCACCGGCTATGGCCGTTTTGTACCGGCATCCGACACGGGTGACTGATGTGGCGGGTGCGGGTGCGAAGGGTCAGCGCGGCGGCCGCGGCAACAGCCTGCGCCCCTTGCGCATCAGTTTTTTCGGGAAATGCCAGTTGCGGAACAGGCCGCGGCGGCTCAGCGGTTCGAAGATCGCCTCGGGGCCGTCGGGGTCCAGGATTTCGTTGTCGGCCAGCCATTTCTCAGTGGGGCTGAGATCGGGCAGCCGATAGGGCACCAGCGTGCGGCCCTGGCCGCGCAGATCTTCAATCACCTTGATCATCGAGCCGCAGGCGGCGTAGCGATCGGCGATGTCTTCAGGCGTTGTGTCCAGATGTTCGGCCAGCAGATCGTCGCGGATATGGGCGATGCGGGGCCCGAGGGCGGCATTGGCCGGCAGGCTGGTGTCGATCACCACATCGCATTCGGTGTCCAGCCGCATTGAGCGGTTGTTGAAATTCGACGAGCCGACCCTGAGCCAGCGATCGTCGATCACCGTCACCTTGGCGTGGACATAGATCGGCGTACCCTTTGCCGTCAGCGGATGATAGATCCGGAAGCGACCATGGCGGTCCAGGCGGTGCAGGGCCTCGAACAGCCGGGCGCGGGCGGTGTCCATGGCGATCGGCTCCAGCCAGCCGTCGGCGATCACCGGGTTGACCACCACCACCTCGGGCCCGTCCTCTTCCAGCAGACGGGCGGCGATGGCGCGGGCCACCCGGCGCGAGGCGAAATACTGGCTTTCGGCATAGATCAGCCGCCGGGCGCCGGCGATCAGATCCAGATAGAGCGCCTCGATCTCGTGGATCGGCTCCACCCCGTCCATGCGCGGCTGGGTGCGGGCGATCGCAATCTCCACATCCCGCAGCCAGGGGTCGAGGGTCGCGGGCCAGCAGTCGGCCGTGCCGGTCACCGCCGGCAGCGTTTCGCCCGAAGCCGCAAGCCAGCGCGCCCGGGCCAGATCGGCGATCGCCCGGGCGGCCGCGCCGTCGAAGGCGCTGGTCGCGTCATGCCAGGGCGGGCAGGGCCTGCCGCCGGGCAGGGTGCGCTCGGGGTCGTCGTCGGCATGGGCGCGGCGGTCCCAGCGCTGGCCGGTCATGTCGATGCCGCCGCAGAAGGCGAGGCCGTCATCGATGACCACGATCTTCTGATGATGCGAACTCATGAAGGGGTGGGCGCCGTCCAGCCGGAGCGTGATCCGCGGATGGGCCTTCCAGCGCAGCACGCTCCACAGCGTGTCGCCGCGGAACAGGGCCTTGAAGGCGCCGGTATCCCAGCGCAGCAGCCTGATCCTCAGCGAGGGGGTACGCTTTGCCAGCCAGAGGATGAAATCGCCCAGCTTCTCGGGTCCTTCATCCGGGCCGGCCGGGCGGCCGAAGCGGATGCGGGCGTCGAAATCCCAGCCGATCAGCAGGATGCTGTGGCGGGCGTTCAGCATCGCCGCCCGGGCGGCGTTGAAATAGGCGTCGGCATCGATGATCAGCGAGAACCGTTCCGCCCGGGCGGTCCGCCAGCAATTCCGGCCATGCGCAAGCAACTCCGTCGGCGGGCGATGCTCCGGAAGGGTCTGGGTCATGGGCGGGCTGCGGGCTCCTGGCTGCGGCGATCACGATGGCGATGCCCCTATGGCACCAGATCCGGCCGGCCGGGCCAAGTGATCAGACGGTGTCCGGTTGCGGCCCCGCCCTGTCAGTCGATGGGCGCAAGCCCGGCGAAACAGCCGTCGTGATAGACCAGCGCGGTTGCGGCATCGCGGGCGCGGACCTCGGCCACGCGGCCGATCATCAGCGTGTGACTTTCGAAGGTCACCGTATCGGCCAGCCGGCAGTCCAGGCTGGCGGCGGCAGGCGCCAGCAGCGGCGCGCCGGTGATGCCTGTGGTCCAGAGGGCATCCTCGAACCGGGCTTCGCCGGCACGCGCGGGGTCGCCGCCGGCGAACAGCCGGGCGAGGGCGCCGTGATCGGCGGCGAGCAGGTTGATCGAGAACCGGCGCTCGGCCAGGATCCGGTCATGGGCCTGGGCGGAGCGGTTGATCGCCACGGCCACCCGCGGCGGTTCCGCCGTCAGCGACATCACCGCGGTGGCGGTCAGCCCCGCCCGATCGCCGCGGTCCCCCGTGGCCACGATGGTGACACCCCCGGCAAGCCGGCGCAGCCCGGCGCGGAAGGCCGCCGGCGGCACGACATGCGCTTCGGCGTCGGCAGTGCCGGCAGCCGGCAGGGTGATGGTTCCATCGGTCATGTCCGGAGACCTTTCCGTCCAGGTGTCGCTCAGGTCGAAGGCTTGATTTGCGACTGACTTTCAGTCGCGTGGATCATGCCTCAACCTCTGTCGAGAAGATATGGTCGCGCGCGCCCGCTGTCGATGTTGCCGCCGGCATGGCCTGCAAGCTAGGGTCGCCGGGAATGAGCCGGGAGAAAACGGATGGATGAGCAGGGCGAGGGCGGCGGCAGGGCGGCGGCAGGCGGCGGGCGGATGTCCCGGCGCGGCGGCGTCATGCGCGACGAAGTGATCGCCTTCAAGCGCGAACGGATTCTGGAAGAGGCGGCCGCCGCCTTCTACGAGCACGGCTATCAGGGCACCACGCTGGAGGCGGTCGCCGCCCGGCTGGGGGTGACCAAACCGTTCATCTACTATCATTTCCGCAACAAGGCCGAGATCCTGTCCGAGATCTGCCGCCGCGGCATCACCGAGGCGGTGGCGGCGCTGGATGCGGCGCTTGCGGCCGAGGGCACGCCCGATCAGCGGCTGGCGGCGGCGATCGAGGCGATCACCCGTACCGTGCTGGAACAGCAGGCTTATACTGCGATCTATTTTCGCGAAGAGAAGAATTATCCCGCCGATGATGCGGTGGAGCTGAACCGCCGGCGCAAGGCCTTCGACCACAAGCTTTCGGCGCTGCTGAAGGAAGGTGTGGCGGCCGGCGTGTTCGAGATCGAGGATGTGCGCCTCACGGCGCTCGCCATCGGCGGCATGATTTCCTGGGCCTTCACCTGGTACAACCCGCAGGGCCGGCTGTCGACTGCCGAGATCTGCCGGGGCATGGCCGGGCTGGTGCTGCGCATGGTCCGGCGCCCCGAATAGGCGGGGCGCCGGCATCCGTGTCGGTCAGGCGGCGCTTTCCAGAATGCCGCGCACGGTTGCGGGGCCGTCGACAGGGCGCGGATTGGTGCGGATCCAGATGTCGTGCATGGTCGCCTCGGCGATGCGGTCGAAATCGGCCGCGGTCACGCCCACCGCCGACAGGCTGCGCGGCATGCCGAGGGATGCGATGAAGCGGTCGGCGGCATCGGCCGCAGTTTCGCCCGCTGCGGCGCCCAGGCTCCGGGCGATCCGGGCCTGACGCGCGGCATTGACCGGCGCGTTGAAGCGCAGCACCGCCGGTGCCATCACGCAGGAGGTGTGGCCATGGGCCACCCCGGCCACGCCGCCCAGCATATGGCCGATGGCGTGGCTCGCCCCCATCGGCACCCCGGCCACGATCGGGATCATGCTCTGCCAGACGCCGATCTGGCATTTCAGCCGGGCCTCCAGATCCTCGGGATCGGCCTTCACCCGCGGCAGGCCTTCGGCCAGCAGCTCCAGCGCGCAGGCGGCGATGCCGTCGCAATAATCATTGGACAGCAGGGAGCCCAGCGTCTCCATGGCATGGTCCAGCGCCCGCACGCCGGTCGACAGCCACAGCCATTCGGGGGTGTGGCGGGTGATGGCCGGGTCCAGCACCACCACGCGCGGCCCCATGCCGCGGCTGAGATAGCCCTGCTTCAGCCCGGTCACCTCGTCGGTGCTGCCGCCCAGCGGAAAGAACTCGCCGCCCGACAGAGAGGTGGGCACGGCGATCTGCGGGATGTCGGGATCGGGGACCTGCGGCACCACGATGCCGCCGTCTTCCGACGGGTACATATGATGCGGTTCCATTTCGGCCGGATCGGTCCAGCCCATCTTCGCCGCCAGCCGGGCGACCTTGCCGCCATCGGTGATCGAGCCGCCGCCGACGGTGACCAGCAGATCGGCGCCGCTCTCCCGCAGGGTCTGGCCAAGTGCGATCACCCGGGCGCGCGGGCTGTGGGGCGGCATGTCGGCGCTGCTGCCGACCAGCCGGTCACCCAGGGCGTCGCGGATGCGGGCGATCTCGTCGGTTTCGCGGTCGAGCGTGCCGGAATGCAGCAGAAACACCCGGCCGGCTCCGATCCGGGCGGCTTCCGCCGCCACCGCCTCGGCGGCCGGCGTTCCGTAAACCACCTGCTCCATCGGCGCGCAGGCGATCACACCCTTGTTCATGAACTGGCTCTCCTCCCTGGGCGGGCGCCGGCTCGTACTGGCCGCGTCCCGTCGTTGGTGATCGTATACCGATCATCAGCTGAATATACTGGTGAGTATGACGACGGCAAGGGGGCGGGGACGATAAGGGCGACTACGGGGCGCGCGGCCGCAAGTGGCCGCATTCCCGGCCATGCATGACCGCCCGGCGGCCGGCATGCTGTCGAATGACGGATCGCTGCCTGCGCCTGCCGGCGCATGCGTAATCCCCCATCCGACAGGACCCTTGATCCGATGCACGACCTTCTCCAGGGCCTGTGGTCGGCGATGCGTGAAACCGCCGACCTCCTGGGCCTGACCGTGATTGCCGCCTATCTGGGCCGGCTGCTCGTCCATGTGGGCGAAGTGCAGCGCGGCCGGCGGCGCTTTTTCAGCACCCATCTCCTGTGGGAACTGGTGACCGCGATCGCGATCGGCATCGTCGCCGACGGCATCGCCCATCAGCTGGGCCTGACCGGCCCGCCCCGCACCGCGGCCATCGTGGCCATCGCCTATCTGGGCCCGCGAGGCCTTGAAGAAGTCATCGTGCGGCTGATCGCCGTGCGCCGCAGCTGAGGGAGGCCGCCCCATGGACATGTCTTCTCCCGATGCCGCCTTCCGTTCCCGCCTGTTCGAGGCGAGCCTTCAGGTCGTGCTGACCTGGGAAGGCGGTGAGACCGTCTCCGACGATCCGATGGATCCCGGCGGCATCACCCGCTGGGGGATCAGCCTGGCCTTCCTGCGCCGGCTGGAACCGGGGGCCGGGGCCGACCGGATCCGCGCCCTCGGCCGCGAGGATGCGGCGGCGATCTATGCCCGCGAATTCTGGCAGCCCATCCGCGGCGATCAGCTGCCGCCGCCGCTTGCCCTCTTCACCTTCGACAGCGCCGTCAATCTGGGCGTGCCGCGGGCTGTGCGCCTGCTGCAACAGGCGGTCGGCGCCGATGTCGACGGCATCATGGGCCCGCGCACCGTCAATGCCGCCCGGGCCGCCGCCCAGCGGCCCCAGCGCCTGACCCAGGCGCTGGCCGACATGGCCGCAGGCCGCCTGCAGATCTATGCCACCCGCCCCGGCTTTCCGCGCTTCGGGCGCGGCTGGACCCGCCGGGTGCTGGATGTTCACGGGCGGGCCGTGGCGCTCGCCACCGAAGAAGGAGCCGCAGCATGACCGGGATCGACGATCTTCTCGTGGCGCGCCTGGGCGGTGTCGTGGCCGAACTGGCCGGCGCCGGGGTGATGGTGGCCGGCGCCTGGGCGCTGGGCCGCATCGCCGGCTGGGCGGGTGTCGCCCGCGACGATCGGGTGCGCGCCTATCTGGAGGCGGCGCTTGAACGTGCCGTCGACCGGGCGCTGGGTCAGGTGCCGGCAGGCGGGGAGTCGGCAGGGGAGGTGGTGCCGGTGGCTACGGCCTATCTGCGCGAGACCGTGCCCCAGGCGCTCAAGACCCTGTCCATCGCCCCCGATACGCTCGACCGCATGGTCGAAGCGCGGCTCGCCACCCGCGCTGCCGGGTCGAAACCGCAGAGGTCGTCGGTTCAGCCGTAATCGCTGGCGCCGACGATCCGGTGGATGCTCAGCACCTGACCAAGCTCGTGCTCCAGCTCGCCCTGCGGATTGAACTGGCGCAGATGCAGCCGGGTCGCGGTGCGCCGGACGAACTGCTTGATCAGCCCGCGGGTCGGTACATGCGGGTCGCCGGTGCGGATCTGGACCACCACGAAGCAGCCGGGCGTGATCGGCCGGTTGGGGTTCACATGGACCAGTTCGCCGGCGAAATAGCGCGGCTCCATGCTCTCCCCCTGAACATAGACCGCATAGCCGTTGGCCACTCCGGCCAAAATCGGCGGCCGGGCGACGTATTCGTTGACCGTACCGTTGAAATCGAACGCCCCGTCATCGCCGCCCATGGCTGCACCATAGACCGGAAGGTCACGTGGTGAAGCACCGGGCGGCGTTGTCGTCTCATGGGCCGGTTCGACACCGAAGCCGGCATGGAGCACTGCCGCGGGATGGGGGGGCAACGGGGGCAGAACCGCCGGTTCGCCGAGCTCACCCGCCGCCGGGGGCGGGTGGTCCGAAACCAGCAGATCGGCCGGCGCGCAATCCAGCGCCCGCGCGAGCCGGCTCATCCACTCGGCGGTCAGCCGGCGGGAGCCCTTTTCCAGCTTGTTGATTTGTGACGCCTCGGTTCCTACGCGCTGTCCCAGCTCATGCATGGTCAGCCCGCGCCGTTCGCGCCACTCGCGGATGCGGTTCTGCATGGCCATAAAATGGTCGATGTGGCCGCAAAGTGCAATGGCCAAAACGGACATATTTCGCTTGATCAGAGGGGTGGCCATGGTCAATCTTGGGGGACGCAACCGAAACGGGAGGCAATACGATGGCACGCAGCCCTGAAGCCCTGGGATCCCTCGACGAGATGGAGGGGGGCATGTTCGGCGCGCCCCGCGCGCAGGACCTTCTGGCGCCGGTGAAGGCGCTGTTCGACGAGGCGGCGCAGACGCTGCGCCGGCTGCCGCCGGCCGAGCGGCCGCAGCGGGCGCGGATCTCGTGGGATGATCTGGGGGTCGGCAGCGGCCGCCCCGCGGGTGGGCGTCGCGAGGCCGGGGGCCGCGGGCTCGCCCCCGATCCGGCGCAGATCTCGCGCCTGGATCTGGCACTGGAGATCAGCCTGCGGCTGGAGCCGGTGCACCGGCGGATCATCTGGGCGCGGGCGGAAGGCCGGCTGTGGAAGGTGATCGCCGGCGATCTGGGGCTGGACCGCACCACCTGCTGGCGCCACTGGCAGCGGGCGCTGGGTCAGGCGGCGCTGATCCACGCCCTGCTGGTCACGGAACACCGCAGCCGGGCACGCATGTAAGCGGGTGCGCCGTCCGCCGCCGGCTCAGTCGACGGCGTTGTTCAGGATATCGACGATCACGCCGGTCGCCGCTGCAATCAGCAGGATGTCGCGGCCGGCCTGGATCCATTCATAGCCCTCGCGCCGGGGCAGGCGATCGTAGAGAGGGGGCGGCAGGCGCTTCTTCGCGACCCCCGGCGGCAGCGGTTTGCCCCGCGCCAGATTGCGCGCGATGCCCGGCGGCAGCGGTTCGTAGCCGAACTGGCCGTGATGGTGACCGACATAGTCGGTGATGATCCGGCGCTCGTCGCCGGTGATGATGTTCACATTGATCAGGGCCGGTGCGCGATCGTCATGGCGGTGGTCGTACCGGTGGTCGTCCTGGTCGGGGCCACGATGATGATGGCGATGGTCGCGTTCATCCTTGTCATGCTTCGGCCCGCCGCCCTTTGCATGCGGGGGCGGGTCGGCCAGGGCGGAATTGAAGGCGCCGGCCCCGGCCATGACACCGGGCAGGGCGATCAGGGATATGGCCAGAACGGCCAGACGGCGCGCCATCGGCCGCTGCCGGATGAACAGGTGCTCAGACATCGACTTCATCCCATTCCGACCACAGCTCGGCCTCGGCGCCCTGCGGACCGTCGAAGCCGCCGCCATAGCGGTCGTCATAGCGGCCGACGGCGCGGTGGGTTGCCGGCGGCCCGGGCATTTCCAGGGTGACCTCAAGCCCCGGCACCGCCGCGATCACCCGCCGTCCGCCATCGCCGGCCATGGCGGGGGTGCCCAGCATCGCGGCAAGGGCCGTGCCGGCCGCGACGCTGACGACGATCCGGCGATGTCTGCGTGGGGGGTGGTGCCTGGCGCGGTTGCGCATGAGAGGTCTGCTCCATCGGGTCGAGGCCGGGCGGGTCGAGGCCCCTCCATGTGCCGGGACCCTGTTCCGATGATGGCGCAGGTAATCGGCCTGCGGGTGTGATCAGCCGATGTACGAACTGTGAGCGGCGGCCGCCATGCTGTGATCTTGCCCGTCGCCGCGGCCGGGTGTCAGCCGCCGGCTTTCTCCCAGCCGGCCGCACGGGCATCGGCTTCCGAACAGAACCAGCGCTCGCCGTCGCCCTCGTCGATGCGGGTGCGCTCATAGGACCGGCTGCCCGGTACGTGATACAGCCGGCGGCCGTCTTTGGAGATGTTGCCCTTGATGTCGCAGCCCTTCGGATGGCCGCCATCGCCGGTCGCCGGCGTGGCCGGTGTGCGCCCGGGCGTGGCGGGGGCCAGTGCGCCCGGCGGCGGGTTCAGCTTCACGCCCTTGCGATGGTCCCAGGGCATCACGAAACGGCCGGACCACAGCCCCCGCTTCGCCGCCTTCGCCTCGGTCTCGGCCGGGACGTAGTCGCGGCCGTAATTGACGTAAGCCACCGCCAGACCGTCCTGGACCATGCGCCGGTTGATGTCTTCGCCATTGACCGCGCAGCGCCCGACCACCCGGCCGTAACGGTCGCGGTCGACGATCTCGCAGGCGACGGTGCGGCCGGCGGTCAGCCGGTCCAGCAGCTGTGTGGCGTCGCGGCCGCAGCGCCAGGCGCGGTTCTGTGCGTCGGCGCAGATCTGCGCGCTTTCCGGCGCATCGATGCCGAACATGCGGATGCGGGTGCCGTGGATGTCGAGCGTGTCGCCGTCGATCACGCTGGCACGGCCGGTGATGTCGGCAGCGAGCGCGGGCGCGATCCCCCCCGGCAGGGCCAGAAGGATGATGAGGGCGGCAGCCGCGGAAGCGAGACGGGGGAACATCGGGCTCCTGGTCGGTCGGAGGAGAGGGATAACAACTCGACCGGGAGCTTAATCATGATTTCGAACTTATGGTAGTAACTCTACCGCGAAAACGCGCCGCCGCATGCAGCCGGAGCGCGCAGGCGCAGGTATGCATGCCCCGCCGCACTGCCATAAGTACCGGGCTCGCTTGAAAAGATGTCGGGGTGTTGCGACATCTGCGGTCCTTGACCACGGCCCCTGGCGGGCCCTATACCCCTTTCTCGGAAAGGCGCGTTCATGGCCCACCCGTGTCGTATGCGGGTGCGGGTGGCGCGCCTCGCAGATGAGGACATGACCCATGGCGAGCGAGATCGCGCCGGACGTCTATGCAATGCGCCATTCCTGTGCGCATCTGATGGCAGCGGCGATCCGTGAACTCTATCCCGAAGCCAAATTCGGCGTGGGGCCGCCGACCGCGACCGGTTTCTATTACGACATCGATCTGCCCGAGGCGCTGAAGCTCGACGATCTGCAGAAGATCGAGCAGATGATGCGCAAGCTGCGCAAGAAGAAGCTGCGTTTCGAACGCCGCGAACTGCCGATCGAGGATGCGATCGGCTTCATGCGCGAGCATCACCAGGATTACAAGGTCGAGCTGCTCCAGCTGCTGCGGGATCGCGGTACCACCGCCATCGCCAAGGAGACGGGCGACGACACCGCCGTCGGGGGCGATCAGGCGGGCGTGGACAGCGTTTCGTTCTACACCACCGGCAATTTCGTCGACCTCTGCCGGGGTCCGCATGTCGAGAACACCGCCCAGTGCGGCGAGTTCAAGCTGATCAACATTGCCGGCGCCTATTGGCGCGGCAACAGCGACGGCCCGCAGCTGCAGCGCATCTACGGTCTCTGCTTCCCCACCAAGGAGGAGCTGGAGCACTGCCTGTGGCAGATGGAGCAGGCCAAGCTGCGCGATCATCGCAAGATCGGCCGCGAGCTGAAGATCTACCGCTTCTCGCCCGAGGTGGGTGCGGGCCTGCCGCTCTGGCTGCCCCGCGGCACGGCGCTGCGTGACGAGCTGGAATTCCTGGCCCAGAAGGAAGAGCGGCGCGACGGCTATCTGCGTGTCGTCACCCCACAGATCACCAAGGAAGAGCTGTATTACCGGTCCCGGCATCTGCCCTATTATGCCGAGGATATGTACAAGCCCTTCGAGATCGATGGCGAGCGTTTCTATCTGCGGCCGATGAACTGCCCGCATCACCACCAGGTCTATCTGGCGGAGAAGCACAGCTATCGTGATCTGCCGGTGCGCCTGTCGGAATACGGCCAGGTCTATCGCTACGAGGCGAGCGGCGCGCTGTCGGGCCTGATGCGGGTGCGCGGCTTCTGCCAGAACGACGCCCATATCTATTGCCGGTACGATCAGGCCAAGGACGAGTTCCTGAAGGTCATGCGGCTCCATGCCCGCTATTACGACCTGTTCGGGATCAAGGACTATTACATGCGCCTGTCGCTGCCCGATCTCGACAAGCTCGACAAATATGTCGACGAACCCGAGAAGTGGCTGGCGGCGCTGAAGATCATCCGCGAGGCGATGATCGAATCGGGCTATCCCTTCCGCGAGGTGGAAGGCGAGGCGGCGTTCTACGGGCCCAAGGTCGACTTCATGATCAAGTCGGTCATCGGCACCGAATACGCCATCTCGACCAATCAGCTCGACTTCCTGGCCACCCAGACCTTCGACCTCACCTATATCGGCGAGGACGGCAAGGAACACCCGGTCTACGTCATCCACCGGGCGCCGCTGGGCAGCCATGAGCGGTTCGTGGCCTTCCTGATCGAACATTACGCCGGCAACTTCCCCACCTGGCTTGCCCCGGTGCAGGCCATGGTGGTGCCGATCGCCGACCGGCATAACGCCTATGCCGAAGAGGTCCGCAACCTGCTGTTCGACGCAGATGTGCCGACCGGCACCGGTGGCCTGCGGGTGGAGGTGGATACCAGCACCGAGCGCATGCAGAAGAAGATCCGCAACGCCCAGCTGGAGAAGATCCCCTACATCCTGGTGGTGGGTGACAAGGAGGCCGAGACCCGGACCGTGGCCGTGCGCCTGCGCAACGGTACCGATCTGGGGGCCATGCCGATCGCGGATGTCATCGCCCGCATGCGCGACGAGGTGGTCAACCGCCGCGACATCGAACTGCCGGCGATCGAGACTGCGGCCGACGCCACGGCACAGTGACCGATCGCCTTCCCGGGCAACCGGGATCGCACCAGAACCGCCGGGCAGCGATGCCCGGCGGTTTTTTCGTTCTGGAGTAAACCCTTGGCGACAAATCGCGGGCACATTGTTGCATTAACCATGGCATCCGCATAACCTTCGCGCGTTTTCAGGGAATGACATCTCTCAGAGGAGGTGCGCGTGAGGCGGGCGAGGACTGGAATCGTCGGGATCGCGCTGATGGCCGGGACGGCCATGGCACTCGGTGGCTGTGCGACGCAGGGGCAGAGCCGCTACAGCTACAAGGATGTCGGCCGGGCGAGCGAGGTGGCCTTCGGCACGGTGCTGTCGTCGCGCCAGGTGGATATCACCGGCCAGAACACCGGCGCCGGCGCCGTGGTCGGCGGTACCGCCGGCGGGCTTGCGATGTCGAATGTGGGCAGCGGCACCGGCAATGTCGCGGCGATTCTGGGCGGTGCGCTGGTCGGCGCGGTTGCGGGTGCGGTGATCGAGCAGGCGGCGGCTGATCGGGTCGGCATCGAATACGTGCTGATCCTGGCCAATGGCAAGACCATCACCGTGGTCCAGGAACAGGACGAGGGCGACGAGATCTTCGCCCCCGGCGCCCCGGTGATGATCCAGACCAGCGGCAGCTATCAGCGCGTGCTCTCCACCGCCAATCTGCCGTCGGAAGTGTCGCGCCCCAAGGAAGTGAAGATCGTCGACTGACCCCGCGCGGTCATCCGACACCCCGAAGAAAGCCGGACCTGCCATGAAGAAGCTGATCACCGTGGCCCTGGGGCTGCTGATGCTCTCCGCCTGCGCCTTCACCGAGGATTCGATCCCCGTCCACTACACCGCCCCGGCCAATCTGGAGCTGGTGCAGGGGGCATCGGACGTGACGCTGGAGGTCGTGGGCCAGGATGGCCGCGTGTCCAATCGCGACCGCATCTCCAGCAAGAAGAACGGCTATGGCATGGAGACCGCCCGCATCCTGGCCGCCAATGACGTGGTCGCCGAGGTCGCGAACGCGGTGCGCACCGAGCTGCAGTCGCTGGGCTTCACCATCGGCGAGGGCGGCATTCATGTCGTGATCGAGACCCAGACCTTCTACAACGACTTCAAGACCGGCTTCTGGAGCGGCGAAGCCGTGGCCGAGGTCGCCTTCATGCTGACCGCGACGAAGCCCGACGGCACCCTGGTCTACAGCCGCGCCTACCGGGCCGTCGGCATGAACAAGGACATCATGATGTTCTCGGGTGACAACGCCGCGCCGGCGCTGGAAGAGGCCTTGCGTGAGGCGGTCCGCCAGGTCGTGCAGGACAAGGCGCTTCAGGCGGCCCTGCTCGCCGCGAAGTGACGCCGCCTCACCCCGCCGACCCACCCCGCCGCCGGGCAGCGATGCCCGGCGGTTTTCTGTTGGGCGCGCTGACAGCGGCGAAGGTCTTTGGAATCATTTTTCACGATCAAGGGGCTTGAGGAATCGGTCTTCACGGCGTGGAATCGTTTTTCACGACAGCCGGAGGATTTGTTATGCATGCCGCATCGGATGCCGCCTTTCCCGGTCGTGTGACGGTCTTCCGGGATCGGCGTCTGCCGGCGCCCGCAACACCGGCGGGGTATGCAGCGTTGATCGAGGCGTACCGGCTGAACGTGCCTCTGCCGCGCCGCCTGTTCGCGATCGGCATCCGCCATCGGATCGTGGAGGACGATGCCTGGCGTCTGCTGACCCCTCGACATGCGCCGGCCGGCGATCTGACGGGCCATCTGGTGTTTGCGCTCCGCTATGAGGGCCTGGATCTGGCCGTCCTCAAGCGGCTGTTCCTCTGCATCGGCCCTGAGCCGGTCGAGGCGCTTGTGCGTGCCGCGCCCACCGGTGCCCATGCCCGCAGGATCTGGTTTCTGTACGAGTGGCTGACCGGCCGCCTTCTGGATCTTCCGGATGCGTCTGCCGGCGCATATGTCGCCGTACTGGACCCCCGGATCCAGTTTCCCGGCGAGGCCCGCAGCATCCGGCGCCAGAGGGTCCGGGACAATCTTCCGGGGACACCGGATTTCTGCCCGCTGGTCTTCCGGACCGAGGCACTGGAGCGGCTTGCCGCCGGCGATCTGGCCAGCCGTGCCCGCGCCGTTGTGGCGCAGGTGCCGCGGGATCTTCTGGCGCGCACGGCGGCCTTCCTGCTGCTCAAAGATTCGCGGTCCAGCTATGCGATCGAAGGAGAGCATCCACCGCAGGATCGCATCCAGCGCTGGGGGCGTGCGATCGGCGAGGCCGGCCGACATCCGCTGGATCTGGAGGATCTTCTGAGATTGCAGCGGCTGGTGATCGGGGACGCCCGCTTCGTGCGTCTCGGCATTCGCAGAGAAGGCGGTTTCGTCGGAGAGCATGATCGCGAGACCCGCCTGCCTCTGCCAGGTCATGTGAGCGCCCGGCCGGAGGATCTGGCGTCGCTGCTGGGCGGGCTGCTGGCTTTCGCCAACGGCCCTGCTGCGGCGCTCGACCCGGTCATCGCCGCAGCGGTGCTCGCCTTCGGCTTCGTCTATGTCCATCCTTTCGAGGACGGCAATGGCCGGCTGCATCGCTATCTCATTCATCACGCGCTGGCAGCGCGCGGGTTCAATCCACCCGGCGTGGTATTTCCGGTCTCGGCGGCAATCCTCAGGCATATCGAGGCCTATCGCCGCGCGCTGGAAAGCTATTCCGAGCGGCTGCTGCCGGCTGTCGAGTGGCTGCCGACCGCGCGGCACAATATCCAGGTTCTGAACGACACAGCCGACTTCTACCGGTTCTTCGACGCGACCCCCCATGCCGAATTTCTCCAGGCGTGCGTTATCCAGACCATTGAGGTCGACCTGCCTGACGAAGCGGCCTTTCTGCGGCGCTATGACAGCTTCCGCGACGGGGTGACAGCGATCGTCGACATGCCCGACCGCATGATCGATCTGCTGTTCCGCTTTATTCTCCAGGGTAATGGGCAGCTTTCGGGCCGGGCGCGCCGCAGGGAGTTCCAGGCCCTCACCGACGCCGAGGCGGCCGCGGTGGAGGCGCTCTATGCCGATATCTTCGGTGAACGAAGCTAGGCCAGGCGCTGCCGCCACTCTGCTCCTGCATCCCCGGCGCGACCGTAGCCGTATCGTTTCTCTTCATGGTATATTTATCATCATAAGAAAAGCGCGGATGGCGCGCATTCGATGGCGTGCGATGCAGTCACGCCCGGATGATCACCCCGGCCCCGCGTCCAGGGAGGAGACAAGGATCATGGCCCTCGAACCCGCGGCGCGGTCTGCGCTGGCAGAGATGATCGATGCCATCGACGGGCGCGGCTTCCGGTCGCCCGAACTGATGGTGATCGGCGACAACGCGCTCAACGGGATGAGTTCCGCCACCATCGATGGCCGCCGCGCGGCGGCGGCACCGCCGGTGCTGGCCGCCGCCGCCGCCGGGCTGCCGATCCGGCCGGTGGCGCTGCCCCGCGCCGTGCTGGCCGATATGGAACAGGCCTGCCGCGATCTGGCGGCGGGTGCCCTGAACGTCGCCGGCTTCCGCGAGCGCATCCTGGGCGATCTGGCGCTGTGGGAGGCGGATCTGGCCGGCCCGAAAGCCGAGGGCCCGGCCTGGTTCGACGTGCTCGCGATTTCGGGGGCTGCCGTGGGCGATCTCACCGATCCGGCCTCGGGCAGTGCCGGTGGCGCGCGGCGGATGCTGGCCGGGGCTGCGAAGCGTTTCCGCGCCGCCTCGGGCCTGCCCGGTGACGAGCTGGTCGAGATCCATATGGGGGTGGAAACCGTCCATACCCTCAACCCGCGCGGCCTGGCCGAGCTCGACGGGCTGACCCAGGTCGACCAGGTCGATCTGCGCCGGCCGAAGCGGCTGGTGATCGGTATCGGCCAGAATGACGGGCTGGTGAGCGCGATCATGGCCGGCAAGCGGATCGACGTTTTCGACCGCCGTCTCGCCCGCCTGCCCGAGGCGATGCGCCGGCTGGGCGAGGCTCTGGCGCCGGGCCTGGAAGAGACGCAGCGCGTGGTTCTGCTGGGTCTGCCCCGGCCCGGCCTGGTTGCCAATCTCCGCCCGAAAACCCTGCATCCGGACGAGCAGGATCCCGGCCGCGACCCCAAGGCGCGCGACCACTGGCGGCGCTATGTCGGCTTCCTGGCCATGCGCGGCGACATGACCGGCCGCGAGGTGGTGGAATTCGACGCCCATGCCGCCGAAACCTGGCGCAAGGCGGTGGAGGCCTTCCGCGGCGCCATCGGCCGCACGGCCGACCGGGTGATCGAGGTCGATCCCGCCGCGGTGCTGGCGCCCTACGATCAGAAGCATGGCGGCGAGGGCCTGCCGGTGGATGTCGGCGGCCGCCGTCTCGCCCTCGGCAATCTGATCCTCGACCCCGAAACGCCCGGCCTTTACGGCATCGACAACCTCAATCTCAATGGTGCCGGCCAGGCCCTGATCGCCCGTGCGCTGGCCGATGCCCTGGTCCCCGGCACGGGGGACGCGGTCGACATCGATGCCGCCGCCCACGCCGAACCGCTGCTCCACGATGCCCCGCCGCTGCTCAACCCGGCCGCTTTCCTGATCTCGCTGCTCTCCCCCTTCGTGACGTTCGAGCGGATCTGAACGGGCGGTTCACATCCTGACAGGCTTGACCTCCGGCCCCGGCCGGCCGATAGACGGAGATCCGTCCTCTCCGCCGCGAGCGTGCCGATGGCCTCTGCCGGTTCCGCCTACGACCAGCCGGTCCGCCGATGACCTGGCTCACCCTCGCCATCTTCCTGGCCGTCTATGCCGGCATGGCGGCCGGGCGCTGGCCGGGGCTGGCGGTCGATCGCACGGGGATCGCCGTGATCGGCGGGCTGGCCATGGTCATCAGCGGGGCGGTGACGCCCGAGGCGGCGCTGGCCTTGATCGACTGGCCGACGCTGATCCTGCTGTTCGCGCTGATGATCCTGTCGGCGCAGTTTGCACTCGCCGGCTTCTACGACCGGGCGGCGGCGCGGCTGGCGGCGGGCAGGGTGGGGCCGGCCCTGCTGCTGGGGCTGGTGGTGGCGGTCTCAGGGCTTACCTCGGCCGTGCTGTCGAACGACGTCGTGGTCTTCGCACTCGCCCTGCCGCTGGCCCGCGGGGTGTGGGGGCGGGGGCTCGATCCCCGGCCCTTCGTGCTGGGGCTGGCGGGCGGTGCCAATGCCGGCTCGGCTCTGACATTGATCGGCAATCCGCAGAACATCCTGATCGGTCAGCTGGGCGGGCTCGATTTCTGGAGCTATGCCGCGGCGGCGGCCGTGCCCTCGCTCGCGGCCCTGGTGGCCGTGCATCTCGCCATCGTCCTGGTCTGGCGGCGGCGCTGGCATCTGGCGGCGGACAGCTTGTCCGGGACGGCCCCCGACATGGGGATGGCGCCGGCGGTCGATCGCCCGGCGCTGATCAAGGCGGTGGTGGCGCTGCTTGCGGTGCTGGTCGCCTTCTCGACCCCCGTGCCCCATGTCGAGGCCGCGGTTGCGATCGCCGCCGCGCTGATGATCAGCCGCCGGATCGAAACCCGTCGCCTGCTGGCCGAGGTCGACTGGTCGCTGCTGCTGCTCTTCGCAGGCCTGTTCGTGGTGACCGGCGCCTTTGCGGCCACCGGTCTGCCGGGGCAGGCGCTGGCCTGGCTCGCGAGCGCCGGCATCGCGCCGGACCGGCTGGCGGTGATGGCCCCGCTGACGCTTGCCGGTTCCAACACCATCGGCAATGTGCCGCTGGTGATGCTGCTGCTGGCGATCCAGCCCGACTGGTCGCCGGCGGCGCTGACCGCACTTGCCGTGCTCTCGACGCTCGCCGGGAACTTTCTGGTGGTCGGCAGCCTTGCCAATATCATCGCGGTCGAACGCGTCCGCAGCCTGGGGCTGGTGGTGGATTTCGCGACCCATGCCCGATCGGGCGTGCCGATGACCCTGGCCGGGATGGGGCTGGCGCTGCTTTGGTTCGTCGTTTGATCATGGGCAGATCCAGCCGGCTCTCGCCGGCTGCCAGGGATTGAGAATGGTGACCCCGGTGGGCTGAAAGTCGGCAACGTTCCGGGTAACGACCGTCATGCCATGGACGAGGGCTGTGGCTGCGATCAGTGCATCGTGTTCGTTCCGCTTGCCGGTGCGGA
Organism: Tistrella mobilis; assembly: GCF_041468085.1. Taxonomy (NCBI): domain Bacteria; kingdom Pseudomonadati; phylum Pseudomonadota; class Alphaproteobacteria; order Geminicoccales; family Geminicoccaceae; genus Tistrella; species Tistrella mobilis. Next base: position 3,587,938 of record NZ_CP121017.1, on the reverse strand, counting down.
CCTTGCGCAGCTCGGGCACCACGTTGGTGTCGAGGATGTACATTGTCAGAACTCTGCCGGCGGCGTGCCGAGGCCCATGCGCGGCGGATCGAAATCGATCTCTGCCGCTTCGCCCATTGCGAAAAGGTCTGCGATGCTGCGGCGCTGTTGCGTAAGCTTCTGATAGTCCTCGATGGTCAGCAGGACGTGCGCGACCTTGCCGCGATCAGTGATGAAGACAGGTCCGTTGCTGGCCGCGTTTCTGGCGCGGCTGACATCCTGATTCAGTTCCCGGCTGGACAGTGTCGTGATGGTCATGGGCGGCCTCCGGCAAAGGCGTGTCGTGTAGCTATGTTGCTGCAGCGTCCGGGAAATGCAAGCTGCTCTCCCGCCCCAAAACGGCAGGTGGACAGGCATGCAGGTGGACAGGCACCGGCCAGTCCAGGCAGGGTGGGTGCAGTCGGCACCCCTCCGGGGGCTGCCATCTTCAGCGAGGACCCGACGTCATGACGGCTCTTACCTGGCGGTTCGACAACAGCTATGCGCGTCTGCCCGGGGCCTTCTACACCCGGCAGGGGCCGACACCGGTGGAGGCGCCGGTGATGGTGATGTTCAATCAGGGGCTTGCCGATGCGCTGGGGCTGGTGCCGCCGGGCGGGATCGACGACCGGTCTCCGGAGCTGGCGGCGCTCTTTGCCGGCAACCGCCTGCCCGATGGTGCCGAACCCCTGGCCCAGGCCTATGCCGGCCATCAGTTCGGCGGTTTCACCATGCTGGGCGACGGCCGCGCGATCGTGCTGGGGGAGCATCTGACCCCCGATGGCCACCGGGTCGACATCCAGTTCAAGGGATCGGGCCCCACCCCCTATTCGCGGATGGGCGACGGCCGGGCCGCTCTCGGGCCCATGCTGCGCGAATATCTGATCAGCGAGGCGATGCATGCCCTCGGCATCCCCACCACCCGCAGCCTGGCGGTGGTGGCGACGGGCGAGCCGGTCTATCGCGAAGAGGTGCTGGCCGGCGCGATCCTGACCCGGGTCGCCGCCAGCCATCTGCGGGTCGGCACCTTCCAATATGCCGCCGCCCGCCACGACCTCGCCGGGCTGAAGGCGCTGCTCGACTATGCCATCGCCCGCCATGATCCGGATGCCGCCCTCGACCGGGTGCCGGCGCTGGCGCTGCTCGATCACGTCATCCGGCGCCAGGCGGCGCTGATCGTGGACTGGATGCGGGTCGGCTTCGTCCACGGCGTGATGAACACCGACAACATGACCATCTCGGGCGAGACGATCGATTACGGCCCCTGCGCCTTCATCGATGCCCACGATCCGGCGATGGTGTTCAGCTCCATCGATCGCGGCGGCCGCTATGCCTATGGCAACCAGCCGGCCATCGCCCAGTGGAATCTGGCCCGCCTGGCCGGCGCCCTGCTGCCGCTGATCGACGACGACCAGGAGGCGGCGGTGGCCGTGGCGCAGGAGCGGATCCAGGGGTTCGAGACGCTGTACACCACCGCCTGGCAGGCGATGATGCGCCGCAAGCTGGGCCTGGTGTCGGAACAGCCGGGCGATGCGGCACTCATCGGCGATCTGATCGCCTGGATGGTCGATCGCGGCGCCGACCACACGCTGACCTTCCGCCACCTGACCACCGGCACCCTGCCGGAAGAAGGGGTCTGGGCCGATGAGGGGTTCCGCGGCTGGCACGCACGCTGGTGCAGCCGCCGCGCGGCCGATGACGCGCCCGAGGGCGAGCAGCAGGCAGCCATGGCGGCGGCCAACCCGGTCTATATCCCCCGCAACCATCAGGTGGAAATGGCGTTGGCCGCCGCGACGGAAGAGGGCAACCTCACCCCGTTCCGCCGCCTGCTGGAGGTGGTGTCCCGCCCCTATGAGGCGCGGGCCGGCCTTGAAGCCTATGAGGCGCCGCCGCCTGCGGGCAGCGGCCGCTACCGGACCTTCTGCGGCACGTAAGGGCGGCGGCTGTCGTTCAGTCGCTGTCGGAGGTGGTCGACGCCAGGGGGGTGGGCGGCACGATTTCGGTCTGGCGGATCAGCACCTCGGCCGGGATTTCCAGCGCCTCGTGCAGCTTGCGGATCATCTCGATCGAAAGCGGGCGGCGCCGGTTCAGGATCTCGGCCACCCGGCCGCGGGTGCCGATCATCGGCTCCAGATCCTTGCGCTTCAGCCCCAGGGCGTTCATGCGGAACAGGATGGCATCGATCGGATCGGGGTGGTTCCGCGCGAAATGCTGCGCCTCGTAAGCCTCGATCAGGATGCTCAGAACCTCAAGCCGGTCGCCCTCGGGGCTGCCGGCCGGGGCGCCCCACAGCTGCTCCAGCTCGGCGAGCGCCGCCGCGTGGTCCGCCCCGGTGCGGATGGGCTTCAGGCTCGCGGACATGGTTCACCTCCATGACGTCGATTTTATCAAAGGCGCGGTGCCGGCCCGCCCAGCGGATCCAGACGATGCCCCTGTCGAAGTCGACCGCGGTAACCAGCCGATAGCCGCCGTCCTTGATGCCGAACACGACCCGGTCGACGCCGGTCAGGCTTGCGGCCGGATATTGCCGGGCCATCGCCGCCGCATCCGGCCAGTCTGCCGCCGAAACTTCGGCGAGCCAGATGTCGAGCGCGGTTCTCACCGCCCGTCGGTCCCTGTGGCCCTTCAGGTCGGTGATCAGATCGTGAAGCGTGCTGCGGGCGATGATCCTCATGGGCGAAACTATAGAAGAGAACCCGCTTTGGGATCAATGGACGAACCGGCGGGCGGCCTCGGGGCCCTGCGATCCCGGCTGTCATGGACTCATGTCGCGGCTGCGCTATCCTGCGACTGGAACCGAGGGGGGAAATCGGCATGGCCGGAACGGCAGCAGGCGTGCAGGTGGTCTGGTTCCGGCGCGATCTGCGCCCGGCCGATCATGCGCCGCTGACGGCGGCCGCCGAGGCGGCGCGGGCGGCGGGCGCCGGCCTGCTGCCGCTCTATGTCTTCGACCCCGATCTCTGGCGGCGGGCCGATCTGGCCGGGCGCCACTGGGCCTTTCTGCGCGAGGCGCTGGTCGATCTGCGGCGTGATCTGGCGGCGCTCGGCCAGCCGCTGGTGCTGCGCACCGGCCCCGCCGTGCAGGTGCTGGCGGCGCTGCACCGCAGCCACGGCATCGCCGGGCTCTGGGCCCATGCCGATGACGGCACGCCGCGCACCCGCGATCGCGATGCCGCGGTGGCCGCCTGGGCGGCGGGGGAGGGCATCCCCTGGCGGGTGACGACGCCCGGCCCGGCCGCCAGGGCGCCGCTGCCGGTCCCCGACGCGCTGCCGCCGGTTGCCGGTATCGAGCCGGGGGCGATCCCCGAGACGATCGACCGGGTGATGGGCGATCGTGTGCCGGGCTGGCTGCCCGATACCTGCCCCGGTCGCCCGGCCGGGGGCAGGCGTGCCGGGCTTGCCGCCACCACCCGCTTTCTGGAGCGGCGTCTGCCGCGCTATCTGCGCGACCAGGCGATCCCGGCGGTTGCGGGAGAGGCGGTGTCGCGGCTGGGGCCGCATCTGGCCTGGGGCACGCTGTCGGCGGGCGAGGTGCGGGCGGCGGCGGCCCGGCGCCGCGACGAATTGCGCGACCTGCCCGAGGCGATCACCGGCGGCCGGCCGCGGGCGCTGGAGGTGTTCGGCGAACGGCTGAACCTGCGCGCCGCCGCCCTGGCCGACCCGCCGGCCGACCTGCCCGACGGCGCTGCCCCACTGCCCGGCGCCGGCCCGCTTTTCGAGGCCTGGAGCCGGGGGGAGACCGGCTGGCCGATCATCGATGCGGCAATGAAGGCGCTGGCCCGCGACGGCTGGCTGCCCTTTACCTTACGGGCGCTGGTTATCCAGGTGGCGGTGCTGCATCTGGAGCTGGATCCCGTCGGTACCGGCATGGTGCTGGCCCGCGGACTGGTCGACTACGAGCCGGCGGTGCACTGGCGCCGCCTGCGCGACCAGACCACCGGGCAGCCCGGTGGCGGCATGCCGCGCCCGGGCAGCCCGGTGCGCTTCTCGGAGCGCCACGACCCCGACGGCCGCTTCATCCGCACCCATCTGCCGGCACTCGCCCGCCTGCCCGCCGCCTGGCTGCATGCGCCCTGGACGGCCCCGGCCGAGGTGATGGCCGCGGCCGGCATCACGCCCGGGCGCGACTACCCCCACCCGGTCGCCGACCCCGCGGCAACCCTCCGCGCCGCACGCCTCCGTCTCCAGATCACGGCGGTTGCGGCACCCGCCGATGCCGCCACACCTCCGCCACCCCCGCGCCGCGGCCGCCGCAAGCCGGTCGATCCGCGGCAGCTGGGTTTCGATTTCTAGAACCGGGGCCTGGTTCGGAACGGCAGCAGGGGCCGGATCAGGACAGCCGCGCCGTCCGGCGCACCGATTGCGGCGGGTGGCCGAAGGCACGCACGAAGGCCCGTCGCATGCGTTCGGCATCGCCGAAACCGGTCGTCTCGGCGACCCGCTCGATCGATTCGCCCGAGGACTGGACCCGCTCGCGCGCGACCTCCAGCCGCAGACGCTCGATCGCCTTCGATGGGGTGGAGCCGGTCTCGGCGGTGAAGGTCCGGGCGAAGTGGCGCGGGCTCAGTCCCGCACGTTCGGCCAGGCTTTCCACCGTGAGCGGCTTGTCGAGATTCTCCCGCACCCAGGAGAGCAGCGCGCCGAAACGCCCGTCGGGCGCCTTCAGCTCCAGCAGAGACGAGAACTGCGACTGGCCGCCGCCGCGGCGGTGATAGAGCACCAGCTGCCGGGCGATGGCCTTCGCCACCGCATCGCCATGATCCTCGGCCATCAGGGCGAGCGCCAGGTCGATCCCGGCGGTGATGCCGGCGGAGGTCCAGATATTGCCGTCGCACAGGAAGATCCGGTCGGGATCCAGCCGGACCTCGGGATAGCGAGTCACGAAATCCTGGGTGCGGCACCAGTGCGTCGTCGCTTTGCGGCCGTTGAGCAGCCCGGCCGCCGCCAGAACATAGGCGCCCGAGCAGACGCTGGCGATCCGCACCCCGCGCCGGGCCAGGTCGCGCAGCAGGGCGAGGGTGGTGCGGCACCCGATGGCCTGATCGACACCCAGGCCCCCGGCGACGACCAGGGTGGTCATGGCCTCTGCCGTCTGCAGCTCTGCCGCCACAACCTCGACACCCGACGAGCTGCGTACCGCGCCGGCCTGCACCGCAATCATCCGCGTCGTCGCCGCACACGGAACCAGACGCTGCGCGATCTCGAAGACCGACGCCGGCCCGGTCGCATCCAGAAGCTGAAAGTCGGGAAAGATCAGGATGCCGATCACCGGGGTCTGTCCGTAAACGAGGGAACTACGGCATTTCGGATTGAATGCGAGCATGGCACCGTAGCCCCGTCAAGTCATTTAGAGGTGTATGATGTCAAAGCCCTTGCGGTTCGGCCTTTTGGTCTTTCCGAATATCACCCAGCTGGACATGACCGGCCCGCTTCAGGTCTTCTCGTTTCTGCCGGGGGCCGAGGTTCATCTGGTCTGGAAGACGACGGATCCGGTGCAGAGCGACGGGGTTCTGTCGATCACGCCCACGACCACTTTCGCCGACTGCCCGCAGCTCGACGTGATCTGCGTGCCGGGCGGCTATGGCACCGATGCGCTGATGGCCGATGCCGGGGTGCTGGATTTCCTGCGCCGTCAGGCCGCGGGCGCGCAATACGTCACCTCGGTCTGCACGGGATCGCTGGTCCTGGCCGCGGCCGGGCTGCTCGACGGCTATCGGGCGGCGACCCATTGGAGTGCGGTGGAGGCACTGGCCCTGTTCGACGTGACGGTCTCGCGGGAGCGGGTCTGTATCGATCGCAATCGCATGACCGGCGGCGGGGTGACGGCCGGCATCGATCTCGGCCTCGGCATCATCGCCCGATTGCTGGACCGTGAGGCGGCCGAGACGATCCAGCTGCGCATGGAATACGACCCGGCGCCGCCCTTCGATGCCGGCTCCCCCGAGACGGCCCCGGCGGCGGTGCTGGCGGTGATGGAGGACAGGTTCCGGCTGGCCCGGCAGCAGCGGATGGATCTGGTGCGGCGGATCCGGGCGGGACATTCGCCCCGCCCGCAATGAAGCTGCCCGGCCGTCACTTGCCGGCAGCGGTGACCAGGCTGCAATCGCTTTCGCTGAGCGGACGATAGGCATAGGCGGCCGGGATCGTCTCCAGCACGTTGTAATAGGCCCAGGGCTTGTCCAGCGCGCCCGGCTGCTTCACCTGGACGAGGTAGAAGTCGTGGACCAGTTTGTTGTCCGCGCGCAGCCGGGCGCCGGGGGCGTAGATGTCGTCGACCGGCGTCGCGCGCATATGGGCGACGACCCGCCCGGTCTCGTCGGTGCCGGTTGCCGCCACCGCCTTCAGATAGTGCAGGACCGCCGAATAGACCGAGGCCTGCGGTGCCGTGGGCATGGCGCCGTGCCGGTCGAAAAAGCGCTGCGCAAAGGCGCGGGTGCCGTCGTTCAGATCCCAGTACCAGGCGGTGACGCCGGTCAGCCCCTGGGCGGTTTCCAGCCCCATGCCGTGGATGTCGGTCAGGAACATCAGCTCCGCCACCGCACGCTGGGGGCCGGTGCTCATGCCGAATTCGTTCCACTGCTTCATCGAGGTGACGAGCTGGGCGCCGGCATTGGCGAAGGCGATCACATCCGCGCCGGAACTCTGCGCCTGGAGCAGGAAAGAGGCGTAGTCGGTGGTGCCGAGCGGGTGGAAGACGGCGCCTGTCGAGGTACCGCCGGCGGCCTTCAGCGCGCTTTCGGATTCCTTCACCATGTTCTGCCCGAAGGCATAATCGGCGGCGATGAAGAACCATTTGTCCTGGCCCTGCGCCACCAGCCGGCGGATCGGGCCGCTGACCAGGTTGTAATTGTCGTGCAGCCAGGCAAGGCCGGTGGGGGAACACTGGCTGCCGGTGATGTCGGTGGTGCCGACCGCGGCATAGACCACCAGCTTGTTCCGCTCGCGGGCGATGGACTGCACGGCCAGCGCGACCGCCGAATTGCCGACATCGACCACCATGTCGACGCCGTCGGATTCGTACCATTTGCGCACCACCTCGACGCCGATATCGGCCTTGTTCTGGTGATCGGCCGCGACGATCTCGACTTTGAGCGACGGCGCCAGTGCCTTGAAATCCTCCACCGCCAGCCCGGCCGCGACCACCGATCCGGCGCCGGCCAGATCCGACAGCGGCCCCGACTGGTCGTTGACCACACCGATCCTGACCACATCGCCCGAAATCCCGGCCGCCATTGCCGGCAGGGCCGCCGGCCCGGCTGCGGCGATGGTCATGGCGGCAGCGGCCAACAGCCGACCGGCCAGGCCGTGTCTTGTCGACACGCACCTGTCGTCCGTCTTCCTCGTCATGTCGTGGTCCCCCTGTGAGGTCCGTTTCCGCAGTCTTCCCCTGCGTATGCGGCCCGATCGGCAAGTTGATCCTGCGTCTTCTGATCGGGCCGTCTTATCCGAACGAGGCTAAGGGGGCGGGATTATGTCCACAAGGGCGGATTTCCGGCGTTTTCGGCCATTGCAGGACATGCGCCGGGCTGTTTCTGGTCTTTGGAGGGCAGGGGGCTCTGCGGCCGGGCGGATCAGCCCTGGCCATGCCCCCAGCCCTGGGTCAGCTGCGGCACGCCGCCGGCCGACCAGCCGCCATCGACCGGCAGGACCACGCCGCTGACATAGGATGCCGCGTCCGAGGCCAGGAACAGGGCGACGCGGGCGACGTCTTCGGGGCTGCCCTGGCGGCGGAGCGGCACGCTGCGATCGACCATGGCATTGGCCTCGGGCGTGGGGGCAAGGCGCGCCATGCCCTCGGTTCCGGCGATCGGGCCGGGGACCAGGCTGTTGATGCGGATGCCCTGCGGGCCCCATTCCTGGGCCAGCACCCGGGTGATCATGTCGACGCCGGCCTTGGCGGCGCAGACATGGACCTGCAGCTCCATGGCCTGAAAGGCCTGCGGGGCCGAGATGTTGACGATCGCGGCCCCCGGTTTGCGCAGATGCGGATGGGCTTCGCGCATCACATGGAAGGTGCCGATCAGGTCGATATCGACCACGCTCCGGAAGCCGTTGGGCGAGATGCCGAGCGCCGGGGCCGGGAAGTTGCCGGCGGCACCCGAGATCAGCACGTCGATCGGGCCCAGCGCCGCGGCCGCGCCTTCGAAGGCCGCGCGCACCTGGGCCACGTCGCGGACATCGCACTGATAGCCTTCGACCGCGCCGCCATGGGTGGCGAGGTCGGCGACGGCGGCCTGAACCTTCTCGGGCTTGCGGCTTGCCACGGCGACCGCGGCACCGGCCCGGGCGAAGCCATGGGCGATGCCCAGATTGATGCCCGAGGTGCCGCCCATCACGAAGACGGTCTTGCCGGTAAAATCGAAACTGAAACCGGTCATCTGCCGGATCTCCTCTCCTGTCCGTCCCTGCGGATGCCCCGCGGGTGTGCGCCGGTTCCGCCCGATGTCTTATGGGGCCGGCATCTTATGGGGCAGGGCGTTCAGCATAGGCGGGCAGGCGGACGGCTGGAAGCGCTCCGGCGTGTCCAACCCGGTTTCAAGCCGCGTTGGCATGGCGGTCGGCGGCCGGCTCCTGCATGATTTCATCCGCAACCGGACAGTCCGTGTCCGGACGATCATCCGGGAGAGGAGATGCGCCTGATGACTGACCAACCCCTGAGCGGCCAGGTCGTCTGGGTGACTGGTGCCGGCAGCGGCATCGGCGAGGCCGGGGCCGTGGCGCTGGCCGAAGCCGGTGCGGTGGTCTATCTGAGCGGCCGGCGGGCCGAGCCGCTGGAGGCGGTGGCCGGGCGGATCCGCGATGCCGGTGGCCAGGCCCTGATCGCCCTGCTCGACGTGGCCGACAAGGCCGAGGTGAAGCGGGTGGCGGACGAGATCCTGGCCGCCCAGGGCCGGATCGACATCCTGATCAACAGCGCCGGGCTGAACGTGCCGGAACGCGCCTGGAACGTGGTGTCGCCCGAAGGCTGGGATCAGGTGATCCGGGTCGATCTGGACGGCGCCTTCTATTGCACCCATGCTGTGCTGCCGGCGATGCGCAAGGCCGGCGGCGGGCTGATCATCAATGTGTCGTCCTGGGCCGGGCGCTACGACACCCGCCTCACGGGGCCGGCCTACAACTCCGCCAAGCACGCCATGCTGGCGATGAATGCCAGCCTGAACATCGAGGAAGGCCAGAACGGCATCCGCGCCTGCGCGATCTGCCCGGGCGAGGTCAACACCCCGATCCTGGACCGCCGCCCGGTGCCGGTATCGGCCGAAGACAAGGCGCGGATGCTCCAGTCGGAAGATCTGGGGGCGACCATCCGCTTCGTCGCCACCATGCCGCCCCATGTCTGCCTGAACGAGATCCTGATCAGCCCGACCTGGAACCGGCTGAACGTGATCTGATCCGGGGTCGGGTCGAAAGCCGGGCGGGCCGCCACCATTGACAGCGGCGGCCCGATCGCCGACATGCTGGGGCGCCGGATGCCTGCCGGCGCCCCGGTCCCGCCCTCTTCGCGGGCCCCGCAGAGGAGAGACGAGACTTGCGCATGCAGCACGATCCCCGCATGGCCGAGCAGCTGCGCCGCCGGCAGCCGATGTTCAACCTGCCGCGGGCGACGCAGATCCTGATCGCCATCAATGTGATCGTGCATCTGGTGCGCCAGATCCTGCCTCAGGCCACCGATTGGGAGCTGATCGCCAATGGCGCGGTCATTCCCGCCCGCTATACCTATGGCCCCGGTTTCGATCTGCCGTCGATCATCGCGCCGCTGACCTTCCAGTTCCTGCATGGCGGCTTCCTGCATCTGCTGATGAACATGGCGCTGCTGGCGGCCTGGGGGGCGGGGGTCGAGCGGGCGATCGGCCCGTTGCGCATGGTGGTGTTCTATCTGGTCTGCGGCGGGGCCGGTGCGCTTGCCCATGTGCTGCTCTATCCTGAGAGCATGGTGCCGATGATCGGCGCTTCGGCCGGCATCAGCGGGTTGTTCGCGGGCGTGCTGATCATCATGCGCCGCCATCGCGCCAGCGGCGGTGCCATTCTGCCGCTGGCCCTGCTCTGGATCGCGACCGCGGTGATCACCGGCATCTGGGGCACGCCGGGGGCAGAGGGTGAATCGGTGGCCTGGGTCGCCCATATCGGCGGCTTCCTGGCCGGGCTGGCGCTGTTCCCGTTCGCGATGCCCAGGCGCTGAACCGTCAGAGGGGGGCCTTCAGAGGGGGTGGGCCTTCAGCGCCGCCCGCCAATGGGCGGTACGGGCCTTCAGCCAGTCGGTGACGACATAGGGCGCCGGGGTTTCCTCGCCCGGATCCATCACCTCCAGCACCTCGAAGCCCAGCCCCGCCTCGCCGTCGCCGGCCCAGGCGGCCTGAAGATCGCGCGCCCGGTGGCTGCCATGGCGCAGCGTGAACAGGATCCGGTTGCGGATCGTCCGCACATCCGGCGCCGCGCCCACCCAGACCGCACCGGTCGTGGCGGAACGCAGGGCATAGATGCCCGCAGCATTCCTGCGCTCTTTCCAGGCGCTGATCGCCGCCTTGCGATCCTGTCGGTCCATCACATCGTCCTTTCCGATATTTTTTACCCGGGTAAAAATGCGATACCATCCGGCGCGCGGTTTGCCAAGAGAATAATACCCGGGTATAAAATCGGCCTCGCTCACCGAAAGGCTTGGCCGATGCCCGTCACCGCCTCCACCCCCTGCACCGCCTTCGACGGCCCGCGCCGCATAGCCGCCGGTCCTCTCGCCCGCGTCGCCGCGGCCGTGACGGCCGCGATGGAGGCCGGGGCGGGCGGTCCTGTGCTGGTCTTCGACGACCGGAGCGGCGCGGTGATCGATCTGGATCTGCGCGGCTCGGCCGACGAGGTGGTGGCACGCCTTGCCCCCGATCCGGTGCCGGAAGAGGCCCCGCGCGGCCGCGGCCGGCCGAAGCTGGGGGTGGTCGCGCGCGAAGTGACCCTGCTGCCGCGGCACTGGGACTGGCTGGCGGACCAGCCGGGCGGCGCTTCCGTCGCCCTGCGCCGGCTGGTGGAAGAGGCGCGCCGCCGCGATGCCGGCCCGGCGCGCATCCGCGCGGCCCAGGCCGCCGCCCACCGCTTCATGACCGCCATGGCCGGCGATCTGCCGGGGTACGAGGCGGCGCTCAGGGCGCTGCATGCGGGCGACCGCGCGGGTTTCGACGCAGCGACGGCCGGCTGGCCCGCCGATATCGCCCGGCATGCGTCCCGCCTGGCCGCGGGTGCCCTGGACGAGGGGGCGGCCGAAAAGGGTCAATCCTCCTGACCCTCACCCCGAGAAAGCCTCGTTTGCGGGGGCGGGCCGGGTGCAGGAAGATCGGGCCGTTCCAGGTGATCGGAACGCCCGTCATCCCCAGGCCGGCGGCCCCTGCCGGCAGAGGGGCGTTCCCGGCGTGCAGTCGTCCCCTCCGGCGGCTGCACGCCATTTTTTTGTGCGAAACCGTCGTTCATCCCGGCCAGGTTGTGGCTCAAATTGTCCGATGGTCCGACAATCCGTCGTGATGATGTGCAGTTTCGCACGAGATAAGAAAATTTTTTTGCAGACGGCATGCCGTCGGACTCCAGGAATTCTGGGGCTTTCAGCCCGATGTTCCGAATGCTGCACCTGCACAACAGGTCCATATAACAGACCATCCGACCTGATCCATTGACCCGCCCTGTCTCAGGCTCCTAAGATGGCCCGGCAATATCCTTACAAAAAGAGCGGCCGAGTCGACATCCGAACACTGTTTGAGGCGCCATCCGGGAGGTAACCGGAATGTGGCGCCTTGGGACATGGGATGGCGGGATCGGCGGCCGATGCATCGAACGGACGCTTGTTCGAACAAACGGCAGGGCCGGCGGGACGCTCCCGGACGGCGCCTGAAGGGAGGAACCACCAATGACCATGCGCACGCGCCTGGGCCGCTTCGTCTGCGGCCTGGCCGGCGGCGTCGCCGCCGCGGCCCTTGCCCTCGGGGCGGCTCCCGCCTCGGCCGAGACCTTCAAGCTCGGCATCGTCACCTTCCTGTCCGGCCAGGCGGCGGAAGCCTTCGGCGTGCCGGCGGCGAACGGCGCCAAGACCATGATCGCCGGGCTGAACGCCGGCCCCCTATGCGACCAAGGGCTTCGGCGGGCTCGAAATCCAGCCGGTGATCATCGACGAGGCCGGCGGCGCCACCAAGCAGGTGCAGGAGCTGCGTAACCTGATCCAGCGTGAACAGGTGGACGCGGTGGTGGGCTATATCAGCTCGGGCGACTGTCTGGCGGTGGGGCCGGTGGCGGAAGAGCTGAAGGCGCTGCTGATCCTGTTCGACTGCGGCACGCCGCGGATCTTCGAAGACAACAAGTTCAGCTATGTCTTCCGCACCGCCGCGCATGCGACGATGGATAACGTCGGCCTTGTCCGCTACATGAAGGACAAGGGCGTCAAGGTCGGCACCTACAGTGCGATCAACCAGGACTATGCCTGGGGCCATGACAGCCGCAACGACTTCGTCGCCTCCATGGGGCAGCTCTATCCCGAGGCGAAGTTCGAAGCCGATCTGCTGCCGAAGTTCGGCGCCGGCCAGTACGGCACCGAAGTCTCGGCGCTGCTCCGTCAGGGGTCGGATCTGGTCTATTCCAGCAACTGGGGCGGCGATCTTCAGGCGCTGATCCTGCAGGCCGGTCCGCGCGGCCTGTTCAAGCGCAGCCAGGTGGTACTGTCCGCCGCCGACCATGTGCTGCCGGCGCTAGGCGACAAGATGCCCGACGGCACCATCATCGGCGCCCGCGGCGCCTATGGTCTGATGAGCCAGCCGAGCCCGCTCAATGACTGGTGGCAGAAGGCCTACACCGCCGAGCATGGCGTCTACCCCGTCCAGGCCCCGTACCGCATGGCGCAGGCGCTGCTTGGTCTGAAGACCGCGGTCGAGAAGGCGATGGCGTCGAATGGCGGCAAGAAGCCGACCCCGGACGAGATCGCGGCGGCGCTCAAGGGCTCCAGCTGGGAAAGCCCGGCCGGCACCATCACCATGGCCAATGGCGACGGCCATCAGGCGATCCAGGACATCGCCTTCGGCCGCACCCGCTATGACGCCGACAAGAAGATGGTGGTGATCGAGGATATCGGCCGCTATCCGGCGAAGTGCGTGAACCCGCCCGCCGACATGAAGGCGATCGACTGGATCAAGGCCGGTTTCCCCGGCGCAGAGTGCAACTGACCCGACCCGTCCTCCGCGGCCGGTCCGGCCGGTGGGCAATCCGCCCCGCCGCCCGGACCGGCCGTTCCGTCTCGGGCGCAAGCCCCACCCGTCGTCTTCCCGGAGACCTCTCCGATGGAGCTTCTGCTCACCGTCCTCGTGGACGGGCTGATCTATGCAGCCTGGCTGTTCATCGTGGCACTGGGGCTGACCCTGGTCTTCGGCGTGCTGAAGATCCTGAACATCGCCCATGGCAGCTTCTATGCGATCGGCGCCTATGCCGCCGCCTCCACCGTCGCCTGGTTCGTGAGCCTGGGGCTGGCCCCCGAATGGTCGCTGCTGGCCATGCTGCTGGCGGCCGCCGGTGTCGCGGCGCTGCTGGGGCCGCTGCTGGAACGCGGCCTGCTCCGGCTGTTCTACGGCCGTGACGAGGTGCTGCTGGTGCTGGTCACCTATGCGCTGTTCCTGATGCTCGAAGACCTGGTCAAGCTGGTCTGGGGCGTCGATCCCTATTACGTGTCGGAGCCCTACATGCTGTTCGGCAATATCGAGGCCGGGCCGCTGTTCTATGTGGGTTACGACATCGCCCTGATCGGGCTTGCCGTGCTTTGCGGTCTCGCCGTCTGGTTCGGGCTCAATCGCACCACCATCGGGAAGATCGTCCTCGCCGTCATCCACAACCCTGAGATGTCGGCTTCGATGGGCGTCAACATCAACCGGGTCTATGTCGGCGCCTTTCTCTGCGGCGTGTTTCTGGCGGCGCTCGGCGGTGCCTTCACCGCGCCGCAGATCTCGGTACAGCCGGGCCTCAGCGTCGGCGTGATCATTCTGAGCTTTGCGGTGGTGATCATCGGCGGGCTGGGGTCGATCGAAGGCGCCGCGGTCGGCGCCCTGATCGTGGGGCTGGCCCGGGCCGGTGCAGTGCATCTGATGCCCGATGCCGAGCTGTTCATCATCTATCTCGTGATGGCCGCGGTGCTGGTTTTCCGTCCGGAAGGCCTGTTCGCCCGCGTCCAGGCGCGCAAGATCTGACGGGGGTGCCTCTGATGTCGACCCGATCCGCCGTTCTGCGCCCGCTTGGGGCCGCCGCCCTGGTGGTGGCGGCCCTGGCCGCAGCCGGCCTGGTGCTACCCTCCTGGCTGCTGTTCCTTACCACGATGGCCATCGCCCATGCGGTGGTGGCGCTTGGTCTCGTCTTCATGATGCGCGGCGGCCTGGTCTCCTTCGGCCAGGGGCTGCCCTTCTGCCTGGGCGCCTATGCCGCCGGCCTGGCGGGGCCGTGGCTGGGCCTTGCCGATGCGGTCTGGCTGCTCATCCTGGGCGGCATCACCGCCGGTGCGGTCGCGGCCGTGTTCGGCCCGCTGCTCGCCCGCTATCGCGGCATCTTCTTCGCGATGCTCACACTCGCCCTGTCGATGGTGCTCTACGGCCTGCTGGTCAAGGCGACGGCGCTCGGCGGCTCCGACGGCCTCAACATCGCCCGGCCTGCGATCCTGGGCGTCGAACCCACGGCCGCCTCTGCCGATTACGCGCTGTTCCTGCTCGCCATCGTCACCGCCGGCATCCTGTCGGCGATCGCGGCGGCGCATTTCAACTCGGTCCGCGGGCTGATGTCGCTTGCGGTCAAGGAGAATGAACTCCGCGTCGAATATATGGGCGCCTCGGTGCGGTCGATGATGGCGGTGAATTTCATCGTCGCCGCGGTCTATGGCGGCATCGGCGGCGCGCTCGCCGCCATTGCCTTGGGCCATATCGAGCCGACCTTCGCCTACTGGACCACCTCGGGCGAAATCGTGTTCCTGGCGATCCTGTCGGGCCAGGTGAGCGTGGTGGCGGTGTTCGTGGCCTCGCTGATCCTGGAGCTGGTGCGCTCCTTCGCCAATCTCTACTTCCCCGAGACATGGCAGCTGGCGCTGGGCGCCTTCCTGCTGGCGGTGATCCTGTTCCTGCCCAAGGGCATCGGGTCGATCTGGCATCGCGGCCCCGCACGCCACCGCGGCCCTGCCGCCGACGAGCCTGTTGCCGAGGAGCTGGTTGCGAAGGAGAGCGGCCGATGAACAAGGCGATCCCGGTGCTGGAGACCCGCAATCTCCAGAAATCCTTCGGTGCCGTCACCGCTGCGCGCGACATTTCGGTTGCGGTCGAGGCCGGCACCCGGCTCAGCGTCATCGGCTCCAACGGGGCCGGCAAGACGACCTTCGTCAACATGGTCACCGGCTACCTCAAGCCCGACGAGGGGTCGATCCTGCTGGCGGGGGAAGACGTCACCCGGCTGGATCCGCGGCGGCTGACCCGACGCGGCATCGCCCGGTCCTTCCAGATCCCCCAGCTCTGCGCCGAGTTGACGGCGCTTGAGAACATGCTGGTGGCCAGGGCCGCGGCCGAGGGCGGGCTGCCCTTCTTCCGCCCGGCGCGTTCGGCCGCGGCACGCGATGCCGCCCTTGAGGTGCTGGAGCGGTTCGGTCTGGCGTCGATCGCCGACCGGCCGGTCCTGGAACTGGCCGGCGGCACCCGCAAGCTGCTCGACATCGCCCTCGCCATGACCGGCCGGCCCAAGCTGCTGATGCTGGACGAGCCGACCAGCGGCGTGTCGGCGGAAGAGAAATTCCCGTTCATGGACCGGATCATGGCGGCGCTGGATCAGGACGGGGTGACCGTGCTGTTCGTCGAACACGACATGGACATCGTCGGTGCCTATGCCGACCGGGTTCTGGCCTTCTATGCCGGCCAGATCATCGCCGATGGCGCCCCGGACCTGGTGATGGCCGACGAGGGCGTGCGCCGGCACGTCACCGGCCACTGACGGCGGAGGAGGGATCCCCATGCTCCAGATCGATCACGTCTCCACCGCCATCGCCTCGGTCCGGGTGCTGCGCGATGTCAACCTCACCGTCGGCACCGGCCATATGGTCGGGCTGGTCGGGCGCAACGGCGCCGGCAAAACCAGCCTGATGCGCACGGTGATGGGCCACCTGCCGGTGACCGGCGGGCGCATCACCTTCGATGGCGCCGATCTTTCCGCCCTGCCCAAGCATGGCCGGGCGGCGCTCGGCATCGGCTTCATGCAGGAGGATCGCGGTCTCGTCCCCGAACTCACGGTGGAAGAGAACATCCTGCTGCCGGTCTGGGTGTCGAAGAGCCTGAAGCCGAAACCCCGGCTCGACCTGGTCTATGGCTACATGCCCGAGCTGACGGAGATGCGCGATCGCCGGGCCTTGCAGCTGTCGGGCGGCCAGCAGAAGCTGGTGGCGCTGGCGCGCGCGCTGGCCGTGGGCACGAAACTTCTGCTGCTGGACGAGCCCTTCGAGGGGGTTGCCCCGGCGCTGGCCCAGCGGCTGGCCGATGTCATCGGCCGGCTGCGTGCCGAGCGGCAATCCATCCTGATCTCGCATTCCGACATGAACCACGACAAATCGCTCTACGACGACGTGACCGTCATCGAACGCGGCGCCAATGCCGCGGCCGGTGCCGCGGCGCATTGAGCTGCCGCCCTCCGCTCCCCAGTCAGATGCGAAGCCAGACCGATGTCCCAGACCGACCAGACCATTCCCGCCTCCGCCCCGACGCTCCGGCGTGAACTCCATTTCGGCGACCGCGTCGTGCCCTGCTATGCCGACCGCCCCGCTGATCTTGGTGCGCTGGTCCGCGCGACCTTCGCCCGCATGGCCGAGGCCGAGGCGGTGATCGACGGCGACCGGCGGATGACCTATGCCGGGCTCGAAGCCGCTTCCGACCGGGTGGCGGGTGCCCTGGCGGCGGCTGGCGTGGCTCAGGGCGACCGGGTCGGTCTGCTGCTCGGCAATCGCGCCGAGATCGTGACCGCCTGGGTGGCCTGCATCCGGCTGGGGGCGATCGCGGTGCCGCTCAACACCCGCGAGCAGAAGCCCGAACTCACTTATGTGCTGGGCAATTGCGGCGCGAAGGCGGTGATCTTCGAGGACGAACTGGCCGACCGCCTGCCCGATGCGGCGGATGTGCCGGCGCTCACCCTGCGTGTCGCCATGGGCGACGGCGAGGTCCCGGCCCCGGCGGGTGCATTGCCCTGGGCGGAGATCGAGGCGGGCCGGCCCTTCGGCGGCTGGGCGGCGGTCGGCGAAGACGACACCGCGGTCATCCTTTACACCTCGGGCACCACGGGCAAGCCCAAGGGTGCCGAGCTGTCGCACATCAACATCGTCCATTCCTGCGAGCATTACGTCGACCACATGGCGCTCACCATGGACGGGCGCGAGCGGTCGGTGCTGGCGGTGCCGGCGACCCATGTCACCGGGCTGGTGGCGGTGGTCGCGCTGATGATCCGGGTCGGCGGTGCGACGGTGATGATGCGCGCCTTCAAGGCGCCCGCTTTTCTGAAGCTCGCCGAAGCCGAGCGCATGACCTATGGGATCATGGTGCCGGCGATGTACAATCTCTGCCTGCTCCAGCCCGATTTCGCCGGCTACGACCTCGCCGCCTGGCGGATCGGCGGCTATGGCGGCGCGCCGATGCCGATGGCGACCATCAGCCGTCTGGCGGAACTGCTGCCCGGGCTGATCCTGGTCAATGCCTATGGCGCGACCGAGACCACCTCGCCCAGCACGATCATGCCGCTGGGTGAAGGTGCCACCCGGGGCGACACCGTCGGCCGGCCGGTGCGCTGCGCCGAAATCCGGATCATGGACGAAGCCGGCCGCGAGGTGGGCCCGGGCGAAGCGGGCGAGCTGTGGATTCGCGGGCCGATGGTGGTGAAGGGCTATTGGGCACGGCCGGATGCCAATGCCGAGAATTTCGTCTCGGGCTTCTGGCGCTCGGGCGATATCGGCTCGATGGACGAGGCCGGCTATGTGAAGGTCTTCGACCGTCGCAAGGACATGATCAATCGCGGCGGCTACAAGATCTTCTCGGCCGAGGTCGAAAGCGAACTCTCCTTCCATCCCTGGGTGTCGGAAAGCGCCATCGTCTCGCGGCCCTGCCCGGTGCTGGGAGAGCGCACCCATTGCTTCGTGATGCTGAAGGGCGAGGGGCTGGAGAAGAGTGAGGACGAGGTGGCCGCCACCCTGAAATCCTTCCTCGCCGCCCGGCTGTCGGACTACAAGGTGCCCGACTATTTCACCTTCGGCGCCGACCCGCTGCCGCGCAATGCCAACGGCAAGCTGCTGAAGCGCGATCTGCGCGACCGGGCGCTCGCCGAAGCGGCCGCCTGATGCCGATCGATATCGAAGACAGCCACGGAACACCGTCCTCGTGACCCGACCTCTCCCCGATCTGGCCGCGGCGCTTGCCGCCGCGGCCGCCTCCGTCGAACATCCGGGCCCGCTGATCCCCGAAGGTGCGCTCGGCCCCGACTTTCCGGCCGCCCGCCGCGCCGATGTCGAACTGGTGCTGAGCCTGCCCTTTCAGCGGCTGATGGGGTTCGAACTGGTGCGCATCACCCGCGACGGTGCCGAATCGCGCCTGCGCCTGGATGCCCGCCATGCCACCCCCGCCGGCACGGTCCATGGCGGCGTGCTCTACGGCCTGCTGGATCCTGCCGCCTATCTGGCCCTGCTGCCCCATCTGCCCGAGGGTGCCAACGCCTCCACCCACGACATTTTCGTCAGCGTGATGCGCCCGGCCCCCATCGGCGCCGATCTGCGTTTCCACGCCCGCGTCATCCGCAGCGGCCGCCGCGTCGCCTTCCTCGACGCCGAGGCCCGGCTGGGCGACACGGTCTACGCCGCGGCGCGGATCACCAAGACGGTGTTTGGGGCGTAAGGCCGCTCTGGCGTCTTGCAGGCGGTGCGTGGCACAGTTGCCGCATGCCCTGACGTTTCGGCTCTTCCCTCAAACCGACAGATGCGCATGACCCAGGTGCCGAGCCTTTATGATCCGGCAGAAGATCTGCTTTCCGAGGACGGTATCGCGCTGTTCGTGGCGGAGGCGCTGGAAACGGGCGATGCGGCCTATATCGCCAATGCCCGGTGTGTCGCTGCCCGCGCGAGGCGTCTGCTCATGACGAGAAACGGGCCGGCTGAGGAAGTGGGTATGCAGGCTCCGGGGCATGAAGAGGGCAGGGCCTGACCTCATGGCCAGGCCCCACGCCGGCTGACGGCTCAGAAGCGGTACGAAATCCCCCCATAGATCGCGGCGCCGTTGCCCGGATAGAACAGGGCGGCGTCGGCATCCGCGGTGGGGGCGACGCTGGTGGTGGCGATGTAGTTCTCGTCGGTCAGGTTGCGGCCGTCCAGGAACAGGGTCACCCCGGCGACCGGTTCCCAGCCGGCGCGGATGCCGAGCAGGGTATAGCCGGGGGCGTCCAGGCTTTCGGCATTGTCGACGGCATAATCGACCGGTACCCATTCGACATTGGGCGCGATCCAGGCGCCCTGGACCGGCTGCCAGCGCAGTTCGCCATACACCCGGTGCGGCGGCACGCCGGGCAGGGCGTTGTCGCCATAGGTCGGGTCGCCGTCGAAGCGGAAATCCGACCAGGTATACGAGGCCTTGAGCGCCAGCACCTCGGTCAGCGTCAGGTCGAAACCGGCTTCCAGCCCGCGATGGATCGTGCGGTCGGCATTGATGGTGGTGGTGCCGCCGGTGATCGTGCCGAAGGTCTGGAGTTCGTCGCGCAGGTGCGATTCGAACACCGCCACATCGAAGCCCAGCCGGCCGATGCGGCCGCGGCTGCCGATTTCCAGCGTCCAGGCGGTCTGGGCGTCGATATCGGCGAAGCCCGGGGCCGTGCTCGGATTCACCTCCGACAGGGTCGGGGGCTCGGCACTGCGCGACAGATTGCCATAAAGCTGCCAGTCCGGCGCCGCCTGCCAGATCAGCCCCAGGCGGGGGTTGACTTCGTCATAGCGCGCCTCGCCCGAATCGTCGCCATCCGACAGGAAGGCATCGTCATAGCCGCGGGTCGCATGCATCGCCTGCACTCCCAGCACCAGGGTGAGGGAGGGGGTGAGGCCGATCGCGTCTTCCGCCCAGGCCTCGTAAGTGCGGCCGCGCTCGGTGCCTTCGGCGGTCAACGCGCCGCGGCTGCCGCCGATATTCACATAGCGCCGGGCATCGGTCTCGCCGCCGGCCAGCCGCATGCCGAAGGTGAGACCGTGCGACATGCCGGCAAGCTCGGTGGTGGTGGAAAGCTTCGCCTGCACGCCGCCATCCAGATAGTCGTAGTCGAGCACCTGGAAGATCGGGTGATAGAGCGATTTGTCGAGCACCCAGCCGCCGAGTTCCAGTTCCGTCGCCTCGCCCAGCGAGATCGACCAGCGATTTGCCAGCCGGACCGAGGTGATGTCGCGGCGCTGGTCGCCGGTGATGTTGCCGGCCGCCGTGCTCCGCGGCCGGTTCAGCGCCTGATCCAGGGTGAGCGCGCTCGGCAGTTCCTGCCAGAGATCGTCATAGCCCAGATAGAGCCGGGTCTCGACCGCATCGCTCAGCCGCCAGCCGAGATTGCCGGCGAAGGTCTTGTTGTCATGGGCCGAATGCGCGCGAAACCCGTCCTCGCGGTTGACCGTTGCCGACAGATGGGCGTCCATCCGCCCCTCGGCCACGCCGAAACCCGCATGGCTGCGCACGAAGCCGAAGCTGCCGGTCTCGGCCCGGGCGGTGACGCCCGGATCGCTCAACCCCGTCCGGCTTTCCATCCGGATCTCGCCGCCCAGCATCGACACGCCGTCCGACATGGCGTTGGCGCCCTTCAGCACCTCCACCTGGCGCAGGGTCAGCGGGTCGATCTGCTGGAAATCGCCGGCGCCGTCATTGGTGTTGATCGGCAGACCGTCGAGGCTGAGCTTCACGCCGCGCATGTGAAAATTGCGGCTGAGGCCGGATCCGCGGATCGACAGCTTGGTTTCGGACTGGCCGAAGCGCGACTGGGCATAGACGCCGGGCACGGTCGCGATCATGTCGCCCAGGGTGAAGGCGCGGCTGTTCTCGAACGCGGCTGCCGGCAGCACGGCGAAGCTGCCGGGCAGGCGGCCCTCCAGCTCGGCCTGCCGGGTTGCGGCATCGGGTGCCGTGCGCGAGGCCGTGGCCGGTGCCTCGATCTGAAGCCGGGGCAGGGGGGTGGCATTGTCTGCGGCGGCGGCCATGGGCGCGAGGGCGGTGAGGGCGGTGGCCGACAGCAGGCCGTGCATGGCCGGCCGGGTGCGGCCGCCACGGGGCGGAAGACGGGTCATCATCTGGTCTGGTCCTGATCCTGGAAACCGGAAAGGTTGCGTGGATCAGGGGGCAGGGGGCGCACGCGGACGGCGGCGCCGGCGGCGGGCCGGCCGGTGACGGCTGGCGGGGCGGGCTGTCCTGGCGGCACGGCCGCATGCCTTTGCGGGCTGCGGCACCCATGGCGACGGGGCCGGGGTAACGGCGGTGCAGAGCGCGCAATGATGGCCCGCGGCATCGTCCCGGGCGGGGTCGGCCGGATCGCCGTAGGCATCGGGCACATGGCAGATGGAGGCCGGATCGAACAAGCCGTCGGGCAGGCCGGCGGCACGTGCCACCGCCTGGCCGGCCTCCGCCATGGTCATGCCGGCCAGCATGGCCGGCTGGGTCACCAGCAGGGCTGCAAGCGCAAGCCAACCGGCCAGGCGCCGCAGAACCTGCCGCGCCGGCCGTCGATCATGCCTGCCTTGGTGTGCGGTTCGCCGCCGATGCCCCGTCATCGGCGCAGTGTAGGGATGCGCGGCGTCTCTCAGATCTGCGACATTACGCCGCAGTGCCCGCCCGGGCGGCATCGATCCGCCGGATGAACTCCTTCAGCACGATGCGGTACAGCTCGTCCTTCAGCACCGCATCCTCGACCCCGGCATCGATATTGGGGTTGTCGTTGACCTCGATCACGAACACGCCTTCGGCGTTCTGCTTCAGGTCGACACCATAGAGGCCGTCGCCGATCGGGGCGGCGGCGCGCAGGGCGACATCGATCACGTCGGCCGGGGCCTCGTCGACTCCGAAGGTGCGGAAGCGGCCCTCGTCGATGCGGCCGTCGCCGCCATGTTTCACGATCTGCCAGTGGTTGCGCGACATGAAATACTGGCAGGCATAGATCGGCTGCCGGTTCAGGATGCCGACCCGCCAGTCGAAGGCGGTGTAGACGAAGGACTGGGCCAGCGCCAGCTCGCTGCGGGCGAAGACCCGGGCGCCCAGGGCCACGAGCTGCTCGCGGTTCTCGGCCTTGAAGACCCCGTTCGAAAAGGCGCCGTCCGGGATCTTCAGCACCACCGGATAGCCCAGCGTTTCGGCCTCCAGCAGCCGGTCGCGGTGCAGGATCATGGTGCGCGGCGCCGGCAGATTATGGGTGCGCAGCAGTTCGGCCAGATAGATCTTGTTGGTGCAGCGGACGATCGACTGCGGGTCGTCGATCACCGGCATGCCCTCCTGCGCGGCCCTGGTTGCGAAGCGGAAGGTGTGGTGATCGATCCGGGTGGTCTCGCGGATGAACAGCGCGTCGTATTCCGCCAGCCGTGGATAGTCGCGCCGGGTGATCAGCTCCACCTCCATGCCCAGGCTCCGGCCGATCCTGCGGAACCGTTCCAGCGCCTTGGGATTCGACGGCGGCAGCGGGTCGTCGGGATCGTGCAGGATGGCAAGGCTGTAGCGGCTGCCGGGCCGCGGCTTCGGATCCCGCCAGCGGTCCGAGGTGAAGCGCTCCAGCGCGGTTTCGAACCGGTGGCGTTCGGCTGCATCCAGCCCGCGCAGGCTGCGGCTGCGCATGGAACGTACCGTCCAGCCCAGCCGCCCGCCGGCGGCCGGTTCCGATGCGCCATAGGTCAGGTGCAGCGCCATCAGTGGCAGGCGGAACAGTTCGAAGGCCCGCCGCCCCAGCGCCGCGGTCTCGGCCTCGCAGGTCTCGCCGAAGATGACCGTCACCGTGCGGGTGACCGCACCGCCGGCCAGCGGCGCCAGCAGATGGCGCCGGGCGATCGCGGTCAGCTCGGGCAGGGCATGGGCATAGATGCGCTTCGAGGAAATCTCGGTCAGGGCATGCGGGGTGGGGATGACCCTGTCGCCCCGGCCTTCCGCCAGCAGCGAGGCATAGTAGCCGAGCGAGAGATAGTGATGATCCCGCACCAGGTTCACCACCTTTGCGCCGGACTTCTCCGGCGGCGGCGCCTCGACGAATTCGCGCGCCGTCAGCACCACGCGGCCCGTGGCGGCAGGTACCGATGCCCGATCTTCGGGGCGGTCGACGATGACGATATGCCGGTGCATTGGTTCAGGGATCCGGGGTTCGGGAGACGGGCGGAACGGGGGAGGACGATATGAGCAGCGTGGCACGCAGGCCCGCGCGGCCGTAGCGCGACATGCGCTCGAAATCGCGGCGGGGGACGGGAATGCGGATGCAGTCGATGGGGGCGCGGCCTTCGTCGCGGTCGACGAAGGGATCATGAATGTGGACGCAGGCCTCGTCCACCGCGACCACCACCACCCAATGCGGCGCCTTCTGCCGGTCGAAGCGCCAGGAACTGACCAGCTGGAGCGGGATCTCGCCCCGCGCGAGGGCGGCGGCGATATCGTCGAGTGTGGCCGGGCGGTCGTCGAGGGCGATCAGCGGTTCGTCTGCGATCTCGCGCTCGAATTCGGCCTGGACCATCTCGATCACCCGCTTCTTTTCCGGGCTGCGCACGCCGTCGACGAAGGGCACGCCCTGGCCGGTGACATGCAGGCGGACGCCGAAGCCGCGGGCGGCCGCCGCCAGCGCCAGGCCATGGGGCGAGCAGCCGCCATGGCCGGAGGTCATGAAGATGGTGGTCGATTCGCGCCAGATCCTGAGTTCCTCCTCGGGGCCGGTGGCGCGTTCGGGATCGAGCGCATGCATGGCCATGATCAGCGCCGCCGGCCCGCAGGTGAAGGGCAGGCTCTGCTCCACATAGGGCACGCGGTCGCGCGACGGATCCAGCCGCCGGGCCAGAGACTTCTCCATGCGGATGGCATCCACCGCATCTTCGTAATAGGCGACATAGCGGCCGAAGCGGCGATAGCCGGCATGTTCATAGATCGCCGCCACATCGGGGGCGTCGGCACGGACTTCCAGGCGGATGGTGGTGGCCTCGGCCGCCCGCGACCGGGCCTCCACCTCTGCGAGCAGCCGGCCGCCGATGCCGGCGCCGCGCCAGCCCGGGGCGGTGGCGATGGAATAGAGCCGGGCAAGCCGGGTGCCGGCGTTGTAGAGCACCATGGCATAGCCCGCGACCACCGGCCGGCCGCCTGCGCCCGCGGTTTCGGCGATCACCGTATCGGCATGGGCGCGGGTCAGCAGGTGGCGGAAACTGCGGCGGCTGATCCGGTCGTGGATGAACGAGGCGTTCTCGATCGCCACCAGCGCATCGATATCGGCAAGGGTCGCATCCCTGAGACCGATGGCGGGGCGCGGTGCCGCGGGCGGGATCGATGCCGCCGCCACACCCGCCGCATATCTGCCTGCCCCGCCATCATCCATGCCACCCGGGCTCCGTTCCGGCTCTGCCGTCACCGGATGGCAGAGAACTGTCTTGCCCTGACATGTTCACCGCCGACGACGCCGGTTCAAGTGGCAAGATCGGGACGGCCGCCCTGCATTTCCGTCAGAGGTGCAGCAGCGCACCGCCGTCCAGCAGGGCGAGCACGCCCAGAACGATCAGCAGGGTGGCGGCGGCCTTGCGGACCAGGCTCAGCGGGATGACCCGGGTGATCCGGTCGCCCAGGAACACGACCGGCAGGTTGGCGATCATCATGCCCGCGGTCGTACCGATGACCACGGCGATCAGCGGCGCGTAATCGGCCGCAAGGGCCACGGTTGCGACCTGGGTCTTGTCGCCGATCTCGACCACGAAGAAGGCGAGGGTCGTGGCAAGGAAGGCGCCGCGGGCGGTGGAGCGGGGGCCTTCATCCTCGTCCAGCTTGTCCGGCACCAGTACCCACAGGCCCATGGCGATGAACGAGGCGCCCAGGATCCAGCGCATCCATTGCGGATCGACATGGGCGGCGACGGCCGCGCCTACGGCGCCCGCCACGGCGTGGTTGGCCAGCGTTGCGACCAGGATGCCGGCCGCCACCGGCCAGGGGGTGCGATAGCGCAGCGTCAGCGCGAGTGCCAGCAGCTGTGTCTTATCGCCGATTTCCGCCAGGGCCACGACGAGCGTGGAGACCGCGAGCGCTTCCATGATGTGATCTGCCTCCGGGGTGGACGGCCGGACCTGCATTCCTGGCGCGCAAGCAGCGAGCACGATCGGACACGACACGCATCGGCCGGTCCGGCCGTCCCGTCGCGCTGGTGTCGACGGTCGATGCGATCGCGTCCGAAGGTCTCGCCGGCGCCGGGATGATCCCCGTCGCTCGTACGCCATGCCGGATGCCGGCTTACAGGGCCGGCGGGCAAGTCTGTTGACGTACGATCCGTACCTGCCGGGCAGGTCTG
Organism: Tistrella mobilis; assembly: GCF_041468085.1. Taxonomy (NCBI): domain Bacteria; kingdom Pseudomonadati; phylum Pseudomonadota; class Alphaproteobacteria; order Geminicoccales; family Geminicoccaceae; genus Tistrella; species Tistrella mobilis. The sequence goes on along the minus strand of NZ_CP121017.1, from coordinate 3,562,402 downwards.
CCCGGTCGCGGTCGGCTACTCCCCCTCGGAAGTGGGCTGAGCATTACCCGCGGGGGCCCCGGGTGTCAACGTTTCCGGGAAAAACCGGCGGTCGGCACGGGGGTGCGGAAGGGGCGCGGGGGCCGCGCGCATTTTTTTTCGAGGGGGCGGATATGGCATTTTCATTACAGGTCAATGGTTTGGATTCAGGCGAGCCCGGGGCACTCCAGAAATGTTGCGTCCCCATGAAAAAGACCTCTTGCGCTCCTCCCGGAGTATTGGCTATAAGACCGCCACGACGACGACGCCCGATGCGACCGTGGCGGAATTGGTAGACGCGCTAGTTTCAGGTACTAGTGTCTGTACGGACGTGTAGGTTCAAGTCCTACCGGTCGCACCACTCTCCAAAAGGAGGGTGACCATCGGGAAGTGTCATCGTCAACGAAACGCCCGCCTCGGTTCGGCGGGTTTTTTGTTGGCAGGGCCGGAATGGCGGATCTTGTGTCGTTTTTCTGACGACGATGCTTGCATCCGGGACGGTTTTGCGTATAACCACGGACCACACGACACCGCTGCGACCATGGCGGAATTGGTAGACGCGCTAGCTTGAGGGGCTAGTGCCCGAAAGGGCGTGCAGGTTCAAGTCCTGCTGGTCGCACCACTCTTCCGGATCCGGAGGAGCTGAAAATCGGATCAAGCCGGCACCGTCTGCGGTCGCCGGCTTTTGTCGTTTCCGGTCCCGGCCCTGATCTTATCCCTGCCCGGGGCAGGGGTGGCGGGCGCTGCCGCTACCCAAAGCGGCCAAAACCGGGTACGGTCGGCGAAACGGCCGTGTGCGCCCCTGCCGCCGGCCCATTTTCCCTGATCTCATGCCGGTCGGAGCCCCATGCAGACCATCTTCGTCCTTATCAAATGCGAACTCGGCAAGGCCTATGACGTCGCCCATCAGGCGGTGGCGACGATCGAAGAGATTTCCGAGGTGCATTCGATCTCGGGTCAATACGACCTGCTGATGAAGTGCTATCTGGCGCCGGGCCGCGATATCGGGCATTTCGTGAACGAGAAGCTCCACGCCATTGCAGGCGTCAAGGACACCTTCACGATGATCACCTTCAAGGCCTTCACCTGATTCCGGATCACCGGAACGGGCAGGCGGATCCGCGGGGAGCGCGGGGCTGCCGGGCAAGGCTTGGCCACACCTCGCAGGGACGGGACGGGAGATGACGACGAACAAGGCGGCCTCGCGGATGATCGCGGCGGCGACGGGTATCGTGATGGGCTTCGGTCTGGGCGCGGCTCAGGCGGCGGATCCGGTGAAGATCGGCCTGCTCACCACTTTGAGCGGCGACGGCGCCGGGCTGGGTGTCGACACCCGCGACGGCTTCATGCTGGCGGTGACGGAGGCCGGCGGCAGGCTGGGCGGGGTGCCGGTGGAGGTGCTGACCGTCGATGATGCCCGCAAGCCCGAAACCGCCGTGCAGGCGGCCGACCGGCTGGTCAAGGAAGACGGCGTCAGCCTGATGACCGGCATCGTCTTCTCCAATCTCGCGCTGGCCGTGGTGCCCAAGGTCACCCGCGACGACGTGATCTATGTCAGCTCCAATGCCGGCCCCTCGCAGCTGGCGGGTGCCGGCTGCAGCCCGAACTACTTCAATGCCGCCTATCAGAACGACAATCTGCACGAGGCGACCGGTGCCGCGGTGGAGCAGGCCGGGTTGAAGCGCATGTTCCTGATGGCCCCCAACTATCCGGCGGGCAAGGATTCGCTGACCGGCTTCAAGCGCTATTACAAGGGCGAAGTGGTCCAGGAGGTCTATACCAAGCTGGGCCAGCTGGATTATGCCGCCGAAATCGCCAGCATCCGGGCTGCCGAACCCGATGGCGTCTTCGTGTTCCTGCCGGGCGGCATGGGTATCAACTTCGTGAAGCAGTTCGATCAGGCCGGTCTCAAAGGCAAGATCAAGCTCTATGGCCCCGCCTTCTCGTTCTCGCAGGACGTTCTGCCGGCGGTGGGCGATGCGGCGCTGGGCGTGATCAACGGCGCGCAATGGTCGACCGATCTCGACAACCCCGCCAACAAGGCCTTCGTGGCGGGCTTCGAGAAGGCCTATGGCCGGCTGCCCTCGGTCTATGCCATGCAGGGCTATGAAGCGGCGCATATCATGGGCGCGGGTCTGGAAGCGGTGGGCGGCGACGTCGCCAATCGCGACGGGCTGCGGGCCGGCATGAAGGCCGCGAAGTTCGACAGCGTCCGCGGCGAATTCCGCTTCGGCAACAACCAGCACCCGATCCAGGATCTCTACGCCCGCGAGGTGGTGAAGGACGATCAGGGCCGGCTGGTGAACCGCATCGTCTCGAAGGTGTTCGACGACCACGTCGACGCCTACGCGGCCGATTGCAAGATGTGATACCGGACCGGCCGGCCGTGGTGGGGGCGGGGGCTGACCCCGTCCCCACCACGGCTGCCGGCGGTGTTCCCGCATCCGATCATGTCTTCCCTTGTCCTGGAGCAGGTCCTGAATGGCCTGCAGCTCGGCGTCATGCTGTTCATGATCGCCGCCGGCCTGACGCTGGTCTTCGGCGTGATGGGCGTGCTCAACCTTGCCCATGGCGCGCTCTATATGTGCGGCGCCTTTGCCGCCGCCTTCGTCGCGGCCGAAACCGGCTCGGTGCCGCTCGGCATCCTGGCGGCGCTGCCGGTGGCGGCCCTGCTCGGCTTCGTCATCGAACGGCTGGTCATCGCCCGGCTTTATGCCCGCGATCATCTGGATCAGGTGCTGGCCACCTTCGGCATCGTGCTCTTCGCCAATGAAATGGTGCGGATCCTGTTCGGGCCGCGGCCGCTGTTCCTCGACGTGCCGGCCTTCGCTGCCGGCACGGTGGAGGTGCTGCCCGGCACGCCCTATCCGGCTTGGCGGCTGGCGATCATTCTGGCGGGGCTGGTGGTCGCGGGGGGCCTTGCTCTGCTGATCGAGCGCACGCGCCTCGGTATGCTGATCCGTGCCGGTGCCCAGAACCGGCGGATGGTGGCGGCATTGGGGGTCGATATCGGCCGGCTTTATGCCGTGCTCTTCGCGCTGGGCGGGCTGCTCGCGGGTCTTGCCGGTGCCATGGCCGGGCCGGTGCTGGCGGTGCAGGTCGGCATGGGCGAGCCGGTGCTGATCCTGGCCTTCGTGGTGATCGTGATCGGCGGCATCGGCTCGGTGAAGGGCGCCTTCGTCGGGGCCATCATCGTCGGCCTCGCCGACACGCTGGGCCGGGCCTATCTGCCGCAGATCGCGCGCGAGTTGCTGCCGCCGGCTGCGGCCGACCAGATCGGGGCCGCACTTGCATCGATGACGATCTATCTGCTGATGGCGGTGGTGCTGGCCATCCGTCCCAAGGGGGTGTTCGGTGGCCGGGACTGACCGTCATCCTGAAACTGCATCGACATCGATGCATCCGGCCGGGGGCCGTGGTGCAGATGCATCGACGTCGATGCATATCGCCGCACCCGGCCGCGGCGGTCGCGCGGCGATCGTCCTGCTGGTACTGCTGGCCGTGGCGCCCCTCCTCGCCGAGGCGGCCGGCGCCTCGTATCTGGTATCGCTCACCACCCGGATCGCGATCTGGGGCCTGGCCGCCGCCAGCCTGCAATTGCTGATCGGCGGTGCGGGCCTGCCCTCGCTCGGCCATGGCGCCTTCGTCGGCATCGGTGCCTATGCGGTGGGCATCGCCTTCCACCATGCCCAGGGCATGGAGGGGGCGCTGGGCTTCCTGGCCGGCGCCGGCTCGGACAGCCTGCTGGTCACCCTGCCGGCGGCGGCGCTGGCGGCGGCGCTGATCGCGCTGCCGATCGGGGCGGTCAGCCTGCGCACCGGCGGTGCCTATTTCATCATGATCACGCTCGCCTTCTCGCAGATGCTCTATTTCGTCACCATCGCCTTCGCCGATTACGGCGGCGAGGACGGGCTGTCGATGTGGAGCCGCAACACCGCGGCCATCGGCGGGCTTGGCCTCGATACCGGCGATGATCTCGTCTTTCACTGGATCTGCGTCGCCCTGCTCGGCCTCTGGCTCGGCATCGCCCATCGCATGTCGGGCAGCCGTTACGGGCTGGTGCTGGCGGCGGCGCGCGACGACGAACGCCGGCTTCGGGCGCTGGGCCGCAGCCCTTATGGCCTCAGGCTTGCAGCCTTCGTCGCCGCAGCCGCGGTGGCGGGTGTGGCGGGGGCGCTCAACGCCAATCTGATCGGCTTCGTGAGCCCGACACCGCTGGCCTGGACGACATCGGGCGAGCTGATGGTGATGGTGGTGCTGGGCGGGGCGGCGACGCCCGCCGGTGCCGTGGCCGGCGCCGCCATCATGGTGGTGCTGGAAGAGATGCTCGGCCGCTGGACCGAACATTGGGCGGCGATCCTGGGGCCGATGCTGGTGCTGGCGGCAATCTTCAACCGGGGCGGGGTTGCCGGCTCGGCGGCCCGGATCCGGGCCCGGATCCGGCGGAGGGGGCGGAGATGACCGCGGCCCTGCTGGAACTTGCCGGCGTCACCCGCCGCTTCGGGGCGCTGGCCGCCGCCGATGACCTGTCGCTTCAGGTCATGCCCGGGCAGATCCATGCCCTGATCGGCCCCAACGGTGCCGGCAAGACCACGGCCTGCGCGCTGATTTCGGGCGAGATCATGGCCGATGCCGGCCGGATCCGCTTCGACGGCCGTGATGTCGGCGGCCTGGGCGTGGTCGCCCGCGTCCGGCGCGGGCTGGTGCGCGCCTATCAGATCGTGGCTTTGTTCCCCAGCCTGACGGCGGTGGAAACCATCGAGGTCGGGCTGCTGGCGCCGACGCGCGCCGTCTGGCGGCCCTTTGCCGCCCGGGCGCGGGACCGGGATCTGGCGGACCGTGCCGCTGCGGTGCTGGCGCGTTTCGGGCTCGATCCCGCCGATCGCCGGCCGGCTGCGGTGCTCTCCCACGGGGAGCGGCGGCGGCTGGAAATCGCGCTGGCCGTGGCGCAGCGACCGCGCCTGCTGCTGCTCGACGAGCCGCTGGCTGGTCTCGGCCCCGATGAGAGTGCGGCCATGGTCGCGACGATCCGGGCGCTGGCGCACGAGACCACCATCCTGATGGTCGAACACGACATGGAGGCGGTGTTCGCGCTGGCCGATCGGGTGACGGTGCTGGTGGCGGGCCATGCCATCGCCTCGGGCAGCCCCGACGACATCCGCGCCGACCCCAGGGTAATCGCGGCCTATCTGGGCGAGGACGAGGCATGACCGCGGTTCTGGAAATGGCCGGCGTCACCGGCGGTTACGGCCCTGCCCGGGTGCTGTTCGGCATCGATCTTGCCGTGCATGCGGGCGAGGTGGTGGCGCTGATCGGCCGCAACGGCATGGGCAAATCCTCGACCATCGGTGCCGCACTCGGGCTGGTGACGGTGACCGGCGGGCAGGTGCGGGTGGACGGTGCCGATGTCACCGGTGCCCCGCCGCATCGCATCGCCCGGGCCGGGCTGGGGCTGGTGCCCGAAGGCCGGCAGATCTTCCCCGGCCTCAGCGTGCACGAGAACCTGGTGGCCACCGCGCGCCCCGGCCCCTGGACCGTGGCCCGGGTGCACGAGCTGTTCCCGCGCCTGGCCGAGCGCACCGGCCAGCGCGCCCGGCTGCTGTCGGGCGGCGAGCAGCAGATGCTGGCGATCGGCCGCGCCCTGCTCACCAACCCCCGCCTGCTGATCCTGGACGAGGCGACCGAGGGGCTGGCGCCGCTGATCCGCCGCGACATCTGGGCGGCGCTCACCCGGTTGAAGGCCGAGGGGCTGGCGATTCTGGTGGTCGACAAGGATCTGAAGGCGCTGGCGCGTCTGGCGGATCGTGCCGTCGGCCTGGAACGGGGCCGCGTCGCCTGGGCGGGGCCGGGTGCGGCGCTTGCCGATGCCGGGGGCGAAGCGCGGCGGCTGGTCGGGGTCTGACGGTCAACGACCGGCGACTTCGGGCCCGATCGGGGCTGGCGGCGCGTGGCTGAACCGGCCATGCTGGCCGCCATCTGATTCAGGAGTAGCCGACATGACCACCGAAAAGTCCCCCGAAATCGCCCCCGAAGCTGCCATCGAAGCCGCCGCCGATCGGCCCGCCACCGATGACGCCCTGCCCGACGAGGCTCTGGATCAGGCCGGCGGCGTGACCTACACCATCAATTTCAACAATCAGAGCGGCAATCAGAACGGCTTCTTCTTCTTCCAGAAGCCGGTGATGACGGATCCGGCATCTATGCCGATTGCATGGCAGGTGATCTCCCGCGGATCGTAAGGGCACTCACCCCACGATCATCACCGCCGCCCCGGCGATGAGCGGCAGGGCGGCGAGGCCGAGCAGGGCCGGGGCGGCCCTGCGGGCGAGGGCCGGGCGGCGGCGCAGCACCGCCTGCCCACCCAGGCCCACGGCCGAAAGGGCGGGCACGGTGCCGAGGCCGAAGGCGATCATGGCGAGCGCACCGGCCAGCGGCCGGCCCGAGGCGAGCGCCGCCGCCAGCGCCGCATAGACCAGACCGCAGGGCAGGAAGCCCAGCACCAGCCCCGTGCCGACGCCGCGGCAGCCGCCGCCGGCCAGCCAGGGCCGCACCCGGGTGAGCATGCGGGCGGCGAAGCCGGCGATGCCGCCGGCTGCCGGGGGGCGCTGGCTGCCGGTGATCGCAAGCTGCGGCCTGACATGCAGCTGTCCGAACAGGCCGAGCCGTGCGGCGGCGGAGGCCAGCAGCACCAGCCCGGCCAGCCCCAGGGGCACCGCCGCCCAGTCGCGCAGCCGGCCCACCATCGCGAGCCCGTCGCCCAGCCCCTGACCGACCAGCCCCGCCACGGCGCCCAGCCCGGCATAGGTCGCGATCCGCCCCAGATGATAGCCGGGCAGCAGCCCGGCGCGGAGCCGGTTCCGTTCCGACATGGCGGCGACCGGCACCCGGGCGAGCCGGGCATCGACCTGAGCCAGCACAAAAATCCCGCACATCGGCGCGCAGTGCATCAGCCCGCCGGCAAGGCCGGCGAGGGCGAGCGCACCCGCCAGCGTCGCAAGCCCGCCCAGCCCCGCGGCATCGCCCGCGAAGGCCGGGCGGCACAGCGCCGCAAGCGTGTCGAGATCGACGAAATCGAACATGGGGACCGGCCGTTCGGGTGATCGCAGGGCGCGGGCGGCGGTCGTGCGACCATCCGCCGCGGCCCTGAACGCCATTCTGACCGATCCTCACCAGCCCCGTCACGATCCGCCTTGACCTGTGTCAAGGCTGTGAGCTTCGCGCCGGAATAGGGTCCGACCATGGAGACGGGCAGGGGCGTCGTGTGCCCCGGGCTCCGTTGAAAGCCGGCGGGGCGAAGCGGGCCCTTGACGCCGCCGCACCCGCAGATGGGCCAAGACTCGAGGATACGGGCATGAGCAACAGCGACAAGGGCGAGAAGAGGCCGATCGGCGCCGATGGCGTCTCGATCGTGATCGGCGCACTGCTGACGGTGGCCGGTGTGGTCGGCCTGTTCATGGCGGGGCACGCCATGGATCTGGGCATCCGCATCTTCGGCCTGGGCCTGGGCGTGCTGGCGATCGTCTACATCGTCGGCGAGATCAACCGGCACTACGCGGCGGTCGAGACCGATGGCGAGGGGCATCTCCCCGCCGACGGTCCCGATCTGTGACGCGCGCCCTCTGACACCGGAGCGGTGACCAAATGACGATGACCGCAACCTTTGGCGAGGCCACGACGCGCGCATCCGCGCCCGTGCGCAGCGCCGCCCGCTACGACGAAGAGACCGTGCGTCTGTTCGTGATCGCTGCGATGTTCTGGGGCGTCGCGGCCTTTCTGGCGGGCACCTATATCGCCTTCCAGCTGGCCTTCCCCTCGCTGAACCTCGGCCTGGAATACACCTCGTTCGGGCGTCTGCGCCCGCTGCACACCTCGGCGGCGGTTTTCGCCTTCGGCGGCAATGTGCTGATCGGCACCTCGTTCCACGTGGTGCAGCGGACCTGCCGCGCGCCGATCTTCGGCGGCCCGGCGCTCGCCCGCTTCGTCTTCTGGGGCTACAACTTCTTCATCGTCCAGGCCGCCCTCAGCTATCTGCTGGGCTTCAGCCAGGGCAAGGAATACGCCGAGCCGGAATGGTATATCGACCTGTGGCTGACCATCGTCTGGGTCTGCTACTTCGTGGCCTTCATCGGCACGGTCGTCCGCCGGCGCGAGCCCCACATCTATGTGGCGAACTGGTTCTACATCGCCTTCATCGTGACCATCGCGATGCTGCACATCGTGAACAACCTCGCCATCCCGGCGAGCCTGGTCGGCTCGAAGAGCTATGTGGTGTTCTCGGGCGTGCAGGACGCGCTGGTGCAGTGGTGGTACGGCCATAATGCGGTGGGCTTCTTCCTGACCGCCGGCTTCCTGGCCATCATGTACTACTTCATCCCCAAGCGCGCCGAGCGGCCGGTCTATTCCTACCGCCTGTCGATCGTGCACTTCTGGTCGCTGATCTTCCTCTACATCTGGGCGGGTCCGCATCACCTGCACTACACGGCGCTGCCCGACTGGGCGCAGACGCTGGGCATGGTGTTCTCGATCATGCTGTGGATGCCCTCGTGGGGCGGCATGATCAACGGCCTGATGACGCTTTCCGGCGCCTGGGACAAGCTGCGCACCGACCCCGTCATCCGCTTCCTGGTCACCTCGGTCGCCTTCTACGGCATGTCGACCTTCGAAGGCCCGGTCATGTCGATCCGCGCGGTCAACGCGCTCAGCCACTATACCGACTGGACCATCGGCCATGTGCATTCCGGTGCGCTGGGCTGGGTCGCCTTCGTCTCCTTCGGTGCGATCTACATGCTGGTGCCGACGCTGTGGAAGAAGAAGGAGCTGTATTCGCTGCCGCTGGTCGCCTGGCACTACTGGATTTCGACCCTCGGCATCCTGCTCTACATCACCTCGATGTGGGTGTCGGGCATCATGCAGGGCCTGATGTGGCGCGCCTATGACGAGCTGGGCTTCCTGCAGTACAGCTTCATCGAGACCGTCATGGCCATGCATCCCTTCTACATTATCCGCGGCCTGGGCGGCGTGCTGTTCCTCGTGGGCTCGCTGATCATGGTCTACAACCTGATCATGACGGTGCGTGCCGGCCAGCCGGTCGTTGCCCGCAAGCCCGCGGCCGCCGCAGCGGTGGAGGCCTGATCCGATGGCGCTCACGCATGACAAGATCGAGAAGCGCACCGGGCTTCTGGTCATCCTCACCCTCGGCACCGTCGCCATCGGCGGCATGGTCGAGATCATCCCCCTCTTCACCATCGAGACCACGGTCGAAGCGGTGGATGGCGTCCGCCCCTATACGCCGCTGGAGCTGGCCGGGCGCGACATCTACATCCGCGAAGGCTGCTACACCTGCCACAGCCAGCAGGTGCGGCCCTTCCGGGACGAGGCGGAACGCTATGGCCATTACAGCCTGGCGGCGGAAAGCAAATACGACCATCCCTTCCAGTGGGGGTCGAAGCGCACCGGTCCCGACCTGGCGCGTGTCGGCGGCAAGTACTCCAACGAGTGGCATGTGGCGCATCTGATCGATCCGCGCGCCCTGGTGCCGGGCTCGGTGATGCCGACCTACGCTTTCCTGGCCGACCGGCCGCTGGAGACCTCCAGTCTTCAGGGGCGGCTTGAAGCCAACGCCATGGTCGGCGTGCCCTATACGGCGGAGATGATCGACAGCCTCAAGGCCGATCTCGCCGCCCAGGCGGACCCGATGAGCGATGCCGAGGGCCTGCTTGCCCGCTATCCCGGCGCTCGTGTCGACGACTTCGACGGCAATACCGCGAAGCTGACCGAGATGGACGCCCTCGTCGCCTACCTGCAGGTCCTGGGCACCATGGTGCGGTTCAACGACCTGACGGAAGACGAACTGCAGCAGTGAGGAGGCCACATCCATGCCTGGCTATGAGGAACTGGTCGCTGTCTATCAGTTCGTCCGCTCGTGGTGGATCGTCGCCGTCATGATCCTGCTCGTCGTGATCGGTGTGAGGGCCTTCCTTCCCGGCCAGAAGGCCGCGATGGACAGTGCCTCCCGCATCCCGCTTCGCGACGACGACGCCTGAAGGACTGGCGCCATGCCGACCAAGATCGAAAAGGATACGGCCACGGGCCGTATGACCACCGGCCACGAGTGGGACGGGATCAAGGAGCTGAACACGCCGCTGCCCAAATGGTGGCTCTGGGTGTTCTACGCCTGCATCGCCTTCTCGGCGGTCTGGGTGGTGCTCTATCCCGGTATCCCGCTTGGGACCACCTACTTCAAGGGCGTGCTTGGGTATTCCACCCGCGTCGAGCACGCCGAGAACCTGGCAGCCGTCGAGGCGGGCCGCGCGGATATTCTGGCGAAGATCCGTTCGACCGACGTGTCCGACATCCTGAAGGACCCCGAGACCGCCACCTATGCGGTGGCCGGCGGCCGGGTCGCCTTCGCCGAGAACTGCGCTGCCTGCCATGCCGCCGGCGGTGCCGGTCAGGCGGGTTATCCGGCGCTGGGCGACGACGACTGGCTGTGGGGCGGCGACATCCACGCCATCCGTCAGACCCTGCTTCACGGCATCCGCTCGGCCACCGATGCGGATACCCGGACGTCGCAGATGCCGGCTTTTGGTGAGATTCTTGACAGGAATCAAATCCAGACCGTCGCGACCTATGTATTGTCGCTGTCAGGTGCAGCGGATCCGGCCCCGGCGGTGAAGACCGAGGGTGCCCAGATCTTCGCAGACAACTGCGCCTCCTGCCACGGCGAGACCGGACAGGGTGGCCGCGACTTCGGTGCGCCGAATCTTGCGGACCAGGTCTGGCTCTATGGTGGCAGCCTGGATCAGGTTGCCGCCCAGGTGGCGCAGCCCCGCCACGGTGTCATGCCCAACTGGGGCGGCCGCCTGGACGACGCCACCATCAACATGCTCGCAGTCTACGTCCACAGCCTGGGCGGCGGCGAATAACCGCCCCCCCCGTCCGGCCGGTCCCGTCAGAAGGGCCGGCCGGGCCGACCTCTTCCCCGAGGAGCCAGGACCATGTCCACCTCCGGCATCGACATGGGCGGTCACGACGAGACCACCGCACCGCCCGCCTTGTTCGCCAACCGTCTGAAGGTCTATGCCAAGGCGGTTCAGGGTCCGGTCCGCCGGATCAAATGGGCCCTGCTGGTGGTGATGCTCGGCGTCTACTACATCCTGCCCTGGATCCGCTGGGATCGCGGGCCGGGACGCCCCGATCAGGCCCTGCTCCTCGACCTGGAAGGCCGGCGCGGCTATTTCTTCGATCTGGAGATCTGGCCCGACGAAATCTACTATCTGGCCGGCCTGCTGATCTTCGGCGCCGTGCTGCTCTTTCTGGTGACCAGCCTCTACGGCCGCCTCTGGTGCGGTTATGCCTGCCCGCAGACGGTCTGGACCGATCTGTTCATGTGGGTGGAGCGCAAGATCGAAGGCGATCGCGCCGAGCGCATCCGCCGCGACAAGGCGGCCCTCAGCTTCGACAAGGCCTGGCGCAAGGTCGCCAAGCATGGCGCCTGGGTGCTGATCGCGGCCGCTACCGGCGGCGCCTGGATCATGTACTACCGTGACGCGCCGACCGTCACCATGGAGATCCTGACCGGCCAGGCCTCGGCCACGGTCTATTCCATGTTCGCCCTGTTCACCATCACCACCTATACGCTGGCGGGCTGGGCGCGGGAACAGGTCTGCACCTATATGTGCCCCTGGCCGCGTTTCCAGGCGGCGATGCTCGACGATCAGACGGTCACCGTCACCTATCAGGCCTGGCGGGGGGAGCCGCGCGGCAAGTACCGCAAGGGTGAAAGCTTCGACCTGCGCGGCGACTGCGTCGACTGCACCCAGTGCGTCCAGGTCTGCCCGACCGGCATCGACATCCGCGACGGCATTCAGCTGGAATGCATCAATTGCGGCCTCTGCGTCGACGCCTGCAACAATGTGATGGACAAGCTGCACCGGCCCAGTGCCCTGATCACCTGGGACACCTTCGCCAATCAGGCTGCGCTGGCCAAGGGTGAGCCGCCGCGGCACATGAAGATCATCCGTCCGCGCACCCTGATCTATGCCGGCCTGATCGTGGTTCTGGGCGCGGTGATGATGACCGCCATGCTGACCCGCACCCGGGTCGATGCCACCGTCATCCGCGACCGGGCGCCGCTGTTCGTCACCCTGTCGGACGGGTCGATCCGCAACGGCTACACGCTCAAGATCACCAACCGCCGGCCCGAAGGGTCTGATTTCGCGGTCGTCGTCGACGGCCCCGAAGGTCTGATCGCCACCGTCCACACCCCCGACGGCCGCGAACTGCCGGCCGACAGCGTCGAGGTGCGCGGCGACACGCAGGGCGCGCTCCGGATGTTCATCGCCATGCCGCGCAAGGCGATCCCCGAAGAGCAGACCCCGATCAACGTGCATATCCGCAACCTCACCACCGGCGAGGAAGCGAGCGTGGCCACCGTCTTCGTGGCGCCGCCGTCGGGCGGCGACCGCACCCAGCGCACGAACAGCGTGGCCCCGGTCCAGATGCCCTGATCACCCGACCATCTTCGATGCCCCCTCCAGGTGCCCCCCGGGCACCTGGACTTTCGTTCAGAACCAGGAGACGAGCCATGGCCCGCAGTCTTCCGATGCAGCCCCGCACCGCCGCTTCCGGCCGCAGGAGCGCCTGGATCCCCTGGGTCTTCGTCGGCGGCTTCCTGGTGGTGGTGGCGGTGAACGCCACGCTGATCGTCAAGGCGCTGGACGGCTTCACCGGCGTGGTGGTGGAAAAGCCCTTTGAACGCGGCCTGGATTACGACCGGCTGATCGCCGCCGCCGATGCCCAGGCACGTCTCGGCTGGACGATCACCACCGCGGTCGAGCCGGGGGCACCTGCGGGCGAAAGCGATTTCGCGCTGACGCTGGCCGGTCCCGACGGCCCGCTTGCCGACGCCACGGTCGATGCCCGCCTGCAAAGGCCGCTGGATGGCGAACGGGTGACGCTGATGGCGATGCCGCGCCCGGGCGGGCCCGCGGGCGCCTGGCGGCTGGTCGGCCCCGGCGTGCGCCCGGGGCAGTGGGATCTGCACGTCATTGTCACCAGGGGCAAGGATCGCCACATTTCGACCCACAGGCTCTGGATCGCGCCCGCCACGGGCGAGGCCGGGGCGAAGGCGGGCGAGACGGAGTGACCTGAATCATGAGCATACCCTTGACCGGTACCGGCCGCGAGGACGCGGCCGCGGTCGCCTGCGCCCATTGCGGGCAGCCGGTGATCGGGCGGGGAACCGCGGATGCGGCCGGGAAACGGTATTGCTGCACCGGCTGCGCCGCCGCGGCCGATCTGGTCCGCGAACTGGGGCTGGACGGGCTTTACGCCCGCCGCACCCTGGACCCGACCGCCCGCCCGCCGCGGCCGGACGAAGACCTGCCCGAACTGACCTCTCATGTCCGCACCGATGATCGCGGCCGCAACACCATCGACCTGATGGTCGACGGGCTGCAATGTGCAGCCTGCGTCCAGCTGATCGAGCGGGCGATCGCCGCCGACGACCGGGTGGCGGATGCGCGCATGAACATGACCACCCGGCGGCTGCGCGTCGCCTGGCAGGGCGCGCCGGAACTGGCCGACCGGCTGGTCAACCCGGCCGTGCGCCTGGGCTATCGCCTGCTGCCCTATGATGCCGAACGCATGGCGGCCGCCGATGACGCCCAGGGCCGCGAGCTGATCCGCGCCATGGCCGTGGCGGGTTTCGCCGCCGGCAATGTGATGCTGCTCTCGATCGGCATCTGGGCGGCCGGTGACGCGGGCATGGGCGAGGCGACCCGCAGCCTGCTGCATTGGGCGTCGGCGCTGATCGCATTGCCGGCGATCGCCTATGCCGGCCGGCCCTTCTTCAAATCGGCCTGGGCTGCGGTATCGCGCGGGCGGACCAATATGGATGTGCCGATTTCGATCGGCGTGATCCTGACCGCCGCGGCCTCTCTGGCCCATACCTGGCGCGGCGAACTGCACGCCTATTTCGACAGCGCCACGATGCTGTTGTTCTTCCTGCTGATCGGCCGGGTACTGGATGCCCGCGCCCGCGGTCAGGCCCGCCGCACGGTGGCGGAGCTGATCGCGCTGGCCCGCCAGCCGGTGTCGATCCTGGACGAGGCCACGGGCGCGCTGCGCCGGCTGGCGGCATCCGATGTGCGGCCGGGCATGATCGCCCGGGTGGCGGCGGGCGAGCGGATCGGCGTCGACGGCGTGGTGCTGCGCGGCCAGGGTGAGATCGACCAGAGCCTGGTGACGGGCGAAAGCCTGCCGCGGATGGTGGTGCCCGGCGACCGGGTGACCGGCGGTGCCGTGGTGCTGGGCGCACCGCTGGAGATCCGGGTCGATGCCGCGGGCGAGGACGGCCAGCTGGCCGAAATGGCCCGGCTGATCGAGGCCGCCGAACAGCGCCGCGCCGGCCGGGTCGCCTTCGCCGACCGGGTGTCGCGTGCCTATGCACCGACGGTGCATCTGGCGGCATTGCTTACCTTTTTCGGCTGGTGGGCGCTGGTCGGGATCGACTGGTATGACGCGCTGTCGCATGCGGTGGCGGTGCTGATCATCACCTGCCCCTGCGCGCTGGCGCTGGCGGTGCCGGCCACCCAGGTCGCCGCCGCCTCGGCCCTTGCCCGCCGCGGCGTGCTGCTGCAAAGCCCGCTGGCACTGGAACGGCTGGGCCAGGTGGATCATGCCGTACTCGACAAGACCGGCACGCTGACCCTCGGCCGGCCGCGGCCGGTGGGGCTGGACGCCCTGACCGGCGACGAGGGCGTCCGCGCCCGGCTCGGCCGGGCGGCGGCACTGGCATCAATGAGCCGCCATCCTCTTTCTCAGGCCCTGGCTCAGGCCGTGCCGGCCGATCTGATGCCGCTGCTGCCGGTGGGCGAGGGGGCCGAGACGGCAGTCGAACACGCCGGCCATGGCATGGCGCTCGGGCCCGTGCGCCTCGGCAAGGCGGCTTTCTGCGGGCTGAGCGACGAGACGGCGGCGGGGATCCGGGCCGCAACGCCGCTTGCCGGCGACGACATCCCCGGGCCGGAACTCTGGTATGTCGAGCCCGGTGCCGCGCCGCTGCTGATCCGCTTCGCCGACCCGCTCAGGCCCGCCGCGGCGGAGACCGTGGCGGCGCTGAAGGCGCGCGGCATGGGCGTGGAACTGGTCTCGGGCGACCGGCCCGAAGTGGTGGCGGCGATCGCGCGGGCGGTCGGTATCGACGGCTGGACGGCCGAAGCCCTGCCGGCGGACAAGGCCCGGCGCATCCGCGAGCTGACGGGCGAGGGCCGCAAGGTGCTGATGGTCGGCGACGGGCTGAACGATGCCCCGGCGCTGGCCGAGGCCGCTGCCTCGATTGCACCCGCAGGCGGTGCCGATCTCGCCCAGGGCGCTGCCGATGCGGTGTTCCGCGGCGAGCGTCTGGATGCCGTGGTCGCCACGCTCGTCATGGCGCGCGCCGCGGAACGGACCGCGCGTCAGAATGTCGCGGCGGCCATCGTGTACAATATGATTGCGGTGCCGGCGGCGGTGGCCGGTTTCGTCACACCGCTGGTCGCCGCGCTCGCCATGAGCGGCTCGTCGCTGATCGTGATCCTGAACGCGGTCCGGCTGGGCCGCGGCGTGCGGTCCTGACGTCCCCCTCCGGAAGGCCATCGTCCCATGGACGTTCTCATCTATCTGATCCCGGCCAGCCTGCTGCTGGCAGGCGGTGCGCTCGCCGCCTTCCTGTGGTCGCTGAAGAGCGGCCAGTATGACGATATCGAAGGAGCCGCCCACCGCATCCTGATGGATGACGACGACCAGCCCGCCGACGAACCGCCGGTGGAGAGCCGGAAGCGACGTTGATCCACCAAGGGTTCCACCGACGGTGCCGATGGTCCGCGATATGGTCCCGGCACCTTAAAGGCGGCTGATCTTCAAGATTTCATAGGGGCCCGGGTCCATTTGACGGACCCGGGCCTCTGCGTATGCAGGCCGGGGCTGTTAGGCTGACCCCTCACGGCCATGGTGATCGACGACCGGACAAGAAGCGGGTCGCGCACCATGGCAACCGGCGCAGGGAGGAAAGCCCGGATGCTCAGGACCATGATCGGTCGCGGTCTCGCGACCTGTGCGACCGTACTCGGTATCGCACTTGCAACCACCGGTGTTGCACGTGCCGAGGATATCGTCCTCAAGATGGCGCATGTCTACACCCCCGGCAACATCTGGTACGAGACGGCCGAAGCCTACAAGAAGGCGGTCGAGGCCCGGACCCAGGGCAAGGTGAAGATCCAGATCGCCGATTCCGGATCGACCGGCGACTGGCCGCAGTCGATCGAAGGTCTGGCGATCGGCACCAACGACATCGTGTTGCAGTCGATCGGGACGCTCGACCGCTATGGCATCGTGGCCGGTGTCGAGGCCTTTCCCTATCTGATCCGCGATCTCGATCATTTCCGGAAGGTCTATGACGGGCCGATCGGCGCCGAACTGGCCGATGCGATCGCCACCCAGACCCGTTTCCGCATCGTGGGTGCGGGCTATCGTGGCGCCCGCCATCTGAGCGCCAACCGCGCCGTGCCGACGGTTGAGGATCTGAAGGGCCTGAAGCTGCGCGTGCCGCCGCTCAAGATGTATTCCATGACCTGGGCCAAGCTGGGTGCGAGCCCCGTGCCGATGGGCGTGGCGGAGCTGTTCACCTCGATGCAGCAGAAGGTCGTCGACGGCCAGGAGAACCCGCTCGAGATCATCGAGAGTATGCGCTACGACGAGGTTCAGAGCCATGTCATGGAGACTGCCCATGTGATGGGCGCCATGACCTTCATCTTCTACGACGCGCGTCTGAAGCGCCTGCCGGAAGATGTGCGCACCGTGGTGATCGAGGAAGGCCGCAAGGCCATGAACGATGCCAGCAATCGCATGGCCTCGATGGAAGCCGATATCAAAAAGCGGCTTCAGGACAAGGGCATGACCTTCGTCGCCGTCGACCGTGACGCCTTTGCGGCGAAGCTCGCCGATATGCCGGACGAGTTCCCCGATCTGAAGCCGTGGGTCGAGAAGATCCGCGCGGTCAAGTGAGCGCATGACCCCGCAGCGCGACTCCGGCCCCGGCGGCGTCGCCGCCGGGGCCGGACGTCTGGGGCGCCTCGTCGAGCGCGTGCTCGACGGGGTGCTCGCTCTTATGATCGCGACCATGACCGGTGCGATCGTCTGGCAGGTCTTTGCCCGTTACGTCCTGGATGCCGCCCCGTACTGGAGCGAGGAACTGGCGCGCTTCCTGATGCCCTGGATCGCCATGATCGGATCGGCCGCGGTGCTGCGCGGCGGCGGTCATGTCGCCGTCACCGCCCTGATCGAGCGCCTGGGATCCGGTCCGGCCGCTGCGCTGCGGATCGTCCGGGATCTGGTGATGCTGGGTGTCGCGGCGGTGCTGGTGATCCATGGCCTGGCCTTTGCCGACCTCAATTCCTTCCAGGACAGCCCCGCTTTCGAGGTGCCGATGTCGGTGCCCTATATGGCGATGCCGGTGGGCGGCGTGCTGATCGCGATCATGGTGGTGATCGCGCGCCTGTCGCGGCCGGGCGCCGACTGGGCGCTGCCCGATCCGGATGCCCCGGTGGAAGACGAGGGCGAGGGCTTCGTGCCGGTGGCGATGCGTGCCGCCGAAGCGGCGCGTGAGGGAGAGGCCCGTCGATGACCCTGGTCGAAATCCTGCTGATCCTGATCCTGGGTCTGATGGCGATCGCGGTGCCGATCGGCTTTGCGGTGATCGCGGGCGTGGTCGGCGTGCTGCTCTGGATCGGCGACATCAATCTGATGGTGGTGCCGCAATCGATCTTCGGCGGCATCGACGGCTTCACCCTGCTCGCCATTCCCTTTTTCCTGCTTGCGGGTTCGCTGATGACCGCGGGCGGCATGACCCGGCGGCTGCTGGAGCTCGCCGACGCGCTGCTCGGCCACAAGCCGGGCGGGCTCGCCATGAGCGGCGTGGTCGCCTCCACCCTCTTTGCCGGCATTTCGGGCTCGGCCGTGGCCGATACCTCGGCGCTGGGCCGGATCATGATCCCGGCCATGATCAAGGTCGGCCACAAGCCGGCTTTCGCCGCCTCGCTGATCGCGGCCGCCAATGTGGTGGCGCCGGTGATCCCGCCCTCGATCCCGTTCATCGTGATGGGGGTGCTGACCAATCAGTCGATCACCAACCTGTTTCTGGCCGGGGTGATCCCGGGCCTGCTCTACACCCTCGCCATGCTCTGGATCGCGCGGCGGCTGGCGATCCGCGATGCGCCGGCGGTACGGACGGGCAAGCGGCCGCCCGGCACCGTTCGCCGGGCGCTGGGCCGTGCCGCCTTCGCGCTGCTGATGCCGGTCTTCATTCTGGTCGGCATCCGGATGGGCGTGTTCAACATCACCGAATGTTCCGGCGTGGCGGTGGTCTATGCCCTCCTCGTGGGTGGCGTGGTGCATCGCGAGCTGGATCTGAAGCGGATCTATGCCGCCCTGGTCTCGGCCGGCCGCTCGACCGCGGTGATCATGATCGTGGTCGGTGCCGCCAAGCTGTTCTCGTGGCTGCTCGCCTATACCGGGGTGCCGCAGGCGGTCTCGGCCTTCGTGCTCGCCAACGTCTCCGATGCGCTGGTCTTCCTGCTGGTCGTGAACCTGCTGCTGCTGATCGTCGGCATGTTCCTGGAAGCCAATGCGGCGCTGGTGATGCTGGTGCCGGTGCTCTACCCGATCGCGCTCGCGCTGGGCGTCGACCCGGTGCATTTCGGCGTGGTGGTGGTGCTGAACCTGTGCATCGGCCTGATCACCCCGCCCGTCGGGCTCTGCCTCAACATCGCCTGCATGATTGCGCGATCGCCGCTGGAACGCGGCTCGGTCGCGATCCTGCCCTTCCTGGCGGCGGCGCTGGCCGTGCTGCTGCTCGTCACCCTGGTGCCGCAGGCCTCGCTGCTGCTGCCGGGCCTTGCCGCCGGCTGAGGCCGCGGGCCCGAAATACTGGAGCTTTCCGATGACCAAGCGTCTGGAGAACAAGACCGCCCTCGTCTTCGGTGCCGGATCGAGCGGCCCGGGCTGGGGTAACGGCAAGGCCACCGCCGTGCTCTTCGCCCGCGAGGGCGCGCGGGTGGTCTGCGTCGACCGTGTCGCCGAGGCGGCGGAAGAAACCGCCGGCATCATCCGCGATGAAGGCTTCGAGGCGATCGCGGTCACCGCCGACGTCACCTCTTCGGCCGAAATCGCGGCGGCGGTGGCGAAGACGGTCGAGACCTTCGGCCGGCTCGACGTGCTGCACAACAATGTCGGCATCACCGAGATGGGCGGGCCGGTGGAACTGGACGAGGCGCGCTGGCGGCGGGCGATCGACGTCAACGCCACCTCGGTCTTTCTGGCCTGCAAGCATGCCATCCCCGAGATGCTGAAGGGCGGCGGCGGCGCCATCGTCAACGTGTCGTCGCTGGCGGCGATCCGCTGGACCAACTACCCCTATCTTGCCTATTACGCGGCCAAGGCGGCGGTGAACCAGATGACCGTCGCCATCGCACTCGAATATGCGAAGCAGGGCATCCGCTGCAATGCGATCATGCCGGGCATGATGGATACGCCGCTGATCCGCACCCAGATCGTCGGCCAGTATGCCGATGCCGAGGACATGATCGCGAAGCGCCATGCCGCCTGTCCGACCGGGCGGATGGGCGATGGCTGGGACATCGCCAAGGCGGCGGTGTTCCTGGCCTCGGATGATGCCGGCTACATCACCGGCCATTGCCTGCCGGTCGATGGCGGGCTGTCCTGCCGTGCCGCCTGAGACCGCAGCGTAAGAGGGAGAGGGTCATGACCGTTGAACGCGATGAGCATGGCTTGCGTGACGGCCGCGTCGCGGTCGTGACCGGGGCGGCAAGCGGTATCGGCCTGGCTGCGGCCCGGGCGCTGGCAGAGGCCGGCGCCATGGTCGTGGCCGCCGATCGCGATGCCGACGGGGCCGCCCGGGTCGCGGCGGAACTGGTGGGGCAGGGGCTGCGCGCAGCCTCTGCCGCCTTCGACGTTTCCGAGCCCGAGGCGGTGGCCGGGGCCATGGCGGCCATCGCCCGCGATCACGGCCTGGTCCGGGTGCTGGTCAACAGCGCCGGGATCGGCGTCGACGTGCCGTTTCTCGACACTGATCCGGCGCTGCTCGACCGGATCATGGGGGTCAATCTGCGCGGTACGATGATGCTGGGCCAGATCGTCGCCCGCGGCCTGATCGCGGCGGGCCGGCCGGGCGCGATCGTCAATATCGGCTCGGTCTCGGGGTTGCGCGGCAATCGCGGCCGGGCCGCCTATGGCGCATCGAAGGGCGCCGTGCATCTGCTGACCCAGGTGATGGCGCTGGAGCTGGCGCCATATGGTATCCGGGTCAACTGCGTCGCCCCCGGTCCCATCGACACCCCCCTGACCCGCGCCGTCCACCGCCCCGAGGTCCGCGCCTCGTGGGAAGAGCGGGTCGCGCTCGGCCGCTATGGCACGCCCGAGGAGATGGCCAGCGTGATCCGCTTTCTGGCCGGCGATGCCGCCGGCTACGTCACCGGCCAGATCGTCGCGGCCGATGGCGGGTTTCAGGCGGTGGGGATCAGGGATTGAGTATGGGGCGTATTATAATCTGTTGAGTTTCTGTGGCGAGGCATCCAGTATCCGGGAAACAGACATGTCCCGAGAGCCATGATGTCCAACCTGAAGCGGACGAAGAAAGAACAGCGGACGATCTTTTTCGTTGGGGTGATCTTCGGCTTGATCCCTGTCCTCGGACACGCGTTGATTGCTGCCCTGGTGGAATTAAATCTTGTGGTGGCAATCGGGGCCCTGCCGTTCCTTGACCAGAACTGGCTGGGGCACCTTTCGCTCGTCGGCATATCAGTGGCGCTCGCCTCTTTTCTGAACTTCATGCGCCAGAAAAAATGGCCCACACATGGGGTGATGCTGTCTTTCGCGGTGCTGGTGCTGTTCACGACGCTGCTGTGGATCTTTTTCAGCGTTCTGGCCGTCTCGGGCGGACAGGTGAGCTTCGCGGTCTGGCGGCTGGGCATGGTCATGATTGTTTTGGTCCTGCTCACGGCATATATCGTGGACATGAGGATCGCTGTCTCGGAAAGCGGGGAGGACCGTCATGCAGCCTGACCTGATCAGCTTCCTGCTTGTCGTCTTGGGGGCGCCGGTCATCTTCTGGATGGCGGAACAGACCCGCCGCAGCCTGGCCGCCAAAGGGGGCGAAGACGGCGTGATCAATGCGCTCAGCTGGCCGTGGCGGCTGATGCTGCGTGTGGCCGGGCGGGCCTGAGCCGGGGCGCGTCGTGGATGACATCCTGACCGCCGGCACGGTGCTGGCGGCACTCGATCTGATCGGCACCTTCGTCTTTGCCCTGTCGGGGGCCGTGGTGGCGGTGCGCCGGCGGCTGGATCTGTTCGGCGTGCTGGTGCTGTCCTTTGCGGCCGCGAGTGCGGGCGGCATTCTGCGCGATCTGCTGATCGGCGCGGTGCCGCCGGCGGCGATCAGCCAGCCGCGCTATGTGCTCACCGCCTGTCTGGCGGGGGTTTTCGCCTTTTATCGTCATGCCCTGATCGAACGCTTCCGCAACCCGGTGCAGGTGAGCGATGCGGCAGGGCTTGCGCTGTTCGCGGTCTCGGGCGCGCAGAAGGCACTGGGGGCCGGGCTGGAGCCGGCCATGGCCGCGCTGCTCGGCATGCTGACGGGCATCGGTGGCGGCATTCTGCGCGACGTGCTGGTCGCCCAGGTCCCGGCGGTGCTGAAGGCCGATCTCTATGCGGTCGCGGCGCTGGCCGGGGCCGGGGTGGTGGTCACGGCCCATGCGCTCGACCTGCCGGCGGCCCCCTCGATGCTGGCGGGTGCGGCGCTCTGTTTCGGATTGCGGGTCATGGCGATCCGCCGTGGCTGGCAGCTGCCGGTGCCCCGCCTGCCCGACCGGGAGGACAGGAGCTGAGGCCGGGATGGCGCAAACGGAATGGCGCAATGGGGTTGCCGCGTCGGGTCTGCGGCACACATCCGTATCAGAACAGACGTATCAGAACCAAGACCGCCTCTCGGAGGTCCGCGGCGATGACGGAGATGTGCCTTACCCGCCGACAGCTCCTGGCCCGCACGGCCGCAGGGCTGGCGGCGCTTGCCTTGTCGCCGGTGGCGGCCGGTGCCGGCGCTCCGGCGGCATCCGACGGGCCGCTCAACCGGGTGATTCCGTCAAGCGGCCTTGCCGTGCCGGCCGTGGGGCTCGGCACCTGGATCACCTTCAATGTCGGCCGCGATCCTGAAGCGATTGCCGGTTGCACGGAGGTGATGCGTGCCTTCTTCGAGGGGGGCGGACGCGTGATCGACAGCTCGCCCATGTATGGCTCGTCGCAGATGGTGGTCGGCCGGGGGCTCGCGGCACTCGATGCCCGCGATCGCGTGTTTTCGGCCGAAAAGGTCTGGACCTCGTCGGGCGGGGACGGGCCGGAGCAGATCGAAGAGACGCGCGCATTCTGGGGCGTGAAGCGTTTCGACCTGATGCAGGTCCATAATCTTCTCGCCTGGCAGGATCATCTGGAGACGCTTCTGGCCATGAAGGCCGAAGGCCGACTCGGCCATGTCGGCATCACCACCTCGGAAGGCCGGCGCCACGGCGATTTCGAGCGGGTGATGGCGACGCAGCCGCTGGACAGTGTCCAGGTCACCTACAACCCGCTCGACCGCGAGGTCGAGGCGCGGATCCTGCCGCTTGCGGCCGATCGCGGCCAGGCGGTGATCGTCAACCGGCCCTTCCGCCAGGGCGCGCTGACCCGCCGGCTGGAGGGGGTGCCGCTGCCCGGCTGGTCGCGTGAGCTGGGCGTGTCGAGTTGGGCGCAGGCCCTGCTCAAATTCATCCTGGCGCATCCGGCGGTGACCTGCGTCATTCCGGCCACGACCCGCGTCGACCATGTCCGCGAGAATCTGGCGGCGGCATCGGGGCCGCTGCCGGACCGCACATTGCGGGAGCGGATCGCCGCGGATGTCGAGGCGGCAGTCTGATGCCCTGGACCGGCTACACCCTGAACGACTTCCTGCTGTTTGCCCCCGAGACCTATCAGCGCCTGTTCATCCGCTATCACGAGGCGATCTGGCCGCTGCAGATCCCGGCCGTCATCGCCATGCTGGTGATCCCCTGGCTGATCCTGCGCCGTGGCGGGGTGGAGCCGCGGATGATGCGCATCGCCCTGCCGATCCTGGCGGTGGTGTGGGTGTGGATCGGCACCGATTTCCTTTATCAGCGCTATGGCGAGATCAACTGGGCGGCGGTCTGGCCGGCCGCCGGCTTCATGCTGCAGGGCGTTCTGCTGCTGGCGACGGCCTTCGCCGAGCCGGAACAGCCCCCGGATGTCCGTGTCCCGCCCGCCGCCCGCGATGCCGGCCTGCTGGTCATGGCCGCGGCCGTGATCCTGCTGCCGCTCGCCGCCCCGCTTTCGGGCCGGCCCTGGCTCTCGGCCGAACTGGTGGGGGTGACCCCGGATGCCACCGCGCTCTTCACCCTGGGCCTGCTGGCCTTGAAACCGCTCCGCCTGCGCCTGCTGCTCCTGCCGGTGCCGCTGCTCTGGTGCCTGCTCTCGACCCTCACCCAGATCGCCATGGACTGGCCCGACGCCTGGATCCTGCCGGCCCTCGCCGCGGCGGCTGTGGCGGCGACGCTGTTGCCGCGGGAGAAGGCCGACTAACCCGGGGAGATCCCGGGGGCAGGAACAGGTCATCCTTGTTCGCATTTACTTAAGCCGGGGAGGCAGAGAGTTCCTGCCGGACAATCTCCGCGCCTGCGCCGAGTGCCCTGAGCTTGCCGCGAGCGACATCGCGGGAGAGCGGGGCCATGCCGCAATTGGTGCAGGGATAAAGCTTGTCCGCATCCACGAACCGAAGCGCCTTTCGCAGGGTCTCGGCCACGTCCTCAGGGGTTTCAATGGTATTGGTCGCCACGTCGATGGCCCCGACCATCACCTTCTTGCCACGGAGGAGCTCGATCAGGTCCATCGGAACATGCGAGTTGTGGCATTCCAGCGAAACCAGGTCGATATTGGAGGCCTGAAGCCTGGGGAAGGTTCGCTCGTACTGGCGCCATTCCGATCCGAGGGTCTTCTTCCAGTCGATATTCGCCTTGATGCCATAGCCGTAGCAGATATGGACGGCCGTCTCGCATGTCAGCCCCTCGATCGCACGTTCGAGGGTGGCGACGCCCCAATCGTTCACTTCATCGAAGAACACGTTGAAGGCGGGTTCGTCGAACTGGATGATATCGACCCCGGCGGCTTCAAGCTCGCGGGCTTCCTGATTGAGGATCGTGGCGAATTCCCAGGCGAGTTTCTCGCGGCTCCGATAGTGGGCGTCGTAGAGCGTGTCGATCATCGTCATCGGCCCCGGCAGCGCCCATTTGATCGGGCTGGCGGTCTGTGCGCGCAGGAACCTGGCATCCTCGACGAAGACCGGCCTGTCGCGGGACACCGCCCCCACGACGGTGGGCACGCTCGCATCGTAGCGGTCGCGGATCTTCACGGTCTCGCGCTTTTCAAAATCGACGCCGGTCAGATGCTCGATGAAGGTGGTGACGAAATGCTGACGCGTCTGTTCACCGTCGGAGACGATATCAATCCCCGCACGCTCCTGCTCGGACAGGGTCGCGCGCAGAGCGTCCTGTTTCCCCTCGATAAGGTCCGCGCCCTGCAGCTTCCAGGGCGACCAGAGCTTTTCGGGCTCGGCCAGCCAGGAGGGTTTGGGGAGACTGCCGGCGGTCGATGTGGGGAGGAGCCTGGTCATTGAGTTAGCCTTGTATGTGTTGGGGCTTGTATGTCTTGGGGGCGGGTCAGGCGGCGAAGCGGGCGGACCATGCGTCCAGAACGGCCCGATGCGGCTTGATGAAGTGGTCTTCGGCGAATCTGCCCTGCTGGGTGGCCAGTCGGCTTCGTTCTTCGCGGTCGTAGACGATCCGGGTCAGCGAATGATCCTGATGCTCAAGGCTGGGCCGATAGACCGCACCGGCGGCGGAATTGGCATTGTAGATCTCGGGTCGGTAGATCCGTTGGAAGGTCTCCATCGTAGAGATAGTGCCGATCAGCTCCAGATCGGTGTAATTATTGAGAAGATCTCCAGAAAAGTAGAATGCCAGCGGTGCCATGCTGCCCCGGGGCATGAAGTAGCGGACCTGAAGTCCCATCTTCCGGAAATATTGCTCGGTCAGGGAGGGGTCGTTCGGCTGGTATTCAAAGCCAAGAACGGGGTGCTGATTCGCTGTCCGCCGATAGATCTTGTCGTGGGAGACGCTCAGGCAGATCACCGGCGGTTTACGGAAATGCGCCCGGTAGGTGTCTGAGATGACGAAGCTCTGGAACAGCTTGCCGTGCAGGTCGCCGAAGTCGTCCGGAATGCCGAAGCCGGCGCGACCCTTGTTGTATTCCGGCAACCGGACGTTGAAGTCGTAGTCCCGCACATAGGAAGAGAAGTTGTTGCCGACGATCCCGTCGATCCGCGCGCCGGTTTTGCGGTCGAGGATCGTCGTCTTCAGCATCTCGATGGCCGGAAAGGCTTTGCCCGAGCCGTCGATATCCAGATCGACCGAGACGATATCCAGCTCAACGCCGTAGCGATCGCCCTCGGGATTGTCCCATTGGGTGAGGGCGTTGAAGCGGTTGTCGATCATCCTCAGCGCGTTGCGCAGGTTCTGCTGCCGGCTCTTCCCGCGCGCAAGGTTCGCGAAATTGGTGGTGAGCCGGGTGCTGTCGGCTGGCATGTAGTCTTCGTCGAACCGAATGCTCTTGATCGTGAAGGTGAAGTCTCTGGTCATCGCGATCTGCTCTCCCGGCTTCAGAGGCCAAGCCCCGACCTGTATTGGCGGGTTGGGCAACATCTGTTGTATGCCCGAGCCAGAACATGAAGAAAAATGATGATATTTCAGAGATCCATGACTCGCTGACATGTCGACGCGATCCGCATCCGGAATCGTCCTGTCCGCGAAACGTGCCCGTCAAACGCATGCGTCCGGGACGAAACGGAAGCCTCCGCCGAGGATGGGGCGCGCGTCAGATCCGCACGCGCCTGGCCAGATGAATGAACCCGTCCAGATAACCGGCCGTCGTGCCGCTGCGTTGGCCCAGATGGATCGACTTCGCGATGCCCTCGCCGAGCTGCACGCCTGTGACGCCGTTGGCCTCGCGCAGAAGCCAGTCGGGTGTCGCGCTGACGGCGCGGCCCGATGCCACCAGCCTGAGCATCAGATCGGTCGTCTCCACCGTGCGATGGCGGCGCGGCAGGGCGTGAGCGGGGATAAGAAAGCGGGTGTAGATGTCCAGCCTCTCGCGCGAGACGGGGTAGGTGATCAGGGTCTCGCCTGCCAGATCTTCGGGATCGACCCGCTGTTTCCGTGCCAGAGGATGTGTCTCGGCCACCGCCAGGACCAGTTCGTAGTCGAAAACGGGGGTGTATTCGAGCCCGGGACGCTCAACGGGATCGGGGGTGACGAGAATGTCGATCTCATGGCCCAGGAGCGCGGCAAGCCCGCCGAACTGGAAGGCCGTGGTCACATCCAGTTCGACATCCGGCCATTCCGCCAGAAACGGGTCCACCACCCGCATCAGCCAGTCCTGGCAGGGGTGGCATTCCATCCCCACACGGATCGCGCCGCGTCGTCCGCGCGCATAGTCTTCGAGCACCGTCGCGCCGTGTTCAAGCTGCGGCAGCACCCGCAGCGCCAGCCCCAGAAGATAGTCTCCCGTCTGTGTGAGGCGAAGTTTGTGCCCCTCGCGCTCCCAGAGCTTGACGCCATGCCGCTCCTCGAACCGCCGGATCGCATGGCTGACCGCCGATTGGGTCAGATTCAAACGGTCGGCGGCAAGGGTCAGGCTGCCTGTCCGGTCGATCTCGCGCAGGATGGTCAGAGGCTGGATATCGATCATGAGACATGACTCCCTGTCACATGGTCGACATTTATAGCAGATCTTCTGTCATGGCCATGCCCGGGCCGGGTTGCTCTCATTCGTTGCCGGGTCCGCCGACAGCAGTTCGACCAGGGCAGCAGCGATGATGCGGGTGGCGCGGCGCAGGTCGTCGAGGTCGATGCGCTCGTCCGCGCGGTGGCCATGGGCGCCGTGCTGGTCGCGGGGGCCGGCGCTATAGGTGACGGTCGGGATGCCGGCCGCGGCGTAGTGGCGGGCATCGGAATAGAGCGGGGAGGTGGCCTCGCCGATCTCTTCCCCCAGCTCCTGAGCGGCGGCGCGGCGGATCGCGGCCGACAGCCGGGCGACCTCGCCCACGGGGGTGAGGGGGCGGGCGAGCAGCAGGCGCGTGCAGTGGGTCTTGAGCGCACCGGCCCCGGCGCCGGTCCGTTCGACCAGGCGGATCAGCTCGGCCTCCACCGCTTCGGGATCTTCATCGGGGGTGATGCGGCGGTCGATCACGAAGCGGGCGCGGTCGGCGACCATGTTGGGGTTGGTGCCGGCGGCAAGGCTGCCGATCACCAGCGGCGGACCGCCGTCGGCGGCGAGCCGGTCGCGCAACTCGTAGACCGCCTGCATGATCCGCAGCGCCGCCTCGATCGCATCTGCGCCGCTCTCGGGCCGGGCGGCATGGGCGGAGCGGCCCTCCACCGTCACCTCCAGATGCAGACAGCCGTTCTGCCGGGTGCCGACGGCATGAGAGGTGCCCGAGCAGATCGCAAAATCGGGCCGGCTTTCCCGCCGCTCCAGGATCAGCATCGGGCCGACTTCGCCGCCGCTTTCCTCGTCCCAGGTGACATGCAGTTCGATCGTACCGCCGGGCCGGAGGCCGGCCTGTTTGATCGCCCGAAGCGCCAGGGCATAGGCGACGATGTCGGATTTGGCGACGGCGGTGCCGCGGCCGTACATCCGCCCGTCACGCACCACCGCGGCATAGGGTTCGACCGACCAGTCATGGCCGGGCGGCGGTACGTCGCCATGGGCCGCCAGGACGATGACGGGGCCGGGGCCGAATTCCTCGCGCACGATCAGATTGGGGGCGGCGGCGATACCGGCCGCCCCGAAGGCGGCTTCGGGCACATGCAGCCGCTCCACCTGGAAACCCAACGTTTCCAGCCAGCCGGCGGTGACCTCGGCGATGGCGGTGCAGTCGCCGGGCGGCGCGTCGGAGGGGGTGCGGACCAGTTCGGAAAGGAAATCGACCGCGGTCTCGTGATTGCGGTCGACGATGTCGGCGAGGCGGGCGGCGTCGGTATCGGTATCTGTGTTGGGGCTGGCGGGCGCGCTCACGGCTGGGGGGCTCCTTAAAGATGGCCTGCCCCTTCAACGCCGGCGGAGCCTGAGCCGTTCCCCGAAAGCGAGATAGAGCCCGGCCGCGACCACGATCGCGGCCCCGGTCAGCGTCCACTGATCGGGCAGATGGCCGAAGATCACGAAGCCGACCGCGGTCGCCCAGATCAGCTGGGTGTAGCTGAAGGGCGAGATCAGTGAGGCGGGAGCCAGGCGGAGCGCCGAAATGAGCGCCAGATGCCCCAGCGCGCCGAACAGGCCGAGCAGTGCCATCATCACCCAGGTGCGGGCATCGACCGGCGCCCAGTAGAACGGCACCGCGATCGAGGTGAGCGTGAAGCCGAACAGGGCGGCATAGAACAGCCCGACCAGCGGCCCGTCATAGGGCGAGATCTGGCGGGTGATGATCTGATAGACCGCGAAGCTGAGCGCCATGGCGAAGGCGTAAACGATGCCGGGGTCGAGATTGCCCGGATCCGGGCGCACGGCGATGAGCGCGCCGCCGAGACCGAGCAGCACCGCCGCCCAGCGCTTCGGGCCGATCGCTTCGCCCAGGAGCGGCCCCGACATCAGGGTGACCATCAGCGGTGCCGTGAAATTCACCGCATAGAGCTGGGTGAGCGGCAGGCGGTGCACCGCCAGATAGGCGAAGACGGTGGACGAGATCAGCAGGGCCGAGCGGGCGAGCTGACGGCCGGGCACGCGGGTGGAGATCATCCGCCTGAGCCCGAAGACCGGGATCAGCGGCAGCATCCACAGCAGATGGAAGCCATAGCGTGCCCAGACCAGCTGCGGCACCGGCTGGGTTTCCGAGAGCAGCTTGGCGATGGTGTCCATGGCCACGAACTGGCCCACCGCCACGATCATCAGGCCGATGCCCTTCAGGCGGTCGAGCGACGGGTTGGAGGCCGCGAGCGACTGCGTTCCGACCGGCTCCGGGCCGGCGGGCGGGGTGGGGGTCGTGGTCATTGTCGGAACCGATCTGGCGCAGGGTCCGCAGTGCGGAGAAAGATGGTCCGCCAAGCTTGCCGGGGATCGGCGGCCAGGTACAGCGCTTCGTCCGCAAGGGTCCATGATCCGGCACCGGACCGGCATCCACCGGTGTTTACGCAGGATCTTCAATCCACGCGCCGACGATGCCGGACTGGTGCATACTGCATCCCAACCGGTCGCAAGGGATGACGACGGCCGGAAATGGGATGTGATGGGTGGGGGATGTGATGGGTGATGTGATGGCACATGTGACGAGACGCGTGCGGGCGGGTGTCGCGGCGATGGCGCTGGCGCTGGCTCTGGTGACCCTGCCGCCGGTGGCGGCCAGGCTGAGTGCCGCCGATGTGCCGGCGGTGAGCTTCACGATCGAGGGGCGCGCGTTTTCGCTGGATCGTGAGGCCCTGCTGAAGCGGCCGGATCTGGCCGTGATCGATGTGCCGGACGATGTCTCCTATCACCGGCCGATGCGCTACAAGGCGGTGCCGCTGGCGCCGATCCTGGCGGATCACGGTCTGGCGCCCGATGATCATCTGGAGGTGGCGGCGCTGGACGGTTTCGTGGCCCAGCTGCCGGCGGCGCTGGTGCTGGAGACCCGACCCGACCGCGCCCGGGCCTGGCTGGCGCTGGCCCCGGCCGAGGGCGCCACGGCTGATGGCGATTGGCCGACGCTTCCCGACAAGGATGCCGATCCGGGGCCGTTCTATGTGGTGTGGACCAATGCCGCGGCAAGCGGGGTGACCCAGGAACAATGGCCCTATCAGGTGGCGAGCTTCACCGCCACCGTGCCGCTGCTGGACCGGTTCCCGGCGATGCAGGTAGCGGCCACGCTGCCGGCCGATGCGCCCGAACGGAAGGGCGAGCAGGTCTTCGCGGTGCAGTGTGCGGCCTGCCACAAGATGAACGGCGCCGGGCCGGCTGAACTCGGGCCCGATCTGAACCTGCCGATGAACCCGACCGAATACTTCCAGCCGGCGGCGCTGAAACAGCTGATCCGCAACACGAAATCGGTGCGCAGCTGGCCCGGATCGGTGATGCCGGCCTTCTCTCCCGACGAGTTGAGCGATGCCGACATCGACCATATCGTCGCCTATCTGACCCATATGGCCGGCCGCAGGGCCGCGGCCGCGAAGTGACCATCAGGGCCGCGGGCTTGGCGTGCCTGTGCCAACAGGCGTAGGCTGGCCCGGCGCGCCGCGCGACAGACAGGGCGCGGGAATAACAGTCAGGGGCGGTTGAGCGAATGCAGCTTCGGAACGCGATGCGGACCCGTCGGGTGATGGCCGGATCCGCGGTGGCGGCGGTTCTGGTGACGATGGCAACCGTTGCGGCGGCACAGACCGGGCTGCCGCCCCTGTCCTCTGGTGGGGGCACCTCTGGTGGGGGGGAGAGCACGGCCGCCCCCCGCCAGCTGCCGCCGATCCTGTCGGCCGCACCCGTGCCGGGGCCGGTGAAGACCGGGCCGGATGCCGCGTCGACCGAAGCCGCGCGGGGTGTGCTGGAGCCGGCGGCAGAGGCGGTGATTTCGGCCGAGATCGCCGGACGGATCGTCGATCTGCCGGTGACCGAGGGCGCGGATTTTGCCAAAGGCGCCCTGCTGGCGCGGTTCGACTGCACGCTCTACGAGGCCCAGCTGGCCCAGGCTCGCGCCCAGGCGGCGGGGGCGAAGGCGGCGCTGGACAATGCCCGCAGCCTGGCGAAGCTTCAGTCGATCGGCGTGCTGGACGTGCAGCTGGCCGAGGCGAAGCTGGCCGAGGCCTCGGCCGCCATCCGGCTGAGTTCGGCCACGGTGGAACGCTGCCGGATCGAGGCGCCCTATGCCGGCCGGGTGGTGCGCCGCCTGGCACAGCCGGCCGAAGGCGTCGCCGCCGGCGACGATCTGCTGGCGATCGTCTCCGACGGGCTGCCGCGCATCCGGCTGATCGTGCCCTCCACCTGGCTGGCCTGGCTTATGCCCGACATGCCGTTCGATTTTGCGGTCGACGAGACCGGCGGCACCGTCAAGGCGCGGGTCACCGCGATCGGCGCCCGGGTCGATCAGGTGTCGCAGACCGTGCCGGTGCTGGCGGCGATCCAGGGCCGGCCCACCGATCTGCTGCCGGGCATGAGCGGGACCGCCCGTTTCGACCCTGCCGCACGGCCTGCCGATCCTGCCGCCGGCGAACCCGTGCCGCAGGCCAAACCGCAAGGGTCCAAACCGCAATGAACGCCGATCCCCGGCCGCAGCCGCCCAAGATCGATCTGCAGAAGCTGGCAGCCGCGGCGGCGAAGCCGGCAGCGCCCACGACCGGGGCCGGCGCAGCCGGGCCGGCGGCGGATCCGGCGCGCGGCCGGTCGGCGATCCTGTTCTCGATCATGCTGTCGCTGGAACGCGCCGCCCGGCGCGCACCGGATGTGCAGAGCCTGCGCTATGTGATCGTCAACGAGACCCGCCGCCTGCTGCCCTATCGCCAGGCGGCACTGGCCGAGGGGGCGAACCGCCCGAAGCCCGTCGCCCTGTCGGATGTGCCGGGGGTGGAGCGCACGGCACCCTATGTCACCTGGCTGGAACGGGTGCTGGGCCATCTGGCCGCCGCCCATCGCGACCAGGTGAAGGCGCTGAAGGCGGCGCCGGCACCGGCGCCTGCGGCACAGATGCCGGCCGGCGCCGCACCGGCCCCGGCGCCCGAGGCCGAGCTGCTGAAGCCGCGGCTGGTGACGCCCGCCGATCTGCCGCCGGAACTGGCCGAAGCCTGGCCCGAGCTGGCGGCCCCCCATGCGCTGCTCTGCCCGCTTCCCGATCGCGAGGGCCAGGTGCGCGGCTGGCTGTGGCTGGCCCGCGACACCGTTTTTGCACCCGCTGATCAGGTGCTGGCCGCCCAGCTGGCCGATGCCTATGCCCATGCCTGGCTGGCGCTGGCCGGCCGCGGTGCCGGCCGGCGGCGGCTGCCGCGGCCGCGCTGGCTGGTGCTGGGGCTGATGGCGGCCGCGGTTGCCGCCGGTTTCATTCCCGTACCGCAAAGCGTACTGGCCCCGGCCGAGGTATCGGCCAGCACCCCGGCAACCGTCGCCTCGCCGCTGGATGGGGTGGTGCAGGCGATCGCGGTGCAGCCCAATCAGCGGGTCGAGGCCGGCGAGCTGCTGCTGACGCTGGACCCGACCAATCTTCAGGCCGAGGTGGCGGTGGCCCGGCGCACGCTGGAAATCGCCGAGGCCGAACTGCGCCGCGCGCGCCAGGGCGCCTTCGACGACCGTGATGCCGGCGCCCAGATCGCCCTGCTGGAAGCCCGCGCCCGGCTGCGCCAGGCGGAGCTGGACTATGCCGAACAGCGCCTGGCCCGGGTGGAGGTGCGCGCCGAACGCCCGGGCATCGTGCTGTTCACCCGCGCCGACGACTGGATCGGCCGGCCGGTGCAGACCGGCCAGCGGATCATGACCATCGCCGACCCGGCCCGGGCCGAGATCCGCGTGGAACTGCCGGTGGGCGAGGCGATCCGGCTGGAGCCGGGCGCGCCGGTGCAGCTGTTTCTGGATGCCCGGCCGCTGGAGCCGGTGGCCGGGCGCATGACCAGCCTGAGCTATACCGCAGAACAGACCCCGGGCGGCATTCTGGCCTATGAGCTGAAGGCCCGGCTGGACCAGCCGGCGGGCGAGGCCCTGCCCAGGGTGGGCCTGCGCGGCACCGCCAAGGTCTATGGCGCGGATGTGCCGCTCGCCTTCTATCTGTTCCGCAGGCCGCTGGCGGCGCTGCGCCAGCATACCGGGTTCTAGGTCATGGTCACATCCGTGCAGGGCAGCGCGCCGGGGGGGCCGACCATCTCGTTCGGGGGCGGCGCGGGCGGCCAGCAGCAGGCCAAGCCGGTGCCGCGGCTGCGCGAGGATCTGAAACTGCTGCCGGGCCCCACCGATCTGGACGGTGGCCCCAGCTGGACGATTCTGGATCCGGCGCGCGGGCGCTATTACAGCCTGTCGCCCCAGGCGGTGGCGCTGCTGGGCGCCTGGGATCAGGGGATGCCCGACAAGGTTCTGGCCCGGGCCATGGCCGCCTCTCGCCTGCCGCTGGAGCTGGCGGATGTCGACGAACTGGCCCGTTTCCTGATCGCCAACAATCTGGTGGCGGGCGACGAGCCGGGGATGACCGGCAGCTATGCCCGCCAGCGCAAGGCGGCAAAGCGCAGCGCCTTTTCCTGGCTGCTGCACAATTATCTGTTCGTGCGCGTGCCGCTGGTCCGCCCCGATATGTGGCTGGACGGGCTGACGCCGCTGGGCCGGATGATGTTTTCCAGGGGGGCGGGGCTCACCCTGCTCGCCCTGGTCGGCGTGGCGCTCTATCTGGTCGGGCGGCAATGGGATGTGTTCCTGCACACCTTCACCAGCTTCCTGACGCTTGAAGGGGCGGTGTGGTTCGGCCTGGCGATGGTCGTGGCCAAGGTGCTGCACGAGATGGGCCATGCCCTGGCCGCCAAACGCTTCGGCTGCCGGGTGCATTCCATGGGCGTCGCCCTGCTGGTGATGATGCCGGTGCTCTATACCGATGTGAGCGACGCCTGGCGGCTGCCGGAACGCCACCGGCGGCTGATCATCGGCGCCGCCGGCATGGCGGTGGAGCTGGGCATCGCCGCGATCGCCACCATTCTGTGGACGCTGATGCCCGACGGGCCGGCGCGCTCTGCCGTGTTCTTCCTGGCGGCGGTGTCGTGGTTCATGACCCTGCTGGTCAATCTGAACCCGCTGATGCGCTTCGACGGCTATTACCTGCTGTCGGATCTGATCGGCGTGCGCAACCTGCAGGGCCGCGGCTTTGCGCTGGCCCGCTGGCATCTGCGCGAAACCCTGTTCGGCCTGGGGCGCGAGCCGCCGGAAGTGCTGCCGCCGCGCACCCGGCGGGCGGTGCTGATTTATGCCTATGGTGCCTGGATCTGGCGGTTCTTCCTGTTCCTGGGCATCGCCGTGCTGGTCTATCACGCCTTCTTCAAGGTGCTGGGCATCCTGCTGGCGGCGGTGGAGGTGTGCTGGTTCCTGGCGATGCCGGCGCTGCGTGAAATCGGCGAATGGTGGAAGGCGAGGGACGAGATGCGGATGAATCGGGCCATGGCCCGCAGCCTGGCGGTGCTGGCGCTGCTGATCGGGCTCGCCTTCGTGCCCTGGCAGGGCGATATCGGCCTGCCGGCGATGCTGGAGGCATCGGCCAGCCCGCGGCTGCATCCGCCGGCGCCGGCGCGGGTGGTGGAGGTGCCCGTGGCGGCGGGGGCGCGCGTGACCGCCGGCCAGCCGGTGGTGGTGCTCGACAACCCCGATCTGGACCGGAAGATCGAGATGATCCGCCTGGAGCTGGACGTGACCCAGAGACTGATCCAGCGCCAGGCCGCCAGCGCCGCCACCGCCGCCGAGGTGGGCGTGCTGGAAGGGCGGCTGGCCGCCCGGCTGGCGGAGCTGGACGGGCTGGTGGCAGAGCGCGCCCGGCTGGTGGTGCGCGCGCCGCAGGACGGCATCTTCCGCGACCCGCCGGCCGATCTGATGCCGGGATTGTGGGTATCCCCCGCCCGGGTGCTGGGGCTGGTGGTGGCGGCAGAGGGCGGGCGGATCGAGGCCTATGTCCGGGGCGAGGATCTGCCGCGGCTGCATGTCGGCGCCCGCGGCCGCTTCGTGACCGACGACCCCGCGCGCGACCCGCTGCCGGTGGTGGTGACGGCCGTGTCCGAGACGGCGGTCGATGCCCTGGATCAGCCAGCCCTGGCCAGCCAGAATGGCGGGCCGATCGCAACCGAGCTGGACCACGAGCGCCGCCCCGTGCCGCGCGGCGCGGTCTATCGGGTGTGGCTGGAACCCGATGCCGGCGATGCAGCCGCAGCGCCCGCCGGCCAGACCCTGGCCCTGCGGGGCATGGTGCGGATCGACGCACCGGCGGAAAGCTTCGCCGCCAGCCTGTGGCGCCGGGTGATCGCCGTCGCCATCCGCGAAAGCGGCTTCTGATCCGCACATCTGGCGGGCGACGAAAAAAGCGCGGCAGGACACCTGTCCGCCGCGCTCAAGTCGGTGTCGCATCTACACCACACAAGTTCGGGTAAACCTGTACGGCGGGGCCGGGCGGCATCGCGTCATGCCATCCGTCCCATACACCCCCCCGCGCCATCGCACGACCGGGCTGCGACCCCGACTATAGGGTGCCTGCCCGAAGATGTCCATCGCGTTTCGATGGTGTGGGGTTCGCTGTTCGCGCCCAGGGTGGGAGGGTGTAACCGCCGCGGGAGGATCAGCGCCGCCATCCGCTGCGGGGCCAGGGCCATATTGCGGCGCAACCAGAGCGCCGGGCCGGGCTGATGCCGCCGATACCGGAATGCAGCACCCGGGCGGGGGACCCGCCCCAGGTGGCGTTAACCATGTTGTCGTGGGAATATGTTTCTGAAATGTTCTTGTTATGTGCAGGTTTATTACAACCTGAGCGAGAAGTTTTAGCGAAAAATCGGAACAAAATTCAAACAAGCAGAGAATATCTTCACTGATGTCCACGGCGGGATTGTGGTGGGCAATCACAGTGCGATGATATGTCACTCAGGATCTGGTCGCGTTCGGCATGGCTGTTTACCTTTTGGAAATACTGCATTGCAGCATGGCTTGCAGACATGTTTCTTGTTCCTGTGAATTGTGTATCTTCATGTGAGGTGTGGCACACGGGATATCCGGCGCTTTAAGGAAATTTAAATAAAATGTTCAGCGCTTGCCCCTCTCTCCGATGCCGTTTGCCGCGGAATTTCATCGGAAACGTGTATGATTCTGTGCCTGTACGCGCCTTGTTCCGATGGTTTTGCGGCGCAAGACGAAACCGTTATGTTCTCGTCGGGCAGAGCAGGGCAGGCGGGCGCGCGACCAGGAATCGCGCGCCCGCGGGGGCCGGGGGTGACGGTCGGGCAGCGGGTCAGAGGGTGGCGCGGATGATCGCGGTGGCCGCCAGCCAGGGCGCGCCCAGCGGCACCGGCACCCCGCCGCCGGCCGGGCACAACCGCCAGCCCGCCCTCGATCGCCGGGGCCAGGAAACGGCCATCGGCGCGGCTGGCATCGGCATAGGCCTGGACCGTGGTCGAGACGTCTCCACCACCATCGTCGAAAATCGTGTGGCCATTGCCGGGGATCAGGCCGGCGGCGGGGGTGGTGAACGTCGCCTGCGCGCCGGCGGCCGGCAGCTGGTCGGCGGTCAGCACCAGGGTCTCGGCGCCGCCGCTGTCGGCGGGGGTGAAGGCCGCCGTGTCCGGCCCCTGGCCGGCGCCGACCCAGCGTCGGCCGCGAAGATCCGGCAGGCGGAAGCCGGTGATGCCGTCACCGCCATAGGTTGTGTCGATCGCCGCGAACAGATCGGGATGATCGGTGATGGCCAGAATCTATACGGCCACATGCGGCCACGGATCGACCCGAATAAAAGGGGCACGCGGATCGTCGCCGCGTGCCCCCTGATGCGTCGTTGACGGTGTGGCGCCCGATCAGCCCTGCGGCGGATAAATGCCGTAGAGCGGGGTGATGTATTGCAGCACCGCGTAAGGCTGCATGATCTGGACCGGGACGTTCATGCCCGACGAGCCGACGGCGACCTGGCCGTTCATCTGCACCGGCAGGGTCGCTTCCGGGTTCTGCACGGCGACGAACAGATTGGCGGGCCGGGTGGGGGAGCCGGGCGCATTGGTCTGCACGAAATTGCCATTGCCCAGGACGACGTCATTGGCCGGCTCGGACTCGGTCGCGTCGGTGGTGGCGATCGGAATCGTGGCCTGCAGTTCTGCCGTAACGGTATGGGTGTGATGGGCCAGATTGTTGCCGGTCAGCGTGATGGTCTCGGTGCCACCGGTCTGGCCCAGGGCATAGTTCGACAGGCCGGGCCCCTGGCCCGCGCCCAGGGGCGTGCGGCCGATCAGGTTGGGCAGGGCAAAGGTGGTCTGGCCATCACCGCCGAAGGTCGTACCGATCAGGCTGAACAGGGCGTCGTTCTGCGCGATCGACAGCAACTGGCCGTTGCAGAAGGTATAGCCGCGCGGTGCAAAGCTCGGCGCCCAGAGGAACACGGCCCCCAGATAAACTCCGTCCATCGGTTCTCTCCTGTTTTCGCGTCGGGGGCCGGTCAGCTGCGCGGCGGGAAAATGCCGTACATGGCGATGATGATGTTCAGGCCCAGATAGGGCTGGGTGATCGGGGTCTGGGCGTTGTGGCCGGTCACCCCG
Organism: Tistrella mobilis; assembly: GCF_041468085.1. NCBI lineage: Bacteria > Pseudomonadati > Pseudomonadota > Alphaproteobacteria > Geminicoccales > Geminicoccaceae > Tistrella > Tistrella mobilis. Next base: position 3,524,978 of record NZ_CP121017.1, on the reverse strand, counting down.
AAGGTGACCGTGCCGCCGGACGCCCCCACCGCCGAGGTAACATCGGCCGGGCCGGCTGCATAGGCGTTGACCGGGACGGACACCTCAATGCCGCCGTTGTCGAAAGTCGTGTGCGCCATGCCGAAGGCGAGCCCCGTGGCCGGCCCGTTGGTATCGGCCTGGGTGGCGGTGGCCGGCAGGGTGCCGGTGACCGGGCTGACCGCATGGGTATGGGCCGGCATATTGGTCATCAGCAGGGTGGTCTGGTCGGTGCCGGCGACTTCGCCTTCGACATATTGGGTGCCGGTGGTCGAGCGGCCGGCGGCCAGGCCGGCGCGGCCGCGCAGATCGGGCAGGGCGAAGGTCTGGATGCCGTTACCGCCATAGGTGGTGCCGATCAGCGAAAACAGTGCGGTGTTCTGGCTGATTGCCATCAGCTGATTGGCGCAATAGGCCCAGTTGCGGGGGGCGAAATTCGGCGCCCAATGCATGCAGAGTCCGATATAGGGGTTCATCTTTCCGAAACCTTATGGATGGTGGAGACCATGTGGATGGCGACCGGGCCCGTGGATGGCGACCGGAGCAGTGCCGGCCCGGCTGCGCAGCGGAAACCGGTCAGCTGCGCGGCGGATAGATGCCCTGCATCGCAAAGATGAAGTTGAGCGCCGTATAGGGCTGCATGATCGAAAAGGGCTGGGAGTTGCCGGTGGGGGTCGCGGTCAGATCCCCCGGCATGGTGACCGGCAGCACGGCACTGGCCTGAGCGGTGGTGAAATTCGACACCGGAAAGGTCTGGGCGGCCGGGCCGCTGCCGATGCGGACCGATCCGGTGGCGAGCACGCCGGTGGTCGGATCGGGCGCCGTGGCCGGGGCGGTCGACAGCGGCAGGGCCGGGCGCAGCTCGGGCAGGGCGAAATGGGTATGGGCCGGCAGGGTCTGATCGGTCATGGTCTGGGTTTCGCTGCCGGCCGCCTGGCCCAGATAGACCGGTGACAGGCCCGGGCCGTTGCCGGTACCGACGGGTATGCGGCTGCGCAGGTCGGGCAGGGCGAAGGTGGTGCTGCCGTTGCCGCCATAGGTGGTGCCGATCAGCGCGAACACCGCCTGATTCTGGGCGATCGAGAGGATCTGGCCCTGGCAGAAGGCCCAGCCCTTGGGTGCGAAATCCGGCATCCAGGTCACGATGCTGGCGATGAAGGGTGAATCCATATCCGGTCTCCGTCCTCGTCCTGTTCCGTCTTGTGGTCGACATGGCTGTCGTCGCGACGTGGCGATGCGGTCGCCCGGCCGGGCCGCAGCCGGTGGTTTCGGCAGGCGTTGGTGTCAGTGGGCGTTGGTGTCAGTGGGTCTTGGTATCAGTGGGCCTTGGCATCAGTGGGGGGCGTCAATTGAAGATCGCTTCGTAGTGATTGCCCGGCATCGGCCGCCCGGTCGACGGATCGACCGGCGCGATCACCGGGCAGATGAACATCATCTTCAGCAGCCCCAGCCGGGGATGGGCGATGTCGTAGCTGTTGGCCGGCAGATAGATCTGGGGGGGGCCGCGGAAGATCAGGCTGAAGCCCAGGCGGCGCTGGCCGGTCAACATGGCCTGGATACCGGGCCGGGCAGAGACCAGGGTCAGCGGCAGATTGCCCTGGGGCAGGCGCACATGGAATTCGGTGCCGACATGCGGCGCGAAGGTTTCAAAGGTGAAGTTCTCGAACATCCCACATCCCGATGGTTGACCGGCGGCAGACCCGGCGGGATGCAGCCCCGCACCAGCCTGGCCACACCAGCCTGGATTGCATGCATCTGCGGCGCATTCCCGCCGTTTCGCTTGGCGGTTGCCGTGCGTGATTAATGTCGCACGGTTTGCGACAGGAGTCTTGCCCGTCATGTGAGGACGAGGTTAATGGCCGTTGATATGCCTCAAATGCTTGGGATCGTTGAAAAACGCGCCGAATCAAGCTTCTGGAGCGCCGGCCCGCCGCGCGCGCGCCCGGAAAGCCGCTTTCCGGGTCAGGAAGGTTCAGCTAGGTTAACGAAAACCCGACGAAGGTACGCTGCGTCCGGCCGGACGGGTGTATCGTTGCGATATGCGGCACTTCGTGAAGAAGAATCGCCGGCGCCGCGGGAACGACAGTCAGACCGGGTGTGGAGATCACGTCGCCCGGTCGTCACGGGGTTTCGGGGGACGGGTATCATGCGCCGCTTTCGTCGTCGGGGAGATCATGCCAGCCGTCACATCACCGGGCCGCGCCGCCCGGGCCGGCGGGGGGCGCTGGCCCAGGCGCTTGAGCCACGGATGATGTTCGATGCTGCCGGTGTCGCCACCGCGGCAGAGGCGCTGCAGGATCAGGCGGCCCAGGATGCCGCGCAGGAACTGCACCCCGATACCGCCGGCGACGGCAGTGCGGCCGATACCGGCCATCAGGCCGATGCCCATGACGCCGCCGCCCTGGTGGAAACCGCCGCCCAGGGCGGCGATGACGGATCGGATGTGGCGACGGCCCCCGCCGCGGCGGGCGACCGGCGCGAGGTCGCCTTCATCGACACCCGCGTCACCGACTGGCAGACCCTGGCCGCCGGCCTGGCCCAGGATGTTGAAATCGTGGTGCTGGATGCCGGCCGCGACGGGCTGGAACAGATCGCCGACTGGATGGCCGAACAGTCGGGGTCAGTGGATGCCATCCACATCATTTCGGAAGGCAGCGTCGGCGAAATCTGGCTGGGATCTTCCACCCTCTCGGACAGGAATATCGACGACCGGGCCGGCGACCTGGCGGTGATCGGCGCCGGTCTGGCCGAGGATGGCGACATCCTGCTTTATGGCTGCGACGTGGCCGGCGGTAGCGACGGCCTGGCTTTTCTGGGCCGGCTGGCAGAGCTGACCGGCGCCGATGTCGCCGCCTCGGACGATGCCACCGGCAGCGTCGCCGCCAATGGCGGTGGCCGTTTCGGCGACTGGGATCTGGAAGTGTCGATCGGCCAGGTCGACACCACGATCGCGGTGACGGAAGACACCCGCGCCGGCTATGACGGCCTGATGGCGACCTTCACCGCCGGCACCGAGGCCCAGCTGGAAACCGCGATCGTCAATGCCAATGCGGCGGCCGGCACCGACCAGATCGACATCACGGCCGATATCACGCTGGGCAGCGGCGCCACCGGTTTTACAACGATCACCGACAATGTCGTGATCCAGTCCAGCACCGCGGCGACCCGCAACATTCTGGCCGCCAACATCACCAATGGCAGCGTGTTCACGGTCAGCGATGCCACGGTCACCTTTGCGCGGCTGGCGATCGATGGTGCGTCGAAGACCTCGGGCGGCGGCGCCGGCATCAATTTCTCGTCCACCGGCTCGGACACGCTGACGCTGACCGACATGACCATGACCGGTCTGCATGCCACCCAGGGCGGCGCGATTTTTATCAGCGGCGGCCAGCTGGCGATGACCGGCACCAACAGCTTCGTCGACAACCAGGCAACCAGCGGCGCCGGTGGCGCGATCTATATTTCCGGCGGCAATTTCATCCACACGGTCACCGGCCAGTTCACCACCAACACCGCGACCACCGAAGGTGGCGCGATCTATCAGACCAGTGCGGCCGGCGCCACGCTGAACGTCACCGACAGCAGTTTCGATCAGAATAGTGCGACCAATTCAGGTGGTGCGATCCGGGTGGAGGGCAATGCTTCCGGCAACATCACTTTTTCTGCCACGGGCGGTACCTTTACCAACAATAGCAGCGGTGTGGGCGGTGCGATCTCGACGCGGACGGGCGGTGGGTCGACGACGATCGAGCGCTCGACATTCACCGGGAATGACGCGACCAATGGCGGTGCCGGGGGTGGTGCTGTCGCGCTTACGGACACAGCGACAACCTCCGAGGCCTTCATCACCGACAGTACCTTCACACAGAACACGGCCAGCGGCACTGGGGGGAGTGGCGGTGCTGTCCTCATTGCGGCTAATGCCTTGGTTGATCTCGATGTTGTTCGGTCTACCTTCGATCGCAATGTTGCGACCAGCAGCGGTAGTGGTGGCGCCGTCGCACTACTCGGCACCAGCAGCACCGTTTCTGTGGTCAATTCTACCTTTTCCGGGAACACAGCGACCTTCGGCAGCGCGATCGAAAGCACCTCGGCGCTCACCGTGGCGCACAGCACCTTTTCGGGCAACAGCGCGAGCGATGCCACCTATAACGGCACGATCGATTCCTATGGCGGCTCGGTCAGTGTCAGCCATACGATTCTGGCCAACAACACCGGCCGGGGCGTGAACGTCACCGGCGGCAGTGCGACCAATGTCGGCTGGAACATCTATTTCGGCAACAGCCTTGCCAATAACGGCTGGACCAGCGCCGGCACCGACAAGACCACCGATCCCAATCTGGGGGCGCTGGCGGATAATGGCGGCTATACCCAGACGATGAAGCCGGGCACCGGCAGCTCGGCGATCGATGCCGGCAATGCCTCGATCACCGGCCAGCCCGCCACCGACCAGACCGGCGCCACCCGCGTTTTCGGCAGCGCCATCGATATCGGTGCGGTCGAGCTGGTGGGCGACACCACCCCGGTGCTGGGTGGCCCGCGGACCGTAAGCTGGCAGGAAGGCGACGCGCCGGTCATCCTGCTGCCCGATATCACGGTCGCCGATGACGATGGCGACCTGATCACCTCGGCCAAGGTCTGGATCGCCAACTCGCATGATGGCGATGTGCTCGCGGTCACCTCGCCCGGCCCCTACAGTGCCAGCCTGGCGATGGAGGACGGCTTTCTTGTCCTGACGCTGACCGGCAGCGGCACAGCGGCGCAGATGCAGGCGGCGCTGCGCACCGTGACCTACAGCTCCACCGCGGACGCCCCCACCTGGGGCTATGGCGGCGACAGCCAAGTTGGCTTCACGCCCACCGCCGCCGGGTCGCGCGTCATCCGCGCCACCGTCACCGATGCCGACGGCGCCACCTCCGACGAGCTGATCGGCAGCGGCGTCGCCGTCACCAGCCTGGACGATGATCCGCCGGCGATTTCGGCCGACACCTTCGTCTATACCCCGGGTGCCTATTCAGGTAGTCAGGATTATGCGTACTTCGCGCCGGACCTGTTCCTCATCGACGACACGACGATGATAAAATCGGCGACGGTGCAGCTGGTCAGTCCTCCGGACACGTTCCAGGAGCGCCCGCGCATTATGGGAACCTATGCTGGTGTCAGCATCTCGTATAATAACTACACGTTGACCTTCACCGGCACCGCGTCACTCAATACCTACCAGAATATTCTCCGCAATATCGAGTACAAGAACCAGTCGTCGGTGGCCGCTCTCGACACGACCGACCGCATCATCCGCTATACGGTCACCGATGCCAATGATCAGGTCGGCACCTTCGATCTGACGATCGAGATCGACAAGACCCCGACGGTCGCCACCAATACCGGCACCACGGTTGCCGAGGGCGGATCGGGCAGCATCACCACCGCGATGCTGGAAGCCTCCGACGATTACGCCACCGGGGCGGATCTGATCTATACGGTGGCGGCGCTCAGTCATCTGACCGTGTCGCTCAACGGCAGCACGCTGTCGACCGGCGGGACCTTTACCCAGCAGGATATCGACGACGGGCTCGTCACCTTCCAGCATGACGGCGGGGAAACTGCCGGCACCCTGACCTTCACGCTGAAGCAGTCGTCCGCAAACTATTCGGACGCGGTGCAGCATACCTTCACCGTCAACACGACGCCGGTGAACGATGCGCCGGTGGTGAACGACACCTCGGCGTCGCCGCTCTTCAGTGCCGGCGGCTCGCCGGTGGCGGTGGCCGAATCCGCAACGATCGTCGACGTCGACTCCGGCAATCTGACCAGCGTGGTGCTGACCCTGACCACCCGCCCGGGCGGGACGTCGGATCGTATCGCCATGTCGACCACGGGGGCGGACAATGCAAGTAACTACGGGATCGACGTCAACTACAACAACGCCACGGGCACGCTGACCCTTTCGGGCACGGCCTCGGTCGCCCAATATCAGACCGTGCTGCGGGGCGTGGTCTATGCCTATACCGGCAGCACTGCCTCCATGCCCGGCGGCGACCGTGTGGTCTCGATCGTCGCGACGGATGACAGCGGCGACAGTGCGACCCAGGCCAGTGCCGCCTTCGAGCGCACGATCGAGGTCGATGCCCCGCCGAAGGTCGACACCAATACCGGCACGACGCTGGACGAGGGCGGCTCCACCACCATCACCTCGGCGATGCTGTCGTCGTCGGATACCGAAGACACCGATCCGGCCGACGTCACCTATACCCTGACCACGGCGCCGGCCGCGGGCACGCTGAAGCGCAACGGCACCGCGCTGTCGGTGAATGACACCTTCACCCAGAAGGATATCGACGACGGGCTGCTGACCTACGAGCATGACGGCTCGGAAACCACCTCGGGCAGCTTCGGCTTCTCGGTGAAGGATACGACCAACCACACCGTCAGCAGTCAGACCTTCGCGATCACCGTAACGGCCGTGAACGACGCGCCCGAGATCACGGCGCCCGGGTCGATCGACGTCACCGAAGACACCGAGACCGCGCTCACCGGCATTTCGATTTCGGATGCCGATGCCGGTACCAGCGATGTGACGGTGACCTTCACGGTGGGCGAGGGTGAGCTTGCCGCGACCAGCGGCAGCGGCGTGACCGTGGGCGGCACGGCGACCGCGCTGACGCTGACCGGCACGGTGGCCGACATCAACGCCTTCATCGCGGCCAGTGCGTTGACCTTCACGCCCGCCGCCGATGCCAGCGGCAATGTGACCCTGACCGTCGATGTCGATGACGGCGGCAATACCGGCTCCGGCGGGGTGAAGACCGACACGGCCACGGTGACGCTGGCGGTCTCTGCGGTGAACGACGCGCCGACCATCGACGGATCGCAGGTCGCGCTGACGACCACCAATGAAAACACCATGTCGACGACCTATTCGGTCAGCGACTGGCTGACCGATGTGAATTATGCCGACCCCGACAGCGGCGCGGTTTCGGGCATCGCGATCACCGGTATCCTCGGCAACGGCGCCTGGCAGTACACGACCGACGGCACCAACTGGTACGGGCTGGGCACGACGGCATCCGACAGTGCGGCCCTGCTGTTCGCAGCGACCACCCAGTTCCGTTTCGTGCCCGACAACAACCGCGGCGGCCCGGCATCGCTGACCTTCCGGGGCTGGGACCAGACCTCGGGCACGGCCACCAGCGGGTCCACGCTCCAGACGGGGGATGCGTCCAGCACGGGCGGCAGCACGGCCTATTCCGTGGAAGATTCCCGCGCGGCGATGGTCGTCACCCAGATCAACGACGCGCCGACGCTGTCGACCACCGACATCACGCTGGATCCGGTGGATCGCAATGACGTGTCGACCGCCATCACCGTCAGCGACCTGCTCACCGATGCCGGCTATGGCGATGTCGATGCCAACCCCGAATCGGGTATCGCGATCACCGCGCTGACCGGCACCGGCAGCTGGGAGTATTCGACCGACGGCACCAACTGGTATGCGGTCGGCACCGTGTCGGTGAATGCCTCGCTTCTGCTGGCGGCGGATGCCCAGCTCCGCTACGACCCGGCCGGCAACACGGCCGAGACCGCGACCATCTCGTTCCGCGCCTGGGACCAGACCATCGGCACCGCCACCAGCGGTTCCACCCGCGGCACCGCCGACACCACCATCACCGGCAGCTCCAGCGCCTATTCCTCGGCGCTCGCCACCGGCAGCATGGAGGTGACGGTCGTGAACGAGGCACCGGTGCTGACCGTGCCGGGCTCGCTGACCGTGAACGAGGACACCGATCTTCAGATCACCGGCATTTCGATCGCCGACACCGACGATCTCGGCCAGGATTACGTGCTGACGATCACCGCCCCGGGCGGTTCGTTCACCGCCACCGGCACCGCCGACGTCACCGTTGCCGCCGGCGGCCAGACCCTGATCCTCACCGGCAGCCGGGCCGACATCAACGCCTTCATTTCCGGCGGCAATGTGACCTACCGGCCGGGGGTGAACGTCACCGGTACGGTCGATCTCTCGGTCAGCGTCAGCGACCAGGACGCGGCCCTGCCGGGCACCGATGCCGACACGGTGACCGTGACCGTCGATCCGGTCAACGACGCGCCGGATGTCTACACCATCAATGACGGCGTCGATGTGGTTGCCGCGCCCGAGCCGCTTTCCACCCCGACCTGGATGCTGGATGCGCCCGGCGGCGGCCATTATGTGGTCAGCAGCCGCACCACCGGTGGGGATGCGTACCAGAATGTGCTGGTCTATCGCTACAACGCCGATGGCAGCATCGATACCAGCTATGGCACGGATGGTGCGGCCTATTTCGCCGGCACGGTTCCGAACGCGGTGAAGGTGCTGGCCTCGGGTGAACTGATCATTGCCGGCCGTGCGGCTTCCGACAGCTCGCTGGTGGTGACGCGTCTTGCGACCGATGGCAGCGTGGTGTCGGGCTTCCCGATCACCGTCTCCCAGGCCCCGTCGAGCTTCGGCCCGGTCGATATCGAAATCGACGGCAGCGACCGGATCTATGTCACGGCGACGCTGACGCCCACCTCGGGCGATACCAGCACCGTCGTGTTCCGCTTCACCGCCGACGGCACCGCGGACGGCGTGTTCAATGTCGGCGCCAGCATTCCGGGCAGCGAGCAGGCGCTCGATTCGGTCATCCAGCCCGACGGCAAGGTCGTGACGCTGGCGGTCCAGGGCCGCGATCTGATCGTCTATCGCCACAATGCCGATCGCACGCTGGATACCAGCTTCGGAACCGGCGGTTATCTGATCATCGATACCGATCTCCTCGGCGGCGCTGGCGCTCAGGGGGTCAGCCTGCAGGCCGATGGCAGCATTCTGGTGGCGTCGGCCACCGAGGATTCCGGCTTCCCCGGCCAGCAGGTGCCGGTGATCTGGCGGTTGACCGCCGATGGTGCGCTGGATACCGGCTTCGGTTTGAACGGTGCCGTGACGGGGGAGGCGGCGCACACCGTCTCCTTCGCCTTCGCCCCGGATGGCGGCATCATCGTTGTCGGCACCATCTCCTTCGCCGCGGATATTTCGACGACGGTTCAGCGCTTTACCGCCGATGGCGTGCTCGATGCCGGTTTCGGCCGGGATGGCGGGTTCACGATCGGCGGCACCGAATTCCCGCTCAATCACACCTCGGTCCGGATCGACGCCGACACCGGCGAAATCCTGCTGGGCGGCATCCATTACGACTCGGCATTGCAGCCGGCCGATATCTACTTCGCCCGCTATGACGCGACCGGTCAGCCGGTATTCGATGCCGATCCGGTGGCTTATACCGAAAACGGCGCGCCGGTGGTGATCGCGCCGACGATTGCGGTCGACGATGTCGATCTGGGCGATGCCGACACGCTCGACGGTTTCACCGTCAGCCTGACGCGCGACGGCGGTGCCGACAGCCAGGATCAGTTCTCGGCGGCCGATGGCGGCACGCTCGGTGTCCTGACCGAAGGCCAGGCCCTGGTCGTCTCGGGCACCACCATCGGCACGGTCGTGACCAACTCGGCCGGCGCCCTGGTGCTGTCGCTCAATGCCGCGGCGACCCGCGCGCTGGTGAACGAGGCGCTGCGCCAGATCGCCTATGCCAATTCCAGCGACGCGCCGCCGGCCTCGGTCGATCTGGTCTGGACGGTGAATGACGGCAATAGCGGCACGCAAGGGGCCGGCGGTGCGGCCGAGGGCACGCTGACCAGCACGGTTGCCATCACCGCGGTCAACGACGCACCGGTGATCACCGTGCCGGGTGGCGGCACGATCACGGTCACCGAAGACACGGCCACGGCGATCACCGGCATTTCCTTTGCCGATGCCGATGCCGGCAGTGGCACGGTCGAGGTGACGCTGAGCGTCGACCACGGCACGATCACCGCCACCAGCGGGTCGGGGGTGACGGTCACCGACGGGTCGAAGGCGATCATGCTGTCCGGCACCATCGCCGACATCAACGCCTTCATCGCCGCCCAGGGCGTCACCTTCCAGACCGATGCCGACGATACCGGCGATGTCACCCTGACCGTCGATATCGACGATCTGGGCAATAGCGGCGGCGCCTCTGAAACCGCCAGCGAGACGGTGACCATCACGGTCACGGCCGTGAACGATGCGCCCGACGTGACCACCATGCCCGATGGTACCGTCGTCGACGATGCCCCGGGGGATATGGACAGCATCGGCGGGATCGTCGCCCTGCCTGACGGCGGCTACTATCAGTTCGGCGTCGACACCAGCGTTCAGCCGAACATGATCGTGGTCGCGCGTTATGACGCCGACGGCAAGCTCGACACCAGCTTTGGCACCAATGGCGTCGTCACCCTGGACAGCGGCGGCGAGTTCACGCCCGCGAACGCCCTGCTGCAGAGCAACGGCAAGCTGCTGATCACAGGCACGGTCGACGTGTCCGGCGGTGCTACCGTGGCCCTGCTGGTCAGCCTGAACGACAACGGCACGCGGGATAGCGGCTTCGGCACGGATGGCGTCGTCGTCCTCAACGACGCCGGGGTGGCATTCTCGCTGTACAAGGTGGCGGTGGACGATACCGGCCGCATCCTGGTGGCCGGCGTGAACACCACCGGCGATGGTGGCACCGCCGATGGCCGGCTGTACCGGCTGCTTGCCGATGGCAGCTTCGACTCCGCGTTCAACGGCGGTGCTGCGGTGGCGATCGATTTCGGCGGCAGCGAGGCATTGCTGAGCGTCGCCGTCCAGGCCGACGGCAAGATCCTCGTTACCGGTGCGGCGGATACCGGCGCGATCATTCAGCGCTACAACGCCGATGGCACGCTGGATACCGGTTTCGGCAGCAGCGGCACCGCCACGATCGACGATCCCGATATTGCCGAAACCGGCGTGTCGGTTCTGCCCCAGCCCGGCGGCGGCATGGTCGTCCTGAACATCCATACCGATGCGGATACCGGCCTGCCCGTCACCACGCTCTGGCGTCTGACGGATGGCGGTTCCGTCGATGGTGGCTTCGGCAGCGGCGGCAGCCTGGCCTTCACGGGCAGCCTGACCACCGACGCAACCCTGCTCGCCGATGGCAGTGTCGTCCTGGTCGGCACCCGTATAACGATCACCGGAGGCATGCCCACCGCCACCGCCTCGATCATCAAGATCGGCGCCGACGGGCAGCTGGACACCAGCTTCGGGACCAATGGCGAAGTCACCTTCGGTGACGATCTGCGCAGCTTCACCATCTCGGCGCTCACCGTCGACGACAATGGCGACCTGCTGCTCGGTGGCAGCTATCTTGGTTGCGGCTGCGGCGGCGACGAGATCTTCGCAGCGCGCTTCGCCCCCGACGGTACGCCCGTCGCCGGCTTCAACATGGATCCGACCCATGTCGAGGATGGCGGCTTCACCGCGATCGATTCCGAGATCGACATCTATGATCCCGAGCTGTGGCTGGCCGACAATCATGACGGCATGGTCATCACCATCACCCGTGATGGCGGGGCCGATGCCGACGACCTGTTCGGGGCGATCAGCGGCGGCACGCTCGGCGACCTGACCGAGGGCGGAGATCTGACCGTCGGTGGCATCGTCATCGGTACCGTCACCACCAATGCGGGCGGCACGCTCGTCCTCACGCTCAATGCCAATGCGACCTACGATCTTCTGACCGAAGCCGCGCGGCAGATCGGCTATGCCACGGCGAGCGACGCGCCGCCGGCCTCGGTCGATCTGCTCTGGTCGGTCGATGACGGCAATGCCGGTGTCCAGGGCTCGGGCGGCGCGCTCACCGGCACGCTGGTGACCACCGTGAACATCCAGCCCACCAATGACGCGCCGACGGTGACCGATCTGTCGGCCTCGCCGGTCTACACGGCCGGCGGTGCTGCCGTTGCGATCGTCGGCTCCGCGGTGCTCGGCGACGTCGATTCGACACAGCTCACCAGTGTAGTGGTGACCTTCACCACCCGTCCTGGTGGTACGTCTGACTATATGGGCCTGCTCGTGCCGGCGGCGAATTACGCCAACAACCATGGCATCAGCTACAATTTCAACTCGGCCACCGGCACGCTGACCCTGTCGGGCACGGCCTCGGTTGCCGATTATCAGACGGTGCTGCAGGGCGCGGCCTTCCTCTACACCGGTTCGGCATCCTCCATGCCCGGCGGCGACCGGGTGGTTTCGATCACCGCGACGGACGACAGCGGCGATACGGACACGCAGACCAGTGTCGCTTTCGAGCGCACCATCGAGGTCAATGCGCCGCCGAAGGTCGATACCAACGCCGGCACGACGCTGGACGAGGGCGATTCCACCACCATCACCTCGGCGATGCTGTCGTCGTCGGATATGGAAGACACCGATCCGGCCGATGTCACCTACACGCTGACCACGGCGCCGGCTGCCGGTACGCTCAAGCTCGACGGCACCGTCCTCGGCGTGGGCGATACCTTCACGCAGAAGGATATCGACGACGGGCTGGTGACCTACGAGCATGACGGCTCGGAAGGGGCGTCGGACAGCTTCGGCTTCTCGGTGACGGACGCGACCAACCTCACCGTCAGCGGGCAGAGTTTTGCGATCACGGTCACGGCCGTGAACGACGCGCCGGAGATCACGGCGCCTGCGTCGATCGACGTCACCGAAGACACCGGGACCGCGCTGACCGGCATTTCGATTTCGGATGCCGATGCCGGCACCGGCGAGGTGACGGTGACCTTCACCGTGGGTGAGGGCGAACTGGCCGCGACCAGTGGCTCGGGCGTGACTGTCGGCGGCACGGCAACGGCGCTGACGCTGACCGGCACGGTGGCCGACATCAACGCCTTCCTCTCAGGCAATTCGCTGACCTTCACGCCGGTGGCGAATGCCAGCGGCGACGTGACCCTGACCATCGATGTCGATGACGACGGCAATAGCGGTGCGGGCGGGACCCTGACCGACACGGCCACGGTGACGCTGGCGGTGTCCGCGGTGAACGACGCGCCGGAGATCACGGCGCCGCCGTCGATCAGCGTGACCGAGGATGTCGCAACCGCGCTGACCGGCATCTCGATCAGTGATGTCGATGCCGGTACCGGCGACGTGACCGTCACGCTGGATGTCGCCACCGGATCGCTGTCCGCGACCAGCGGCAGCGGCGTGACCGTGGGCGGCACGGCGACCAGCCTGACGCTGACCGGCACGGTGACCGCGATCAACGCCTTCATCGCCGCCAGCGGCGTCGGCTACACCACGGCCGAGAATGCGACGGCGGATGTCACCCTGACGGTGACCGTCGATGACGGCGGCAATAACGGTTCGGGCGGGCCGCAGACCGATACCGCCACCGTGACGCTGGGCGTGAGCGCGGTGAACGACGCGCCGGAGTTGACCGTACCGGCCTCGATCGACGTCATCGAAGACACCGAGACCGCGCTGACCGGCATTTCGATCAGTGATGTCGACGCCGGCACCGGCGAGGTGACGGTGACCTTCACCGTGGGCGAGGGCGAACTGGCCGCGACCAGTGGCTCGGGCGTGACTGTCGGCGGCACGGCAACGGCGCTGACGCTGACCGGCACGGTGGCCGACATCAACGCCTTCCTCTCGGGCAATTCGCTGACCTTCACGCCGGTGGCGAATGCCAGCGGCGACGTGACCCTGACCATCGATGTCGATGACGACGGCAATAGCGGTGCGGGCGGGACCCTGACCGACACGGCCACGGTGACGCTGGCGGTGTCCGCGGTGAACGACGCGCCGGAGATCACGGCGCCGCCGTCGATCAGCGTGACCGAGGATGTTGCAACCGCGCTGACCGGCATCTCGATCAGTGATGTCGATGCCGGTACCGGCGATGTGACCGTCACGCTGGATGTCGCCACCGGATCGCTGTCCGCGACCAGCGGCAGCGGCGTGACCGTGGGCGGCACGGCGACCAGCCTGACGCTGACCGGCACGGTGACCGCGATCAACGCCTTCATCGCCGCCAGCGGCGTCGGCTACACCACGGCCGAGAATGCGACGGCGGATGTCACCCTGACGGTGACCGTCGATGACGGCGGCAATAACGGTTCGGGCGGGCCGCAGACCGATACGGCGATGGTGTCGCTGGATGTCACGCCGGTGAACGACGCGCCGACGGTGACCGACCTGTCGGCCTCGCCGGTCTACAGTGCCGGCGGCGCTGCCGTTGCGATCGTCGGCTCCGCGGTGCTCGGCGACGTCGATTCGACACAGCTCACCAGTGTAGTGGTGACCTTCACCACCCGTCCTGGTGGTGCGTCTGACTATATGGGCCTGTTCGTGCCGGCGGCGAATTACGCCAACAACCATGGCATCAGCTACAATTTCAACTCGGCCACCGGCACGCTGACCCTGTCGGGCGCGGCCTCGGTTGCCGATTATCAGACGGTGCTGCAGGGCGCGGCCTTCCTCTACACCGGTTCGGCATCCTCCATGCCCGGCGGCGACCGTGTGGTTTCGATCACCGCGACGGACGACAGCGGCGATACGGACACGCAGACCAGTGTCGCTTTCGAGCGCACGATCGAGGTCGATGCCCCGCCGACGGTCGACACCAATACCGGCCTGACGCTCGACGAGGGCGGATCGACCACCATCACCTCGGCGATGCTGTCCTCGTCGGATACCGAAGACACCGATCCGGCCGACATCGCCTACACGCTTACCACGCTGCCGGCGGGGGGCACGCTCAAGCTCGACGGCACCGCCCTCGAACTGGGCGACACCTTCACGCAGAAGGACATCGACGACGGGCTGGTGACCTACGAGCATGACGGCTCGGAGGCTGCCTCGGACAGCTTCGGCTTCTCGATCACCGACGCCACCAGCCACACGGTCAGTGATCAGAGCTTCGCGATCACGTTGACGGCGGTGAACGACGCGCCGGAGATCACGGCGCCTGCGTCGATCGACGTCACCGAAGACACCGGGACCGCGCTGACCGGCATTTCGATTTCGGATGCCGATGCCGGCACGGGCGAGGTGACGGTGACCTTCACCGTGGGCGAGGGTGAACTGGCCGCGACCGGTACGGCTGATGTGACCGTGGGCGGCACGGCAACCGCGCTGACGCTGACCGGTACGGTGGCCGACATCAACGCCTTCCTCTCGGGCAATTCGCTGACCTTCACGCCGGTGGCGAATGCCAGCGGCGACGTGACCCTGACCATCGATGTCGATGACGACGGCAATAGCGGTGCGGGCGGGACCCTGACCGACACGGCCACGGTGACGCTGGCGGTGTCCGCGGTGAACGACGCGCCGGAGATCACGGCGCCGCCGTCGATCAGCGTGACCGAGGATGTCGCAACCGCGCTGACCGGCATCTCGATCAGTGATGTCGATGCCGGTACCGGCGACGTGACCGTCACGCTGGATGTCGCCACCGGATCGCTGTCCGCGACCAGCGGCAGCGGCGTGACCGTGGGCGGCACGGCGACCAGCCTGACGCTGACCGGCACGGTGACCGCGATCAACGCCTTCATCGCCGCCAGCGGCGTCGGCTACACCACGGCTGAGAATGCGACGGCGGATGTGACCCTGACGGTGACCGTCGATGACGGCGGCAACACCGGCTCGGGCGGGTCGCAGACCGATACGGCGACGGTGACGCTGGATGTGTCGGCGGTGAACGATGCGCCGGAAATCACGGCGCCTGGTTCCATCGACGTCACCGAAGACACCGAGACCGCGTTGACCGGCATCTCGATCAGTGATGTCGACGCCGGCACCGGCGAGGTGACGGTGACCTTCACCGTGGGCGAGGGCGAACTCGCCGCGACCAGTGGCAGCGGCGTGACTGTCGGCGGCACGGCCACGGCGCTGACGCTGACCGGCACGGTTGCCGACATCAACACCTTCCTCTCGGGCGGTGCGCTGACCTTCACGCCGGTGGCGAATGCCAATGGCGATGTGACGCTGACCGTGGATGTGACCGACAACGGCAACACCGGCTCTGGCGGTGTTCTGACCGATACGGCCACCGTGACGCTCGCGGTCTCTGCCGTGAACGATCAGCCGACGGCACCCGCTCTCGACAATGACGAAGTGGACGAGAACGACGCCGGCGCGGTCATCGGCCGCGTGACCGCGACCGATGCCGATGGCGATACGCTGACCTATACGGTCGATGATGCGCGCTTCGAGATCGTCAGCGTCGACGGCGTCCAGCTGCTGCGGCTCAAGGACGGTGTCAGCCTCGACCACGAAACCGAGCCGACCGTCGATCTGGTGCTGACCGTCACCGACCCGGATAATGCCTCCAACACCACCAATGTGACGATCACCATCCGGGATGACGGCGTGATCACGCCGCTGCCGGTGCTGACCGGCGGCAATGTCACCGAAAACGATGCGGGCGCGGTGGTCGGTACCCTGCCGACGCTCGACGGTATCGGCTATACCGTCGACGACACGCGCTTCGAGATCGTCGAGAGCGACGGTGTGACCGTGCTGAAGCTGAAGGATGGCACCTCGCTCGACCGCGAGGCCGCCGCCGAGGTGACGGTCACGATCACCGCGACCGATGCGGATAACGAGACCCGCACCGCCGATGTGCTGATCCGGGTCGCCAATGTGAACGAGGCGCCGTCGCAGCCGGTGCTGACCGGCGGCGCCGTGGCCGAGAATGCCGCGGGCGTTTCGGTCGGCACCCTGTCCTCTACCGATCCCGATGCCGGCGACACCCTTACCTATACCGTCGACGACAGCCGGTTCGAGGTGGTGGGCAATGTCCTGAAGCTGAAGGACGGTGTCAGTCTGGATCGCGAGGCGGCGGCGACCATCGACCTCGTGGTGACGGCGACCGACGGCGACGGCCTGACCGCAGAGCGGACGGTGACCGTAACGGTTTCCAACGTGAACGAGGCGCCTTCGGTGCCGGTCTTCACCGGCGACGGGACGGTTGCCGAGAATGATGCCGGCGCGGTGATCGGCACGGTCACGACCTCCGATCCGGATGTCGACGACCTGGTCGGCCTGTCGGTCGACGATGCCCGGTTCGAAATCGTCGATGGCCAGCTGAAGCTGAAGGACGGCGCCTCGCTTGATCACGAGGCCGAGCCGACCATTACCCTGGTGCTCACCGCGACCGATGGTGGCGGGCTGACGGCGACCCGGCTGCTGACCCTCACCGTCACCGATGTGAACGAGGCGCCGACTGCTCCGGTGCTCGATGCCAGTCTTGTGGTCGAGAACGACATTGGTGCGGTGATCGGCAACGTCACCGGCGGCGATCCGGATGACGGGGACAGCGTCACCTACACCGTCGACGACGCCCGTTTCGAGATCGTCGGCGGACAGCTCAAGCTGAAGGATGGCGAGTATCTCGATTACGAGGCCGCAACCTCGGTCGATCTGGTGATCACCGCCACCGATGTGGCGGGGCTCCAGACCCAGAGCACGGTTTCGGTCAAGGTGTTCGACGACACCAACAGCGCGGCCACGCCTGTTCTCAGCAACACCACCGTCACCGAGAACGAGGCCGGGGCCGTGATCGGCACCCTGCCGGTGGCGACGCTCAACGGCTATATCGTCGATGATGCCCGCTTCGAGGTGGTCTTCATCGGCATCACGCCGACCCTGAAGCTCAAGGACGGCATTTCGCTCGACCACGAGGCCGAGCCGACGGTGACGCTGCAGATCACCTCGATCTACGTCAACGACGATGCCAAGACCGGCACCTTCGTGATCAGGGTCGCCGATGCCAATGAGCAGGTCGGCGCACCGGTGCTCGACGACGACAGCGTGGCCGAGAATGCCGAAGGTGCGGTGATCGGCCGGGTGAGCGCGACCGATCCGGATGATGCCTCGACCAGCTTCGGCCAGAAGACCTTCACGGTCGACGATGCCCGCTTCGAGATCGTGGACGGCCTTCTGAAACTGAAGGACGGCATCAGCCTCGATCACGAGACCGAGGCGACGGTGACCCTCAACATCCAGGTCACCGATGGCGGCGGTCTGAGCGACAGCCTGGTTGCCACGATCAATGTCACCGACCTGAACGAAGCCCCCTCCACCCCGGTGGTGTCGGGTGCGACGGTGGCGGAGAACGCGGCGGGGGCCGTGATCGGCACCGTCACCTCCACCGACCCGGATGCCGGCGACGACCTCACCTACACCGTGAACGACGATCGCTTCGAGATCGTCGATGTCGCGGGCGACATGGTGCTGAAGCTGAAGGACGGGGTATCGCTGGATCACGAGGCCGCGGGCTCCGTGGCGCTGGTGATCACCGCCACCGATACCGGCGGGCTTTCGGCCGAGCGCGTGATGCTGGTCACGGTGACTGATGTCAACGAGGCCCCGACCACGCCGGTGCTGTCCTCCGACACCGTCCAGGGCGGTGATGCCGGCGCGATCGTCGGCCGGGTGACCGCGACCGATCCGGATGATGCGACCACGCAGGAAGGCCGTCTGACCTTCAGCGTCGACGACCGCCGGTTCGAGATCGTCGGCGACATGCTGAAGCTGAAGGCGGGCGAAAGCCTGTCGGTGGGTGACGAGCCGACCGTCAGCCTGGTCATCACCGCAACCGACGGGCTTGGCCTCGCCTCGACGCAGACGGTCGTGCTGACCGTGCTACCCGATGCCACGCCGCCGGTGCCGGCCCTGCCCGATGGCATCGTCTCTGAAAACACCCCCGGCGGGGTGATCGGGCCGGTGCGGTTCACCGATCCGGTCGATCCGGGTGTGGATGTGTCTCTGACGGTCGATGATGCCCGCTTCGAGATCGTCGACCTCGATGGTGTGCCGACCCTGAAGCTGAAGGACGGTATCAGCCTCGACCGCGAGGCGGAGGCCGCGGTCACGCTGGTGATCACCGCCACCACCATCGAGGGCAGCCGCTCCAATGTCGTGGTGATCGCCGTCGACAATGTGAACGAGACCCCGACCCAGCCGGTTCTGACCGGCTCGACCGTGGCCGAGAATGCGGCCGGTGCCGTGATCGGGACCGTGACCGGGGCCGATCCGGATGCCGGCGACACGCTGAGCTTCACCGTCGATGACGACCGGTTCGAAATCGTCGACGGCAGCCTGAAGCTGAAGGACGGCATCAGCCTCGACCACGAGACGGAAGCCTCGGTCGATCTTGTGATCACCGCGACGGATGCGGATGGCCTGACGGCCACCCGCAGCGTGACGATCACCGTCACCGATGTGAACGAGGCCCCGGCGCAGCCGGTTCTGACCGGCTCGACCGTGGCTGAGAATGCGGCCGGTGCCGTGATCGGGACCGTGACCGGGTCCGACCCGGATGCCGGCGACACGCTGAGCTTCACCGTCGATGACGACCGGTTCGAAATCGTCGACGGCACGCTTAAGCTGAAGGACGGCATCAGCCTCGACCACGAGACGGAAGCCTCGGTCGATCTTGTGATCACCGCGACGGATGCGGATGGCCTGACGGCCACCCGCAGCGTGACGATCACCGTCACCGATGTGAACGAGGCCCCAGCGCAGCCGATTCTGACCGGCTCGACCGTGGCCGAGAATGCGGCCGGTGCCGTGATCGGGACCGTGACCGGGTCCGATCCGGATGCCGGCGACACGCTGAGCTTCACCGTCGATGACGACCGGTTCGAGATCGTCGACGGCACGCTTAAGCTGAAGGACGGCGTCAGTCTCGACCACGAGACGGAAGCCTCGGTCGACCTCGTGATCACCGCGACGGATGCGGATGGCCTGACGGCCACCCGCAGCGTGACGATCACCGTCACCGATGTGAACGAGGCCCCAGCGCAGCCGATTCTGACCGGCTCGACCGTGGCCGAGAATGCGGCCGGTGCCGTGATCGGGACCGTGACCGGGTCCGATCCGGATGCCGGCGACACGCTGAGCTTCACCGTCGATGACGACCGGTTCGAGATCGTCGACGGCACGCTTAAGCTGAAGGACGGCGTCAGTCTCGACCACGAGACGGAAGCCTCGGTCGATCTTGTGATCACCGCGACGGATGCGGATGGCCTGACCGCCACCCGCAGCGTGACGATCACCGTCACCGATGTGAACGAGGCGCCGGCGCAGCCGGTTCTGACCGGCTCGACCGTGGCTGAGAATGCGGCCGGTGCCGTGATCGGGACCGTGACCGGGTCCGATCCGGATGCCGGCGACACGCTGAGCTTCACCGTCGATGACGACCGGTTCGAAATCGTCGACGGCACGCTTAAGCTGAAGGACGGCATCAGCCTCGACCACGAGACGGAAGCCTCGGTCGATCTCGTGATCACCGCGACGGATGCGGATGGCCTGACGGCCACCCGCAGCGTGACGATCACCGTCACCGATGTGAACGAGGCCCCGACCCAGCCGGTTCTGACCGGCTCGACCGTGGCTGAGAATGCGGCCGGTGCCGTGATCGGGACCGTGACCGGGGCCGACCCGGATGCCGGCGACACGCTGAGCTTCACCGTCGATGACGACCGGTTCGAAATCGTCGACGGCACGCTTAAGCTGAAGGACGGCGTCAGCCTCGACCATGAGGCCGATGCGACGGTCGATCTGGTGATCACGGCGACGGATGCGGACGGCCTGACCGCCACCCGCAGCGTGACGATCACCGTCACCGATGTGAACGAGGCGCCGGCGCAGCCGGTTCTGACCGGCTCGACCGTGGCCGAGAATGCGGCGGGTGCGGTGATCGGCACCGTGACCGGCAGCGATCCGGATGATGGCGACAGCGTCACCTTCACGGTCGACGACGACCGGTTCGAAATCGTCGACGGCAGCCTGAAGCTGAAGGACGGCATCGCGCTCGACTACGAGACCGAACCGAGTGTCGATCTGGTGATCACCGCCACCGACGCGGATGGGCTCACCGCCACCCGTGCCGTGACCATCACCGTCGTCGATGACGGCATCGTCGCGCCGACCCCGGTGCTGGATGGCGGTATCGTGGCCGAGAATGCGGCCGGTGCGATCATCGGCTCGCTGCCCGATATCGGCGACGGCAGCTATGCCGTGGATGATGCCCGCTTCGAGATCGTCGAGCGCGACGGCGTCCAGCTTCTGAAGCTTAAGGACGGCATCTCGCTCGATCACGAAGCGGCGGCCGAGGTCGTGGTGCGCCTGACCGCCACCGGTGGCGATGGCGGCACGGCCGAGGGTGACGTCACCATCCGTGTCACCGATGTCAACGAGGCCCCGGCCCAGCCGGTGCTCGATGCCACGACCGTCGCCGAGAATGCGGCCGGTGCCACGATCGGCCGGGTGACCGCGACCGATCCGGACGATCCGGCGGTGAGCTTCGGCCAGAAGACCTTCACCGTCGATGATGCCCGCTTCGAAATCGTGGGCGGCGTGCTGAAGCTGAAGGACGGCGTGTCCCTCGACCACGAGGCCGCGGCGACGGTCGATCTGGTGCTGACCGTCACCGATGGCGGCGGGCTCACCGCCAGCCGCACCGTCACCATCACGGTGTCGGATGTGAACGAGGCGCCGGCAGCCCCGTCGCTTTCGGGCACGACGGTTGCCGAGAACGCGGCAGGTGCCGCGGTCGGTGTGGTTACCTGCACCGATCCGGACGGTGACGCGCTGACCTATGCGGTGGATGATGCCCGCTTCGAAATCGTCGATATCGACGGCGCGCAGACCCTGAAGCTGAAGGACGGCATCGCCCTCGACCACGAGGGTGAACCCGAGGTGACGGTGGTCATCACCGCCCGTGATCCGGGCGGCCTTTCGACCCCGATGATCGTGACCCTGACGGTCGGCGACGTGAACGAGGCGCCGGCGGCACCGGTGCTGTCCGGCACGGTGCTGCCCGAGAACACGGCCGGTGCGGTGGTCGGTAGCGTCACGGGCAGCGATCCGGATGCCGGTGACAGCGTTACCTTCACGGTGGATGACGCGCGCTTCGAGATCGTCGATGGCCAGTTGAAGCTGAAGGACGGCATCTCGGTCGATTTCGAGACCGAGGCCAGCATTGATCTGGTCATCACCGCCACCGATGGCGACGGGCTGACGGCGACCCGGGCGGTGACCATCACCGTGGTCGACGATGCCGTCACCCCGGTGCGGCCGGTGCTGACCGGTGGCAGCCTGGCCGAGAATGCGGCCGGTGCGGTTGCCGGCACCCTGCCGGATCCGGCAGGCGGCAGCTTCTCGGTGGACGATGCCCGTTTCGAGATCGTCGATCTGGACGGCACCTGGACGCTGAAGCTGAAGGATGGCGTGGCGCTCGACCACGAGGCCGCGGCCAGCGTCACCCTGACCCTCACCTCCACCGGCTCCGACGGCGGCACGCTCACCTCCACGGTCGTGATCACGGTCGGCGACGTCAACGAGGCGCCGGCCCAGCCGGTGCTCGACGCCGCGACCGTGGCCGAGAATGCGGCGGGGGCCACGATCGGCCGGGTGACCGCAACCGATCCGGATGATCCGTCGGTGAGCTTCGGCCAGAAGACCTTCAGCGTCGACGATGCCCGCTTCGAAATCGTGGGCGGCGTGCTGAAGCTGAAGGATGGTGTGTCCCTCGACCACGAGGCCGGGGCGAGCATCGACCTGGTGCTGACCGTCACCGATGGTGGCGGGCTCACCGCCAGCCGTACGGTCACCATCACCGTGACCGATGTGAACGAGGCCCCGGCCCAGCCGGTGCTCTCGGGCTCGACCGTGGCCGAGAATGCGGCCGGCGCCGTGATCGGCACGGTGACCGGCAGCGATCCGGATGCGGGTGACACGCTGACCTTCACGGTCGACGATGCCCGCTTCGAGATCGTCGACGGCACGCTCAAGCTGAAGGACGGCATCGCGCTCGATCATGAGGTCGAGGCATCGGTGCAGCTGACCATCATCGCGACCGATGCGGCCGGGCTCGCCGCCAGCCGCAGCGTGACGATCACGGTCGGTAACGTGAACGAGGCGCCGACGGCGCCAGCACTCGATGGCCGCTCGGTGGTCGAGAACCTGTCCGGCGCGGTGATCGGCGTGGTGTCGGCCGGCGACCCGGATGCCGGCGACACCCTGACCTACACGGTCGACGATGCCCGCTTCGAGATCGTGGGCGACGTGCTGAAGCTGAAGGATGGTATCTCCCTCGACTTCGAGACCGAGCCCTCGGTCGATCTGGTGATCACCGCCACCGATGCGGGCGGCCTCGCCACCAGCACCACGGTGCAGGTGACGGTGATCGACGACGGCGTGACCGCACCGCTGCCGGTGCTGAGCGGCGGCGTGGTGGCCGAGAATGCGGCCGGCGCCCTGATCGGCACGCTGCCGGGCGGGGCCGGGGTTTCCTACACCGTCGACGATACCCGGTTCGAGATCATCGACCGCGACGGCGTGCCGACGCTGAAGCTGAAGGACGGGGTCTCGGTCGACCACGAGGCCGAGGCGAGCATCACGCTCCGCATCACCTCGCAGGTCAGCGAGGGCGACACCGCGACCGCGGAAGTGTTGATCCGGGTCACCGACGTCAACGAGGCGCCGGCGACGCCGACGGTCGGTGGCTCCAGCCTGCCCGAGAACACCGCCGGTGCGGTGGTCGGCCGGGTGAGTGCGGTTGATCCCGATGATGCGGCAACCGCTGCCGGGCAGCTGACCTACACGGTCGATGATGCCCGCTTCGAGATCGTCTCGGGCGTGCTGAAGCTGAAGGACGGCGTCACTCTCGACCACGAGGCTGAGCCCTCGGTCGATCTGGTGCTGACCGTCACCGATGGTGGCGGACTTACCGCCAGCCGCACGGTCACGATCACGGTGACCGATGTGAACGAAGCCCCGGCCCAGCCGGTGGTGTCGGGCGCGACCGTCACCGAGAATGTGGCGGGCGCGGTGGTCGGCACCGTCAGCGGCACCGATCCGGATGCCGGCGACACGCTGACCTTCACGGTCGACGACGCCCGGTTCGAGATCGTCTCGGGCGTGCTGAAGCTGAAGGACGGCGTGTCGCTCGACCACGAGACGGCCGCCGAGCTGACGCTGGTCATCACCGCCACCGATGCGGGCGGCCTTGCCGCCTCGCGGCTGGTGACGGTGACGGTGGCCGATGTGAACGAGGCCCCGGCGGCCCCCACCCTCGACGGGTCGGTGGTGCCGGAAGGCGTGGCCGGCGCCGGCATCGGCACGGTCGCGGCGACCGACCCCGATGACGACGTGCTGACCTACTCGGTCGACGATGCCCGGTTCGAAATTGTCGATGGGGTGCTGAAGCTGAAGGACGGCATCAGCCTGGATGCCGAGACCGAGGCATCGATCGATCTGGTGATCACCGCGACCGATCCCGACGGGCTGTCGGCATCGGCCACGGTGACGATCACCGTGCTCGACGACGGCGTCACGCCCACCGTGCCGGTGCTGACCGGGCGGACGGTGGCCGAGAATCTGGCCGGCGGCGTGATCGGCACCCTGCCGGACCCGAATGGCGGCAGCTTCTCGGTCGATGATGCCCGGTTCGAGATCGTCGACCTGGACGGCACCTGGACGCTGAAGCTGAAGGACGGCGTGGCGCTCGACCGCGAGGCTGCGGCCTCGATCCGGCTGGTCATCACTTCGACCGCGGTCGACGACACCACGCTGTCGAGCACGGTGACGATCACCGTCGGCGATGTGAACGAGGTGCCGGGCGCGCCTGCGCTCGATGCCGGCACGGTCGCTGAGAATGCCGCTGGCGCGGTGATCGGCCGGGTGACGGCAAGCGATCCCGACAGCGGCAGCACCGCCAATGGCCGGCTGACCTATACCGTCGACGATGCCCGGTTCGAGATCGTCGGCGGCGTGCTGAAGCTGAAGGATGGTGTGTCCCTCGATCACGAGGCTGCGGCGACGGTCGATCTGGTGCTGACCGTCACCGATGGCGGCGGGCTCTCGGCCAGCCGCACCGTCACCATCACGGTCTCGGATGTGAACGAGGCTCCGGCGGCGCCGTCGGTTTCGGGCACGGAGGTGGCCGAGAATGCGCCCGGCGCCGTGGTTGGTGCGGTGACCTGCACCGATCCGGATGGCGATGCGCTGACCTATACGGTCGACGACAGCCGCTTCGAGATCGTCGATATCGACGGTGTCCAGACCCTGAAGCTGAAGGACGGCATCGCGCTCGACCATGAGAGCGACCCGACCGTGACCCTGGTGGTCACCGCCCGCGATCCGGGCGGCCTGGCGACGGCGATGATCGTGACGCTGGCGGTCGGCGATGTGAACGAGGCGCCGACGGTGCCGGTGGTGACCGGCGATGCGGTGCAGGGCGGTTCCGAAGGTGCGATCGTCGGCCGGGTGTCGGCGAGCGACCCGGATGATCCGCTCTCCGCCAATGGCCGGCTGACCTACACGGTCGACGATGCGCGGTTCGAGATCGTCGGCGGCGTGCTGAAGCTGAAGGATGGCGTGGTCATCTCGGCGGCCGACGAGGCTTCGGTCAGTCTGGTGATCACGGTTACCGACGGCGGCGGGCTTTCTGCCTCGACCACCGTCGATCTGACCGTGCGCCCCGACACCACCCCGCCGGTGCCGGTGATCGCCGATGGCCGGGTGCCCGAGAATGCGCCGGGTGCGGTGGTCGGCGTGATCGGCTTCCTTGAGGATGTCGATCCGGGGGTGGACGTCACCGTGTCGGTTGACGATGCCCGCTTCGAGGTCATCACGCAGGATGGCAGCTTTGTGCTGAAGCTGAAGGACGGCGTGGCTCTCGATCACGAGGCTGCCGACCGGGTCACCCTGCTGCTGACCACCACCACCATCGAAGGCACCCGCTCGTCGGTTGTGACCATCGCGGTCAGCGACATGAACGAGGCGCCCTCGGCCCCGGTGCTCTCCGACACCGTGGTGCCCGAGGATGCCCAGGTGATCGGCCGGGTGACCGCGAGCGATCCGGATGCGGCCGAGACCTTGACCTTCTCGGTCAACGATCCGCGCTTCGAGATCGTCGGCGGTGAGCTGCGGCTGGTGGCGGGCGAGTTCCTCGACCATGAGGGCGAGCCCTTCGTCGACCTGATCATCACCGTCACCGACAAGGGCGGGCTCACCGCCTCGACCGCGGTGCGGCTGACGGTGACCGATGCGCCGGAAGCGCCGACCACGCCGGTTCTGGAGGGTGGCGACATCCCCGAGAACGAGCCGGGTGTGGCGATCGGCACGGTGACGGCCGAGGATCCGGACGGCAAGGGGCTGACCTTCACCGTCGATGACGACCGCTTCGAGGTCGTGGGCGGCGTGCTGAAGCTGAAGGACGGGGTGTCGCTCGATTACGAGACCGAAGGTTCGGTGAGCGTCGTGATCACGGCGACCGCGGCCAACGGCTTCTCGGCCTCCGAGACCTATGTCCTGCAGGTGCTGGACGGCAACGACGCACCCGGGGCGCCGGTGCTGTCGACGACGGTGGTCTCGGAAGCCTCGACCGTGATCGGTCAGGTGACGGCGAGCGATCCGGATGCGGGCGAGGAGCTCACCTTCACGGTCGATGATCCGCGCTTCGAGATCGCGGGTGGCGAGTTGCGGCTGGTGGCGGGCGAGTTCCTCGACCATGAGGGCGAGCCCTTCGTCGACCTGATCATCACCGTCACCGACAAGGGCGGGCTCACCGCCTCGACCGCGGTGCGGCTGACGGTGACCGATGCGCCGGAAGCGCCGACGACACCGGTTCTGGAGGGTGGCGACATCCCCGAGAACGAGCCGGGTGTGGCGATCGGCACGGTGACGGCCGAGGATCCGGACGGCAAGGGGCTGACCTTCACCGTCGATGACGACCGCTTCGAGGTCGTGGGCGGCGTGCTGAAGCTGAAGGACGGGGTGTCGCTCGATTACGAGACCGAAGGTTCGGTGAGCGTCGTGATCATGGCGACCGCGGCCAACGGCTTCTCGGCCTCCGAGACCTATGTCCTGCAGGTGCTGGACGGCAACGACGCACCCGGGGCGCCGGTGCTGAGCGGCAGCACGGTGCCCGAGAACCAGGCCGGCGCCGTGATCGGCACGGTCACCGCCAGCGATCAGGATGCCGATGACGAACTGACCTTCACGGTCGACGACGACCGGTTTGAGATCGTCGACGGCCAGCTGAAGCTGAAGGACGGCGTCTCGCTCGACTACGAGACCGAGCCTTCGGTGACGCTGGTGCTGACGGTCACCGACCGCGAGGCGATTTCGGCCTCCACCACCGTCACCATCGGGGTGATCGACGACGGTATCGTGCCGCCGACGCCCGTGCTCGACGGCACCACCGTGCCCGAGAATGCGGCAGGCGCGGTGGTCGGGACCCTGCCGGATGTGGCGGGGGCCATCTACACGGTCGACGATGCCCGCTTCGAGGTCGTCGAGCTGGACGGCAGCTGGACGCTGAAGCTGAAGGACGGCATCGCCCTCGACCATGAAGCGGCGGCGGACATCACGCTCCGCATCACCGCGACTGGTGCCGATGGCGACACGGCATCTGCCCTGGTGCTGGTGCGGGTGCTGGATGTCGACGAGGCGCCGGCGGCACCGGTGCTGGATGGCGGCACGGTGGCCGAGAATGCCGCAGGCGGCGTGATCGGTCGGGTGACCGCCACCGATCCGGATGGGGCCGACACCGGCAATGGCCGTCTCACCTATGGCGTCGACGATGCCCGGTTCGAGATCGTCGGCGGCGTGCTGAAGCTGAAGGACGGTGTGGCGCTCGATCACGAGGCGGAGCCGACGGTCGATCTGGTGATCACGGTCACCGACGGTGGCGGGCTTACCGCCACCCGCAGCGTGACCGTCACCGTCACCGATGTGAACGAGGCACCGGCGGCGCCGGTGGTCTCGGGCGGTACGGTGGCCGAGAATGCGGCCGGGGCCGTGATCGGCAGCGTGACCGCCGGCGATCCCGACGGCGATGCGCTGACCTTCACGGTCGACGATGCGCGGTTCGAGATCGTCGATGGCCAGCTGAAGCTGAAGGACGGCATTGCGCTCGACCACGAGGCCGAACCCTCGGTCGCGCTGGTGCTGACCGCAACCGATGCCGGGGGGCTGTCGGCCACCCGGGTGGTCGTGGTGACCGTGACGGATGTCAACGAGGCCCCGGCGCAGCCGGTGCTCTCGGCCAGCCTGGTGAGTGAGAACCAGCCGGGTGCGGTCATCGGCGAGGTCTCGGCGGGCGATCCGGACGGCGATGCGCTGACCTTCACGGTGGACGATGCCCGTTTCGAAATCGTGGACGGTCAGCTGAAGCTGAAGGATGGCGTCGCCCTCGATTTCGAGAGCGAGCCCACGGTCGATCTGGTCATCACCGCGCGGGATGCCGGCGGCCTGACCGGCAGCCTGACCGTGACCATCACCGTGGTCGATGACGGCATGCAGCCGGTGGTGCCGGTGCTGATCGGCAGCACGGTGGCGGAGAACACGGCCGGTGCGGTGATCGGAACCCTGCCCGACCCCGAGGACGGCAGCTTCACCGTCGACGATGCGCGGTTCGAGATCGTCGAGGCCGATGGCCGTTTCGTGCTGAAGCTGAAGGACGGCATCGCGCTCGACCACGAGGCGGCGGCCACCATCGGCCTGATCATCACCTCGACCGATATCGAAGGCCATGTTCTGACTGCGCCGGTGACCATTCGGGTGACGAATGTGAACGAGGCCCCGGCGGCGCCGGTTCTGACGGGCGATACGGTTGCCGAAAACGCCGCCGGTGGCGTGATCGGCCGGCTGACGACCACGGATCCGGATGCGGGCGATACGGCGAGCTATGCCGTGGATGACGCCCGGTTCGAAATCGTGGGCGGCGTGCTGAAGCTGAAGGACGGCGTCACCCTCGATCACGAGGCGGAGCCTGCGGTTGATCTGGTGATCACCGTCACCGATGCGGGCGGGCTTGTCGCCACCCGCAGCGTGACGATCACCGTCACCGATGTGAACGAGGCCCCGGCGGCGCCGGTGGTCTCGGGCAGCACGGTTGCCGAGAACGACGCGGGTACGGTGATCGGTACGGTTACGGCGACCGACCCCGACGGCGATGCGCTGAGCTATGCGGTCGACGATGCCCGGTTTGAGATCGTCGATGGCCAGCTGAAGCTGAAGGACGGTATCGCGCTCGATCACGAGGCCGAACCCTCGGTGACGCTGGTGCTGACCGCGACCGACGGCGACGGGCTTGCCACCACCAGCCTGATCACGCTCACCGTGACCAACGTCAACGAGGTGCCGACCGCGCCCGTGGTGGCGGGGGATGCGGTGCAGGGCGGTGAGGCCGGTGCGGTGGTCGGCCGGGTGACGGCCGGCGATCCGGACCAGGGCGACGCGCTGACCTATACGGTGGACGACGCCCGCTTCGAGGTCGTCGACGGCGTGCTGAAGCTGAAGGACGGCGTCACCCTGGATGCCGGCGATACGGCGAGCGTCGATCTGGTGGTGACGGTCACCGACCGGGGCGGGCTGCAGGCCAGCACCGCGATCACCGTCACCGTGCGCGCCGATACCACCCCGCCGCTGCCGGTCCTGGCCGATGGCCGGGTCGACGAGAATGCCCCGGGCGGCATCGTCGGTGCGGTGGGCTTCCTGGAAGACGTCGATCCGGGGGTCGAGGTCACGCTGTCGGTGAACGACGCCCGGTTCGAGATCGTCGAGATCGACGGCCAGGCGGTGCTGAAGCTGAAGGACGGCGTCTCCCTCGACCACGAGGCGGCCGACCGGATCACGCTGGTGATCACGGCGACCACCATCGAGGGCAGCCGCAGTGCCGCGGTGGTGATCGCGGTCGGGGACGTGAACGAGGCGCCGGCGGTGCCGGTGATCGACAACCGCACCGTCGCCGAGAACGCGCCGGGTGCGGTGGTCGGCACCATCACCGTCAGCGACCCGGATACGGCAGCGAGCGATTTCGGCAGCCTGGATGTCTCGGTCGACGATGCCCGCTTCGAGGTGGTGGAACGCGACGGCGCGCTGGTCCTGAAGCTGAAGGACGGCGTGTCGCTCGACCACGAGGCAGAGCTTGGGGTGACGCTGACGCTTACCGTCACCGATGGTGGCGGTCTCTCGACCAGCCGGACGATCGAGGTGCTGGTGACCGACGTGGCCGAGGCCCCGACGGCGCCGGTTCTGGATGGCGCGACGGTGGCCGAGAATGCCGCCGGTGCGGTGATCGGCACGGTCACGGCCGGGGATCCGGATGTGGGCGAGGCGCCGGTCGTCACCGTCGACGATACCCGCTTCGAAATCGTCGACGGCCAGCTGAAGCTGAAGGACGGCCTCTCGCTCGATCACGAGGGTGAGCCGACCGTGACGCTGGTGCTGACCGCAACCGACGCCACGGGCCTTGCCACCAGCACGACCGTGGTGATCACGGTCGGCGACGTGAACGAGGCCCCCTCGGCGCCGGTGCTGCTCGACGATCGGGTCGGTGAGAACGAGCCCGGCGGCGTGGTCGGCGGCGTCACTGTCGACGATCCCGATCTGGGCGACACCGTCACCGTCACGGTCGACGATGCCCGCTTCGAGGTGATCGAGGTCGACGGCGCGCTGGTCCTGAAGCTGAAGGACGGCGTGGCGCTGGACCACGAGACGGACGGCACCATCGATCTTGTCCTCACCGCCACCGATGCGGGCGGGCTGACCGCCAGCCGCAGCGTGACCATCACGGTCGGCGATGTGGATGAGAGCCCGAGCGCACCGGTGCTGGATGGCGGCAGCGTGGCCGAGAACGCGGCCGGGGGCATCATCGGCCAGGTCTCGGTCGACGATACCGGCGTGCCCGGCGATGTCACCTGGACGGTCGACGACGATCGCTTCGAGATTGTCGAGGTGGATGGCGTCCAGATGCTGAAGCTGAAGGACGGCGTGTCGCTCGACCACGAAACCGAAGGCTCGGTCCGGCTGGTGATCAGCGTCACCAATGCCGGCGGCATCACCGCCCGCAGCGTGGTCGACCTGGCGGTTACCGATGTCAACGAGGCGCCGGTTCTGGCCGACCCCGATACCGTCCGGATCCTGGCCACCGGCCAGGTGGTGATCGACGGCTCGGTGCTGGAGGCGACGGATCCGGATGGTGATGCGCTGGTCTTCCGCTTCGACGGCGAGACCAGCTACGGCACCTTCTATCTGAACGGCGTGGCGCAGAGCGCGGGCTTCACGGTGTCGGCCGCCGACATCGCCGCGGGCCGGCTGGTCTATCGGCCGAATGACGATACCGCCGCTGCCGGCGCCCCGGGCCGGCCGGACTTCGTCGAGACCGTGACCGTGACGGCAGGCGACGGTGCGCTGGAGAGCACGCCGGTCACGCTGACCATCGCGATCGAGCCGATCCCGATCGACGTCGTGCCGGAAGAGAACGAGGTGCCGGTTGCGGTGGTCATCCCCATCCCGCCGGATGTCACGCTTGCCGAGTCCACCTTCGGCCGCATCGAGCTGGTGCTGCGCGATCGCTTCTACGAAACCGCGATCGTCGAATATGCCCGCGAGGCCCATCGGGCCGCCTCGGGCTTCGAGCGGGACCGGATCCTGGGTGACTACACCGCGCTGATGGCCCGCAGCCTGATCTCGGATCTTGCCATCGACACCACCTTCAACAGCGAACTGGTCACCACCTTCTTCGGCGACCTGCTGCGTCAGGTGGACGCCATCGCGGCGACCGGCGTGTCGGTCGACAAGGTGGTGGTCAATGTGGTGCGCGAGGGTGAGCCGGTGCCGGCAGAGGCCGGTCCGCCGGTCGTCTTCCCGGCCGAAGCGCTGCCGCAGCCGGCCACGCCGGATGCGGAAGACGTCGAAGGCGAGCAGGCGGGTGAGGGGCAGCAGGGCGCGGAGCTTCGTGGCCAGACCGCGGATGATACGCTGGCCTGGATCGAGCCCGATCTGGTGCTGCTGGCCCGGCTGATCGATGGTGACGCGGCCGCGACCGATGCGGTCTTGGCGGAGGCCGGCTTCTCTGCCAGCCTCCGGCAGGCGGCAGCCAGCTTCGACCGAGAGGTCGAGGCCCTGGCCGGGGCACTGGGACAGGGGCCTGCGGTGAGGGTCGCGCGTGGCTGACAGGACGACTGTGACGGCGGGCCGTGACCGGCCCGCCGGCCATTTCGGGACGGTATCGACGATCATGACGCGCGGCAGATCGACCGCGGACAGACGGGGTGAGCATATGCGGGGGCAGGCAGCAATGAACGGGATCGGGCGGCACGGCCGCAAGGCGGTGGCGGGCATGCTCGCCGCAGCGCTGCTGGCGGGGTGCACCGCGACGCCAGAGCCGATCGCGCCGGAGATGACCCAGGCGCGGATTTCGGCCGATCTCGCACGGATGTTCTCGAACCAGGAGCCCGTGACCGGCCGGTTGAGCCTGCACGAGGCCATGGCGCGGGCCATCCTCTACAATCTCGACGGCCGGCTCCGTACCATGGAGCAGGCGCTGAGCCAGCGGCAGCTGGATCTGTCGCGCTGGGACATGCTGCCGTCGCTTGCCGCTTCGGCGGGCTTCGTCGGGCGTGACAATGTTTCGGCATCCAGCAGCGAGAACGTTGCGACCGGTACCGAATCGCTGGTGCCGTCGACCTCGACCGAGCGCAACCGCCGGGTCGCCGATCTCAACATGTCGTGGAACATCCTCGATTTCGGCGTCTCTTACGTCACCGCCCAGCAGAATGCCGACCGGTCGCTGATCGCCGCCGAACAGCGTCGCCGGGTGGTCCATACCATCATCCAGGACGTCCGCTCGGCCTATTGGCGGGCGGTGGCGGCAGAGCGGGTGCTCTCGCGCATCGACCCGCTGATGACCCGGATCGAGACGGCGCTCGCCTCGTCCGCCCAGATCGAGCGCCAGCAGTTGAGGGCGCCCACCGAGGCGCTGACCTATCGCCGCGGCCTGCTGGATGCCCTGCGCCAGCTTCAGGCGCAGAAGCGTGAACTGCGCCTGGCGAAGACCGAGCTGGCCGCGCTGATCAATCTGCGCCCGGGTGACGACTTTACCCTGGAGGCGCCCGAAACCCAGGCCAGCCTGCCGCCGGTGACGTCGACCGGCGAACAGCTGGAAGTGCTGGCACTGGCCAACCGGCCCGAGGTGCGGGAGCTGGACTATCAGACCCGCATCTCGCAACAGGAAACCCGCAAGGCGCTGCTGCGGCTGCTGCCGGGCATCGAGCTTGATCTCGGCGCCCATTACGACAGCAATAAGTATCTGGTGAACAACGACTGGGCCGATTACGGCGTGAAGGTCACCTGGAACCTGCTCAACATCCTGCGCATCCCCGGTGCCATGGCGGTTGCCGAGGCGAATGAGGACGTGGTCGACGCCCGGCGCATGGCGATCAGCATGGCGGTGCTGGCCCAGGTGCATGTCGCCCAGACCAATTACGACGAGGCGCGGATCCAGTATCAGACCGCCCGCGAACTGGCCGATCTGGATGCCCGCATCCTGGAGCAGGCCAAGGCGGCGGCCGGCACCAGCCTGGGCGAATTGCAGGTGATCCAGACCGAACTCGCGTCGGTGCAGAGCCAGCTGCGTCGCGATCTGGCCTTCGCCGACGCCAACAATGCCTTCGGCCGCCTGTTCCTGTCGATCGGCGCCGATCCGCTGCCCGAGGCGCTGGAGGCCCCGACGGTCGCGACGCTCACCCAGGCGATCAACCGCACCGAGGCCGCGTGGCGCAACGGCCGTCCGACCTTCGCGCCCGTGCCCGCAGCGGTGGACAAGCCGAAGATCGCCTCGGCCGGGTAACCGGACTTCGCTGAAAAAAGAACCGCCGGCATCCTGGGGGAAAGGATGCCGGCGGTTTTGCGTTCCGGCGCCCGGCCCCGCGCGGAGGGAGGACGCGGGAGGCGGGCGTCTGCCGGAACGCCGCAGGCCGTGGCCGGATCACCGGCGGGTGGATCACCGGTCGGGCAGGGAGGGGCTCGGGGGAGAGCGTCGGGCCTGCCCGGGGGAAGGTACCGGGGATCGATATCCGGCCACCGCCTGAGTGAGGCGATGGAGCGTTGTCGGGGATCAGGCAGCCATGCCGGTGATCGCCCGGGCGATGTTGTCGGGGCCGACCCGGTAGGCGGCTTCAAGCGGCGCCGAATAGCCGACCGGGATGCGTGGGGCACCCAGGCGGACCGGTTTCGCCTCCAGCCGGTCGCCCAGCGCCTCGGTGACGGTGGCGACGATCTCGGCCCCGAAGCCGGCATCGCGCACGGCCTCCTGCGCCACGATCAGCCGACGGGTGCGGGCAACCGACGACAGCACGCAATCGGCATCCCAGGGCCAGAGGCTGCGCAGATCGATCACCTCGGCCTCGACGCCCTCCATTGCCGCCAGGCGGGCCGCTTCCAGCGCCTCGTGCACTGCCGCGGACCAGGCGACGATGGTGACGTCGCGGCCGGGGCGCCGGATCGCCGCCCGGCCGAGTTCCGCCGGAGCGTCGCTTTCGGGCGCCGCCCCCGACAGCGGCCAGAGCGCCTTGTGTTCAAGATGCACCACCGGGTCGTCGCAGCGGATCGCGGCCTTGAGCAGGGCATAGGCATCGGCCGGGGTGGCGGGTGCCGTCACCACCAGGCCCGGAATATGCACCCACCAGCTTTCCAGCGACTGCGAATGCTGGGCGCCCGAAGACCGCCAGACACCGATCGGCTGGCGGACAACCAGCGGCACCCGGCCCTGGCCGCCGAACATGAAGCGGTTCTTGGCCGCCTGATTGACCAGCTCGTCGACCGCGCAGAGGGCGAAATCCGAGAAGCGCATCTCGACCACCGGCCGGCTGCCGACCAGGGCGGCCCCGACCGCGGCGCCCATGATCGTCGCCTCGGAGATGGGGGTGTCGACGACGCGGGTCTCGCCGAAGCGGGCCTGCAGGCCGTCATACTGTTTGAACACGCCACCGCGGCCCAGATCCTCGCCCAATGCCCAGACCCTGGGATCGCGTTCCAGCTCTTCCGCCAGCGCCCGGCGGGCGCCCTCGATATAGGTGAACCCGCTCATGCTGCATGCTCCGCCGGAAGGGGGTGGGCAAGGCCGCGCTCGGCCCCGGGGGCGGGGCGGCCGACATCCTGGACGTCGTCGAAGGCGGCAGCGGTTTCGGGGAAGGGGGCGGCCAGGGCGGCGGCGACCGCCTCGGCGATGCGGCGGGTTTCGGCGATCTCGATGGCCGCGATCTCGTCCTCGTCCAGGCCCAGCGCCTTCAACTCGGCGGCATTGCGGGCGATGGGATCGTCTTCCCACCGTGCCGCCACCTCTTCCGCCGGGCGATAGGGGGCGGGGTCGGTGACGGTATGGCCCTTCAGCCGGTAGGTGCGGGCATGCAGCAGCCGCGGCCCGCCGCCGGCGCGGATATCGGCAATCAGCCGGCCGGCGGTTTCATCCACCGCCTCGACATCATTGCCGTCGATGCTGACCGCCGGCACGCCCAGAGACTCGGCACGGGCGGCGATGCCGGGGCCGGCGCTCATGGTCGCGGTGCGGGTCGTGGCCGACCAGCTGTTGTCCTCGCACACGAACAGGACCGGCAGGCGAAACACCGCCGCCCAGTTGAGCGATTCCAGGAACGGCCCGCGATTGGCCGCGCCGTCGCCGAAATAGCAGACCGCGATCGCATTGCGGCCCAGCAGGCGCAGCCCCTGCGCGGCACCCACGGCGATCGGCAGGCCGGCCCCGACCACGCCATTGGCCCCCAGCATGCCGACATCGAAATCGGCGATGTGCATGGAGCCGCCCTTGCCGCCGCAGGAACCGCCGGCCCGGCCATAGAGTTCCAGCATCATGCCGTGAAGATCGGCGCCCTTGGCGATGCTGTGGCCGTGGCCGCGATGGGTGGAAGCGATCACATCCGCCTTGATCAGATGGGCGGAAACGCCCGCGGCCACGGCTTCCTGGCCGATGGACATGTGCACGGCACCCGCCACATGACCGTTGGCGAGCCCCGCTTCGGCGGCCCGTTCGAAGGCGCGAATGCGCCACATCATAGCGTGATGGTCAACAAGGCGCCGGCGCCTGCCGTTGTCTGCGGCAGGCGGCGCCGATACGGGATCGGTCGTCACCGGTTTTTCCTCCCCGGAAGCGCCCTTGGCCCGCGTCTCGGGCGACGCAGGCCGGGCAGCATGTTCTGCTCGTTATCCAGGCCGCGGGGGGACGCCCCGCGTTTTGAGCGTGTGCCGGTGTTGCTCCCGGCGGGGTCCTTCATGTGGACGTCACTCTTCGGTCCATCATGTGGCCAGTCCATCATGTGGATTGGGCTTTTCGCTCAAGACCAAGCTACAAATCATCTGTTCCGTTGTCAAATTGACGTAACGGAGACATCATTCGACAAGAGGAATGGCAAGACGTCCACATAGTGGACCATCGTGGACGACTTGGCGCACCCTCGCGACCTTCCCCGTGAGCGGCCCGTTCGAAGGCAGCCCGGAGACCACCGGAGGAAACGTGTCACCATGCCCGAGACCCTGACGGGCGCACCCGCCCGTGGTGCCGCCCCCGCCCGCCGTGGACCCGCGGTCCCCGCTGCGGCACCTGCCGCCCCGACCGGAACCCAGTCGGTGGAGCGTGCGATCAGCCTGTTGCGCATCCTGGCCCGGCGCGATGCCGGCGGTGCGCGGCTGGTCGACGTGGTCGCCGACAGCGGCCTGAACAAGCCGACCGTGCGCCGCCTGCTGCTGGTGCTGATGCGCGAGGGCCTGGTCGATCAGGACCCGGGCAGCCGCCGCTATCACCTGGGGGTGGAGACTTTTGCCCTGGGATCCGTTGCCGCCGAACGCTTCGGCATCCGCAAGATCGCGGCGCCGGCGGTTCTGCGCATCGCGGAAGCCTCGGGCGATACCGCCTATCTCTCGGTCCGCTCCGGCTTCGATGCGATCTGCGTGGAGCGGCAGGAAGGCGCCTTCCCGATCCGCACCCTGACCCTGGCGGTCGGCGACCGGCGGCCGCTGGGCGTGGGCGCCGGCAGCCTGGCGCTGCTCGCCTTCCAGCCCGATCTGAACGAGATCCGCTCGATCATCGACGTGAATGCCGGGCGGGTGAATTCCTATGCGCCGCGCTTCGAGCCTCAGCGCCTGCTGGCCCTGGTCGACCAGACCCGCAGCCAGGGCTATGCCTTCAACGACGGCCTGATCGTGGCGGGGATGAGCGCCGTGGCGGTGCCGATCCTGAACCGGCGCGGGGAGCCCGAGGCGGCGTTGAGCATCGCTGCGATCGACAGCCGGATGACGCCCGAGCGCCGCGCCCAGCTGGTTGCGCTGCTGCAGCGCGAGCGGGAACGGATCGAACAGCAGCTGGGCCGCACCCAGTCACCGGGCGCGCGGGATCTGGCGCTTCGGGCGCGAAACCGCATGCGGGCCTGAGGCGGCCCGGATTGCCTTGACGGCTACGCGGACCTGGGCTGCATCAGGAACGTTAGTGGCCTAATGGAATGATTTGCTAGGCTAACGGTCTCATCCGTTCCGTGAGGCCTCGCTGGTCATGCTGCCCGTCATCGATCCGGTCAATTCCACCGTTCCCGTTCCCACCACCGGCCCGGATGCGCCGCCCAGGGCGCGCCTCGGCTGGACGGTGGCGCGTCTGGCGCGCAGCTGGCGGGCGCTGCTCGACCAGCGTCTGGCACCGCACAACCTCACCCAGTCGCGTTGGCGGGTGATGAATGTGGTGGCGACGGAGCCGCGCGCCCTGACCCAGCGGGAACTGGCCGAGCGTCTGGCGATCGAGGCCCCGACCCTTGTGCGGCTGCTCGACCGGCTGGAGGCCGACGGGCTGGTGACACGCTGCGCCGATCCGGACGATCGCCGGCGCAAGGTGATCCGGCTGGGGCCGAACGCCGCCCCGGCCACCCGGACGATCAGCCAGGCGATCACCGAGGTGCGTAACGACCTGCTGGGCGACGTGCCCGAAGAGCGCATCGTCGAGGCGCTGGCCCTGCTCGACATGATCCAGGCCCGTACCGACCGTCTGCTGGCGGGGGCACCGGCGGTTGCCATAACCGATGCCGATCATGGAGGCGACCGGTGACTGCGCCCCGTGACGGATCCGACGACGAGGCCAGACTGCCGGAGCCGGCGGTGACTGCCGGACCTGCGATCACACCGATGGAGCGCCGCCTCGCCATCGCGGCCCTGATGTGCGGCACCATCGCCACCGTGCTCTCGGCCACGCTGATCAATGTGGCGCTCGCCACCTTCATGGCCGATATGGGCGTCGGCCATACGGTCGCCCAGGGCCTCTCCACCGGCTTTCTGGCCGCCAATACCATCGCCATGCCCGTGGCCCCGTGGATGATGGGGCGGCTGGGCTTCCGCAAGCTCTACATCCTGGCGATCGCGGTCTTCGTGGCCGCGGCGCTGCTGGGCGGCTTCGCCCCTGGCGCCCATACCGCCATCGCCGCCCGGGTGATCCAGGGGGCGGCGGCGGGCATGATCCAGCCGCTGGCCATGGTGGTCATCTTCCGCATGTATCCGCCCGACAAGCGCGGCGCGGCCATGGGCCTCTACGGTCTGGGCGTTGTGCTGGCGCCGGCGCTGGCGCCCAGCCTGGGCGGCGCGCTGGTCGAATTCGCCGGCTGGCGATCGGTGTTCTTCGTGGCGATCCCGGTCTGTCTCGTCGGCATGGGGCTGGCGATGAAGGCCCTGCCCGATGCCCGGCCGGCAGGGGCGGGGGGCCGCTTCGACGGGCTGGGTTTCGTTCTGCTCGCCACCGCGCTCATCTCGCTGATCGGGGTGTTGAGCCTGGGCAAGTCGCAGGGCTGGGTGTCGCTGCCGGTTCTGGGGCTGGTGGTGCTGTGCGTGGCGGCGGCCACGGCCTTCCTTGCCTGGGAAAAGCGGGTAACCCGGCCGCTGATGGATCTGAAGATCTATCGCGCGCCAGGCTTCGCCGCGGCGGCGCTCTGCTCCATGACGCTCGGCCTCGGATTGTTCGGCTCCACCTATCTGCTGCCGCTGCTGCTGGAAACCGCGCGGGGGATGAGCCCGGCCGAAGTGGGGCTGGCGATGGCCCCCGGCGGTTTCGCCATGGCGATGATGTTCCCGATCGCCGGGCGGCTGGCCGATCGCATGCCGGCCCGGCCGCAGGTGATGATCGGC
The DNA here is from genome assembly GCF_041468085.1 of Tistrella mobilis. Taxonomy (NCBI): domain Bacteria; kingdom Pseudomonadati; phylum Pseudomonadota; class Alphaproteobacteria; order Geminicoccales; family Geminicoccaceae; genus Tistrella; species Tistrella mobilis. Next base: position 3,486,085 of record NZ_CP121017.1, on the reverse strand, counting down.
CTCGGCTGCTTCGCGCTCCATGCGGTGCTGATCACCTGGGCCGAGTTCTCGGCCGGTTTCTGGGTGATCGCCGGCATCATGGCCTTCGGGCGGATGTCGCTGGCCCTGGTGATGCCGGCCCTCTCGGCCGGCGGACTCCGGCTGCTCGGCGAAAGCCAGGTGGCGCAGGGGGCGGCTGCCCTGAATGTCGGGCGCCAGTTCGGCGGCGCGGTCGGTGTCGCCATCCTGGCGGTGGTTCTGGAAACCGCCGAAGCGGCGCTGCCCGGCCAGACCATGGAGGCTTTCGCAATCACGCTGATGGTGATGGCGGGCTTCGGGCTGACCGCCATGTTCGTGGCCCTGCGTCTGCCTGGTCGTGTATAGGCGGGGGTGGTTCATCTGTCGGGTGTGCGGAAGATGGGCGCATCAACCTTGATGTGATAGCTTTGAATGGCCGACCCGGGCGCCCCCGCCGGAGGCCATCCGCCATGCTCGTCCGTCATCTGTCTTATTTCGTGACCCTCGCCGGCGAGAAGCATTTCGCCCGGGCGGCGGCGCGCTGCAACATCACCCAGCCGACTCTGTCGGCCGCGATCCGCAAGCTGGAGCAGGATCTGGAAGTGCGGCTGGTGGTGCGCGGCCACCGCTTCACCGGGCTGACCGCCGAAGGCGAGAAACTGCTGGTCTGGGCCCGCCAGATCCTGCGCGATTACGACAGCCTGCGCGAGGATCTGGGCGGCGGCAGCGGCTTGACCGGTACCCTCAGGCTGGGGGTCATCCCGGCGGCCATGCCGTCGGTCGCGTTTCTGAGCGCCCGGTTCATGGCCGCCCATCCCGCCGCCCGCATCGCCATCCAGTCGCTCACCTCGCGTGCCATCCAGCGCGGGCTGGATGCCTTCGAACTGGATGGCGGCCTGACCTATCTGGAGAACGAGCCGCCGGACCATGTCCGGCTGCTGCCGCTCTATCGCGAGCGCTATGTCTTCGTGACCGGTCCCGATCACCGCTTCGCCGGCCGCGCCCGGCTCGGCTGGGCCGAGGCGTTCACCCAGACCCTCTGCCTGCTCAGCGAGGACATGCAGAACCGGCGGATCCTGAACAAGGTTGCGGCCGGGCTGGGGGTCACCGTCGACGCACCGGTGGTGAGCAATTCCTTTCTGGGGGTCTGCGCCCATATCCGCCAGGGCGGCTGGTCGAGCATCGTGCCCCATACTTTCCTCCATGTGCTGGGGGCGACCCCCGATCTGGTGTCGATCGATCTGGTCGATCCGGTCCACACCCAGTCCGTGGGGCTGGTGCTGTCTGATCGTGACCCGCCATCGCCCATGGCTGCGGCGCTGCTCGACTGTCTGCGCGGCGCGGATTTCGAGCGGGACTTTGCCCGGGAAAACGTTATGGTTGATAGATAGTACCGATCAAACGTTCAGTTGTTTCGATTTGATCCCGGGCGCGGGATGACCCAGCGTTGTTCGACCGGAGGTGAGAGAGGCCGGAAGGGCCACCACCACCGGTCGGGGCAGCTTTCAGGCAGATCGGCCGGCGTAACGGGACCCGTGCGACGGGCGCGGCGCGCGATACCGCGCCCCCGTCCGGATACCCTCCCTTTGCGCGGTCGCAGTCGTCGGGCGCCCCACAGATCCGCGTCGCTGGGGAGGAACAAGGACGCCATGGTTCAGATCGCCGTCACCGATGGTCCGGGTGCCCGACCCGGGCTGCTCGATCGCGAACGCATCATCGCCCGCCCGGGCTTCAATCGCTGGCTGGTGCCGCCGGCGGCGCTTGCCATCCATCTCTGCATCGGCATGGCCTATGGGTTCAGCGTCTTCTGGCTGCCGCTGTCGCGCGCGATCGGCGTGACCCAGCCGGTTGCCTGCGCCGATCTCACCTTGCTGTCGGCGCTGACCACCACCAGCTGCGACTGGCGGATCAGCGATCTGGTCTGGATCTATACCCTGTTCTTCGTGGTGCTCGGCACCTCGGCCGCGGCCTTCGGTGGCTGGCTGGAACGGGCGGGACCGCGCAAGGCCGGTGTCGTTTCCGCAATCTGCTGGTGCGGCGGCATGGCGGTGTCGGCGCTGGGCGTCGCCAGCCATCAGCTCTGGCTGATGTGGCTGGGCTCGGGCGTGATCGGCGGCGTCGGTCTGGGGCTCGGCTATATTTCGCCGGTCTCGACCCTGATCAAATGGTTCCCCGACCGGCGCGGCATGGCCACCGGCATGGCGATCATGGGGTTCGGCGGCGGCGCGATGATCGGCAGCCCGCTCGCCAACATGATGATGAACCACTTCCGCACGCCCGAATCGGTGGGGGTGTGGGAGACGTTCCTGGCGCTGGGCGCGATCTATCTGGTGTTCATGCTGGCCGGCGCCTTCGGGTACCGCGTGCCGCCGGCCGGCTGGCGGCCCGACGGCTGGACGCCGAAACCGGCGTCGAAGGCCATGATCACCCATGGCCATGTCCATCTGCGCGACGCCCATAAGACGCCGCAATTCTGGCTGATCTGGGCGGTTCTGTGCCTGAACGTCTCGGCCAGCATCGGCATCATCGGCGTGGCCGCACCCATGCTGCAGGAAATCTTCGGCGGCGCGCTGGTCGGTGCGCCGGAGGTCGGTTTCCTGGACTTCGACGAGCAGCAGAAGCTTTCGGCCGCGGCGATCGCCGCCGGTTTCGTGGGGTTGATCTCGCTGTTCAACATCGGCGGCCGCTTCTTCTGGGCCTCGCTGTCGGACCATCTGGGCCGCAAGGCCACCTATGCGGTGTTTTTCGTGCTGGGGGCCGGCCTCTATCTGGCGGCGCCGGTGCTGGCGGGCGGCCATGCGCTGGCGTTGTTCGTGCTTGCCTTCTGCGTCATCGCCTCGATGTATGGCGGCGGCTTCGCGACCATTCCGGCCTATCTGGCCGACATCTTCGGCACCCAGTTCGTCGGCGCCATCCACGGCCGCCTGCTCACCGCCTGGTCGACCGCCGGCATTCTGGGGCCGCTGGTGGTGGCCTATATGCGCGATGCGCAGATCGCCGCCGGCGTACCGCGGCCCCAGATCTACGATACGATCATGATCGTGCTGGCGGTGATGCTGGCTGCAGGCTTCCTGTGCAATCTGGCCATCCGGCCGCTGGCCGAGCGCTGGTTCATCGGCAAGGCGGAACTGGCCGAGATCCAGGCGAAGCTCCGCCCGGTGGATGCGGCGCATGAAGGCTCGTTCGGCATCGGCCGTGGCGGCATCGACACCCGCGCCGCCCTCGCCTGGGCCGCCGTCGGCCTGCCGATCCTCTGGGGGGTGTGGATCACCCTCGACAAGGCGCTGGTGCTGTTCCGGTGACGCATTGCCGGGGGAGATGGTCACAGCCGTCTCCCCCGGCGGTGATCATCCGATCAGGCGCAATCGCTCCCCGCCACCCAGATCGCGGCCAGGCGTTCCAGGCCGGCCTGGTCCTCGGTGTCGAAGCGGGCGGGGTGGGGGCTGTCCAGGTCGAGCACGCCCAGGATCCGGCCGTCGCGGATCAGCGGGACCACGATTTCCGAGGCCGAGGCGGCATCGCAGGCGATGTGGCCGGGGAAGGCGTGGACGTCTTCGACCAGCTGGGTGCGGGCCTCCGCGACCGCCGTGCCGCAGACGCCGCGGCCGCGGGCGATGCGCACGCAGGCGGGCCGGCCCTGGAAGGGGCCCAGCACCAGCTCGTCCGGGCTTTTCAGAAAGTAGAAGCCGGCCCAGTTGAGCCCGGGCAGCGACATCCAGATCAGCGCCGACATGTTGGCGGCATTGGCCACCGGGTCGCGCTCTCCCGCGATCAGGGCTTCAAGCTGGCGGGCGAGCAGGCGGTACAGCTCGGGCTTGGGCGTTGTGTCGGTGTCGATGGGGGCGGCGTCGAACATGGGCGCGGACTCCGGCTGTCAGGGCATGGGCGGAATGGCTGGGACGCCGATCATGCCCAGGCTTTCGGCTGCCGTCACGCTTCGCCCCCGGGTGGAGGCGTTGCGGATGCCGCTCGCCATCAGCCGGTCGGCGGCAATGCCGGTTCCCGCACCCAGCCCTTCGGCACCGACATCGAGGCCGAGCCCTTCGCCCAGCCCGGCGAGCGCCTGGACCAGCCGGGCGGTTTCCGCCTCGTCGATCCGCTGAATGAAGCTGCGGTCGATCTTGACCCGGTCGAGTTCCAGATCGCGCAGATGATAGAGGCTGGAATAGCCGGTGCCGAAATTGGCCAGCGCCACCCGGGCGCCGGCGGATCTGAGATCGCCGACCAGGGCGCGCACGGTATCGGGATCGCCCACCAGCGTGCTCTCGGCGATGTCGAACTCCACCCGACCGGCCTCAAGGCCGGCTTCGGCCAGGATGCGGATGGCATCGGCGGCAAAGGCCGGATCCTTTACCTGGCCGGGCAGCAGGTCGACCGACAGCGTCACATCCGCCGGCCAGCCGGCTGCGGTGCGGGCGGCCTGTTCCAGCATCCAGCGGCCGAGGCCGTGGATCAGCCCGGTATCTTCGGCGATCGGCAGGAAACGTTCCGGCGGAATGTCGCCATGGACGGGGTGCTGCCAGCTGATCACCGCCTCGAACCCGCTCACCCGGCCGGTGTCGAGTTCGATCGAGGGCTGGTAGAGCAGGTCGAACCCGCCCCTGGCCACGGCCGCCCTGAGGTCGATCTCCAGCGCCTCGCGCAGCCGGACCGCATCGTCCATCTGGGTCTCGAAGAAGCGGAAGGCGGTGCGACGCTCGGTCTTTGCCCGGTAGAGCGCCACATCGGCCCGCCTCAGCGCCTCGACCGGATCGCCCGCATCCTGGGGCAGCAGCGCAATGCCGATGCCGGTGCCGACATCATGACGGCCGCGGCCGCTGGTGATCGGGTCGGCGAAGGCGCGGGTCAGGCGCAGCGCCACACTGGTCGCCCCTTCCGGCCCCATCAGATGCGGGGCGAGAACCGCGAATTCGTCGCCGCCGAGCCTGGCCACCAGATCGCTGTCGCGCACCGCCCCCATCAGCCGGTTGGCGACCACCATCAGCACCTCGTCGCCGGTGCCGTGGCCGTAGACGTCGTTGACCTGCTTGAAGCCGTTCAGGTCGAGCAGGAACAGGCCATGGGCCGCCCCTGCCGCCGGCGGGGCGGCGATTGCGGCCGCAAGCCGCTCCTCGAACCGCCGGCGATTGGCAAGGCCGGTCAGCGGATCCTGATAGGCCAGGCGGCGGGCCTCGGTTTCGGCCTCGCGCCGGCGCGCGATCTCGCGGCTCTGGTCGCGGTACTGGCGCAGCGCCACGCCCAGCATGATCAGGGCAAGCAACACCCCCAGCGCCAGCGCCTCGTCGAGTTCCAGCATCGCGGTGGCGGTGTCGGCCGCGTGCAGGCTCGCCTCGAACAGGTCGAAGGCCACGGCGATGTAGCCGGCGACGATCATGACCACGGCGATGATGCCGGCCTCCCTGAGGCGGAGGCGGCGGGACAGGCGGCGCAGGAAGCGGCGCGGCCGCGACGTCGACATACAATTGTCCTCCTTGCGATCGCCGGGGCAGGCGGGTTTGCATGGCCCGGAATGCAACCGCCGCCCGGATCCTGCGATCCTGGGCGGCGGCGTGAGAGGACGCAAGTGTTTCCAGGTGATCGCTCAGATCACGTCACATGGCCTTGTCGTAGACCGCATGGGTCCAGGCGGCCTGGCCCGGATCCTTGGTGATGACCGGGGCCGACTTCGCCCCCAGCAGCACCTTCACCGTGCGCTGGAAGTCATCCGGCGCCAGATAGCCCATGCCCTTCTTCGAGCCGTCGAGCAGCTTGGCGACTTCCTGCATCATCCGGGTCTGGTGTTCTTCGGTCTGGGCGCCGGTGGTGTCGTTGTCGAGCACGATCTCCACCGCCTCGTCCTGGTGAGCTGCGGCATACTCCCAGCCCTTGACGCTGGCCTTCACGAAGCGGCCGAGCTTGTCGACCATGGCCGGATCCTGAAGGCTCTTCTCCAGGGTATAGAGGCCGTCTTCCAGCGTGGCGACGCCCTGATCCTGATACTTGAAGGTGATCAGCTCGTCGGCCGGCACGCCGGCATCCAGGATCTGCCAGTATTCGTTATAGGTCATGGTCGACACGCAGGAGGCCTGCTTCTGCAGGATCGGGTCGACGTTGAAGCCCTGCTTCAGCACGGTGATGTCGGCATCCGGACCTTCGGTCTTGTAGCCCAGCGTCGACATCCACGACAGGAAGGGATACTCGTTGCCGCCGAACCAGACGCCCAGGGTATGGCCCTTGAAATCGGCCGGGGTCTTGATGCCGCTGTCCTTGCGGCAGGTCAGCATCATGCCCGACTGCTGGAAGATCTGGGCGATGTTGACCAGCGGCACGCCCTTCTCACGCGTCGCCAGCGCCGAGGGCATCCAGTCGACCACGACATCGGCACCGCCGCCGGCGATCACCTGCGACGGGTTGATGTCGGGACCGCCGGCCTTGATGGTCACGTCGAGCCCGGCTTCGTCGTAGAAGCCCTTTTCCTTCGCCACGTAATAGCCGGCGAACTGCGCCTGGGTGACCCATTTCAGCTGCAGGGTCAGCGCATCGGCGGCAAGGCCGGGGCCCGTCGCGGCCAGTGCCAGGGCAAGCCCGGCGACCGAACCGGTCAGGAGGGTCTTGAGCGTCCTCATTCTCGTCTCCCTCGTCATCATCTGCCCCGAACCGGCCGCCGGCGGGGTTTGTCCCCGTTGTGGGGCGGCGGCGGGTTGCGGGGTCTCCCCTCAAAATCATCCGCGGGCGGGCCGAAGCCTCCGATGGTCCCGCCCGGGACGCCGTCTCCGCATGTGCAGGCCGGGCGCCGTCAGCGCCCGCGCATCGCGGGATGCCAGAAGGTCACGCGCCGTTCGATGAACGACAGCGCGGCATAGGTGCCGGAGCCGGCAATGGCCGCCACCAGGATCGTCGCCCAGACCACGTCCACATTCATCCGCGCGACCTCGGTGCTGATCCTGAAGCCCATGCCGACCACGGGCGTGCCGAAGAATTCCGCCACGATGGCCGCGATCAGGGCCAGCGTCGCACTGATCTTCAGCCCGTTGAACAGGAAGGGCAATGCGTTCGGCAGCCGGGCGACCAGAAGCGTGGTGGTATGGGATGCGGCATAGGAGCGCATCAGGTCCAGCTCCTGCCTGGATGTGGCGGAAAGCCCGGCCAGCGTGTTCACCAGCATCGGGAACAGTGTCGTCACCACCACCACCGCCGCCTTGGACGGCCAGTCGAAGCCGAACCACATCACCATGATCGGTGCGACACCGACGATCGGTGCGGCGCTCATCAGATTGGCGACCGGGAGCAGGCCGCGGCGGAGGAAGGCGACGCGATCGGCCGCCACGCCCAGCAGGATGCCGGCCGTGCAGCCGATCAGATAGCCCCGCAGCGCCCCCTTCCACACGGTCTGGACGAAATCCTGCCACAGCACCGGCAGATTGGCGGCAAAGGCGGCCCCGATCGCCGAGGGCGGCGGCAGCAGCACCGCCGGCACGCCAAAGCCCAGGCAGCCGCCCTCCCAGGCATAAAGCAGCGTCAGGCCCAGGGCTGCCGGCGGCAGCAGACGGACCGGCAGCGAGGTTTCGGGCAGGCGCGCGACCAGGGCGATGCCGCGGAAGGCCGCCGCCATGGCGGCGAGCCCCGCCAGGGTATAGCCGGCCGCCCCCTCGCCGAAACCGACGGTGCCGCTGCGCAGGGCGGCGATCGTGGCGATGGCGACGAGGGCTGCCCCCGCCAGCACCAGCGGTCCCCGCATCCGGCTCTGCCGTGGCCGGATCCCGGCCTGTGCGAAGAGCAGGATGCCGGCGATCATCATAAGCACGGTCAGATCGGCATTGGCGATCCAGACACCGCCTGCGGTTGAGAGCGGCAGCAGCAGGGCAACAAGTCCCATCAGGCCCCAGACGGCATCCAGGCCGCGGGAGACGGGCTGGAGCGGCGCTGTCCGTGCAGAGGCTGCGGTCATCGCGCACCTCCGCTCTGGCGCACGACGATGCGTTCCGCCAGCGCCACCGCCTGGACCAGCAGGGCCGAGAGCAGCGAGGCCGCGATCAGCGCCGCCCAGATCTGGGTGGTCTGGCCGTAATAGGAGCCGGCGAGCAGCCGGGTGCCGAGCCCCGCCTGGCCGCCGGTCGGCAGTTCGCCCACAATTGCGCCGACCAGGGCGGCGGCGATCGCAACCTTCAGACTGGCGAAGAGATAGGGCAGGGCGGCCGGCAGGCGCAGCTTCAGAAAGACCTGGAACGGCGTGGCGTTATAGGAATGCATCAGGTCCATATGCAGCGGATCGGCCGAGCGCAGCCCCTTGGTCATGCCGATCGCCACGGGGAAGAAGCACAGATACATCGAGATCACCGCCTTGGGCAGAAGGCCGGTGAAGCCCAGATTGCCCAGTACAACCACCACCATCGGTGCGATCGCCAGGATCGGCACGGTCTGTGAGGCGACGATCCAGGGCAGTACGCCGCGCTCCAGCGGCCGGAGCGCAGCCATGCCGATGGCGAGGCCGAGGCCCAGGATCGAGCCGAGCACGAAGCCGGCGAGGGTGGATTGCGCGGTGGCGATCACATGGGTGATCAGGTTGCGGACATTGCCGACCGGCCGTTCGGTCGAGGAGGTGACGATTTCCACCACCACCTGATCGGGGGTCGGCAGAACCGGCCGGCGCTGGGCGAAGGCCTCGGCCATCAGCTCCGCGATGGCAGGGTCGGTCACCCCCTTGCGGGCCAGCTGTTCGATCGCCTGCGGGGCGTTGAGCAGAAGGGCCGCCGCATACCAGATCACGATCACCAGCAGGGCGACCGTCGTCACCGGCAGGATGTCGGCGCCCCGTTCGGCCAGCGCGCGGCCGATGCGGCCGGTGCGCGGGCCCGGGACGGGTCCGGCTGCAAGCTCAGTCATAGGAGTGACCCTGGGCGAGGCCAGCCCTGACCAGGGCCGCGACCCGCTGGAATTCGGCGCTTTCCCGCATCTCCAGCGTACGCTCCGCCGGCAGGTCGCAGACGATCTCTTCCAGGATGCGACCCGGGCGCGGGCTCATCACGATGATCCGGTTCGACAGGAACACCGCCTCGGAAATCGAATGGGTCACGAAGACGCAGGTCAGGCCGGTCTTCCGCCAGAGCGCGTTCAGCGCCAGGTTCAGATGGTCGCGGGTGATCTCGTCGAGCGCACCGAAGGGTTCGTCCATCAGCAGCAGTTCGGGCGCAAACGACAGTGCGCGGGCGATGGAGGCCCGCTGCTGCATGCCACCCGACAGCTGCCAGGGGTATTTGCGGGCGAAACCGTCCAGCCCCACCAGGGCCAGCTTTTCGCGCGCGACCGCCTGGCGCTCGGCCTTTGGTCGGCCCGAAAGCTCCAGCGGCAGCATGACGTTGCGTTCCACCGTGCGCCAGGGCATCAGCGCCGGCGCCTGAAAGACATAGCCATAGGCATGGGCGCGGCGCGCCTCGTCGGGCGTGCGGCCGGTGACGGTGATGCTGCCGCCGGTCGGCTGTTCCAGATCGGCGATCACCCTGAGCAGCGTGGTCTTGCCGCAGCCCGACGGGCCGATCAGCGAGACGAAATCCCCCGGGCGGATGTCGATATCGACGTCGCTGAGTGCATGAACCGGCTGATCGGCGGTCTGGTAGACCAGCGACAATCCGCGTGCGGACACTGCCGCCATACCCGTCTCCCCCGTCATCCCGGCACCCCGTCCCCCCGTCTTCCCGATCGGTCGTTCCCCCGCCGGTCCGGCCCCGTCCGGGGCCGGCCGGTGCGCGCGCCTGTCATCGCGCGTCCTGTCGATGGTCATCGGTCCTGCCATGCGTCTCGGCCTCACGAGCTGGCCCGCGGCGATGTCGGCAGCGGTCTCCCTCCGCTGCCGCCCGCCACTCTTTGTCTCTGCCGGTGCAATCCCCGGGCCAAGGGCGCACCTTATTTTACGATCGGGGTTCAACCCATTGTCCGCAAGAGGTTTTTACCTGACCGATCGGATAGGTTTCAGGGTGCTTTCCCCAAGGCGACGGCCACGGCCGTGCCGGCACGGTCATGACAGTTTTGCGCAAATTTTGGACAAGAAGCCGATCATGCATAATTGTTGTGCATGTATCGCGACCGGCTTGCCGCTCCTCCCGTTTCGGATCGTAACCCGCACATCGCGGGGAGGCGAGGGGGAAGCCGGATATGTGTGCCGTAACGCCTGGATCTGAAACACCGGGGCCCAAAACGCCGGCCCAAAACGACCGGGGCCGCACCGACGGTCACCGGTGCGGCCCCTGGCCGGGATATGCGGGCGGGCGGGATCAGTGCATGGCACCTGCCTGGTCGAGGTCCACATCGTCATCGGCAGGCTCGACGCTTTCGGCGGCGGCGCTGCTCAGCGCGGCAATCAGATCGGTGATCGCCCGACGCGCGGTGGCATCCGAAATCGAGGCAAGCCGGGTGCTGGCCTCGATCATGCCGCGGCTGATCCGGTTGCGGCGAAGCACCTTGGGCCCGTCATCCAGCCGGTCGAGCAGCGCCGAGGGCGGGACATCCAGGATTTCGGCCAGGCGATACAATGCGCAGGCGCTGATCCGGTTCTGCCCCTTCTCGTACTTCTGCAATTGCTGAAAACTGATGCCCAGCTGGGTGGAGCAGGCTTCCTGGCTGAGGCCGCGCGCCAGCCTGAGCGTCCGGATCCGCCGGCCGATGGCACGGTTGATCTCGGTTTCAATGTCGCGGCGGTTGGCAGGCGGCGAGGCTTCTGCGGTGGCCATGTCGGCTGTGGCGGAAGCCGGCGCGCCGGCGCCGGGCGGGGCGGTGATGGGATGGCTGGGGGCGCAACGAGCTGAACGAAGATCGGGCGCGGTGGCCGCTCCGGGCGACCGGCCGCCCGCAGGCGGGGTGATGTCATGACGCATCTTCGACGACCTCGATTTGGCGACTGGTTTCGGCATGATCCTGTGCATCCGCGCGACTATCGGCGGCCGCTTTCAGGTTCTTATCCGGCAACTCATCCGGTGGGTGGCCTCTTCTCGGGCTTCAAACGTCATGATAGTGCAACGAGGGCAAAAATCCCGCTTTTTCGTCGGGAATAGCGCGTTTTGCGTTTATTAAATGCCGTGCAATAACGCCTGATGCGTTGAACTCATTGCGTGTTGCACCACCTGTTCACTTCCTGTTGCAGTCGGCGCAAGGCTCGGCGAGGGTGCAGACGATAGGTGGCATGGTCTGGCCGGATTGCGGGAAGGGGGCGCCGGGAACGTGTCCTATATCGTCGAATCGACACTCGATGGCCTGGACCCGCGGCTGATGCCGGTGCTGGGCGTCTGGCAGCGGGCGGCCGAGGCCGGGCAGAGCCTTCGTCGGCGGGATCTGGATCCTCTGGCATTTCATCATCTGCTTGCGACCAGCTATCTGGTCGATGTCGTCCGACAGGACCCGGGCGGAAACGCCGACGCCACGGTCCGCTATCGCTACAGGCTGATCGGCTCCACGATCGTTGAGCGGCTGGGGCGGGACCGGACCGGCTGGTGGCTGGACGAGGTCTACCCGCCGGAAACCTACCAGATCGTGGCCCGGAGCTTTGACGAGGTCGTCCGGCGCCGCGCCCCGGTGCGGTCGCATGGCGATACGAGCTTTGCCAATTCGCGGGGGCGTTATCTTTTCGACGCGCTTGAAGTGCCGCTGGCCGGGGACGGCATGGATGATCCCGGCCTGATCACCGCCATTTTCGGCGTGCTCTGCTTCACCCCGTGGTCGGCACCGGAAACCTGACGCAGCGCTGAACGGTCAGGCGCGGCGACGGCTTGCCAGCGGTGCGGCCGGCAGATGGCCGTCGACATAGCTGCAGAAGGCGCTACCGTCCATGGCGCGTGCATAAAGCCAGCCCTGGCCGTAGGTCACGCCGCGGGCGATCAGATAATCCGCCTGGGCCTGATGTTCCACACCCTCCGCCGCGACATCCAGCCCGAGCGTTGCCGCCAGCGACAGGATGTGCCCCATCACGTCGTCGGCGGCAGACCCGCTGCCAATGCCGTCGACGAAGGTTTTGTCGAGCTTCAGCCCGTCCACCGGCAGGGTGGCGAGATAGGCGAGGCTGGAATAGCCGGTGCCGAAATCGTCGATGGTCAGCCGGTAACCGGCATCGCGGAAGCTGCGCATGGAGCTTTGGGCGCGCCTGGCATCGATCAGGGTGCGCTCGGTCGCTTCCAGCACGATCTGGGCTGCCGCTACGCCATGGGTCTTGCGCAGGCGGTCGAGCCGGCCGCGGACCCGGTCGCTTTCCACATCCGATGCCGACAGGTTGATCGCGATCCAGACCGAGGGGCGCGCCGCCAGGAATTTGCCGAGATCGGCGAAGACATGCTCGATGATCTCGTCGGTCAGCCGCTCGATCAGTCCTTCGGCTTCGGCCACCGGAATGAAGCGATCGGGCGAGATCATGCTGCCGTCGCGCTGCTGCCAGCGGACCAGGGCCTCGCCGCCCAGACAGGCACCGTCGGCCAGGCGGACGATCGGCTGATAGACCACCCGGAACTCGCCGCGGCCGAGGCCCCGGCGGATGCGGGCGCCCATGGTGTCGCCCCGCCGGACGAGGATGATGATCAGCCAGAAGATGATGCCGCCGCTGGCGAGCCCCGGCAGCCCCATCAGCAGGGCCTGTTCGCGCCAGGTCTCGATCACCACGCTGACCGGCTCCGAGGCAAGGGCCATGGCGGTGCCGTCGCGGGCGATGGCGGCCACCACCAGCCGGTCGCCCAGACGGATGGCTTCGGGCTCGTCCTGATTGCGGAACCGGTCGACCATATCGGACAGGATGGCGCGTTCGGGGCGGGTGCGCACGCCCAGCACCTGGCCGGTACCGAGGGCGACCATGCTCAACACCACCCGCGGTTCCGCCAGGACCAGATCATAGATCTGTTCGGTATCGAGAAACACGGCATAGGGGCCGCGGACGATCACCGTGGTGCGGCTGGCGGCGCGGGCGCTGTCGTCCAGACCGGGGGGCAGCCGGTCATACCAGATCCGCATCTCGCCCACCGACATATCGGGCAGCGGCAGGGGCATCGGACTGTCGAGCCGGCCGGCACCGGTGCACACCACGCGGCCTTCCTCCACCACCCCCACCTCGCGAACGCCGCGGCTGGCGAAGGCGGCGGCGCGCAGCCGCGCAAGGCCGCCGGGGGTGCAGGCATCCGCGACCGGGACCGCGGCCATGGCGGCAAGGGCGCGGGTGGCGTCCTCCTGCAGGCGTTCCGATCGCGTGAGCATTTCCCGGGTGGCCCGGATCAGCAGATCGGTTTCCACCCGGCGGGCATTTTCCCAGGCGATCCACAGGCTGCCTGCCACCGGCAACGCTCCGATGAGCGTCGCCAGCGTCAATGTCACCGCAAGCACCCGTCTGCGCATGCCATCACCCTGGAATGCCGGCTCTGCCGGCTGTCACCATCGCCCGCAAGCGGGGGCTGCCCGCCACCGGGCCCGGCGCCCGCAATCCGGCCGTATACCGTGTGAACCCGGGATTGATCGACCACCGGCCAACTTGCCGGGCGCCAGATTGTAGACGGGTCGGGGGGACGGCGTCCACATGCAGCCGATCCGCCCCCCCGATTCGCGGGATGGCAGGATGTCAGTATGTTAAGAGCATGCAAAGGCAGGATCAGCCGGCGGTGACGCGGATCGACTGGCAGCCCAGGCCTTCCACTTCAAGAAACATATGATCACCGGGCTTCAGGAAGCGCTGGGGAGTTGCTCCGGCGCCGACCCCCGCCGGCGTGCCGGTGGTGATCAGGTCGCCCGGCTCCAGCGTCATGAAGCGGCTGAGATAGGACAGGATCTCGGCCACGCCGAAGACCTGATCGGCGGTGGTGCCGTCCTGCCGGCGCTCTCCGTTCAGCTCCAGCCACAGCTTCAGGGCCTGCGGGTCGGGCACTTCGTCGGCGGTGACCAGCCAGGGGCCGACGGGGCCGAAGCCATCGGCGGACTTGCCCTTGGTCCACTGGCCGCCCCGTTCCAGCTGAAAGGCACGTTCCGAGATGTCGTTGACCGTGCAATAGCCGGCAATGCCCGCCAGCGCCTCGTCAGGGCTCGCCCGCTTCAGCACCCGGCCGATCACGACACCGAGTTCGACTTCCCAGTCGGTCTTGGCGGCATCCGGCGGCAGGGTCAGATCGTCTTCGGGCCCCGCCATGGACGAGGTCGCCTTGTGGAAGACCACCGGTTCGGTCGGCAGCGCCATCCCGGCTTCGGCCGCGTGGTCGCGATAATTCAGCCCGATGCCGATGAACTTGCCGGGGCGCGCGATACAGGCGCCAAGCCGGACCGGCCCTTCGACCACCGGCAGATCGGCCGGATCGATCGTCTTCAGCCGCTCCAGCGTCTCAAGGTCGAGCGTGGCAGGGCCAAGATCGGCAATCTGAGCGGAAAGGTCGCGCAGGTTGCCATCGGGGCCGAGAAGACCGGGGCGTTCCTGGCCGGGCAGGCCGTAACGGACGAGGCGCATCGGAAGGTCCTGTGATCGTGGAATGGGTCCGGGGCCATCCTGCCACGAAATCGCGGCGAGGCGATGCCCCGGGTCCATGGAGCGGGCGGTTTGCCGGCGGCTTTGCGCAGGATGTGCGCTGCATGATAGAACCATGTCGGAAGACATCACCCCAGGCGATGGAAGAGCCCATGACCGCCCCGATCGAGTTCTGGTTCGACTTCAGTTCCGCCTATGCCTATTTCGCATCCCACGAGATCGAGGCCCTGGCGGCACGCCATGGCCGGCAGGTGATCTGGCGGCCCTACATGTTGGGGGTGGCGTTCAAGGCCACGGGCATGCGCGGATTGAGCGGCACCCCGCTCAAGGGTGACTACGCCCGCAACGACTGGCGGCGTATCTCGCGCGAGACCGGCATTCCCTTCACCCTGCCGCCCGGCCATCCGATCGTGGCGCTGCCCGCCTCGCGGGCCTTCTACTGGATCGAGGCGCGCGACCCCGCAGCGGCGGTGGCCTTCGCCCATGATGCCTTCCACGCCTATTATGTCGAGCAGGCCGACATGACCGATCCTGCCGTGGTGGCCGGCGTGGCCGCCCGCCGCGGGCTGGATGCGGAAGAGGTTCTGGCCGGCATGGCCGATCCTGCGGTCAAGGAGAAGGTGAAGACGATTTCGGAAGAGGGGGTCGCCAGGGGCGTGTTCGGATCGCCTTTCGTGCTGGTGGATGGCGAGCCCTTCTGGGGCTGGGACCGGCTGGCGATGGTCGATCGCTGGCTGGCGCGGGGCGGCTGGTGATCCCGTCGTCGCTGTCGCATGCTCGGGGCTTGACGGCGCTGCGAGGCGGGATCAGAGTAGCGGCCATGATCACGTCGCGCACCTATACCTCGTTTACGTTCTATTGGTGGAGCCCCCCGGGGGTGGCCAATCGAGCGGGTGTGCCGGCCTGAGGGCCAGACGAGATCCCGACATCGACGGCCGCCTCCGGAGACGGAGGCGGCCGTTTCGCGTTCTGGCCTTGCGAAACCCGCCTCCCGCACCGGGGGCGGTTCCGGCGATCCCTGCAAATGACGGCCGCCGACACAGGCTGCCGGATCCGACGGAACCGCTTCAGATGACCACGATCATGGCTTCCACCGAGGATACCCGGATGACCACCCTTCGCCAGGCCGATGCCCAGGCCGATCAGATTCAGGCCCCCGGCAGCATCGCCCGCCGCCCGATCGGCCTCGGCCGGCCGCCGCTGGCCGACCGCAGCCCGGCCCCCATGGATTTCGATGTGGTGACCGATCCGGTGACGGCCTGATCCGGGAACGACCCGATCCGGCCACACCGCGTGACGGCCGTGTCACGGGATTGCCGCTGGGAAGCGGCGTCGTCTGCGTGCAGGATCGGCGCTCCGGCGTTCATCGACGCCGTGATCACCGAGGCCTCAGGAGGATCCGCCATGCCCGCCCGTTCCGCAACCGCGCCCCGTCTTGCATCGGCCGGGCTCCGGTCCCTGCGCCTGATGGCGGCCGTGGCGGCACCGCTGGCGCTTGGTGCCTGTGCGGGCATGCAGGGGGAGGGGGGCGGCAGCCGGCCCGACCTGCCCTTGACCGGCACGGTCTGGGCGCCCGATCCGGCGGCCCCCGGGGCGGAGACGTCCCGGTTCAGGTTTCACGACGATGGCCGCATGTCGGCGCGCGGCCCCTGCAACCGCATGTTCGGCCGCTATCAGACCGGTGTCGATGATCTGCCGGGCAGCCTGCGTTTCGGCGGCATCGGCGCCACGCGCATGGCCTGCGACCGGCAGAAGACCGATGCCGAGATGGACCTGATCGACGGCCTGCTCGCCGCCCGCCAGGCAGAGGTGGATGGCAATCGCCTGACCATCGTCACCTCCGACGGCCGGAAGATGGGCTTCCGCGCCGTCGACGACGCCACCGCGCCGGATCCGGGCAAGGATATGCAGTGACGGCCGGGGTCGGGCGAGGGGCGGGGTCGGGCGAGGGGCGGGTGCGGGGGCCGGCTTCAGCCGCGCGGCAGCAGGACCCGGGTGACCATGCCGCCATTGCCGCGTGGTGCGATCACCAGACGGCCGCCATGCAGGCGGATCAGCGCATCGGCCAGCGACAGGCCGACGCCGCGGCCACGGCCGCTGCGGGCGATCTGGCTGTCGGTGTCGCCGAAGGCGGCGAGCGCGTTCTCGATCTCCACCGCGCTCATCACCGATCCGGCATCGATGACCTCGATCCCCGCATGAGTGCCGGTGTCGAAAGCGCGGATGGTGACGGTGGAACCGGCCGGCGCGACATTGGCCGATACCTCGACCAGATGCAGCACCGCCCGGGCAAGAATATCGGGATCCCCCGGAATGACGATCCGCCCCTGGGGCAGGTCCGTGGCCAGCCGCACGCCGGGCCGGAGGTCCTCGTCCAGCTCCAGTCCGTTCACCAGTTGGGCCAGATCCATCGGCCGCAGGCGAACCGTGACCCGCCCGGTTTCCACCTGCGACAGATCCAGAATGTCGTCGATCAGGCCGAGCAGGGTGGTCCCGCTCTGGTGGATGCTGCGGGCGTAATCGACATAGGCCGGTACGGCCGACGGGCCCAGCAATTCCCGCGAGATGACCTCGGAAAAACCCAGAACCGCATTCAGCGGTGTGCGCAGCTCGTGGCTCAGATGCGCCATGAACTCGCTTTTGGCGCGGCTTGCCTGTTCGGCGACCACGCGGCTGGCATCGGCCAGATCGCGCGCCTCGCTCAGTGCCCGCGTGCGGGCGAGCAGGGCATCGTGGATCGACCGGGCCTCTCCGGCACAACTGCGGCAATCCATGGCCTGGCGGGACAGCTGCCGGTCTTCGCGCACGATCCACAGCTGACGCCGGCCTTGCGGATCGATGGGCTGCGAGGTGATCGAGAGCAGCCGCGGCATCACGCCCCGAAGACGGAGTTCCGAGGCATGCGCGGATTGCCGGTCGTTGGCGAGCAGATCGAGATGGCTTCTGAATGACCGGTCGTTGGTCGCACGCTGGATCATCCCATTGACCAGCGCCATAAGCCGGCCGGTGCTCTGGCGGCGCCGATCGCTGCCGATCAGCATGCAGGCCGCCCGGTTCAGGAAACTCGACCGGCTTTCGGCATCGGTCAGCAGCATGGCTTCCGATGCGGCTGCAACGATCGTCTCCGCCACATCCCGCGGCGCATCGGCGTGTATGTCCGCCGTGCTGTCGGTGAGCACGCCGGTCATGGCCAGGCGTCCGCGAAGTCGGTGCGGGGGGTGCGGTGTCGGCTTAAGGGCATCGGTCGACAAGACTCGCATCGGGTGGGGCGGACCGCATTCACTATGACGGGAAAACGCAGTCCTCTGCCACTGTTGTGGCGCCCTGTCCGGGCGAAAACCGCCCGATCGACCGCCGAGCTACATCTATAAGTCAAAAAAATTAAGATTTAGACACGAGAGAGGAGCGAAGGGGAGCGGGCGTCCCGCCCCCCTCCGGACATCAGCCGGCGCGGCTGGTGTCTTCGGAAATCTTCACGATCAGCTTGCCGAAATTGCGGCCGGTCAACAGGCCCTGGAAGGCCTCCACCGTCGCATCCAGCCCGCCTTCGACGATGTCCTCGCGGTAGCGCAGCTGGCCGTCGCGGATCCAGCCCGAGACATCGCGGAAGAAATCGCCCGCGCGATCGGGATGGTCGCTGACGATGAAGCCGTTCACCGACAGGCGCCGCGAGAGCAGGTTGAACATGAAGCGCGGCAGGTTGTCGGGTCCTTCCGGCGCACCGGTGTCGTTGTAATGGGCGATCAGGCCGCAGAGGGCGACGCGGCCGAAATCATTCATGCGCGAGAACACCGCATCGGCGACCTTGCCGCCGACATTCTCGAAATAGACGTCGACGCCGTCGGGCACGGCGGCCTTGAAGGCGTCGAGGAAATCGGGCGCCTTGTAGTCGACACAGGCGTCGAAGCCCAGCTCGTTCACCACATAGGCGCACTTGTCGGGGCCACCGGCGATGCCGACCGCGCGGCAGCCCTTGATCTTCGCGATCTGGCCGACCACGCCGCCGACCGCACCGCTGGCGGCCGAGACCACGACCGTCTCGCCTTCCTTGGGCTGGCCCTTGTCGAGCAGGCCGACATAGGCGGTCATGCCCGGCATGCCCAGCACGCCGAGCGAGGTGCTGATCGGCGCCTGATCGGGATCCAGCTTCCGGACTCCGGCCGCATCCCCCAGATAATATTCCTGCCAGCCGAACATGCCGAAGACGTAGTCGCCTTCCTTGAACCTGGGGCTTTTCGAGGCGACCACCCGGCCGGCGGCGCCACCGACCATCACGTCACCCACGGCGACATTGGCGGCGTAGGAGCGGCCGGCATTCATGCGGCCACGCATATAGGGGTCCAGCGACAGGTAGATGACCTTGACCAGGATCTGGCCTTCGGCCGGCTCGGCCAGGGTCTGGGTCTCGATCGGCAGGTTCGCGGCGGTCGGCATGCCGACGGGGCGCGAGGCCAGGATAATGCGGCGGTTCTGGGTCATCTCTCGTCTCTCGTCAGGGGTGGGCATCGCGCCCCGGTGGAAGCGGCCGGGACACGGTCGAAGCTGAAAGTCAGCCTACTTCAAACAAACGAGTGTTTGAAGTACGATCGCGGCCACGACCTGACGGGGGCGAAAACGCCCGCGATGAATGCGGATTCATCGGGGTTGCCCTCGGGCGCCGGCTGACGGATGCTCTGCCGCGGAACGGACTCCCGCATGTCCGGGTGATCCGTGGATCATGAACCATAAACTCAGGGAGAAACCGATGACCGAGATCGTGCTGGCCGGCGGCATGCGCACGCCGTTCGGCGACTACGGCAAGTCGTTGAAGGACGTGCCGATGGTCGACCTCGGTGTCCATGCGGCGGGCGCCTGCCTGGAAAAGGCCGGCATCGGCGCCGACAAGATGGACCATCTTGTCTGGGGCAATGTGCTGCCCGTGGACCATGACGGCTATTTCGCCAGCCGGGCGATCGCGCTCAAGGTCGGTATGCCTGAGCATTCTGCGGCGCTGAATGTCAGCCGGGCCTGCGGTTCCGGCACCCAGGCGATCCTGACCGCGGCCGAGCAGATCATCTCGGGCCATGGCCGCATCGCGTTGGCCGGCGGCGGCGAGAATTTCAGCCGCGGGCCCTATGTGATGACCGGCGCGCGCTGGGGCATGAAGCGCGGCCCCGGCCAGGTGATCGACACCCTGGACTGGGCCTATCGCGACCCGTTCAGCCGCGAGCTGATGGGTGAGACCGCCGAGAACCTGGCCGACGACTATGGCTATACCCGCGAGGCCATGGACGAATGGGCGCTGATGAGCCAGCAGCGCGCCGGCGAGGCCATGAAGAGCGGCTTCCTGGCCGCCCAGATCAAGCCGATCGAGGTGCCCGAGGGCCGCAAGACCCGTCTGATGGAGATGGACGAGTTCCCGCGTCCGGACGTGACGCTTGAGAAGCTGGCGAAGCTGAACCCGGTCTTCCGCAAGGGCGGCCGCGTCACCCCGGGCAATTCGAGCGGCGTGACCGACGGTGCCGCCTTCGTGGTGGTGGGTGATCGCGCGGCGCTGGAAGCCGAGGGCGTCGCCCCGGTGGTGCGTCTGGTCGACTGGGCGATCGTCGGCGTGCCGCCGCGCATCATGGGCTGCGGCCCGGTGCCGGCCATCCAGGCGCTGCTCGACCGGCGTGGTCTCAAGGTCTCGGATATCGATTATTACGAGATCAACGAGGCCTTCGCCGCGGTGAACCTGCATGCCGAGGCGAAGCTCGGCATCCCGCGCGACGTCACCAACCTCTATGGCAGCGGCATCTCGATCGGCCATCCCCCGGGAGCGACCGGTGCCCGCATGACCATCGTGGCGATGAACCACCTCGTCAACACCGGCCAGCGCTATGCCATCGTCTCGATGTGCATGGGTGCGGGGCAGGGCATGGCCGTGCTCTACGAGAACGTCGCCCGCTGACGGCCCCCGCGAGTGCTGATACAGTGCTCGCCCTGAAGTAGAAGAAGCCCCCGGTGGCCGGCGGATGCCGTGCCGCCGGGAGGCCCTGATCCGGAGAGAGCGCCCCAATGACCGAGACCGCCCGCCCGATCGGTTCGGGAACCGTCATCCTCGCCGTCGCCGACGGTGTTGCGACCATCACGCTCAACCGGCCGGAGGTGCTGCACGCCTTCAACCCGGCGATGGGTGCCGATCTGCTCGAAGCCCTGCTGACGGTCGATGGCGATGCCGCGGTCCGGGCCGTGCTGCTGACCGGATCGGGGCGCGCCTTCATGGCCGGCGGCGATCTGGCCCATCTCCACGGTGCCACGGGTGACGAGCGGCCGCGGGCCGCCAATGCGCTGGTCGGCGCCTTCCACGAGATCGTGCTGGCCATGGCCCGGCTGTCGAAGCCGATCGTGGCCGGCATCAACGGTGTCGCGGCCGGCGCGGGCGTGTCCATGGCCATGGCCTGCGATCTGGTGGTGATGGCGGCAGAGGCGAAGCTGGTCATGGCCTATACCGGCATCGGTGCCACGCCCGATGGCGGTTCCACCTTCGCGCTGCCGCGGCTGATCGGGCCCAAGCTCGCCATGGAAATGCTGCTGCTGAACGAGCCGGTCGATGCCGAAACCGCGCGGGCCTGGGGGCTGGTCAACCGCATCGTGCCCGCGGCCGAGGTGCCGGCCGAGGCGATGAAGCTGGCCGCGAAGCTGGCGGCCGGCCCGACGCTTTCCTATGCCCGCACCCGGCGTCTGGTTTCGGAAAGCCTGGACAACCCGCTGGGCCAGCAGCTGGCGCGCGAGCAGGAGGCCTTCGTCGCCAACAGCCGGACCCATGATTTCGACGAGGGTCTGGGTGCCTTCCTGGCCAAGCGCAAGCCGGGCTATGAAGGCCGCTGAAGATGATGCCGCGGGCGGCGGGTGGGGTACCGCGCGCAGCGGATGGGGTGACGCGGCGTGGCCGCTCTGGGAGGCGGGGTCTGATGCTGGCATTCCTGATGGCGGCGGCCGCCGCGGCGGGCTGCGCGCCGCTTGCGATCGGCCGCGGCCCCGACCGTCATGCCGTCGCGATCGCAGCCGATCCGCGGCCGGCGGTGGGCGATATCGATGCGGCGGGCGACATGCCGCCGGCCTCTCTGAAGGGCCGGCATCCCTCGCCCGAGGCGGCGGCGATCGCCTGGAAGGAGACGCAGCTGGTGCTGGCGACGCCGACCAGCCCGGCGGCGATCTCGGCCGGGGCGGAGGTGGCGCCGCAGGCGCTGACGCTGACCATGGCCGACGGCACGGCCCTGCCGCTCTGGCACTGGGGCCCGCCCGCCGGCACCGCGACCCGGGCGGTGATCATCGGCCTGCACGGCTTCAACGATTATCGCCGCGCCTTCGCCCTGCCGGCCCCCTGGTGGGCCGCCCGGGGGATCGAAACCTATGCCTATGACCAGCGCGGTTTCGGCGAGGCGCCGCGGGCCGGCATCTGGCCGGGCACCTCTGCCCTGATCCGCGATCTGGAAGACGCCACCCGCGCCATCGCCGCCCGCCATCCGGGGGTGCCGGTCTATTGGCTGGGCGAGAGCATGGGCGGTGCCGTGGTGATGTCGGCCGCGGCCCGCATGGCCCGCGAACTGCCGGCCGAACTCAGGCCTGCCGGGCTGATCCTGGTGGCGCCTGCGGTCTGGGGCTGGTCGACGCTTCAGCCCTATCAGCGCTGGATGCTGTGGACCACCGCCCATGCCATGCCCTGGCTGCCGCTCGATGGCGGCGGGCTCGGCATCCGGCCGTCGGACAACGACGCCATGCTCTATGCGCTGGGCCGCGACCCGCTGGTGCTGAAGACCACCCGCGCCGATGCGATCTTCGGCCTGGTCGACCTGATGGAACGGGCGACGGAGGCAGCCGGATCGCTGGACCTGCCGGTACTGGCGCTCTACGGCCGCAACGAACAGGTGCTGCCGCGCCGGGCGGTGAAGAACTTCCGCGAGAAGCTGATCGCCCATGGCCGCGACGACCTGCAGATCAACACCTACCCCCAGGGCTGGCACATGCTGCTGCGCGACCTGCACGGCCCGCTGGTCTGGCAGGACGTCGCCCGCTGGGTGACGGCCGGGGGGTGACGGCCGGTGGGGGACGGCCCGGGGGGGGATGTCCGGCCGTCAGCTTCCGGCCCCGCGCAGGAACAGCGTCCAGGCCTGATCGAAGAACCGGTCGCGGGCGGCGGGGGTTGACCAGCCGGTGCGGCCCATCATGGCATCGGTGGCGGGGCCAAAGACGATCGCATGCAGAAGATGCGTGGCGATCATCCGGGTGTCACCGGGGGCGAGCAGCCCGGCGCCCTGGGCTTCCTGTACCAGGGCCACCAGCCGGTCCAGGATCGGATCCGTTTCCCACTGATCGTGCCGGCCGTCGCCGAAGACCACCGCCTCGCTGAGCGCGATGCGGTTGAAGGCGACCATTTCCGGATCCAGGTTCACGTCCAGAAACCAGCGGGCGATGCGCTTCAGCCGCGCCAGCGCGTCGCCTGCGCCGCCGGCCGAGCGGATTTCCTGCTCCAGTCGCGACAGGGTGCGGGTCCGCAGACTGTCGACCACGGCCTCGAACAGCGCCATTTTCGACGGAAAACGCCGGTAGATCGTGTCCTTGCCGGCGCTGCAGGCGGCCGCGACCTGTTCGATCGAGGTCGCGGCGAAACCCTGCGCGGCAAAAAGCTGCGCCGCCGTCTCGATGATCCGGCCCGAGGTTTCGGCCGCATCTTCCTTCGACGGCCGCCCCCGGCGTGGCCGGTTCCGATCCGGCTGGCCCGCCTGCTGCTGCGGCGCTGCGCTGGTCATCGTCCCGATGTCATCCTCATCTCCCGCCCGTGTCTGCATCTGTCCCCGTCTGCCTGCGGGTCGCGCCGGGGCTTTTCCGCGTGACCGGGGTGGCGAAACCACCCTGGGTCGGACGGGACAGTTGTACCTCACCCGCACCGATCCCGGCCAGTTCCGAACACCGCGCCAATTAACTGGACGGGACCGTCCCGTTTGTTTTATAGCTGCAGGTATCGCGAATGATGCGCATTCGCATTGATTGACAGATCCGCCCGGGGACAGATCCGCCCGGGCGGGCGACGGAGACGGGGAAGGACGGACGCATGACGGGGGTGTTCTCAAGACGTGGCGGCGCCGGGCTGATCGCTGCATCGGCTCTGCTGGCACCGGTCGGGGCCATGGCCGACGAGGCGACGACGCTGCCCTCGCTTCAGGTCGAAGGCGAGGCGACGGCCGCGACCACGGGCGATGCCTATCTGGCGCCGGTTGCGACCACGGCGACCAAGACCGGCACGCCCGTGCTGGAGACCCCGCAATCGGTGAGCACGATCACACGCCGCCAGCTCGACGATCAGAACGCGCGCACGGTCAAGGAGGCGCTCACCTACACCGCCGGCGTGCTGTCCACCCCTGATGCCACCGGTCGCTATGACAGCCTGTTCCTGCGCGGTTTCGGCGGTTTCGGCACCTCGACCCGGATCGTCGACTTCCTGGACGGGCTGCGCCTGCCCCGCGGTCAGGCCTTCGCTCTGCCCTCGGTCGATCCCTTCCTGCTCGACCGGATCGACGTGCTCAAGGGGCCGTCGGCCGTGCTCTATGGCCAGACCAGTCCGGGCGGGCTGGTCAATCAGCTGAGCCGTACCCCCTCTGCCACCGCATCGGGTGAGGCCCGGATCGAGGGCGGCAGCCATGGAAGGCTGCAGGGCGGTCTCGCCAGCCAGGGCCGGATCGATGCCGAGGGGCAGTGGCAATACGGCATCGCCGCCATGGGCCGGCGTGCCGACACCCGGTATGACGACGTCGAGGAGGAGCGGCTGTCCATCGCGCCTCAGCTGCGCTGGCAGCCCGATGAGAACACGCAGCTCACCCTTCAGGGCTTCTATCAGACCGATCCGAAGGGCGGGTATTTCAACTCCACCTATCCGCAGGAGCTGGCGCCGGATGCCTGGAAGGGCGGGCTCGACCGCGACGACAATGTCGGCGATCCGGCTTTCGACAGCTATGACCGCACCCAGCGCGCCATCGGCTACAGTTTCGACCATCGGATCAACGACATGGTCAGCGTCAGCTCGAAGACCCGCTATTCCGAAATCGACCTGGATTTCCAGAGCCTGCAGATGGCGGGCGGGATCACGACAGGCGGGCTTTTGCCGCGCATTGCCCTGCGCTCGACGGAGACGGTTGAAGGTGTCGCCACCGACAACCGGGCGCAGTTTGATTTCGCCACAGGTGCCGTCGGGCACCAGGCGATCATCGGCATCGACTATCAGCATGCGGTGAGCGACTGGACCTATGATATGGGGGCCGCTGAACCACTTGATCTGGCCAATCCGCGCTATGGCCTGCCGGTGGGGGCGCTTGCCACGGTCATCGACAGCCGCCAGACCCTGGAGCAGACGGGCGTCTATCTGCAGGATCAGATGAGCCTGGGCGGCTGGCGCCTGCTGCTGGGCGCGCGCTATGACTGGACGGAGCAGGAGAGCCGGAACCGCCTGGCCGGCACCACCAGCGACCAGTCGAGCCGGTCGCCGAGCTATCGCGCCGGCCTGCTCTACCGCTTCGACAACGGCATCGCCCCCTATGTCAGCTATTCGACCTCGTTCGAGCCGGTGATCGGCGTCGACGTCTCGGGCCGGCCCTTCGATCCCACCGAAGCCGAACAGTGGGAGCTGGGCGTCAAATACGAACCGGATTTCATGAAGGCGCTGTTCACCGTCTCCGCCTTCCAGATCCGGCAGGAGAACGTTCTTACCCCCGGCAGCGCGCCCGGCTTCAATGTCCAGCAGGGGGAGGTCCGTTCCCGGGGCGTCGAGTTCGAAGCCCGCGGCAATGTGACGGCCAATCTGGAGGTGATCGCGGCCCTCACCCTGCTCGACACCGAGGTCACGAAATCGACGGTCGCGGCCAATATCGGCAAGCGTCCGCAGGCGGTGCCGGCCTATCACGGGTCGGTCTGGGCCAATTATGCCGTCGATGCCGGCGCGCTCGACGGTCTGACCCTGGGGGCGGGTGTGCGTGTGGTCGGCAGCAGCTATGCCGACGACACCAACAGCTTCAAGGCCGACGGCTTCGCCCTGGTCGATGTCGGGCTGCGCTATGATCTGGCCCGGCTGTCCCCCTCGCTGCAGGGCACCCAGGTGACGCTGAATGCCACCAACCTGTTCGACAAGACCTATTACACGAGTTGCACCAGCGGCTTCTATTGCCAGTACGGCAACGGCACCGAGGTGCTGGCCGGGCTGCGCTACAGCTGGTGAGGAGCCGGTCTCTGATGGATCTCGATCGCCGCAGTTTTCTGGCCCTGCTGGGGGCGGCTGCCGCAGCCCCGACGCTCGCCCGTGCCGCAGGCGGCGGGATGGTCGTCACCGACGTGATCGGCCGGAGGGTCGAACTGGCGGGGCCGGTGGGGCGTATCGTGCTGCTGGATGCGCGCGACGTGATCAGCATGGCCCTGCTGCACCCCGAACCGTCGCGGCTGGTGGTCGGCTGGGCGGATGTGGCCAGGCTCGACAGCGATCTTCTGCGCCGGCGTTATGAAACGCGGCCCGATGGCAGCCTGATCGCCGAGATCGGCGGCCAGACGCCCGACACGCTGTCGGTGGAGCATATCCTGTCGCTCACCCCCGACCTGGTGGTCGCCACCGCCTATATGGAGCCGGAACTGGGCGAGGGACGTCTGGTCCAGCAGCTGGCCGCCGCCGGCATTCCGGTGGTGTTCAGCAATGCCGCCAGCAATGCGGCACCGCCGGCAGGTGCGGCCGGCGACCCGATCGGGGACATGGGCCGGGCGATGCGGATGTGGGGCGAGGTGCTGGGCGCGCGCGCCCGCGCCCGCGCCTTCACCGGTTTCGTCGCCGATCATCTGGCGCGGGTGACCGGGCGGCTCGCCGGTATGGTGCCGGTCCGGACCTATCTGGAAGTCCAGTCGACCTATGACGATTGCTGCTGGGCGGCCGGGCGGCGGATCTGGGGTGACCTTCTGGCGCTTGCCGGCGGCAGCAACCTCTCGGCCGTCCAGGCGTCCTGGTATGCCAAACTGCCGATCGAGCAGCTGATGACCGAGGCGCCGGCGGTCTATATCGCCTCGGGCGGTGCCTATGGCGGCGATATCCGGCCGGGCATCGGCCCGGGGCTCGACCCGGCAGCCGCGCGCGCCGGCCTTGCCCGGCTGGTCGCGCGCACCGGTTTCGAGACGCTGCCGGCCGTCCGCGACCGGCGGGTGCACGGGGTGTGGACGGGGTTGTTGACGGTTGCTCCGCTCAACATCCTGTTCGTCGAGATCGCCGCCACCTGGCTGCATCCGGCGCTGTTCGCCGATCTCGACCCTGCGGCGACGCTCGACGAGATCGGCCGGCGCTTCCTTGCCGAACCGCTGCCCGGCCCCTGCTGGGTGAGCCTTGCGGGCTGAGACCCGCTCGAAAAACAAGACAATCTGAAGGACGAGCCCCATGCCACGCTTCAAGGCCGAGGCCGAGATCGCCTTTGCCGGTCTCGACCGGTATCTCGACACCATCATCGCTTCGCTCTCGGCCCATAACCTGACGCTCCGTGCCGAGGGGGACGATTATCTGGTCGAGGCCGGCGCCGCTCGCGCCCGGCTGGCGCCGGGGCAGGGGGTGCTGCGGCTGCTGGTCGAAGCCTCGGATCCCGCGGCCTTCAACCGCCTGAAGCACGAGCTGACCGGGCTGATCGACTTCGTCGCCCGGCCCGAACGGCTTCAGATCAGCTGGACCGGCGATACCGTGGGCGCTGCCCTGCCGCAGGATCTGCGCGTGCTGACCGTCTGCGCCGTCACCGATCTGACGCCGGGCATGCGCAGGATCACCTTCACGGGCAAGGATCTGGGCCGCTATGCCGTGCCCGACCAGATCCACTGCCGGCTGCTGTTCCAGGCAAAGGGTGTCACAGCCCCGCACTGGCCGGAGCTTGACGATCACGGCCGGATCCTCTGGCCCGGGAACGGCGTGCTGCCCTCGCGCATCTTCACCATCCGCCGGATCGATGCCGCGGCCGGCCGGCTCGACATCGATTTCGTGCTCCATGACGGTGCGGGCCCCGGGGCTGCCTGGGCGCGGGACGCGGCGCCGGGCGATATCGTGGGCATTCTGGGGCCGGCCGCCAACGGGCCGAAGCCGGCGGGCTGGTATCTTCTGGCCGGCGATGAAACCGGCCTGCCCGGCATTGCCCGCATTCTGGAAGGGCTGCCGGCGGAGGCCGCGGGCGTGGCGCTGATCGAGGTCGCCGATGCCGCCGAGGAACAGGTGATCGCCGCACCGCCCGGGGTGCAGATCCGCTGGCTGCATCGCGGTGCTGCGGCACCAGGGACCACCACCCTGCTGGCCGATGCCCTGCGGCAGGTGGCGGTGCCGGCCGATCACGGCGACATCTTCGCCTGGATCGGGGCCGAATACACCGCCTTCCGTGCGATGCATGCTTTCCTCAGGGCGGAGGCCGGCATCCCGGCCAATCGCATGATCGCCTTCTCCCACTGGCGGCGGGGCATGAGCGAGGCGGATATCGTCGCGGCGGGTATTGCATCGGTTTCGGCCTGATGGTCACCTCACGACCGGCGGGCATCCCAGCCTGATCTGAACGGACGACAACGTCACAAGGCACATCATCTCAATCGCGGGCCATCTCTCCGAAGCGCCGGACTTCCGCAGCCAGCCCGGCGGAATCGCGGCCGACGGCCTCTGCGGCGGCCAGAACGCGGGTGGCGGCAGTGCCGGTTTCCCCCGCTGCCGCCCGGATGTCCGCCATGCGTCCGGCAGCCTGCCGGGTTGCGCCGGCGGCATCCTGAAGATTGCGGGCGATGTCGCGGGTGGCGCGGTCCTGTTCTTCCACGGCCGCGCGGATGTCGCGGGCGGTGCCGGTCAACCCGTCGATGGCGTTGCCGACCGCCGAGATCGAGCGGGCAGTCTCCGTCGTTGCATCGCGGATGCCGGTCACCTGTACCAGAATGTCGTCGGTCAGCCGTGCGGTCTGGTCGGCCAGCTGCTTCACCTCGGCGGCGACCACCGCGAAGCCCTTGCCGGCCTCGCCGGCCCGTGCCGCCTCGATCGTGGCGTTGAGGGCCAGAAGATTGGTCTGCTCGGCGATGCCGCGGATCATGTCGACCACCTCGCCGATCCGGCCGGCATTCTCGGTCAGCCGGGCGACAGCCACATCGGTGCGCCGGGTTTCGGCCTCGGCAGCCTCGGCATCGCCCACCGAGCGGTCGACCCGGCGGCGGATGTCTTCGAAGGTCCGGGCAAGATCGGCCGTGGCGCCGGCCACGGTTTCGACGCTGCGGGTCGCCCGTTCGGCTTCGTCCGCCACCTCGTCGGCCCGGCCGCGGGTGGTTCCGGCGATGCCCGACAGGGCATGGGCGGTGCCGTTGAGTTCGGCCGCGGAACGGGCGAGGACGTCGACCAGGGCGCCGGCCCGGCTGTCGAATTCCGCCTGAGCCTCGGCGAGTGCGGCGGCCCGCGCCTCGCTGCGGGCGCGGGCGGCGCGGTCTGCGGCGTCGAGATCCCGGGCACGCAGGGCCGTTTCGCGGAAAAGGTCGAGCGCCCGCGCCATCTCGCCCAGTTCGTCGCGCTGGCCGCGGGCGGGGATATCGACCGCCAGATCCCCGCCGGCCAGCCGGCCCATCACCCCGGTCATCGCCTGAACCGGGCGCGAGATGCCGCGGCCCAGCAGCCAGGCGATGATCAGGCCCAGCAGTAGCGCCAGCCCGCCGGCCGCAAGGCAGCTGATCAGCAGCCGGTCGGCCTCGGCCATGAAGGCGTCGCGCGGTACGGCGACGATCAGGGTCCAGCGCCCCGCCGCCTCGTTGAAGGTGAGCGGTTCAAGGTGCAGGTGATGGGGCGTGCCATCCAGTTCAGCGGCCGCAGTTATGCTGCGGCCGGCCGCAATCGCCTGCCGGAGCGCGCCGGGCAGGTCGTCATCGGCATGCGAGAGCCGGGCCGGGTCCGGATGGGCGACATAGCTGCCGTCGCTTGCGACCACCGCCAGCCAACCCGCGCCATAGGGCCGGATGGCCGACAGCCGTTCGGCGATGCCGGCCAGCGTGATGTCCACGCCTGCAACCCCGAGGATTTTCCCGTCGGCCATCACCGGCATCACCGTGCTGGTCATCAGCGCCTTGGTGAAGTCGTCGAGATAGGGCAGGGTGACGGCGGCGCCGCGGGCCCGGGCGGCCGCGCGATAATATTCCTTGGTCATCACCTCGTCGAAGGCGGCGCCGTCGGTGGCATCGGCGACCGGCCGCCCCGTCGTTTCGTCCGGATACCAGAGCAGGCTCATCCGGCCGGTGCCTGGCAGCGCAAGGATTTCGGTCGGTGCATCCCCTGCCGCGGCACGGGCCGCAGCATATTCGGCATCACGGCGGTCGAAGGCGTCGGGCGCCATGTCCACCCAGACACCGGCATAGGCCGGCCGTTCGCCGGCAAGGCGCGCCAGATGGGCATCGACCACCCGCCGGTCGGGGGCGGGGCGCGCCTGTTCCACGGCGACAGCACGGGCGAGCGCGCGGGCGTCGTCGACCGCCTGGCCGATATCGGCGCGGATCACCGCCGCCTGGCCGGTGGCGAGTTCCGCAAGATGGGCCATGGCCGCGTCTTCGGCGGCCTGACGCGACAGGGAGAGCAGGGTGACCGCGATGGCCACGACCGAGATCACCAGCACCGTGGCCATGCCGGCGGTGATCCGGAACGTCAGAGATCCCTGTCGCAAGATCCGCATTCATGCGCTCCTGAAGGTTGCCGCATCGTCACCCGGCGTCATTGAAGCGCAACATTAGCGTTGTGCGACGAGGTGGGGAACCGGTCGTTTAAAGGACAAGACATGAAAACCCCGCCCCGGGTGGAGCCGGGGCGGGGCGGGGACGGCGGTGGGGAAAAAGTGTGGATCCGGGAGGTCAGTCCATCACCATGCCGCCGTCGACCAGCAGGGTCTGACCGGTCATGAAGGCGGCCGCATCGGATGCCAGGAAGCAGGCGACGCCGACCAGATCCTCGGCCCTGGACGGGCGACCGAGCACGGCCCCGGCGGCGAACTGATCGAAGGCCTCGTTCTCGCGGCCGGTCAGCCCTGAGTCGCGGAAGCCCTGGTCGATCAGCTTCCACATGTCGGTCGCGACCACGCCCGGGCAGATCGCATTGACCCGGATGTTCTCCGCCCCGAAGGCCCGCGCCGCCGCCTGGGTGAGGGCGACGACCGCGAACTTGCTGGCGGAATAATGGGCCAGCGGTTCATAGCCCTGCTTGCCGGCGATGGAGGCGGTGTTGATGATCGCACCGCCCGTGCCCTGGGCGCGCAGGCGGGTGATCGCTTCCTGCATGCCGATCAGCACACCCAGCCCGTTCACGTCCATCACCGTCCGCCAGTCGTCTTCGGTGATGGCGAGGAAGGGGCGGACCTGGGCGATGCCGGCATTGTTGAACACCACGTCCAGCCCGCCGAACTCGGCGATCGTCCGGTCGAGCATGGCCGCGACCGAGGCCCGCTCGCGCACATCGACCGCGGTGGCGGCGGCCGTGCCGCCGGCCTTGCGGATTTCGTCGGCCACCCCGGCGGCGGTGTCGGGGTTGAGATCGGCGATCATCACCGCCGCACCCTGGGCGGCAAGCCCGCGGGCGATGGCGGCCCCGATGCCGCGGCCGGCGCCGGTCACCACCGTGCGGCGACCCGAAAGGGGGAGAGAGGCGGTCATGGGATCATCCTCCGATATGGCGCCGGATCAACTCGTTGACCCGGGCGGCCGCTTCCATCTGGACCATGTGGCCGGCATCGGGCAGCACCTCGACCGTGGCGCCGGGCAGGGCATTGGCATGGGCGGCCGGGATCACCCGGTCCTCCGTGCCCCAGATCACCAGCACCGGCAGATCGGCGGCGGCGATGGCCGCGGCCAGCGGGGCCTTCTGGCGCCCGCCCGCGAACAGCCCGTCGCGGAGCTTCGCCAGCGCGGCATCCACCCCGTCGAGGCGCTTGTATTTCAGCAGGTCGTCGACCAGCCGCCGGCCGACCAGAGCCTGATCGGCGAAGAGCTTCGAGAGCACGGGCTTCAGATCGCGGCGCGAGGCCGCGGAAACGAAGCCGTCGATATAGCCCTGGTCAATCTCCTCCCCCAGCCCCGCCGAGGCGATCAGGGTCAGGGATCGGGCGCGTTCCGGCCGGGTGGTGGCGAGATGGGCCGAAACCGCCCCGCCCATGGAATGGCCGACCAGATGGGCGGCCTCGATCTCCTGGCTGTCCATGAAGGCGAGCACGGCGGTGGCCAGCGCCTCCAGGTCGCCGGTGCCCACATCCTTGGACGACTGGCCATGGCCGGGCAGGTCGAGGGCGTGGACCCGGGCGACGCCGGCCAGATCGTCGATGTTGAACAGCCAGTTGTCGAGATCGCCGCCGAAGCCGTGGATCAGCACGACATGGGGGCCGCTGTCGCCGCGGCTGGCATGGCGCAGCCGGCCGGCCGGGGTGTCGACGAAGGCATGGGCGGGGGCGGCATCCTCGTCGTCACCGCCCGCCGCCGGCACCTCATAGGCGGCGACGAAGGCGTCGATCGCGGCATCATCGACCTCGGGCGGCGCCAGCACGCCCAGCAGGGCCTTCACCGGGTAGACCTCGCCCTCCTGGCCGACCCGGCGGCGGAGACGGCCGGCATCGGCCGCCTCCACGACATTGGTGATCTTGTCGGTCTCGACCTCCATGATCTCGTCGCCGACCGAGATGTCGGCCCCTTCCTCGACCAGCCAGGCGGCGAGGCGGCCTTCCTGCATGGACAGGCCCCATTTCGGCATCACCAGCGGCTTGATGCGGTCGTCACTCATTGCGGTTTCGTCTCCTGGTCAGCGGCCGATGGTCGCGCGGGCGGCCTCGGCGATCGCCTGGCCCGAGGGCAGGAACAGGTCTTCGAGGGTGGGCGAGAACGGCACCGGGGTATGGGGGGCGGTCACCATGCGCGGGGCTGCCTTCAGCGCCTTGAAGGCCTCCTGCGTCACCCGGGCGGCGATGTCGGTCGCGATCGAGCAGCGCGGATGCGCCTCGTCGACCACGACCAGCCGGCCGGTCGCCTCGACGCTTTCCAGAACGGTGTCCATGTCGAGCGGCGAGAGCGTGCGCAGATCGATGATCTCGGCCTCGATCCCGTCCTTCGCCAGCAGGGCTGCGGCCTCCTGGGCGCGATGGACCATCAAGCCGTAGGTCACGATGGTGACGTCGCCGCCCTCGCGCACCACCGCCGCCTCGGCGAAGGGGATGGCATAGGATTCGGCCGGCACGTCCGTCTCGTGGCCGTAGAGCGCCTTGTGCTCGCAGAAGATCACCGGGTCGTTGTCGCGGATCGACTGGATCAGCAGGCCCTTGGCGTCATAGGCATTCGACGGGCAGACGACCTTGAGGCCGGGAATATGGGTGAACAGCGGGGTGAGCATCTGGCTGTGCTGTGCCGCCGCCCGGAAGCCGCCGCCGACCATGGCGCGGATGGTGACGGGGGTTTCGGCCTTGCCGCCGAACATGTAGCGGAACTTGGCGGCCTGGTTGTAGATCTGGTCGAAGCACACGCCCATGAAGTCGATGAACATCAGTTCGGCGACGGGCCTGAGGCCGCAGGTCGCGGCACCGATCGCGGCGCCGATATAGGCGCTTTCGGAAAGCGGCGTGTCCATCAGCCGGTCGCCATGCTTGGCGTAGAGCCCCTTGGTGACGCCCAGAACGCCGCCCCAGGCGTCGGCCTCGCCGCCGGCGCCGGTGCCGCCCACGATGTCCTCACCCATCATGATGACGGTGGGATCGCGGGTCATCTCCTGGTCCAGCGCCTCGTTGATGGCGTCTTTCATGCTGATCTTGCGGGCCATGGCGGAAATCCTCCGGAAGAAGAGCCGGACCGGCTCAGTACGAGACGTAGACGTCGGTGAGGAGATCCGCCGCAGACGGCATCGGCGCGTCCTTGGCGGCCTGGACGGCGCGCTCGATCAGCTCTGCCACTTCGGCATCGATCGCATCGCATTCGGCATCGGTCACCACACCCGCGCCGGTGACGCGGCTGCGGAAGATGCGGATGCAGTCCTGCTCGGCGCGGATGCGCTCCAGCTCGCCCTTGGCGCGGTAGGTCTGGGCATCGCCTTCGAAATGGCCGAAGAAGCGGACCATCTTGCATTCCAGCAGCGACGGCCCGCCGCCCTCGCGCGCCCGGGCGATCACCTCGCCCGCCGCTTCGTAGACCGCGAAGAAATCGGTGCCGTCGACGGTGACCCCGGGCAGGCCGAAGCCGGTCGCGCGATCGACATAGCTGTCGGCGGCCACCGCCCATTCGAAAGCGGTGCTTTCGGCATAGCCGTTGTTTTCGACCACGAAGATCGCGGGCAGGTTCCAGACCGCGGCGAGGTTCAGGCTTTCAAGGAAGGTGCCCTGGTTGGAGGCGCCGTCGCCGACGAAGCTGATGCCCACCCCCTTGTGGCCCAGCACCTTGGCGGCGAGCGCCGCGCCGCAGACCAGCGGCGCACCGGCGCCAAGGATGCCGTTGGCGCCCATCATGCCCTTGGACAGGTCGGCGATGTGCATGGAGCCGCCCTTGCCGCGGCAGGACCCGGTGGTCTTCCCGTAGATCTCGGCCATCATCTCCACCACGTCGACGCCCTTGGCGATGCAATGGCCATGACCACGATGGGTGGAGGCGATGCGGTCCTGATCGTTCAGATGCATCATGATGCCGGCGGCCGTCGCCTCTTCGCCGGCATAAAGATGGACGAAGCCGGGGATGTCGCCGCGGCCGAAATCGACATGCAGGCGTTCCTCGAAGTCGCGGATGGTGCGCATGATCCGGTAGGCGTGGAGCAGCCGGTCGTGATCGAGCGGCAGCGGCCCGTCGGGACGGGCGGGCTTTGAATCCGGCATCGGTCATCCTCCCTGGATGGTGGCGGTGGGTCCGCCTTCGTGGTTGAGTCGTCGGGGCTCAGGCGCTGGTGTTTGCAGCCGGTCCCCGTGTCCTGTCGAAGAACAGGCCTTCCGCTGCGGCATGGGCCATGCAGGCCTCGACATCGACGGTGCGGAAGGCATCGGTGCGCAGCGTGACGGCAGGTGCGTCGGCGGCGGTGAAGGCGATTTCGCGCTCGCCGTCGAAGGCGAGTGAGCCGGCCTCGGCCATGATCCGCACCGGCCGGTCGGGATCCAGCCGGGCGACGGCATCGATGCCGACCGGCAGGATCAGCCCGGGGGCGATCGGGGCATGCAGCACCCGTTCGGCCAGGGCGGGTTCGGCGAAGCGGATGTGGCGGCCGAAAGGTGCCGCGCGGTCGACCGGGGCCGACAGCCCGGCGATGGCCGACATGCCGATGGTGCGCGGGTCGCCGAAGGTGACGAAAAGCTCGCGGAAACCCTCGGTGCGCCAGAGCGCGCGGGCGCCGACATAACGCTCCGCCACAACCGCCACGTCGACCAGCGCGGTTTCGGTGCGGCCGGCGACCGTCACCTCCAGGCGCTTGTTGGGACGGAAGGCCACCTCGGGCGGCACCAGCCCGGCGGCGGCCAGCCCCACGGCCAGCCCGGTGACGGTGGCCTCCCGGGTGTCGGGAAAGGCGTTGTTGGTGCCGGTCGACACGCCGGCGATCGGCACCCGGCCGCAGGTCGAGGCGACGGCGCGATGGGTGCCGTCGCCGCCCAGAACCACGATCACCGCCACACCCATGGCGGCCATGCGCCGGGCGGCCTCGATGCTGTCATCGGCGGTGGCGGTGACGGCCATGTCCAGCCACTCGACCGCCGGAAAGCGGCCGTCGCCGCGATTGGCCGATTGGTGCAGGCCGCGTTTCACATGCGACCGCACCCCGCCGGTATCCGGCATCATCACCACCCGGCCGATGCCGAAATGGCGCAGACAGGCCAGAATCCGGAGCACGATATTGGCCCGGTCGGCGATCTGCAGGCTGGTGGCGTTGGCGATCACCCGGCGGATGTCCCGCGCGGAAACCGGATTGGCGATCACGCCCACCAGCGGCGCGCCCGCAGGCGGCGCTGCGTCGTCTCGTCGCGTTTCCATGCCCCTCATCCCCATGCCCCTTAGAGATCTTGCCGCCGCACATCTGACGGTGCGGTCCGGGCTGAGAGTGGCAAAAGGCGGGCCAGTTCTATGTTTTGAGCAGAATCAAATGCTTGGGCGAAAGCCGCTGTGGCGTGTCGCGTGTGCCCTGCCACAGCTGTGGCGCCACGGGCGATGCGCGTGCCGCAGGTTGGCGGGCGCAGATCGGCTCTGCCTCCTGCCGATGTCGTGCATCGTGACGCAAAGGTGGATCCCTGCCTTCGCGGGGATGACAGTTTATTGTGTTAGAACAAAAAGATACCGTCATTCCCGCGGAGGCGGGAATCCACCTGTACTGTCGCTGATCGTGGCGTTCAGGAGCCTATGGCCTGCCGCGCCTCACCCCTCCACCCGATGCGGCGGGCGGATGCCCAGGCGGCGCATGCGGCGGTGGACGGTGGTGCGGTCGATGCCGAGCGCCCGGGCGGCGGCCGACACGTTCCAGCCGTGGGATTTCAGCACCATGCGCAGCATCTCGGCGTCTTCCCGCGCCCGCGGATGGGGGCCGATGGCATGGGCCTGGGCACTGACCGCCGGGGCCTGCAGCTCTTCGGGCAGATCGTTGACCCGGATCACGCCGCCGGTGGAAACCGCCCGGGCGCAGACCAGCGCATTGGCGAGCTCGCGCAGATTGCCCGGCCAGTGATGGGCCCGCAGCCGCAGCCGGGCCTGCGGGTCCAGGCGATGACCGGCGGGCTCGGTCGCCCCGTCGGCCAGCATCCGGCCGACCAGCCAGTCGAGATCGGCCCGTTCGCGCAGGGGCGGCAGGGTCAGCAGGGCGCCGTTCAGGCGATAATAGAGGTCTTCGCGGAAGCGGCCGGCGCGCACCTCGGCCATCAGGTCGCGATGGCTGGCTGAAATCACCCGGATGTCGACCGGTACCGGCCGTGAACCGCCGACCGGCAGCACCTCGCGTTCGGCCAGCACCCGGAGCAGCCGGCCCTGAAGGGCAAGCGGCATGTCGCCGATTTCGTCCAGGAACAGCGTGCCGCCGGATGCCTCGCGGATCAGCCCGGCATGGCCGCGGGCACGGGCGCCGGTGAAGGCACCGGGAACATGGCCGAACAGCTCGCTTTCGATCAGGCTTTCGGGCAGGGCCGCGCAGTTGACCGCCACGAAGGGGCCGGGTTTGCGGCGTGACTGATGCAGCGCCTTGGCGAGGTATTCCTTCCCCGTGCCGGTCTCACCGCGGATCATGATCGCGACCGGCGCCTCCACCAGCCGGGCGGCGCGGCCCAGCATGGCGAGAATGGCCGGATCGCCGCCGGTGAGGGCCGCAAGCGGTGCCGGCAGGCCGTGGGTGCCGCGGCGGAGCGTGTCGGGGCGGCTGCGGGCAGCAGGTGCCGGGCCGGGCGGGGCGGCATGGGCATAGAGCATGCGGCCCGAGCGGACCTCGATGCCGCAGGATTCGGTCGCAGCCCCCCGGCCCAGATCGCCCAGGCGTTCGACGTCGAAATCCACCAGCTCGTTAAAATGGCGGCCGATCACGGCCGAGGGGTCGCGGGCACTGCCATCGGCCTGACCGGCGAGCAGGCGGCGGGCGCGGTCGGTCATGCCCAGGATGCGGCCGTCATCATCCAGCGCCACGGCGCAATCCGGGTCGGCCTCGACGAAATCCGGCGACAGGCTGAACCGGACCAGCCAGCGGTCGCGGAACCGCCGCTCCAGATTGGCCATCTCGATGGTGTGGGCGTAATCCTGGACCAGTTGCAGGGCCAGATGCTGGCTGTCCTTAGGGGTGGGAGAACGCAGCGCCGAGATGTCGAGCACGGCGGCAAGGCGGCCGTCGACGTCGTGGATCGGTGCGCAGGTGCAGGTCAGCCCGACATGGGTGGCATCGAAATGGTCGGTCTGGTGCACGGTCAGCGCTTCGCCCGAGGCGATGCACAGCCCCACGCCGCAGGTGCCGGCATGGGCTTCGTTCCAGTCCGATCCCAGATAGAGCCCGGCGCGGCGCAGATGGTTGTCGAAGGTGGGGTCGCCCATGAAATCGACCGTCACGCCGCGCGCATCCGACAGCAGCAGCACATAGCCCTGGCCGGCGATGCGGCGATACAGGCTTTCCAGGCCGAAACGGGCGGTGCGGATCAGATCTTCCAGCCGCTCACGATGCTCGCGCACCCGCGCCTCGGGCAGGATCCGGGCCTCCTGAAGCCGCGTCGGGTCCAGGCCGTGGGTGGCGACACAGCGCCGCCAGCTGTCGCGGATCAGCCCGTCGCGAAGCGGGATGGCGCGATGGGGGGCGTCGCGGAGGGGGGAGGCGCGAAGCTGCGGCCGGGCCTGGCCGCGACGGGCCCGCGCAGCACCGCCGGGCTCAGACGTCTCGGTCGAGACGACGCGCACGACTTCCTCGATATGGTCCCGCACATGCATGGCCACCATCGCGTAGGTCCTCCCCAGGATCGGAGCCGTAGCGCCGGTCATGCCGGCGATCGTCTCTCTCTGGGAGAAATCCTAACGCAGTTTCAGGCGTCGTGCGACAGAAACGGCACAGGCGGCCTGCATGCATGGTCTTGAAATAAATGGAAAAGGGTGATCTGTGATGACGTCGTGGTGCCGGTTTTTCTTGCGGCGCGGCATGAAATACTGCGATGCATCATCGCCCGAGGGCACGATCCACCCGCTGCTTCAGTGCCGGCACCACACGTTCTTCGAACCAGGGCCGGTCGCGCAGCCAGCGGCGGTTGCGGGGCGACGGATGGGGCAGGGGCATGATGCCCGGGGGCAGGGTCTCCCAGGCTGCGACCACGTTCGAGAGCGGTGCACGTGCGAAGGCGGGGCCGAGCAGCGGCCTGGCATAGGCGCCGATCGCATAGGCTCCGGCCAGGATCACCAGGCGCAGTTCGGGCAGATGCGGCAGCAGCCGCGGATGCCAGGCCGGGGCGCATTCCGGCCGGGGCGGCAGGTCGCCGCCGGTGCCGCGGCCCGGATAGCAGAGCCCCATCGGGATGATGGCGATGCGCGCCGGATCGTAGAAGATGTCGCGATCGAGCCCGGTCCAGTCGCGCAGCCGGTCGCCGCTGGCATCGTTCCAGGGCAGGCCGGTCTCGTGCACCTTCGTTCCGGGCGCCTGACCGATGATCAGGATGCGGGCACTCGCCCCGGCGCGCAGCACGGGGCGGGGGCCGCGCGGCAGATGCGGCGCACAGAGCGTGCAGCCGCGCGCCGCCGTCACCGCCGCCTCCAGGGCGGCATGCGCCCCGGCATCGGCGACGGCGGGGGTGGCGATCACCCGGCCCAGATGCCGGGCCAGGGCGGCGGCGGTGAAGACGGCAGGTCCGGCGCTGTCGGTCAACGATCCTTCCGGGCCGGTGACCGCTTGGGGGCGCCCCGGCTCATTTCTGGCTGGCGAGATAGGCGATGATGTCGGCACGCTCTTCCGGCTTTGCAAGCCCGGCGAAGGCCATGCGGTTGCCCTTCAGGAACTTCGCGGGCGCCGTCAGATAGGCATCCAGGTTCTCGGGCGTCCAGACGATGCCGGATTCCGCCACGACGTTCGAATACTTGAAGCCCTCGGCCTTGCCGGCCTCGCGGCCATAGACGCCATGCAGATTGGGGCCGACACGGTTGGGGCCGCCGGCCTCGATCGTGTGGCAGGCCTTGCAGCGGGCGAAGATCTTCTCGCCCTTGGCGGCGTCGCCCTCGGCAGCGGCGGGACCTGCGGCGAGCATCAGGCCGGTGATGCCGGCCAGGGCGGCGATGCGGAAACGGGTGTCCATTGGTCTTGTCTCATCCTCTGTGTCTGCGCCTCGGCCGCGCTCACCGTTGCCCCGGCGGATTGCGGCGTTCTCTCGGGCGCCAATCTAGAATATGCGATCCCGGCGGGATGTGCGTCCTGTCGCCGCATGGTCGCTTGCCAGGGGAATGCCGGGGGGCGGTTGCCGGAGGCGGTAAACACGCCTGCCGTGCATTTGCGACAGAAACATCGTGAAGAACGTGTTAACCCTGTCCTGCGTGGCGCTGTCCCGGCCAATCGCGTAAGCTGTACAGGTTCACGCCGTGACCGAAGCCCGGGGATCGCCCGCCCGCACGGGGCAGATCGTCCGGCGGCGCGACGGAACGGGGGAGGTCGTCATGGCTAAATTGAGCGAAGAAGACATCCGCAAGCTGCTGTCCGAACCCACGGCGGCACGGCGCGAAGACGTCGCCCGCAAGGTCGCTGCCGTCCATGCCGACGGCGAACTCAGCGACAGCGAACGCCGGCTGGCCGAGGATATTTTCCGGCTGATGCTGCGCGATGCCGAGGTACGGGTCCGTTCCGCCCTCGCCGAGGCCCTGAAGGACAATCCGGGCGTGCCTGCCGATGTCGCTCGCACCCTGGCGCGTGACGTGGTGCCGGTGGCGACACCGATCCTGGAATTCTCGGAAGTGCTGACCGACGAGGACCTGATCGAGATCGTCCGTGCCCAGACCGGGGCGGCACAGGAAGCGGTGGCGCGGCGCAAGATCATCTCGGCCGAGCTGGGCGAGACGATCGTCCGCCATGGTGCCGAAGGCGCCGTCGCGACGGTGGTGGGCAACCCCGGGGCCGAACTGGGCGAGAAATCCCTGCTCACCGCCATCGACCGCTTCCCGGCCAGCGAAAACGTTCAGGCCGGCGTGATCGCCCGGCCGGTGCTGCCGGTGAAGGTCTCGGAACGGCTGGTCTCGGTGGTGTCGGACCGGCTGCGTACCCAGCTGGTCAAGCGGCCCGACGTGCCCGCCGCACTGGCATTGGATCTGGCGCTGGCCGGGCGCGAGCGGGCGGTGATCGGTCTGGTCGATCCCTCGCGTGCCGAGGACCCGGACGAGCTGATCGACGTGCTCTACGCCGCCCGCCGGCTGACGCCGACCATCCTGTTCCGGGCGCTGTGCATCGGCGATCGCGGCTTTTTCGATCGCGGCATCGCCCGGCTGGCCGGTGTTGCGCTGATGAATGCCCAACGGCTGATCGACGATCCGGGCCGCAAGGGGCTTGAACGCCTGCTGCAGACCGCCCGGATTCCCGACGCACTGGCGCATGCGATGATGACGGCCATCGACGTGGCGCGTGAAATGCAGTATGACGGCCGGCCTGGAGACCGGATCAGATATCGTTCGACCCTGATCGAGCGGGTGCTGACCCAGGTCGAGGGCATCGACAGCGATAATCTCGACTATCTGATCAGCCGCCTGGCTTCCGGCGAACGGGCGGCCTGACGGGACCGGAATCACCCCCGCGCATTCCGGTTCATGTGGCCTCGCTTCCGCAAGGACAATACACTTGCGGATGAACGGTCAGGTGATCCGGATCCCCGCCGTGCCACGGTGGGTTGGGGTGAGACGGTAGTGAACGAGGGCATGGGCGATAAAGCGTCGGTAACGGCTTCCGATGTGGCACGGGCCGATGAGGTCCGCATGATGGCAGCGGCAGGGGGCTCCGGTCTGGATGGCGGGGCGGCGCCCGGCTGCGGTTTTGTGCTCGTCGCCCGGCCAGGCCTGGCCGGGGATGTGCCCGTCGGTCATCTTTCCGATCAGCCGCAGCGCCCGCTGCCGCTGGCCGATCTTGCCCGCCGGCTTTGCCCGGCCGTGCTGGCCGGCGACCTTGAAGACATGCTGCGCCGCGCCTTTCTGCCAGATGCACCCCGGCGCTGGATGGGCGGCGGGGTGATCGTGGCGCTTGGAGCGCCGGTGATATCGACCGCCGGCGTCGCCACGCTGCGCGGTATCGCCATCGACCTGCCCGAAGCCATGGCCTCCACACTTGCCGCCGCACCACAGGATTTCCTGGCCGACCCCGAGAGAGGACTTGAGGTCGAGGCCGCTGAAGTGGGGCTGGTGGTCACCGATGCCGACGGCCGGGTCCGGGTGTCGGACAAGCGGGCGCGAGCTCTGTTGTCCTGGGCGGGCCGGGCCG
Organism: Tistrella mobilis; assembly: GCF_041468085.1. Classification (NCBI taxonomy): domain Bacteria; kingdom Pseudomonadati; phylum Pseudomonadota; class Alphaproteobacteria; order Geminicoccales; family Geminicoccaceae; genus Tistrella; species Tistrella mobilis. Next base: position 3,444,737 of record NZ_CP121017.1, on the reverse strand, counting down.
AATCCTTCGCCGATCTGCTGGCGCGCATGGGGGTGGTGGGCGAGCGGCTGGCCGGGCTGCTCGACGAGATGCGCGGCGGTACCCGCGACAGGCTGTCGGTGGAATGCCAGCTCGGCACAGGATTCGAGGTGCGCTGGCTGCGGATCGCCGCGATGGCCGATCGTCTGGAGGACGGGCGGCTGGACCGCATCGCCTGGACCCTGATCGACATTTCCGACCAGCGCCGCGAGACCCAGGCCGCCGAGCGGACCCATCGGGTGCTCGACGAGGCGCTGGATGCCATGTCGGCCGGGCTGGTGCTGTTCGATGCCGAGGACCGGCTGGTGTTCTGCAACAGCCGGTATCGTGAATTCTATGGCGTGCCGGACCATCTGACCCGCCCCGGCACCCCCTTCGTCGACATGCTGCGCGAAGAGATCGATTCCGGACGCATCGATGTGGGGCTGGCCGATCGCGAGGCCTGGATTGCCGAGCGCGTGCGCAAGCACCGCAATCCGATCGGCATCATCGAGCAGCGCAATGTCGACGGCCGCTGGCTGCAGATCCGCGAACGGCTGATGAGCGGTGGGCTGGTGGTCGGCGTGCATGTCGATGCGACGGACATCAAGGTCAAGGAACGCCAGCTTCAGGAGAACCTCCACGAGCTGCAGGACACGCGTGAGCGGCTGGAGGACCAGACCGCCCGGCTGGTGGAACTGGCCGAAGGCATGAGCCTGGCCCGCGATGCGGCACTGGCCGCCGCGCGCAGCAAGGCCGAGTTCCTGGCCAATATGAGCCACGAGCTTCGCACGCCCCTGAATGCAATCCTGGGCTTTTCCGAAATGCTCCAGTCGGGGCTGTTCGGGCCGATGAGCGCCAAGCAGGAAGAATATGTCGCCGACATCCGGCAGTCGGGCCAGCATCTGCTGTCGCTGATCAACGACATCCTGGATCTGTCCAAGGCCGAGGCGGGCAAGCTTGCGGTCGAAGAGAGCGAGGTTCCGATCCGCTTCCTGCTGGAGCGCAGCCGCCGGATGGTGGCCGAGCGGGCCCGTCGCGGCGGGCTGGATCTGGTGGTGCAGTTGCCCGAGGATCTGCGCCGCGCCGATCTGAAAGCGGATGAGCGCAAGCTGACCCAGGTGCTGCTGAACCTGTTGTCCAATGCGGTGAAATTCACCGATCCGGGCGGACGGGTCGAGCTTGGCGTGCGGTGCAATCCGGGGCTGGTCGCAGAGGCGGACGACGGGGGCACGATCGAGATTTATGTCGCCGATACCGGCATCGGCATCGCCGAAGACGATATTCCGCGGGTCTTCCAGCCCTTCGAACAGGTCGACAGTTCGCTCTCGCGCCGCTACGAGGGCACCGGGCTCGGCATGTCGCTGGTGAAGGCGATGGTCGACCTGCACGACGGCGAGGTGGTGCTGGAAAGCGAGCCCGGGGTCGGAACCACGGTCCGGGTGCTGCTGCCGGCCTGGAGGCTGGTGACCGAAACCGCTGGTGGCCCGCCCCCTGTCGGCGAGGATGAAGGCGACGAGGACGGGAGCGATGAGGATGGTGACGATCCGCTGATCGAGAGCTTGCAGAAGATTCGCGGCGCGGACATCTGAATGCTATGGATCAATGGTTGATCCGCCGGTCGCCGGCGGGTCCTGCCGCCCCCAAGTCCGTCGAATGGTCGCACCACCCATGCTCGCCCGTCCCGGTTCCTCCCCGAGCCGCCTGTCCTTTGTCTTCCCTGCACTTTTGACGATCGCCTGTCTCTGGATGGTCCCCGCCAACGCCCAGATTCCGCCGGATCGCAATCTCCAGCCGGAACCGACGGCACCGGCGGCCCCCGGAGACCCGGTGGCGCCGGCCGCCCCCGGCGAGGCCGAGGTGCCGCCGCCGCTGCCGCCCAACACGGTGATCCGCATGCTGTCCGACGGCCGCACCGTCATGATCGGCCCCTCGCAATACGCGACCGAGTTCCGCATGCAGGCGACGGTGATGAACCCCGACGGCACCCGCCGCCGGTTGGAAGACGGGCTGCACAAGCTGGATGACGGCACGCAGTTCCGCGTCCGCCGCGGGTCGATCATCGACGGGCGCTGACGGGTCGATGGGCGCTGACTGACGGAGAGCTGACGAATGGCGAGCGCGGCACCGGTTTTCGATCCCGACTTCCAGGCGATGCTGGAGACGCTGCTGCGCTGGCGCCGCGATGTGCGCCGGTTCCGCACCGATCCGCTGCCCGAAGAGCTGATCGACCGGCTGCTCGATCTCGCCTGTCTCGCGCCCTCCGTCGGCAACTCGCAGCCCTGGCGCTTCGTGCGGGTCGATACGCCCGCTTTGCGTGCCGCCATCCGCGCCGAGGTGTTGAAGGCGAACGAGGCCGCAGCCACCGCCCAGGCCGATCCGCGCCGCGCCGCCTATCGGGCGCTGAAACTGGAAGGTCTCGACAAGGCGCCGCTGCAGCTCGCGGTCTTCGCGGTCACCGACCCCCAGCAGGGCCATGGGCTCGGCCGCCGGACCATGCCCGAAACCGTGGCCTATTCGGCGGTGCTCGCCATCCATACATTATGGCTGGCGGCACGCGCCCATGATGTGGGGCTGGGCTGGGTCTCGATCCTGGATCCCGCACCGGTGGTGCAGCTGCTGGACGTGCCGGCCGGCTGGGGCTTCATCGGCTATCTGTGTCTTGGTCGCCCGGCCGACCAGCAGGAGGTGCCGGAGCTGGAGCGCCAGGGCTGGCAGGACCGCCGGCCCGATTGCCGGCAGGTGTTGCGGCGCTGAGCGGCCGCGCGGCATTTTTTCTTTTCGTCCTCTTCTCGCGAGTGACCCCCGATGCGCTGGATCGACCGTTTCGACCCTGAGACGAGCCTGGACGACGTGACCCCCGACCTGCCGATCGTGGTGCTGACGGGGGCCGGCATTTCGAAGGAAAGCGGGCTCGACACCTTCCGCGATGCCGATGGCGTCTGGCGGCGCCACAGCCTGGAAGACCTGGCGACGCCTGAAGGCTTCGCCCGCAATCCGGCACTGGTTCAGGGCTTCTACAACAGCCGGCGCGCCCAGCTGGCCAGCGTTCAGCCCAATCCGGCGCATCAGGCGCTGGCCCGGCTGGAGGCGGCCTGGCCGGGCGGGGTTCTGGTGGTGACCCAGAATGTCGACGACCTGCACGAACGTGCCGGCAGCCGCAATCTGATCCACATGCATGGCGAACTGGCCAAGGTGCGCTGTCTGGAGTGCGAGGCGGTCGCCCATCACCTGGCCGATCTCGACGAGGCCTCGGCCTGTGACGGCTGCGGATCGACCGGGCGGATGCGGCCGCATATCGTCTGGTTCGGCGAAATGCCGTTCGAGATGGAGCGGATCCAGGCGGCGCTGGCCGAGTGCGGGCTGTTCGTGTCGATCGGCACCTCGGGCACGGTCTATCCGGCGGCGGGTTTCGTGGCCGATGTCCGCCACCGCGGCATGGCTCATACGCTGGAACTGAACCTGGAGCCGTCGGAGGGCGCCAGCCTGTTCACCGAAACCCGCTACGGCCCGGCAAGCCTGATCGTGCCGGCTTTCGTCGAGGAACTTCTCGGTCGGCTCTGAGCCGGATCAGAGACCCCTTATCATGGCGATCCGCGGCCCCAGCGGATCGATCCGCCGGGCTTCTGCCGCGCGGATCTGGCGGAGCGCCGGCCCCTGGGCCTCGGCCGGCAGTTCCGTGAAGCCCAGCCTGCGATACCAGGGGCCGTTCCAGGGCACGTCGCGGAAGGTGGTGAGGGTGAGGCCAGAATGACCGGCTGCCCGCGCCCGATCGGCCACAGCCTCGATCAGGCGGCGGCCGATGCCCCGGCGCTGGACATCGGGTGCCACGTCGAGTTCCGCCAGATGGGCATTGCCGTCGACCGTGGTGAGGATGGCGAAGCCGACCGGCCGGCCGGCCAGGCTGGCAGTCAGCACCGAACCTTCGGCCGCCCGGGCGGCGAGCATGGCCGGATCCGAGGCGGTGGCGCCCAGATCCATGCCGATCCGGACGAACTGCACCGCCGCCGCATCCTCGATCGCCGCCAGCACCGCCGCCTCGTCGGGGCGGGCGGGGCGGATCAGCAGGGCATCTGCCGCTGCCTCACGCCCTGTCATTCCGCCCAGGTCCGGCTGGTCCGGAACACGTCGTGATAGAGGAAGATCCTGTCATTGCCGGTATCGGCCACGAACACCACCCCGTCATCATCCACCGCAACCCCGGCCGGTTCCGACAGCGGGCGGCAGAGATCATCGAAACAGTCATAGGGCGGATCGTCGAGGCTGGAGACCATGCCGGTTTCCGGATCCACCACCCGGATCGCATCATTATAGGCGTCGGCGACCAGGATGTTGCCGTTCATGTCGAAGCAGAGGCCGAGCGGGTGCTGGAAACGGGCCGTCTTGGCCGGTCCGTCGACCATGCCGAATTCGAACAGCCCGTCACCGACCAGGGTCGAGACCGCGCGGCTGGCCAGGTCCAGCCGGCGCAGGCTGGAGGTTTCGGCATCGATGAACCAGAGCTGATCCTCTTTCAGCGCCAGTGCCGAGGGCTGGGCCAGCGCCGCCTGATCGGCCGGCCCGTCGACCAGCGCTTCGGCACCGGTGCCGGCCAGCGGCTCCAGCACGCCGGTGGCAAGATCGATCCGCGCCAGCTGATGGGTGCCGGCATTGGCGACATAGAGCACGCCCTCGCGGTACTCCAGATCCCAGGGGCTGGCGAGGGCGGTATCGATGGCCGGGGCAGGGGTCTTCAGGATCGGGCCGCGCCGGCCGGTGCCGGCGATGGTGGTGACCGCGCCGCTCGCCACATCGATCCGGCGCACGGCGTGGTTCCAGGTGTCGGCGACGAAGATCGCGCCATCGGCGGCGATCAGCCCCTGCGGCCGCTGGAAGCGTGCCTGCTCCGCCGGTCCGTCGACCAGGCCGGGCTCGCCCGATCCGACCCGGCGGATCTCGTTGCCGGCATTGTCGAACAGCGCGATCTGGTGATGGCCGGCATCGGCGATCGCCCAGCCGGCAGAGCCGCGGCCATAGCGGAATTCCTTCAGCTTCGCCGGATGGCGCAGCAGCCGCGCGGGTTCGGGGGGCGGCGCCAGATCAAGCATCGCAGGCGACAGGCTGCCGCCCTCGCGCGCCTCTTCAAGCACCCGCTCGACCAGCTCCACCAGCTTCTCCAGCGCCGGTTCGCCGGGGGCTGCCCCCAGATAGGCGCCGTCGGGGCCGATGAAACCAAGGGTCGGCCAGGCGCGGATGGCGTATTCGCGCCACATCCGCATCTCGGGGTCGTGGATCACCGGATGGGTGATGCCATAGCGGGCGATCGCGCCCGCGACCTTCTCGGGGTCGCGTTCGGCGGTGAATTTCGGGCTGTGGACGCCGATCACCGCCACGGTGTCGGGATAGCGCCGCTCGATTTCGGCCAGCACCGGCAGCACATGCATGCAGTTGATGCAGCAGAAGGTCCAGAAATCCAGGATCACCAGCCGGCCACGCAGGTCCTGCAGGGTCGGCGGTGGGCCTGCAAGATTGAACCAGGTGACGCCGTCGGTGGGGAAATGCGGGGCGCGGATCGCCATCAGACGTGTTCTCCCTATTCTGGTCGGCCACTGCCGGGGGCCGTTGCGCTCGACTGTGCGGGCCGCAAGTTTCTGTGTCAATTTGAAACGAATGGTTGTGTCCAGGGACTGCGGCGAGAATGGTGCGCCGCACGCTCCGCGCAAGGCGGGCATTGGCGGATTTCCTTGGGTTCAGAGGCACGGGCAGGCTCTTCCCAGCGCCGTCCGACGTGCTATTGTCCGCGAATGTCTTCGCTGTCCGCTCGCGTTTTCCGAGAGTGGACGCCCCGTCGCCGGAGGTGGACGGGAGATCGGAGGCCGGTCCGGAAACCCCCGCCGCACCACCAGACGGGAGCCGGATGACGTGGCCGGTGGGGCACCGGCCGATCGTTCCAGGAGAGGAGCAGAAGATGAGCCTGACGGGCAAGGTTGCGATCGTCACCGGCGGCGGTTCGGGTTTCGGCGAGGGCATCGCCAGGCTGTTCGCCGAGAAGGGCGCGAAGGTCGTGGTCGCCGACATCAACGATGCCGGCGGTGAGCGGGTGACGGCCGAGATCAAGGCGACCGGCGCCGAGGCGGTCTATGTGCATGCCGATGTGGCGACCGATGCCGGCACCGCGGGCATGATCAAGGCGGCGACCGATGCCTTCGGCCGGCTCGACGTGCTGGTGAACAATGCCGGCTATACCCACAACCGCGGGCCCATGACCGATGTCGACGAGGCGACCTTCGACAAGGTCTTCGACGTCAACGTCAAGAGCCTGTTCTGGGCCGCGAAGCATGCCGTGCCGGTGTTCCGTGCCCAGAAGGGCGGTGTGATGATCAACATTGCCTCCACCGCGGCCGTGCGTCCGCGCCCCGGTCTGGTCTGGTACAACGGCAGCAAGGGCGCGGCCGTGGTCATCACCAAGACCATGGCGGTGGAACTGGCCCCCGACAACATCCGGGTCTGCGCCGTCAATCCGGTGATGGGCCCGACCGGTCTGACCAGTGCCTTCCTGGGCCAGCCCGACACCCCGGAAGCACGCGCCAAGATCATCGAGACCATCCCGCTCGGCCGGCTGTCTTCCGCCCGCGACGTGGCCGAAGCCACCGCCTTCCTCGCCTCGGATGCCGCCTCGTTCCTGACCGGCGTGTGCATGGAAGTCGACGGCGGGCGCTGCATCTGAGGAGGGGGAGTCTGTTTGATCCTCGCCGGGCGGGTGAGTCTTTTTAGTCCCTCGCCGGGCGGGCACTCCGTGCCCTTGGCCCCCGCCTCAATGGCGGGAGTCTGTCTGGCCCTCGGCCCAAGCGGGTGCTGCCGCACCCTTGGCCGCCGCCGCAATGGCGGGAGTCTGTTTGACCCTCGCCGGGCGGGCACTCCGTGCCCTTGGCCCCCGCCTCAATGGCGGGTGGGGGGTACATCTCGCCATCCGGGGCCATGCGCATCCGTGTGAGTGGTGAGGGCTGGGGACGCTGACGGCTTGCATACGGGGCCGGGGGCGCGCGACCATGGGTCGCCCGCAGCCGGCCCCGGCGCTTTTCCGGGGAGGCGGCATCTGCGGGCGTTCCTGGATCAGGAGAGGTTCCCCCATGCAGACGCGCCAGCTCGGTCAGTCCGGCCTTGAGATCGTGCCCCTGGTTTTCGGCGGCAACGTGTTCGGCTGGACCGCCGACGAGCCGACCTCCTTCACCCTGCTCGATGCCCTTGTCGATGCCGGCATCGATGCCATCGACACCGCCGACGTCTATTCGGTCTGGGTCGACGGGCATGAGGGGGGCGAGTCCGAGACCATCATCGGCAGATGGCTGGCCGCCAACCCGGCGAAGCGGGCGAAGGTCAAGATTCTGACCAAGGTCGGCGCCCCGATGCGGCCCGACGACAAGGGCCTGAAGGCAGATCGGATCGAGCGCTGCGTCGAGGCGTCGCTCCGCCGTCTGCAGACCGACCATATCGATCTCTATCAGGCCCATTATCCCGATGCCGAAACCCCCCAGGACGAGACGCTGGAAGCCTTCGACCGGCTGGTGACGGCCGGCAAGGTGCGGGCGATCGGCGCCTCGAACTTCACCGCCGATCAGCTGTCGGAAGCGCTGGACATCTCCACCGCCGGCGGCCTTGCCCGCTACGAGACCCTGCAGCCGGAATACAATCTCTACGATCGCAGCAGCTTCGAAGGGCCGCTCCGGGATCTGTGCATGGGCCGCGGGCTGGGCGTCATTCCCTATTTCAGCCTGGCCTCGGGCTTCCTCTCGGGCAAGTACCGGTCGGAGGCAGATCTGTCGCAGAGCCAGCGCGGCAGCCGGGTCGCCAGATATCTGAACCCGCGGGGCTTCGCCATCCTCGACGCCCTCGACCGGGTTGCAGAGGCCCATGGCGCGACCCCGGCCGAGGTGGCGCTGGCCTGGATGATCGCAAGCCCCGGCATCACCGCGCCGATCGCCAGCGCCACCAGCCTCGACCAGTTGACGAGCCTGGTGAAGGCGCTGGATCTGTCGCTGACGGCCGACGAGATGACGGCGCTGGATCAGGCCGGCGCCTGATCCGGCGGCGCGTCCGCTGCCGCGTGCAGCCCGATCGCCCGGTCGCAGGCGGCGATCGCCGCCGGGCGGTGCGCCACCATCAGCACTGCGGGCGGCGGATGCATCCGGTCGATCAGCGCCAGTACCCGTGTCTCGGCCTCGGCATCCAGTGCCGAGGTCGCCTCGTCGATCAACAGCCAGCGCGGCCGGCGGAGCAGGGCGCGGACCAGGGCCAGGCGCTGACGTTCGCCGGGGGAAAGCAGCCGGTCCCAGTCGCGGGCCGGACCGTCCAGATCGGCGATCAGGCGGCCGAGCCCCACGGCCTCCAGTAGTTGCGCCGCCTGCGCCCGGCTGTCGGGCAGATCGCCATCCGCCGGGTAGAGCAGGGCCGCGCCGAGGGCGAGGCCGGGCAGATAGGGACGCTGGGGCACGACCACCGGCGGCCAGCCCGCCCGGGGCCGGTCGATTCTGCCGGTGACATGCGGCCAGGCGCCGGCGATGGCGGAGAGCAGCAGGCTCTTGCCGGTGCCCGAGGCGCCGGTGAGGGCGATTTTCTCTCCCGGCCGCAGCACCAGATCGATCGGCCGGGTCAGGGGCTGCCCGTCGGGTGTGGTGACCGCCACCCCCTCCAGCACCAACGCATCCGCCGCCGCGGCGCGTCCGGCCGGATGCGGGCAGAGGCGGGGGGGACGGTCGGCCAGGGCCTGTTCAAAGGCTTCCAGCCGCGACAGCACCGCCATCAATTCAGCCACCTTCGGGTAGACGAAGACCAGTGTTGCGAAGCTTGCAACCACGGTCGAGAAGGCGCCGCGCGCCTGCATCATGCCGCCAAGATCCAGCTGGCCGGCCAGATAGGCCGGTGCGGTCACGAACATCGAGATGTTGAGCACCGTATAGCTGAACGGGGTCTGGAACAGGGCATAGATCCGGTGGCGGCGGGCGAGATCGAGCGCGTTCAGGCGCACCGCCTCGAAGCGACCGGCGGCAAGCCCGGCCTCGCGCCGGCCGCCGCGGAGCAGGGCCACCTCGATCGCCGCGTCGCGCAGCCGGGCCAGGCCGAAGCGGAAATCGGCTTCGCGGTGCTGCTGCTGTGCGGCAAGCCCGGCGAGCGGCCGGCCCAGACGGTGGGCGACCAGATTGGCGATGCCGGCATAGACCACTGCGGCGATCACCATATAGCCGGGCAGATCCAGGCGGGCGCCGCCCGGCAGCGGCAGGGCGAGTGTGCCCGACAGATGCCAGAGCACGCCGATATAGAGACCGAGTTCCACCACATCGAGCAGCACCCGAAGCGTCAGTTCGACGGTCAGCGACGACAGCAGCCGGGCATCCTCGGCCACCCGCTGGTCGGGATTGTCGATCCGGCCGGCGCTTTCCAGCCGCCAGAGCCCGCCGCGGCCCAGCCAGCGGTCGAGCAGGCGGCGGGTCAGCCAGGTCCGCCATTCGATCTCGACCATGCGTTCCAGATAGGCCCGCTGGACCGAGACGCCGACCAGCAGCGCCAGCAGCCAGATCCAGTCGAGCGTCGCCCGGAAGACGGCTTCGGCATCGCGCCGCTCCAGCGCGCCGAAGAAGGTCTGGTTCCAGAGATTGCGTTCAAAGCCGATCCAGACCGCGGCGATGGCGAGGCCGAAGGCGAGGGTGAATTTAAGCGCCGCCGCCCGGCCTGCACGACCGATGAAGAAGGGCAGGACCAGACGCAGGAAACAACGCAGCCGTCCGCCGCGATGGCGGCGGACGGTGCCGCGTGCCCGGCCGCCTGGGCGGCCGGGATCGGCGGTGACCGTCATCGGGTCAGAAGGTCAGCGTCGCGCCGAGCGAGAACGCGCGGCCCGGCTGGACCTGTGCCTCGATCGGATTGGTGTTGGCGACCGAGACGCTTGACGGCTGGGCGCCATAGGCCGTGGCCGAACTGGGGAAGTAGCGTTTGTCGAAGATGTTGTCGATGCCGAGGCGGAGCGTGATCCAGTGCGCGGGCGTCCAGGCGGCGGCGAAATCAAACACGCCATAGCCGCCGGGCTTGTAGGCGCTGCTGCTGGACGTGCGGGTCACGCCGCGCTGGAAGGTGCCGTAAAGGCTGGCGCGGAGCCCTATCTCGCTGTCGTCGTAATGCAGCCCCAGTGTGCCGCCGAGCGGGATGGCGCCATCGAAGGCGGTCGTATCCTCACCCGGTGCGGCCTGCTGTTCGCCGCGCTGTGCCGAGAGCGCGCCGCTCACGCTCCACAGATCATCCAGATAGAGTTCGCCCGAGGCCTCAATGCCCCAGACCCGGACCACCGACAGGTTCTTATAGGTGTAGTCATTCGTGCCGGGCGGGTTGTAGAAGGACTGGATGAAGTCGTCATAATCGGCATAGAAGCCACCGACCGAGAAATTGCCGTCGGCAAAGCGGCCGCGCAACCCGGCTTCATAAGACTTCACCCGTTCCGGCTTCAGGTCCGGATTGGGCACAAGGTCGAAGAAGGCGCCGGGCAGCGAGGTATAGAGCTGCTGCGCGGTCGGCATCTTGAAGCCTTCGGCATACTGGCCATAGACCGAAAAGTTGTGATCGAGATCGTAGATCGCGCCGAACTTCCAGGTTGGCTCGGTCTCGGTCACCTTGCGCGGTTCGGCGCCGTCCACCGGCTTGTAATCGGCATTGGGATCGGGATCGATCGCGTAATGGGCAAGGCGCAGCGCCGGGGTTACCCGCAGCCGGCCGTCCAGGAGCCCGATCTCGTCCTGCACATAGGCATCGGCGCGGATCGTGGTGGCGTTTGCGAAGTTGAAGCCGCCGGCACGGGCCACCGTGGTGGTGCCGGTGGTGTGGTTGACCGTGGTATCGACACGCTCGTAATCGGTTGCGGTATAGTCGCCGTCGATACCCCAGGTCAGGCGGTGGCTGAGCGGGCCGGTCTCAAAGCCGCCATCGAACTGGGCATCGAATTCGGTGAAGGCTTCTTCGTATTCCAGATAGTCGTAGCGGGTTTCGCTGTTGCCGTTGGCGAGGATGCGATCGCGCGCCCCCTCCCGCCTGCTCTTCTGCGGGGAATGGGAGAGTTGCCAGCGGATCGTCTCGATCGGGCCGAAATCCACCGTCCAGTCATGCTCCAGCGCGATGCGCTGCCGGCTCAGCGTCTGGGTGCGGTCGTAACTCGCCACGAAATTGCCCGAGCTGTCGTAGCCGTGGTCGTAGAGCTGCTCGACCTCGGTCTCGCGCTCGAAATGCTCCAGCGTCAGGCCGATACGGTGATCGGCACCCGGCGTCCAGACCAGTTTGGCGAGCGCATTGTCCGAGCGGATATCGGCCGGATCGAGCTGGCCGCAGGGTGTGGCGCCGGGATTGCGATAACACTCCCAGACCGCCCCGGCCGCCTTGGAGCTGCGGGCATTGCGGTTCTCGGTCTCGTGGCCCACACGCCTGCCCAGCGACAGCGAGGCCGCGAAATCGCCATAGCGCAGCGCTGCCGCCCCGACGCCGCCGGTCGAATTGTCGAGCGTGGAATGGGTGGTGTCGAAGCGGAAGGCGGTGTCGCGGCCGCTGGCGGCCAGATAATCTTCCGGGTCCATGGTCTCGAAGGCGACCACGCCGCCCAGCGCATCGCTGCCCCACAGCGCCGAGGCGGGGCCGCGCTGAATCTCCACCCGCTTCATATGGGTCAGTTCGACCACGTCGCGGGTATTGTCGGTGATCCGCTCCAGCGTCCGGCTGCCGTCGACCAGGGTCAGGATGCGATTGCCCGACACGCCGCGGATGGTGAAGCCGGTGCGGTCGCCGAAGGGATTGGTGCCGCTGGTCTGACGGTCGACCTGGATGCCCGGCAGGTGCCGGACCAGCTCGCCGATATCGTCGACCATGCGCAGATCCAGCTCCTGCCTGTCGATGACCGTCACATTGCCGGGGATGTCGTCCACCGTCCGGGCACCGCGGGTTGCGATCACCGACAGCGGCGGCAGCCTTTCGCCCGCACTCTCGGGCGTGCCTGTCGCTTCGGTGCTGCCGTCATCTTCACGTTCCTCGGCCGCTGGTGTCGCCGCTGTCGACACTGCCGTCATCTGGCCGAAGGCGGTGGCAGGCGCGGTCAGGCAGAGGGTCAGAAGCCCTTGAGTCAGGCCGTTTTTTAGCCATCTGGTGTTCATCGGACCGATCCCTTTCTCGTTGGAAGGGACTCGTCGCTCAATTGCGAATGATTCTTATTATCAAGTTGGCGTGAACATACCTGCGCACGTCGTGAATGCCAAGCACGTCCGTCGTGCCGCGGATCTTGCGAAGAAATTCGGACCGCAGGTGGAACGGTCGCGGCGCCCGTCCGTTGAGGGGGACAAGAGGCGGACGGCACCCGCGCCGCGCCTCACACCCCCGGCAACGCACGCAGTTGCCTTGCTGACTATGGAGATCCCCCCGATGCGCAAGACCCTGCCCGTTCTCGTGACCGCCCTCATGCTCGGCGGCGCCTCGCTCGCCACCGCAGCCGGCACCTCCGGCTCGCCGACCGGCGCGGGTGGCACCTCTGGCAGTTCGCAGAACGCCAACCCCACCAACCCGGGCACGACGCCGGGCGTCGGCACCGGTTCGGGCGCGGCCGCCCCGGGTGGTACGGGTGCCGGTGCCGGCACCATGACCAAGCAGGGCACCGTCGCCAGCGTCAGCGGTGACACCGTGACCCTTGAAGACGGCACCAAATTCCAGGTCGACGACCCGCAGATGAGCGACGTCTCCGAAGGCGATAAGGTCACCGTGACCTACAACCAGGAAGGCGGCACCAATCGTGCCACCTCGGTGCGCAAGGGCGCGACCGACAGCCTGAGCGGCACCGGCGGTGATTCGACCACCACCGGTTCCGGCGGTACGGGCGGCGGCGGCCAGATGGGCGCCCAGCCGCGTGCCAAGGGCAGCTGACCCCTCAGGCTCCTTATGCCTTTCGGCATCCTTGATGCCGATCGAGGACGCCCGTCATTCCGGACTGCCCCCGGGATGGCGGGCGTCCGCGTGTCCGGTGCGGCATTCCGGTGTCCGGGGCCCGGGGCTGCGACGAGATCGGGGCAAAACCGTGACCGGGGGAACGGGCAGGGACGGTGGCGGTTTCGAGGGGCATACGGTGCCCGACGGCACCGTTCCCGGAACAGAGGACCCAAGATCATGCGCAAGTCCCTCCCCCTGCTTGTTGCCGCCTTCACCCTGGCCGGTGCCGGTATCGCCGGCGCCGCCAACGACCAGCGCCATGCCGTGACGCCGGAACAGGCGGCGGCCATGCCGCTTGCCGCCGCGGCCGCGGATGTCGAAGGGACCCACACCAAGCAGGGTGTGGTCTATCAGGCCGACGGCGCCTTTCTGACCCTGATGGACGGCACCGCCTTTCTGATCGGCGACCCGCGGATGACCGATGTCGCGCGCGGCGAGATAGTGACGATCACCTATCACGCCGATGACGGCTTCAACCGCGCCACCTCGATCCTGAAGGGCGTGACCGACAGCGTCGAAGGCACCGGCGGCAACGGCAACACCATCGGCGCCGGCGGCACCGGCGGCGGTGGCACACTGGGTGTCCAGACGCGCGCGCGCGGCAGCTGATGCCCCATCCGCGACCGGCGCCCGCGTGACGGCTTCCACCCGGACGCGCTATGATAACGGCCCCCGCAACCCGCCCCGGATCAGAGGGTGGGGCGGGGGCCGTCGTCGTTTGGACCGCTGCCATTGCAGCCGTGTCGGAGAGGAGACGCATTCCATGGAGATCGGCTTCCGGGACGGGATCGCCACCGTCCGATTCGACGACGGCAAGGCCAATGCGCTCGACGCCGGTTGGTTCACCCGGCTGGATGCGGCGCTGGACGAGGCCGAGGCGGCGGGTGCCCGCGCCCTGGTGCTGGCCGGGCGCGACGGCATGTTTTCGGCCGGGCTGAACCTGAAGATATTGCCCGACATGTCCGGCCCCGAGTTCATCGCCTTTTTCGGGCAGTTCTCGCGGCTGGTGCTGCGCCTGCACGGGTTTGCCATGCCGACGGTGGCGGCCCTGACCGGCCACGCCATCGCCGGCGGTGCCATTCTGGCCTATGCCTGCGACATGCGCTGCATGACCGCCGGCCCCTATCGGCTGCAGCTGAACGAGACCGCGATCGGCATGCCGTTGCCGGCCTGGATGCTGATGGTGGCGCAGACCGTGGTGCCCCGGCATCTGGAGGCGCGGGCGCTGCTTCATGCCGAAGCCTTCTCGGCCGAGGCGGCGCTGGCCGAAAACCTGATCGACGATATCGAAGTGGATGCCGCCAGCACCGTCGCCCGGGCCGAGCGCATGGCGCAGGATCTGGCGGAGCGCCTGTCGCCGGCCGCCTATGCCGCAACCAAGGCGCGGTTGCGCGGCCCGGCGATCCGCGCGGCGCTGGACGGGCTGGCGGCGGATCTGGCGATGCTGCGCTGAACCGGTCTGCCGCGCCGCCGTGCATATTCGCACGCGGTTCACGAAGGGTCGGGTGTTGCTGCGATGCGGTTCGTGTTTCCCGTCTGCTACCGCTTTGCGGTATATGTCTTGCGACCCATGTCCGGACGACGGTGCATTGCCCGGTTCCGGACGCAAGGATAAGGAAACGCCGAACCCGCCTTCGGCAGACCCGTGCAGGGCACCGCCCGCGGGGGCCGTGTCCGAAGGCGCCAGAAGATGCCGGATCGGAAAAACCGTGGTGAAACCTGTGCAGACGAGCAACCCCCTCGAACCCGCCACCCCGCTGGCCGCGGATTTCGATCCGCCGTCGCGGGATGCCTGGATGGCCCTGGTCGAGAAGACCCTGAAGGGCGCGCCCTACGAGAAGAAGCTGCGCTGGAAGACCCGGGACGGGTTGAGCGTCGAGCCGCTCTACACGCCCGAAGACGGCATCGCCGCCCGCATGCTGCCGCGCCCCGCAACGGGTGATTCCGACCGGCCCTGGGATCTGCGCACCCTGGTCCGCCACCCCGATCCCGCAACCGCGAACATCCAGGTTCTCGAAGATCTGGAGAACGGTGCCGCCTCGGTGCTGCTGCGCCTCGACCCGACCGGCTGCGACGGCATCGCCGCGGTCTCGGCCGAGGATCTGGCGACCGTGCTCGACGGCGTGATGATCGACCTGGCCCCGGTCGGGCTCGATGCCGGCGCGCTCGATATCGAGGCGGCGGGCTGGCTCGCCGGTTTCGCCCGCAGCCAGCCCGGCGCCATCCGCGCGCCGCTCGCCTTCAACATGGACCCGATTTCAGCCTTTGCCGCCAGCGGTACCGCGCCGGGCTCGGTCCAGGCCCGTGTCGCCCGGGCGGCGGCGCTGGCGAAGCGCCTGGCGCCGGATCTGCTGGAAGCCCGCTTCCTGCGCGCCTCGGGCCAGGTGGTCCACGAGGCCGGCGGCGGTGAGGCCCAGGAACTGGGCGTGATGGCGGCGGCGGCCGTGCTCTATGTACGGGCACTGGTCGAGGCCGGGTTCGAGGTCGACGAGGCCTTCCGCCGCGTGACGCTGGGCCTTGCGGTCGATGGCGAATACTTCACCTCGCTCGCCAAGCTCCGTGCGGCGCGGGCGATCTGGGGGCGGATCACGGCGGCCTCCGGCGTCGATGTTCCGGCCCGGATCGAGGCGCGGTCGTCGGCACGCATGCTTTCGAAGGTCGACCCCTGGGTGAACCTGCTGCGGCTGACCGCGGCCGGTTTTGCCGGTGCGGTCGGCGGCGCCGATGTGGTCGTGCTCGCCCCCTTCACCGATGCGATCGGCCATCCCGGGGCGCTTGCCCGCCGCCAGGCCCGCAATACCCAGCTGGTGCTGATGGAAGAAAGCCATCTGGGCCGGGTTGCCGACCCCGCCGCCGGCGCCTGGGCGCTGGAGCAGCTGACCGACGGCTTCGCCCGCGCCGGCTGGGCCGCCTTCCAGGCGATCGAGCAGGCCGGCGGCCTGATCGCGGCGCTGGAAGCCGGCATCGTGCAGGACCGTGCGGCCACCACCCGGGCTGCGATCGAGGCCGCGGTGGCAAAGCGCCAGACCGGCCTGATCGGCGTCTCGGAATTCCCCAATCTGGGCGATGTCGCCCCCACCATGGACGAGGTCGACCCCGCTTCCTTCGCCCGGCCGATGCCCGAGATCGCGGCCGATGGCCCGGCATCCGCCTGCACGCCGCTCACCCCCATGCGCCTGGCCGAGCCTTACGAGCAGCTGCGCGAGGCCGCCCGTGGCCTGACGGCCGATGGCTCGTACCCGAAGGCGCTGCTGGTGACGCTGGGCACGCCCGCCGATTATACCGCCCGGCTGACTTTCACCCGCAACCTGCTGGCCGCGGGCGGTATCGATGCCGATATTCACGACGGCACCGATGGTCTGCCGGCCGGTGCGCGCCTCGCCGTGCTCTGCTCGTCGGATGCGCGCTATGCCGAAGAGGCGGCGGCGGCAGCTGCCGCGCTGAAGGCGGCCGGTGCCGCCCATGTCTGGCTGGCCGGCCGGCCGGGCGAGCTGGAGGCGGCGCTGAGCGAGGCCGGTGTCTCGCGCTTCCTGGCCGCGGGCATGGACGCGCTCGCTTTGCTTGCCGAGGCCCATGCGGCCGTGGCCACCCCTTCTGCCGGTACGGAGGCCTGATCCGATGGCACGTACGCTTCCCGATTTCGCCGCCCTCGATTTCGACGCAGTGACCCCCGCCGCAGCACCCGATGTGGCGGCGGCGGTCGAGCCTTGGGTTACCCCCGAAGGCATCGAGGTGAAGCCGGCCTACGGGCCCGATGCGCTGGCCGGCATCGACTTCACCGGCACCTATCCGGGTGTGGCGCCCTATGTACGGGGCCCCTATCCCACCATGTATGCCACCAATCCGTGGACGATCCGCCAGTATGCGGGGTTCTCGACCGCGGAAGACTCCAACGCCTTCTACCGCCGCAATCTCGCGGCCGGCCAGAAGGGCCTGTCGGTTGCCTTCGACCTGGCCACCCATCGCGGCTATGACAGCGATCATCCGCGGGTGAAGGGCGATGTCGGCATGGCCGGTGTCGCGATCGATTCGATCTACGACATGCGCACCCTGTTCAGCGGCATTCCGCTCGATCAGATGAGCGTGTCGATGACGATGAACGGTGCGATCCTGCCGGTGATGGCGCTCTATATCGTGGCGGCCGAAGAACAGGGCGTGCCGCACGACAAGCTGACCGGCACGGTCCAGAACGACATCCTCAAAGAATTCATGGTGCGGAACACCTATATCTATCCGCCCGCGCCGTCGATGAGGATCATTTCGGACATCTTCGCCTACACGGCGAAGGAGATGCCGCGCTTCAACTCGATCTCGATCTCCGGCTACCACATGCAGGAAGCCGGCGCCTCGGCCGATCTGGAACTGGCCTATACGCTGGCCGACGGCATCGAATACATCCGCGCCGGTGTCGCCGCCGGCATGGATGTCGATCGGTTCGCACCGCGGCTCAGCTTCTTCTGGGCGATCGGCATGAACTACTTCATGGAGACGGCCAAGATGCGGGCGGCGCGCCTGCTCTGGGCGAAGCTCGTGAAGCAGCATTTCAATCCCAAGGATCCGCGCTCGCTGTCGCTGCGCACCCACAGTCAGACCTCGGGCTGGTCGCTGGCGGCGCAGGACGTGTTCAACAACGTCGCGCGCACCTGCGTCGAGGCGATGGCGGCTGCCGCCGGCCAGACCCAGAGCCTGCACACCAATTCGCTGGACGAGGCGATTGCGCTGCCGACCGACTTCTCGGCCCGTATCGCCCGCAACACGCAGCTGTTCCTGCAGACCGAAAGCGGCCTGACGAAGCTGATCGACGCCTGGGGCGGCAGCCATTATGTCGAGCGGCTGACCTATGATCTGGCGCAGCGCGCGCTGGCCCATATCGAAGAAGTCGAGGCGCTGGGCGGCATGACCAAGGCCATCGAGGCCGGCGTGCCCAAGCTGCGTATCGAAGAATCCGCCGCGCGTACCCAGGCCCGCATCGACAGCGGCCGGCAGAGCGTGGTGGGCGTCAACCGCTACCGCCCGGCCCAGGAAGACGACATCCCGGTGCTGAAGGTCGACAACGAGGGCGTGCGGCGCCAGCAGCTGGAAAAGCTCGCGCGGCTGAAGGCCGAGCGCAGCCAGGCCGAGGTCGATGCGGCGCTGGCGGCGCTGGAAGCCGGGGCCCGTGGCACCGGCAACCTGCTGGAACTCTCGGTCGCGGCCGCCCGTGCCAAGGCGACGGTGGGCGAGATTTCCTTTGCGCTGGAGAAGGTCTTCAACCGTCATGCCGCACAGATCCGCGTCAACCGCGGCATCTATCTGCCGGAAGTGGGCGAGGGCAATGCGGTGGTCGAGCGGGCGCGCGAGATGATCCGCGCCTTCAAGGATCTGGACGGCCGCGCGCCCCGGATCATGCTTGCCAAGATGGGCCAGGACGGCCATGACCGCGGCCAGAAGGTGATCGCCACCGCCTTCTCGGATCTGGGCTTCGACGTCGAGATCGGGCCGCTGTTCCAGACCCCGGAAGAGGCCGCCAGGGCCGCTGCCGAGACCGATGCCCATGTCGTGGGGGCAAGCTCTCTGGCCGCCGGCCACCTCACGCTCGTGCCGGAACTGCGCGCCGAGCTGGATGCCCAGGGCAAGGACAATGTGATGATCGTGGTCGGCGGTGTGATCCCGCCCCAGGATTTCCAGGCCCTGCTGGACGGCGGCGCCGCGGCCGTCTATCCCCCCGGTACCGTGATCGCCGAGGCGGCGATCGACCTGCTGGAGAAGCTGAACCTGCGCCTGGGCTATACCCAGCCGCGGCCCGAAGGCTCTGCCTTCGCGGACTGAACTGAGACCGGGCTCTGCCTTCGCGGACTGAACTGAGACCGGGCTCTGCCTTCGCGGACTGAGACCGGGCTCTGCCTTCGCGGATCAGGACCAGCTGCCTCTTGCCGCGGATGCGGATCCGTGGATTGCTCCTCTCCCGAGACCATCGGGAGGGGAGTTTTTCATGTCGCCTGAAACCTGGATCGCCTTCGCCGCCGCCTCGGCGGCGCTGCTCGTCATGCCGGGGCCGACCGTGCTTCTGGTCATCTCCTATGCGCTGTCCCATGGCCGGCGCACCGCAGGCGCGGTGGTGGGCGGGGTGGCGCTGGGCGACCTGACCGCCATGACCGCCTCCATGGCCGGCATGGGGGCGCTGCTTGCCACCTCGGCCACCGTCTTCACCATCGTGAAGATCGCAGGCGCCGCCTATCTGGTCTGGCTGGGGCTGAAGCTCTGGCGGGCGCCGGTCGCCATCGATGCGGCGGGGCTGGTCGCCGAGGCGCCGCCCTCTGAAACCCGGCTCGGCCGGGTGTTCCTGCATGCCTGGCTGGTGACAGCGCTCAATCCCAAGGGCATCGTCTTCTTCGTGGCCTTCCTGCCGCAATTCATCGACCCCACGGCACCGCTGCTGCCGCAGATGGTGATCCTTGAGGCCACCTTCATCGGCCTCGCCATCGTCAATGTCTCGCTCTACGGCCTTGCCGCCGGGCGGGCGCGGCGGGTGATCCGCCGGCCGGCGGTACAGCGTGCGGTCAACCGCACCGGCGGCACGCTGATGATCGGCGCGGGGCTCGCCACCGCGCTGATGCGCCGGACACCTGGTTGACTCTTATGCGTGGCGCCGGCGCCGCTCGGCGCGGAAGCCGGCGATGCCGTGCAGGATCAGGGTGGTCAACACCACCGCACCGCCCGCGAAGGTGGCCATGGGCGGCACTTCATCCACCGCCAGCCAGACCCAGAACGGGCCGATCACCGCCTCTGCCAGCATGATCAGGCTGACCTCCGCCGCCGGGATGTAGCGGGGCGCGGACGAGATCAGTGCGAAAGAGACCGGCAGCACCACCAGCCCGTAGACCAGCACCAGCGGCACGACATCGGCGTCGGGCAGCAGCGGTCGCAGGCCCAGGGCCAGCGCGACTGCAAGCCCGATGATGCAGCAGGTGAGCCCGCCCACGCCCACCACGGGGGTGGAGGGGATGCGGCCGCCGCTGGCGCGCAGGATCACCAGATGGATCGCCATCAGCAGGGCGGCGACCAGTGCGATCAGGTCGCCCAGCCGGCTGCCGGCCTGGCCGGCGGCCTCGTCTCCGAAGATCCGGCCGCCGAAGACCAGAAGCGCGATGCCCGCCAGGGCCGCACAGATCGCGGCCCAGGTGCGCAGCGGCACCGGTTCGCCCAGAAAGGCGCGCGACAGCAGGGCGCCGAACAGCGAGCCCGACGAGATGATCACCAGCGTGTTGGCGACCGCGGTGTAGTTCAGCGACAGGATGAAGCAGACCGAGCCCAGCCCCAGCGCCATGCCCGATGCCCAGCCGGTGCGGCCGATGCGGGTGAGCGCCCGCCAGGGCGGTTCGCGGGTCACCACCCACCAGGCGACCAGGATGGTCAGTGCCATCAACCCGCCGCGCCAGAACAGCAGCAGCCAGGGATCGGCGGCGATCAATCGCACCAGAAGCGTGTCTGGTGTAAGGGTCAGAATGCCTGCGGTGGCAAGCGCGGTGCCGCGCGCCTGTGTGGAAAGCGCCATGAACATGCAAGCCTTGCGAAGCCGGTGCCGGCGGGGGAAGACTGTCCGGACAGCATCGGCCCCGGGAACAGTTCTTGTCGGGGTCGCAGCATAGCGCGCCGGGCGTGCACGGGAAGCCCCGTCGCCACGCCCCGGGGCGATCGCGCGCGCGGTGAGAGGTGAAAGACATGCTGACGGATCGCCGGGTGATCCTGCGCAACGGGGTGGGGGTGATCGCCCGGGTGCTGCAGCGCCGGGAATTGCTGCTGACCCGGATCGTGGTCGATCAGCCGACCCTGATGGTGGTCCGTCGTGGTCTCAAGCTGCTGCGCGCGGCCGGGACGGAGACGGTGATCCCGGCCGGCGGGGCGGCGGCGATTGCGGGTGGCGAGGTCTTCGACGTGGTCAACCGGCCGGAGAGCGGGCTCTATGCCGCCGATTTCCTGAGTATCGATCAGGCCGTGATCGCGGGCTTTGCGGTGCCCGAGGCCGTGCGGCCGATCGCCCGGGCCCTCGCCATCCCGGCCATGGCGCCGGATTTCCTTGAGGCCTATGAGCGGGCGCGGGCGGCGGTCGCCGATCCGGCGGCGGTGCCGGAAACCGTGGCCGTGCAGCGGATGCGCGAGGTGCTGGGCTGGATCGCCCATCACGGCGGCACCTTCCCGCCGCCGGTGCCGCCGACCATCGCACAGCGCATCCGCGCCCTTGTGGCAGGGGATCTGGCGGCGCCCTGGCGGGCGGCGGAGGTGGCATCGCAGCTTGCCATGAGCGAGGCGACGCTGCGCCGGAAGCTGGCCGCCCAGGGCACCTCGCTCACCGATCTGGTGACCGAGACCCGCATGGCCCATGCGTTGATGCTGCTGCAGGTGACCGATCAGCCGGTGGCGACCATCGCGGCCCTGGTCGGCTATGACAGCCCCTCGCGCTTCGCCGCCCGCTTCCGCCAGCGCTTCGGCCACCCGCCCGCAGCGATCCGCGACCAGACCGATCCGGCCCCGACACGTCTCTCGGCCTGATCGGATCGGCATGCGATCCGACTCTCCGGCTGATCGGATCGGCACGCGATCCGATCGGATCGGGCGCGCGAGGGCATGCATATGCGGGCACCATCGCAGGTGTGACAACCCGCTGCGAGGTGCTCCCCCATGCCTGCCAGGATCTCTTCCGCCGTCGCTGCCGCCGCCATGGCGGCCCTGATCGCTATGCCTGCATCGGCCGGCGACTTCCGCCTGACCAGCCCCGACATGCCCGATGGCCGGCTGCCGGCTGCACAGGTGCTCTCGGCCGCATACGGCTTCGGCTGTGACGGCGGCAACCTGTCGCCGGCGCTGACATGGCAGGGAGCGCCCGCCGGCACCCGCAGCTTCGTGCTGACGGTGCACGATCCGGATGCCCCCACCGGCATCGGCTGGACCCATTGGGTGGTGGCGAACATCCCGGCCGATGCGCAGGGCATCGAGACCGGCGCCTCGGGCAATGCCGCACGCCTGCCCGCCGGTGCGGTCGAAACCCGCACCGATTTCGGCGTCCCCGGCTATGGCGGCGCCTGCCCGCCCGAAGGGAGCGAGCATCGCTATGTCTTCACCCTGACGGCGCTGGGCGTCGAGACCCTGCCGGTGGCGACGCCCGAGGCCATGCCGGCGCTGATCGGCTTTTTCACCAACGCCCATGCGCTGGGCAAGGCCGTGCTGGAGGTGCGCTACGGGCGCTGATCACGGAAGGCCCGGGCCGTTGCGTCATCGCCGGGAAAGAAGGTTTCGATCGCAAGCTCGGCAAGCGTGATGTCGAGCGGCGAGCCGAAGACGGTGGTGGTGCTGAACAGGGTGAGCGGCCCGGCCGGGCTTGCCAGTTTCACCGGCACCACCAGCCCGCCATAGGGATCCTGGGCGATGGCGGCGGTCGCGATATGGATCGGCGCCGGCCAGGATTTCACCTCGGCCATCAGCTCGATCAGCACCGGGTCGGCGCTCATATCGATCTGCCGGCGCAGCCGGTCGAGCAGATGGGCGCGAACTTCCGCCAGGTTCAGGATCCGCGGCGCCAGCCCTTCCGGGTGCAGCGACAGCCGCATCACATTTATGGCGCCGGCCAGCAGATGGGGAGCCACCCCCTCCAGCATCGGTGCCACCGCCTCATTGGCGGCAATGATCGTCCAGTGCCGGTCCAGCGCCACCGCCGGGAAGGGCTCGTGGGCCTTCAGCACCAGTTCGACCGCCCGCCGGGCCGCTGCCAGCGCCGGATCGTCCAGCCGGCGTTCGACGAATTCCGGGGCATGACCGGCCGCCACCAGCAGCTCGTTGCGTTCGCGCAGCGGCACCTCCAGCTGTTCGGCCAGTCGCAGCACCATCGTCCGGCTCGGCATGGCGCGGCCGGTCTCGATGAAGCTGAGATGGCGCGTGGAGATTTCGGCCTCGCTGGCAAGGGCCAGCTGACTCAGCCGGCGGCGCTGGCGCCAGTCGCGCAGCAGCTCTCCGAAAGAGGCGGCCTTGTGGGGCGTCGTCCGTGCGCGGGCGGTGCTCATGCGGGGGCCTTCCTCGATGGCGGATCCCGCCATTGTCGGCAAGCCGGTGCTCCGGATCAATCAACAGCTGCAATCGGGGTCGGCATCGGCCGCCAGCAGCAGCCGTTTTCCGGTGACCCCCTGGGGAGAACGGTGCAGCACCCGCCCGGCCCCCAGCGGATGGCGATGGCCGCGCAGCACCGCGACATGGCCGGCGCCCAGGCACAGGGCCGCCGGCCCGGCATCCCGGTCCACCGTCGCGGGGGCCAGCTCGGTACCGGGGCCGCGATAGCTGCACAGCAGCCGCGCCCGGACGTGATCCTGATGGAAGCGCCGGCAGGCCGGGCCCGACACCACCTCCAGCCGGATCGCCAGATGATGGGCCCGCGACATGGCGGCGAAGCGTGTCAGCACCCGGGTGATGTCGGCAATCAGCGCCTGCGCGGTCGGCGGCTCCAGATGGCCGGTGCCGACCAGCTTCTGCGCAGCCGCAGCGATCATGGCGGAATCCGCTTCGACGGTCAGCCGCCCGTCGGGCAGGGCGGTTTCCGGCGCCTGATCCAGCAGCGCCACCACCGGGGGCGGATCCCGCCACCAGATGCCGATCGCGGTGTCGCGCCTGGCCAGTGCCAGGCCCGGCGCCCGGTCGCAGCCGGTCACCACCACACCGGGCAGATGCGGAGGATGAGCCCGCAGCGGGTCCGTTGCCGCCCCCGCATGCGGATGCAGGATGACGACCTTGGGCGGAACGGGGCGGCGGATGGCGGCGGTGTCAATCATGAAGGGAATGTAATAACATAACATATTCTCTGTCAATTCCGGCGATGACGGGATGGGGATGGCGCTTGTCTCCCCCCGGGGCATGGGCTAGCCTTTCAAGGCAAACAAACGTTTAAAATAATCTGCCGGGGAAACGCCCATGTCTGCAAAGGTCCTGATCGCCAATCGGGGCGCGGTGGTGCCGCGCGTCATCGAAAGCTGCCGGCGCCTGGAGCTGGGCGTGGCGGTGGTTCATTCCGATGCCGATGCCGAGGGGGCCTGGCTGGATCTTGCCGATGATGTCCATGCGCTGGGCGGCGAGGCGCCGGCCGACAGTTATCTGTCGATCCCGAAACTGCTGGAAGCGGCGGCGGCCACCGGCGCCACCGCGGTGCATCCGGGCTATGGCTTTCTCTCGGAAAACCCCGCTTTCGCAAGCGCGGTGCGCGCGGCCGGGCTCTGCTTCATCGGCCCCGATGCCCGCTGGCTGGAGGCGATGGGCCACAAGACCGAGGCCCGCCGCCTGATGGCCGGACAGGGCATGCCGATGGGGGCGAGCAGCGGTCTTCTGGGCCCCGATGCGGCGGAAGCACGGGCGGCGGCCGCGGCGATCGGCTATCCGGTGCTGGTCAAGCCCGCACAGGGCGGTGGCGGCATCGGCATGCTGGCGGCGCACGATGCGGCGGAACTCGACAAGGCGCTGGAGCGGGCGCGGACCATGGCCGCGCGCAGCTTCGGCTCGGCCGAGATCTATCTGGAGCGGCTGATGGAGCGGCCGCGCCATGTGGAGTTCCAGATCCTGGCCGATGGCCGGGGCGGGGCCGTCTGCCTGTCGGAACGGGACTGTTCGCTTCAGCGCCGCCACCAGAAGGTGATCGAGGAAGCGCCGGCCCCCGGGCTCGACCGCGCCGAGGTCACGGCGCTGGGCGACAGGATCGCCGGCATGCTGGGCAGCCTCGGCTATGACAATCTGGGCACGGTCGAGATGCTGTGGGAGGAGGGGGCCGGCTTCGCCTTCCTGGAGGTCAACACGCGGTTGCAGGTGGAACATGCCGTGACCGAAGAGGTGACCGGCACCGATATCGTCGCCGCCCAGATCCGCCTGGCGCTGGGGGAGCCGCTGGACCAGGTTCTGCCCCGCCGGCCGGAGGTACGCGGCCATGCGGTGCAGGCGCGCATCTATGCCGAAGATCCGGTGCGATTCCTGCCCTCGGCCGGCCGGCTCTCCCGCTTCAAGACCCCGGTGGCCGAGGCCGTGCGGGTCTATACCGGCTATCGCGAGGGCGGGCGTGTCACCCCCTTCTATGATCCGCTGGTCGCCAAGGTGATTGCGCGCGGCGCCACCCGCGACGAGGCGCTGGACCGGCTGGACGGGGCGCTTGCCGGCTTCGTCGTCGAGGGCATCAAGACCAACATCCCCTTCCTGCGCCGTGCCATCGGCCATCCGGCCTTCCGCGCCGGCCGGGTTCATACCGGGCTGACGCCGGAGATCCTGGCGTCCGGTCGCCAGCCGCCTGAGAAGAACATCCCCCGGGGCATCCCCCAGAAGAAACGAGGAGACGTGCCATGGCCGACACAGTGATCCGCAGCGAGATCGCCGGCAAGGTGTGGAAGATCGAGGTGCCGGCCGGCGGCCGGGTCGCGGCCGACGATCCGATCCTGATCCTGGAATCGATGAAAATGGAGATCCCGGTCAACGCACCGGTGGACGGCACCGTCACCGAAATCCTGGTGGCGGAGGGCGACACGGTGGCCGAGGACCAGATCCTGGCGCGTATCGGCTGAACTTTCCCTTCCCTCGGCTCTCGCATCTTTGGTTACGTCTGGTTTATGATCATTTATGGATGATCGCGCTTCAGGATCGGCGTGTCCGATTTCTGGCATTGCGTTCCGGACGTGATATCGACCGAGGGATGAGGGACGGGCAGTTGGCACGCAGGGTCGCGATCATCGGGGCGGGGCCCGCGGGTCTTGTCGCGCTCAAATCGGCGCGCGAAGAGGGGCTGGAAGCGGTCGCCTTCGAGGCCAAGGACCGGCCGGGCGGTTTATGGACCGAGCCCGGCCTGGTCTGGAACAGCCTCAGAACCAATCTCTCACGCTACAGCTGCGTCTTTTCCGACCATCCCCATGGCCGGGACACGCCGCTGTTCCCCGAGGGCCGGCGGGTTGCCGCCTATCTCGCCGGCTATGCCGCCCGCTTCGGCCTGGATGAAGCGATCCGCCCCGGCCATCGGGTGATGGCGGTGATCCCGCGCCATCCCGGCTTCCGCCTGATGGTGGAGGCCGGCGGGCGGATCGAGACCCACGATACCGATGCGGTAATCGTGGCCTCGGGCGTGTTCGCCGAGGCCCTGATGCCCGAGAGACTCGCCATCGGCGGGCCGGTGCTGCACGCCGCCGGCTATCGCGACCCGGCGGCTTTCACCGGCCGGCGGGTGGCGGTGCTGGGCAGCGCCTTTTCCGGGGCCGACATCGCCGCCGAGATCGCCGGGGTGGCGGAGCGCACGGTGATGCTGATGCGCCGGCCGGCCTGGTATGTGCCGCGCGCGGTGCCGGTGCTGCCCGAAACCGGGCTGGTGGCGACCGATGGCGGCGACGACCGCATCCGCCTGCGTCTGCCGATGGATCTGGTGATCAATTCCCGCGCCCGTGCCCGCCGTCTGGCCGCGCTGGATGCGGCGACCGCCGGGCGGGAGCGCTGGTCCTGGCTCGACGGCATCGCCGGAGACCAGCGGCGGCTGCACCCGCTGCTCGACGTGCGGCATGATGATCTGACGGCACCGATGGTGATCTCCGACGCCCTGCCGACGGCGGTGCGATCCGGCCGGCTGGAGCTGGCGCGGGCGGCTGATTTCGACCTCGCCACTCTGACGCTCCGCGACGGCGGGCGCGAGAGTCCCTTCGACGTGCTGATCTGCGCCACCGGCTATCGGCCGTCGCTCGCCATGCTCGCCCCCGGCATCCTGGAGGCGATCGGTCACGACCCCCAGGACCGGTTGCAGCCGGTTCTGCTCGGCCATTGCGTCTTTCCGCAGGGCGTGCCCGATCTTGCCTTCGTCGGCATGTATCGCGGCCCCTATTTCGGGGTCATGGAGCTTCAGGCCCGCTGGGCGGCGGCGGTGCTGGCCGGGAAGCTGCCCCGGCCCGATTCGCTCGATCTGGAGCGCGCCGTTGCCGCGGAGCGCGCGATCCGCGATGCCCGGCCGCGGCCGCAATTCCCCCATGCCGACTATCCCGCCATGTGCGACGTGCTGGCGGAAAAGCTGGGGGTGATGCCCGATCTGCTCCATGACGGCACTGCGCTCGGCCGCTTCCTCTGGCACGGGCCGGTGCTTCCGGCGCAATATCGGCTGAGCGGCCGGCATGCCCGGCCCGACATCGCGCTCGGCACCCTGGCCGAGGTGGCGGTGCTGTTCGGTCAGGAATTGTTGGGGCAGGGGCCGGGAGACTGAGACGGGTGGTGGCGACGGCGGATGTGGCGGCGGCCTTTGCAGGCCTGTCCGGGGTGTGGCGGCTGTCGCGCGACATCCCCGGCCAGGGGCGGATGAGTGGCGAGGCGGTGTTCACCCCCGGAGCCGACAGCACCGTCTGGCGGTATCGCGAGACCGGGGTTCTGGACCTGCCGGACGGCCGCCGGCTCGACGTCTTCCGGGCCTATACCTGGCGGCTGCTGGATGACGGCCGGATCGCGATCGATTTCGCCGACGGCGCCACCTCTGGCGCCCGTTTCGTGACGCTGGATTTCGCGGCCGATGAAGCGGGCGGCCTGCAGGCGGCCGACAGCCATCTCTGCGGCGCCGATCTTTACCAGGCGATCATCCGGCTGGACCTGCCGCAGGCCTTTTCCACTGACATCCGGGTGCGGGGACCGCGCAAGGATTATCGCGCGATCACCACCTGCCGGCGCCCCCATCTGCCTGCTGATCCGGTCTCTCTGCCGAGCTGACCCGCCTGCGAAGCCGACGGGTGGGCAGATCAGACGGCAATCCGGTCCGCCGTCTCGTCGGGCAGCCGGTTCAGGATGTCGGCGATGCTGCCCAGCGCCGTCGTCAGGGCGTCGCGCGACGGTCCGCCCAGGCAGAGGCGCAGGCCCGCAGGGGCGCCCGGGCGATCATCGACCACCGGTGCCGAGGGCGGGGTGACCCGGATGCCCCGGGCGGCGGCGGCCATGGCCAGGGCTTCGGCCGCCGGGCGCGGCATCGGCAGCCAGATGTGGAAGCCGGGTGTCTCTCGTGGAGGGACATGGTGGCCGAGCAGCTGCCGGGCGAGGGCGGTGCGGTCGCGGCTTTCGGCCCGTACCGCCTGCTCCACAGCCTCTGCGGTTCCGTCTTCCAGCCAGCTTTCCATCAGCAGGCAGCCGAGCGGCGGGGCCATGGTCGCGCTGGCGGCAAGGGCATCGGCCGCGGCTTCCAGGAAGGCGGGCGGCACCGCCAGGGCGCCGATGCGCAGCCCCGGGCTGAGGCTCTTCGACAGGCCCGAGACATAGAGGCAGCGATCGGGCGCGAGGGCGGCGAGCGGCGGCATGTCGCTGCCGGCGAACACGCCATAGACGTCGTCTTCCACGATCACCGCGTCATGGGCCGTGGCGACGCCGACGATCGCCTCGCGCCGCGCCCGGCCCATGCTGGCGGCAGTGGGGTTGTGCAGGGTGGGGGTGACGTAGATCAGCCGCTGTCCGGGGTGTCCATCCCGCATTGCCGTATGAAGGGCGCGGTCCAGCGCCTCGGGGCACATGCCCTGGTCGTCGATCATAACCGGTTGCAGCCGGTGGCCGGCATGGCGGGCGATGGTGATGATGCCGGGATAGGTCAGGCTTTCGGTCAGGATCGTGCCCGGCCGGCCGCCGGTGACCGTGGCGATCGCCACCGCCAGGGCATGCTGGGCGCCCGAGGCCAGCATCAGCCGCGACGGCGGCAGGTCCACGCGGTCACGGGCCAGCCAGCGGGCCATCATCGCCCGATGCTGCGGCGTGCCGGCCGATGGCGTGTAGCTGCCGAAGCCGGTCATGTCGATCCGTGTCGCCAGCCGGGCCAGCGATGCGCGGAGTGCCTGGGTGTCGAGGGTGCGGGGCGGCGTGTTGACGCAAAGATCCACCGGCCCCGGTGGTGGGGCGGGCGGCACTGCCACGAACATGCCGCGGCCGCGTTCCGGCACCACCAGCCCGCGCCGTTCCAGCAGCGCATAGGCGCGGGTGACGGTGCCGAGGCCGATGTCCAGCCGCCAGGCCAGATCGCGATGGGCCGGCAGCCGGTCGCCGGGGGCGATGCGGCCGCGGGCGATGTCGTCGGCAAGTGCCGAGGCCAGCCGGTCGGCCAGCGACCCGTCGCCCGCCGCAAGGCGGGGTGTCCAGTCCGAGCCGCGACGCATGCGTGTCCTGCCTTCCGGGCGAAAGTGTACCGTGACACTATAGGGATTGAGCGCCAAGTGTCACCATCATACGGTCATCCTCCACGCAGCTGCAACCGGAGCGATGCCCCCATGATCCCCGACACCGTGTTGAAGATCGCGGCCTTCACCTCTGACACCACGGATGCCGATGGCGGCAATCCGGCCGGGGTGGTCTTCGCCGACAGCTGGCCGTCCGAGGCGGAGATGCTGGCCGTGGCCAGGGCGGTCGGCTATTCCGAAACCGCCTTTGCCGTGCCTGATCTGCCTGGGCCGGATCTGTCGCGATCCGGCACGGCCGGCAGCTGGCGGGTGCGCTATTTCGCACCCCGCCAGGAGGTGCCGTTCTGCGGTCATGCGACCATCGCTCTCGGGGCCGCTCTTGGTGCGCGGACAGGGGCCGGGGTCTATAATCTTACCCTGAATGCCGGCCGGATCACGGTCGAGGCCATTCCCGATGGCGATGGCTGGGCTGCGGCGCTGACCTCGCCGCCGACCTGGACCCGGCTGCCGCCGGCGGATTACGTCGCGCGCGTTCTGGCTGAATTCGGGCTGGGCGAGGGGGATCTGGATCCGCATCTGCCGGTGCGGCTGATCCATGCCGGCGCCAACCATCTGGTGGTGGCGCTGAAGGACCGCCGACGTCTGTCGCAGCTGGGCTACGCCTTTGCCCGTGGCGCGGCACTTCAGGCGGAACAGTCGCTTGCCACCTTCCTGTTCGTGACCGCAGAAAGCCGCACCCGCTTCCATACCCGCAACCCCTTCGCGATCGGCGGGGTCTACGAGGACCCGGCGACCGGCGCCGCCGCGGCGGCGCTGGCCGGCTATCTGCGCGACATCCGCTGGCTGGAAGAGGGGGCGATCGAGGTGGTGCAGGGCGAAGACATGGGCCGCCCCAGCCTGATCCATGCCAGCTTCGGCCCCGAACCCGGCAGCCCCATCCGCATCTCAGGCCTGACCGCCCCCATCCGCTGACTGATCAGAGGCCCGATCTCAGCCATACAGGCTCCGCTCCCGCACGGCCCCGTGCGGGAGCAAGCCGCCATTGAGGCGGCGGCCAAGGGCGCGGCAGCGCCCGCCCGGCGAGGGCCAAACAGGCTCCCGCCATTGAGGCGGCGGCCAAGGGCGCGGCAGCGCCCGCCCGGCGAGGGCCAAACAGGCTCCCGCCATTGAGGCGGCGGCCAAGGGGTGCGGAAGCACCCCGCCCGGCCAGAGGCTCGATGTCAGCCGTACAGGCTCCGCTCCCGCACGTCCCCGTGCGGGAGTAAGCCGCCATTGAGGCGGCGGCCAAGGGCGCGGTAGCGCCCGCCCGGCGAGGGCCAAACAGGCTCCCGCCATTGAGGCGGCGGCCAAGGGCGCGGCAGCGCCCCGCCCGGCCAGAGGCTCGATGTCAGCCGTACAGGCTCCGCTCCCGCACGTCCCCGTGCGGGAGCAAGCCGCCATTGAGGCGGCGGCCAAGGGCGCGGCAGCGCCCGCCCGGCGAGGGCCAAACAGACTCCTCTCCCCCCAAAAAAAAGGACGCCCGGGCCACCAGGGCCGGGCGTCCGAGACTACATCCGCCACCGCTCACTCATGGGGGAGAGGAGGGGGACCGGTGACGGATGAGCAACGGCGGCGGATCTGCCGGGGAGACGCAGCCTGCGCCGCCGGATTGCCAGTCATCAGGGCGTTCAACGAAGATCGGCTGTTTCCGACAGTGTCTGCCGGGTTTCCTGACCGATCCTTTCGTAAGCGCAGGTCCTGTGTAGGGGAAAGTTTCGCGAGAGTCAATTGAACGTTTGAAATAACGCATTGCAGAATGTCCAACGACCTGTCGGGCTGCAGCTTGCAGGCCGATGGTTCCGGGGATTTCGCCCTGCTGGAGCGCCGGCTCAAAAAAATCCCGGGGGTGTGCATCCAGTGGTGCCGGTCGGTGCGTTGTTTCCCTGATGGGTGGATCGGGACGTGATCGTCCCGCCGACGCCGCCCCGTATTGAGAGGGAGACGCCGACCATGACACGCTTCCAACACCTGAAGACCGGTTCCGCCCGTGCCGCCGCCGCGGCGGTTCTCGCCCTGCCGATGCTGGCGATGATGCCGGGCATGACCACCGCCTCTGCCGGCACGCTGGTCGGGCTGGCGGGCGACAGCAGCCTGGTGCAGATCGACCCGGATACCGGCAAGGTGACCGACACGGTCCGGATTTCGGGGGTACCCGGCCTGGTGGGCATCGATGTCCGGCCGGCCGACGGCAAGCTTTACGGCCTGGCAAACGACGGCCGGATCGTCACCATCGATCCCGATACCGGCATGGCGACGGCGCGGGCGACCCTGTCGGAGAAGCTGTCGGCCAGCCATGGTGTGACGGTCGATTTCAATCCGGCTGCCGACCGGTTGCGGGTGATCACGCCCGACGGCACCAATCTCAGGGTGAATGTCGATGACGGCAAGGCGGTGATCGATGGCCGGCTCGCCTATGCCGATATGCACAAGGGCGAGACCCCGAACATCGTGGCCGGCGCCTATACCAATTCGCGCACCGGCCGGAAGGCCGAAGCCACCGCGCTTTACGATATCGACGCCACGATCGGCGCCCTGGTGAAGCAGGCGCCGCCGAATGACGGCGTGCTGACCGCGATCGGCCGGCTGGGCATCACCGTCGATACGCCCATCGCCTTCAACATCGTCTCGACCGATATGGGGGGCGAGGCCGGCTGGATGGTGAATGGCGGGATGATCCACAAGCTGGATCTGGCCACCGGCAAGGCCACGCCGGTCCGCCCGGTGGAAGGCGCACCGGCACCGATCACCGACCTCGCCTGGATGGAGTAGTCTGTCTGGCCTTCGCCGGGCGGAGTGCTTCCGCCCCCCTTGGTCGCCGCCGCAATGGCGGGAGTCTGTTTGACCCTCGCCGGGCGGGGTGCTTCCGCCCCCCTTGGCCGCCGCCTCAATGGCGGGGTTCTGTTTGACCCTCGCCGGGCGGGCGCTGCCGCGCCCTTGGCCGCCGCCTCAATGGCGGGAGTCTGTTTGGCCCTCGCCGGGCGGGCGCTGCCGCGCCCTTGGCCGCCGCCTCAATGGCGGCTTGCTCCCGCACGGGGACGTGCGGGAGCGGGGGCTTCATGGCCGCCGTCGTGGTTCTGGGCGGGTGTCAGTCGGCGTAGGCATAGGCGCCGCCGCGCTCCAGGGCGCGGCGGTAGGCCGGGCGGGCATGAATCCGCTTCACGAAATCCTGCACCCGGGTGGCATTGCGGGCGCCCTCGATCCGCTGCGCGGATACCTCGGCCGGGAAGCTCATCATGATGTCGGCGGTGGTGAATTCTGCACCCGCGAACCAGGGGCCGCGGCCAAGCTCCGCCTCCCAGAAGGCGAGGTTGGTGTTGAGCCTGGGGTCGACGAAGCCGGCATTGATCGCGCCGGTGATCTTGCGCGCCAGCGGCCGGATCAGCGCCGGCGTGCGATCGGGGGCGCGCATCAGCACCAGCTTCATCACCAGCAGCGGCATTGCCGAGCCTTCGGCATAGTGCATCCAATAGCGCCAGCGCAGCCGTTCCGGCGTGCCGGCGGCCGGAACCAGGCGGCCGTTGCCGTACTGCTCCAGGATGTAGTCGACGATGGCGCCGGTTTCGGCCACGGTGACGTCGCCGTCGGTGATGACCGGCGATTTGCCCAGCGGATGCACCGCCTTCAGGCTTGCCGGCGCCTCCATTGTGGCCGGGTCGCGCTCATAGCGCCGGATCTCGTAGTCGAGCCCCAGCTCCTCCAGCAGCCAGAGCACGCGCTGCGAGCGCGAATTGTTCAGATGGTGGACGACGATCATGACCCTTCAGACCCCTTGACCCTGCCTTGCGCCGGCGGCTGGACTGGCCGCCCCTCATATGTTTACACTGTAAACATTAAGGCGGAAGAGGATGACGTCAATGGGCGAGACGGAGGCTTCACACCCGTCCGACGGCTACCATCACCGTGATCTCAAGCCGGTGCTGATCGCGGCTGCGCGTCGTCTGATCGAGGCGGAAGGCCATGACCGGCTGTCCCTGCGCGAGGTGGCGCGCCAGGCCGGCGTCTCGGCCATGGCGCCTTACCGCCATGTCGAGAACCGCGAGGCCCTGCTCGCCGAACTGGCCGCCGAAGGGTTTCGCGAGCTGGGGGCGGCGTTGAAAGCCGCGACGGAACAGGGGGTTGATCCCAGGTCGCGGTCATTGGCACAGGCACTGGCCTATGTCGGCTTTGCCTGCGCAAATCCTGGCCTGTTCCGGTTGATGGTGGGGCCGCTCAATCCGGCGCAGAAGCAGCGGATCGCCGCGGATGCCGAGGCCGCCCATGCCATGGGGGCCGGCCCCGACATCGACCCCGATCTCGGGCGGGCGCGCTGGGCTCTGGTCCATGGCCTGTCGATGCTGATCATCGACGGCCGGCTGGCGATCGCACCCGGCGACACCGTGCCGGCCATCGTGACGCGGACCGTCGCGGCCCTCTGGCCCGTGGCCGGCACCGCTCACCCGGCATAGATCGCATCGCGCAGGGCATCCGGGAAGGCCCCGGTCATGCCGGCGAGGGCGGTGTTGGTCATCGCCACCACGCTCAGTCTGCGGGCGGGATCGACGAACCAGGAATGGCCATAGGCACCACCCCAGGCCCATGTGCCCGGGCTCTGCGGGCTGCCCGCCAGGGCGGGATCGGTCAGCACCGAGGCACCCAGCCCGAAGGCCCAGCCGGGGCCTGAAACGTCGAGCGGCAGATCGCCGGTTGCCGGGCGGACGAAGGCCGCCGCCATGTCCGGGCTCAACACCCCGCCGCCGCCGGTACGGATCGCTTCCAGCAGCGCCAGGATATCGGCGGCGGTCCCCGCCATGCCGGCCCCGCCCGACGGCCAGGCATCCGGATCCAGGATCCTTGCCGGCGCGTAATGCACGGCGCTGCCGCCGAAGGGCACCGCTTCGGCAGCTGCCATCCGCCGCGGGACCCCGCCTTCGGGGCCATCGACATAGGGCACCGCCAGCCGTGCGGTATCGGCGACGATGAAGCCGGTGTCTTCAAGGCCGAGCGGTGCGGTCACCTTCTCCCGCACCACAGCCGGCAGCGCGCGGCCGGTCGCGGCCTCGATCAGCCCGCCGGCGACATCGATCGCCAGCGAGTAATGCCAGGCCGCACCCGGCCGGTTGCGCAGCGGCACCAGGGCCAGCCGGCGCAGGTTTTGGGCCAGGGTCAGGCCGGGGCGATCGTCCATGCCGTCCGAGATGCCCGCCCGGGCATAGGGGCCGTCGGCGGGCTGGAAAAAGCCGTAATCGAGCCCGGCGGTATGGCTCAACAGCTGGCGCAGCGTGATCACCGGCCGGTCGCCGTCGGCGGTTGCCGGCCGGAAATCGGGCAGGTGGCGGGTGACCGGCGCATCGAGGTCCAGAACCCCGTCATCGACCAGCGCCAGGGCCGCCGCCGCCACGAAGGGCTTGCTGACCGAGGCGAAGCGGAAGATGGCATCCTCGCGCATCGGCAGGCCCGCCTCGCGATCCAGATGGCCGGCGGCACGGCGATGGATCAGCCGGCCGTCCTCGGCGACCAGGATCACGGCACCGGCGATCCGGCCTTCGGCGATCGCCATGTCGATCACCCGGTCGATCCGTGCCCCGAGAGTCTTGTCGTCGGCCGCGGCCGGCATCAGGGCGAGGGGGAGCGTGACCGCCGCGAGGGATGCGGCGGAGGACAGGTTGCGCATGGCGCTTCTCCATTTAGATAGCAGTCGCTATATTAATGAGCGGACGCTTCCCCTCGTGCAACAGAAATATATATCGATCGCTATGGAAATATCGCCACCCCCATCGCCGGCCCCGCGTCAGGGCCGTGGCCGCCCGCGCAGTTTCGATCGTGATGCGGCGCTGGCCAAGGCCATGCGCCTGTTCTGGGACCGGGGATATGAGGGTACGTCGGTCGCCGACCTGACCCAGGCGATGGGCATCACCCCGCCCAGCCTCTACGCCGCCTTCGGGTCGAAGGAAGAGCTGTACCGCGAGGTGATGCGCGCCTATCGGGCCGGGCCGGGGGTGTTCACGCTCCGCGCGCTGGAGGAAGAGCCCGACGCCCGGGCGGCGATCCGGCGACTGCTGCGCGAGACGGCGATCGCCTTCACCGATCCCGCCTGTCCTGCCGGCTGCCTGATCTCCACCGCCCTGATCACCTGCGCGCCCGAGCATGACGCGGTGGCGGCGGAGACCGCCCGGCTGCGCCGCGATACCCTTGCCGCCATTGCCGCCTGCATCCGCCGCGGCATCGCTGCCGGCGACTGGCCTGCGGGGACGGATGCCGAGGCGCTGGCCCGGCTCTATGGTGCCGTCATCCAGGGCATGTCGATCCAGGCCCGCGACGGCGCCGGGCGCGATGAACTGCTGGCCATGGTCGATCAGATCATGCCCGGTTGAGGCTGCGGCGGATCAACCGTCCGAACCGGTGCGTCGGGGCGGCGGGGCCGCCTCCGCCATCCGGGCGCGGGTGTCGGCATCGACCAGACGGCGCAGCCGGGCGAGCAGCGGATGGCCGTCGGCATAGCGGCGGCCGTAATCCAGGTTGAAGCCATGGTCGAAATCGGGGGCCGTGGTGCCCTGATTGTGCTGGATGATGGTTTCCATCTTGTCGAGCGCCTTGACCAGCCGGGCCTCAGGTGTGGCGGCCGCCTCGTATTCATCCCAGAGCGCCAGGAAGTCGGCGCGGCGCGCGGCATCCAGCGGTTCCAGAAGCGTGATCAGATCGGCGCGTTCCTGTGCCGCCTTGTCCGGGCCGCCGGTCTGGTGGATGGCCGGCACATCACCGCCGATCGCCTCGCCCAGATCATGGATCAGGCAGAGCTTCAGCACGCGCAGCAGGTCGACCTGGCCCAGATCCGGGCCGAACACCATCGCCATCAGCGCCAGACGCCAGCTGTGTTCGGCAGTGCTCTCGTGACGGCCGGAGGCGGTGTAGGAATTGCGCAGGACGTCCTTCAGCTTTTCGGTCTGACGGATAAAGTCGAGGCAGCCGTGAAGTTCGGCATCGGTCATGTTTTCCTGTCCGTTCCGAAGGTGGCCGCAAGAGCTGCGGCCTCGGGTGGGACGACAATATATGGGGAGCGTTTCCGGTTTCGTCGCCGGTCATGATGCGGCCGCATCGATGAAAGCATGATGACGGCAGGCATGACGTCATCCTGGTCATTACCTCCGGCATAATCGCCGGGCGCGTATCGCCGGTGTCTGATGGGGGCAGGACGGCGGGCAAGGGGCCCGTCCGGCACCGCTCTGCGAAGGAGACCCGTCATGACCATCACCCCGACCCTGCTGCGCCGCGTGCTCTGGCTCGATGCCCTGAGCGGGCTGGGCATGGCCGCCCTGTTCCTGATCGCCGGTGGCCTCGTCTCGGATCTCACCGGCCTGCCCCGCGGCCTGCTGACCGGTACCGCCATGGTCCTGATCGTCATCGCCGGCGGCATTCTGCTCATCGCCGCCCGCGACCCGCTGCCCCGCTTGGCGGTCCGGACGCTCGCCATCGTCAACCTGCTCTGGGTGGTCGACAGCATCGCCCTCCTGATCTTCGGCTGGGTGGACCCCACCAGCCTCGGCTACGCCCTGGTCATCGGTCAGGCGGTGGTGGTGGCGGTGCTGGCCGAGCTTCAGCTCCTGGGCCTGCGCCGGCCGCGCCTGGCAACCGCCTGATCACCCTGGATCTTCCCCCGCGCCACCCCATGTCATCAGCATGGGGTGCGCGTGCGACGGCAGGGGGAGGCCCGCAGATGTCCCGTCAGCAAGGCTTGCCGGCTATGGGCCGGGGGTGGATCAAGATTGCGGCATCGCTGATGATCGGCGCGGCGCTGGTGGTGGTTGCGGCCGATCATCCGCGGGCCGATCATCCGGCCCGGACCGCGGCGCCTGAAGCCGTCGTCGCCGATGCGACAGAGCGGGCCGCGGTGATCGCGGCCATCGACCGCCAGCTTGCGGCGCTGGCCCGCGATGATGCCGCCGGCGCCTTCGCCATGGCGGCGCCCGCCATCCAGGCCCGGTTCGGCACGCCCGACCGCTTCCTGCGCATGGTGCGCCATGCCTATCCGGCCGTGATCCGGCCGGTGCAGGTGGATTACGGCCCCGCCTGGCGTCTCGCCGATGGCCGCTTCGTCCAGCGGGCAATGCTCCAGACCCGCGAGGGCGGGGTGGTGATGGCGGTCTACACGCTGGAAGTGGTCGCGGGCGATCATCGCATCACCGGCTGTTTCCTGTTCGACACCCCGGCCGAGGCGGTCTGACCCGACCGCCGGCCCCGCGCGATCCCCCGCCGTTGACCTTCATCCATATTCGTATCATCGTAAGTTACGAATCAGGATCCGGAGGACTGCATCTCATGTCGGACACCCCTGCCGATGGCGGCACGGCCGATCTCGTCAGCCATTTCTGCAACCCCGAGGCCGTGGCCGGCTATGCCGACGGTCCGCGACGCTTCGTGCCGGGGCTGGAGGCGCTGCACCGCATGACCTGGCTGCTGCTGGCCGAACGGGTGCCGGCCGATGCCCGGATCCTGGTGCTGGGGGCCGGGGGTGGGCTGGAACTGAAGGCCATGGCCGAGGCGCGGCCCGGCTGGCGGTTCACCGGTGTGGATCCCTCGCGCGAGATGCTGGCGCTTGCCCGCCGCACATTGGGGCCGCTGGCCGAACGGGTCGATCTGGTTGACGGCTATATCGACGATGCGCCCCGGGGGCCGTTCGATGCCGCAACCTGCCTGCTGACCCTGCATTTCCTGGAGGCGGCCGAACGCCGGCGGACGGTGGCGGAGATCCACCGCCGCCTGGTGCCGGGCGCGCCGTTCGTCGCCGCCCATTCCAGTTTTCCGCAAGGGGCGGCGGAACGCGATCTCTGGCTGTCGCGCTATGCCGCCTATGCGGTGTCGATGGGTGCGGATGTCGAACAGACCAACGGCGCCCGGGACGCGGTGCGCCGCAGCCTGATGACCTTCGATCCTGCCACCGACGCGACGATTCTGGAGGAGGGTGGCTTCCGCGACGTCAGCCCGTTCTTCGCCGCCTTCACCTGGCGGGGCTGGGTCGCGACCGCCTGAAGCGCTCAGCCGCGCGCCTTCCGCCCGGTCCAGTGCCGTTCCAGATTGGCGACCAGCGCCGGGCTCAGATGGCAGACCGCCACCTCGCGGGTATAGGTCGCAAGATAGGCGCGGAACAGGTCCAGCGGTTCCTGGGCCACCCGGAAGGCGCGGCGGTTGCCGGCGATCGAGACCACGCCGCCATCGACCAGATCGGCCGCCACCTCGTCGATCGCCGTCTCCAGCCCGTCGGGTTCGGCCACGCGGTCGATCAGCAGCCGGGCTTCGGGCTCGTCGACCCGGATGGTGCGACCGTTCATGATGATCTGGCGGGCCAGCCGGTCGCCCATGATCCGGGGCAGGCGCAGATTGGTGCAGCCCGGCACCAGCCCTTCCTTGCGGGCGGGCACGTTGAACCAGCTGCCGGCTTCGGCCACCACCGCATCGCAGACCAGCAGCGCCTGGGTGGCGGCGCCGATGGCGAAGCCGTCGATCACCCCGATCCAGGCCTTCTCGCGCGTTTCCGCCAGTTCGTCGGGCAGGCGGTCCGGGGCCGCCAGGCCGCGGAAGACCTTGGCCACCCAGCCCATCTCGCGCTCGATATACATCACATAGGGCACGCGGCCTTCGTAGAGATCGGTCAGGTTCAGCCCGGCCCCGGCCAGCCGTCGGCCGGCATAGCGGGGATGGTCGACCACGCCGCCGCGCAGGATGCAGGCGGTGCTCTCTTCGTCCAGCAGCGCGGCATCGACCGCATGTTCCAGCGCGTCGATGGTGGGCACGTCCTCGGCATTCAGCCGGCCGGCATTGCGGTTTTCCACCACCAGCAGCCGGCCGCGCCGTTCCACCCGGACCAGCCCCAGATCCAGCACCCCGTCGCGGGCAAGCCGCGCGGCATTGGCGGCGGCTTCGGGGCGGGGCAGCAGCATCGCATGGCAAAGATGCAGGCCGCGGGGCTGATCGGCGAAGATTGCCTGCAGGAACAGCGCCTGGGCCATCTCGACACCGGTCTTGGCCGACAGCGGGCGGGCGGCTTCGGCCGCGAGCGTTGCGACATCGGGCAGCAGCCCGGGGGCCGCTTCCGCCCCTGCGGTCAGCAATTCCCCCACCCGCAGGAACCGGCTGCCATTGCCGGTCAGGTGATCATAAAGCGCGCGGGCTTCTGCCGTGCGCGCGGCATCGAGCGGCCGGGTGTCGGTCATTGCGGGGATCCTTTGAGCGCAGCCAGGCCGCGGGCGACGATTTCCTTCATCACCTCGTTGGAGCCGGCATAGATCCGCTGGGCGCGGGCATCGACATACATCTGCGCCAGCGGGTGTTCGGCCATATAGCCCGCCCCGCCGAAGACCTGCAGGCAGGCATCGACCACCCGGCCCTGCATCTCGGTGGTCCAGAGCTTCGCCATGGCCGCGGTTTCGGCATCCAGCCGGCCCTGAATGATGCGGGTGATGCAGTCATCGACCAGCACCCGGCCGGTATGGGCTTCGGTGCGGGCATCGGCCAGGGTGAAGCGCAGCGCCTGATGGTCGATCAGCGGCCGGCCGAAGGTCTCGCGGGTCATGGCGTGGTCCACGGCAAGCGCAAGGGCACGCTCGGCGAAGGTCACCGCCTGCACGGCGATGATCAGCCGCTCATAGGCCAGCTGCGACATCAACTGGCCGAAGCCCATACCATCCGTCGCCCCCAGCCGGTTGGCGGCCGGT
This sequence comes from Tistrella mobilis, assembly GCF_041468085.1. NCBI lineage: Bacteria > Pseudomonadati > Pseudomonadota > Alphaproteobacteria > Geminicoccales > Geminicoccaceae > Tistrella > Tistrella mobilis. The sequence goes on along the minus strand of NZ_CP121017.1, from coordinate 3,404,875 downwards.
ACGATCATCTCGTCGAAGAACAGTTCCGCGGTGTCCTGGCCGCACTGGCCCATCTTCGCAAGCCGCCGGCCGCGGCGGAAACCGGGCAGGTCGTCGGTTTCCAGCACCAGCAGGGTGATGCCCTTTGCGCCTGCCGTCGGATCGACGGTCGCCACCAGCAGGATCAGATCGGCCGAAGCCCCGTTGGAAATGAAGGTTTTGGAGCCGGAGACCAGGTAATGGTCGCCATGCGGCAGGGCGGTGGTGCGCACGGCCTTCAGGTCCGATCCGTTGCCGGGCTCGGTCATCGCGATGGCCCCGATCCGCCGGCCGGCAGCGAGATCGGGCAGCCAGCGGCGCCGCTGTTCTGGTGTGCCATAGGCGCGGATATAGCCGGCGCAGCATTCATGCACGCCCTTGCAGAAGGATGTGTCGCCGATCCGCGCCAGCTCCTCGTAGACGATCGCCTCGGTTGCGAAACTGCCGCCGCCGCCGCCCAGATCCGGGTCGTGCTCGGTCAAAAGCAGGCCCATGCTTCCCGCTGCCGTCCAGGCTTCGCGGTCGACGATGCCCTGCGCACGCCAGGCGCCCAGCCGGGGGACGAATTCCGTGGCCAGGAAGCCGCGTACGGCATGGCGGAAGATGCGCAGTTCTTCCTGGGCCGACCAGGCGGGTTCCATCCGTCATGCCTCCGCGGCTTCGGGCTGACGGGCGGGTTCGCGTACCGCGCTGTCCCAGAGCGGATCGAGCATGCCGGCCAGCAGCCGGGCGCGCATCTCGCGGCGCCGGATCTTGCCCGACGAGGTTCTGAGGATGGTGTTCGGCCTCAGGATCACCAGCCGGTCCAGGCGCAGTTCCAGGGCGGCTGCCACCGCCTCCACCGCATCGGCGAAGATCTCGGGCCCGTCCAGCCGACGCATGCGTTCGCGCTCGGCCTCGATCATCGCCACCACCATCTCGCCATGGGGGCCGTCGACCGAGACCGCAGCCGCGGCCCCGGCGGCAAGATCGGGGCAGGCGGCGGTGATTGCGGTTTCGACGTCCTGCGGATAGTGGTTGCGGCCGCGGATGATGATCAGCTCCTTGATCCGGCCGGTGACGTAAAGCTCGCCGTCGATCCGGCAGCCGAGATCGCCGGTGCGCAGCCAGCGGCGATCGTCGCCGGGCAGGCGGGCACCGAACACGTCTTCCGTCAGCTCGGGGCGCTGCCAGTAGCCGCGGGCCAGACTCGTGCCCGTGACCAGGATTTCGCCGATCCGGCCTTCGGGCAGCGGGCGGCCGGTTTCCGGGTCGGCGATCGCCACCGCCAGTCCTTCGCCGGGCCGGCCGCAGCCGACCAGCCGGCGAGGCGGGATGATGGCGTCCGGAACCGGCGGCACCACCCGGCCCAGATCGAGCGCGCCGCCGTCCACATCGATGACCGGCGGTGCAATGCCCTGGCTGCCGCCCGAGATCATCAGCGTGGTCTCGGCCATGCCGTAGCAGGGATAAAAGGCCTCGGCGCGAAAGCCATAGGGCGCGAAGGTGCGGGCGAAACGCTCCAGCGTCTCGGCCCGGACCGGCTCGGCGCCGTTATAGGCGACGGTCCAGGACGACAGGTCCAGCCCCTCGCAGAGATCGGGGCGGAAGCGGCGCACGCACAGGTCGTAGCCGAAATCGGGGCTGCCGGCGGTGGTGGCCTTCCAGTCGGAAATCGCCCGCAGCCAGCGCATCGGCTTCTGCAGGAAGGCGGCGGGCGCCATCAGCACCGACGGAATGCCCAGCCAGAGCGGCTGGAGCAGATTCCCGACCAGCCCCATATCGTGATAGAGCGGCAGCCAGCCGGCGAACACCGTCTCGGGCCCATGGCCCATGGCGCGGCGGATCAGCCGCTGATTGGCCGCAAGCGCGCCGTGGCTGACCATCACGCCCTTGGGGTCGCCGGTCGAGCCCGAGGTGTATTGCAGGAAGGCGAGATCGTCGGGGCCGACGGCGGGCGCATGCGGTAACAGGTCTTCGGCCCGGGTTGCCATCTCGTCGGTCGCCAGGATCCGGGCAGCGGCGATCGCGCCGGCCCCCTCGGCGCCGGCCTCGGCAAGGCGCGGTTCCAGCTGGGCGCGCTGGTCACCGGCGATCAGGATCACCCGGGCACCGCAGCCCGAAACGATGGCGCCCAGCCGGTCGAGCGACTGGTTGCGGCGCGGCGGATAGGCCGGCACCGCCACCAGACCGGCGACCAGACAGCCGAAAAAGGCCTCGATGAACCCCATGCCCGGCTGATGCAGCAGCAGGGCCCGGTCTCCCGGTTCCGCCACCGCCAGCAGGCCGCGGGCGATCGCCCGGGCGCGGGCATTCAGCCCGGCATAGTCGATCCGGGCCTGTTCGCGCTCGCCATCGGCCAGGAAGACATAGGCCAGCGCGTCGCCGCGGTTGCGGGCCAGGTCTTCAAGGCGATGGACCAGGGTGGTGGCGGTGGTATCGGTGGTCATCGACGCCCCCCTTCGCTCAGCCTGCCTTGCGGAAGCCGATGCGGGCCAGGTTCATGGCGCCGGTGTGGAAACCGATCATGAACACGCCGCAATACTTCTCGAACCGATCGACCACGGCGGGACCGACGATGGCCTCGGCCGCCGCGCGATTGGCCCGAAGCCCGTCGAGCCAGCTCTGGAAGGTGCGGACATACATCTGGCGGTCACACCGCAGGCGCTCCACCTCGAACAGGCGGTCGCAGCCTTCCATGATCTCGTGCAGGCGCGGCAGGTCGCTGTCCGGGAAGACTTCGGCGGCGCAGAAGGCGCTGAAATCGGCCTTGGTCGCCCGGCCGTAGACGATCGTCTGGATCGACATCCGCCCGCCGGGCTTCAGCCAGGAATGGGCGCGTTCGAAGAAGGCGCGATAGCCGGCCTTCTTCTCCGCCTCGGTCGAATCGAGCCGGGCGAAGTGTTCGAAGGCTTCCAGCGACACGATGGCGTCATAGGGCGCTTCGGGCTCGAACCCCGCCCAGGGGGTGAGGGCGACCTCAAGGCGCGGATCGCCGAAACTCTCGACATGGGTGCGATGGGCTTCGGTCATGGTCATGCCGGTGACGTGGCCTGCGCCGCGTTCAGCCAGGCGCCGCATCATCGAGCCCCAGCCGCAGCCGATATCCAGCACCCGCGCCGCACCGGCGGCATGGGCCTGATCGATATGGAAATCCAGCTTGCGGGTCTGGGCAGCCAGGAAGCCCGCCGGATCATCGGTGTCGCCGGCCTCGTACAGGGCGCAGGAATAGGTCAGCGACGGGTCGAGCCACAGACCGAAGAAGTCGGTCCCGATGTCGTAATGCGAGCGCAGCGCGTCCGACGACGTGCCGGGGTGGCCGCCGGCAGGGCTGGTGGGATGGATCTGGTTGGTATCAGGTGACATGGCGCGAACTCCGGTCGGGGCACGGCCTCAGCCGGCAAGGGCGGCTGCAAGATCCTGGACGGTGGGGTGATCGTAGGCGAGCGTGGGCTCCACCTTGCGGCCGAGCCACTCTTCCAGTTCCCCGGTCATCGAGACCACGGCGAGCGAATCGACGCCCATGCGCTCGAAGCGTTCGGTCCGGCGGATCTCGGAGCGATCGCGGCCAAGGCGGTCGGCCAGATAATCGACGAGCCAGGCCTCGATGGCCGCGGCATCGGGGCGGGTGGCCGCCTGGGCACCAGGGGCGGCCTGCTGGGCACCAGGAAGCGTGGTCTGGGTGTTCATGGAGCAAGTTCTCCGGCTGCGGGCTGCGCCCGGCGTTGGAAGGGTCAGAGAGGCTGAAAAACACTCAATCTTGGGTTGATATGCGCATGATATACGCTTGAGGCCAGAGAAAATTTCGCGTCAGGCGCGATAATTTCTGATCGGCCCATCCAGATTGAGATGCGGCCGCAAGCGGGGCGGCCAGGCGGGCGTTCAGGCCGTCACACGGTCGTCGTCGTCGACCTGCATGCCTGCAGCGGCTGCGGCGCGCTTGGCGCGGATGCTCTCGGGCAGGGGGCGGCGGACGTTCCAGGCAAGCCCCACGGCTTCCAGGCTGCGGATGATCCACCAGCCGATATCCAGCTCCCACACCGCCAGGCCGAAGCGGGCGGAGGTGGGGAAGGCATGGTGGTTGTTGTGCCAGGCCTCCCCCAGGGTCGGCAGGGCGATCGGCCACAGATTGGTCGATGTGTTCCGGCCGCCGAAGGGCCGGGTGCCGATCATGTGGGTGAGTGAATTGATCGCATTGGTGAAGTGATAGCTGAGGGTCAGCCGCACTGCGCCGCCCCAGAGCAGGCCCAGCACCGCGCCCCGGATGCCGCCGATGGCGAGCGCACCGGCCAGCGTGGGCAGAACCAGCCCCAGCGCCACCCACCACAGATAGCGCTGGTTGATCCACATCAGCAGCCGGTCGCGGGTCAGGTCGCGGGTGACCGCAAAGACGTCGGCCGGCCGATGGCTGAAGGTCCAGCCGGCCTGGGCGTGCCAGAACCCTTCCCAGCGCCCCAGCTGCCGCCCGTCTGCGATTCGCGGGCTGTGCGGGTCGCCGTCACGGTCCGACCGGATATGATGAACCCGGTGATTGGCCGCCCAGTAGATCGCGGGTCCCTGGGCCGCCATGCAGCCGAGCACGGCGAAGACCGCGCGCAGCCAGGGCCTGGTCTCGAAAGCGCGATGGGCGAACAGCCGGTGCAGCCCGACGGTGATGCCGGCATAAGTCGCAATGTAAGAGACGGCCAGAATGACCAGGGCTGCGGCCGGCACACTGCCCTCGTGGATGGCAAGGCCGATGGCGATCAGGCTGCCGATGGCGGGCAGCACCAGGATCGCGAAGGCGTGGCGGGCCTGTGCCCGCCTGAGGCGCGGATCCTGGCCGCTCCGGGCACCGGGGCGGGCCGATCCGCTGGTCGGCGTGTCAGACGACATCATCCCCCCTTCGTCCGCATCCGTCTCCCGGCCGCGGTCGTTGCAAACTCCAATGTTGCTTTGAACCCTATATAAACAACCCTTGCGAGAAATTTCAAGCAATGTTGGACGCATGGCGCGGGATTTGACGCCTTAGGGTTGTATGTCGCGTCGATCGGTCAGACAGGGATGCAGCCGGGCGGGCCCGAGACCGGCAGGGTCACCCGGGCAGTGGTGCCGGTGCCGGGGCTGCTGTCCAGGCGGATATCTCCGCCCATCAGCAGGCAGAGCCGCCGGCAGATCGGCAGCCCCAGCCCCGTGCCGCCATAGGTGCGGGCGATCGCGGCGTCGGCCTGAATGAAATCCTCGAACACCCGGGCCAGCTGTGCCTCGGTCATGCCGATGCCGGTGTCGGTGACCACGATCTCGACCAGATCGCTGCGGCCGTCGACGGAGCTGATCCGCCGGGCGGTCAGGGTCACCGCGCCCCCCCGGGTGAACTTGCAGGCATTGGACAAAAGGTTCAGCACCACCTGTCGCAGCCGTGTGACATCGCCTTTCAACGTGCCGATGTCGTTTGGGATCTGCGTCTCGAACCGGTTGTTGTTCCGGCGGGCGAGCGGCTTGCAGGTGTGCATCAGTTCGCGCAGCAGGCCGTGGAGATCCACGTCGTCGACCAGCAGATCCAGCCGGCCGGCCTCGATCTTGGCCATGTCGAGGATATCGTCGATCAGCTTCAGCAGATGCGAGCCGGCGTGATGGATGTCGGCGGCATATTCGGCATAACGCTGCGGTGCCCGATCACCGAGAAGCTGGTCGCGGATGATTTCGGAGAAACCCAGAATCGCATTCAAAGGCGTGCGCAGCTCGTGGCTGACCCGGGCGAGGAACTCGGACTTGGCGGCGCTGGCCCGCTCTGCCTCCAGCCTGGCGGCGATCGCGATCTCGCGGGCGCGGACCGCCACCTCGCGCGCTTCCGCCAGCTGCTGGGTCTGGCGGGCCAGATGATCGCGCGCCATCTTCAGCTCGATCTCGCGCTGCTTGATGTCGGTGATGTCGCTGCGCAGGCCGAAGAAGCCGACGCCGGGCACCCTGACCTCGCGCACGAGATGCCAGCGGCCGGCCGTCAGCTGCTCGAAGGGCTGGGGCTGCGGGTTGTGCAGCCGGTGGCGGCGCTTGGCGATATAGGCATCCGGATCGGTCCGGGCCAGCGGATCGAGCACGACACCCGGGGCCACCATGCTGTGGCGGATGACGTCTTCGAAGCGCTGGCCCATCAGCTGCCCGACCGGGGGCATATAGGGAAAGAAATCGCAATAGGCCTGATTGACGAAGGCGACGCGATCATCGGTGTCGTAGATGATCACGGCTTCCGGAATCCGGTTGACCGCCATACGCAGCAGCCGGTCGGCATGCTGCACGCTGTCTTCCATCGCGTCGTCCAGGGCGTCTCCGTCGGCCATGTGAGGGATCCGGTGGTTCAGGATGGCAGACCGGGTATGTGGCGCGCCTGCGTCACATTTGATCCGTATGCATTGCATGATGGTGCCGTGATCACCATCAGGTTGCAATGTAAGTCGACATTTGCCCTTGCGAAATGCCGCAACGCACGCAAGTCGGCCCAAAGATGTCGCGCATGCCGGACCAGGAACCTTCGGTCACCGCATGTCGGCGATCGGACGCCTGACCCCTGAACGACGACACCCCGGCAGGTTTCCCTGCCGGGGTGTGACGATCGGACATACCGAAGTTGGTCGGAGTGGCAGGATTCGAACCTGCGGCCCCCGCCTCCCGAAGACGGTGCTCTACCAGGCTGAGCTACACTCCGGTGCGTCCGTGGGGCGCCTTATAGCGGGATCCGGCGGCCCCTGCAAGCAGGTTTTCGATCAGAAACCGCGAGCGATGCAGAACGAGATCAGATCGTCCAGGGTGCGGCGCTCGATCCCATCGGCGAAGCCCTGCAGAGAGGCGCGGGCGATCTCGCCGTAAGTCTCGGCACGACGCAGGGTTTCACCGAAAGCGTCGTGGCGGCGCATCAGCCCGATGGCGTGTTCCAGATCGCCTTCGCGCTGATCCAGCTCTTCCATGGTCCGCGACCAGAAGGCACGTTCTTCCGCATCGCCCCGCTCATGGGCCACGATGACCGGCAGGGTGATCTTGCCCTCGCGGAAGTCGTCGCCGATGGTCTTGCCCAGTGCCGCCTGTTCTGCCGAATAGTCGAGAAGGTCGTCGGTCAGCTGGAAGATCACGCCCAGTGCCATGCCGTAGCGGGCCAGGGCTTCGATGTCCGCATCCGGGCGCTCGGCGACCACCGGGCCGATCTGGCAGGCGGCCTCGAACAGCTTGGCGGTCTTGCTTTCGATGACGCGGAGATAGGCGGCCTCGTCGGTTTCGAGGTCGTTGGAGGTGAGCAGCTGCATCACCTCGCCTTCCGCAATCACCGCCGAAGCATCCGAGAGGATGCGCAGCACCTCCAGCGAGCCGTCGCGGGTCATCAGCTGGAAGGCCCGGCTGAACAGGAAGTCGCCGACCAGCACGCTGGCCTTGTTGCCGAAGACCGCATTGGCGGTGGCCTTGCCGCGCCGCAGCTCGCTTTCGTCCACGACATCGTCATGAAGCAGCGTGGCGGTGTGGATGAATTCCACACAGGCCGCCAGCGGCACATGGCGGTCGCCGGTATAGCCGCAGAGCCTGGCCGACATCAGCAGCAGCAGGGGCCTGAGCCGCTTGCCGCCGGACGACACGATGTGGCCGGCCAGCTGGGGGATGAGCCCCACCTGGCTCTGCATGTTGTCGATGATGACCTGATTGACACGCTTCAGGTCATCTGCCACCAGAGCCTGAAGGGTCGAGAGGACCTCTTGCGAGGAGTGTGCGCGCGCATCCACGAGAGAGCAGCCGATCCGTCTTGTTTCAGGGCAACGTTGGAAGACAGGGCAACGTTGGACCCGGGGCCGGCAGGGCTTGACGCTCCGCGCGGCGCTGGGGAGCATATGAAGTGGCGCGCGGCGCGGTCAAGATGCGCAGCGACGCAGGGGGCAGACAGAGTGTATCGCCGCACATCCTGCCCCGCCCGTGTGCGTTGCACAAGCCGCCGTGCGTATGCCTTGCCGTCGTCACCGTCTCTTCACCTCACCCAGACCTCACCCCGTCCGTCCTGCGCTCCTGGTGTGGCGACGGTCACCGCCTCACTCTCCCGGGATCGCCGCCGATGGATGTCGTATTGCTGACCACCGATCCGGTACGCCTGTCCTGGGCGCGCGCGGTTCTGGCCGCTGAAGGCATCGAGACCCTGGTCTTCGACGAACAGATGAGCCTCGCCGAAGGTTCCATCGGCGCCTTCCCGCGCCGGCTGATGGTGGATGATCTCCTGGCGCCGCGCGCCCGCAACCTGCTGGACGAAGCGGCACAGGCATTGGGGGAAACCGGGCCGATCTCAGCGCCGCCCCGCAGGAACCCTTCCGGGGCCGCGGATGGCCCGGGTTCTGCCGCCGGCGGTCTGGCCGGCCTGGTCGCACGGGTTCTGGGTCCCCGGCGGTGACCGTGATCACCGCCTTCGGCCTCGACGAGGCGCTCGCCCGCCAGGGCATCGATCCGGCGACGGTCAGTCTCGACCATCTTCTGGGCCGGCGGGTGCGGCTGGTCCAGTTCATCGACGGCTATCGTGCGGCGGTCGATCCGGTGCTGCTGGCCGCCGCCGTGCCGGCCGAGCCGGGGCAGCGGGTGCTGGATCTGGGGCTGGGGGCCGGTGCGGCCAGCCTTTGCCTTGCGGCCCGGGTGCCCGGGCTGGCGCTGGTCGGCGTGGAGCGTCATGGTGGTGCGGCGGCGCTCGCCCGGGTGAATGCCGGGCTTGCCGGCGCAGCCCTGACGGTGGTGGAGACGGATGTCGGGGCCCGGCTGTCCGGGGCGGAGGATCCGCGCGCGCAGCCCTTCGATCATGTTCTGACCAACCCGCCCTTTCTTGAGGACATCCGCGCCGCCCCGCCGCCCGATCCGGGCCGCCGTGCCGCCCATGTCGAGGACGGCATCGGTCTCGATGCCTGGATCGCGGCCGGTCTGAAGCGGCTGAAGCCCGGCGGCAGTTTCACCATCGTGATGCGGGCCGACCGGCTGGCCGGCATCCTGACGGCGCTGACCGGCCCGGCCGGCGACATCCGGGTTCTGCCGGTCCACACGGTGGACGATGGCCGGCCGGCCAAGCGGGTGATCGTTCAGGCCCGCAAGGGACGACGGGCACCGCTTACCCTGCTGGCGCCGCTGGTCCTGGCGGGGGAGGGGCGGAACTGGACGCCGACGGTCCGGGCCGTGCTCGAAGAGGCGGCCGCCCTGTCGCTTGACGCACCGCCCCGGCGTTGACAGGCGCTGCCCGCCACTCGATATGATCCCCTGAACCCAGCACCCGGGAGAGATGCCGCCTTGACCGACAAGCCCAGCCGCTTCCGCCGCCTGCTCCGCCTGCTGCCGGTGAAGCGGTTCCGCAATCCGCCGCCGGTCGTGGCCGTGCTGCGCCTTGAGGGCATGATCATGTCCGGCCGCAGCTTCCAGGCGAACCTGTCGCACGAGGCGGTGAAGCCGCTGATCGAGCGGGCTTTCAAGCTGCCCGAGGCAAAGGCGGTGGCGCTGGTCATCAACTCGCCTGGCGGTTCGCCGGCCCAGTCTTCGCTGATCTGGAAGCATATCCGGGCCCGTGCTGCCGAGAAGAAGCTGCCGGTGATCGCCTTCGTCGAGGACGTGGCGGCGAGCGGCGGCTACTGGCTGGCCATGGCCGGCGACGAGATCTATGTCGACGAGACCTCGATGGTGGGCTCGATCGGCGTCGTCTCGGCCGGCTTCGGCTTCGACCGCGCCATGGCGCGGCTCGGGCTCGACCGCCGCGTCTACACCATGGGCAATTCCAAGATGCGGCTCGATCCGTTCCAGCCCGAGAAGGCCGAGGATATCGCCTGGCTGGGTGGCATTCAGGAACAGGTGCATCAGCGTTTCATCGAAGTGGTGCGCGAGCGCCGGGGGCAACGGCTTGAGAAGGCGGGTGACACGCCGCTGTTCGAGGGTGACGTCTGGGTCGGCGCGCGGGCCGTGGAACTGGGGCTTGCCGACGGTCTGGGCGATCTGCGCAGCGTGATGCGCAGCCGCTTCGGCGAGGAGGTCCGTTTCGCGCAGATCCAGGAGCGCAGCGGCCTGTTCGGCCGGGTCAGGCTGGGGCTGCAGGCCGAGCGTGCCGGCACCGCCGCCGTCGCCGGACTGGTCGAGCAGGTCGAAGCCCGCGCGCTCTGGTCGCGCTACGGTCTCTGAGGGCGCGGGGCCATGCTCAGCCTGTCGAAGATCCTGCTGCTGGTGCTGGTGGTGCTGGCCGTGTTTACCGGGGTCCGGCTGGCGCGGATCTTCGGCCAGCGCCGCGAGACCATCGCCCGCGAAGACCGGCGGGAACCCCGCCATGTGCCGCGCCGGCGCCGGGCGGGGCGCGAGGTGGCCGATGCCGACCGCTGCGCCCGCTGCGGCAGCTTCGTGGTGCCCGGCGCCGGGCCCTGCGGCCGGGGCGACTGTCCGGTCGGCTGAGGCGAATACACGCGGTGCGTGCATATCGGATCTTAACTAACCCTTAATCATAGCCATGCTGCCGCGTCTCCCCCGGAAACCGGGGGGACGGCCCGGCCGGGGCGGCGCGCACGCATCTTGCGCGAAGCGCGCGATCCTTGACCCTCAACCGGCCGGCGGCTATGTTCGCGCCGCACCAAACGAACCGGTCGGCGGCAGGATTGCCGACACGCATCAGCGGGCTGAGCATGGCGACAGAGCGCAAAGGCGCGCCGTCTTTCCAGGAGATCATTCTCCGTCTCCAGCACTATTGGTCGGAGCGGGGCTGCGTCATCATGCAGCCCTATGACATGGAAGTCGGCGCAGGAACTTTCCATCCGGCCACCACGCTCAGGGCACTTGGCCCCGATGCCTGGAACGCGGCCTATGTCCAGCCGTCGCGCCGGCCCTCCGACGGTCGTTACGGCGAGAATCCCAACCGGCTGCAGCATTATTACCAGTTCCAGGTGATCATGAAGCCGTCGCCCGAGAACCTGCAGGAGCTGTATCTGGGCAGCCTGGCGGTTCTGGGGATCGATCCGCTGGTCCATGACATCCGCTTCGTCGAGGACGACTGGGAGAGCCCGACGCTGGGCGCCTGGGGGCTCGGCTGGGAGGTCTGGTGCGACGGCATGGAGGTGTCGCAGTTCACCTATTTCCAGCAGGTCGGCGGCATCGAATGCGAGCCGGTCTCGGGTGAGCTGACCTATGGCCTGGAACGCCTGGCGATGTTCATCCAGGGCGTGGAGAACATCTACGACCTGGCCTATAACGACCGCGGCGTGCGTTACGGCGACATCTTCCTCAGGGCCGAGCGCGACTATTCGGCACATAATTTCGAGCAGGCCGATACCGGCATGCTGTTCCGGCACTTCGCCGATGCCGAGGCCGAATGCGCCCGCCTGCTGGCTGCACGTCTGGCCCAGCCGGCCTACGACCAGTGCATCAAGGCCAGCCACCTCTTCAACCTGCTGGATGCGCGCGGCGTGATCAGCGTCACCGAGCGTGCGGCCTATATCGGCCGGGTGCGGGCGCTGGCCAAGGGGTGCTGCGAGGCCTGGATCGCGGGCAGCCCCTCCGTCTCTGCCGCCGGAAAGGCCTGATCCCATGGCCGAACTGCTTCTCGAACTTCTGTCGGAAGAGATTCCCGCCCGCATGCAGGGCCGGGCCGCCGACGATCTGGCGCGTCTGGTGACCGAGCGTCTGGCCGCACAGCGGATCACCTTCGGCCGCGCCGAGGCCTTCTCGACCCCGCGCCGCCTGACGCTGGTGATCCATGATCTGGCCGAGGCCCAGCCCGATCGGGCGGAAGAGCGCCGCGGCCCGCGGGTCGGTGCGCCCGAACAGGCGCTGGCGGGCTTCCTTGCCGCCAACAATGCCGACCGCTCCTCGCTGATCGAGCGCGAGACGCCCAAGGGCAGTTTCTGGTTCCTCGACGTGTTCGAGCCCGGCCGGCCCACCATCGAGGTGCTGCCGGAGCTGATCGCGGGTGCGCTCGCCGATCTGCCCTGGCCCAAATCCATGCGCTGGGGGGCCCATCAGATCCGCTGGGTGCGGCCGCTGCGCTCGATCCTCTGCCTGTTCGGCGGCGCGGTCGTGCCGGTGCGCTTCGGTCATCTGACCGCCGGCAACACCACCCAGGGCCATCGCTTCCTGGCGCCGGCCACCATCGAGGTGCATGATTTCGCCGGTTATCGCGCGGCGCTGGCCGGTGCCCATGTGGTGCTGGACGCGGCAGAGCGGCGGCGGAAGATCGCATCGGATGCCGCGGCACTCGCTTCCGATCTGGGGCTGATGCTCCGCGCCGATGAAGGCCTGCTGGAAGAGGTGGCCGGCCTGGTCGAATGGCCGACCGTGCTTGCCGGCCGCATCGACGATGCTTTCATGGATGTGCCCTCCGAGGTTCTGGTCTCGGCCATGCGCACCCATCAGCGCTATTTCGTCGCCGAGGATGCCGAGGGCCGGCTGGCGCCGGTCTTCGTGCTGGTGAGCAATCTCGCCCCCGATGCCGAGGGGGCGAAGGTGATCGTCCACGGCAATGAACGGGTGCTGCGCGCGCGCCTCGCCGATGCCAAGTTCTTCTGGGACACCGACCGTCAGACCCGCCTGGATGCGCGTCTCGACCGGCTGACCGCGATCCTGTTCCAGGCGAAGCTCGGCACCGTCGCAGACAAGGCCGCGCGCATCGCGTCGCTGGCCCGGTGGCTTGCGGCCCATGTGCCGGGTGCCGATCCCGAGCGGGCAGAGCGGGCCGGCCGGCTGGCCAAGGCCGATCTCGTCACCGGCATGGTCGGCGAGTTCCCCGAAATCCAGGGCATCATGGGCCGCTACTACGCCACCCATGACGGCGAACCGGCCGAGGTCGCCCAGGCGATCGGAGAGCATTACGCGCCGGCCGGTGCGTCGGACAGCGTGCCGACCGCGCCCTTGTCGGTGGCGGTGGCGCTGGCCGACAAGCTCGACACGCTCGCCGGTTTCTTTGCCATCGACGAGAAACCGACCGGCTCCAAGGATCCGTATGCGCTGCGCCGTGCGGCGCTGGGCGTGCTGCGCATCCTGATCGAGACCGGTGTGCGCCTGCCGCTCAAGGCGGCGATCACGGCTGCGGCCGACGGTTACCGGCCGATCCTGGGCGAGATCGACACAGGCCGCCTTCACGGCGATCTGATGGGCTTTTTCGCCGACCGGCTGAAGGTCTTGATGCGCGACCGCGGCGTGCGCCATGATCTGATCGCGGCGACGCTGGCCGGTGTCGATGATGACGACGTCGTCCGGCTGCTGGCGCGCGTGCGCGCCCTGCAGTCGTTCCTGGATGGCGAGGATGGGGCGAACCTGCTGGCGGCGTACCGGCGGGCAAGCAACATCGTGCGTATCGAAGAGAAGAAGGACGGGACGACCTATGGTGGCGATGCCGATGCGGCGCTGCTGGTCGAACCCGAAGAGGTGGCGCTGCATGGCGCCCTCGTCCAGGCGCGGGCGGATATCGCCGCGGCGCTGGCCGGGGAGGAGTACGAGCGGGCGATGACGGCTCTGGCAGGGATCCGGGTGCCGGTCGACGCGTTCTTCGACCGTGTGACGGTCAATTGCGATATGCCGGAGCGTCGGCGCAACCGGCTCCATCTGCTGTCCGAGATCCGGGCGGCGCTGGAGGCCGTGGCCGATTTTTCGAAGATCGAAGGGTGAGTCGACCGATGACCAAGTGGGTGTACAGTTTCGGCCGCAACGGCTCCGAAGGCACCGCGGACATGCGCAACCTTCTCGGCGGCAAGGGTGCGAACCTGGCCGAGATGAGCAATCTGGGCCTGCCGGTTCCGCCCGGTCTGACGATCACCACCGAGGTCTGCACCTATTATTACGCCAACGGCCAGACCTATCCGGCCGAGCTTGAGGCGCAGGTGTCGGAAGCGCTCGCCAAGGTCGAGACCGAGATGGGCATGCGCTTCGGCGATGCCGAGAACCCGCTGCTGGTCTCAGTCCGCTCCGGTGCGCGCGCCTCGATGCCCGGCATGATGGATACGGTGCTGAACCTGGGCCTCAGCCCGGTCACGGTCGATGGTCTCGCCCGCCGCAGCGGTGACGAGCGCTTCGCCTATGACAGCTATCGCCGCTTCATCCAGATGTATTCCGACGTCGTGCTCGGCGTCGATCACAGCTTCTTCGAGGACCGGCTGGAGGCGCGCAAGGAAGAGCGCGGCTACCATCTCGACACCGAGATGACCGCCGACGACTGGAAGTCGCTGATCGACGACTACAAGGCGATCGTCGAGCGCGAGCTGGGGCGTCCCTTCCCGGATGACCCGCGTGAGCAGCTCTGGGGCGCGATCGGCGCGGTGTTCGGTTCCTGGATGAACCAGCGCGCCAAGACCTATCGCCGTCTGCACAACATCCCCGCCGAGTGGGGCACCGCCGTCAACGTGCAGGCGATGGTGTTCGGCAATATGGGCGACGACTGCGCGACCGGCGTGGCCTTCACCCGCAACCCCTCGACCGGTGCTAAGGAGTTCTACGGCGAATTCCTGGTCAACGCTCAGGGTGAGGACGTGGTGGCGGGCATCCGCACCCCGCAGCACCTGACGGTTGCCGGCAAGCAGGCCAACGGTTCTTCCGATCCGTCGATGGAAGAGGAGATGCCCGAGGTCTTCGCCGAGCTGGTCGCCGTGAAGGACCGGCTGGAGCAGCACTACCGGGATATGCAGGACATCGAGTTCACGGTCCAGCAGGGCCGGCTCTACATGCTGCAGACCCGCAACGGCAAGCGCACCGCCGCCGCCGCGCTCAAGATCGCGGTCGACATGGCGGAAGAGGGGCTGATCACCCACGAGCAGGCGGTGGCCCGCATCGAGGCCCAGGCGCTGGATCAGCTGCTGCATCCGACGCTGGACCCCAAGGCCCCCAAGCAGGTCGTCGCCAAGGGTCTGCCGGCCTCTCCCGGTGCCGCTTCGGGCGTGGTGGTCTTCACCGCCGACGAGGCCGAGAAGCGTGCCCAGACCGGCGAGGACGTCATCCTGGTCCGCATCGAGACCAGCCCCGAAGACATCCATGGCATGCATGCCGCCCGCGGCATCCTGACCGCCCGCGGCGGCATGACCAGCCATGCGGCGGTGGTTGCCCGCGGCATGGGCCGCGCCTGCGTGTCGGGTGCCGGCACCGTGCGCATCGACTATGCGAAGGGTCAGTTCACCGTCGGCGACGTCACCGTCAAGGCGGGTGAGACCATCACCATCGACGGCGGCAAGGGCGAGGTGATGCTCGGCCGTGTGCCGACCATCAAGCCGGACCTGTCGGGCGATTTCGGCACGCTGATGGCCTGGGCGGACGAGATCCGCACGCTCAAGGTCCGCACCAATGCCGAGACCCCGCTGGATGCCGAAACCGCGCGCACCTTCGGTGCCGAGGGCATCGGCCTCTGCCGGACCGAGCACATGTTCTTCAGCGACGACCGCATCATCGCGGTGCGCCAGATGATCCTGTCGGATGATGCCGACGGCCGTCGTGCGGCGCTGGCCAAGCTGCTGCCGATGCAGCGCGGCGACTTCGTCTCGCTGTTCCGGATCATGGCCGGCCTGCCGGTGACGGTGCGCCTGCTGGACCCGCCGCTCCACGAGTTCCTGCCGCATACCGAGAAGGACATCGCCGAGGTGGCCGCCGCCTCGGGCATCGATGCGCAGAAGCTGGCTGCCCGCGCCTCGGCCCTGCACGAGAGCAACCCGATGCTGGGCCATCGCGGTTGCCGTCTGGGCATCTCTTACCCCGAAATCTACGAGATGCAGGCCCGGGCGATCCTGGAAGCTGCGGTCGAGGTTTCGGCCGAGCTTGGCCAGACCGTGACGCCCGAGATCATGATCCCGCTGGTTGCGACCCGCCGCGAGCTGGAAATCCTGCGCAAGCTGGTCGACGACACTGCGGCCAAGGTCTTCGCCGAGAAGGGGGCGAAGGTCGAGTATCTGGTGGGCACCATGATCGAGCTGCCGCGCGCCGCCCTTCAGGCCGCGAAGATCGCCGAGGTCGGCGAGTTCTTCAGCTTCGGCACCAACGACCTGACCCAGACCACCTTCGGCATCAGCCGCGACGATTCGGGCGCCTTCCTCGACAGCTATCGCGAGGCCGGCATCTTCGATCAGGATCCCTTCGTCAGCCTGGACCAGGACGGCGTCGGCGAACTGGTGAAGATCGCGGCCGAGCGCGGCCGTTCGACCCGCCCCGACATCAAGCTCGGCATCTGCGGCGAGCATGGTGGCGACCCGGCGTCGATCGACTTCTGCCAGCGTGCCGGCCTCGACTACGTCTCGTGCTCGCCCTATCGCGTGCCGATCGCGCGCCTGGCCGCCGCCCAGGCGGCGCTCCGCGCCCGCGGCTGACGGCCGGGACAGCGGCATGACAGGCGGTTCCGACGGGAACAGGATGGAGGCCGGCAGCAGCGCTGCCGGCCTCCGCCGTCTCGACGCCATCCGGGACGGCGGCAAGCCGGCGCTTGCCCGCGCGCTGGCGGAACTGGAAAGCCGGGCCGGGCGGCCGGAGACTGCGGCCCTGCTCGATGCCGCGCATGAAGCGCCGGCCGCCCGGGTTCTGGGCATCACCGGTCCGCCCGGTGTCGGCAAATCCTCGCTGCTTTCCGCTCTGATCCGCTGCTATCGCGATCAGGGCCGCAGTGTCGGGGTGATCGCGGTCGACCCCTCGTCGAAGCGCACCAAGGGCGCGCTGCTCGGCGACCGCACGCGCATCCAGACCGATCCTGAAGACCAGGGCGTGTTCATCCGCTCGATGGCGGCCCGTGACCGGCTGGGCGGGCTTGCCGATCTGACCATCGCCGCCACCGTGCTGATGCGTGCGGTGTTCGACGTGGTGCTGGTCGAAACGGTGGGCGTCGGCCAGTCCGAGACCGATGTCGAAGAGGTGGCCGACACGGTGCTGTTCTGCGTCCAGCCCGCATCGGGCGACAGCCTGCAGTTCATGAAGGCCGGGATCATGGAGATTCCGGACCTGGCCGTTGTCACCAAGGCCGATATCGGGCCGGCCGCCGAACGCGCCCGTACCGATGTCGCAACCGCGCTCAAGGCCGTGGGGCTGCGTGCGGATGGCTGGAAGGTGCCGGTGCTGAAGGTCGCCTCGGCGACGGGCGAGGGGATCGGGGATCTGATCGCCGCAGCAGACCGCCATCACGACTGGCTGATCGCCGAAGACCGGCTGGCGCCGCGGCGCCAGGCCCAGGCCGAGGGCTGGATCGCCTCGTCGCTCAAGGATCGTTTCGGAACCGAGGGTCTGCGTCGCCTGGGTGGTGCGGGTACCGGTTCTGCAGCCGGGCAGGGGCCGTTCCGGCGCCTGGCCGCTGCCGCCGAAGAACTGACCGCCCGCCTCGACCGCTGACGCGGGCGTGCCGGTCCGGCAGTATGGTCGGGTGATGTATCGCATCAGGACCGCAAGAGGCCGGAACCACCGGCCCGGGGCCCCGGTCCGATTGTGCCGGCGGGCAGAAGGCCCGCCTGGATGGGAGACGTCTGGACGATGACCGCGATCCTTCGCCGCCGCCTTGCCGCGGCCGCCTTCCGCGCCAGTCTGGCCAGTCTGGCCGTGGCACTGCCCGCGGCCCTGACCGTTGGCCTGCCCCTGGGCCTTGCCCAGCCGGCCCGTGCCGCCGGCCTCGACAGCGCCACCGTCGGCCGCTGGCTGGATGCCTCGCAGGCGCTTGAAGCCTGGAGCGACACCCTGCCCGAGGACCGCCGCGAGGCCCTTGGCGGTGCCGGTGATCCGCAGGCCCTGATGGGCGATATGGCCGATGGCCGCATGCTTTCCGCCGCCGTGGCCCGCATGGCGGGCGCGCCCGAGGCGGCGCAGGCTGCCGGCATCGTCTCGAAGCACGGCTTCTCGGGCCTCGACGACTGGGCGACCATCGGCGATCGGGTGATGCAGGCCTATATGGCGATCGAGATGCAGGGCGAGGATGTCCAGGGCCAGCGGGCCGAGATGGAGGCCGCACGCAGCCAGATCATGAACTCGCCCGACATGACCGCCGAGCAGAAGAAGATGATGCTGCAGATGCTGGGCGATGCCGGGGCGATGATGGATCAGGCCGGCAAGGCCGATCCGGCCGACATCGCCGCGGTGCAGCCGCATCTGGAGCGTATCCGGAACATGGGCGGCGGCGACTGATCCGGCGGGCTGACTGATCCGGCGGGCTGGCCGATCCGGCGGGCTGGCGCTGGGCCGGCGTCGCCCGCTTCCTCGCCTTCTCTTCTTCTGCGCCATGAGGATCCGCCCGTGCAGATCGCCCGCCGCCTGCTGGTTCTGGTGCTTGCCGTCGCCATTCCGATGACCGCGTGCGTGGCGGCACCCCGCGCCGCGCACGCCGCAGGGGAGGCCGGTGTCGACCTGACCGGCCCTCTGACCGGCGAGGTGGTGACGCTCTGGCTCGACAGCTGGCAGGCGTTCACGGACTGGTCGGGGGCTCTGCCGCCGGATCGGCGCGCGGAGATCGGCCAGGCGATCCGCGATCATCGGGTGGCGACGCCGACGCAGCCGGGCCGGGATCTTACGGCGATGACCGCCGCGATCGAGGGCATGCCGGAATGGCACGAGGCCTCGGCCATGATGATGAAGCGCGGTTTTGCCGATCTCGCTGCCTGGGCCGCGACCGGCGATCGGATCATGCAGGCTTATCTGACGCTCGATTACGACGGCGCGGCATCGGTTGCCGCCCGGGCCGAGCGCGATGCCCTGAGAACGCGGATCCGCGACAGCGACCAGCTGACCGACGCCCAGAAGCGGCAGCTGCTGCAGAGCTACGGCCCGTCGGACGAGATGAACCGCCCGGTGATGGCGATCTCCGCGGCCGAGCTGGAGGCGGTGCGCCCCCATATGGAGCGGCTGCGTGCGCTCCAGGCCCAGGGATAACGGCAGTCGGATGACCGCCGCCCTGCGCCGCATCCTTGGCCTCGTCATAGCCGCCTATGGCGGCTATGCGGCCTTTCTGCTGGTCGAGGTGCTGGACTTCCTGGCCCTGCTGCGCGCCCCGCCTGGCCGCTGGCGGCAGCCTGCGCCGCTCTGACGCTGGGCCGGGCCTGCCTCGGCTGGTATCTCTATATTCATATCGACCCCGCCGAACAGATCACCCCCTTCATCTACAAGGACGCCAATGCCTTCAGCGGCATGGCGCGGATGATTTTCGTGCCCGGGCAGGTGGTGCTTGGAGGGGTTGCGACAGTGATCGGGGCGCGGCGCCCAAGGTCTGCGGGCGATCAGCGCCTGTAACCTGTCACGATGTCTGCTGCCCAGCGCGGCAGGTCAGGGCTTGCGAAGCGAAGGTGTCGGCCTTCCGTGCGAAGGATAAGGCGCCACCGATCTCGGGAGTTGTCGAACAGCCAGAGCCTGTCCACCAGCGGCAGGGCCCTGTGGAGGTTCGCCATGCTTCGGTCGAAACGTCTGAGGATATCTGCGGGCGGTATGTCATGGCCACCCGCGGAAACACGTGCCGCGACGCGCGCCAATGACAGGCCCACATCGTCCAGACCGACATAGACGAGGCTGGTTTTGTAGCCGACGTCTCTTGCCGTCGTCAGAAGGCGGAGAGGGGCCTGTCCGGTCAGTGTCGTCTCGACGGCAAAGCTTCGGCGCTCGGCCAGATAAAGGCGCTGCTCCTTCAGGGCCACTCTGCCGGCGCGTGCCGCCTGGTCTGCGGTGAAGCGGCCGCCGCCCGCAAGATTCGCAGCAATGGTGTCAGGATTGATGACGTGCAACCGCGTCAAAAGAGAGATGTAACGGCGCGTCAGGCTCGATTTGCCGGCGCCGTTGGGGCCGGCGATCACCCACAGGCGAGTCACGCTGCCGACAGCTCCCCGATCAGGGTTTCCCGGCCGGTTTCAAAGCTCACCAGTTCCCTGCGGCCGTCAGGATACTGTTTGATGACCTGCCGCGGTGGAAGGTCGGAGGTTCTGTAGTAGATCGGGCGCCCGGCAGCGAGGTGCCCGGCAGCCTCTGAGCTGTCCTCGCCTGCCTCGTCCAGCATCCGCGCCAGAGTATCCTCCGGTGCTGTCGACATATTTCTGTTCCCCCGGGATCGCGCCGTATGCCACCGATGATCCCGTGAAACTGGGCCGCCTGTCATGCGCTTTCAATCCCCGACGTCGCCCCGATCCGATTGACAATCCTCCCGATCGTTCCGACCTGTCTTGAGACATGATTCCGGGTATTGTAACTCTGGGTTGAGGACAGACCCATGGTTGCGTCCGGGCATATGCGGCCGGCAAAGAATCCGGCGCCGGTTCGCGGCGTGACTGTTGATCCGGGGCGCGTGTCCTGGGATAGTCGAACGGCCGGTTGACGTAAACGGAAACCGGTATTGCCGTTGGGGGACGGCTCATCAAGGAAGCGGTACGGGGTCCGGGCCGGGCAGGGGCGGGCGCCGGGGTCGCGACAAGGTCTCGGGAGGACCAATGACACAGATGATGGGTGCCGGGATCGATCCCGGCGGAGCCGAGCCGGTCTGGTTGCGCAAATATCCTGCCGACGTGAACTGGCGCAAGACGATTTCGCCCGCGCCGCTGACCTCGCTGATGGATCACGCGGTCAAGGCTTACGCCGATCGGCCGGCGGTCGACTTCCTGGGCAAGATCCTCACCTTCGGCGAGATCGGGCGGATGGTCGGCCAGGCCGCCAAGGGGCTGCAGCAGATCGGCGTGAAGCCGGGGGACCGGGTCGGCCTGTTCCTGCCCAACACGCCCTATTCGATCGTCTATTACTATGCCGCGCTGACCATCGGCGCCACGATCGTCAACTTCAACCCGCTCTATGCCGCGCGCGAGATCGAACACCAGGTGAATGACAGCGGCACCCGGGTGATGGTGACGCTGGATCTGGCGGTGGTCTACGACAAGGTCCAGGACCTTCTGGGCAAGACCTGTCTTGAACGGGTGATCGTGTGCCCTATGGCCGGTGTGCTGCCCTTCCCGAAGAACCTGCTGTTCCCGCTGGTGAAGGGCAAGGAGATCGGCAAGGTCGAGAAGAGCGCCCGGATCGTCCATCACAAGGCGCTGATGCAGAATGACGGCCGCTATGCGCCGGTTCAGATCGATCCCGAAGCCACGGTGGCGGTGCTGCAATATACCGGCGGCACCACCGGCCTGCCCAAGGGCGCGATGCTGACCCACGCCAATCTGCATGCCAATGCCCGGCAGCTGGAGGCCTGGTTCCCCGATGCGCGGCCGGGGCAGGAGCGCACCATGGTGGTGCTGCCGCTGTTCCACGTCTTCGCCATGACGGTCTGCATGAATTATTCGGTGCTGGCCGGGGCCTGCATGATCATGCTGCCGCGCTTCGAACTGGACCAGGTTCTGGAGACGCTGGCGAAGAAGAAGCCGAGCCTGTTCCCCGGCGTGCCCACCATGTACACGGCCATCGCCAATCATCCGAAGATCAGGGAGTTCGACCTCTCGTCGATCAATTACTGTCTGTCGGGTGGGGCACCGCTGCCGTTGGAGGTGAAGCAGACCTTCGAGAAGCTGACCGGTTGCACGCTGGTCGAAGGTTACGGCCTGACCGAGACATCGCCCGTCACCCATTGCAACCCGTTCAACGGCATCAGCAAGGAAGGCTCGATCGGCCTGCCCATGCCGGGCACCACGATCGAGATCGTCGATCTTGAGGATGGCGAGACCGTGCTGCCCCAGGGCAGCCGCGGCGAAATCTGCATCCGCGGCCCCCAGGTGATGGCCGGCTACTGGAACAAGCCCGAGGAGACCGCGAAGGCCATGGCCGGCGCCCGGCTGCACACCGGCGATGTCGGCTATCTGGACGAGGACGGCTATGCCTTCATCGTCGACCGGATCAAGGATCTGATCATCGCCGGCGGCTACAACGTCTATCCGCGCATGGTCGAAGAGGCGATCTATCTGCATGAGTCGGTCGAGGAATGCACGGTCATCGGCATCCCCGACGAGTATCGCGGCCAGACGGTCAAGGCTTTCGTGAAGCTGAAGGCCGGCACCCATCTGACGGCGGCCGAACTCACCGCCTTCCTGAAGGAGCGGTTGTCGCCGATCGAGATGCCCAAGCAGATCGAGTTCCGCGACGCCCTGCCCAAGACCCTGATCGGCAAGCTGTCGAAGAAGGAGCTGGTGCAGGAGGAGAAGGAGAAATACGAGGCGCGCCGCAAGGCCGCCGGTTGAACGGGCCCGTGCGGAGTTAGTTGACGTTTACGTAAACGTCAACTAACATGCCCGGGTCGGGATGGCACACAGGCGAAGAGCCACACAGGTGAAGAACCGGGCCCGGGGCAGTGGCACCGCCCCCGAGGTCCGCCGGGCCTGTGCACAAGCGGGGGAGCGCATGCCGGACACCTTCACGATCACCCAACTGGCCGAGGAATTCTCGATCACGCCCCGGGCGATCCGGTTCTACGAGGATCAGCACCTCATCAAGCCCGCACGGGAGGGCATGAACCGGGTCTATTCCTATCGCGATCGCGCACGGCTGAAGCTGATCCTGCGCGGTAAGCGGCTGGGCTTCAGCCTGGCGGAGATCAAGGAATTCCTGGACCTCTACGAGGCCGACCGCACCCAGGTGGAGCAGCTGCGCCAGTTGCGCAGCGCGGTGACCGAGCGGATGGAACAGCTTCAGGGCCAGTTGAGCGATCTGATGGTGACCCTCGACGAGCTGCGCGACATCGAGGCCCAGGTGCTGGCCGCGCTGGCCGTCAAGGGCGTCGATGCCGCCGGCTGATTGCCGGATGTCGCCAGAGGCATCGCGGAACCGTCATCGTTCCCGCGCCACCATGTAAGACCACATGTCTGACACCAGAACCACGAGCGCCGGCACGCCGGCGCACGGGAGAGACAATCCAGGAGCCGAGGGCCCCCATGAAGAGCGTCGTGATCGCGGGCTATGCCCGTTCGCCTTTCCACTTCGCGCGCAAGGGCGCGCTGACCAAGGTCCGTCCGGATGATCTGGCAGCCCAGGTGGTCAAGGGCCTGGTCGAGCGGAGCGGCATCGATCCCGAGACGATCGAAGACCTGATCCTGGGCTGCGCCTTCCCCGAGGGGGAACAGGGCTTCAATGCCGCGCGCCTGATCGGCCTGCTGGCCGGCCTGCCCCAGTCGGTGGCCGGTGCCACCGTCAACCGCTTCTGCGGCTCGTCGATGCAGTCGGTTCATATGGCGGCCGGCGCCATCCAGCTGGGTGCGGGCGAGGCCTTCATCGCCGCCGGCGTCGAATCGATGACCCGCGTGCCGATGATGGGCTTCAACCCGGCACCGAACCCGGTGCTGGCCGAGATGATGCCCGGCGCCTATATGCCGATGGGCATAACGGCCGAGAACGTCGCCGAAAAGTGGCAGATCAGCCGCGCCGCCCAGGAGGAATTCGCCGTCGCCTCGCATAAGAAGGCGGCCGCGGCGCGCGAGCAGGGCCGGTTCGCCGACGAGATCGTCGCGATCACCCAGAAGAAGGGCCCGGCCGTCGATGCCGACGGCTGCATCCGCCCCGATGCGTCGGTGGAAGGGCTGGCCGGGCTCGATCCCGCCTTCAAGAAGGATGGCGTGGTCACCGCCGGCACCTCGTCGCCGCTCACCGACGGCGCCTCGGCCTGCCTGGTCTGCACCGAAGAATATGCGGCGAAGAACAACCTCACCCCGCTCGCCCGCATCCGCTCGGTGGCCGTTGCCGGCTGCGCGCCCGAGATCATGGGCATCGGTCCGGTGGCGGCCAGCCGCAAGGCGCTGGACCGCGCCGGCGTGAAGGCCGGTGATCTGGACGTTGTGGAGCTGAACGAGGCCTTCGCCTCTCAGGCGCTGGCCTGCATCCAGGATCTGGGCCTCGATCCGGCCCGGGTGAACCTGGATGGCGGCGCCATCGCTCTCGGCCATCCGCTGGGTGCCACCGGTGCCCGCATCACCGGCAAGGCGGCGGCCCTGCTGAAGCGGGAAGGCGGGCGCTATGCGCTGGCCACCCAGTGCATCGGCGGCGGCCAGGGCATCGCCACGGTCCTCGAAGCGCTCTGACGCAGGAACCAGACGGCTGTCCCAAGCGACCGGAGATGCTTTGAGATGACTGCAATCAAGAAGGCGGCCGTGATCGGCGCCGGCGTCATGGGCGCCGGCATCGCGGCCCATATCGCCAATGCCGGCGTGCCGGTGGTGCTGCTCGACATCGTGCCCAAGGGGGCAGAAAACCGGAACGCGCTCGCCGAGGGCGCGGTCCAGAAGATGCTGAAGACCAAGCCCAAAAGCTTCATGCATCCGAGCCGCGCGAAGCTCGTCACCACCGGCAATCTGGAAGACGATCTGGGCCAGCTGGCCGATGCCGACTGGATCGTCGAGGCGGTGATCGAGAACCTCGACATCAAGCGCAGGCTGTATGCGACGCTCGACGAGGTCCGCAAGCCCGGCTCGATCGTGTCGTCGAACACCTCGACCATCCCGCTTGGCCTGCTGGTCGAGGGCCGGTCGGCGGCGTTCAAGGGCGATTTCCTGATCACCCATTTCTTCAACCCGCCGCGCTATATGCGTCTGCTGGAGCTGGTCGCCGGCCCCGAGACGCGTGCGGATGCGGTGGAAGCGATCCGCGCCTTCGGCGACCATGCGCTCGGCAAGGGCGTGGTCGACTGCAAGGATACCCCCGGCTTCATCGCCAACCGCATCGGCACCTTCTGGATGCAGGCGGCGGTGACCGAGGCCATGGACCGCAAGCTCGATGTCGAGGCGGTCGATGCGCTGCTCTCGAAGCCGGTCGGCATCCCCAAGACCGGCGTGTTCGGGCTGATCGATCTCGTCGGTCTGGACCTCATGCCCCATGTCGCCGCCAGCATGAAGGCGACCCTGCCCGCCGATGACGCCTATCACGCCATCTACCGCGACAGCGATCTGTTCCGGAAGATGATCGCCGAGGGCTATACCGGCCGGAAGGGCAAGGGCGGCTTCTACCGTCGGCGCAAGGATGCTGGCCAGACCATTCAGGAGGCGATGGACCTCGCGACCGGCGAATACCGGGCGAAGCGCAAGCCCGACCTTGCCAGCATCCGTGCCGGGGCGAAGGATCTCCGCGCCCTGGTCTCGCACGAGGATGCCGGCGGCGCCTATGCCTGGGCGGTTATTTCGGCGGCGCTGTCTTACACCGCAGATCTGGTCGGCGTCATCGCCGACGAGGTGCCGGCGATCGACGAGGCGATGCGCCTCGGCTATGGCTGGAAGTACGGCCCGTTCGAGCTGATCGACCGCATGGGCGCCGGCTGGTTCGCCGACCGGCTGAAGGCCGAGGGCCGCAAGGTGCCCGACATCCTGGCTGCCGTCGCCGGCAACGGCACCGGCCGCTTCTATCGGGTTTCGGACGGCGTGCTCGAATATGCCACCCGTGCCGGCGGCTATGCCCCGGTGCCGGTGCCGGAGGGCGTGCTGCGCCTCTCCGACGTCAAGCGGCGCTCGAAGCGGGTCGACGGCAACGGGTCGGCCAGCCTGTGGGATCTGGGCGACGGCGTGCTCTGCCTGGAATTCCACACCAAGATGAATGCGATCGATCCGGGCGTGCTCGAAATGGTCGCGAAGTCGACCGAGATCGTGCGTGGCGGCTACAAGGCGCTGGTGATCTATAACGAGGCCGACAACTTCTCGGTCGGCGCCAATGTCGGGCTGGCCCTGTTCGCCTCGAACATCGCCGCCTGGGACATGATCGACGGCATGATCCGCATGGGCCAGGAAGCCTATAAGGCGCTGAAATACGCGCCCTTCCCGGTGGTCGGTGCGCCGGCGGGCATGGCGCTGGGCGGCGGCTGCGAAATCCTGCTCCATTGCGATGCCGTTCAGGCCCATGCCGAGACCTATATGGGTCTGGTCGAGGTCGGCGTCGGCGTGGTGCCGGGCTGGGGCGGCTGCAAGGAGCTGCTGTTCCGCTGGATGGCCAACAAGCGTCGTCCGGGCGGCCCGATGCCGGCGGTGGGCCAGGTCTTCGAAATGGTCTCGACCGCGAAAGTGTCGGAAAGCGCCGACGAGGCGCGCGACATGCTGCTGCTCGTCGACCGCGACCGGATCACCATGAACCGCGACCGGGTGCTGGCCGATGCCAAGGCCCGGGCGCTGGAACTGGCCGAGGGCTATCGGAAGCCGGAACCCGCCGAAATCTCGTTGCCCGGCCCCTCGGCACGGGTGGCGCTGGAAATGGCGGTGGACGGCTTCTTCCAGCAGGGCAAGGCCACGCCGCATGACGTGGTGGTGTCGGGCGCGCTTGCCCGCGTGCTCTCGGGCGGCGACACCGACATCACCGAGACGCTGCGCGAGGATGATGTCACCCGGCTGGAGCGCGAGGCCTTCATCTCGCTTCTGAAGACGCCTGCGACGCTGGCCCGGATCGAGCACATGCTCGAAACCGGCAAGCCGCTGCGCAACTGAGCCCTGCGGAGAGGAGACCGATCCCATGGCCGCAACCTACAAGGCACCGCTGCGCGACATCCGTTTCGTGCTGCACGACGTGCTCGACGTTTCGCGGATCTCGAAGCTGCCGGGCTACGAGGATGCCACCCCCGACATCTTCGATGCCGTGCTCGAAGAGGCGGCGAAGATGTGCGAGAACGAGCTGTTCCCGCTCAATCGCCCGGGCGACGAGGAAGGCTGCACCTTCGAGAACGGCGTGGTGCGCACGCCCAAGGGCTTCAAGGAAGCCTATGCCACCTTCATCGAGGGCGGCTGGACGGCGCTTGCCACCCATCCGGAATATGGCGGGCAGGGGCTGCCCAAGACCCTGAACTTCGTGGTCGAGGAGATGATCTGCTCGGCCAATCTCGCCTTCGGCATGTATCCGGGCCTGTCGGCCGGCGCCTATAACGCCATCGCCGCCCATGCCTCGGACGAGCTGAAGGCCCGCTATCTGCCCAAGCTTTCCGACGGCACCTGGTCGGGCACCATGTGCCTGACCGAGCCGCATTGCGGCACCGATCTGGGGCTGATCCGCACCAGGGCGGTACCGGACGATGACGGCAGCTTCCGCATCACCGGTACCAAGATCTTCATCTCGGCCGGCGAGCACGACCTGACCGAGAACATCATCCATCTGGTGCTGGCCAAGCTGCCCGATGCGCCCGAGGGCACCCGCGGCATCAGCCTGTTCCTGGTGCCGAAATTCATCCCCGATGCCAATGGCGCACCGGCGGAGCGCAACGGCGTCGCCTGCGGCGCCATCGAGCACAAGATGGGCATCAAGGCGTCGGCGACCTGCGTGCTCAACTTCGACGACGCGGTCGGCTGGATGGTGGGCAAGCCCCATCGCGGCCTTCAGGCGATGTTCACCATGATGAATGTCGCGCGGCTCGCCGTCGGCATGCAGGGGCTGGGCATCGGCGAAGCGGCCTATCAGGGGGCGGTTGCCTATGCGCTGGACCGCACCGCCGGCCGGGCGCTGACCGGCACCAAATATCCGGACCGGTCGGCCGACCCGATCGTGGTTCATCCGGATGTGCGCCGGAATCTGATGACCATGCGCGCGCTGAACGAGGGTGCGCGGGCGCTGTCCTACTGGATCGGCACCGAGATCGACGTCTCGCACCACCACCCCGATCCGGCGGTGCGGCAGGAGGCGGATGATCTGGTCCAGCTGATGACCCCGATCATCAAGGCCTTCCTGACCGATCTGGGTTTCGACAACGCCAATCGCGGCGTGCAGATCTATGGCGGCCACGGCTATATCCGTGAGCACGGCATGGAACAGTATGTCCGCGATGCCCGCATCACCCAGCTCTACGAGGGCACCAACGGCATCCAGGCGATGGATCTGGTCGGCCGCAAGCTGTCCGCCGGCATGGGCCGGCTGCTGCGCCGCTTCTTCCATCCGGCCGATGCCTATATCGCCGCGAAGAAGTCGGATCCGGCGCTGAAGGAGTTCGTCGGCCCCTTCGCCAAGGCCTTCCAGCGCCTGCAGCAGGCGACCGCCGGCCTGGCGCAGAAGGCCATGGCCAATCCCGACGAGGCGGGTGCTGCGGCCTCGCCCTATCTGCGCATGTTCGCGCTGGTCGCACTCGCCTTCATGTGGACGAAGATGGCCGAGGTCGCGACCGGCAAGATCGCCGCGGGCGAGGATGTCGACTTCCACCAGCGCAAGCTCAAGACCGCCCGCTTCTTCATGGAGCAGGTGCTGCCCGAGCATCTGGCGGCCTTTGCGGTGGCCATGGCCGGCGCGAAGACCGTGATGGCGATGGCCGACGACGAGTTCTGATCGTCGCCACAGGCCTCGACAGACGACACCCCCGCCGGGAAACCGGCGGGGGTGTCGTCGTCTGTGGGATCCGCGATTACGGATGTTTGAACGAGGGCAGACGGCTCAGGCGATCGGTGTAGAAGGCCCGGGCATCGGCGGCGCTTTCGGGCTCGGGCGTGTCGGGTTTCAGGCTCAGCGGGTTGCCGCCGATGATGAAGCTGAAATCGGTGCCGCCGACCTGGGCGTTGCCGTGGCAGCCCATGCAGCCGCCCATCTGATAGGTGGTGAACGACGTGTTGTTCTGGTTGCGAATGTAGACGTTCTGGAAATTCTGCTGCGTGCCGCCCTCCGGATAGGTGGTGGGCGCATTGTCGGCCGCGATCCGGCCGTTGAACTGCTGCAGGGTGTAGTCGGTCTCGACCGTGATATTGGCCTGATAGAAGGCGCTGCGCAGCTTCGGGCTGACGAAGTTGGTGTTGTTGTAGGGCAGGGCCTCTGAACGATTGAACGGGACCACCTGCACATTGACCAGCTTGTAGTTCAGCCAGGGCGTCGACGAGAGGCCCTTATTGGCAATGTACGAGCGGATACTGTTCTGGAAGTTGGTGTTGATCTGCTGCAGCGTATAGTTGATCGGCTCGTAGCGGGTATTGACGCAGAGATTGCCGCCGACCGGTGTCCCGGGCTGAACCGAAGGATCACCCGGCGGCAGTTCCTGGAAATAGAGCCGGTTCTGCGGGGTGTTGCAAAACTGATCGCCGCCGAGCGGTACCACGAAGGGATGGGTCGGGTTGTCCTGATAGGCCAGATAGGGCGTGGTCGGCGTGGCGCCCACCGGCTGCTGGACGATTTTGCCGCTCGCATCCTCGATCGGTGTGCCGTCGGGCTGCAGGATATTGTCGGCCTGCTCGAAGGTCGCAAAGATGAAATGGGGCGCGCTCGGCGTCTTCTGGATGATGTGCAGGGCGACCAGCGCCCATTCTGCCTCCCACCAGCAGGGCGTGCCGGCCGGGCCGGATTCGTAATAGCGCACCGTGTTGGTGTGGTAGCGGGTCGAATCTTCCTTGCCCGCGACCAGCGGCCGCCAGGCGGATTTGACCTCGATCGTACCGGCCGGCAGGGTCACGACCTGATTCTCGGGCGCCGGCTTGCCGGCGGCCAGCCCCGCCTTCCAGGTGGCGATGCGCTGTTCCAGCGGGGTGGTGCCGTCGGTGCCGACATACCAGAGCCGGTTGGTCACGACATAGTCGAATTCGGTCTGGTTGGCCTTGGCCAGGTAGCGGATCAGCGACGGCGCGCTGTTCGGGCTGGCAGGCGGCGCGCCGTCCAGGATGCCGGCATGCATGGTGGCGAGGCCGATCTGGCTGGTCTCGTCCAGATTGATCCAGGCCGGCTGGGCGACGGCCGGTTGGCCGGGGCAGGCCGGTACCTGGCCGCCGGCACCGAAGATCGCCGGTGAATAGACATAGGATGGCGGTGCGCTGTAGCCCCAGGGATCGTTGGTGCCGGGTGGCACGCCATGCGGCGGGTCGTTCGGTGAATTGCTGCCCGGGAAGATCTCGATCTTGTGGCGATAGGTCTCCCAGACCAGCGGCCCGGCCTTGGGGTCGCCGAAGGTCGCGGCCGGATCGGGCGTGTCGCGCACCACCCGGCCGTTCTGTTTCAGGGCCGGCCAGTTCAGGGCGATGAACTCCTCCCAGGCGAAATAGGCGGCATCGACCAGATTGGCCTGCGGTGCCCCGCCGCTCACATCGGCGGGTGGCGTCGGCGACAGGCTGTTTGCCTGGAGTGGCGGCATCATGACCAGCGATGAGGCCGTGTCCGGGGCGTAGGTGATTGTCTGGGCCAGCGCGGCGGTGCTGCAGAGCAGAGGCAGGGCGCAGGCGACGAAGCGGGCTGTCTTCATGGCGGCTCGTCCTGTTATGTCGTTCGCACCGACCAGGATATTCCCCAATAAGTTTATCATCGATTCAAATATTCAATTTTTGGTCAGATTTGTGCTTCGGTCGGAATGGCATGCGGCTCCTATTTCCGCGATTGGGATGTATGAAGTGTGATCGATGTACATTTTTGCCTGCATGGCAGAAAATCCGGCAAAGAGACTCAAGGTGTGATGAAAATCTCAGACAGAGAGCGGGACTCTGAGTCATGAGTCCGAGAGAAGGGGTTGCTCTTCAAAAGGATATATTTGTGACGACTGTCATGTTCCCCGGGTGTCGGCAGGAAGGTGGGCGTGTGCCGTTCACGCCACCTTCCTGCAGCATCCGGTGACTGTGGAGGGATGTGCCAATGATGCCCGCTACCCACCGCCCGCCACGCAGCCGGCCGGCGCCGCCGCCCCAACCGGCCTTCGTCGATGCCTTTCCCCATGCTCTTCCGGATACCCTCTGCGATCAGCTGATTGCGCGTTTCGAACAGGATGAGGGTCGCTTTGCCAGCCGTACGGCGGCCGGCCAGAGCGCCAATCGCAGCGGCGTGATGTCCTCGATGGAAGGGCCGCATTGGGACGACCTGATGGCGCCGGTGGAGGCGGCGCTCTACAAGGCGCTCGGCAGCTATGCGGAGAAGTACCAGTCCGTGCTGCGGATGACCGCCCCGGCCAATCATCGGATGAGCGTCCCGATCATCGAGAAGATCGAACCCGGCCAGGGCTTCGGCTGGCATATCGATGCCGGCCCACGCGATACCTATGACCGCTTCGTTTCGGCGCTCTGCTATCTGCGCACGGTGGAAGAGGGCGGGCACACCGAATTCCCGTATCAGCAGGTCGCGATCAAGCCGACCAGGGGCCTGCTTGTCCTGTTCCCGCCCTTCTGGACCCATCTCCACCGCGGCGCTCCGCCGGTGCGCGGGGTGAAGTACAATCTGACCTGCTTCTTTCTGCGCACGCCGGAGTGGAGCTGAGTCCAGGGCACTCATATATTATTTCTGAGGACGATGTACACATTTATGGTTGATGATAGATCAGCTGTCTTTCTGATTTTCAATTTGATGTAGTTTATCTTCGAGGTAATGCTCCGATGACGATATTGGATGGGGATTTCGGATGCCTGAAATTTGAATGGAATTGACTGAATATTGTCTCTTTCTGCATGATCGCTGATGGGGCAGCGGACATGGTGACGCAGAAATGGATCGTGATCGAGAGATCGGGAGCCAGGACGGCAGCTGGTTGCCGAGGGGGGATGGAAGAAATTCCTTCGCCGTCGCTTCGTGAGCGTCGTTCTCGCTCTTCTGGCACCTGATGCTGCGCCCGCGCCGCATCGGCTCGCCCGGGCGATGCTCGCGACGACGAGCTACCGTGCCCCGGATGGGGACAGGGTGATCGTTGATCGGTCTGTCGCGCTGGGGCGGGCGTCTCTGAGATCCGTGCAGGAAGCGGCTGCCGGTGACGGGCTGGAGCAGTCGGGGGTTCTCATTCTTGCCGGCGATGTCCGGCTGGACGGCCGGTCTGATCTGATTGACGCTCTGACCGCGGCCGGCATGCAGGTCGATGCCGGAATGAGCGATGAGGCGCTGGTGCTGCGGGCCTTTGCCTGCTGGGATCTGGCGGCCCTCGACCGGATCTTCGGAGACTTCGCCGTCATCCTGTGGGATGGGGCGCGTCGACGTCTTGTTGCGGCACGCGATCACTATGGTGTCGCCCAGCTCTACACGGCAACCATCGGCGATACGCTGCTCGTCTCCAACAGCCTCTCCTGCATGCTCACGCATCCTGGCGCCGATCGGCAGCTCGATCGCACCGCGGTGATGGATTTCCTTGTCCTGCCGGCCCGCAGCCGCCCGGACGCGACGATCTACCGATCCGTCAACAGGATCCCGCCCGGACATCTGTTGGTCTGCGAGGCAGGCAGAACCGTTCTGCGGCGATACTGGCAGCCCGAGCCCGACGGGCGCCCCTGCGTGCGGTTCTCGCCACGCCGTCAGATGGATGCCTTCCGCCAGGCATTCGACCAGGCGGTCGCTGACCGGCGACGCTGGCCGCAAGCCGGTCTGTCTCTGAGCGGGGGGCTGGACTCGACAAGCATTGCTGCCCGACTGGCTTCCGTCACGGGGACGGAAGGGCTCAGGGCTTATACGGCCGAACTCCGTGAACTGTTGCCTGATCAGGAGGGGCAGCTGGCGCGTCAGGTCGCCGCCCGTCTGAAAATTCCCATCGAGGTGCTTGCGACGGATCATCTGCCGCTCACCGCGCCCGTCGACCCACCGGACATGTTGCCGCCGGAGCCTGGTGAGGCCATGCGGCAAGTCGCCGACAGGCATATCTACATTCGGGCCGCGAGGCACTCCCGGGTCTTCTTCTGCGGCTATGGCGGAGATCCGCTGTTTTCAGACGACCACCACACGGCTTTCGTCATGCCGTTTGCAGCGCTGGTCGCCTTTCCGCTGCATGCGTTTCACTGCTGGCGGATTTCCGGTCTGCGGCCTGCGCTTCGGCCCTTCCCGCGCCAGGCTCCGAAGACGCCACCGGCACGGCTGGAGGCACCGGGCTGGCTTGTCGAACCCGGCGGGGTCAGCGACCGGCTGGCCAGCTGGTATGACGACGGCGACAGCAGTGGCCGGGCAGGCATGGCCCGTGCGCCGCTCTGGCCGGAAATTTTCCAGCATGCAGATCCCGACGTGACCGGCCTGCCGTTGCGGGTGCGGCATCCGTTTTTTGACAGGCGGGTGATCGATGCCGTTTCCAGGGTACCTGCACGCCCGTGGCATCCGGGAAAGATGTTGCTGCGGGTTGCACTGGCGGGGCAGCTGCCGACAGAGATCCTGCGCCGGCGCAAGACCCCGCTCGGGGGTGATCCGGGATCGATCGCCGTCAGGCGACGGGGCCTGCAGGGCTGGATGGAGGCGCTGCTCGATGTACCGGATCTTGGCGGGTTCGTCGATGTCGCAGCTCTTCGCCGTGACCTGCACGATCAGCAGCGATGGACGTTTTACAGCTTTGCCCGGTTCCGCCGCGTGTGGCAGCTGGCCTACTGGCTGAAATGGCGCGACCGGCTCCACCGACCCGTGACGATCCGGGAGCCCTGGTCGGGTGATCAGGAAAGACCGGATCAGAGCCGGGGAATACCACAGCTCCACTGACAGGAAGGATGTCGAACGTGACTGCCATCTCCCCCAGAAAGACCTATCGCAAGCCGGTCCTCCAGCGGCTTGCGCCGGTTTCCGACCTGACCCGGTCCGCTCCCGCCAATGGCCCCACCTGGGACGGCGACTTCAGCGGATCGGCTTACGACTCCTGATGCGCATCTCCCCGTGGTTCCGTACGAGCCGCGGGGACTTAATCGAGAAGCTCGGATGGGGAAACGGGTTGTCATACCAGACGATGTACTCTGCCAGATCATCGGCGAGACGGTCGTCATTTTTGATGTGCGATCGGGGGAATATCTCGCCCTCGACGGCGTGGGCGCGCGCCTGTGGCAGCTGTGCCAGGAAGATGGTGATCTGAACCGGGCCGTGGCGGTTCTCCTCGGGGAATACGAGGTCGGCGAGGAGACGCTTCGAAACGATATCGCGGAGCTCGTTGACGAACTCGCCGCCGCCGGCGTGCTGACGGTTACCGGGGCGTGACGGTCCTGACACGGATACAGGGGATCGGGGTGGCGTCGACGCGAAGCTTCCCCTGGCTCGACGGCGGAGCCGCGGAGGTCGCCCATACCTCCCTTGAATGTGTCGCTGCGGTTCCGCCCCAGGGCTTCCCGTCGCGCACCGCCCGGCACTGGCGTCCGGTATCGCGACCGTCATCATATGACGACGTGAAGGATCGCGGGGTCGTGGTCTATGAGACGGACCAGGATGGCCCCGACGGTCCCTGGTTGATCCGCTTCGGTCACGAGATGCCTGCGGAATGCCTGATCTCTCCGGACGGGGCGTCGGTGACGCTGTTCTGGGCGGGACGGATCGCGGAGCCTGATGACGGGACGCTGCCGCAGGATCTCGCCTCCCTGTTTCTCGGGCCGGTGCTCGCCCTGGTCGCGCGTCGGCTGGGGCGATTGCCTCTGCATGCCGCCGCGGTGGTGTCCGGCGGCGAGGCGATCCTGATGTCGGGGCCGAGCGGTGCCGGCAAGTCCACCCTTCTGGCTGCGTTTGCGCGAGATGGTTGTCCGGTGCTTGCGGATGATCAGGCAATCCTCGACGAAACTCCGGGCGGGTTTTGCGTGCATCGCGGTCAGGACGGGCCGCGGCTGCTGCCCGACACGCTCGCCAAGTTCGGCCTCGACCCCGTCTCGCTGCCCCGGGTCTGGTCGATTGCGCCCAAGCGGCGGGTGGTTTCTCCGGAATTCCCGGTCTATGACGGGGCAGGGAGCCTGCCGGTAGGGCGGATCCTGCTGCTCGGGCCGCGAACCGGCAGCGGATCGCCGGCTTTGCGGCGCGTTCCGCCGGTGGCCGCGCTGCCGGCTCTGGAGGCGATGCTTCACCCGGCCTTTCTGCCGCCACGTCCGTGGGAACGGGCCGCGCTGTTTCGTCGTCTGGCCCGCATTCTGCGCGAGGTGCCGGTGCTGTACCTCGAACGTCCGGATCGATGGGATGCGCTGGGGGCGACCCGTGATCTCGCTCGTGGTCCCTTGCCGTCATGACACCGCCGATCGACGTCCTGCCCGCCCTCGCACACCGGATCTCTCCCGTACTCGGCGATGTCGGCGGGCTCGGGGCGTTGATGCGCGCCCTGCCGCCCATTCTGACGGGCGGATTTGAATGCCGGCTTTCCGGCGCCTCGCGCCAGGTGGATCTTCAACTCTGCCTGCTGCGAGAGGATCGTCTCGCAGCCCGTCTGGAGCCGGCATTGCGGGCCGCTCTCCACCAGCTGGCGCCCCCGGGGGCGACGCCGGATCGCCTGGACGGGCTGCTGGCCGACTGGCGGACCACAACGCCCCTTGTCGAAATCTGGCTGGAGTTCGATCCGGTGCCGGGGGGCTTCCTGCCCTCGGTCTTCCTGGGCTTTCCACCGACCAGGCCCGACGAGGATCCGGCATCGGCGATGGGGGATGTGGCGGCGCGGTTGACGGGACGGCAACCGGACCGTCTGATGCGGCTTGTCACGGCCTTGAGAGCGGCCGTCCCCGGTGCCTTTCCGTCGCATCTGGGCCTGATGCTCGGCCGTCCCGGCGGCGGCATGCGGCTCAACATCAAACGGCTTCAGGCGGACATGATTGTCCCGACCCTGGAGGTGATCGGCTGGCCAGGTGATCTGACCGAGGCGGCAATGCTCGGTCGCGCCCTTCTTGCCGTCTCCGACCGGATGACCCTCACCGTGGATCTGGATCCGGAGCGGGGGGTGCTGCCGGCGATCGGCTTTGAATGCGCCGCGGGCCCCCGTCCGCCGCATCCCCCCCTGGCGCTGACGACCGTTCTGGGGCTTGCCGATGTGGAACGGCGCAGCGCCGCGGAAGCCTGGCCCTGCCGCCTTTCGCCTGACGACATCCCCTGGCCTGCCGAGTTGATCCGTGCCGATCTGCTGGCGCCCGATGCCGGCCAGAGCGTTCTCACTCTGGGGATAAGCCACATCAAGGTCACGCGCGATGCCGGGGGGCAGATGGCGGCCAAAGCATATCTCTGGTTCGGGCACGGGCGCGAAGGGTTGCCGCCCCGGGTCTCTTCCGACTGGGAGACGCCGGACGGGCTGCCGATCCTGGAAAGGACCCGTCGCTATTTCCGGCAGATGACGACAGCCTATCTGCATCACCTCGGCACCACATTCCGGGCCTATCAGCTGGGAAGCGACGGGGATGTCAGGCGATCGAACCTCGCCTGGGCGCAGAGGGCCGGGCTGGTACCCGGGATGCGGGTTCTGGATGCCGGCTGCGGCGTCGGGGGGCCGGCAATGGATCTTGCCCGCGACATCGGCGCAGAGGTGTGGGGGCTGACCCTGATGCCCGATCAGGCAGCCCTTGGCCGGCGGCTCGTCATGCGGGCCGGCCTGTCCGACCGGGTCCGGCTGGTGGCGGGGGATTATCACCATCCCCCCTGGCCGGATGGCTTCTTCGATGCCGTCGTCTTCTTCGAAAGCTCGAACCACACCGACGACCCCGCCGCCCTGTTTCGCGCCATGCATCGGATCTTGCGCCCGGGCGGCATTCTCTATATCAGCGATTGTTTCACCCGGCCGGCGGAGACGCTCGATGCCGGGGGGCGGGCGTTCGTCGACCGCTTCGACCGGGTGAATGCGGATCGGACACGCACCCTCTCGCAGACCGCCGCAGCCCTCCGCCAGGCGGGGTTCGAGGGAGTGAGCACGGCCGATCTCACCGGGATGGTCTCGACACGGCGCTGGACGCGGGCCTATGTCCACGAGGCAGGGCCGGTGCCGGTGACGACCGGTCTCGGCGGATTGTATCTGTTCCCGGATCACGCCGCCGGGCCGTCGCCGGTTTTCTGTGGCGAGGCACGGGCGGTGAAGCCCCACGCGCGTTCGTGATGTCAGCTGCCATGATGACCTCTCCCCTGGCCGACCCCGCCGTTGATGCCCAGACTCCGCAGCCGGATTTCGCGGCCCTGGGGGTTGCCCCTTTCGACCCTCGTGTCCCGGCCTTTCTGGCGGATCCCTATCCGACATATGCCGTGCTGCGCGATCATTATCCGGTCTGGCGCCGGCCCGGGCGCGGTGATTGGGTGATCACCCGCCGGGCCGACATCGCCCGGCTGCTGCGCGCGGCCGAGCTCGGCCATGGCGAGCCGGGCCCCGAACTGGATGGCAGCGGCAGCATGTCGGCCACGATTCTGGCGGCGCGGCGGTCTGCGATGCTGTGGTTCACCAAACGCAATGCCCCCGATCATGGCCGGCTGCGCGGCCTGGTCCGGGAGTCGCTGTCGCCTGCCGCGCTCCATGCGCTCGACAGGCTGATCCGGGCAGAGACCGCCCGCCTGCTGAAGACCGCCACCGGGCCTTTCGATCTGATGCGCGATCTGGCCCGGCCCCTCCCGGCCCAGGTGATCGCCGCCCTGATCGGCATACCGGAGGGGCTGATGGCGTCGCTGATGGCGGCCATCCGGCGCACGGCACCTGCGACCGATGTCGATCCCCTGCCCGAGCGGGAGGCCGAGGGCTGGTTCGCTCTGTCGATGGTGAATATGGGCTTCCGCCGGCTGTTTCTGCGCGCTGCGGAAGAGGGGGAGCCGGCGCGCGGTCTGCCGCCGCTGGTGTCCCGGCTGGCTGCCGCCCGTCATCGCGGGGTTCTGGGCGAGGAGGAGGCCATTGCCCAGCTTTCGCTGATGCTGTTCGCGGGGCACGCCACCACCGAAGCCCTGATCGGCAATCTGGTGCTGACCTTGCTGCGCCATCCGGACCAGCTCGCTCTGCTGCGGGAGCGGCCGTCGCTGATCGACGGGGCGATCGAAGAGGTGTTGCGCGTCGATCCGCCGGCACAGGTGGTCACCCGCACGGCCCTTGCCGATCTGGAGATCGGCGGCCGGGTCATTCGCGCCGGTGACCGGGTTCTGCTGGTGATTGCCGCGGCCGGCCATGAACCCGAACGGCCGTTCGACATCACCTCGGGCGGTGCCCGGGGGCATATGGCATTCGGTGCCGGGATGCATGCCTGCCCGGGGGCCATGCTTGCCCGGGCCCAGGCGCGGATTGCCGTGGGCGCGCTCGTCGCCATGGCCCCGGATCTGCATCTTGCCGGGCCCGGCCGGTGGAACGGCTGCTATGCCGTGCGCGGGCTGGAAAGTCTGCCGCTTGCCTGGTCGGGGCAGCCCGGGAGGAGATCGGGATGAGCCGCCAGGCCGCCCTGGTCTTCCTGCGCCGGTGCCGTGAGGAAACGGCACTTCGCAGCCGCCTGGAGGCGCTGCCCGCACCGCTGTGCCTCGACGATCTGATCGCGCTTGCCGCCGGTTGCGGCCTGGTCTTTACCGGGGAAGATCTTGTACGGGCATTTGCCGTCGACCGGCGCATGCGGCAGATGGCGGCCGCGATCACCCCGGCACGGCCGGAATGTCGATCCTGAGATCCGGTTCGTCGTGGATGAAGGTCAGCTGGAAACTGGCAGAGACCTCGCGCTCGGGCGCGTGGCCGGCGGCGATGGCCGCGTCCAGCGCCGCCGCGGTCTCGTCGGTCAGCGCGAGTTTAAGATCGGCCAGCCGCCTGCGGAGCAGCTCCAGCCCGCCTGCGGGGACCGTGAAGCGCAGCGTGGTCATCTTGTTGGAGAACTGGTTGTGGCCGTCGATCCAGCCTCCGGCGGCCCCCACGGCATCGGCGACCTGATCCGTCGCCAGATGGCGGTCGCGCCGCGTGACGGTTGCAAGACGCAGGAAGAGGAGGCGTTGCGACATCGGCCGGCTCCGCGCATGGTATCATCCGATCGCCAGTTTATATCAGGCGGTCGGGATGTGGCGCTTTGTGAAAGAGGCCGGGTATGGCGATCGACGTCGGGGATATCTGCCGCTGGATCCTGGACACCGGCCTTGCCGGAGACGGTGAGCAGGCGCTGCTGAACGGCACGGCCGAGCGGTTGCGGGCTTTGGGTGTGCCGTTGACCCGCGCCAACATGGTCTGCGACACCCTGCACCCGATCCTGGAGGGACATGCCTTTCGCTGGCGGTCCGGAGAGGAAGAGACGGCGGTGATCGCCTATGGTCGCGATCATGATCCGGACAGCTGGGCGGGCAGCCCGTTCAATCATCTGGAGCAGAGTGGCGCGCCGATGCTGCTGCGCCTGCTGTCGCCGGCGACCGATGGCGAGTTCGACTACCTGGCCGAGCTGCGTGCCGAGGGCCAGACCGGCTATCTGGCCACCATCGTCCGCTTCGGCGGCACCGGTGGCGACGGGATCGGCGTCGGTGGCATGGAATGCGTCTATGTCTCGTGGATCACCGATCATCCGGGCGGGTTCGGCGAGGCGGACGTGGCGGCCGTCCTGGCGGTCATGCCATCCCTGGGGCTGGCGATACGCGCGGCCTCGCTGTCCGGTATCGCACATACCATCGCCCGCACCTATCTGGGCCGCGACGTCGCCCGCCAGGTGATGTCGGGACGGATCGTGCGCGGGGTCGCCGAAAAGCGCGATGCCGTGCTGTGGTTCAGCGATCTGCGCGACTGGACGCGGATCAGCGGCAGCCTGCCGCCCGATCAGGTGATCCCTTTCCTGAACGACCATGTCGAACCGGTGGTTGCCGCCATCCATGCCGAGGGTGGCGAAGTCCTGAAATTCATGGGCGACGGCATTCTGGCCGTCTTCCCTGCCGACGACCGCCAGGCGGCGACGGAACGGGCGCTGGCCGCCGCCGCTGCCGCCCGGCAGGGCCTCGGCGATCTGGCGCGGATGCGCGAAGGCGCGGGGCTGCCCTCGACCGGGCTCTATCTTGCCCTGCATGTGGGGTCGGTGTTCTACGGCAATGTCGGCGGTCCCGACCGGCTGGACTTCACCGTCGTGGGGCCGGCGGTGAACGAGGTCGCCCGCATTTCCGCCATGTGCCGGTCGGTCGACCGCAATCTGCTGTTGTCGCAGGCCTTCGTCGATGCCCTGGACGGCGCAGGCCATCAGGTGGCCTCGGTCGGACGTTTCGCGCTCCGCGGCGTCGAGGTGGTTCAGCACCTCTATACCCCCGATGCCTGATTAAACAAAAAATTAGTGTTATTTTTCGGGTTTTCTACCGAAAATATGTTATCTAGCCCAGGCTGAGACTATCTTCGGTGAGATTGTCCCGGCATCAATGCAGGCATCACCTTTATTCACATCGGATTGCGTTGCAATTCCCGGCGTCGGCCGTATATATGATCTTCGTGTGTGGATTAAGCCGCGAAACAACAATGTCGTCGCGGATTGCCCCTTCACCGACGGTCCCCGCAGCCGGCGGTGAGCAGGAGTTCGGGTCATGAGCTTGCATGTGATTTCCGCCAACCGCCTGACCGACGGCGTTGCCGTCTGGCTCAATCAGGCGGGCGAGTGGGTGGAACGGGTCGACGGTGCCGCCGTCTTCGACCGCGAGACGCTGGAGGCCGGGCGTGCGCTCGCGGCCGAAGGTGAGCGTCGCCAGGAGGTCGTCTCGGTGGCCGAGGCCCCGGCCGAGGTGGACGGCGGCCGCCCGGTGCCCGCCACCCGGCGGGAGAGCATCCGCAGCCGTGGCCCCAGCGTGCGCGCCGATCTGGGCAAGCAGGCGGGCGAAACCGCATGGCCGCCGGCGCCGCCGGTGTCGGCAGCCCCCCGGCCGCAGCATCGCGCGACCGCCGGCATCTACAATTACGACGAGCAGGACCGCGCCTTCCTGAAGGATCGGGCCGAGGTCTTCCGCCGCCAGGTCGAGCGTCGCATCGCCGGTGAGCTGACGGAAGAGGAGTTCCGCTCCTTCCGGCTGATGAACGGCCTCTATCTTCAGCTGCACGGCTATATGCTGCGGGTGGCCGTGCCCTATGGCGTGCTGTCGTCGGACCAGATGCGCCAGCTGGCCTATGTCGCCCGGGTCTATGACCGGGGGTATGGCCATTTCACCACCCGCCAGAACATCCAGTTCAACTGGCCGCGGCTGGTCGACACCCCCGATATTCTGGAGGTGCTGGCCGATGCCGACATCCACGCCATCCAGACCAGCGGCAACTGCATCCGCAACGTGACCACCGACCAGTTTGCGGGCGCGGCCGCCGACGAGGTGGTCGATCCCCGCATCTTCGCCGAAATCCTGCGCCAGTGGTCCACCGACCACCCGGAATTCACCTTCCTGCCGCGCAAGTTCAAGATCGCCATCACCGGCAGCCCGAATGACCGCGCGGCCGTGCGGCTGCACGATATCGGCGTGCTGGCGAAGCGCAATGCGGCGGGCGAGATCGGGTTCGAGATCCATGTCGGCGGCGGGCTGGGCCGCACGCCGATCGTGGCGACCAGGGTTGCCGACTGGGTGGCGGTGCCGGATTTCCTGCGCTACATGGAAGCGGTGCTGCGGGTCTATAACGCTCTCGGCCGGCGCGACAATCTCTACAAGGCCCGGATCAAGATCCTGGTCCGCGAGACCAAGCCCGAACGTTTCCGCCAGATGGTCGAGGAAGAATTCGCGGCGATGGATGCCGAGGGCTACCGCCTTGAGCCTGAGGTGGTGGAGGCGATCGCGGCCCGTTTCGTCGATCCGGATTTCGAGACCCTGCCGGCGGTGTCCGATGCCTTCACGCGTGCCAAAGCCGCGGATCCGGCCTTCGCAGCCTGGGTGCGGACCAACACCAACCCGCACAAGCGGCCGGGCTACATCTCGGCGGTCATCTCGCTGAAGCCGGTGGGCGGCATTCCGGGCGATGCCACCGATGCGCAGATGGACCTGGTCGCCGACCTTGCCGACCGGCATTCCTTCGGCGAGATCCGCGTGGCGCATGAACAGAACCTGGTTCTGCCCCATGTCCGCCAGGACGCGCTCTACGCGCTGTGGCAGGCCCTGCAGGGCACCGGGCTGGAGACCGCCAATATCGGGCTGGTCAGCGACATCATCGCCTGCCCGGGCATGGATTACTGCGCGCTGGCGACGGCCCGCAGCATCCCCGTCGCCCAGCGGATCGCCGAACGTTTCGCCGATCTGGACCGCCAGCACGATATCGGCCGGCTGACGCTGAACATCTCGGGCTGCATCAATGCCTGCGGCCATCACCATATCGGCAATATCGGCATTCTGGGCCTGGATCGCGCCGGCGTCGAAGCCTATCAGATCACGCTGGGCGGTGCGGCCGACGAGCAGGCGGCCGTGGGCCAGATCCTGGGGCCGTCGGTCTCGTATGAAGACGTGGTCGATGCGATCGAGACCATCGTCAACGTCCATGTCGCCCACCGCGAGGCCGGCGAGACCTTCATCGACACCTATCGCCGCATCGGCATCACCCCGTTCAAGGACGCGCTGTATGGCTCTGCTAAATGATCAGGGGCAGCCGATCGCCGATCGCTGGCAGGTGGCGGCCGATGGCGAGGCGGTAACCACCCCCGAGACCATCCTGCCGCTGGCCCGCTTCCTGGCCGCCCGGGCCGGCACGCCGGAGGTTGCGGGCGACGGGCTGGCGCGTGGTGTGGCGCTGGGGCCCGATGCCCGGCCAGAGCGGCTGCGCGAGGTGCTGGATGCCATCGATCTGGTGGCGATCGACTTCCCGAAATTCCGCGACGGCCGCGGCTTCACCATTGCCCGCACGCTGCGTGAGCACATGGGCTATGAGGGTGAGATCCGCGCCCGCGGCCATGTTCTGCCCGACCAGTTCGTCATGCTGCTCGATTGCGGCTTCACCACGGTGGAAGCGCCCGAGGATCGGCCGATTGCCCGCTGGGCCGAGTTCCTGGTGCTGCAGCCGCATGGTCCCGAGCCGGCGCGGCCGGTTCAGCTCTTCCGCCGCCTGGTATCCGGGCGCGCCTGACGGCCGTCGGGACTGGAAAGAGAGGATGTGTGACCGGCCCGGAATCGGCTATGATCCGGGCCGGTTCGCATTTCCCGGGACGTGTCGCCTCATGAGCCTGCCTGATCCTGCCATCTGCCGTGTCGCCCTCCGGAGCCGGAGGACCCGCGTATGACCGCGCTTGCTGCTTTCTGGCAGGTCGATGGCAACACCGAGGGCGATGCCGCGCTCACCCGGATGCTGGCTGCCCAGGCCATTTATACTCCCCATGCCCGCCCCGGGGCAGCGGATCAGGGGTGGGCCGATGAACGGATCACGATCGGGTTGCGGCTCAACCCGTCGCTGCCGGAAGACATTTACGACCGCCAGCCGGTGGAAGGCGCCGGCGGCCGCTTCGTCATGGTGGCCGATCTGCGCCTGG
Organism: Tistrella mobilis; assembly: GCF_041468085.1. Lineage (NCBI taxonomy): Bacteria > Pseudomonadati > Pseudomonadota > Alphaproteobacteria > Geminicoccales > Geminicoccaceae > Tistrella > Tistrella mobilis. The sequence continues at coordinate 3,362,078 of NZ_CP121017.1, read as the reverse complement.
ACAACCGCGAGGATCTGGCGCAGGAGTTGGGCATCAGCGCCGACCGGCTGAAGACCATGGCCGATTCCGATCTGGCCATGGCGGCGTTCGAACGCTGGGAGCTGGACTGCGTCCATCATTTCTACGGCGATTTCGCCTTTGTGGTCTGGGACGTCCGTGAACGCCGCCTGCTGATGGCCCGCGACCATCTGGGCGCCCGGCCGCTGCACTATCATGCGGGAACCCTGCCCGGCGGCGGCCGCTTCTTTGCTGTGGCGACCATGCCCCGCGGCCTGCTGGCGCTGCCCTGGCTGCGCATGGCCCCCGATATGGAACGGCTCAACGGCTTCCTGGCCCTGCTGCCGGAACTGGGGACCAATTCCTTCTTCGAAGGCATCGAACGCCTCCTGCCTGGCCACCGCGCCGTGGTGACGGCCGACGGCGGCGTCCGCGCCGAGGGCTGGTGGAACCCCGCGCCGCCGCTCCTCCGCCTGTCCAGCCGTGACGAATATGCCGAGGCCCTGCGCACTGAACTGGACCGGGCGGTGCGCTGCCGGCTCAGAGGTGCGGGCGACCGGGTGGCGACCCATCTGAGTTCGGGTCTCGACAGTTCGTCGGTGACCGCCACGGCCGCGCGTCTGATCGCGCCGGGCCGGGTGACGGCCTATACCTCGACGGTCCGCCCCGGCTATGACGACCGGTTCGTGGATCGCGACCGGATGGCCGATGAATGGCCGCTGGCTTCGGCGACCGCCCGGCTTTATCCGAATGTCGACCATGTCCGGGTGGTCAACGACGGTACCTCGCCGATAGAGATGCTGGGGACGGGGTTTCAGTTCATGGATCGCCCGATCCTCAACCCCTGCAATCATGTCTGGATGAATCAGATCAACGACATGGCCCGAAAGGCGGGGCACCGCGTCGTGTTGTCGGGGCAGATGGGGAATATGAGCCTCAGCTATGACGGCTACACCTTCTATCCCCAGCTCTTTCTGTCCGGCCGTTTCGTGCGCTGGTTCAAGGAGGCGCGCGGCCATGTCCGCGCCGGCGGGCAGTGGCGGTGGCGTGGCATGCTGGCGCAGTCCATTGGTCCGGCCCTGCCGTCCTGGGCATGGCTCGGCCTGATGAAGCTGGCCGGGCGGCAGATGGACCTTGCCACCATCTCTCTGCTGCATCCCGACAGGCGGGCCCGGGCCTTCGAAGCGGCAAAGAGGGCTGGTTTCGACCTCTCCTATCGCCCCAGCCTCGACAGCATCGAGTTGCGTCTCAGGGTTTTGCGTCGTGTCGACGGCGGCAATTACCACAAGGCTGTACTGGCCGGCTGGGGGCTGGACAGCCGGGATCCGACCTCGGACATCCGCCTGATCGAGTTTGCGATGCGGGTGCCGGACGAGATCTTCGTCGAGAATGGTGGCGGGCGTGCGCTCGCCCGGCGCGCCATGACCGACCGTTTGCCGCGCGAGGTACTGGCGGAGCGTCGCCGCGGCCTGCAGGCGCCGGACTGGCACGAAGCCCTCACCGCAAAGCCGGAGCTGCTGGACAGCACGGTCGAAGGCATTCTGCGGTCGCCTGCGGCCTGCGAGATGCTCGACACCGAGCGGCTGAAAAGGCTGCACGCCGATATGGCGACCACGGATCTGCGCAAACGCGACGCGATGTTTGTCTATCGTCTGGCGATGCTGCGCGGCACCGCCGTCGGCGATTTCATCCGGCGGGCTTCAGGCGCGAACTGATGTGCCGGCGGGCGGCAGCGGGTCGACCAGGATCACCCGCAGGTCGTTGACATTGGTGCGGGTGGGGCCAGGGTGGAACAGCCCGCCCGCCGCCTGAAAGAAGCCGGTCGAATCATTGCGCAGCAGGGCCGCGCGGGCATCGGTTCCGGCGGCCCGGGCGCGTGCCAGGGTATCGGGGTCGACCAGCGCACCGGCCGGATCGCTGGCGGCACCCGCGCCGCCATCGGTGCCGTCGGTATCGGCTGCCAGCGCCCGGATGCCCGGGGCGCCGCCCAGCGCAATCGCCAGCGCCAGGGCGAATTCCTGATTGGGGCCGCCCCGGCCGTCGCCGCGGAGGGTGACCGTAAGCTCCCCGCCCGAGATCAGCGCGACCCGGTGCCCTTCCGCCTGTGCCGCCAGGGCCAGGGACGCCTGACGTGTGCCCTCGTCTCGTGCCTCGCCGGCAAGATCGCTGCCCAGCAGAACCGGACGATAGCCGGCCCGGGCTGCGGCATCGGCGGCGGCAGCCAGGGCATCGGCGGGTCGGGCGAGCAGGGTGAAGGGGCGGCGGTCGACGGCCGGGTCGCCCGGTTTGGGCGTCTCGGCAGCCGGATCCCGCAGCCTGAGCGCGATGGCGGGAGAGGGGGGCACATCATATCTCTCCAGCACCGCGCGGGCATCCGCCAGGGTGGTCGGGTCGGCGACCGTGGGGCCCGAGGCGATGGCGGCGGGGTCGTCGCCCGGCACATCCGAGATGGCGAAGCTTTCCAGCCGGCCGCGGATCAGCCCGGCGAGCCGCCCGCCCTTGATCGCCGAAAGATGCCGGCGCACCGCATTGATCTCGTGGATATCGGCCCCTGAGCGGAGCAAGGCGCGGGTCAGCGCCTGTTTCTCCGCAAGGTCGACGCCCGGGGCGGGGGCCACCCAGTTGGCGGACCCCCCGCCCGAGATCAGCGCCAGCACCAGATCGTCCGGGCGTGCCGCCGCCGCCATCGTCAGCACCCGGCGGGTGGCTGCAAGCCCGGCCTCGTCCGGGACCGGATGGCCGGCCTCCACCACCTCGATCCCGGGCGGCAGGCCGTCGTCGTCGCGGGCGCCGTAGCCATGGCGCACCACCGCCAGGCCCTGCAGGCGATCGGGGGGGAGCCCCGCTGCGCGATACCGGCGGGCCGCGGCCGCGATCATCGCCGCGCCGGCCTTGCCGCAGGCCAGCAGCACCACCCGGCCACGGGGCGGGGCATCGGGCAGATGGGCCGGCAGCACGAGGCCCGGATCGCAGGCGGCCACGGCGGCGTCGAAGATCGCCCGGCGGGGATCGGCCCCGCCGCTCATGATCCGGCCCCCGGGCCGGCGACGACATTGCGCGGCCGGCCGGCCATGAAGGCCTCGATCAGGTCGATCAGCTGATCGGCGAGCGTCTGGATCGCCTCTTCCGCCGCCCAGGCGATATGGGGGGTGATGATCACGTCGGGCCTGCCGGCGATGCGCATCAGCGGATGATCCGGCGCCGGTGGTTCGGCGGTGGCGACGTCGAAACCGGCGCCGGAGATCTGCCCGGCTTCCAGCGCCTCGACCAGGGCGGTTTCATCGACCAGCCCGCCGCGCGCGGTGTTGATCAGCAGCGGCCGGCGGGCCATGCGGGCGAATTCCGGCCGGCCGATCATGTGTCTCGTGCCCGGGCCATGGGGGCCGGGCTCGATCAGCGGGGCATGCAGGGTCAGGATGTCGGCGGTTTCCAGCACCCTGTCGAAATCGGTATAAAGCGGCCCCATGCCCTGCGCCCCGGCGACGCTGCGGCCCTTATGGGCGGCGAAGACGACATCCAGCCCCAGGGCGGCACCGATCCGCCCGACCGCGCGGCCGAGCGCGCCATCACCGATGATGCCGAGGCGCGACCCGGCCAGATCACGGATCGGGTGGTCGAAGAAGCAGAACTGCCCGGCCGCCTGCCAGCGCCCGGCCCTGACCGCATCGGCATAGGCCAGCAGGCTGCGGCGCAGGGCGAAGATCAGCGCGAAGGTGTGTTCCGGTACGGTGTGGCGGGCATAGTCGCGGATGTTGCAGACGGTGATGCCGCGGGCCGTACAGGCGGCAAGGTCGATGACATCGGTGCCGGTGGCGGCGACCGCGATCAGCCGCAGCCCGGGGGCTGCATCCAGCGCATCCGCCCCGATCCGCACCTTGTTGGTGATCACGATACTGGCGCCGGCGATGCGGCCGGCCACCTGATCGGGGGCGGTGCGGTCATGGACCACGACGTCGTGGTCGAAAGCGGGGCGGCGCAGCCGGGTTCCGGGCGACAGCGTCCCGCGGTCCAGGAAGACCAGTCGGGGTGAGGTCATGGATCAGCCGATGGTGAGCGCGGGGATGAAGCTGAAGGCCATCACCACCGCTAGCGTGAACAGGTAGAACGGCCAGAGTTCGCGGGTGACCGTCAGAATCGGCACCCGGGCGATCGAGGCCGAGATGAACAGCGTGGTGCCGACCGGCGGCGTGAACAGGCCAATGGCCAGGTTCAGCACCATCATGATGCCCAGCTGCAGGGGGTCGAGCCCGATGGTCTGGGCCAGCGGCACGAAGATCGGCCCCAGCAGCAGGATCGCGGCCGGCAGGTCGATGAACATGCCGACGATCAGCATGATCACGTTCATCGCCAGAATGATCGCCCAGGGATGGCGCAGGGTTTCCACGCACCAGGCGGCGAAATTCTGCGGGATCTGGGCGAAGGTCATCAGCCAGCCGACGGCGGCCGAGCCCATGATCACCAGCATCACGACGCCGGTGGCGATGCCCGCCTGGATCATCGCCTTCACCACCCGGTCGAGGGTGAGATCGCGATAGATCAGCAGGCCCGCCGCCATGGCATAGATCGTGGCCAGCACCGAGACTTCGGTGGGCGTGGCGAAGCCGAAGCGTAGCAGCACCAGGATCAGCACCGGCAGGGCCAGCGCCGGCAGGGCGCGCAGCCCGACATGGCGGAAGGCCGCCCAGTCGAAAGGTTCGCGATGCAGCGGGAAGCCGCGCAGCCGCGCCGAGATGTTGCAGATCATCACGAAGCCGACCGTGATCAGCACACCCGGCAGCACACCGGCCACGAACAGGGCCGCGACCGAAACGCCCGAGACCAGCGAATAGAGGATCAGCGGGATCGAGGGCGGGATCAGGATCGCGATCATCGCCGAGGCGGCGTTGTTGGCGGCGACGAAACCGCCCGGATAGCCCTCGCGCTTCTGCCAGGGGATGAGCATGGAGCCGAGCGCCGTGGCATCGGCGACCGCCGAACCCGAGACACCGCCGAAGACCGCCGAGCCCACCACCGAGACCGAGGCGAGGCCGCCCCGATAGCGCTGGACCAGCATCTTGGCGAAGCCGATCAGATGGTCGCCCAGCCGGCCGCTCATCATCAGACTGCCGGCCAGAATGAAGAAGGGCAGGGCCAGCATCGGGAAGGACTGGGTCTGGTTGAACATCTGCTGGGCGACGATGCTGAGCGGCAGCATGCCCTGCGAGACCACCGCGGCACCCGAGGCGATCATCAGCACGTGGCCGACCGGCACCGCCAGGATCAGCAGGCCCAGAAAGACGAAGACCATCACGCCGATCATGTCACGCTCTCCTCGGCCGGGGCGGCGGGCAGGGCGGAGACGCCGTTCAGCGCCACCCTGAGCGCGATGGCGGCATTGGCGAAGGCGGCACCGCCGGCACCGAAGGCCAGGGCCCAATAGGCCCAGGATCGGGAGATGCCGAGCAGCGGGCTCATCTCGATCGAGACGATCTGGATCAGCCCGATCGTCACTTTCAGCAGCAGCAGATAGGCGACCGCGACCAGAAGATGGATCGCCGTGCCCAGCACCCGCGCGCCTTGCGGGCCGAAGAAGCCGAACAACACATCCACCGCGATATGGGCGCCGCGCTGGACGGCGAGCACGATCCCGGCGGCGATCGCCCAGGGGAACAGGAACTCCGTCGCCTCGTTGATCCAGTCGATGCCGCCCTGGGTCGCGACGTAGCGGATCACCACGTTCAGGCCCAGCCCGGCCAGCATCAGGGACAGCGTCACCAGAAGCACGGCGCGGCAGATCGCGCCCAGCACCCGGTCGACGCCGTCGGCGGCGGCCATGAACGGGCCGCCGGCCGAAAGCGTCTTCATGATTGCCTCCATCAGGCCTTGGCGGCGTCGATCAGGCGCTTGACGAAGCCGCCGAAGGGCTTGTCGATCCAGGCCGCGTTGACCGGTTCCGTCGCCTGCACGAAGGCCGCATGGTCGACCTCGTTCACCGCCACCGCCGGATTGGCCTTGAAGTCGGCGAGCAGCTTCACGTCCGCTTCGGCCATCAGCCGGCGCTGGAGCACGCCCGCTTCCTTCGCGGCCGCCTTGATCGCGGCAAGCCCGTCCTTGCCGACGCGGGCGGCGGCGATCGGCGACATCAGGAAGGGGGTCGACTCCCATTTATGGGCGGTCAGGCTGATGTATTTGTTGACCTCGTAGAGCTTGGAACTCGCGATATTGGCGAGCGGGTTCTCCTGGCCGTCGACGACGCCCTGCTGGAGCGCCACGTAAAGTTCGCTGAAGGCGATCTGCTGGGTGGCGGCGCCGAGGACGGTGAAGATGTAGATCGTCATCGGATCGGCTGGGGTGCGGATCTTCAGACCCTTGAGGTCGGCGGGCGTGGCCACCGGCCGCTTGCCGTTGGTGACATGGCGAATGCCGTTATCCCACCAGTCGAGGGGGATCATGCCGACCTTGCCGAAGGCTGCATCCAGATCGGCGCCGATCGGCCCGTCGAGCACGCGGATCGCGGCGGTGGCGTCCTTGAACAGGAAGGGCAGGCCCAGCGCGGCGATTTCCGGCACGAGGCCCGATGCCGCCCCCTGGCTGTTGGCCGTAAGGTCCAGGCTGCCGGTGCGGATCGAGGTCAGCATGGCGACGTCATTGCCCAGCTGTTCCGAACCCGCGATGTTGATCGCGATTTCGCCATTGGTCTTCGCCTTGACCAGTTCGGCGAATTTTTCGGCGGCGACGGCCCGCGGATTGCCGGCGGCGGCACCATGGCCCAGGGTCAGCGTGGTGGCGGCGCGGGCGCGCCCGCCGGTCAGGCTCAGGATCGCCGGGGCGGCAAACAGCCCGGCACCTGCGGCCAGGAAGGTGCGGCGGCGCATTTCGATCGGCATGTGGTTTTCCCCCCTTGGTCTTTCTGTGTGGCGCCGGCCCCGTTTTCGGGGCCGGTCGTCCGGGTTTGTCCGGCCCGGCACCGGTTCGGCCTCAGCTCGGGCTCCCTCGGAGCCGGCCTGACGTCAGAGCCACCCCTTTACGGCGGCGGTCACGGCAGCGGCCGACAGGCCGTAGCGGTCGTGCAGCGTGGGCAGGGCGCCCGCATCCAGGAAGGCATCGGGCAGGGCGATCTGCCGGAAGGCGGGGTGGACGCCGCCCCGCATCAGGGTTGCGGCGACCGCCTCGCCCAGCCCGCCCATGATGGTATGGTTTTCGGCCACCACCACCAGCCGCCCGGGGCGGGCGGCCTCGCGCAGGATGGTTTCGGTATCGAGCGGCTTGATGGTCGGCACATGCAGCACCGCGGCGCCGATCCGGTCCGCGGCGAGCGATTTCGCCGCGTCCAGCACCCGCATGGTCATCAGCCCGCTTGCGATGAACAGCACCTCCGCCCCGTCGCGCAGCAGCTTTGCCTTGCCCAGTTCGAAGCTGTAGTCGTAGTCGTCCAGCACCGCCGGGACATTGCCGCGCAGCAGCCGCATATAGACCGGCCCGTCATGGGCGGCGATTGCCGGCACCGCCTGGGCGATGTCGATGGCATCGCAGGGATCGACGATGGTCATGTTCGGCAGGCCCCGGAAGATCGCCAGATCCTCGGTCGCCTGATGGCTGGGGCCGTAGCCGGTGGTGAGGCCGGGCAGGGCGCAGACGATCTTGACCGGCAGGCTTTCTTCGGCGATCGCCATGCAGACGAAGTCATAGGCGCGGCGCGAGGCGAAGACCGCATAGGTGGTGGCGAAGGGGATGAAGCCTTCGCGGGCAAGGCCGGCGGCGGCGCCCATCAACAGCTGTTCGGCCATGCCCATCTGATAGAAGCGGTCGGGGAAGGCCTTCGCGAAGACGTGCAGATCGGTGTATTTCGAAAGATCGGCCGTCAGCCCCACGATGTCGGGCCGGGTCTTTGCCAGCTCGACCAGGGCATGGCCGAAGGGGGCGGGCTCGGTGCGCTGGCCTTCGGCTGCCAGCGAGGCGATCATGGCCGAGGTGGTCAGCCGGGGGCGCGACGGATCGCGGACCGGGGCGGGGCGGCCGGCGGGGCGCTTCAGGGCGGTCATGCGGGCTTTCCTTCGTCGAGCGCATCCAGGGCGAGCTGCCATTCATCGGGCTCCACCCGGATGAAATGGGTGATCTCGCGGGCTTCCAGGAACGGCACGCCCTTGCACATGGTGGTGTCGCAGATGATGACCCGGGGCCTGGGCTCATCCAGCTCACGTGCGGTGTCGAAGGCTGCGCGCAGCGCCTCGATATCGTTGCCGTTCACCCGCTGGACGTGCCAGCCGAAGGCCCGGAATTTGTCGGTGACGGGTTCGGCCGACAGCACCTGGCGGGAATGGCCGTCGGCCTGCTGGTCGTTGAAGTCGACCAGCGCGATCAGATTGTCGAGCCGATGATGACCGGCCGACATCGCCGCTTCCCAGGTCGAGCCTTCGCCGAGTTCGCCATCGGACATCAGATTGTAGATGAACGAGGTGGAGGCCTTGCGCTTCAGCCCCAGCGCCATGCCGATCGCGATCGGCAGGCCATGGCCCAGCGAGCCGCCGGTGATCTCCATGCCCGGGGTATAGGCGGCCATGCCCGACATCGGCAGCCGGCTGTCGTCGGTGCCATAGGTTTCAAGCTCGTCCTCGGGGATGATGCCGGCTTCGATCAGCGCGGCATAAAGGGCGATGGCATAGTGGCCGATCGAGAGCAGGAAGCGGTCCCGCCCCTCCCAGAGCGGATCCTCGGGGCGGTAGCGCAGGGCGTGGAAATAGGAGACGGCCAGCAGATCGGCGACACCCAGGGCCTGGCCGACATAGCCCTGCCCCTGAACCTCCCCCATCCGCACCGCCAGCCGCCGGATGCGCCAGGCGCGCTCCGCCAGGCTCACATTGGCCAGCGCGTGCCCACGCGCCGCATCGATTTCGGTGGTCATCAGGAACCTCGACATACAGGAAAGAAGAAAAGCCGGGCCTGTGCCAGGCCAGTGGAGCCGGCGCGGTAGCGCCCGGCCTGCGCGCAGCGCTCAGCCGCCATTGAGGCGGCGGCCAAGGGCACGGAGTGCCTGCCCGGCGAGGGGCTGACAAACCGGCACGGAGTGCCCGCCCGGCGAGGGCCAGATCAATGAATCAGCATGCCGCCATTCACGTCGATCACCGCGCCGGTGATGTAGGAGGAGAGGTCCGAGGCCAGGAACAGGCAGGCGCCGGCGACGTCTGCGGCCTCGCCCAGCCGGTCGAGCGGGATGGTCTTGCGGATCTCGTGGCGCATCTCGTCGGTCAGTTTGCCGCCAGTGATGTCGGTCTGGATGAGGCCGGGGGTGATGCAGTTGACCCGGATTCCGGCCGGGCCGAATTCGCGGGCCATCGCCTTGGCGAGACCCAGAACCCCCGCCTTGGCGGCGGAGTAGTGCGGGCCGCCGAAGATGCCGCCGCCGCGCTGGGCGGAGACCGAGGACATGCAGGCGATGGATCCGCCGCCGGCTGCGCGCATATGCGGGATCACCGCCTGGCTGAGATAGAGCGTGCCGCGCAGGTTGACGTCCTGGATGCGGTCCCAGTCGGCGGGGGTGATGTCGAGCAGCTTCACCGGCTGGGTGACGCCGGCATTGTTGACCAGCACGTCGATCCGGCCGCAGGTGGCGATGATCCGGGCGGTGGCTTCAAGGCAGGCCTCGCGGTCGGTGACGTCGCAGGCGAGGCCCAGATGCGGCAGGCCGGCGGGCGTGGCCGGCAGGCCGGCGGCCGCGGCGGCCGACGCCGCCTCGTCGAGATCCAGAATCACCACCCGGGCGCCCTGGCCCGCGAACAGTTTCGCGGTGGCGTAGCCGATGCCGCGCGCACTCGCCGCACCTGAAATCACGGCCGTTCTGCCGTTCAGGAGCATGGTTTCCTCCGCCGTTTTGGGTTTTGATTGACCCAAGCATCGGCAAACCCGCGTGCCCCGACAAACGGGAAGTTTGCATCAATTGATGAATCAGGTTCATCCGTAACATGGCGCCACCCCTGCCGCTTTCCCTGCTTCGCGCCTTCGAGGCCGCCGCGCGCACCGGCTCGTTCCGGGCGGCGGCCGAGGAATTGTCGTTGACCCCCAGCGCCGTCAGCCATGCGGTGCGCAAGCTGGAAGATCAGCTGGGCGTGGTGCTGTTCGTGCGGTCCACCCGTGCGGTGCGGCTCAGCCCCGACGGTGCCGCCCTGATCGGCCATGTCGGGCGCGGCTTCGAGGAAATCCGCCGCGGCATCGACCTGATTTCGACCAGCGGCCCCGGGCTGCTGCGGCTGCATTGCGCGCCGAGCTTCGCCGCCACCTGGCTGACGCCGCGGCTGTCGCGCTTCCTGAACGCCAATCCCGAGATCGATGTCCGCCTGGCCGCCAACACCGATTACGCGCGGTTCGAGACCAATGAATTCGATGCCGACATCATCTATGGCGAAGTGCAGCCCCGCGACGGCATCGTGGTCATCCCGCTCGGCGAAGAGACGGTGGTACCGCTGTGCACGCCGGCCCTGGCCCCCTATATCCGCAAACCCGCCGATCTGCTGCACCAGACCCTGCTTCAGAGCGACAACAAGCTGATCCGCTGGCCGCATTGGTTCGAGGCGAACGGCCTGGCGCCGCCGCCACCCCAGGGCGCCCGCTTCGACCGCAGCTTCCTGGCCATCGCGGCGGCGACCGACGGGTTGGGGGTGGCGCTGGAATCGACCCGGCTGGCAGAGCGGGAGATCCGGTCGGGCCTGCTGGTCCGGCCGCTGGTGGGGCGCGCACGCGACATCACCTATGTCGGCCATCACCTGGTGTTTCCGCGCCTGGCTTCGCGCCGGCAGACCATCCGCGCCCTGGTGCGCTGGCTGGTGGCCGAGCTGGGGCTCGATCCGGCACTCATGGTCGAGTAAGGCCGGGCCTGATTGCGGGCTGGAGTGGAAATTGATGCAGATCAATGTGTTGATTTTCATGGCATGGTAAATGAAAGATGAATGCGACCCCCGCTGTCGCACCGCCCCCTCTGAGGTGGAGGAAACAGCCATGACCGTCAGCCCCTTCAAGACCACCGCGCCCGAGGCCGCGCTTATGCCGCCGGTGTCGTTCGACACGATGATGACCGGTGGCCGCGAGGCCGTGGAGACCTGGTTTCAGATCAACCGAGCGGTCGTGGATGCGGCCGGACGCATCGCCCAGGAATACAGCCGGTTCGTGATGGGCCGGCTGAACGAAGATTTCGCCAGCCAGAAACAACTCAGCGCCTGCCGCTCGCCGGTCGACTTCATCGAGATGGCCAACGGCTTCGCCCAGAAGGCGGTTCGCGACTATATGGACGAGGCGACCCGGCTGACCGCGCTGGCGACCGAGGCCTTCTCGGCCGCGGCCGTCACGCCGGCTGTGACCGCAGCCCATCATCAGGCGGTCGACTGAGCACGGCTCTGCATTGCCTTCCGGGGCCCGGCCCGTCGCCTGTCCAGGCGGTGGTGCCGGGCCTCGTGACGTTTATCCCCTGCACGCGTCTGCCGCAGATGTTATAACGTCGGGCGAAAGCAGCCCGCTTTCCGGCGGGGGGCGGTCGCATCGAGGGGCCGGCTTGTACCAGAGAGGTCCTTCGGGCGGCCCCTGGTGATGGAATATTGCCAAGCGAGCGTTTGCTTTTCGCGCTGGCCGGCCGATCTTTCCAGTCATCCTGCACTCTTTACCTACGGCCCCGAGACTTCCCCACGGACCCGAGACTTCGAGGACATCCATGTTCGGTTACACGGCACCCATCCGCGACATGCGCTTCGTGATGCGCGAGATCGTCGACATCGAAGGCCTGTCGCAGCTTCCGGGCTGCGATGCGGCGACCCCCGATACCGTGGACGCCATCCTTGAAGAAGCCGGGAAGCTGGCCGGCGGGGTGATCGCACCGCTGAACCGCACCGGTGATCAGACGGGCTCGAAGGTCGAGAACGGCGTGGTCCGCACGCCGGAAGGCTGGCGCGAGGCCTATCGCCAGTTTGTCGACGGCGGCTGGAACTCGATCCCGTTCGAGCCGGAATTCGGCGGCCAGGGCCTGCCGATCACCGTCGCCTCGGCCTGCGCCGAGATGTGGAATTCGGCCAACATGGCCTGGGGGCTCTGCCCGTTGCTCACCATCGGTGCGGTCGAGGCGCTGACCGCCCACGGCTCCGACGCGCAGAAGCAGACCTATCTGGAAAAGCTGGTCTCGGGCGAATGGACCGGCACGATGTGCCTGACCGAACCGCAGGCCGGATCGGATCTGGCGCTGCTGCGCACCAAGGCGGTGAAGCAGGATGACGGCACCTATGCCATCACCGGCACCAAGATCTTCATCACCTATGGCGAGCACGACCTGACCGAGAACATCGTCCATCTGGTGCTGGCGCGCACCCCGGACGCGCCGGCAGGCGTGAAGGGCATCTCGCTGTTCATCGTGCCGAAATTCCTGGTCAATGCCGACGGCACGCTGGGCCGGCGCAACGACCTGCGCTGTGCCAGCCTTGAGCACAAGCTCGGCATCCATGGCAGCCCGACCGCGGTGATGCAGTTCGGCGACGGTGGCGGTGCCACCGGCTATCTGATCGGCGAAGAGAATCGCGGCCTGCAGTACATGTTCACCATGATGAACAATGCCCGGCTGAATGTCGGCATCCAGGGCTATGCGATCGCCGAGCGCGCCTATCAGCAGGCGCTGGCCTATGCGCAGGAGCGCCGCCAGGGCCGTGCCGCCGGCGCTGAGGGCGCGGCACCGCTGATTATGCATCCGGATGTGCGCCGCAACCTGATGCTGATGAAGTCGCAGACCGAGGCCGCCCGTGCGCTTGGCCTTTATACCGCCGCGATGATCGACCGTGCCCGTCATACCGAGGATGCGGAGGCTCGCCGTCAGGCCCAGCGCCGGGTCGAGGTGCTGATCCCGATCGTGAAGGGCTGGTCGACCGATCTGGGCTTCGAACTGGCCTCGACCGGTGTGCAGATCCATGGCGGCATGGGCTATGTGGAAGAGACCGGCGCCGCCCAGCATCTGCGCGATGCCCGTATCTGCCTGATCTACGAGGGCACCAACGGCATCCAGGCCATGGACCTGGTCGGCCGCAAGCTGTCGATGGACAATGGCCAGTCGATCAAGGCGCTGGTCGCCGAGATGGGGGCTGCCGCCGAGGCGCTGAAGGCGGTGGAAGGTGATGATGCCGCGACCATCGCCGCTGCGCTGGCCGAGGCGGTGGCTGCCGCCGATGATGCCACCGACTGGCTGATCGCCCGGGCCGGCAGCGATGCCCAGGCCGTGCTCGCGGGTGCCACCGCCTATGCCCGGCTGATGGGCACGGTCGCCGGCGGCTGGATGATGGCGATCTCGGCCGCGGCCGCGATCCGCGGTCTTTCGGAAGGCGCCGATGATGCGGCCTTCCTGGAAGCGAAGCTGATCACCGCCCGCTTCTATGCCGAACAGGTTCTGCCGCTGGCGGCCGGGCTTGCCCGCACGGTCAAGGCCGGCTCGGCCTCGATCATGGCGCTCAGCCCCGAGCAGTTCGCCGCCTGATCGTACGACATGCGCATGCACCGGGGCAGGGCGGGCAGCCGCCCGGCCCCGGCTGCGACGCGCCTTCCGGAGACGGCCGCTCAGAAGCCGCCGGGAAGGCCGTGTCGCTGCCGAAAACGGCCCGAACGTCCGCAGAGACGGGGGTCGCAATCTGAAGACGGATCTGTCTGATGAGGGGGAGGTGATGCAAGGAAAGGCCAAGACATGGATCGTGCCGCCGGGGTCGTCTATCCCCTGACCACGCGCCCGGAGCCGGGGCAGAGCCTGGAGGTCGCCCCGGGCGTCTTCTGGGTCCGGATGCCGCTGCCCTTTGCGCTCAACCACATCAATCTCTGGCTGGTCGACGGGCCCGAGGGCTGGACCGTCGTCGATACCGGCATCAACACCCGCATGACCACGGATCTCTGGGAACAGGTATTCGAGGCGACGCTTGGTGGCCGGCCGGTGGTCGATGTGGTCGTGACCCACTACCACCCCGACCATATGGGTCTGGCCGGCTGGATGGTCCGCCGCTGGGAGGGCGCGCGTTTCCATGCCTCGCTGGGTGAATGGCTGATGGCGCGGGCGGTGTGGTTCGAGGTCGCCTCGGGCGCCCATGACGCCCGGCTTTCCTACTACCGCAAGGCGGGGCTGACCACCGAAGAGATCGAGGGCATTCACGGCCGCACCAGCGGCTATCGCAAGGGCGTGTCGGAACTGCCGCAGAGCTTCCTGCGCATGAGCCGCGAGGCGAAGGTCGTCTTCGGCGGTGATGAATGGCAGGTGCTGATCGGCCGCGGCCATGCGGTGGAGCATGTCTCGCTTTATTCGGAAAAGCGCGGGGTGCTGATTTCGGGCGATCAGGTCCTGCCGCGGATCAGCCCCAATGTCGCGGTCTGGCCGACCGAGCCCGATGGCGATCCGCTGGCGATGTTCCTGGCGGACATGCCGCAATTCCTGGAACTGCCCGAGGACACCCTGGTACTGCCGGCCCATGATGCGCCCTTCTACGGCCTGCATCACCGGATCGAGGCGCTGGCCGCCCATCACCACGACCGGCTGGAGGCAATCCTGACCGCCTGCCGCGCCGGGCCCTGCACCGTGCGCGACACCTTCCCGCTGCTGTTCGGCAATCGCACGCTCGATGCCCAGCAGCTGGTCTTCGCCACGGGGGAGGCGCTGGCCCATATCAACAATCTGGTCCACCGCAACGCCATCCGCCGCGAAACCGGCCCGGACGGTATCTGGCGCTTCGTCGCCGTCTGACAGCCGGCGGGTCCGGCCGGTTTCCACCGGCACAATCTATGGGTTTGCAGCCAGCCCGCGCCACCGGACCTCCGGGGGCGCGGGCTGTCGCTTTTACAGCGTGGAAATCTTTTTACCCGTGGGTAATGCCAATTGACACCCATCGGACAGTTTCCTAGCCTGAAGGGACGGGAGTGGTTCTAAAATAATAAAGACCACCCCGCGAGGGAGGGAGACATTACCGGTGAACGATCACCATCGACGGCACGGATGCGCCCGTGCCGGGGAGACGGGAGAGGTGCATCCGCCCGTCTGCCGTCGGACGGGTGCTACATGACAGCCATATTGGAGGTTGAGGGCGTCGGCTTGAAGTTCGGCGGCGTGGCCGCCCTGACCGATGTATCGCTCACCGTGAAGGAAGGCACGATCACCACCGTGATCGGCCCCAATGGCGCAGGTAAGACCTCTCTGTTCAACGCCATCTCGGGCTTCTACAAGCCCGACACCGGCACGGTGCGCTTTCGCGGCCGGGACGTCAGCCGCCTGAAGCCGCCGGCCCGTGCGGCGCTGGGGCTTGCCCGCACTTTCCAGAACATCGCCCTGTTCCGCGGCATGACCGTGCTCGACAACATCAAGCTCGGCGCGCATGTCCATCTGAAGACCGGGCTGATCGATGCCCTGATCTATCGCGGCCGGGCGCGGGCGGAAGAGGCGCGGCTGCGGCAGGAGGTGGAGGAGCGGATCATCGATTTCCTGGAAATCGACCATATCCGCGGGCTTCCCGTCGGCGCCCTGCCTTACGGCCTGCAGAAGCGGGTGGAGCTGGCGCGCGCGCTGGCCATGCGGCCGGCCGTGCTGATGCTGGACGAGCCGGTGGCGGGCATGAACCGCGAGGAACGCGAAGACATGGCCCGCTTCATCCTGGACGTGAAGGAGGAATGGGGCGTCACCGTGCTCATGGTCGAACACGATATGGGGCTGGTGATGGACATTTCCGATCACGTCGCGGTGCTGAATTTCGGCAAGCGCATCGCCGCCGGCCGGCCGGCCGAGGTCCAGAAAGATCCTGAAGTGATCCGCGCCTATCTGGGGGCGGGCGATGTCGGGCAGATGCGCGCACGGCTGGAGGCGGGGCAGGCGGCGGCCTGACCCGTGGCCGTCTTTCTGCCCGAACCAGCCCTGTACGACCAGAAATCCCCCCTTGCCTAGCATCCTGCATGTGGAAGGAGGCGGCCGTTGGATTGGCTGTTCTTCGGCGAAGTCAGCCTTGCGGGGCTGGCGACCGGCGGGCTCTATGCCCTGATCGCCCTCGGATTCGTGATCATCTACAAGGCCACGCGGGTCATCAATTTCGCCGTCGGCGAGATGATGATGTTCTCGGCTTATCTGTTCCTCACCTTCGCCGGCATCCTCGACTGGCCCTGGTATGTGTCTCTGCCGCTGGCGGTGATCGGCGGATCGCTTCTGGGCGGCATCATCGAGCGGGTCGCGATCCGGCCGATGCTGGGCGAGAACCCGATCTCGGTGGTGATGGTGACGGTCGGCATCGCCAGCGTGCTGATCGGCCTGGCCGAAATGCTCTGGACCGCCGACCCGCAGCTGCTGCCCGATTTCCTGCCGCGGGAGCCGATCATGATCGGCGAGATGTTCGTGGCGCCGAAATCCGCCTGGGCCTTCGTGATCGCGGCCTGCGTGATCGCCGTCTACCTGCTCTATTTCCGCTTCTCCCGCGGCGGCGTGGCCCTTCGCGCCACGGCGTCCGACCAGGCGGCGGCCTATTCGATGGGCATCGCCGTGCCCAAGGTGTTCTCGGCCGCCTGGATGGCCGGGGCCTTTGCGGCGGCGATCTCCGGGATCCTGGTTGCCGCCAGCGGCGGGCTCAGCCCGCAGATGGGCGTGGTCGGGCTGTCGATCCTGGTGATCGTGATCCTGGGCGGGCTCGACAGCATTCTGGGCGCGCTGATCGGCGGGCTGTTCGTGGGCTGGATCGAGACCATCGCCGGCACCTATCTCGGCGGTGAATACCGCCAGCTCGCCACCTTCACCCTGCTGGCGGCGATTCTGATCATCCGCCCCTACGGCCTGTTCGGCACCCGCGAGATCGAGCGCCTCTGAGCCGGCACGCGGCCGGACCTTCCTTCGCCACCACCGCACCGGAGACCGGATCGCGATGCGTATCGGTGACGCCAAGACCAGCTATATCGCCGACGAGATGATCTTCGACACGCCCGTGCGCCGGGCGTGGTTCGCGGCCCTGATCGTGGCCATCCTGGTCTTTCCCCTGATCGGCAACGACTACACCATCTATCTGGCCTGTCTGGTCGCGATCAACGTGATCAGCGCCACCGGGCTCAACATCCTGACCGGCTTCACCGGCCAGATTTCGCTCGGCCAGGCGGCCTTCATGGGGATCGGCGGCTATACGGTCGCGGTCTTCGCCAGCCGCTGGGGGGTGCCCTTCATTCTGACCCTGCCGCTGGCGGGGCTCGTCTCCGCCGCCTTCGGCGTGCTGGTCGGCCTGCCGTCGCTCAGGGTCAAGGGGCTTTATCTCGCGATCGCGACGCTTGCCGCCTCGGTCATCGCCCATTTCGTCTTCGCCCATTGGGATCCGGTCACCGGCGGCATCGGCGGCCTGCAGGTGCCGCCGGCCGAACTCTTCGGCCTGGTGCTGGGCGACGACCGGTCGATGTACTGGCTGATCATGGGGGTGGCGGTGATCGCCTGCATGGGCGCGCGCAACCTGTTCCGCACCCGGGTCGGGCGCGCCTTCATCGCCATCCGCGACCGCGACATCTCGGCCGAGGTGCTGGGCATCGACCTGCTGCGCTGGAAGCTCTACGCCTTTGCGCTCAGCTCTTTCTATGCCGGGGTGGCCGGCGGGCTCTTCGCCTATTTCTTCCGGGTGGTGACGCCCGAAAGCTTCCCGCTCACCATGTCGATCTTCTTCCTGGCGGCGATCATCGTCGGCGGGATGGGCTCGATCCTGGGCGGCATTCTGGGGGCGATCTTCATGACCCTGGTCCCCGAGGCGCTGCGCTTCGTGACCACCATGGTCACCCCCTTCTACCCGCAGGCTCCGGTCGTGCTGTCGCCGATGCGCGAGGTGGTCTTCGGCCTGCTGATCGTCCTGTTCCTGATCTTCGAACCCCATGGTCTGGCCGAGATGTGGCGCAGGCTCCGGCGGTTCTTCCACCTCTGGCCCTTCCGCACCTGACGGGTGCCCGGGGCCTGCACGATCGTCAACGACCGCCGGCCAGAACCGGCGGCAGGCGTCCTTGTCAGGGAGGAGACACCCATGTCCAGCATCATGCGCGGCCTCTCGCGCCGCGATCTCCTGAAATATGGCGGCGGTGCCGCGGCCCTCGGCCTTGCGCTCAAATCCGGGCTCGACCCGCGCATGGCGCTTGCGGCCGACGACATCGTCATCGGCGGTTCGCTGCCGATGACCGGCGTCTTCGCCTTTGCCGGCATCGCCGGCCATCAGGGGCTGAACGATTTCGTCGAATGGAAGAACGCCAATGGCGGCGTCGCCGGGCGCCAGCTGCGCTATGTGATGGAAGACACCGGCTATAAGGTCGACGTGTCGGTGGCGGCCTTCAAAAAGATCACCGCCGCCCACAAGCCGCCCTTCTATTTCGGCGACAGCACCGGCTTCGAAAAGGCGATCGCCTCGGAACTGGTCCAGATGGGCACGACGGTGATGTCGGGGGCGAGCTTCGCCTCGGAACTCGCCGATCCCGGCCGCTATCCCTATCACTTCATCGCCGGCCCCAGCTATGCCGAGCAGGTCGGCATTCTGCTGCAATACATCAAGAACGAGGCCTCGGGCGGTTCGGCGCCCAAGCTGGCGCTGGTCTACAGCGACACCGAATTCGGCCGCGACCCGATCGCCTCGGCCAAGGCGCGCGCCAAGGCGCTGGGTATCGAGCTGGTCGATGAAATCGTGACCAAACCCGGCAGTGTCGACGTCTCGGCGGAAGTGCTGAAGCTGCGCCGCTCGCGTCCCGACTATGTGATCTTCCACGGCTATGTGCTGTCGCCGATCAACGAATTCATCGTCCAGATGAAGCAGATGGGTCTGAAGACGAAGTTCATGGGCACCTATTACACCATGGACAAGCTGCTGATCGATCAGGTAGGCGAGCCGTCGGACGGCTTCATGGGCGTGATGCCCTACAACTATTACGACAGTGACGCCAGCGGTGCCAATTTCGACGCCATGCGCGCCTGGACGAAGCAGCATGCGCCCGACGTGACCTACCGCCCCGTCCCCTATGTCGCCAGCTGGTTCACCGGCATGCTGTTTGCCGAAATCGCCCGGCGGGTGATTGAGGGCGGCCAGGAGATGACCGCCAGAAACATGAAGGCGGCGCTGGAGAGCATCGAGAACTGGGACACCGGCGGCATCATCGGCCTGCCGATTTCGATGAAGACCCATTCGGTGCCGGTGGGCCGCATCTACCAGGTCAGGTTCTCGGAAAAGCGCTACGTGCCGGCCTCCGACTGGATCGCGCTCACCTGACCTCGTCCGACCGACGACCGGTCCGGGATCCTGTGCCCGGGCCGGCCGCATTCTCCGGGGCCCTGCCGATGACGTCAGCCTCTCCCGATCCTCTGCTCGACATCGAGAATATCGAGGTCGTCTACAATCACACGGTGCAGGTGCTGCGCGGGCTGTCGATCCGCGTCGCCCCCGGCGCGATCGTGGCCCTGCTCGGCGCCAATGGTGCCGGCAAGTCGACCACGCTCAAGACCGTGTCCGGCCTGATCCGGCTGGAGAATGGCGGGCTGACCGCCGGCCATGTCCGCTTCCGCGGCCGCGAGGCCTGGGGGCGGGAGCCCGACCGGCTGGTTCATGACGGGTTGTTTCATGTGATGGAGGGCCGCCGGGTCTTCGAGGATCTGACGGTCGAAGAGAATCTGATCGCGGCGACCTATGCCCGCAATGCCGGCAGCGTCGGCTCCACCGACGATGCGCTGGCCATGGTCTATGGCTATTTCCCGCGGCTGAAAGAGCGGCGCAAGGGGCTTGCCGGCTATCTCTCGGGCGGCGAACAGCAGATGCTGGCCATCGGCCGGGCGCTGGTGGCCGAGCCGCAGCTGATCATGCTCGACGAGCCGTCGCTGGGCCTTGCCCCCATGGTGGTGGAAGAGATCTTCTCGATCGTGCTGCGCATCAATCGCGAGCGCGGGGCCGCGGTGCTGCTGGTCGAACAGAACGCCGCGATCGCCCTCGCGGTTGCCGATTATGCCTACATCATGGAAAGCGGCCGGGTGGTGATCGACGGCACGCCGGCCCAGCTTGCCGCCAATCAGGACGTGCAGGAATTCTATCTGGGCCATGGCGGCGAGGATGGCGGCGGCCGGTCCTTCCGCGACATCAAGCATTACAAGCGGCGCAAGCGGTGGCTGTCATGACCATGGCGATTCCGACCCTGACCATGCCCCAGATGCTGCGCGAGCATGCCCGCCGGCAGGGCGACCGGCTCGCGATCCGCCAGAAGGATTACGGCATCTGGCAGCCGATCACCTGGGCCGGCTATTTCGAGCGCGCCCGCGCCTTCGGGCTGGGGCTGGAGGCGCTGGGCGTGGGCGCCGGGGGCCATGTCGGCATTCTGTCCGAAAACCGGGCCGAATGGGTGATCGCCCAGCTGGGCACCGGCATCATCGGTGCGGTCACGGTCGGCGTCTACCCGACCAGCCCTGCGGGCGAGGTCGCCTATGTGCTCGCCCATGCCGATGTCGACGTGGTGGTGGTGGAGGATCAGGAACAGGCGGACAAGGTGCTGGAGCGGCGGGCGGAACTGCCGCGGCTGCGCCGGATCGTGGTCGTCGACATGCGTGGCCTGCGCGGCTACGACGACCCCGACCTGATCGCCTTCAGCGAGGTGGAACGGCTGGGCGCCGGACGCCATGCCGCCGATCCCGGCCGCGCCGATGCGCTGCTCGATGCCCAGACGCTGGATGACACCGCGTTGATGATCTACACCTCGGGCTCGACCGGAAAGCCCAAGGGGGCGGTGATCACCTATCGCAACATCACCCATGTCGTGCCCGGGCTGGTGGCGCGGCTGCATCTGGACGGCGACGCCTCCAGCCTCAGCTATCTGCCGCTCTGCCATGTCGCCGAACAGGCGATGACCAATTTCGCACCGCTCTATCTGGGCAGCCGGATTTCGTTCGGCGAAAGCCTGCGCACCGTACAGTCGGATCTGCGCGAGGTGGCGCCCAGCTTTTTCCTGGGCGTACCCCGGATCTGGGAAAAACTGCACGCAGCGATCCACATCAAGATGGCCGAGACCGGCGGCTGGCGGAAGGCGCTGTTCGACCGCGCGGTCCGCGACTGCACGCCACTTGCCTGGAAACCGCGCCGCGACTGGGCATTGGCCGAGCGACTGCGCTTCGCGCTCTGGTATCTGCTGGTGTTCCGGGCGTTGCAGAATTTCATCGGCCTGCGCCGGGTCCATGTCGCCCTTACCGGTGCGGCCCCGATTTCGCCCGAGATCCTGCGCTTCTTCCGCACCATCGGGGTGCCGCTGGTCGAGGCTTATGGCCAGACCGAGACCTCGGGCGTGGCTATCGGCCAGGCGCCCGAGGATGCCCGGCCGGGCATGGTCGGCACCGCCGTCGACGGGGTGGAGGTGAAGCTCGATCCCGCGACCGGCGAAATCCTGGTCCGTGGCGGTTCGGTCTTCGCCGGCTACTACAAGAACGAGGCCGCCACCCGCGACACCATCCGCGACGGCTGGCTGCATACCGGCGATGTCGGGGAAGAGGTCGACGGCCATATCCGCATCGTCGACCGGATCAAGGACATCATGATCACCGCCGGCGGCAAGAACCTGTCGCCGACCGAGATCGAGAATGCCGCCAAATCCAGCCCCTATATCAAGGAATGCGTGGTGATCGGCGACCGGCGCAAATACGTCGCCGCCCTGATCCAGATCGACTACGACACCGTCGCGCGCTGGGCCGAAGAGCAGGGCATCGCCTACACCACCTTCCGGTCGCTGGCCGAGAACCCGAAGGTGCGGGCCCTGATCGACGCCGAAATCGCCCGTGCCAATGCCGGTCTCGCCCCCGTGTCGCAGATCCGCCGCTTCCACCTGCTGACCAAGGAACTGGACCATGACGACGACGAGGTGACGGCGACCATGAAGATCCGGCGCAGCAATGTGTACAGGAAGTACACCGACGTCATTGAGGGGCTTTACGCCTGACGAAAAAAAACGGCCCCGACGGGGGAAGCGTCGGGGCCGTGATGCGGTGACCGGTCCGTCTTGCTGCCCGGCGATGCGGCCCCTTGGGGAGAGGGGCGGACGGTGGGGCCGAGGGAGGGCGGCCGGACCGTCATCAAGGCATCGCGGGGCTGGTCGCAAGTGGGGAACGACCGGTCCCGTCGGCGTCGCGCAGCACTCGGGCCTGAGGGAGGGCAGGCGGAGGCGCAGCAGACGCCGGGCTGGGGTCGGGCCGGTTGCCGAGGGAGGGCGGCAGCGGCCCGGGCAGGCTGAAGCGGGGGAAACGCTTCAGTTATCGCATCGGGCTCCGGGGGAGGACGGTTCCTGATGCGAAGCTTGTTTCAGGCGCGGCATCCGGCCATATTCACGGCCGGGCTCGCCGGATCACACGCCGTAGCCGGCAACCTCGTGACCCTGGCGACCATGGGTCGCGACCGAGCGGATCTCGCCGCGCGAGATGCCGATATCGGCCAGCATGCGGTCGTCCAGGGACTTCAGTTCGGCGTAGGTCCGACGCTCCAGGCGCCAGCGGATCACGCGGGCGATCACGTTCTTCAGCGAGATGACGCCAGGAATGAAGGCGGTCATGACAGGTCTCCTAGGGGCTGCGCCGTCTTCGCTGCCGGGCCTCTCGACCGGTCGCATCCTGAAGATCTTTCAGGGCTGCGTGCTTGGGGGGCTCGGTCGGGGCGCCTGAGCTGCGGCGGCGCATCGTGTCGTTTCGATGAGCTAGAGATACGCCTGATCGATCGGTTTCGGGAGGGGTCCTTTTCGCACTGCAACAATGCAGCTTCTGCATGGCACCAGACCCGTGCGCGATCTGCATGGCTTTCCTATCAGGTATGAGGCGAGTTTCCCTGCTTCTGGTTCCGCCTGCTCCGGTGCATAATGGCCCCAGCCCGAGCCCGGGGAGGCCGGAGCAGACGGCCCGCGCGGGAGAGATGGCGCGGGATCCGGCCTGTTCCGGAACGACGGCTCGCGGTGGTCGGATCCGGGCCGGCCGGTTGCCGAAGGTGACCGCCCAAGGCCCCCGCCGGACGCCGCGGCACCCGGGTCGTCGACGCATGATGTTGGATCGCAACCAGAAAAAGATGGGGAAGCGATGAGACTCAATCCGATCCGGACCGCCACCGCGGCCGTTGTCGCCTCGATGCTTACCGCTGCGGCGCCGGCCTGGGCCGAGGGAGCCAAGATCGGCGCGCTGATGCCGCTGACCGGCGATCTGCAGGCCTATGGCGTTGCCTCGGTGAACGGCGCGCTGCTGGCTGCTGCCGAGATCAATGGTCAGGGCGGCGTGCTGGGCGGCAAGCTGACGCTCGAAGTGGCGGACGATCAGACCAACGCCCAGGCGGGTGTGGATGCGGCCCAGCGGCTGGTCTCCGTGGCGGGCGTGAATGCGATGGTCGGCGCTCTGTCGTCGGGCGTCACCATTCCGGTGGCCACCACCGTGTCTGCACCGCGCATGGTGCCCCAGATCTCGCCGGCCTCGACCTCGCCGGTGATCACCTCGCTCGACGACAAGGACTTCCTGTTCCGCTCGGTGCCGTCCGACGCCCTTCAGGGCACGGTGATGGGGCAGCTTGCAGCCAATCAGGGCTACAAGACCGTGTCGGTGATGTACATCAACAACGACTATGGCCAGGGCCTGGCGGAGGAATTCGCCAAGACCTTCGAGAAGGGCGGCGGCAAGGTCGCAAGCTCGCAGTCCTTCGAGCCGGGCAGCGTGTCCTATCGTGGCGAACTCACCGCAGCGGCCAAGGACGGGGCCGAAGCGCTGATCCTGATCGCCTATCCTGAGACCGGCACCACCGTGGTGCGTCAGGCGCTGGAAGAGGGGCTGTTCACCAAGTTCGTCTTCTCCGACGGCCTGAAGGCTCCGGAGATGTCGCGTGCGATCGGTGAGAAATATCTCAAGGACGTGGTCGGCATCGCCCCTGAGGCCGTGGCCGACAGCCCCGCGGCGACGAAGTTCCGGACGGCCTATGAGGCGAAGTTCAAGGAGCTGCCGCCCAAGCCCTATATCGACACCACCTATGACGCGGTCTATGTCCTGGCGCTGGCCATGGAGAAGGCCGGTTCCACCGACGGTACCAAGATCCGTGATGCACTCCGCGAGGTTGCGAATGCTCCGGGCGAAAAGGTTCTGCCGGGCGAGTGGGAAAAGGCAGTCAAGCTGATCAAGGAAGGCAAGGACATCGACTATGTCGGCGCCTCGGGCTCCCTTGAATTCGACGCGGCCGGCGACGTGCCGGGCACCTTTGCCATCTATCAGTTCGGCAACGGCACCGTCGAGACCCGCGAGATCGTCGAGCCCAAGCTCTGATCGATCCCGTCGGGGACCGCAGACCTGACGACCAGCGCGGCGGCCGGGCAACCGGCCGCCGCGTCTTATTGTCCGGAGGAGGCGTCCCGGGCCGGATGCCCCTGGCACATAGACGCATTCGGGATATATCTTAAGGAGCGGCTCCCGAGGGGCCGGCACGCCGCCACCGGAGCACGCCGATGCGCCTGACGACCTTTTCCGATTATGCCCTGCGCAGCCTGATCTTCGTGGCGGTCGCCCCCGGCCGGCTGGTCACCATCGGCGAGATCGCCGAGGCCTACGGCATTTCCCGCAACCATCTGATGAAGGTGGTCCACCAGCTGGGCCGGCTCGGCCATCTGGAAACCGTGCGCGGCAAGGGCGGCGGGCTGCGCCTGGGGCAGGCGCCCGAAGACATCCGCATCGGCGCGGTGCTGCGCGAAACCGAGCGCGACAGCGCCCTGCTCGAATGTTTCGATACCCACGGCAATTGCCGCATCCTGCCCGCCTGCGTGCTGCGCGGCGCGCTGGCCGAAGCGGCCGAAGCCTTCTATGCCCATATGGACCGCTACACCCTGGCCGACCTCACCCGCCCGCGCTGCGAGATTGCGAGCCTGCTCGGCCTCGACCGGGCGACCGACGCGGCCTGACGGTCACTTTGCCGCGGCCGTCACCCTCGACCAGTCCAGCCCGAAGCGGGCCAGATATTTGCGCAGCCGGTCGGCATCATTGGGCGCGGCTTTCCGGGCGCGCGAGGCTGCGAACAGGGCCCGCCCGGCAGCGCTGAGGCTGGGGGCGTTGCGACAGGCATGCACGACCCCCGCCAGCTGGATGCGGTCGAACGGGTCGATCTGGTCCAGCCGCGCCGCGTCCAGCAGGCCGGAGAGCGCGTCATCCGCGCTGTCCGGCGCCCGGCGCTGCCAGGCCCGTTCCAGCCGCTCGATCTCCTCCGCCACCACCTCTTCGGTGATCCGGCCGCCGGGGGCGAGGGTCGCCATCCGGGTGACCGCCGCACCGAGGTCGCGGAAATTGCCCGGCCACAGCCCGCGCGGCCCGGTGGCGAAGGCGAGAAACAGCTGCCGCGCTTCCCGGCTGAACGAGACCTGGCGGCCTTCACGGGCACCGTGACGGCGCAGCTCCTCGTCGAGATTGGGGTCGATATCCTCGGGTCGGCGGGCCAGGCCCGGCAGGTCGAAGCTCCAGAGGTCGATGCGGGCGAGCAGATCCTCGCGGAACCGGCCTTCCGCCACGGCGGTGCCAAGGTCGCGATTGGTGCCCGCGATCAGCTGGAACCGGCTGACGACCTCGCGATCGGCGCCAAGCGGCAGGAAGCGGCCTTCCTCGATCGCGCGCAGGATCATCGCCTGTTCGTCCAGCCCCAACTCGCCGATTTCGTCCAGGAACAGCAGCCCGCCATCCGCCGCGCGCAACAAACCCGCCCGTTCGGCCACCGCCCCGGTGAAGGCGCCGCGGACATGGCCGAACAGGGCCGACATGGCGCCGTCACCGCGCAGGGTGGCGCAATTGACCTCGATGAAGGCGCCGTCGACCTGGCGGCGCTGTTTCTTCAGCTCGAAGATCCGGCGGGCGAGGGCGGTCTTGCCGGCGCCGGTCGGGCCGGTCAGCAGGATCGGCGCGGTCGAATGCAGGGCCACCCGTTCGATGCGCTCGATCAGCCGGTTGAAGCCGGGATTGCGGGTGTCGATTCCGGCCTTGAGGAAGGATGTGCCGTCACGCCGCTCCTGTCCGAAGCGGCTGGCGATGCGGTCATAGCGCGACAGGTCGATGTCGACGATGGTGTGGCTGCCGAAACCGCCCGGCCGTTCCCGGGCCGGTGGCGGCGAGACCTGGATCAGCCGCGCCGGGATGTAGCGCGCCTCGACCAGCAGGAACCAGCAGATCTGCATGACATGGGTTCCGGTCGTCATGTGGATCAGATAGTCCTCGGCCTCGGTGTCGAAGGGAAAGCTGCGGGCGAAATCATGCAGCAGGCCGTAGACCTCTTCGAAATCCCAGGGATTGCCGATCGTCATCTCTTCGGGGCGCACCTCCACCCCGGGCGCGATCAGGCCGATATCGTCGACCAGGCGCGCCACCAGCTTGCGGGCACCGGCCCCATGCAGAAGATGCAGCCGATGGATGCCGATCCCCGGCTGCTGAACCAGCGAGATCGTCGGCCGCCAGGCCTTCCAGCGATGCGGGCCGGCCGCCACATCCAGCGTGGTGCCCGCGAACCCGATCACGACCCGGCGCTTCGACATAGCCTTATCCTGACGTATAAGTTCCGAGACAACAGGATCATATCCGGTCGCACCCGCGCCGCCCAGCCGGTGCGGCAAGCGGAAGAGACTGTCCTGTCTGACCAGAGGCTTATCCGGATCCCTGCCCGCCGCCCTCACCCTGGCACGGGCTTCGCAGAGAGGGTGACACCTGTCCTTCCGCAGCCGGGGATGACCTGCGATGGCCTTCGATCTTCTTGCAGACCGTTATGAACCCGCCCGCGACCGGCCGGCCGCGATGGTCAAGATGTGGACCCGCGGCGTGCCGGTCGACGAGCTTGCGATGCGGCAACTGCTCAACACCGCCTCGATGCCCTTCATCCACAAATGGCTGGCGGTGATGCCCGACGTCCATCTGGGCAAGGGGGCGACCATCGGCTCGGTGATCCCGACCGTGGGCGCGATCATCCCGGCGGCGGTCGGTGTCGATATCGGTTGCGGCATGATGGCGGTGCGTACCTCGCTCACCGCCGATGATCTGCCCGACAGCCTGGCGGGCATCCGCTCGGCGCTCGAAGCCGCCGTGCCCCATGGCCGCACGGGCGGGCGGAAGAAGCGGGATGCCGGCGCGTGGGGCGACGATCTGCCACCGGCGGTGACGATGGCCTGGGCGGGGCTCGATGCCGGCTATCGGGCGCTGATCGCCCGGCATCCGGCCCTGGTCAAGGGCAATGCGATCGTTCATCTGGGCACGCTCGGCACCGGCAATCACTTCCTGGAAGTCTGCCTGGACGAGGCCGATCGGGTCTGGGTGATGCTGCATTCCGGCTCGCGCGGCATCGGCAACATGATCGGCACGCGGTTCATCGAACTCGCCAAAGAGGATATGCGCCGCTATCACCTGGACCTGCCCGATGTCGATCTCGCCTATCTGCCCGAGGGCACGGCGCATTTCGACGATTACGTGATGGCGGTGGAATGGGCGCAGCATTTCGCGATGACCAATCGCCGGGTGATGATGGACCATGCCGTCGCCGCCCTCCGGAAGGTGATGACGCGGCCCTTTGATGCGACGTTGGAGGCGGTGAACTGCCACCACAATTACGTGGCGCGCGAGTGGCATTACGGCCGCGAGGTCTGGGTCACCCGCAAGGGGGCGGTGCGTGCGGCAGATGGTCTTGCCGGCATCATC
Source organism: Tistrella mobilis (assembly GCF_041468085.1). Taxonomy (NCBI): domain Bacteria; kingdom Pseudomonadati; phylum Pseudomonadota; class Alphaproteobacteria; order Geminicoccales; family Geminicoccaceae; genus Tistrella; species Tistrella mobilis. The sequence goes on along the minus strand of NZ_CP121017.1, from coordinate 3,334,435 downwards.
CCGGGATCGATGGGGGCGAAATCCTTCATCGTGCGCGGCAGGGGCAATCCCGAGAGCTTCTGCTCCTGCTCCCACGGGGCCGGGCGGGTGGTCTCGCGCATCGAAGCCCATCGCCGCTTCACGCTCGACGATCATCTGCGCGATACCGCCGGGGTCGAATGCCGCAAGGATGCGGGCGTGCTCGACGAGACGCCCAAAGCCTATAAGGACATCGATGCGGTAATGGCCGCCCAGGCCGATCTGGTCGAGGTGGTGCACACCCTGCGGCAGGTGGTCTGCGTGAAAGGATGATACCGCCCGGGCTGTTGACAGCCCCTGTCAGCAGGCCGGGCGCATGATCCCGCAGGTGCCGCTCATGGGGAGCCGGCCGAACGGGAGCGGGATCGATGACCCATCCGACCTATGTGCTGCTCTATGTCGCCGACCCGGCGGCAAGTGCGATTTTTTACGCCGATCTCTTCGACACCCGCCCGGTGGATGTATCCCCGGCCTTTGCCCTGTTCGCGCTGGAGGGCGGCATGATGCTCGGCCTGTGGGCGCAGTCTGTGGTTGTGCCGGCGCCGTCGGCGCCGCCCGGTGCCTCGGAACTCGGCATCCGCATGGCCGATGACGCCGCCGTGGATGCCGCCTTCGCCGACTGGCAGGCCCGTGGCGTCGCCATCGCCGCGGCGCCGATGATGCAGGGCTTCGGCTACAGCTTCATGGGCCTCGACCCCGACGGGCACCGGCTCAGGGTCTATGCGCTGGCCGGCGGCTGACGGCGCCGGTCAGATCACCCCGATCACCCGCAGCCACAGCACCTGCAAGGGCCAGAGCATCAGGATGGTGACGAGTGCGGTCAGCAGGCAGAGCTTTGCCACATCGCGGATCGGCAGCCCGCCGATCAGGATCGCCATCATCAGCGGCGGGGCCTGATAGGGTAGGATGACGGTCGAGAAGCCCATCACCTGGGCCGCCAGGATGGCGGGGGTGGAAAGGCCGGTGGCGGCGGCGAGATCGGCCGTGAGCGGCGTCAGGATGGCGGGCACGCCGGGCAGGGTGGTGGCCAGTGCCACCACCGTCGCCAGGCCGCCGGTGCGGAGGAAATTGCCGGCGGCGGCGCCGGGTTGCAGCCCCACCGCATCGAGCAGCACGGCGGCCAGCCAGTCGCCGAGCCCGGCATGGACGATCAGGGCGCCAAGGCCGATCACGCCGCCGGCGTAGAAGATCGGCTCCATGTTCAGCGTCTGCAATGCGCGGGGCGGCAGGAAGGCGAAGCGCGGCACCAGGCAGACCACCGCCACGGTCATGCTGACCCAGGCGGGGGAGATGTGGTGCAGGGCATCCGTCATCCAGAAGCCCAGGGCCACCAGCAGCACCAGGGCCAGCCGGCGCTGATCCGGGGTCATCGGGGCCGGCCGTTCCGGGCGCGGCACCGGCTTCTGCGGGCCGCGACCGTAGAGCAACAGCAGCACGCCGGCCAGAACCAGGGTCTTCAGCAGCCCCAGCACCGGGAAATTGGTGACGAGGTAGGTGGAAAAGCTGGGGACCGGCGCCCCTGCCGCTTCCAGAATGCCGACCATGATGTTGTTCGGCACATTGGCCGGCAGAATGGTGAACGAGGGCAGGAAGGTGCCGATCACGCCGGCCACCATCATGCCCGCATGCCGGCGGTCACCGGGATGATGGCCCAGATGTTCGGCCAGCGCCGCCAGGATCGGCAGGATCAGCACGATCCGCCCCATGGCCGATGGCATCAGGAAGGCCATGATCAGGCCGAAGGTCAGCGCGCCCAGAAGCGCGCCCTGATAGCTGGTGCCGACCCGCTGCGCCAGATGGCCGGCGATCCAGGCGCCGAGCCCGCTGTGGCGGACGGCCACCCCGATCACCAGCCCTGAAAAGATCAGCCAGAAGGCCGAAGAGGTCAGGCCCGAGAACACCACCTCGGGCGGTGCCAACCCCGTCAGCATGGCGATGGTGAAGAAGCCCAGCGCCGTGACCGATTCCGGCAGCAGCCCGGTTGCCCAGAGCCCCAGGGTCATCACCACCAGCGCGGCCGCCGGGGCCGCCGCAGGGCTGAGGCCCCCCGGTGCGGCGCCGGCTTCCGGCAGCAGGCGGATGGCCGCCACCAGAATCAGCAGCAGGCCGGCAATGGCGGTGGTGACGACCGGTGGACGGGCGGCGCTGGCGGACATGGCAGGACGGGTCTCCGGGACGGCGGGGCATGTGGGGAGAATTTCCCCATCCGCGTCACCGCGCAAGCCGTCGAAACTTGACCCGACCTGTGCGCAGATGCACAGATGGAGCCCTGATCCTGCGGAGGCTCTCGGGATGGCGGCAGGCATGGATTGGGATGATCTGAGGCTGTTCCTGGCCGTGGCGCGGGCGGGCAGCCTGACCGGCGCGGGCCGGGCGCTGGGTGTGCGCCATTCGACGGTGCTGCGACGGATGGCCGGCTTCGAGACCAAACTCGGGCTCCGGCTGTTCGATCGCGGGCCGGGCGGCTACGCCCTCACCGCCGCCGGCCGCGAACTGCTGGAAGAGGCGGCCGAGGTCGAAACCCGGCTGGTGGCGTTGGAACGGCGGCTCTCGGGGCGTGACCGGCGGCTGACCGGCACGGTCCGGATCGCGACACTGGGCGCGCTGGCACCCTGGCTGGCCGAGGCGCTGGCGGCGTTCCGCGCCCTGCATCCCGGCATCCGCACCGAGATTGCCATCTCCCACGAAACCGTCAGCCTGGCCCGGCACGAGGCGGATATCGCAATCCGCGTCAGCCGCAACCCGCCCGACAGTCTGATCGGCCGGCGGATCGCGACCCTGGTGCACGGCGTCTATGGTGCGCGCGACCATCCGCCCCTGCCGCCCGGTGCGGCCCTTGCCGAGGCCCCCTGGGTGACCTATGCCCAAGGGCGGGCGGATCTGCCCCAGGCGCGCTGGGTGGCGGCCAATATTCCCGACAGCCGGATCGTGCTGCGCACCGACCATACCGGCATGATGATCCAGGCGGTCAGGGCCGGCATCGGTCTGGGGCTCTTCGCCTGCTATCTCTGCGATGCCGACCCGGCGCTGGTGCGGCTGCGCACGCTGTCGGGGCTGGGCCTCGATCTCTGGATCCTGACCCATCCCGATCTGCGCGACACACCCCGGGTGCGGGTGCTGATGGATCATCTGGCGGCGGCCCTTGCCGCCCGTCGGCCGGCCCTGATGGGGCGGATGCCTTCCGGGGATGCGGCGCAGCCTGAAACGGGGGAAGGGGGGCGCCCGGCAGGCTGACCCGGTGTCCGGCAAAGTCGCTTGTACGCAAACGGCGCCCGGACGCAAGCGGCGCCCGAACGCAAGCGGGGGCGAGTGCCGTGGCACCCGCCCCCGGGGGATCCTGTCCGATCGGGATCCGGTGCGGTGGTCAGCGGACCTCGCGGCGATGGGCCTTGGGGTCGGCCTGGGCGGTGCGCCCGGTGCGGTAGAGCCGTTCTTCCGACAACAGACCGGCCGGACGGGTGAGCAGGATCACCTGCAGCAGCACGCCGATCAGCAGCAGGCGCAGCGCGCCCGCCTGGGTGGTCAGGCTGGCCGGCAGAACCTGACTGATGATGAACTCGCTGCCCGACCAGATGATCCAGATCACCAGAGCGCCCAGGATGGCGCCCTTGTTGTTGCCGCTGCCGCCGGCGATCAGCATCACCCAGATCAGGAAGGTGCCGACCTCGGGCATGAAGGCTTCAGAGCTGATGAAGCCGATGAAATGGGCGTAGAGCCCGCCGGCAAGCCCCATGATCGCCGCGCCGAAGACGAAGGCCTGGATGCGGAAGCCGACCACATCCTTGCCGGCCGCCGCCGCAGTGTCCTCGTTCTCGCGGATCGCGCGGAGCACCCGGCCCCAGGGGGCCTTGCGGGCGCGTTCGATCGCCAGATAGACCAGCACCACCAGCACCAGCACCAGCGCCAGATAGGCGAGTTCGAAATAGCCGCTGTCGAAGAAGGGCCGCGGAATGCCGGGAATGCCGCGCACGCCGTTGGTCAGCCAGGCTTCGTTCTTCAGGAACAGACGGACGATTTCGGCAATGCCGATGGTCGCGATCGCCAGATAGTCGGCGCGGAGATTGAGGCAGACCAGCCCGATGAACAGGCCGAGCAGGCCGGCCACGATCATGCCGCCGATCAGGCCGATCGGCAGCGGCAGGCCGAAACCGCCCAGATAGGTGCCGCCGCTGTCGGGCCCGGTCAGGATCGCCGAGGTATAGGCGCCGAGCGCATAGAAGGCGACGATGCCGAAATTGAACTGGCCCGACAGGCCCCACTGCACGTTCAGCGCCAGGCAGACGATGGCATAGATGCCGACCGAGGTGAGGAAGAAGACCGCATAGGTTTCAAGACCACCCATACCCATCATCACACCTTCCTCCCTGCGAACAGGCCGGTCGGGCGGACCAGCAGCATCACCACCATGATCGCGAACGAGACCGCGGGCTTGTAGGCGGGCGAGATCACCATGGTCGACCACTCCTGGACGATGCCGATCACCAGCCCGCCGGCGATGGCGCCATAGGGGCTGCCGATACCGCCCAGGATGGCGGCGGCGAAGACCGGGAGCAGGATGTTCCAGCCCATGGTCGGATGCAGGCGGGTGTCCATGCCCAGCAGCACGCCGGCGGTGGCGGCCAGCGCGATGCCGATCGCCCAGGTCCAGATCACGATCCGGTCGACCGAGATGCCGGTCACCTGGGCCAGATCGCGGTTGTCGCTCATCGCGCGCATGGCCTTGCCGACCCGGGTCTTCTGCAGGAACAGATGCAATGCCAGCACCAGGAAGGCGGCGACGCCGACGATCATGAAATGCGCCGGCTTGACCCGGATGTCGCCGAAGCGGATCGGCATCTGGATGCCCGACTGGTAGACCTGGGTCTCGGAGCCGAAGATCATCTGCAGAAGGGCGCGCAGGATCAGCGCGGTGCCGACCGACGAGATCAGCAGGATGACCGGCTGGGTCTTGCGCAGGCGGCGATAGATGGTCTGGTCGACGGCGATCGCGAAGAGCACCGCACCGGCGGCGCCGAAGGGCAGGGCGATGATCGGCGGCACGCCGAACGTGGTGACGACGGCGAGCGAGATATAGGCGCCGAGCGTCATGAAGTCGCCATGGGCGAAATGCGGGAAACGCAGGATCGCATAGACCAGCGACAGGCCCACGGCGCCGAGGGCGAAGACGCTGCCGAGCACGATGCCGTAGATGGTGAGCTGAAGCAGATCGGTCATTCCGCGTGGCCTCCGCCGCCCAGGAACATCTCGGCCACCTCGCGATTGTCGAGCAGTGCCGCACCGGTGTCGGTGAAACGGTCGCGGCCCTGGACCAGCACATAGCCGCGATGCGACATGGCCAGCGCCTGTTTGGCGTTCTGCTCCACCATCAGGATGCCCACGCCCAGTTCGTTGATCTTGATGATGTTCTGGAACATCTGGTCGATGATCGCGGGCGCGAGGCCGGCGGTCGGCTCGTCCAGCAGCAGCAGCTTGGGCTCCAGCATCAGCGCCCGGCCCATCGCCACCATCTGGCGCTGACCGCCCGAGAGCGAGCCTGCGGGCTGCTTGCGCTTCTCGCGCATCACCGGGAACAGGTCGTAGATGCGCTCCATGGTCGGGCGATAATCGTCGCGCCGGATGAAGGCCCCCATTTCCAGGTTTTCCTGAACGGTGAGCGTCGGGAAGACGTTGTTTTCCTGCGGCACATAGCACATGCCGTGATGAACGATGCGGTCGGGCCGCAGATTGGTGATGTCGTGTCCCTGAAAGCGGACATGGCCCTGGCGGATCTTCACCAGGCCGAAGACCGATTTCATGGCCGTCGACTTGCCGGCGCCGTTGGGGCCGATGATGACGACGATCTCGCCGTCCTCGACCCGCATGTTGACGCCGTTCAGGATGTCCACTTCGCCATAGCCGCCGCGGACGCCCTCGACTTCGAGCAGGCTCATCTGTTCCTCGTTCGCTGCGTCACGCCTTGCGGCGGAAGGCTTCCGGATCGCCGGCCGAGCCCAGATAGGCGTCGAGCACCGTCTGGTTCGCGCGAATCTCGGCCATGGTGCCCTGGGTCAGCACGGTGCCCTGGGCCATGACGATGACCGGGTCGCACAATTCGGTCACGAGGTCCATGTCGTGCTCGATGATGCAGAAGGTCATGCCGCGCTCGCGGTTCAGCCGGCGGATCACATCGGCCAGCTTGACCAGCAGCGTGCGGTTCACGCCGGCGGCCGGCTCGTCGAGCAGGATCACCCGGCAGTTGTCGACCATCATGGTCCGGCCGAGTTCCAGCAGCTTCTTCTGCCCGCCCGACAGGTTCCCGGCCAGCTCGCCCGCGACATGGGTGATCTCCAGGATGTCGAGCACCTCCATGGCCTTGCGGCGGATGAGGGCATCCTCGCGCTGCACCCGTCCCCAGGACAGCCAGGCCGAGATCAGGTTCTCGCCCGCCTGGCCGGCCGGCACCATCATCAGATTCTCAAGCACGGTCATGCGACCGAGTTCGTGCGGAATCTGGAAGGTGCGCACCAGCCCCTGCCGGAACAGCTGGTGGGGCTTGAGCCCGGTCACGTCGCGGCCTTCCAGCAGCACCTTGCCGCTGGAGGGCGGCAGGGCGCCGGCGATGATGTTGAAGAGCGTGCTCTTGCCGGCACCATTGGGCCCGATCAGGCCGGTGATGGAGCCTTTCGGCACGTCCAGCGAGCAGTCGTCGACGGCTGTAAGCCCGCCGAAGCGCTTCACGATGTTCTGTACGGAAATCAAGGCCGACATCGCTTCCATATGTCGAAGTTGGCCGCATGCCGCACCAATCGTCCCGCGGGGGCCGGACGGTCGGACGGCGGTTGCCCTGACGGAATGCTGCGCGCTGTGGTTTCGCGCGTCCAGCCGTAACGTGTTCGGAAGCACGTGCGGTGCGTCATTTCTCCCCCAGCACCGCAGCCCCTCCGCGGGCCTCCCCTGAAGGCTCCGGACCTAAGTAACCAAACCGTCGCGCGCTGGCAACCGCGAAACCCGACCAGAGCGAACGGTGTCGATTCCGAGGTTTGGACCGCATGTTTTGCGATCCCCCGACCGGTGCGCGATCCCGATTATTTCCGGAAGAGGCGTTCGGATCTGCTCCCGACCGCAGGATTGGAATGATATTGCGCCGCACAAGGAATATTGTGCATAGCCACATCCTGGATCCGGGCGATTTGATCCCGAAATGGTATACCATCATCTCGGGCATGATTGCGATTGTATGGGTGGCCACCACTCCCGGTGGCGGGCAAGCTTCTGCCCCGATCTCCGCCGGCCTGGAACGATCCTGCCCCGCGGCGCCTCTGCCGGCGGGTGGATAGACAGCACATTCCAGCGGCTGCCGGCCAGACTTCGCGACCGGGAGCGGGTGGATGCCCGATCCCGCTTTTCATGCGAAGGGATCCCCGGATGACTGCCGCCTGCAGCCGCATCGCCATCATCATCGACCCGGCCCTGCCGGCCGGACTGCTTGCCAACACCATCGCCGGCATCGCCATCGGCCTGGGGGCAGCCCGGCCGTCGCTCGGCGCCGTCGCCCTCACCGATGCGGCCGGCCGCGCCACGGCCACCATCACCAACCTGCCGGTTCCCGTCCTTCAGGCACCGGGCGAGGTGATCCGCAGCCTGCTGCTGAAGGCCCTGCCGGCCCCCGAAGACGCCGTCGTCGTCCCCTTCCCGGGCTTCGCCCGCAGCCTGCACGTCTTTGCCGACTACGTCGCCACCTTCCCCGACCGCGATCTCGGCACCGAGACGATTGACGGCTTCGGCCTCTTCGGCCCGGACAAATGGGTGCGCTCGCTGACCGGGAGCCTGAAACTGTTGCGGTGAGCAACACCAATCGACAGTCAGTTGTCCGGATCCTGGTGTTTCTGGATATAATTCGATGCAGAACACACGTTCCGGGCGCATCGGGCCCGTCGGGTCGGCCGGCGGGTTGATGGCCGGACGATCTCGGGACTGTCCGCCCATCATGCTGAAATCGGCATTGAGCCGTCTGACCGGGAACCTGCACCGCCCGGCCCATCTGAACCGCGCCTCTTTGCAGGTGTTCACCGAACTCGATGTCACCCGGGTCGCGACCGAACTCCGGCTGGAGGCGGAGGGACGTGCCCGGGGGGTGCGGGAAGAACCGCCCTCGGACAGCCTCGTCCCGGACGATATCGAGGCCCGCATCGCCGAACAGGTCGCCGCTCAGAACAGCCGAGCCTTCGAGACGTTCGAGGAACAGGCCCATACCTATTCGGAACGTCTGGCCGGGCTCGCCTTCGAGGAACGGTTCAACGAGATCCGGCTGGCGGCGCCCGAATGTCTGTCGGAATTCCGGGCCGAGGCGGCGAAGGGCATGGACGAGCTGCATGGGCTGCGTCGGCGGGTGCTGGAGGCGGAGGCGGAACGCAACGCCTTCCGTGCCCGTCATGGCATCGACCGCGCAGCCCGGCTGCACACGCCGCTCCGGCGCGGGCTGTCCGTTGCGGTGATCGCGCTGCTGCTGCTGGTCGAGACCATCGCCAATGGCAGCTTTCTGGCGGTCGGTAGCCAGGCCGGTCTGCTGGGCGGCGCATCCCAGGCCTTCTTCTTCGCGGCGCTCAATATCGGGGTGGCCTTCTTCGCGGCCTTCTGGGGCGTCTCCCGTCTTGCCCATCGCAGTGGCGCCATGAAGGCCGTGGGCGTCATCTCGCTGCTGATCTATCTGGTGCTGGCCGTGGCGATCAATCTGGCGCTCGCCCATTACCGCGAGGCTGCCGAACTCGTTGCCGAAGGGGCAGGGCAGGAGGTGATGCGCCGACTTGGCACGGCGCCCGTCGCCATGGCCGACGTCCAGTCCTGGGTCCTGTTCGGCATCGGCCTGCTGTTTTCGGCCCTTGCCTTCGCCGATGGCTGGCAGTTCCGCGACCCTTATCCAGGCTATGCCGGTGTGCAGGCGCGGCTGAATGCCGCCCATGATGCCTATATGGCCCGCAAGACCGCGCTGATCGACACGCTCGACGACATCCGCCGGGACTATGGCGAAAAGCTGGGGGAGGTGAGCCGCGACCTCTCGGAACGGCGCAAGGACTACGACACGATCATCTCCAACCGCCAGCGTCTCCAGCTGCTGTTCGAACAGGCGCAGGTCAATCTGGAGGCTGCCGGCACCGCGCTGCTTCGGATCTACCACACCGCCAACCAGTCGGCGCGGAGCACGCCACCGCCGGAACGTTTCGTCCGGGGCTTCACCCTGACCCGCATTCCTGCCGCCATCCCCCGGCGGGACGAGGGAGATCGCGACCTGCTGAACGAGCAGATCCGGATCGCTCAGCAGACGCTGGAAGCCGCGATCGTCGACATCAACCGCGCTTTCGCCGAGACGGTCGAACGCTATCGTCAGCTCGACAGCCTGATTCCGGAGGCAGGGGATGGCACGGCGGCGTAGGCGGCGCGGTGGCCGCGGCGAGACTGGTACCGTCATCGGCCTCGTTCTTGCCGTGGTGGCGATTCTCGCCATTCTCGGGGCCGGCGGCTGGCTGTGGTTCGGCGCCGAACGCCCGACGAAGCGCGATCCCGAGAGCCTGTGTCCCGCGGACGGGCATCTCGCCGGCATCACCGTTATTCTGATCGATAGTTCCGATCCGCTGCCCGAAATCGGGCGGCGCGAGGTGAAGACCCTGCTCACCGACATCGCGACCGGCGCTGCGGTGAACGAGCGCATCGATCTGAGGGTGATGACACAGGAAGACGGCGGTTCGCGCGTGCTGTTCAGCCGCTGCAATCCGGGCGATGGCAGCGATCTCGACGAATGGACAGCCAATCCGACACTGGCTCGCAAGCGCTGGATCACCGCCTTCGAACGGCCGCTTGCCGAGGCGCTGGGTACGGGGCTGGCGCCGCACACCGGCGAGGTTTCGCCGATCATGTCGGCAATCCAGGCCATCGCCGTCGACAGCTTCACCGGACGGGCCGTTGCCGATCTGCCCAAATCCCTGGTGATTGTCTCTGACATGGTCGAGAACACGTCGCTCTATTCGCAGTTCCGGGGCGATCTGCGCTACGACACCTTCAAAGCGTCTCCCGCCTACAGGCAGTACCGCACCGATCTCGGGGGAGCCGCGGTGACGCTGTTCTATATCGAGCGCGCGGCATCGAAGCTGAAATCGGTCGATCATGTCGGCTTCTGGCAGCAGTGGATCGACGACAACCGGGGCCGGTTCGAGCGGGCCCACAAGCTGCAGGGGGCAGGCTGAATGTCCGGCACGCGTCTCGACACTTTCTTCGGGCCGATCGTGTTCTTCGTGTTCGTGCTCGCAGGTGCCGGCTTCATTGTTGCTGCGAAGCTGATGGGCCTGCCCGCCTGGGTGGTCACGGGCGTGCCGGTGGCCCTGATGCTCTGCTATGCAACGGCCCTGCTCGGCTTCCGCAGGCTCCGGCTGCGCGCTGACCAGAACGGCGACAATCTCTACTATATGGGCTTTCTCTACACCCTGGTCAGCCTGGGGGCATCTCTCTACCAGTTCAGCGCCGATGGGGCTGCCGACGAGATCGTGCGCAATTTCGGCATCGCCATCGCCTCGACCATTGCCGGTGTGGCGCTTCGGGTGATGTTCAATCAGATGCGGGTCGATCCGGTCGAGGTTGAGCACACCGCCCGCATCGAACTTGCCGACGCTGCCCGGAATCTCCGGCGTGAGCTGGACCGCACGGTGCTGGAACTCTCCCATTTCCGCCGTGCCACCGAACAGGTGATGGGCGAGGGCTTCGAGGAGATCCTGAACACCACCCGCACGGTGTCGGAACGGCTGCTCGCCGACGTTCAGGATGCTGCCCGCAAGGCCGTGCAACCCATCGAGACGGTGTCGCAATCGTCGAGTGCCACGCTCGACGGACTTACCACCCGGGTGTCCGCCTCGCTTGGCGACGTCACCCGCCGCCTGGCCGAGGACACCGACGGGCTGGCCGCCAGCGCTGGCCGGGTGACCAGCAGTCTGGGTGAGACGGCCGAGCGGCTGCGCGCGATGCAGACGCCGGAACAGCTGATCCGGATCCAGATTCAGCCGACCATCGATGCGCTGGCCCAGGCCGCCGCAGGCTTCGACCGGTCGACGCGGGAGAATACCGGGGCGCTGATCCAGGCGATCGGCGAGGTGGAACGGGCCGCCCGGGCGCGGGAGGCCGCCGGCCACGGGGTTCTGGGCGAGACCCGGGATGGGCTGCGCCGGCTTGCCGAGGCACTGGAGCGTACCGAAACCGGCAACCGTCGCATCGCCGAGGCGCTTGCCGCACTTGCCGCACGCGAGCCGGTTCGGGAAGGGCCGGATGCCTCATCCGCGACCTTCGAGACGGCGGATGATGGCCGATCCGCAGGGGGCCTACCCACAGGGCAGGGCGGATGAGCGACGACATGAACCGGGCCACCGGCGGTGGCCTGCCGGATGGGGGCATGCGGCGGGCCGCCGCTTCCTATCGTCGCGGCATCGTGCTCGGCCTGACCATGGCAGAGCTCATGCTTCTGCTGGTCTTCTGTCTGGCGCTGATCTCTGCCGTAATCTTCACGCGCGATGCCCGCACCATTTCGCGCATCGAGGCGGAGCTTGCCGAAGCGCGGCTCAAGGTCGCAGAACTCGACGCCGAGGGATCGATGATGGCCCGGATGCTGGAGGCGCGCCCGGATGTGCCCGAGGACTGGCGCGAATTGTCCATCGGCGCGGCAACTGCCCGCCAGCTGGCGGAGACCGGCATGACCCTACCGGAGGTGCAGGAAATCGCCCCTTATTGGCGCGACCTCGCCCCTTATGTCCGTGCCGGTATCACGCCTGAAGAGCTGGCCCGGCTGATCGACGAGGCCCGGGCGCTCGATGACGCCCGCGCGGAACAGGATCTGGTCGGGATGACGCCTGACGAGATTGCGCGGCTTGCAGCCGGAGCCCGCACGGCGGAGACTGCCCCGAAGACCGATGCGGCGCCCGGCATGCTCGACCGGCTGCTAGGGCGCGGGACACATGACTGGCCGCCGATCATCAGCCTGAGCGAGGCCGACGGCTATTCCTTCGGGATCGGCAGTGCCGAGATTTCACCGGAGTTCCGGACGCTTCTGTCCACGGCTGTGGTCGAGCAGCTGGTGCAGATCTCGGGCCGCTACGGCACCGACGTGATTGAAGTGATCGGCCATACCGACGAACAGGGCATGGGCGGTCGCCAGTCCAATCTGGATCGCAGCCTGCTGCCGGTTCTGCGTGGTACCGAAGGTGCCGGCCGGCTTCGTCCGGGGGACAATGCCGGGCTGGGCATGGCACGTGCGGCCGCGGTCGCCCGCATCCTGCGGGCAGATCCCCGGCTCTCGGAACTGCGCATCCTGCCCTATTCAGGTGCGCAGACGATCATGCCCGGCGATGTTCTCGCCGATGGCTCACAATCAGGGGATGTGAAGGAACGCCGCCGGATCGAGATCCGGGTGCGCCGCTCGCCGCAGGCGGGGTGAACGGATCAGCCGCCCGTCAGCCGCCGGAGATCGGCGCCGAGCGCGTCTACGGCCCTGTCCAGATCCTCCCCGGTCATGCCCAGGCGATCGCGGGCATGGCGGCGGTTTTCCGGCAGGTCGAGCGCCTCGTGAACCCGTGAGAGGGCGGCGAGGACCGAGGGGCCGTAGGCGCCGACGGCCTTTGTGACCGCTGCATCCGGGACAGGGCCCAGATGCCGGATCAGCATGCCGAGATCGATCGCATCCCGCCAGGCGACGGCCCTGTCGGCCCCGCGGTCGGCATTGGCGAGCAGTTTTTCGGCGTACTGGTCGGCGGTGCTCAGCACCGGGCAGCCGCACAGCCGGGCATCTGGCGGATCCAGCTCGATGCGGGCTTCGCGGACGATTTCGAACTTCACCGGCCGGCCGTCGATTTCGATCAGGGCACGCAGGCCGTACTGATCGGCGCGGTGGCCGCGGGGCAGGGTGACGGGGGCTCTGAACAGGCTTCCGAACCCGCCGTCGAAGATGCGCTGACGGAGGAAGCGATACCCTTCCGTGCTGGCACAAAGGAAGTCGACATCGGCGGAGACCCGGTATTCCCCAAGCGCCAGCACGATCGCGGTGCCGCCCCCGAAGCGGCAGGCGCCGGCCTCCAGAACCGCCGCGTCCAGCCGGCCGAGCAGGACCGCGACCGCCTGATGCTCGGGGCGACGATAGCCGGTCATCGGACCAGCATCCGCCCAGCCCCCCAGCGGCGGGTCAGCCGGTCGATCAGCGCCCGTTCGCGGGGCGTCAGGCGGTCCTGGTCGACATGGCGCCAATTGGCCTCGTAGAGGGCGAAGACCTCCGCTTCCGGCAGTGGTCGTGCCGGATCGCGGTTCCAGGCGAGCAGCCGGAGTTCGGGATACTCGGCCGGGACGATGAGGGCGGGTGGGGCGATGTCCTGGGCCATGATCCCGACTCTAGGCATGGCGGGCCGCCTCTGCCACCAAAACCGAACGCCGCCCCGGTCGGAACCGGGGCGGCGTCGGATGATCGTCGGGGTGCAGGCAGGGGCGGCCGGGCCGCCCCGCCGGTCACGAGCAGCCGCTGGTCGAGCCGCAGGTGACGCATTTCAGGCAGGTGCCGTTGCGGACCAGGGTCATGTTGCCGCATTCGCCGCAGGGGTCGCCCTCGAAGCCCTTCTGGCGGGCGATGCGGATCGCCTCCAGGCGCTCGTCGACCACGTCCGCATGGCCGAGTGCGGTCGGCGACAGGTCTTCATGGGTATGGGCATGCGGCTCGGCATAGGCGGTGGCGGTGTTGCCGCCCGCGCCGCCGCGGAGCACGTAGAGATTGCTGCGCACGAAGCCGGCGCTGGCGAGCCCCATGGCCGCGGCGACCGCGGGCGCCGGGGTGGGGGTGCCGCCCTGGCCGTCTTCGCGCGTGCCTTCGCGCACACCGCGGCCCACGCTGTCGGGCAGCAGGTCTGCAGCCTGGACCGGCTGGACATGGGCGAGATCGGTGCGGCCCAGATACGAGATCGCGAGTTCCCGGAACACATAGTCGAGCACCGAGGTCGCCATCTTGATCGCGTCATTGCCTTCCACCATGCCCGAAGGCTCGAAGCGGCTGAAGACATAGGCGTCGACATATTCGTCCAGCGGCACGCCGTACTGCAGGCCGATGGAGATGGCGATGGCGAAGGCGTTCATCAGGCTGCGGAAGGCGGCGCCTTCCTTGTGCATGTCGATGAAGATCTCGCCCAGCTTGCCGTCTTCGTATTCGCCGGTCCGCAGATAGAGCTTGTGGCCACCGACCACCGCCTTCTGGGTGTAGCCCTTGCGGCGATGGGGCAGGCGCTGGCGCTCGCTGATATACTGGGTGACGATCCGCTCGGCCACCACGCGCGCCTGTTCGGCGGCGGGCTTCGCCGCGAACTCGGCCACCGCCTCTTCCACGTCCTCGACATCGTCGTCCAGGATCATGGCGTTCAGCGGCTGCGAGAGCTTGGAGCCGTCGCGGTAGAGCGCATTGGCCTTGAGGCCCAGCCGCCAGGACAGCATATAGGCCGCCTTGCAGTCTTCCACCGTCGCCGCATTCGGCATGTTGATGGTCTTGCTGATCGCGCCGGAGATGAAGGGCTGGGCCGCCGCCATCATGCGGATATGGGCTTCCGCCGACAGGTAGCGGGTGCCCTTGCGGCCGCAGGGATTGGCGCAGTCGAAGACCGGCAGGTGCCGGGCTTCCAGCCCCGGCGCGCCTTCCAGCGTCATCGCGCCGCAGACCCAGATGTTCGCGGCTTCGATCTCGTCCTTCGAGAAGCCCAGGCCCTGGAGCATGTCGAAGGCCGGATCGTCGAGCTGGGCATCGGTGAAGCCCAGCGCGTCGCGGCAGAATTCGGCGCCCAGCGTCCACTTGTTGAAGGCGAATTTCAGCTCGAAGGCCTGGGCCAGCGACTTCTCCAGCCGCTCGATCGCCGCATCGTCGAAGCCGCGGGCACGCAGCGCGTCATGGCCGATGGCGGGCGAGCCCGCCAGCGTGCCGCGGCCGACCGCATAATCGATGATCGCGCGGATGCGGGGCTCTTCATAACCCAGCTTCGCCAGCGCCTCGGGCACGGTGCGGTTGATGATCTTGAAGTAGCCGCCGCCGGCCAGCTTCTTGAACTTCACCAGCGCGAAATCGGGCTCGATGCCGGTGGTGTCGCAATCCATCACCAGGCCGATCGTGCCGGTGGGGGCGATCACGGTCGACTGGGCGTTGCGGAAGCCGTGCGCCTCGCCAAGTTCCAGCGCCTGATCCCAGGCGCGGCGGGCGGCATCGCCCAGGCGCGGGTCGGGCAGGTTGGCGTGGTCCAGCGCCACCGGCGCCACGGCCAGCTGCTCATAGCCCTCGGTCGCGCCATGGGCGGCACGGCGATGATTGCGGATCACCCGCAGCATCGCCTCGGCATTGGGGGCGTATTTCGGGAAAGTGCCCAGTTCCTTCGCCATCTCGGCCGAGGTCGCATAGGCGACACCGGTCATGATCGCGGTCAGCGCACCGGCCAGTGCCCGGCCTTCATGGCTGTCATAGGCAAGGCCCGAGGCCATCAGCAGGCCGCCCAGATTGGCGTAGCCGAGGCCGAGGGTGCGGAAATCATAGGACAGCTGAGCGATGGTCGCCGAGGGGTACTGCGCCATCAGCACCGAGATTTCCAGCGTCACGGTCCAAAGCCGGACCGCATGCTCATAGGTCTCGATGTCGAACGAGCCGTCCGCGCGCCGGAAGGTCATCAGGTTCAGCGACGCCAGGTTGCAGGCCGTGTCGTCGAGGAACATGTATTCCGAGCACGGGTTGGATGCGTTGATCCGGCCGTGGGCGGGGCAGGTGTGCCAGTCGTTGATCGTGGTGTCGAACTGGATGCCGGGATCGGCGCTCGCCCAGGCGGCGTTGCCGATCTGCTCCCACAGATCCTTGGCGCGGATGGTGCGCACCACCTTGCCGTCGGTGCGGCGGGTCAGCGTCCACTCGCCATCGGCCAGCACCGCGTTCAGGAACGCATCGGTGACGCGCACCGAATTGTTGGAATTCTGGCCCGAAACGGTCAGATAGGCTTCCGAATCCCAGTCGGTGTTGAACACCGGGATATGGAGTTCGGTATAGCCCTGGCGGGCGAACTGGATGACGCGCTGGACGTAATTCTCGGGGATCAGCGCCGCGCGGGCGGCCTTGACCGCGGCCTTCAGCGCCGGGTTGCGGCGCGGGTCGAACCGGTCGTCCTCGGCGATCTTCAGATCCGATGCGGCCCTGATCACCGCGTTCAGATGCCGGTTGGCAAGCTTCGAGCCGGTGACGAGCGCCGCCACCTTCTGCTCTTCGATCACCTTCCAGTTGATATAGGCCTCGATATCGGGATGGTCGACATCGACCACCACCATCTTCGCGGCCCGGCGGGTGGTGCCGCCCGACTTGATGGCGCCGGCGGCGCGGTCGCCGATCTTCAGGAAGCTCATCAGGCCCGACGAGCGGCCGCCGCCCGACAGCGGCTCACCTTCGCCGCGGACCGACGAGAAATTGGTGCCGGTGCCCGAGCCGTATTTGAACAGCCGCGCCTCGCGGACCCAGAGGTCCATGATGCCGCCCTCGTTCACCAGATCGTCCGAGACCGACTGGATGAAGCAGGCATGGGGCTGCGGGTGTTCATAGGCCGTGGCGGAACGGGTCAGCTCGCCGGTGACATGGTCGACGTAATAATGGCCCTGGGCCGGGCCGTCGATGCCATAGGCCCAGTGCAGGCCGGTGTTGAACCACTGCGGCGAGTTGGGTGCTGCCATCTGGTCGGCCAGCATCCGGCACATTTCGTCGCGATAGGCGGCGGCATCCGCTTCGCTGTCGAAATAGCCGCCCTTCCAGCCCCAATAGGCCCAGGTGCCGGCCATGCGGTCGAAGACCTGGGCGGCGGTCCGCTCACCCGTATAGCGCTCGCCCTCGGGCAGGGCGGCCAGTGCCGCCTCGTCGGGTTCCGAGCGCCACAGGAATTCGGGCACGCCTTCTTCGGGCACGCGCCGGGTGACGGCGGGAACGCCGCGCTTGCGGAAGTACTTCTGCGCGATAATGTCGCAGGCGACCTGCGACCACGAGGCGGGGACCTCGATATTTTCGAGCTTGAAGACGACCGAGCCGTCGGGGTTGCGGATTTCGCTGGTGGCGGTCCGCATCTCGATCCCCTGGTAAGGGGAGCGGCCATCGACGGTGAGCTTGCGGGCGATCCGCATCGTATCCTGCCTCCATCATGCTGGCGGGCGGCCTGGGGCCCGCTCGCGTGGGATTCAACGGAAAATGGCGACGCAACGACGCCCCGGGCACGGAAACACCCCGAAGCCCGGCCACCGGTGCATCGACTGCATCGGTTCGTCCATGGGCGCGCGGGGTGTGGTGTCGGGGATCGGGTCTGTCGGGTTGGGGTTATGTCCGAAGGTCGCCGGCCGGGCCGGCGCCAAATCTGCGGCGGGATCCCCCGAGGAAGGTGCCTTCGGTCTGCCCGTCTGACCCGGATCGTAAGCCTGCACGGCCCCGCGCCGCAAGTGTTTTCCGTCTGCCCTGCCTTACAATATCTAGGGGGTCTTGCAGGGGATTTTATCTATATGGTGTGGTCATGTATGGGAAAGTCCGCCATGTCCGGGACTTCGCACAGCATTGGCGCAAAGCCCCGGAGCGCCTTGATTCCGCGCCGGAACCGGGCGATTCTTCCCCGGGTTTTCCACAGGCGGCCTGTGGACAGGATGGCTGTCATCGATGCGTAATGCAGCGCTGCCGTCACCCCTGCACGGCACATATGCCCGCCCTGCACGGCCGAGACTTGCGCACAGGGGGGGCAACCCCTATCTTGGCGGCGGCCAGTCATCCGGATAGTGGACCCCATGACCAATCTCATGACACGTCTTTACACCCTGCGCCACGGCGTGTCCGTGGGCGAGGACGAGTTCGGGAACCGTTATTTCCGGCACAAGGACAGCCCGTCCAGGCGCTGGGTGACCTATGGCAAGGGTGTCGATCCCACCACGGTGCCGCCGGAATGGCATCGCTGGCTGCACGGCACCACCGACAAGACCCCGGTCGAGGCGCCGCTTGCGCGCAAGACCTGGGAAAAGCCGTTTGAGCCGAACCACACCGGCAGTGCCGAGGCCTATCTGCCCAAGGGCCATATCCTGGCCGGTGGCGAGCGGCCCAAGGCCACCGGTGACTACGAACCCTGGACGCCGTCCTGATCTGATCGGGTGTCTGCCGGCCGGCGCTGTCGCCGGCCGCCGCAGCTGATCCGGATCCAACGGCCGGAAGGAACCAGAGCTTGCAGCGCAGTGTCGTCGAAACCCTGCTCGGCGCGGCCGTCATTGCGGTCGCGGTCGGCTTCGCCGTCCATGCCTATACCGGCGCCGGGCGCGGCGGCAGCGGCAGTGGCTATGCCCTGACGGCCGCCTTCGACAGCGTCGACGGCATCGTGCCGGGCTCCGAGGTCCGCATCGGTGGCATCAAGGTCGGCAGCGTCACCGGCCAGCATCTGAACCCCGAGACCTATCGCGCCGAGATCACGCTCTCGATCGATCCCACGATCAAGCTGCCGGCCGACAGCTCGGCCGAAATCGCAAGTTCGGGCCTGCTGGGCGACAAATACGTCTCGGTGGTGCCGGGCGGCGATGACCGCATGCTGCAGCCGGGCCAGGCGATCACCTATACCCAGTCCTCGGTCAGCCTCGAATCGCTGATCGGCCGCTATCTCTTCTCGTCCGGCGGCAGCGGCGAGGAGAAGCCGGCCGGTGCCGAAGCCCCCGCCGCAGGCGGTGCGGCCAAGAAGGATCCCTTCGCGGAATGATCAGGATGCGCAGCCTTGCAACCGCGGCCTTCGGCGCCCTGCTTCTGGCCTCGGGCCCTGCCGCCGCGCAGCAGCAGACGGGCGGAACCGGCGGCATCCCGGGCAAGGTTGCGATCTTCAACGGCCTGAACAAGGTCACGGCGCGGATCAGCCGCATCGTGGCGCCGATCGGCCAGCCGGTCGAATTCGGCTCGCTGGTGATCACCGTGCGCTATTGCGAAAGCGCGCCGCCGGAACAGGCCCCCGAAGCCCGGGTCTTCCTGGAAGTGCAGCAGACCACGGCCTCGGCACCCACCGAGCGGATCTTCGACGGCTGGATGTTCGCCTCCTCGCCGGGGCTGAACGCGCTCGACAATCCGATCTACGACATCTGGCCGACCTCCTGCGTCGACGAGGCGCCGAAAGAGACGGAAGCGGGGGCCGAAAAGCCCGCGGGTTGACCCCCGTACCGCCGCCCGCTCAGACCTCCACCACCACCGCATCGGCATCGTCCAGCGGATCGCGCGGCCGCCGGCGTCGGGGCTGTGCCACCGGCCCGTCGATCGCCGCCAGCACCTGATCGGGCGTGCCCGGGCCGAAGCCGAAAGGCTCGGGGATGAAGCTCGCCCTGATGCCCAGCGCGTTGCGCAGCCGGTCCTGATAGACGCCGCGCGGGATCTCGATCGCGCCGAAACGGGTCAGGTGGTCGGTGACGAACTGGGTGTCGAGCAGGCGGTAGCCGCCGCGCTTCAGCCGGGCGACCAGATGGACCAGCGCCACCTTGCTGGCATCGGTGCGCCGGCTGAACATGCTCTCGCCGAAGAAGGCCGCCCCCAGCGACACGCCGTAAAGCCCGCCCACCAGCTCGTCCCCCTCCCGGATCTCGATGCTGTGGGCATGGCCCATCCGGTGCAGTTCGGTATAAAGCGCCAGAATCTCGCCATTGATCCAGGTCCGGTCGCGGCCGGGGGCGGGGGCGGCACAGCCGCGCATCACGCCGTCGAAATCGGCATCGATCGTCACGGTGAAGGGCGCGCGGCGGATGGTCTTGCGCAGCTTGCGCGGCAGGTGGAAGCCGTCCAGCGGCAGCACCCCGCGCCGGTCGGGGTCGACCCAGTAGAGTTCGGGAGTGTCGCCCGACTCGGCCATCGGGAAGATGCCGCAGACATAGGCGCGCAGCAGCAGGTCGGGCGTCAGATGCATGCCGGATGTCCCTGGGGAGGAAGCTGCTCCAGATGTGGGGTGGCAGGCCTCCCCGCTCAACCTGCACCCCATGCTCAACCTGCACCCTGCCGCCCCGATTGCAGGGGGGCGGTCAGCTGCCCGCCAGCATCCGCAGCATGTCGCGGCGCAGATCGGTGGTGCGCGGCCGCTTCACCGCCCGGAAGGGCAGGGGGCGGCAGGCTTCCATGGCGCCCAGCCCGATGCGGGCGGCGACCAGGCCGTTGACCACGCCCTGGCCCAGCCGGGCGGAAACCGCGGCGGCGAGCCCGCCGCCCAGCGCGTCGACGGCGGTATCCTGGCCGGCCTCGCCAATGCCCGCGACCGCGGCCGCCCCCAGGCTGCGGCGCACGATCCTCAGGCTGGCGATCCGCCCCGGGCGCACGCCGTAGAGCGCCGCCACCTCGCGCACCAGCCGGGCATTGCGCCACAGCACCACCGCGGCATCCAGCAGGGCGGCCGGGCTGGCGGCGGTTGCCAGCGCCGTGTCGCGGGCGGCAAGCAGCACCAGCCGGCGCGCCTCGGCATCGATCGGGGCCAGCAGCAGGCGTTCGGTCAGGGCCAGCGCCTCGGCGGCATCATGGGCATCGGTCAGCTGGGCGGTGAAATCCGCCCGGGCGGCGGCGAGGCCGGGCCGCGTCTCGTAGAGCGCGGCCACCCGTGCAGCGAGTGCGGCGGCGTTGGCTGCCGCGGCCGGGTCGTGGACGGCTGCCGGTGCCGCCAGTCGCCCGGCCTCGTCCCGCAGCCCGTCGACCCGGGCGAGCCGCCGGAGCGCCGCGATTTCGGCGCCGCCCAGAATGCCGAGCCCGCCGAGTGTGGCGACGCCCAGCCCGGTGACCATCCAGCCCAGCCAGTCGGCATGGGCGAAGGCGCGGGTGGCGAGGTCCCAGGTCTCGAAGCCGATCAGGGCCACCGCCAGGCCGCCGAGCCCGCCCCAGAGCAGCCGGCGGCCGGTGCGGCGCATCGCGGCCCCAGGCGCCAGATCCGGCATCAGCCCGCGACCGGCCAGGGCGACGGGCAGCGTCTCTTCCTCCGCCGGCCGTGCGGTCAGGGCGGCCGTGTCCGGCAGTTCCATGGGGCGTGCCGTCCCGGGCCGGCCGGTTGCGGTCGGGCGGGGCGGCGTCGTGGCCGGTTCGTCGAAAACACGCGGGCGGTCGGTCATCCGAGCCGGTCTCCGATCAGATGATCCAGTGCCTGATCCAGGCGGATATGGGCCATGCCGTGGCCGTCGCGGACCAGGCCCTCGGGCGGCAGGAAGGGCGGGAAGTCGAAACCGCCTTCGGCCGCGCGGGCCAGCGCCTCGGCCGGATCGGCCGGCAGTTCGCCCGGATAGACCACCGATGGCCGCTCGCGGCCGGCGATGCGGCCGCGCACGCAGGCGAGATTGCGGCCGTCATGCTCGGCGAACACGCTTTCCGCCGCCTTGACCGCGGCGATGGCCAGCGTGCGGGTCTCGGCGCCTTCGAAGCGGATCGCGCGGGCGGCATCGGCCACCAGCGACTGCATCAGCGCATCCAGCCGCGCATGCTGGGCGGCGGGCACCTGGTCGGCCTTGGTGGCGGCGAACAGCACCCGGTCGATGCGCACCCCCGACAGCAGCCGGCCGATCATGCCGTGGCCGCGGCCATAGCGGAAGGCGCCCAGGCTTTCGGTCAGGGCGAGCTTCAGATCGTCCACGGCGTCGGCCCCGGCGCTGAGCGCGCCGGGCAGGTCGACCAGCACCACCTGGCGGTCCAGCCGGGCGAAATGTTCGCGGAAGAAGCGGCCGACGATGCGCTTGCGATACTGGTCGAAACGCTCCGCCGCCACGGCATACAAACTGCCCGAGGGTGCGCGCCCCTTGGGCTCCGGCAGGGGGGAGAAGGCCAGCACCGGCGCGCCTTCCAGATCGCCCGGCACCAGAAAACGGCCGGGGCCGAGGCGCGAGACCGCAAGCCCCGCTGCGCGGCAGGCGATCAGATGCGCGCTCCAGCCCTGCCCCAGCTCGGCGAGGGTGACGTCATCGGCCGGGGCGGCCGGATCCAGCATTTCCAGCCGGGCGAGGAAGGGGCGGGCCAGCTCTGCCCGCCTGCCCTGGCGCAGCATGGCCAGCGCCTCGGCCGACCAGTCGGCGAAGCTGCGCTCGATGAGGGCCAGGTCCAGCAGCCATTCGCCCGGATAGTCGATGATGTCGAGCGTCAGCTCGCGCACCGGCCGGATCCGCCGGTCGACCAGACCGGCCGGTTTCCAGCGCAGCCCCATGCGCAATTGCGAGAGCATGCGGGTGGAGGCGGGCCAGCCCGGCGCCTCGCCATCGCTGCCGGCCAGGCGCGCCAGATGGGTTTCATAGGCGAAACGCGGGATCTCGGGATCGCCGGGCCGGCGCAGCTCGGCGCCGATCAGCCGGCCGTCGGCGCGGGCCTGCAGAAAGGGCAGGCGGTCGGGGAAGAGCAGGGCGCGGGCAACCGCGGTGGTGAACACGGTCTTGCCCGACCGGGCAAGACCGGTCACCCCCAGCCGGAGCGGCCGGTCGAGCAGAGACGCCGCCTCTTCTGCCAGCGCCTCGGGGGTGAGGCGGCGGGCAAGACGGCGGGCTTCCAGGCCCAGGCGATCGAAGGGAGAGGCGGACAAAAGCAGCGGTCCCGGTCGTTGAACGGTAACGCGGCCGACCGCGTCGCCCTTTCAGATCGGGAGCCGGAGACGCCGGGTCAACATGATGCGGCGAATCATCGCCGTGTCATCCTTCGGTGTGTCAGGGTGCGACCCGCAGTTCATAATCATAGGTGGACCCTGCAACCGCATTGGTCACCGTGAAGACGACCTGAACGCTGGTGGCGGAGATGGCGGCGATACGCTCGACACGGGCAGTCACCGCATTGTCCGAGCGTGTGGTGAGCATGACATTCACCTGCGACGGGCCGGGCGTGTAGCTGAGCGGCCGCGGGAAGGTCACGTAGCCGACCACCGGACCGGTCGCGGCGGTGGAGATCGTGCCGGAGGCAACGGCCTCCTTGGCAAGGAAGCTGGCGCCGAAACCGTTGATCAGCAGTTTCGAGCGGGCGCCGAGGCTGCCGGAATAGTGCTGCTGGCCGGTCACGACATAACTGTCCAGCTCCACATGGCAGTCATCGCCGGCCGGGGCGAACGAGGCGTTGGTCTCACACGACGAGATGCGCCCGTTGATCCGGACATTGTCCGCACCGTCGATCGACAGACCCTTGCCGCCGACGGCGCCGAAGGCGCGGATATCGGCCTTGCCGACCCAGAAGTCCGAAGCGGTGCTGGCGATCGCCAGGCCGGTGCCGGCCCCGCCGCCGCTGGCGCCGAGAACGCGCATCTGGCCGATCTTCACCCGCGAGGCCGAAACCTCCACACCATTCGCCGCCGGATAGACGTCGCCCATATTGCAGTTGGCGCGGATCATGCCGATGTCGCAGGGGCCGGCGATCTGCACGCAGGCGGGCGAGGACGAGTTGCGGGTCTGGATGATGTTGAGCAGGGTTTCGGTATAGCCCTCGATCAGGACGCCGTTCTCGGCGATCACGTGATCGCCCTGAACCGAAGACCTGAAGCGGACGCCGCCCCCGCTGCCGCCATAGGTGTGCACGCGGCCGATGCGGCAGCCGCCGTCACGGTTGTCGTCATAGTCGATGAAGAAGTGCCAGTCGCCATGCAGCACGTTCACCGAGCGGATGATATGGGCGTCGTGGGGGCCCATGAAGTGCACGCCATAGCGGCCGCTGCGGGCGGTGTCGATGTCGAGCACGCCTTCCCAGAGGTCGCGCATCACCCCGTCGACCGGCGTGGTCTCGATGCCCGTGCTTTTGCCGCAGGCATGGAAGAAGCAGTCGTCGACGGCATCGGTACAGGTGATCTTCATGTACCGGAACTTGCCGTAGCCTTCATAGCAGCGGCTGACGGCCTGCATGCCGTCCAGCGCCAGGCCCCAGACGCCGTAGCCATAGGGAATGCCGGTGTCGCGAACGATGGAATAGTCGCCGGCATTGTAGGTGTCGAAGCCGCGGGTCTTGATCAGCGCCGAGCCGGTGAAGCCGGTGGTGGGGCGGATCACCACGTCCCACAGGCCGCCGCCCGAGGTCAGGAAGACCCGGCTGTCCTGAATGAGCGGCGCCGAAATGCGGTAATAGCCGGCCGGAAACAGCACCGAGCCGCCGGTGGGCAGGCTGGCGGCATGGTCCATGGCGGCCTGGATGGCGGCGGTGTCGTCGGTCACGTCGTCGCCGACGGCCCCGAAATCCGTCACGCAGATAAGGCAGGCGGTAAAGATCGGCATCTTGATGATCCCCGGTATGGTGCGCCGCGCCGCCGGGCTGGCGGGCGGGGCTGACCGGGGAAGTCTGGGCGGTCTGGTTTATGATGTCGCGTCACCGGTTGCGGCCACATGCGGCCGCATCCCGGTCACCAGCCGCCGAAACGCGGCCAGATCGCCGGGGCGGCGCCAGTATCCGCCGGGATGACATGATAAGCGTCGAATTGTGCGGCGGTGGCGCAGGCATGGTTGGGCAGGATGCGCAGCACCGTGCCGACCGGCAGGTCCGGCGGCGTGGCCGTGCTGCCCGGGCGCAGGGCCAGGATGCCGTGTTCCTGATTGGCGCCGGTGACGATCAGATCCGGGATCACGCGGCCCGTGGCATCCGCCACCAGCCCATAGCCCTGATCGATCGCCTGGCCGGCCGTGCCGCGATCGCGCGACAGCGCCATCCAGCCGGCATCGACCAGGGTCCAGCCCCGGTCGGGGCGGTGGCCGATCACGGTGGTGGCGACCGAGAGCGCGATCTCGTCCACCGCGCAGACGCCGATGCCCGCCATCACCAGGTCGAAGAAGACATAGACCCCGGCGCGGAGCTCGGTCACGCCCGCAAGATCACGGGCGGCGAGCGCCGTGGGGGTGGAGCCGACGCTGACCACCGGGCAGGGCAGGCCGGCGGCGCGCAGCCGGTCTGCCGCCGTTACCACCGCCTGGCGCTCGCGTTCGGCGAAGGCCGCATGGGCCTCATGTCCCGAGACGTCGTAGCTGCCGCCGGCATGGGTCATCACCCCGCGGAGTTCCGCGCCGCCCTCCTGCAGGATCCGGCCGATGTCGATGATCTCTGCGGCATCGGGGGCGAGCCCTGCGCGCTTGCCGTCGCAGTCGATTTCGATCAGCGCCGGGATCGGGCCGGCTCCGGCCGCCACGATCGCCTGCGCCTGCTCCACGGAATCCAGGATCACCGCCAGATCGCAGCCTCGGGCCCTCAGCGCCTGCACCCGGCCGAGCTTTGCGGGCGTGATGCCGACCGCATAAAGGATGTCGCGCACGCCCGCCGCCGCGAAGACCTCGGCCTCGCGAAGGGTGGAGACGGTGGCCGGTCCGCCTGTGTCGGGCAGCATCCGCCGGGCGATCTCCACCGATTTGGCGGTCTTCAGATGCGGCCTGAAGCCCACGCCGAGCCCGGCGATCCGCCGGGCCATCCGGTCGAGATTCGCGGTCATCTTCGCCTCGTCGACCACAAGGCAGGGGGTCTGCAGATCAGGGGAGAGACCGGCCATGACAGGGCTCCACGAGAAGGGGGGGCTCCGCGAGAAGGGGGGCATGGGTTAAACGCAGACGGGCGGGCCGGAAACGCCTCCGGCCCGCCCGCCCCTTGATGCATGATGGTCCCGGGTCAGCCGCGATTGGCGACCAGGGCCTCCAGCCAGCGGATGTCGTAGACGCCGTCGACGAAATCCGGATGGCGGGCGATACGCTGATGCAGGGGCAGGGTGGTGTCGATGCCGCCCACGACATATTCCTCCAGCGCCCGGCGCAGCCGCATGATGCACTCGTTGCGGTTGCGGCCATGGACCACCAGCTTGGCGATCAGGCTGTCGTAATAGGGCGGGATACGATAGCCCTGATAGAGGCCGCTGTCCACGCGCACACCCAGCCCGCCGGGGGCGTGATAGGTGTCGACCAGCCCCGGCGAGGGGGCGAAGGTCTCGGAGTTCTCGGCGTTGATCCGGCACTCGATGGCGTGGCCCTGAATGCGCACGTCTTCCTGGGTGAAGCCCAGCGGCTGGCCGGCGGCCACCCGGATCTGCTCGCGGACCAGGTCGATGCCGGTGATCGCCTCGGTGATCGGATGCTCCACCTGCAGGCGGGTGTTCATCTCGATGAAGTAGAACTCGCCGTTCTCGTAGAGGAACTCCACCGTGCCGACGCCGCGATAGCCCAGCTTGCGCATGGCATTGGCGACGATCTCGCCCATGCGGGCGCGGTCTGCCGCATCGATCGCCGGCGAGGGCGCCTCTTCCAGCACCTTCTGATGGCGGCGCTGCAGAGAGCAGTCGCGCTCGCCCAGATGCACCACGGTCCCGAAGGTGTCGCAGAGGATCTGGATCTCGATATGGCGCGGATTGGCGAGATACTTCTCAAGATAGACCGCATCCGATCCGAAGGCGGCCTTGGCTTCGGCGCGGGCGGTCTGCAGCGCCTCGCGCAGGCCCTCGGCGCTTTCGGCCACCTTCATGCCGCGGCCACCGCCGCCGGCGGCGGCCTTGACCAGCACCGGAAAACCGATCTCGCGGGCGATCTTCATCGCCTCGGCCTCGTCGGTCACCGGCCCGTCGGTGCCGGGCACCAGCGGCAGGCCCAGCTCTTTCGCGGCGCGCTTGGCCTCGATCTTGTCGCCCATCAGCCGGATGTGTTCCGGGGTGGGGCCGATGAAGGTCAGGCCATGTGCCTCGACGATCTCGGCGAACTGGGCGTTCTCGGACAGGAAGCCGTAACCCGGATGAACCGCCTCGGCGCCGGTGATCTCGGCGGCGGCGATGATCGCCGGGATGTTCAGATAGGAATTGCGCGCGGGGGCCGGGCCGATGCACACGCTCTCGTCGGCGAGACGGACATGCATGGCATCGGCATCGGCGGTGGAATGGACCGCAACGGTGCGGATGCCCATCTCCTGGCAGGCGCGATGGACGCGCAATGCGATTTCGCCGCGATTGGCGATCAGCACCTTCTCGAACATGATCGCTCCCGCGTCACTCGATGATCGCAAGCGGCTCGCCGAACTCGACCGGCTGGCCGTTCTGCACCAGAAGCCGGCTGACGGTGCCGCTCCGCGGGGCGCGGATGTGGTTCATCACCTTCATGGCTTCGATGATCAGCAGGGTCTGGCCCTCGCGCACGGTCTGGCCTTCGGCGACGAAGGCCGGCGCACCCGGCTCCGGGGCCAGATAGACGGTGCCGACCATCGGCGAGGGCACGGCGCCCGGATGGCCTGCGGGGTCGGCGGCGGCCGGTGCCGCAGGTGCCGCGGCGGCCGGTGCCGCCGCGGGTGCGGCGGCGGCGGGCGCCTGGAACAGCATCTGCGGGGCCGTCATCTGCGCCGGTGCCTGGCGGGCGATGCGGATGCGACCCTCGCCCGCGCCGACCTCGATCTCGGTCAGGCCGGTCTCGTCGAGCAGCAGCGCCAGTTCGCGGATCAGGCCGGTATCGACGGCACGAGCCTTGGTGTCAGACATGCGATTGGTCCTTCGTGGCCGCGCGGGCCTGCCCCCCTGGGATCAGCCCGGCCATCGCCTCGATCGCCAGCGCATAACCCGCAGCCCCCAGGCCGCAGATCACGCCGACCGCCGTCCGGGACACATAGGAATGGTGCCGGAACGTTTCGCGACGATGGATATTCGACAAATGCACCTCGATCACCGGCAGTGCCGTCGCGGTGAGCGCGTCGAGCAGGGCGACCGAGGTATGGGTGTAGGCGGCGGGATTGATCACGATCCCTGCCGCAGAGGTGCGGGCGTCCTGTACCCAGTCCACGAGAACGCCTTCGTGGTTCGACTGGCGGAAATCGACGGCCAGCCCCAGGGCAGCGGCACGGGCTTCGCACAGACGCCGGATGTCGTCCAGCGTCGTATGCCCGTAGACCTCGGGCTCGCGGGTGCCAAGCAGGTTCAGGTTCGGTCCGTTCAGGACCAGGATGGTCGGCGCCATGCGGGCTGTCGATACCCCGTGAACGGTGATTAGGAGAGGACGCCACGTCAGCCCTGCGTTATAAAGCACCCGTGCCGCGGGGCGCAACGCCGTTCGAAGCGGGCGTTCCGGCATCCCGGGGCCCGAGCATCATGTTGAGCGGAGATCCTGGTATGCGACTGATGATCAACGGTGAGGCCCGCGAGGTTGCAGGCGAGCCGACCGTGGCCGAGCTTCTGGGCCAGCTGGGGCTGGACGCGCGGAAGATCGCGGTCGAGCGCAATCTGGAGATCGTTCGCCGCGCCGAGTTCGAGGCCACGCGTCTCGCCGAGGGGGACCGGCTGGAGATCGTGCATTTCATCGGCGGCGGCAGCGGTGCCGATGCGGCGGCCCCGGCGGAAGATCCCTTCGTCGTCGCCGGCCGGAGCTTTACCTCGCGTCTGCTGGTCGGCACCGGCAAGTATAAGGATTTCGAGGAAACCGCCCGCGCGATCGAGGCCTCGGGTGCCGAGATCGTGACCGTGGCGGTCCGCCGGGTGAACGTCACCGACCCGTCGGCACCCATGCTGATGGATTACGTCGACCCCAGGCGCTACGTCTACCTGCCCAACACCGCCGGCTGCTTCACCGCCGACGATGCCGTGCGCACGCTGCGCCTGGCGCGCGAGGCCGGCGGCTGGAACCTGGTGAAGCTTGAAGTGCTGGGCGACCACAAGACGCTCTACCCCGATGTCACCGAAACCCTGAAGGCCGCCGAGGCCCTGATCCGCGACGGTTTCGACGTCATGGTCTACACCAGCGACGATCCGATCGTGGCGAAGAAGCTGGAAGATCTGGGCTGCTGCGCCATCATGCCGCTGGCGGCCCCGATCGGTTCTGGTCTCGGCATCCAGAACCCGGTCAACATCCGGATCATCGTCGAGCAGGCAGGCGTGCCGGTGCTGGTCGATGCCGGTGTCGGCACGCCCTCGGAAGCGGCGGCGGCCATGGAACTCGGCTGCGACGGCGTGCTCATGAACAGTGCGATCGCCGGGGCGAAGGATCCGGTGATGATGGCGCGCGCCATGAAGGCCGCGGTCGAGGCCGGGCGTCTCGGCTATCTGGCCGGGCGCATGCCGCGCAAATTCTATGCGGACCCGTCCTCACCGCTCGCCGGCCTGATCTGAGCCGGGTGCGGGGGGCGGTTCCCGGTTCAGCCAAGGAGCCCGACCCCCATGAGCATGGAACTCTACTACTGGCCGGGCCTGCCGGGGCGGGGCGAATATGTCCGCCTGGTGCTGGTCGCCATCGATGCCCCCTGGCGCGACATGGCCCGCCTGCCCGAACGCCAGGGCGGCGGCATGGACGGGCTGTTGCGTGTGCTGGGGGATGAGCGCGAGCCCTTCGCGCCCTTCGCCTGTCCGGTGCTGAAGGATGGCGATCTGCTGATCGCCCAGACGCCCCTGATCTGCGCCTATCTGGGCGAGACCTACGGGCTTGCGCCCGAGGACGAGACCTCGCGGCTCTTCGCCCGCCAGATCGCGCTCACCACCGCCGATCTGGTCAATGAAGCCCATGACGTGCACCACCCGCTCGGCTCCTGGGATTATTACGAGGACCAGAAGCCCGAGGCGGCGCGCCGGGCGGCGGGGTTCCGCGATCAGCGGATCCCCAAATTCCTGGACTGGTACGAGCAGGTGCTGACCCGCAACCCGGCCGCATCGGGCTGGCTGGCGGGTGCCGGGCTCTCCTATGCCGATCTGGGCCTGTTCCAGACCATGCTGGGCCTGCGCTACGCCTTCCCTGATCATATGGCAAGCCTCGCCGGGCGCTGGCCGGGGGTGGAGGCGCTGGTGGATCGCGTGGCGGCCTGGCCGCGGATCGCCGCCTATCTCGCCAGCGACCGCCGGCTTGCCTTCAACCAGGACGGCATCTTCCGCCATTATCCGGAACTCGATGCCCCGGCCGCTTCGGGCTGACCGATCACGAAACCATCGGTTTGGGTGTGATCACGGACCTGGACCAACTCAGGATAGAATGATAGGGTGCCCGCCAGAGAGTTTTTCGTCTGGCGGGCCACTGCATCCGGAGAGGCTGCCCCCGTCCCGGTCGCTCCAGAACCGCCCCGGAGGACATATGGCGCTGACCGTCGCCCTGCAGATGGACCCGATCGAGACCATCAACTTCGATGGCGATACGACCTTCATGCTCGGGCTGGAGGCCCTGCGCCGCGGCCATAACCTTTATCACTACCAGCCGTCGGATC
The DNA here is from genome assembly GCF_041468085.1 of Tistrella mobilis. Taxonomy (NCBI): domain Bacteria; kingdom Pseudomonadati; phylum Pseudomonadota; class Alphaproteobacteria; order Geminicoccales; family Geminicoccaceae; genus Tistrella; species Tistrella mobilis. Next base: position 3,304,272 of record NZ_CP121017.1, on the reverse strand, counting down.
TGAGCCTCACTCCCGGCGGCGCCGTGGCCTGGATGCGGCCGCTGGGGCTGCAGCGGGTGCGCGACGATCACTACCGTCTGGGTCCCAAGGAACGCGTTCCGCTCCACGAGATGGATGTCGTGCTGCTGCGCCAGGACCCGCCCTTCGACATGGCCTACATCACCAGCACCCATCTGCTGGAACATGCCGGCCCCCGGACGCTGGTCTCCAATGATCCGGTGCAGGTGCGCAATGCGCCCGAGAAGCTGTTCATCACCCGCTTCCCCGACCTGATGCCGCCCAGCCTGGTCTCGTCTTCGGTCGACGAAATCCGTGCCTTCCGCGAGGAACACGGCGATATCGTGATCAAGCCGCTCTACGGCTTCGGCGGGCTGGGCGTGTTCCGGGTCAGGCCGGATGACGAGAATCTGGGCGCGCTGCTGGAGCTTCACGCGCTCCGCGGGCGCGAGCCGCTGGTGATTCAGAAATATCTGCCGGCGGTGCGCGAGGGCGACAAGCGGATCATCCTGGTCGAGGGCGAGCCCCGCGGCGCGGTGCTGCGCGTGCCGCAGCGGGGCGAGGCCCGGGCCAATATGCATGTCGGCGGCCGGCCGGTGAAGACCACGCTGACGGCGCGCGACAGCGAGGTCTGCGAGGCGGTCGGGCCGGAACTCCGTGCCCGCGGTCTCACCCTGGTCGGCATCGACATGATCGGCGACCACCTGACCGAGATCAACGTGACCTGTCCCACCGGCATCCAGGAGATCGACCGCCTCGACGGCGTCACGGTCGAACGGGATGTGTGGGATGCCATCGAAACCCGGCTGACCACGCTCAGGGCAGGCACCGCCTGAGCGCTGCGGCCACCTGACATCTGCGGCCACCCGACCTCTGATGTCTGGCGGCCACCGCTCTTCCAACCACCTCACAACCACCCCAGAACAGGACATGACCGGCGGCGGGACAGACCCGCCAGGGCTGGACCGGGTGTTTTATGCGCTGTCGCGTCGCGCAGAAAACATCCGCAGGGCGGAGCCATGCCCGCAGATGGCCCGCACGGCCCCCGGGAACAGGTCCGTCCCTCAGTGGTCGCATCAGGAGCCGGACGTGATGGAAACCGCTTCTCCCGCCTTATCCTCTTCTTTCCCATCCCCTTCTCCCTTCCCATACCCGCCCGCCGGCACCGATGCCGACGTGCCGCCCGCTTTCCATGACATGGTCGCGTCGGTGCCCGATCAGGCCCTGTGCCGGACCAGGGGGGCCATCCCTCTCGGCCGGTTGCCGGCCCTGCTCGCGGTGCTGGTGCATCGCTGGCGGGCCCTGCCGCAGCCGCGCATCGCCGTGGCAGATGCCGGGGGGCTGCGCATCCTGGCGCTGGAGGTCACGGCCGGTGCGCGTCTCGGTGATCTCGTCCCGGAGGATCCGGTGCCCGACGCGGCAGACGGCCCGGCCGATGCCCTTGTGATTTCGGAACCCGCCGGCGATCTGCCGGCCGTGGCCCTGGTGCTCAGGGTCGAGGCGGACGGGCGGCTGCGGGTCATCCTGGACCGGCGTCTCTGCCGTCCGCCCTTCGACGAGGCCCGGGCGAGTGATCTGGCCCATGCGCTCGACCGCCTGATCGCCGCCGGCCCCGATGCCGCCCAGGGGGCGGTGGACCTCATTTCCCCGGCACGCCGCTACGAGCTGCTGATCGAACGCAACGGCCCGCGCCGGCCATGCCCCACGGCCCCGGCCATCCCCGATGCGATCCGCGCCATCGCCCGCCGGGATCCGCAGCGCGTGGCGCTGGTGCACGAAGCGGCGCGGCTGACCTATGGCGAGCTGGACGCCCGCGCCGACCGGCTGGCCGCAATGCTGGCTGCGCGTGGTGTCGGCCGTGGCGACATGCTGCCGCTGCTGATGCCCAACGGGCTGGAGCTGCCGCTCGCCATGCTGGCTGCCATGAAGCTCGGCGCCCCCTTCGTCCCCATGGATGACGGCTGGGCGCCGGAGCGGGTCACGGCCCTGCTGGAGGCGCTGGCCCCCCGGCTGGTGATCGCCGCCGATCCTGCCGTGGTGCCGCCGGGGGTGGCGGCGCTGATCCTGGATCATGCCGCGATCCCGCCGGCTGAAACGCCGTTCGACGCCGCGGCGGTGGACGGCCGCGACCCGATCTACGGCTTCTACACCTCGGGCACCACGGGCCTGCCCAAATGCGCGATCAACCTGCATGGCGGGCTGCTCAATCGCTTCGGGGTGATGACCCGGCGCTTTGCCGCCGACGGCCGGCCGCCGGTGGTGCTTCAGAACAGCCGTCATGTCTTCGACAGCTCGATCTGGCAACTGCTCTGGCCGCTGACCATCGGCGGGCGGGTGATCATCCCGCGCACCCGCGGCGTGCTCGACCTGGAGACCACGCTCCGCACCATCGCGGCGCACGATATCGAGATGACCGATTTCGTGCCCTCGATCTTCAACGCCATGGTGGATCTGATGGTGGCGGAACCCGGGCTGGTGCGCCGGCTCGGCTCGCTTCGCCATCTGCTGATCGGTGGCGAGGAGATCGATCCCCGGGCGGTGCGGCGCTTCCGGCGCATGCTGCCGGGGATCGGCATCGTCAACACCTATGGCCCGACCGAGGCATCGATCGGCATGGTCTTCCACCATGTCGGCGATGACGACGACCGCAGCATTCCGATCGGTACGCCGATCGACAACACGGTTGCTGTGGTGGTGGATGATCACGGCTTCATCGCCCCGCCGGGCATGGTGGGGGAGATCCGCATCGGCGGCGCCTGCCTGGGCGGCGGCTATCTGGGCGCGCCCGAAAAGACCGCCGCCGCCCATGTCGGCAATCCCTTTCCGGAACTGCCCGGCGACCGGCTCTACCGCACCGGCGATCTGGGCTACTGGCGCCGCGACGGTCGGCTCGCCTATGTCGGCCGCCGCGACGATCAGGTGAAGATCGGCGGGGTGCGTATCGAATTGGGGGAAATCGAAGGCGCGCTGGCCGATCATCCCGACATCCGCGCCGGCCGTGTGGTGGTGCATGAACAGGGCGGCCGGCGCGAGCTGGTTGCCTGCCTGATCGGCCATGGCGAGGTCGATACCGCCGATCTGCGCCGCTTCCTCGCCACCCGCCTGCCGCGCCAGGCGCTGCCGGCACGGTTGCTGGTGCTGGATGCCCTGCCGCTCAACGCCAATGGCAAGGTCGACCGCCGGGCCCTGGCCCGGCTCGCCACCGACCGGCTGGAGGCGGCCGCCGCGGCCGATGCCGGTTTCACCGATCCGACCAGTGCTGCGCTGGCCGCCCGCTGGCGGGCGACATTGCAGCTGGCCCCGGCCGGGCCCGAGGACGGCTTCTTCGATCTGGGCGGCACCAGCCTCACGGCGCTGGTGCTGGCCATGGACCTGACCCGTCATTTCGGCATGCGGATCACCGTCGCCGATATCTTCGCGCACCCCACCCTGGGCGCGCTGGCGGCGCTGATCGACCGCCGCCGCCGCGGCGAGGAGACCGCCTCCGCCCCGGTGCCGGCGCCCGAGGTCCGGCTGGCCGACGACATTCGCCCGCCGGTGGGGGCCGCCGCCTGGGCACCGCCCGCGGGCCGGGTGCGGGTGCTGCTGACGGGGGCCACCGGCTTCGTCGGCGCCCATCTGCTGCCGGCGCTGCTGGCGCGGCCGGATGTGGATCTGGTCTGCCTGGTGCGGGCAGAAGACGATGCCGCCGCGGCTCTGCGCGTCGGCATCGCGGCCGACCGCGTCACCGTGCTGGCGGGCGATCTGGCCCTGCCGCAGCTGGGCCTCGGCGATGCGGCCTGGCGCCGGCTGGCAGAGGGCATCGACGTCATCGTCAATGCCGGCGCGCTGGTCAATCTGCTCCACGGCTACGAGGCCCATGCCGCCGCCAATGTGACCGGGGTGGAAACCCTGCTCAGGCTGGCGGTGACCGGTGTGCCCAAACACCTCCACCAGGTCTCGACCCTCAGCATCTTCGCGCGCAGCCCCGGCCATGATGCCGTGACCGAGGCCGATGCCGCCGATCCCCGTGCCCTGCCGCAGGACGGCTACAGCCGGTCCAAATGGGCGGCCGAACGGCTGATCGACGAGGCGCGCCGCCGCGGGATCACCGCCAGCCTCCATCGCCTGGGCGAGATGCTGCCCGCCCGGCGGAGCGGTCTCGGCAATCCTCAGGCCCTGGTCGAACGGCTGACCGCGACCTGCCTCAGGCTGGGGCTGCGTTTCCCGACCGGGCTGCGCTTCGACTACAGCCCGGTCGACATCGCCGCCGCCTTCGTGGCGGCGCGGCTGACGGAACCCGCCGCCACCTTCCACCTCTACGGCCCCGGCACCCGGTTCGAGGATCTGCTCGACGAGGCCGAGGCGGCCGGGATCGCGCTCACCCCCGTCAGCTATGCCGCCTTCCACGAGCGGCTGAGCCGGGCTGCGGCGGGTGACGTCGATGCGGCGGCCCTGCTGGCCCTGCTGCCCGATCCGGCGGGAGATGACGGCGCGGATGCCTTCGCGACCGCCGATCTCGTGGCCGACAAGGATCTGATGTTCGGCGATGCAGCCAGCCGCGCCGCGATGGCGGCGGCCGGGCTCGCCTGGCCGGCGGTGGATGCCGGCCTGCTGGCCCCCTGGTTCGCGCGTCGGCGCGCTGCCTGCCCACCCTCTTGCGATGAGTCCGCTTCCGAGGAGACTGCATGATGAACCGACGCAGGCTTGGCCGTCTGGGCTGGCAGATCGGCGAGATCGGCTACGGCACCTGGGGTATCGGCGGCGGCGAGGGCGGCTGGACCGGCAACGAGGATGCGCAGAGCCTGGCCGCCCTGCATCTGGCGGTCGATCAGGGGGTCAATTTCCTCGACACCGCCTGGATCTATGGCCGCGGCCATTCCGAGGTGCTGTGCGGCCGGCTGCTGGCCGAACGTCCGGCCGAGCGGATCTATGTCGCAACCAAGATCCCGCCGGCCGACCGGCGCTGGCCCTCGACCCGGACGTCGCGCCTGGCCGATGTGTTTCCGCCCGATCATATCCGCGACTACACCGAACGCAGCCGCCGCAATCTGGGTGTGGACCGCATCGACCTGATGCAGTTCCACGTCTGGGAGGATGCCTGGGCCGATGATCCGGCCTGGCAGGACACCATGGCCGACCTCAAGGCCCGCGGCCTGATCGACGGCATCGGCATCAGCATCAACCGCTGGGAGCCGTGGAACGCCATGGCGGCGCTGCGCACCGGGCTGATCGATGCGGTGCAGGTCATCTACAACATCTTCGATCAGGCGCCCGAGGACGAGCTGTTCCCGCTCTGCCGGGATCTGGATGTGGGGGTGATCGCGCGCGTGCCCTTCGACGAGGGCACGCTGACCGGCACGCTCACCCTGGAGAGCCGCTGGCCCGAGGGCGACTGGCGCACTTCCTATTTCGTACCCGAGAACCTGGCCGCCAGCGTGGCGCGCGCCGACCGGCTGAAGCCGCTGGTCCCGGCGGGGGAGACCATGGCCGGCATGGCGCTGCGCTTCATCCTGGCCAATCCGGATGTCCACACCGTCATTCCCGGCATGCGGTCCCCCGCCCATGTCCGCGCCAACACGGCCGTCGCCGATGGTCGCGGCCTGCCGCCCGATCTGCTCGCAGCACTCCGCGATCATCGCTGGGATCGCGAGCCCACCGAATGGTCGCAATAAGACCCGCCCCCGTCCGGATCCCGATGACCCGACCGGAGATCACGCAGATGAGCCTGACCGACATATCCATGCCTGCCGCCGATGCCGATACCGTTACCGGGGCCGAGCCCGACCTGCCGGCGGCGCTGGACGACCTGCTCGCCCGGCGGATCGCCGCCGTGGTGACCGACGATCTGCTCGCCCGCTGGCGGGCGCGCTTCCTGGACGAGGGGCTGGTGGTCGTCTCTGAAATCTGCCCGCCCGAGGTGATGGCGGCCCTCTGCGCCGAGGTGGAGCGGCTGATCGCCGGCTGGGCGGTGCGGCGCGACATCCGCCTGCCGACCACGTCGAACACGCCGCGGAAGATGAATTCGGTCAAGCGCGACTACATTGCCCGCAACAGCGCGCTGGTGCCGCGGCTCTACCGGTCGAAGCCGCTGCTCGACCTTGCCACGCGCATCGCCGGCGAAGAGGTGGTGCTCTGTCCCTATGACGACGAGCAGTTCGTCATCGCCCGGCTGACCGAGCCGGGCGACACCCATGGCTGGCACTGGGACGATTACGCCTATGGCATGGTCTGGGTGCTGGAGGCGCCGCCGGTGGAAGATGGTGGCTTCATCCAGTGTGTCGCCGACACCCGCTGGAACAAGGCCGATCCGCGGCTGCACGAGATCCTGTGCAGCCGGCCGATCCGGTCCTATGCGCTCAAATCCGGCGACATCTACGTCCTGCGCTCCGACACCACGCTGCATGGCGTCTATCCGCTGCAGCGGCCGTCGCAGCGCACCATCCTCAACCTCGCCTGGGCCAGCGTCGCCGACTGGAGCCGCGAGGTGGTGCACGAGACCACCGACGAAGTCTACACCGATCGCGGTGCCACTCATGTCGAGGACAGGCAGTCATGAGCGTCGCTCTGGCTTTTGATGCGGGGTCTGACGACGCTGCCATCCGGCGGGCGGCGCTGGAGGCCGCGGCCGCCGCCGCCGAACGCCGGCTCGCCGAGGCGCGCGCGCAGCTGATCGCCGATGCCGGCTTCATGCAGATCCGGGACCGCTATTTCCTGTGGCGCATGGCCGAACAGGGGGCGATCTGGGGAGCGGGCGCCTGGCTCGCCCTCGGCACAGGCATTCTGCCGCTGCAGATCCTGGGTGCGGTGCTGATCGGCGCGGTCTATGCCCGCAATCTGGAATTCGCCCATGAATGCATGCATTTCATCGCCTTCCGCAGCCGCCGGGTGAACCGGGTGGTCGGCACGGCGCTGGCCATGACCCTGTTGACCAATTTCGAGGAATGGCGGGTGTCGCATGCCCGCCATCATGTCGATGTCCGTGACGAGGGCTTTGCCTATCAGCCGGCGGCGATCCACAACTATTGGCTGTTGTGGCGCAACTTGTTGGCGCTGGATCATTTCCGCGCGGCGCTGGGCAAATGCGTGGCGGCGGTGCGCGGCCGCATGCCGATCCGCAGCCGGTCCGAGCGGCGGGTGCGCGACGGCTTCCGGCTGATGGCGGCCTGTCTGGCGGGCGGGGTGGTCTTCGACCTTCTGACCGGCCAGCCGGTCTTCCTCTGGCTGTGGTTCCTGCCGCTGATCCCGGCGGCGATCTTCAACTTCCACATCCAGCTGCCCGAGCATTTCGGCTGTGTGATGGATAATGGCAGCGCCCTGATCAACAGCCGCACCATCACCACCAGCCGCTTCCTGTCGTGGTTCGTGAACGGCAACAACTTTCACGCCTCGCATCACTGGCTGGCCAATGCGCCGATCCGCCAGCTGGCCCGGATCGACCGCATCATCCATGCCGATCTGGCCCATACCGAACCGTCTTATGCGGCCTTTTTCGGCCGCTATTACCGCGAGGTGTTCCGCAACATCCGCGCGCCGAAGGTTGCCGCATGACCGATGCCGACGCCGATCGCTATGCCCATGCCCGGCCGCTGGTGCTGGCGGGTCTGGCTGCGACCATGGTCTACAACGTCACCAGCGCTGCGAAAGAGGTCTATGCCGGCCATGTGCTGCAGACCGTCGATCCCTTCGTGCTGATCACCGCCTGTTTCGGGCTGGTGATCCTGCTGTTCCAGGTGATCGACCGGGCCGGCGGGGGGCAGACGTCGGTCTATACGCCCCGGGTGATGCGGGCGCTGGTGATGGTGAACCTGACCACGGCCGGCGCCTGGCTCGGCATCTATCTGGCGCTGCGCTGGCTGGAGCCGGCGGTGGCCGGCGGGTTGAGCGGCGGTGTCGGGCCGCTTGCGGTGCTGGCCTGGCGCCGCTTTGCCGGCATCCGCACCACCCTGGCAGAGGTGGCGAGCGGGGCGGGCATTCTGGCCGCCTGCCTGCTGCTGGCCTGGAGTGCGGCCGAGGGGCAGGGCGAGGTGATCGCCGCGACCCCGATCGAAACCGCGTTCGGCCTGGTGGCGGCGACCGCGGGCGGCATCTCGGCCACGCTGACCAGTGTCTGGGCCAAGAAACTGTCGCTGGCGGGGCTGGGTCCGTCGGCGATCATGGCCCGGCGTTTCTGGCTGCTGGTCGGGTTCTGCGGCATCGTCGCCTGGGCCACCGGCCGCTTTGCGGGGCCGATGCCCTCGGTCGAAACCGTCGCCGGCATCGGCCTTCTGGGCGTGGCACTGCCGCTTTATGCCTTGCAGGTGGGCATCCGCTATGGCCGGATCTTCCATGTCAACGTCATCGTCGGTCTCTGCCCGCTGTTCACGCTCGCCTTCCAGGCCTTCAGCGCCTGGAACCACTGGTCGCCGCTGACCGTCGCCGGTGTGGCGCTGCTGGTTGCCGCCGGCTATCTGGGGCTGATGCGGCCGCGCCGTGCCGGCCCGGCGCTTGCTGCGGGGGATGCGCCATGACCGACCGACCGCGCATTCCCGTGCCCGATATCCGTCCGGTGGCCGTGGTGGTCGATGCCTATTCCACCGGTGCGGCCCTTGCCCCCGCCTTTGCCGCCGCCGGCTGGCGGACGATCCATGTCTCCAGCACCCCTCTGGTGCCCGATCCCTATCGGGCAAGCTTCCGGCCGGGGGATTTCATCGGGCTGATCGCCCATGACGGCGATCTTCGCCGCACGCTCAATGCCCTGCTGCCCCATGCGCCGGTGGTTGTGCTGGCGGGTTCGGAATGTGGTGTGGAACTGGCCGATCAGCTGGCCGAAGGGCTTGGCCTGCCCGGCAACGGCACCCGGCTCAGCCGCGCCCGGCGCGACAAGTTCCTGATGGGGCAGGTGGTGGCGGCGGCGGGCCTTGCCGCCGCACCCCAGCATGTGACCGACGATCCGGCCGATGCGGTCGCCTGGGCGATGGCACGGGGAAACTGGCCGGTGGTGGTCAAGCCGCTCGACAGCGCCGGCACCGATGGCGTCACCTTCTGCCACGATGCCGCGGCGGTGGAGCGTGCCTTCCGGGCGCTGCATGGCCGGCCCAACCGGCTGGGGTCGGTCAACGACCGGCTGCTGGTGCAGGGCTTCCTGCGCGGGCGGCAGTATTTCGTCAACACGGTCAGCGTGAACGGCCGTCATCTGGTCGCCGAGATCTGGGCCGAATCCAAGCGCGAGGTGGCGGATGCCGCCTTCATCAACGATCTGGAGATGCTGCTGCCGCGCGACGGCGCGGTTCAGGACGCGCTTGCCGCCTATACCCTGGCCGTGCTCGACGCACTCGGCATCGCCTATGGGCCCGCCCATACCGAATTGATGCTCACCGCCGAGGGCCCGGTGCTGATCGAAACCGCCGCCCGGCTGATGGGAACGGTGGAACAGCAGGCGGTGCGCCGCAGCCTGGGGGTCACCCAGGCCGATCTTGCGGTGCAGGCGGTGACCGATCCGGCGGGCTTCCTGGCCCGGCTCGATCAGCCCTACCGGATGGCGGCGGAGATCTGGTGCGTGGCGCTCATTTCAGAGCATGAGGGCGTCATCACCGGCCGGTCGGGTTTCGCGCGGATCGAGGGGCTCGCCTCTTATGCCTCATCGATCGCCGTGGCCGGGCCGGGGGTGCGGCTCAGGCCGACGATCGACTATTTCTCCAGCCCCGGCGTGGTTTATCTGGTTCATGAAGATGCGGCGGTGCTGGCGGCCGATTATGCCCGGATCCGTGCCTGGGAACGCGAGGGCGTGATCTTCGATCTGGCGCCCGGATCCGGTTGAGCGTCAACCGCCCAGCCGGTCCACCGCCACGGCCGGTACTGCATGCACCGCCAGCGGTTCCACCCGGCCGCGGACGGTGATTTCGTGGCGCGTGGCATCAAGGCTGGCCGGCGTCCGCCCTGCCGCCTGCAGGATGTCGTCCGATACCACCAGCAGGCAGGCATGGGCCTTGGTCAGCTCTTCCAGCCGCCGGGCGACATGGACGGTATCGCCCACCGCGGTCAACATCCGGGTCTCGCCATAGCCCAGCCGGCCGACCACGGCCGGGCCGCCATGAATGCCGATGCCGATCCTGAGCGGCTGCCCCAGATCGCGCACCAGGCTGCGGTTCAGCACCTCCAGCCGACGGGCGATCTCGCCCGCCGCGTGCAGGGCCTGGGTGGCCGCGGCGGCGAAATCCTTGGGGCCGTCGCCGCCATCGGCACCGAAGATCGCCATCACCTCGTCGCCGACGAAGGCGTTGGGCGTGCCGCCGGCCGCTTCCACCGCGCCGCCGATGGTTTCGAAATAGCGCTCCAGCAGGAACATGATGTCGTAGGGCGGGCGCTGTTCGGCGATGGCGGTAGAGCCGCGGATGTCGGTGAACAGGATCGCGACCCGCTTCTCGCGCCCGCCATGGACCATCGCATCCTCCGACGGCCGCCGGCCGCGGCCCTGGGCCTTCAGCAGCGGATGCACCGAAACCGGTCCGGTCGGATGCAGCCGGCAGGCCAGCCGCACGCCCGCGGGCGCGCGGATGCGGGAGAGCAGGGCGGCTTCCTCGGCATCGGCCGGCGGCAGGTTCTCCAGCCCGCGCACGATCTCCACCCGGCAGGTGGAACAGCGGCCGCGGCCGCCGCAGACCGCGACATGGGGCACATTGCCCAGCCGGCTTGCTTCCAGTACCGAACCGCCCGGCAGCATCCGCACCGTGCGGCCGCCCGGATAGGTCACCGTGATCCGGCCGTGACGCAGCGAGATCAGGTGGCGCAGGCCGCGGGCGGCAAGGGTTGCGAAGATTGCGAAGGTCCAGTTCGCAATCATCGCAAACTCATTCGCCTGAGCCCGGGCATGGAGATCGGCGGGCAGGCCGGACAGCGTCGGCGACAGCACGCCCAGCTTCATCAGCCCGGCCACGCTTCGCCCGGCATCCAGGAAGCCCAGCAGCGCGGCGAGCGGCAGCGCCCAGGCGCCGATCCGCCAGGCGGCGATCCAGCCTGGCCCGGCGCCGCGCCCCTTCAGCCAGAAGCCGAGCCCGATCATGCCGTGCAGCCAGACCACGCCCAGCAGCACGAACTGGCGCAACGCCCCGGTCGGTGTCCAGAGCAGGGCCATGATCCGGGTATAGCTGTCGACCCCTGCATCGACGCTGAGTGCCGCATCCACCCCGGTGATATGGGCCGCCAGCAGCAGCGGCAGCAGCAGCCCGAGCGCCAGTTGCAGCGCCTCCGCGGGCGGCATGCGCAGGCTGCGGCGCAGATAGAGCGCGCGCAGGCCAAGGCCGGCATGGAGCAGGAAGGCGGCGGGCAGCAGCACGGCGCCCGGCGGCACGGTCCATGGCGCCATGGTCACGTCCAGCACCTTCTGGGCGAAACCGATGCCGAACAGCCCGCTGGCATGGGCGATCAGATGGCCGGTCACGAAGACCAGCATGATGGCGCCGGTCACCGCGCGCAACCGGCGGACCAGGCGGCCGCGCCGGTTCTGCGTACGACCCCGGGACAAGGGAAGGCTCGGGCTGGTCATGGGGTGCGGCTCCGGCTCCGGGCTGGCCGGGCCGCGTGGAAGACGGGTGCAGCGGCCGGCCGTTCCATCCTAGCGGAGCGGCTGGCCGGGCGGGAGCCTCGGGCTCACCTCATGCGCTGGATCACCACACCCATCCAGCCCAGACCGTCATATTCCTGATAGCCGATGGTTTCAGAGAAGCCGATCACCGTGTCGCCGGTCATGTAGGTGCCCTGTTTGGCGCCGTCGGTCGACAGATGAAAGGTCTGGTAGAGCCCCTGGCCGTCGGAGGCGGCGATGACGCGCCGGGCGCGATCCAGCAGCAGGACCCGCGAGCGGGTCCATTCATCGGCCGAGAGCGAGGGTTCGTCGACCACGATCGAACGGCCCTGGCGTTCCCAGTCGAAATAGATGCCGAGCGTGCCGATCACCCGCCCGTCGGTGCGTCCGCCTTCGCGGACCGCCGTGGCATAGACCAGCACCGAGCGGTTGTCGTGCATCACGTCGGTGCGGACGTCGTCGACGATGTATTCATCGCCGCTGCGGGTGGCGAGCGCCTCGCGCACCCAGGCTTCCCGCGACAGATCGGCGCCGCGCATGCGCTGGAAACGGTCGTCGGCCATGGCGACCACCCGGCCCGAGGCATCGGTCAGCACAAGATTGGTGTAGACGGTGTAATAGCGGTGAATGACCGACAGCCGCATCGCGGCATGTTCCAGCGCCTCGCGGGAGGGCTGTTCCAGCGCCTCCCAGAAGGCGGTGTCGGTGGCCCACCACCGTACGTCGCAGGTACGCTCGTAAAGGTTGCGAACGATCAGCTGGACCAGGGCCTTCGCCAGTTCCTGACCGCGCTGGCCCACCAGCCGCTGGGTCACCGCTTCGCATTCGGCGATGCGGCCGATGATCTCTTCCTGAAAGCGTTTCGCGGCGCCGTCGGCCTGCTCGGCCAGGCTTTTGACCTCGCCCGCGACCACCGAAAAGCCGCGGCCGGCATTGCCGGCGCGGGCGGCCTCGATCGCCGCATTCAGGGCCAGCAGACGGGTCCGTGCCGCGATCTCCTGATTGCCGCTGGAAAAGCGCCGGACATCATCGCTCAGGCCCTGCATCAGGCCGCGGACCTTCTGCGCCGAAACGGCTTCGGCGGCAACGGCATCGGCCGCGGCACGCACTGCGAGTGGCATCTGACTGGTCATCACCATACCCCCTATCATTTTCCGGTCGCAGCAGGCGTCTCCGGTCGCGGTTGGCCGCGTATTGCTTGTGTATGTCACGCGTCGGAGGCGAGTCACCCGGGGGCTGCATCGATCCTGCGATGCCGAAGTGTCACGCCTGTATGTCACCCTGCTTTAACTGTAGAGCAGGATGCGGCGGCGCAACAAGAGGATATATCGTGCGGTGCACACATCGTGGACCCGAGGGCGGGAAGGCTGTCACGGCATCGAATTCGGCTGTATTCCGCCAGTTTTTACAGATGATGCCTGCATAAAATACCGTTCGAATAAAAGGCAATTTTCGTGAATGTGCTGCGCCGCGTCACATTCCGGCGCCATCCGGCACCACCTTGCCCGTCAGGCGCCCGACAGAAATATCCACTTTATCTACCAATGGTTGCTAATCGCCTGATCGGACACGCGTCAGATCTCGGTGCGGGCGGCCATCTCGGTCAGGCGATCGATCAGCAGCACCAGCGCGTCGCGTTCCTCGGGTGTCAGATCGGCGATCAGCCGTTCCTCGTAATCCAGTGCCAGGGGGGCAATCCGGCCATAGACATCCAGCCCGTCGGCCGACAGCCGGAGCAGCACCCGGCGGCGGTCGGTCTCGTCGGTGGTGCGTTCGATCCGCCCGGCGCGCTCCAGCCGCTGCACGGCGCGGCTGACCGTCACCTTGTCCATCTGCGTGGCTTCGCAGATCGCATTGGCGGTGAGCGGGGCAAACCGGCCCAGAACCGCCATCACCCGCCATTCGGGAATGGTGAGATCGAACGTTTCGGCATAGGCGCGGGCCAGGGTGGAGGAAATGCGGTTGGCCAGAATGGACAGCCGGTAGGGCAGGAAGCGCTCCAGCCGGAGGCTCTTGCCATCCTCGCCGCGTGCCGGGTTGGGCCGCCGCGTCGGATTGGAACCGGGCTCAGGATTGGCCCCGGGGGCAGGGCTGGCGCTTTCGCTCACCGGATGATGGCCTCCGCTTGACATTGCCCGGGTCCGGGGGCAACTTGGTTACAAATGAAACTATCAGGTGCCGGCGGTGACGTCGAGCCCCGGAAGGCCCGGTCTCCCGATCCCTGCATCCCATGCGGGGCGTCGTCCGCGTGCCGTCCCGGGGGCAGGATGGTAGCCGTGGCACGTCGAGGGGGAAAGCGATGAGCGCGGAAAGCAGGATTGACGGCGATACGCCGTTCGGTTTCGAGAACCCGATGGGCACCGACGGCTTCGAGTTCGTCGAGTTTGCAAGCCCCGACCCGGTGGAGATGGGGGCGCTGTTCGAGCGGATGGGCTTCACCGCCGTCGCGCGTCACCGCAGCAAGGACGTCACCCTCTACCGCCAGGGCGACATCAATTTCATCGTGAATGCCGAGCCCGAGAGTTTTGCGCAGTCCTTCGCCCGCGTGCACGGCCCCGGCGCCTGCGCCATGGCCTTCCGGGTCAAGGATGCGCGCTTCGCCTATAAGCGCGCGCTGGAACTGGGGGCCAAGCCGCATCTGGGCCAGATCGGCCCGATGGAGCTGAACATTCCGGCCATCCAGGGCATCGGCGGCAGCGTGATCTATCTGGTCGACCGCTACGGCCCCAGGGGCACGATCTACGACATCGATTTCGAGCCGATCGAGGGGGCGGAGGCCGCCGCCAATGATCAGGGTCTCACCTATATCGATCACCTGACCCACAACGTCCATCGCGGGCGGATGAACCACTGGGCGGAATTCTACACCAAGCTGTTCAATTTCCGTGAGATCCGCTATTTCGACATCGAAGGCAAGCTGACCGGCCTGCATTCGCGCGCGATGACCAGCCCCTGCGGCAAGATCCGGATTCCGATCAACGAATCGGCCGACGACAAGTCGCAGATCGAGGAATATCTCCAGGCCTATAACGGCGAGGGCATCCAGCACATCGCGCTTGGCACCGATGCGATCTTCCGCTCGGTCGAGGGCATGCGCGACCGCGGCGTCGCCTTCCTTGAGACGCCGTCCAGCTATTACGACATGGTCGACACCCGCGTGCCCGACCATGGCGAGGATCTGGAGCGGATGCGCCGCGACCATATCCTGATCGACGGCCTGCCCGACAATCATGTCGGCATGCTGCTGCAGATCTTCACCGAGAACGTCATCGGCCCGATCTTCTTCGAGATCATCCAGCGCAAGGGCAATGAGGGCTTCGGCGAAGGCAATTTCAAGGCGCTGTTCGAGGCCATGGAACTCGACCAGATCAAGCGCGGAGTGTTGAGCGCCGATGCGTAACTGGATCAACATCCCGCGCGTCGAAGGCCGGGCGTCGCGGCAGGCCCATGCGGACCTGCCCGACGGCACTTTCGAGCACGAGATCGGGCGGGAGGGCTTCTTCGGCCCGGCCGCCCATATCCACCATGCCCATGCCCCCACCGGCTGGGTGCGGTTCGAAGGCCCGATCCGGCCGCGCGCCTTCGACACCACGAAATTCGATGCCGTGCCGGCCGGCCCCTGGTCGGCCGAGGCGCTGGCCGGCAACCGCCGCTGCGCCGTGCGCTTCTGGCGGATCGAGGCGCCGATGGACCATCTGGCGCGCAATGCCGATGGCGACGAGCTGCTGTTCATCCATGACGGCGCCGGCCATCTGTTCTGCGATTTCGGCCACCTGACCTATACCGAAGGCGATTACATCCTGCTGCCGCGCGGCACGATGTGGCGCCTGGTGCCCGAGGCGCCGACCCGGGTGCTGATGATCGAGGCGACCGATTCCGCCTATAAGCTGCCGGACAAGGGCATCGTGGGGCCGCATGCGATCTTCGATCCGGCGATCCTGGCGGTGCCGGTGATCGACGAGGCTTTCGACGACCAGCGGTCGGAAACCGAAACCCGGGTTGCGGTGAAGCGCTTCGGCGAGGTCTCGACCATGGTCTTCCCGTACAACCCGCTGGATGCGGTGGGCTGGCATGGGGATCTGGCGCCGGTGAAGGTGAACTGGCGCGACATCCGGCCGCTGATGAGCCATCGCTACCATCTGCCGCCCTCGGCCCACACCACCTTCGTGGGGGAGCGCTTCGTGGTCTGCACCTTCGTGCCCCGGCCGATCGAAACCGATCCCGGTGCGCTCAAGGTGCCGTTCTTCCATTCCAACGTCGACTATGACGAGTTCATCTTCTATCACCGCGGTTCGTTCTTCAGCCGGGACAACATTCATCCCGGCATGATCAGCCTGCACCCGGCGGGCTTCGCCCATGGGCCGCACCCCAAGGCCTTTGCCATCGGCCAGAAGGCGGCGCGCAAGGAAACCGACGAGGTGGCGGTGATGATCGACACCCGCGACCCGCTGGAGGTTCAGGCGGGTGCGGCCAGTGTCGAATGGACCGGTTATGTCGACAGCTGGCGCACGCAGCCGGCCGCGACCAACGAAGCAGCGGAGTGACGATGAAGCTGGCGACCCTCAAGGACGGCAGCCGCGACGGGCGGCTGGTGGTGGTCTCGCGGGACCTGAAGCGCTGTGTGCCGGCGGAGGGCATCGCCCCCACCCTGCAGGCCGCTCTGGACCGCTGGGCCGAAACCGCCCCCCGGCTTCAGGCCCTGTCCGAGGCGCTGAATGCGGGCGAGGCCGATGGCGTGATCGGCTTCGATCCGGTGGCGGCGATGGCGCCGCTGCCGCGCGCCTATCAATGGGCCGACGGGTCGGCCTATGTGAACCATGTCGAACTGGTCCGCAAGGCGCGCGGCGCCGAAATGCCCCAGAACTTCTGGCATGACCCGCTGATGTATCAGGGCGTCTCCGACCGCTTCATCGGCCCGATGGATCCGGTGGAATGCGCCGACGAGGCTTTCGGCATCGATTTCGAGGCCGAGGTCGCGGTGGTCACCGACGACGTGCCGATGGGCACGGCACCGGATCAGGCGGGCGGCTATATCCGTCTGGTCATGCTGGTCAACGACGTCAGCCTGCGCAACCTGATCCCGGGCGAGCTGGCCAAGGGCTTCGGCTTCTTCCAGTCCAAGCCCGCCTCCAGCTTCTCCCCGGTCGCGGTCACCCCGGACGAGCTGGGCGATGCCTGGGATGGCGGCAAGGTCAACCTGCCGCTCAAGGTCTGGCTGAACGACCAGCTGTTCGGTGCGCCAGAGGCTGGCGAGGACATGACCTTCGATTTCCGCCGCCTGGTCGCCCATGCCGCCCGTACCCGCCATCTGGGCGCCGGCACCATCGTCGGCTCCGGCACCGTCTCCAATCTCGACCGCAGCCGCGGCTCGTGCTGCATCGCCGAGCGGCGCATGCTGGAGACCATCGATAGCGGCAAGCCCGCGACCCCGTTCATGTCTTTCGGCGATCGCGTGCGCATCGAGATGACCGACCGCGAGGATGTGTCGATCTTCGGCGCCATCGACCAGAAGATCGTGAAGTGGGGTTGAAGGCATGAGGGGGCTGAAGGCATGAGGGCGGGACCGCCCTTTGGCCGGCCCGATCCTTTCAGACCGTGAAAACGGCCCGCGGGGGATAAGCCTGCGGGCCGTTTTCGCAGGGGGTTACTGCATCATCTTCGCCAGACTGTCGGTCGTTCCGGTCACGCCGTCGACTGCCTGATGCATGTTGCCGGCAATGCTCCGCGTCATGGCCAGCTGTTCCTCGATTGCCGATGAAAGCACGGCGCTTGCTTCGTGCAGGGCCGATATGCCGCCGGTGATGCCGGTCATCGTGGCGTCCACGCTGCGGGACACATCCTGCAGTTCGGCGATCTGGCGGGCGATGTTCTCGGTGGCGGTGGCCGTCTGGCCCGACAGGGTCTTGATCTCGGACGCGACGACGGTGAAGCCGCGGCCGGCTTCGCCGGCACGCGAGGCCTCGATGGTGGCGTTGAGCGACAGCAGGTTGATCTGCGAGGCGATCTCCTGGATCAGCTTGATCACGCCGTTCATCGCGCTGGTGGTTTCCTTCAGCCGGGCCACGGCAGCCTCGCCGCGGGTGACGTTGTCGCGCATGACCTCGGCAGAGCGGTGGCCGCTGTCGGCGGCGCGGGTGATCTCGGAAACCGATGCCGTCAACTCTTCAGAGGCGGCAGCCACCGCCTCGACATTGCCGAGCGTCACCTGTGCCGACGAGACCGCCGCCAGATGCGAGGTGATCAGCCGGGTGATGTCGGTCGCGTATTTCACCACCTTGCAGATCCGGCCCGATGCATCGAAGATCGGATTGTAAGTGGCGCGCAGCCAGACGGGCCGTCCGCCTTTGCCGACCCGCTTGTGAATGCCGGCCACGAAATCGCCGGCCCGGAGCTTCTGCCAGAATGCCTGATACGCGTCGCTGCGCGCCTCGTCGCCGGGCATGAACATGCTGTGATGCCGCCCGCTGATCTCGTCGAGCCGGTAGCCGGTGGCAGCGAGGAAGTTGTCGTTGGCCAGCAGGATTTTGCCGTCCAGATCGAATTCGATCACCCCGTGGGTCCGGCCGATGGCGCTGATCTGCCCCTGGTGGTCGGCCGATATCAGCTTCTGCGCAGTGATGTCGGTGGCGTATTTCACCACCTTCACCAGCTTGCCGGCCGGGTCCAGAATGGGGGTATAGGTGGCCTGGATCCAGACCTCGCGTCCGCCTTTGGCGATGCGGCGGAATTCGGCCGTCCTGGCCCGGGTCGACCTCAGATCGGCCCAGAAGCTGCGATAATCCTGGCTCTTCGCATCCGGCAGTCCGACGCAGTCATCTGGCAATGATGTTTACGTCACAGCGGCCGGGCAGGGCCCCCGCCGGCTGCCTCCATGTCGGATGCGGAAGGCTGCGACACGGACCTCGCGGCGGTCGCAACGGCGCTGCGTAACCACAGATGTGCGGAATCGCCGGTGCGCCGTTCATGCCAGACCTGAACGAAGGGAAAGGGCGGGATCGCAAAGGGCGGCGCGAAGACGGCGAGGTCCGGATCATCTTCGCAGAGGGCCAGGGTTTTGCGGGCGACGGTCAGAACCAGGTCAGTCCCCCGGATCAGCCGTGGCGCAGTGCCCCAATGCGGCAGCGTGACCACGATGCGGCGCGTGTGGCCGATGGCGCGCAGGGCCGTATCGATCCCGGTATCGGCGTCGTTCTGCATCGCAACCAGCACATGGGGCCGGGCGAGATAGGCAGCCAGATCCAGACGATCACGGCCGTCCAGCCCCTGCCGATCCGCAAGGCAGGCGAACTGCTCGTCGAAAAGGCGTTCGGCCTCGATTCGCGGGTGAAGATCGGGAAACACGCCCAGTGCCAGATCGCAGTCCCCGTCCAGCACCTGCCGAAGCATCGCCTCACGGCTCGCCTGGGTGATCACCAGCTCGATCCCCGGCGCCGCCCGGCGCAGCATGTTCAGCAGGTCGGGAAGAATGACGGCAGAGCCGTAATCCGACATCGCCAGGCGGAAACGTCGCGTTTCCTGCGCCGGGTCGAAGCCTCCCGGCCCCAGAACCTCCTGCAGCTGTCGCAAGGCCTCGGTCAGTGCGGGGGCGATGTCCAGCGCCCGGGCGCTCGGCGTCAACTGCCCGTTGCGGCGGATCAACAGCGGGTCGTCGAACAGATGCCGCAGACGCCCGAGCGCGTGGCTGACCGCCGGCTGACTCATATTCAGCCGGGCGGCCGCGCGCGACACATGCCGTTCGGCCAGAAGCGCATCGAGCACCACCAGCAGGTTCAGATCGATACCGCGAAGATTATTCATCTGCTGCATATAGAAGATATTACATCCGAATTTCCATTCATGAAGTGGATATCGCATCTGATGAGCATGGAGGTTCATCATGCACACCAGCTCATTGCTTCTCACCCTCGCCGCGGTCGTCTCGGGCGCGGTCGTTCCGTTTCAGGCGGGCGCCAATGCGGCCCTCGGGCGGACACTCGGCCATCCTCTCTGGGGCACGGCCATATCGCTGTGCGTCAGCTTTGCCTGCATCCTGCCGGTCATGCTGCTGGCGCGCGTCGAGATGCCGGCCCTGTCCAATCTCGCCCAGGCGCCGCGCTGGATATGGATCGGCGGGATCGTCGGCGTGGTCTATATCACCGGTGCGCTCGTGCTGGCGCCGAAACTGGGGGCCGCCGGCTTCATCACCGCGGCCATCGCCGGGCAGATGCTGGCCTCGGTCGTCATCGACCATTGGGGCCTGGTCGGCCTCCCGCAGAAGCCGGTCTCGCTGCCCCGCTTTGCCGGCCTGGGCCTGATCATTCTGGGGCTGATCGTGATGCAGCTGCAGGCATCGGGCGTGAAGCCGGCTGCCGGATCATGAGCCGGCGGGCGGCTTGATCCGCCGGCTCTCGACATGGGGATCAGAGGCCGACCGTGTCACGCAGGTCGAACCGGCTCAGAACCATATCCTCCGGCACGGTCGGCTGGTCCTTGGGCTCAGGCAACGCCTCGTCCATGGGCTCCCAGCTGTCGAGCAGTGCGACAAGGCCCTGTTTGTGCGTGTCCTGATTGCGGCCGTTGCGGAACAGGCGAACATGGCGGATGCGCGTGTCGTTCATGGGGCGGCATCTCAGGCATATGGCCATAACATATGCCTTTCACGGAGCTGAGGCAAATTTCCGCCCGGATCATGGTGCCGGGTGGACGCGACACCTATCCCCGCCATCCCGCCCGTGCCGCCCGCGCCAGCGCCGAACGCACCACCGCCACATGGAAGGGGCGGATCAGGGCGATGTACAGCCGGCCGAGGCCGTTATGGCAGCGGACCACCGTCGCGGTCATCACCAGCCGTTCTCCCGGGCGGTCGGGGTCGGGGGCCAGGCGCACCGTCAGGCGGAAATCCAGATGGCGGTCGTCCTCGCCCAGGATGATCTCGTCCGGCCGGATTTCGTAGATCCGGAAGATGCCGATCCGGCGGTTGTCGGGATCGTCCCGATCCCCGGCGGCCGCCATGCGGTCCGAGGTCTTCAGCCCGAAGGGGCGGACCAGCAGGTCGCGCAGCTTCAGCAGGCTTCGGGCCCAGCCGGCCTGGCCCGCGAACAGGACCCGGGCCAGCCGTTCCGGATCGCCATCCACCCCGGCGGGCAGGCCGATGGCATAGCAATCGGCCAGATCCGCGCCGACGAACATCGGGCGGAGGCGCGAGTCCTGGGGCAAAGGATGGGCGGTCGGGCGATACAGATCCATGGCGCCGAGTATGCCGGGTGCAGCCGGCTGCGGACAGAAGGCGCGGCGCCCTGCGTCAGCCCGTCGCAGGGTGGCGAAGGCGCCTGTCGCGGCATCGGGCGGCGGCTGCTATCCTGCGGCCCATCTCGTCCCGGAGCTTTGTCCCATCCCGGAGCTTTCAGCCGATGACCCGTCCCGCCCTTCTCCTCGACCTCGACGGCACCGTGGTCGATGCCGTGCCGGATTTCGCGGCGGCGATGAACCGGCTGATGGCGGGGCTGGGGTTGCCCGGGGTGTCGGGTCCTGAAATCGCCGGCTATCTGGGCGACGGGCCGCGCAAGCTGGTGGAACGGGTGCTGGCGGCCCGCGGCCGGCCGATGGACGAGGCGGCGCATGACCGCTTCCTCGCCGATTACACCGCCCATGCCGCCGAAGCGACCACGGCCTTTCCGGGTGTGCCCGAAACCCTGGATGCCTTCCGCGCTGCCGGCTGGGCGGTGCTGCTGTGCACCAAGAAACCGGCGGCCGCCACCCGCACCCTGCTCGACGGGCTGGGCCTGCTGTCGCGTTTCGACGGCATCGGCGCCGGCGACAGCTTTCCGGTCTCCAAACCCGATCCGCGCCACCTGACCCTGACGCTGCAGGCGGCCGGCCTCGACCATGCCCCGGCGGTGATGGTGGGCGACCACCGCAACGACGTCGTTTCGGCCCGGGGCGCCGGCATGCCGGTCGTCTTCGCCGGCTGGGGCCACGGCCCCCTCGCCATGGCCGAGGGCGCAGATGCCATCGCCGACCGCTTCCCCGATCTGGCCACCATCGCCCCGCGCCTGCTGGCGGCGCGGGGGATCGCTGTGGCCGTGCCGCGGGTGTGAGGCCTCAGTCCGGTTTCCGGTCGTAGCCCAGAAGGTCGCGGTCGAGCGACCAGATGACGACACGCGCCCTGGGATCCAGCGTGCAAAGCCGCTGCCACTCCTTGATCAGGGACAGATCGGCGAGGCTGGTGCCTTCGCTGGTCCTGTCGTCCGATTTGTTCCGCTGGGCATGATCGGGGAAGTCCGTCAGCTTCGATGAAACGCAAAGCATGTTGCCGCCGCAGCCGGCCGTCGCCCAGATGGGCGATGTGATTGCCTGTCTCCCAGATCGTGGCCATCGGCAGGAGGAAACGGGCATTTCCGGACAGGTATTGTCTGAAATCTGCGTGGACGGTCTGTTGCTGCTGGTCGAAACCCGGAACCTTGAGGATGTTGAGATAGACGGAGGTGTCGATCAGGATGACGGTGCGCATGGCCCGGCCCTCAACCCAGCCGATCCATCCAGGCGAGGGCCAAGCTTCTGCGGGTGGCCTCGTCGATCCGGATCTTCGCCGCCCGCTCCAGCGCTCCGCTGGTGGCCAGATCACCCAGGCTGCCCTGTGCGACGAGTTCCGGATAGGTCGGCAGATCGTCCAGGCGGACCAGCCGGCTCGATCCGTCTTCGGGGTCGCGATAGCAGAACACCACATCGGGAACGGCTTCGTCCGGCAGGGCATCCAGCAGGGCGGGATTGTGGGTCGACAGCAGAACCCGCAGGTTCCGCCGCCGGGCGAGGTTGCGGATGCTGTCCAGCAGGTGGCGGGCGCGGCTCGGATGGACGCCGTTGTCGATCTCTTCGATCACCACCAGACTGCCACTTTGCGCCGACAGCATGGCGGCGGCGATGGCGAGAACACGCAATGTGCCGTCAGACAGCAGCGAGGCATCATACCTTCGCGTCTGTGCGCCGAACGTCTCTTCCAGCTGGATCATGACCCCGCCCCGGGGCTCCTTCAGGAAATCGAAGCCGGCGATGTTCTGCTCAGGCAGGCTCTTGACGAAGCCAAGCACATCCGCTGTGGCCTCGTCCGTACTTCGCGCGCCTTCCGTCAGGTCCCAGAGAACCGAGGAAATGTTGCTGCCATCCCCATTTAGCCGGTGCTCACCGGGAAAGCTGTAGTCGCGCATGCGTGCCGGGACCGGATCCAGGAACAGCATCGACCCGAGGCTCGCTTCATAGGCGCGGGCGATCTTCGGAATGGTCTCGCGGGATTTCCTGTGCTTGGCGTCGAAGGTGGCCGGGCTGGTCAGCTGGGTGAAGATCGCCATCTGGTCGCTGCACACGACATGCGGCTTCTTGCCGCCCCGGCTGAAATTGTCATAGGCGACGCGGACATCGGTGCTGCGGCCGGTGGAGGGCTGGTCCAGATCATAGAGCGGCAGGCGGATGCCGGCAACCTGCTCCCCGGCGAGATGCAGTCCGTCCTCGCGGAGCGAGACGGTCATGCTCAGCCGGTTGAAATCGTCATGATCCGTCTCGCAGCCGATACTGAAGCTGTCGCCTTCGCAGTAGGCCAGATCCTGGACCTTGCCCCGCACCACCTGCTCGCCGTCATGAATGGCATAGCGGATGGCCGACAGCTTCTGCCCCTGGGCCAGCCACGACAGCAGCCGCATCGCCTCGACCGCATTGCTTTTGCCCGAGGCATTGGCGCCGATCAGCACGGTGAGCGGCGCCAGCGGGAGGCGCGCCGACCGGTAGCTCTTGAAGTTTTCGAGCGTGATGGCGGTCAACATCAGGAGCACCTCCCGGGCGTGAGAGTGGTGGCAGGTCAGCCCTTCGCCGCCTCGACCGCACGGTCCAGGGCGTCGAGTTCCACGGCGCCCGGCAGCAGGGTATCGCCGATCACGAAGGCCGGGGTGCCGCCGATGCCGAGCCTGCGGGCCAGATCCATGGTATCGCGGATATGGGCCTCGGTCTCGGGCGCGTGCATGCGCGCCTTGACCGCTTCGGCGTCGACGCCCCGATCGGCGACGATGGCGAGCACGCGCTCTTCGCTGAGCCCGCCCTGCTGGGTCATCAGCGCGGCATGGATTTCGGGATAAGCCTTGGGCGCGACCTGGTTGACGGCCAGGGCCGCGCGGGCGGCGACCAGCGAATCCGGGCCCAGGATCGGGAATTCCTTGTAGACCACGCGGATGTCGTCGCGTTTCTCGATCAGCTGATCGACGGTGCCCATGGCGCGGCGGCAATAGGGGCAGCGATAGTCGAAGAACTGGACCACGGTGACCGCCGCATCGGCCGGGCCGACGACGGGGTCGCGCCGGTCTGCGACGAGGGCGGCCTCGCTGTCGCGGATGGCCGAGCCCTGGGCTTCCAGTTCCGCCGTTTCCTGCTTCGCCTGCCAGGCGCGGATGCTTTCCACCACCAGTTCGGGCTCGCGGGCGAGCAGGGCCCGGACCATGTCCTCGCCGGCACGGGCTTCCGACGCCGGGTCCACGGCGTGAACGCGGTCGATGACCAGGGTCGCAGCGGCACCGCCGGCAGCACCCAGGATCAGGGCCAGGGCCGGGACGAGGAGTTTCGACATGGGGTCTGGTGTCTTTCGGAACGGAGTGGGGTGGTTCAGGGCGGCGGGGACGGGCACCCCGCGGCCTCAGCGGTTGGCGCGGGCTTCCTCGCGCTGGCGCTTGACGTATTCGGCCAGATCATCGGCGCGCAGCTGGCCGGGGGAGCCGACCGGCAGGGTGTCGCGGGCGCGGGTGGCCTGGACCTCGGCTTCGTCCCAGCGGCCGACCTGGGCGTTGTATTCGGCGAGTGCGAGCGACGCCTGCGGCATGCGGTTGGCGCGGCCATAGGCGATGCCGAGCAGCCGCCAGGCCGTGGCATTGTCGCGGTCCTTCGCGGTGGCGTTCTCAAGCAGCCCCTGGGCTTCGGCATAGCCGGCATCGGTGCCGGTCTCGATCAGCGCCTGGGCAAGGCCGACGGCGATCAGCGGCGCGCGGCCGGACTTCTCCACCGCCAGCCGGTAGGGCTTGATCGCCTCGGCCACCCGGCCGTTCTCGAACAGCATCTGGCCTTCCAGCTCGTGGAAATACGGGTCGTCGGGCTGTTCGGCGATCAGCCCGCGGATGATCGGCAGGGCGTTATCCAGATCGGCCTGGCGGTAATAGGCGATGGCGCGGGCATAGCGCGCCGGTACCGAGGTGTCGTCGGCCTTGTAGGCGGCGAAAGTGCGGCCCGGCGGATCCAGGAAGCCGCGCAGCTTGGCGATCATCCGGTCATAGGCCATCTGCTCGGCGGGCGTCGCCTCGGCGGTGACGCCCTTTTCCTGCGCCACCACGTTCTGCACCACCCGGACCCGGTCTGCGGCCATGGGGTGGGTGGAAAGATAGGGGCTCTGCCGGCTGCCGATCAGCGCGTTCTGGGTGTCGAGCTTTTCGAAGAACTGGAGCATGCCCTGCGCCGACTCGCCCGCCCGGTGCAGGAAGCGGATGCCGGCCTGGTCGGCCGAATTCTCCTGGGCGCGGCTGAAGCTCAGCATGCCGCGCTGGGCCATCTGCTGGCCGCCCATGGCGATCGCCATGCCGGCATCGGCGCTGCCGCCCGCAACGCCGATCGCAAGGCCGAGCAGGGCCGAGGCGATGGCCTGGGCGGTCGCCATCTCGACCGCGCCGCCGATCCGCGACAGATGGCCGCCGGCGATATGGCCGGTTTCATGTGCGATCACGCCCGCGAGCTGGTTCGGGTTATCGCTCGCCATCAGCAGCCCCGTGAAGATGAACAGGTGCATGCCGCCGCCGACGAAGGCATTGATGGCGTTGTCGCGGATCAGGTGGATGTCGATCCCGTCCGGATCCAGATCCGCGGCCTTGAACAGTGGAGTCGCTATCTGCCGGATGGTATGTTCCACCTCGGCGTCGCGGATGAAGGACAGGCTTCGCTGCTGCGCCGAGGCGGGGCCCACGGCACCGATCCCCGACACGATCAGGAAGCAGATAAGGACGGCGATGCGGAGGAAGCTTGAGCGCACGGTGCAGACCCCGGATGTCTTCACCGAACGTAGGGTCGTACGACACGCCCGTCAATCTCGGCAACCGTGGCATCTCCGTGAAGCGCCGGCGGCTCTCGCAATCGTGAGCATCGCCGCGCTGGCGGGCTGCGGGCCGCGCGTGGAAGTGGGGCAGGTGGATGCCGTCACCGGCTTCATCGGCCTGATTGCCGCCGACGAGCCGCGTTCGGCGCTGGTCGGCCGCGACATCCTCTCGGCCGGCGGCAGCGCGGTCGATGCGGCGGTGGCCATGGCCTTCACCCAGACCGTCACGTTGCCGAGCCGCGTGGGGCTTGGCGGCGGCGGGGCCTGCGTGGTCTACAAGGCACAGCCGCGCCGCACCAAGCCTAAGGAGGCAGAGCCGCCGCGCGCCTATGCCTTCCTGCCGCAGGCGGCCGTGCCCGGCGAGACGGTGGCGCTGCCGGGTTTTGCCCGCGGGCTCTTCACCATGCATGCCGATTACGGCGTGCTGCGCCTGCCGCAGCTGGTGTCGCCGGCCGAACAGCTGGCCCGGTTCGGCGTGCAGGTCTCGCCGGCCTTCGCGGCCGATCTCGCCGCCTATCGCGAGGTGATTTCGGCCTCGCCGACACTGGCGCGCAGCTTCGGCAATCTGGCCCAGGGCAATCAGATGACCCGGCCGGATCTCGCCTCCTCGCTGGGCTCCCTGCGCACCGAAGGCCCGGGCACGCTCTATGCGGGCCCGCTCGGCCGGCGGATGATCGAGGATTTCGCCCAGGCGGGCATCACGCTCAGGGCCGACGAGCTGCGCGCCTATCAGCCCGCCAAGGGCGATGCGCTGACCCGCTCGCTCGGCAATTTCGACATGGTCACCGTTCCCGGCACCGGCGGTGCGGCGGCGCTGGATGCGCTTTCGACCGTGCGCACCGGCACGACCCTGCCGGTGGCCGGCCAGGATGCCGTACAGTCGGGCATTCTGGCCATCGACCAGTATGGACAGGCGGTCGCCTGCACCTTCACCCAGGGCGCCCCCTTCGGCACCGGCCGGATGGGGGACGATACCGGCATCATCGCTGCCCGGCCGCTGGATCCCGCGGCCACCGCCTCGGGCGCCGCGGTGCTGGCGGTCAACACCAACATCTACAAGCCCTATATGGCCGCGACGGCGACCGGCGAGGGCGCGGTGCCCGCGATGAGCCGGCTGATCGGCAGCTTCTATGGCGGCGAGCCGCTGGATGACTCGCTTGCCGCCGCGGCCACGGCCGGTGCCGATATCGGTGCCGCCGCCTGCACCAACGGCATTCCGTCGGACGATCAGCGCTGCAATGCGATCGTCTCGCCCTCGTCGTCGGGGCTGGCCATCCGCTGAGCTGTCGCTCGGGCGGTGCGCCGCAGACGGCGATTGATCGTATCGCGCACCTGGTATGGCCGGGATTATGAACTTATGGTTTCATAATCCCGGTCATATCTGTTGCGCCCCGTGCAGGTCGTCTTCCCCCCGGGGGCACGGCCCCTGCAGAAGGATACCCCATTCCATGCCCGTTTCCCGTCGCTCGCAGATCCCTCCGTTCCACGCGCTGGAGGTGCTGGCTGAAGCGAATGCGCTTGAGGCCGCCGGCCGTCACATCATCCATATGGAAGTCGGCCAGCCGTCGACCGGCGCGCCTGCGCCGGCGATCCGTGCAGCCCGCGCCGCGCTTGACGGTCCGGCCTTCGGCTATACCGAGGGGGCCGGGCAGCCGGCGCTGCGCCGGCGGATCGCCGAGCATTACCGGTCGTGGTACGGGCTTGAGATTCCGATCGAGCGCATCCTGATCACCCATGGTGCCTCGGGCTGCTTCACCATCGCCTTCCTGGCGGCTTTCGATGCCGGGGCGCGGGTGGCGATGGCGGAGCCGGGCTATACCTCGTACCGCAATGTGCTGAAGGCGCTCGATATCGAGGTCGTGTCGATCGAGACCGGGCCCGAAAGCCGCTTTCAGCCGACCATCGCCCATCTGGAGGCGCTGGAGAAGCCGATCGACGGGCTGATCGTCGCCAGCCCCTCCAACCCGACCAGCACCACGCTGAAGCCGGAAGAGCTGGAAGCTCTGGTGCGCTATTGCGAAGCGAAGGGCATCACGCTGATCTCGGACGAGATCTATCACGGTCTGACCTATGGTGCGCCCACCCGCAGCGCGCTGAACTTCTCTCAGGCGCCGATCGTGGTGAACAGCTTCTCGAAGTATTTCGCCATGACCGGCTGGCGCATGGGCTGGATGGTGGTGCCGGAAGACATGGCCCGCACGGCCGAAAAGCTGGCGCAGAACTTCTTCCTCTCGCCCTCGGCCGTTGCCCAGATCGCCGCCACGGCCGCTTTCGACGGTTATGAAGAGGCCGGGATCGCGGTACAGCGCTATGCCGAAAACCGCCGGATCCTGCTCGACGGCCTGCCCAAGGTCGGGCTCGGACGGATCGCGCCGATCGACGGCGCCTTCTATGTCTGGGCCGACATTTCCGACTACAGCACCGACAGCATCGATTTCTGCCGTCGCATGCTGCACGAAGCCGGCATCGCCGCCACCCCCGGCGTCGATTTCGACCCGTTCAAGGGCCATCACTATCTGCGCATGGCCTTTGCCGGGGCGACCGAAGAGATGGTGCAGGTGGTCGACCGGCTGGATGGCTGGATGCGCCGCAGTTTCGGCGTCGGCAAGGTCGCCTGACCAGACGGACGACAGCTGCCCGGACAAAAAACAGGGGCCGCCGGTTCGACCGGCGGCCCCTGTTTTTGTCCGTGGCCGGAGCCGGCCTGGGGCCGGCTCCGGATCCGGGTGGTCAGCTGCGGCCGCGAGAGGCCCACCAGCCGCGGCGCGGGCGCGCGGGCGCACCTTCGGCCTCGATCACCGTCACCGCCGGCTCGTCGTCGCCGGCCGGCTGCGGTGCGGCATCCGTACCGGTTTCCGCCGCGGTTTCGGTGGCGGTGGTCGGTTCGGTGGCGGTGGTCGGTTCGGTGGCGGTGGTCGGTTCGGTGGCGGTGGCCGGTTCGGTGGTGGCGTCCTCGCGGAAGGGCGGCTCCAGCGGGGCAGCCGGGGCCTCGGCGGCTTCGGCCACCGCGGCGGCGGCCGGCCCGTCGATCACCGGCGGCTCGGCGCCGGTTTCCACGGCGGTCACGACCAGGGCCGGCTCGGCCGCCTCCACCGCAGGCTCCGCCTTGCGGCGGCGGCGCGGCTTCGGTGCCTCGGCGGCCGCACCCTCCACCGGCTCGGCCGCCTTGGCCTTACGGGTGCGGGTGGTCTTGGCCGGGGTTGCCGCCTTGGCGGTCTTGGCCGCAGCGGTTCTGGTGGTCGCAGCCTTGGTCGTCGTCGCCTTGGCGCGCGTCGCCCGCTTGCGGACGGGGGCCTCTTCCGCAACCACCTCGGCATCGGCCGGGGCGTCTGCGGCGGTCCCGGCCACCTTGCGGCGACGGCTCGGCTTCGGCGCAGCCTCGGCCTCGGCGGGTGCCTCGGCTTCGGTCTCCGCCTTCACCTTGCGGCGGCGCTTCGGCTTCTCGGGCGCCGCGGCGACCGGCTCTTCGGCCACCACCGCATCGGCCACGACCACGGCATCGGCTTCCGGCACCAGATCGGCACCGACGGCCTCGGGCTCCGCAGCGGGATGCCCGGTGGCCGCTGCCTCTTCAGCCGGCGCCTGTTCCGCCACCACGCCGTCTTCGGCCTGCCCGTCTTCGGCCTCCACGTCTTCAGCCTGAGCCGCTTCAGCCGGCACCTCGTCAGCGCGGGCTGCCTCGACCGGTTCCTCGTCGACCGCCGCTTCATCCGCGGCGGCTTCGGCCGGTGCCGTGTCGCTCACCGGTGCCGGGGCGGCTTCGGCCTCGGCCACCGCCTCGACCTCCGCCACTGCATCGACGTCGGGCTGCCGCCGGCGACGGCGACGGCGACGGCCGCGACCCTCTTCGGCTTCGGCAGCTTCGGCCGCAGGAGCTTCGGTCACCGAGGCTTCCGCCACCGGGGCCTCTGCCGCAGCATCTTCGGTCACCGGCTCGACGATTTCGGCCGCCGCCACCGGGGCCTCGGCCTCGGCTTCGGTCACCGCATCATCTGCCGCGTCCGCGTCCCCATTGTCGTCATCGGCAGCCTGGACGTCGGTGCGGGCCTCGCCATTGCCCGGCCGGCGCCGGCGACGCCGGCGACGGCGGCGGCCATTCTCCTCGGCAGTCCGGGCCTCTTCGGCGCTCTCGCCGCCGGCCACGGCTTCCGTGCCCGAGGCGCCAGTGTCCGAGGCGCCAGTGTCCGAGGCGTCAGTGTCCGAGGCGTCGGTCTCGCCGTCGGTCTCGTCCTGATCATCGCCCTCGGCGTCGGTCTGATCGTCGCCCTCGGCGGCCGACAGGGTCTCGTCGTCACGCCGCTTGCGCCGGCGCGACCGGCGGCGCCGCTTGCGGCGGTTCCGCTCTTCCTCGCTCTGGCTGTCGGCCTCGGGCCGGGGCTCGGCTGCGGCCTCGCTGCGGGCTTCGGCGGCGGCCTCTTCCTCGGCCATCGCCTC
Organism: Tistrella mobilis; assembly: GCF_041468085.1. NCBI lineage: Bacteria > Pseudomonadati > Pseudomonadota > Alphaproteobacteria > Geminicoccales > Geminicoccaceae > Tistrella > Tistrella mobilis. The sequence goes on along the minus strand of NZ_CP121017.1, from coordinate 3,274,207 downwards.
TTCCTCGGCCTCGGCTTCCGCGACCTCGGCGGCGATGCGGGCGGCATCGGCATCGGCGGCGGCGGCGGAGGATTCGGCGGTCACCGGGCGCTCGGCGGTTGCCGGCCGCTCGGGGATCTCACCTTCCTTGCGCTGACGGGTGCGCTCCAGCTCATAAGGCATGGGCGGCGTCAGATTGTCGGCGGCCTCCACCACCACGCGGAAGACGTAGCGGGCCTCGATATCCGCCAGCATGTCGCGCTTGTGGTTGAAGATGTAGAGCGCAACCTCGGTCGGCACGCGCAGCACCAGCTCTTCGGTACGTTCGCGGATGCCTTCCTCTTCCACCGCACGCAGGGCGGCAAGCGCCGTGCTCTCCACCGACCGCACCAGGCCGGTGCCGCCGCAATGCGGGCACTGCATGGTGCTGGCCTCGATCAGCGACGGGCGCAGCCGCTGGCGCGACAGTTCCAGCAGGCCGAAACCGCTGATCCGGCCCAGCTGGATGCGGGCGCGATCGGCCTTCATCGCCTCCTTCAGGCGCCGTTCGACCGCACGGTTGTTCTTGCGGTCGTCCATGTCGATGAAGTCGATGACGATCAGCCCGGCCAGGTCGCGCAGGCGCAGCTGGCGGGCGACCTCGTCGGCGGCCTCAAGATTGGTCTTGAGCGCGGTCTCCTCGATGTTCCGCTCGCGGGTGGAGCGGCCCGAATTGACGTCGATCGCGACCAGCGCCTCGGTCTGATTGATCACCACATAGCCGCCCGAGGGCAGGCGCACGGTGGGGGAGTGCATCGAGGCGAGCTGGGTTTCGACCTGGTAGCGGTGGAAGAGGGGGATGCGGTCGCCATACTGCTTCACCAGCCGCGCGCGGCTGGGCATCAGCATCCGCATGAACTCCTTCGCGGCGCGATAGCCGTCGCCGCCCTCGACCAGCAGTTCGTCGATGTCGTTGGAATAGATGTCGCGGATCGACCGCTTGATGATATCGGCCTCTTCATAGATCAGGGCCGGGGCGCGCGACGACAGGGTGCGCTCGCGGATGTCGTCCCACAGCCGCGAAAGGTATTCATAGTCGCGCTTGATCTCGGTCTTGGTGCGCTCGGCGCCGGCGGTGCGCAGCACCACGCTCATGCCGGCGGGGGTGCCCAGCTCGGTCAGGGTCTCGCGCAGCTTCTTGCGGGTGCGGGCATCCGAAATCTTGCGCGAGATGCCACCGCCATTGGGCGTGTTCGGCATCAGCACGCAATAGCGGCCGGCCAGCGAAATATAGCTGGTCAGGGCCGCACCCTTGGTGCCGCGCTCTTCCTTGGCCACCTGAACCAGGATCAGCTGCCGCTTCTTGATGACTTCCTGGATCTTGTACTGGCGATGCGGCTGCAGCCGCCGCCGGCTGGCACCGCCGGCCGCGATGTCGTCGACGTCGGAACCGCCGACTTCCTCGATCTCGGGGCCTTCGCCGGCATCGGCACGCGCCTCGCGCTCGGCATCCTCTCGTGCCGCCTTCTCGACCTCGCGGACCAGCGCCTCGCGATCCGCCAGCGGGATCTGGAAGTAGTCGGGGTGGATCTCGCTGAAGGCCAGGAAGCCGTTCCGGTTTCCGCCATAATCGACGAATGCGGCCTGGAGCGACGGCTCGACCCGGGTCACCTTGGCGAGATAGATGTTCCCCTTCAGCTGCTTCTTGGTCGAGGTTTCGAAATCGAATTCTTCAAGCCGGTTGCCGTTGGTGACGACCACCCGCATCTCTTCGGGGTGGTTCGCGTCGATCAGCATACGCTTCGTCATCGAGCGTGGAACTCCGGATATGACCGCAACGGGCGCCGGCCATCGTCAGGCGGCGCAGATCCGTCGGGCAGGATTTGGAGGAACGACGCACGGGGCTGCGGCCGTCGGCTGCGCCGGTGCCGGTGAAGGCAGCGGCGGCAGGCGGCACGGTCAGGCCCGGTGTCGGATGGCAGGGAAACGGCGCGAAGACGACGGAACGCGTACCGCCGAGCGATCGGCGGCAGCTGTAGCCTCTCAGGCTGTGCACCGGACGCTCAGACGGATGTGGCATCAGAAGACGCCTCAGGGTCCGCGCGACCGACGCTCTGCGCGAAACCGCGCGCGTCGTTCATGACCGTTCCTTGTTGGTCGGGGGGGCGCACCGCGTAATTGCCGCACACTCCGCTCCGCCACCGCGTCACAAGGATTTCGCTCTCCGCCGGCCGGCCTGGCCACGCATGATGCGAGGCCGGCATGCCCTGGGTCGTCGTCGTCCTGCCTCGCGGCGGGTTCAACCGTCGGCCGGGGGATGCTCCCTCCCGGAGCGGCGCGGTCCGATAAACTCGGTCCGATGCCTCCGGCCATACGGAATTCCGGCACGACCCGTCCGGCAGAAGGCCTCTCTCTGATACGAGAGGTGCCGGTGACCGAAGCGGAACGCGCGGCCGCACTATAGAACAGGTCGGAGCCCTTCCACAATCGCGCTGTTGCAATCCGGCGACAGGGCAAGCGCGTGTTGCGCGCGCATGCGGCCACACGGACGCGCCCTGCGGCAGCCGCATCCGGCCGGGGATCGGAGGGGCGGGAGTCTCCCGGCGGACACAACCATTTGTCCGAGTTCACCCCCGGTGCCAACAACATGGATAAACGCATTGAAAGATTGGGCGACTTCCGCCTATAAAACGAAGGAGTCGCTGGTTGCGGTGTCATCGGAGCTGCCCGTTTTCGGGCGGTTTTCGGGCGGCGCGGCCGGTCAGAGGATCAGCCGCCGACGCCTCCTGGAGCCGTCACATGTCCGCGCCTGCCATTCGCCAGACCGCCGACCATTTTTGCCGCGTCTCCGCTGCGCCGCCGTCCCGGCCGGGCCGGATGGCGAAACGTGTCGTCGGCTGGATGCTGGTCTGCCTGCTGGCGCTGGTCTCGGTGATTGCCGGGCCGCTGCCGGGCATCGGTCCGGAAGAGGCGGCCGCCGCCGAAACCGCCCGCGCGGTCGGCCTGCGCTTCGGCATGCATCCCGACAAGACCCGGCTGGTGATCGATCTGGATCGCCGGGTGGATTTCCGCGCCTTCACCCTGTCGGGCCCCGACCGGGTGGTGATCGATTTCCGCAACCTGGACTGGCAGATCCTCGACAAGGGCGAGAATTCCGGGGCCGGGCTGATCGCGCGCTATCGCGTCGGCCTGTTCGAACCCGGCGTCTACCGCATGGTGCTCGACCTTTCCCAGCCATCCCAGATCGATTCGATGTTCGTGCTGCCGGCCCAGGACGGGCTGCCGCCGCGTTTCGTGGTCGATCTGTCGCGCACCTCGGCGCAATCCTTCGCCCGGACCACGCTGAAGGGGGAACCGGAAGACCGGTTCGACGGCACCAAGGTCGCCGCCGCCCCGCAGCCGCCCGCGGGCCAGGCAGCCGTTGCCGCAGCGCCGATCGTGCCCGATGCGGCCCGGCCGCGCGCCCGGACCGACGGCCGGCGGATCGTCGCCATCGATGCCGGCCATGGCGGCATCGATCCGGGCGCGATCGGCATCACCGGCGTGCAGGAGAAGTCGATCACGCTCGCCATGGCCAAGGCCCTGGCCCAGGAGCTTGAGAAGACCGGCCGCTACAAGGCCGTGCTGACCCGCGACCGCGACATCTTCATCCGGCTGCGCGACCGGGTTGCCATCGCCCGTGCCGCCCAGGCGGAGCTGTTCATCTCGATCCATGCCGACTCGGTGCAGAATCCGCGCACCCGCGGCCTGTCGATCTACACCCTGTCGGAACGGGCGTCCGACGGCGTTGCGGCCCAGCTGGCCGACAGCGAAAACAAGTCCGACCTGATCGCCGGCGTCGATCTTTCGACGGAGAGCGCCGAGGTCACCTCGATCCTGATCGATCTGGCCCGGCGCGAGACCATGAACCTGTCGGCGCGCTTTGCAGGCCATGTCATCGGCCAGGTTCAGCCGCATACCGAACTGCTGACCAAGCCGGTCCGGTCGGCCGGCTTCGCCGTGCTCAAGGCCCCGGACATGCCGTCGGTGCTGATCGAGACCGGTTTCCTGTCCAACCGTCAGGACGAGAAAGTGCTTCAGGACCCCGCGCATCGCGCGAAGCTCGCCCGCGGCATCGCGGGGGCGATCGACCAGTTCTTTGCCGGCGAGCAGACCTGGAGCCGCCTCTGAGCCCGCCCGAGCGCGCGCGGTGCCCCAGCCGTCTTATGCCGTGTCATTTGCGTGGCTTGCAGGGCGGGCATGGTGCCCCTGCGATTGACGCGGGCGCCCTGCGCGGCCACACTCCGGCTCCGCGACCAGGGGCGTTTCCGTCCGCTGGCCCCGCCCGTCAACCATATGGGAGCCGCCGGCCCTGGCCCGCGGCGTTGCACAGCCGATGAGCCTGATCCGTCTGCTCGGTTTTCTCCTGACCGGCATCGTCCTGCTCGCCATCGCTGGCGGCGCGGCGCTGTATTACGGCGTCACCATGTATGACGGCGATCTGCCCGATTTCGAGCAGCTGGCCGATTACAAGCCGCCGACCGTGACCCGGATCTATGCCGGTGACGGCCGTCTGCTGGATGAATATGCCCGCGAGAAGCGCGTCTTCGTGCCGATCGATGCGATTCCGGATGTGGTCAAACATGCCTTCATCGCGGCAGAAGACCAGAATTTCTACACCCATCCGGGCATCGACGTGGTCGCGATCCTGCGTGCTGCGGTCACCAATATCGACAATCTGGCAAGTGACCGCCGGCCGATCGGCGCCTCGACAATCACCCAGCAGGTGGCGAAGAATTTCCTGCTGACCAACGAGGTGTCGATCGAGCGCAAGGTCAAGGAGGCGCTGCTCTCGCTCAGGATCGAGCGCGCCTTCACCAAGGATCATATTCTCGAACTCTATCTGAACGAGATTTATCTGGGCTATGGCGCCTATGGCGTCGCGGCGGCGGCGCTCGCCTATTTCGACAAGTCGCTCGACGAGCTGACGGCGGAAGAGGCGGCCTATCTCGCGGCCCTGCCCAAGGCCCCGAACAACTACAATCCGGTCCGCCGCGCCGATGCGGCCAAGGCCCGTCGCGACTGGGTGCTGAGCCGCATGGCCGAGGACGGCTATCTCTCGGCCGACGAGGCCCGGGCGGCCGAAGCCCGGCCGCTGGTCACCCGGCCGCGCGGCGGCGAAGACCAGGCCCGCGCCGATTATTTCGTCGAGGAGGTGCGCCGCGAGATCGCCCAGCGCTTCGGCTCGGATGAACTTTATGAAGGCGGTCTGACGGTGATGACCACCGTCGATCCGAAGCTTCAGGCGCTGGCGGACAAGACGCTGCGCGACGGGCTGGTCTCTTACGACCGCCGCCACGGCTATCGCGGCCCGGTGCAGAGCGGCGTCGCCACCGGCGATATCGAGGCCGCCCGCAAGCGGCTGGAGGATCTGGGGCGCGACAAGCCGCTGGTGCCGGGCTGGCGCTATGCGCTGGTCACGGAGGCGGGCGCCAAGGCCGCGAAGCTGATCTTCGCCGATGGTGCTGCCGGTACGCTCGACCTCGACGCGGTCAAATGGGCACGGAAATACGTCTCGGTCGACCGGCGCGGCCCGGCGATCCGCGCGGTGGACGAGGTGGTGAGCGCGGGCGACATCGTGGTCGTGGCCCCGGCCAACGACCCGACCGAGGTGGCGGCAGAGGCGGGCCGCCGCGCCGAGGATGGCGAGGCACCGGCACCGAAGGCGGCGGCCGATGCGCTCAAGCTGGCCCAGGTGCCCGATGTTTCGGGTGGTCTGGTGGCGATGAACCCGCATAACGGCCGGGTGCTGGCGATGACCGGCGGCTTCAACTTTGCCGCCAGCGAGTTCAACCGCGTCACCCAGGCCCAGCGCCAGCCGGGCTCCGCGTTCAAGCCCTTCGTCTATCTTTCGGCTTTCGAACATGGCTGGACGCCGGCATCGATCGTGCAGGATGCCCCGCTTGCGCTGGAACAGGGGGCCGGTCTCGACACCTGGCGGCCGAAGAACTACAGCGGCCGTTTCTATGGTCCCTCGACGCTGCGCGTCGGCGTCGAACAGTCGCGCAATCTGATGACCGTGCGTCTCGCCCGCGATCTTGGCGCCGAGTCGATCTCGGAAATCGCCCGCCGGCTCGGCATCGGCGACTGGCCGCCCTATCTCTCCACGGCACTCGGTGCCGGCGAAACCACGCTCATGCGCCTCGCCACCGCCTATGCCATGGTGGTCAACGGCGGCAAACAGATCCATCCGGCGCTGATCGAGCGCATTCAGGACCGCGACGGCCGGACCATCTTCCGCCGCGACGAGCGTCCCTGCGAGAACTGCTCGGTGCCGGAATGGCAGCCCGGCCTGCAGCCGCCGGTGCTGCCCGACACGCGAGAGCAGGTGCTGAACCCGCTCGACGCCTATCAGCTGGTGCATGTCATGGAAGGCGTGATCCAGCGCGGCACCGGCCGCCGGGCCGCCTCGATCGGCAAGCCGCTCGCCGGCAAGACCGGCACCACCAATGACAGCTTCGACGCCTGGTTCATGGGCTTCAGCCCCGACCTGGTGGTGGGGGTCTATGTCGGCTTTGACACGCCGCGTTCGCTCGGCGATAACGAGCAGGGTGCCTCTGCGGCGCTGCCGATCTGGGTGGACTTCATGAAGGGCGCCCTCGCCGATGCACCGGCGACGCCGTTCCGCACCCCCAGCGGCATCCGTCTGGTGCGCGTCGACGCCAAGACCGGCCTGCTGCCGGGCGCCGATACGGCGACGGTGATCACCGAGGCGTTCAAGCCCGGCACCGAGCCGACCATGGTTTCGGGCATGCAGGACGACTACGGCACCTATGGCGATCCGGGCGCCGGTGCGGGCACCGGCGGCAACCTGCCGGCACGGCCCTCTAACCCCTATGGCGGCGCCTCGGCGCCGGCACCGGGCGGCCTCTACTGATCGGGGCCGCCAGACCGTCAAGGGCGGCGCCATTCGCGCCGCCATCATCATCAACGGGAGGACGTGCGTATGCGCGCCGAGATCAAGTCGCTCGCCGACGAGATCGAGCAGACCTTTGGTCTGCTGAGGAGGTATCTTTGACTGGGAGAACGCGCTCATCCGGCTCGACGAGCTGAACGCCCTCTCCGAAGATCCGAAGCTCTGGGATGACCCGGCGCGCGCGCAGAAGGTGATGCGCGAACGCACCCAGCTTGAAGGTGCCATCGATCGCTACCGCAAGCTGGAACAGGCGTTCCGCGACGATCTCGAACTCGCCGAACTGGGCGAGATGGAAGATGATGACAGTGTCGTCGACGAGGCGCAGGCATCGCTTGCCCGCCTGCTCGACGAGCTTCTGAAGCTCAAGGTCGAAAGCCTGCTCTCGGGCGAGGTGGACGGCAACGACACCTATCTGGAAGTTCATGCCGGCGCCGGCGGTACCGAAAGCCAGGACTGGGCGCTGATGCTGCTGCGCATGTACACGCGCTGGGCGGAAGCGCATGGCTACAAGACCGAGCTGGTCGAAGAGACCGACGGTGAAGAGGCGGGCATCAAATCGGCGACCCTGCTGATCAAGGGTCAGAACGCCTTCGGCTGGACCAAGACCGAGACCGGCGTCCATCGTCTGGTGCGCATCTCGCCCTTCGACAGTCAGGCACGGCGCCAGACCAGTTTTGCCGCCGTCCATGTCTATCCGGTGATCGACGACTCGATCGACATCGAGATCCTGGACAAGGATCTGCGCATCGATACCTACCGGGCCTCGGGTGCCGGTGGCCAGCACGTCAACCGGACGGACAGCGCCATCCGCATCACCCATGTGCCCACCGGTATCGTGGTGCAGTGCCAGCAGGACCGGTCGCAGCACAAGAACCGCGCCACCGCCATGGGCATGCTGAAGGCACGCCTTTACGAGCGTGAACTCCGGATGCGGGAAGAAAAGGCCCAGGCCGAGGCGGATGCCAAGACCGATATCGGCTGGGGTCATCAGATCCGCTCCTACGTGCTGCACCCCTACCAGATGGTCAAGGATCTGCGCACCGGCGTCGAGACCGGCAACACCCAGGCGGTGCTGAACGGCGACCTCGATGCCTTCATGCAGGCGGCGCTGTCGGCCAGGGTCGAGGGCACCTCCGGCGATGTCGGCGATCTCGACTGATGACGGCCCGCTTCCGGACAACCGGACGCCTTGCGACCGCGGCGGCTTTGCTCGCCGCGGTCGTGTCGTTTCAGGCCCCGGCACGGGCGCAGCCGGCGATGCCGGCCCAGGCCCTGTGTGAGCGTCAGATCGCCATCAAGGCCCCGGTTCCGGCGGCGAAGGAGCCGGCCGGCCGGCCGGCCGATCTGGTCGGCAGTTTCGGCTTTCCCTGTGCCGCCGGTGCCGATGCCGTGCTGCCGGTGGTGCTGATGCTGGCCGGGTCCGGCCCCACCGATCGTGACGGCAACCAGCCGGGGCTGCGCACCGATCTGCTGCGCATGCTGGCGGAGGATCTGGCCGTGCGGGGCGTTGCCAGCCTGCGCGTCGACAAGCGCGGTATCGGCGCCAGCCGGACGGCGATTGCCGACGAGGCGCTGATGACCATCGATCTGCTGGCGGCCGATGCCGCGCAATGGGTCCGTGCCGCACGCAAGCTGGCCGGCGATGCGCCGGTGATCGTGCTCGGCCACAGCGAGGGCGGGTTGATCGCCCTGCTGGCGGCACGGCGCGAGGCACCCGATGCCATCGTGCTGGCGGCGACGCCGGGGGAGCCTGCGGTCCGCACGCTGGAACGTCAGCTCGCCCAGGCGCCGATGCCCGACGATCTGCGCCGCCGGGCCGGCCGGATCCTCGCCCAACTCACCGCGGGCCGGAACGTGGCGGATGTGCCGCTGGAACTGGCGCCGTTGTTTCGCCCCTCGGTTCAGCCCTATCTGATCTCGTGGCTGGGCATCGACCCGGCGACGGTGCTGGAAGGCTTCGCCGGGCCGGTGCTGATCCTGCAGGGCGATCGCGATCTTCAGGTCACCACCGCCGATGCCCGACGCCTGGCAGCCGGCCGTCCCAGGGGCACACGGATCGAGATCCTGGCCGGCCTCAACCACGTGCTGAAACCGGCCCCGGCCGAACGGGCGGCCAACATCGCCGCCTATACCACCCCGGGGCTCAGGCCGGATCCGCGGGTGGCCATGCTGATCTCGGCCTTCGCAGGCAGCGGCGCCACGCCCTCCGGGCCGCCGGTCAAATAGGGCTCGGACGCCCGCAGACGGGCTTGAAAGCCCGATCACATCTCCGGCGGCACCGCCCGTTCCGACAGCCGGCGCTGCATGAACACCAGGTCCAGCCAGCGACCGAATTTGGCGCCGACCTGGGGCAGGCGGCCGGTTTCCGTGAAGCCCAGCCGGCGGTGCAGATCCAGCGAAGCGGTGTTGCCGGCATCGATGCCGGCCACCATCACATGCTTGCCGGCCTGAATCGCCCGGTCGATCAGGGCTTCCATCAGCGCCCGGCCCAGCCCGCGGCCGCGGGCATCGGGGTGAACATAGACCGAATGTTCGACCGTGTGGCGATAGCCGTCGAAGGGCCGCCAGTCGCCGAAGCTCGCATAGCCGGCAACCCCGCCCTCGATCGCGTCGTCTTCGACCACCAGAACCGGATAGCCGGCGTCGCGGCGTGCGGCGAGCCACAGGCCGCGATCGTCGAGCGTCGCCAGGCGTTCGTTCCAGATCGCGGTGGTGTTGGCCACGGCGTCGTTATAGATGACAAGAATGCCGGGCAGGTCGGCGGCAGCCGCGTCGCGGATAAGCATGGTCCGGATCGTCCGATGTCGTGATGTAACAGCCGTCAGGGCAGGGGTGTGGCATGCGCCGTCTGGTCGCGCATCTCCGCCAGCGGCTCGTAGTCTTCCGGCACCATGCCGGCGCGGGCGCGGGCTTCGGCGTTGAAGGGCGGCTTCACCCGGCCGGGGAACAGGTGGCGGACCCGGTCGTGGAACAGGGCGCGGGCGGTGGTGCCGCGGGCGGTCGCGACATGGGTCAGCCAGCGCAGCCCGGCGGCGACATGGCCGACCTCGTCCCGATAGATCACGCGCAGCGCATCGGCCGAGACCGTGTCGCCGACGTCGTCCAGCCGGCGGATCATGTCGGGGGTCACGTCCAGGCCGCGGGCCTCCAGCACCATCGGCACCACCGCCAGCCGGCCGGTCATGTCATGGGCGGTTGCCATCGCCGCCTCCCACAGCCCGTCATGGGCGGGCAGGTCGCCATAGGTCGCGCCCAGCGCCTCCAGCCGGTCGGCGACCAGGCCGAAATGGCGGGCCTCGTCGTCGGCGATGCCGATCCAGTCGTCGACGAAGCGCCGGCACACCGCCTCCTCCGCGTCGATTTCCGCCCCGAAGCGTGCCGCCATGTCGACCGCAAGATCGATGGCGTTGAACTCGATATGGGCCAGCGCATGCAGCAGCCGCACCCGGCTGGCGACGCTGCCGCCGCGGCCGCGCTTGGGCATGCGCGAAGGTGGCAGCAGAACCGGGCGCTCGGGCCGGGCCGGGCGCAGCGGCAATGCCGCCGCCCCGGTGTCCGTCGGGCTGGCCATGGTCGGGGCGGCCAGGCGTCCGGCCCGCCAGTCCGCCGCCAGCGCCCGCGCCGCGGCGGCCTTGGCGCGGGGCTCCGCGGTCAGCAGAACCCCGATGGCGGCGGGGATGAAGGCAGTTGTGGTCACGGGATGCGTCACCCGTCAGAGCGCGTCGATGGCCGCCTTCACGGCCTCGGCATGGCCGTCGACCTTCACCTTGCGCCAGATCTTCCGCACGGTGCCGGTGCCGTCGATCAGGAAGGTGCTGCGCTCGATGCCCATCGATTTGCGGCCATACATGTTCTTCTCGACCCAGACGCCATAGGCGTCGCAGACCGCGCCGTCGGTATCGGCGGCCAGCGGGAAGTTCAGACCGTATTTGGCCTTGAACCTGTCATGGGCGGCGACGCTGTCCTTCGACACGCCGATCACCACCGCATCCAGCTTTTCCAGCGCCGGATGCAGGTCGCGGAAGGCGCAGGCCTCTTTGGTGCAGCCGGGCGTGTCGTCGCGCGGGTAGAAATAGAGCACCACCGTCTTGCCCGCGAGGGCGGCCAGCGACACCTCGCCGCCGCCATCGGTGGGCATGGTGAAATCCGGGGCCTTGGCGCCTTCCTCGATCATCGTTTCGTCTCCATCGCGGTCTTGGGGTCCGCCCCGGCATCCGCCGCACCTTCGGCCTTCACCCGGGCGGCGGCATCGGTGACGTAGCGGTCGAAATGGGCGTGCACACGCGCCTGGCAAGAGCGGAGCACATCACCGATCGCCCCGGCATCCGCGCCCTCGTCGAGGCGCGCGGCGCGGGCGAGGGCCGCGATCAGCCCCGGAGGGGCGGTGCGGCCGTCGAAACGGCCGGTGACGGTCAGCCGGAGCAGGCCCAGCATGCGCCGCTGAAGCCTTACCGCATCGGCGAGCATCGCGCCATCCTCGATCAGCCCCAGCTCCCCCGCCCGGGCGAGCACCAGGGCCGTGTCGCCCAGCAGCAGATCGGGCATGTCGGGCCCGTGGATCAGCTGCAGCTGCTGGGCCAGGAATTCCAGATCGACCAGCCCGCCGCGGACATGCTTCACCTGCCAGCAGTCGTCGGTGCCGTGCTCCTGGGCGATCCGGCGGCGCATATCCGCCACCTCGATCACCACCCGGTCGGCATCGCGGGGGGTGAGCAGCACCTCGCGCACCACCTGGTCCAGATCCCGTGTCAGGCTGTCGTCGCTGGCGGCCACCACCCGGGCGCGGGTCAGCGCCATATGTTCCCAGGTCCAGGCATCCTCGCGGTGATAGCGGCGGAAGGCATCCAGATGGCTCGCCACCGGCCCGGACGAGCCCGAGGGCCTGAGCCGGGTGTCGATTTCGTAAAGCCGGCCTTCTCCGGTCAGTGCCGAGATCGCCGAGATGAAACGCTGGGCAAGGCGGGCATAATAGTGCGATGGCCCCAGCGGCCGGCTGCCATCCGATCCGGCCTCGCCCGAGGCGTCGTAGACGACGACCAGATCCAGGTCGCTGTCGATCGACATCTCGCGCGATCCCAGCCGCCCCTGAGCCAGGATCGCGATCCGTCCGCCGGGCATCCGGCCATGGGCCTGGGCGAATTCGTCCAGCACCCGCGGCAGCAGGGCGCAGATGACGGCATCGGCGATGGCGGTGAGCACGGGGGCTGCGGCATCGGCATCGGTCAGCCCGCGCAGGATGTGCACCCCCACCTGGAATTTCCGCTCCCCCGCCCAGCGGCGGGTGAGATCCAGCGTGTCCTCGTAATCGATCGCCCGGGACAGCACCCGATCCAGATCGGCGGCCAGCGCCTCGGGCGTCGCCAGCCCCGAGAAGAAGTCGGGGTCGAGCACGGCTTCGAGCAGAGAGGGCCGGCGGGCCAGCTGTTCAGACAGTTTGGGCGCCGTGCCCATGGCTTCGGCCACCAGTTCCAGCAGTTCGGGATTGCTGTGGAACAGCGCGAAGATCTGCACGCCCGAGGGCAGTTCGCCCAGGAAGGCATCGAAGCGCATGAAGGCGGCATCGGGATCGCCGGTGCCGCCCAGGCGCGAGAGCAGTTCCGGCATGATCTCGGTCAGGATCTGACGGGCGCGGCCGCTGCGGGTGGCGCGGACCCGGCCGCGATGCCATTCGCGCACGCGGGCCACCACGCGTGACGGCTCGCGATAGCCCATCCGTTCCAGGGTCTCGATCGTGTCGGGGTCGTCCTCGGTGCCGGTGAAGACCAGGTTGCCCTCGGCGGTGCCCAGCCCCGGCGCATCGTCGAACAGTTCCGCATAGGCCTTCTCCACCCCCTTCAGCGTGTCGAGCAGCATCCGGCCGAATTCGGCCGGGTCCTCGAAGCCCGAAAACGCCGCGACGCGGGCAAAGGCGGCCTCGTCTCTGGGCAGGGAATGGGTCTGGGCGTCGTCGACCATCTGCAGCCGGTGCTCGATGGTCCGCAGCAGCCGGTAGGCGGTCTTCAGCCGGTCTGCAACCGGCGCCTCGACCCGCTGTTCGGCTACCAGCGCATCCAGCGCCGCCTCGGTCGCCCGCGCTCTCAGCGCCGGCGACCGGCCGCCGAAGATCAGCTGCTGGGTCTGGCAGAAGAACTCGATCTCGCGGATGCCGCCGCGGCCGAGCTTCAGATTGTGGCCGGGCAGGTCCAGCCCGTCGCCCGAGCGATGGGCATTGATCTGACGCTTGATCGAGTGGATGTCGGCGATGGCGTAGAAATCCAGGCTCTTGCGCCAGACGAAGGGTGTCAGCCGCTTCAGGAACAGCTGGCCCGCGGTCTCGTCGCCGGCCACCACCCGCGCCTTGATCATCGCGGCCCGTTCCCAGTTCTGACCGACGCTTTCGTAATAGACTTCGGCGGCCTCTGCCGAAAGGGCGAGCGGCGTGGAGGCCGGGTCCGGGCGCAGGCGCAGATCGGTGCGGAAGACATAGCCTTCGGCGGTGCGCGCCTCCATCAGCTTCACCAGATCGCGGGCGATGCGGGTGAAAACCGGCTGGGGGTGGCGGTCGTCGGCCATCTGTACCCGCTCGGGCTCGTAGAGCACGATCAGGTCGATATCCGAGGAATAGTTCAGCTCGCAGGCGCCGAACTTGCCCATGCCCAGCGCGAAAAGCCCGCTCGTCGGCCCCGGATCCTCGGGGTTGTCCAGCCGGATGTCGCCGCGCCTGGCCGCATCGCGCAGCAGATGGGCGAAAGCCGCCTGAAGCGCCGCCTCGGCGGTGTCGGAGACGGCGCCGGTCACCTCGGCCAGCGACCAGATCCCGGCCAGATCGGCCAACCCGATCACCAGCGCCGCCCGCCGTTTCAGCCGGCGGAGTTCCGCCATCACCTGCGCCTCGGTGCCGCCCCGGCGTTTCAACGCGTCGAAGCCCGCGCGGATTTCGTCGAAGGCCGCCACGGGGCCGAGGCGCACGGTGCGCGCCAGGACCGGTGCCTCGATCACCGCAAGCTGGGTCAGATAGGCGCTGCCGCAGGCCATGCCGTCGATCAGGCGCCGGCCGGTCGGATCTTCCAGAAACGCCCGAAAAGCGGCCAGGTCGTCTGCCGCATCGCCTTGCGCCTCGCCCAGCCGTTCCAGGATGCGCTCGCGGGCGATCGCGGCGCGGTCGGGGTCGGCCACGACCGGCAGGCGATGGCCCGGGGCGGCGTCGAGCAGGGGCGAAGCGGCGGTCATGCGGGGGCTTCCGATACGAGGGGCGAGGATGGGGGGCAAGGATGGGGGCAAGGATGGCGAGGTGCAGGGACAGGGGCGCAGAGGGGCGGGCTGCGATGACACGTAATGATCACGCAAGCAGGCCGTGCGACCATGCGACGGACACCGTCTTGGCGCTTCGCGCGATCGTCATTACCTGCTAGACACCGGATCATAACCCCTGTCGGGACGCAAGGCCCGGCTCATCGCATCCATTGCCGCCTGCCGCCGGCCCATCAGGACAGTAAGGACGCGCCCGCATGATCGTCAGGATCTCGACCTGGGTCGTCCGTCTCTTTCTCGGGCTGCTGCTGGTCGTCATTCTGGCGCTGGCGGCCGCGGGCTTCCGTCTGGCCGCGGGGCCGGTCGATCTGGGACCGGCCGGACCCTGGATCGCCGACCGGCTGGAACTGGCTGACGGCCGCTTCCGCATCGATGCGGGCGATGCCCGGCTCTCCCTCGACGCCACCAATGTCGCGCTCACCCTCGCCGTCGACGACGTCCGGATCATCGATCGCTTCAACCAGCCGGTGCTACGCCTGCCCGGCTTGCGCATCGGGCTCTCGGTCGGCGATCTGATCGCCCAGCGGATCGTGCCCACGGTGCTGGAGGTGACCGGTGTCGAGCTTGCGGTCCAGCGGGCGCCGTCGGGCGAGGTTTCGCTGGCCCTGCTGGATGCGGCACCGCTCGAACGTGCCCGGGCGCCCGAAGAGGGGCTGCCGATCTCGCGGCTGAGGCCCCTGTTCGATGCCGATGCGCCGCCGCCCGAGCCGGTGGCGCCCGATCCGGAACTCCGCGCCGCCGATCCCGCCGCCCCGCCGGTGCCGGCCGAACCCCTGTCTGATGTCGACCGGCTGCGCGGCTGGCTCAATCAGATGGCCGACCCCGGCGCCTGGGCGCTGGACATGACCCGGGTGCAGCTGGTCCGGGTGGCGGCGGTGGACATTACCTATCAGGACGGCGTCGCCGGCTTTTCGGGCCATGTCTCAGGCCGCGATCTCAGGCTGATCCGCGAGGGGGAGCGGATCCGGGTTGCGGTCGATCTTGCCGGCAATGTCGCGGGCGAGGCGGTCGGCGCCTCTCTCGGCGGCCTGGTGACGCCCGATCAGGGGGCGGCCGATCTGGACCTGACCATCCACCCCACCCGTATCGACCGGGTCGCCGCCGTGCTCGGCCTGCCGGCGCCCTTCGACGGTCTCGCCCTGCCGCTGCAGGGCGTGGTCGAGATGCAGATGGCCCGGCGGCGGATCGAGCGGCTGCGGCTGCATGCGACCGCCGGGGCGGGAGAAGTCGACTGGCCCGGCGTCATCGCCCGGCCATTGCCCGTAGAGCGGATCGTGCTGGCGGCCGATCTCACCGAGGATGGCAACCGGCTGGAGGTCACCCGTGCCGATATCCGCCTCAGCGACGGCGCGGCCCTTGGCGGCAGCGTGACCGTCACCGGCCTGAATGGCCCGGCTCAGGGCCTCGGCATTTCGGGGGGCGTCATCGGCGGCGATCTTGCGGTCGACGATATCGACCGCTACTGGCCGCTCGGCCAGCAGGAGGCGGCGCGCGACTGGGTGATCTCGCGCGTGCGCGGCGGCCGGGTCGACGGCGTGTCGGTGGTGGTCGACATTCGCCCGGGCATGCTGGGGCCCGACGGGCATCTGGCGCCCTCGGCCATCCAGGGCGATTTCTCCTATCGGGGCATTTCGGTCGATTACGAACGGCCGCTGCCGCCGGCCCGCGATCTGGCCGGCACCGGCAGCTTCGATCTCCGCGGCCTGCGCTTCAATCTGGCGGCCGGTGGCCGTGCCGGCGATACCGGGCTCGCTCTCGGTGCCGCCCGGGTCGCGATCGAAGGCTTCGGCGTCAAGACCGAGCCCACCCGCGTCGATGCAGCGATCCCGATTTCGGGTCCGGTGGCCGATGCGGTCACCGTGCTCGCCATGCCGCCGATCGAATTCGTCGACCCGGCGCTGTCCAGTCCCGACGGGCTGGAGGGGCAGACCACGATCGATCTGACCCTCAGCCTGCCCCTCGGCCAGGAGAAACCCGATGTGCGCTACACCGCCCGGGGCCGGATCGAGGCGCTGGCCCTGCGCAAGGCGGTGCTCGGGCTCGATCTGGCCGATGGCGGCTTTGCCGTTGCGGTCGACAATGCCCAGGCGCGGCTGACCGGCCGGGCGGAGGTCGGGGGCGCGCCGCTCGACATCGACTGGCGGCAGGCGATCGCCGCCCGCACCAGTTGGGAGCGGCGGGTCGATGTCGCCGGCACGCTGGACGAGGCGGCCCGCAAGCGCGCCGGCTTCGATCCGGCGCCGTATCTTACCGGTCCGGTCGGGCTCAAGCTTGCGGTTGAAGTGCCGCGCGGCAAGCCCGATGAGCCGGTGATCCGGGTCGATGCCGATCTGGCCCGGGCCCGCCTCGCCATTCCCGATATCGGCTGGAGCAAGCGCGCCGGCACCGCCGGCGGGCTTTCGGCCACCATCCATCCCCATGCCGTGCCGGGAGGCCCGGGACCGGGGGGAGAGGTGATCGACATCCGCGATCTGCGGGTCGATGCGGGTGATCTCTATGCGCTCGGCACGCTCCGGGTTGCGGCGGGGCGGCTGCTTGAGGCGAAGATCGAGCGGCTGGATCTGGGCGACAACCGGCTGCGGGTCGAGTACAGCGCCGGCAGCGACGGGGCATCCGACCGGGTGATCCTGGGTGGCCGGATGCTCGATGTCGAACCGCTGATCGACGGCACCGGGGGCGACGCGGAAACCAGGCCGCGCGATCCGGCCTCCCCGCCTGCCCGTGTGGATCTGGAACTTGCGATCGACCGGGTGCGGATCGACGATCTGCGGCATCTGGATCGCGCCCGCGGATCGGTGGCGATCGAAAACGGCCGCTGGCGCGAGGCCCGCTTGCAGGCAGCCCTGCCGGTCGCACCCGAAACCGCAGCGGCTGCCGGCGATCGGGGGCCGGGGACGGTCACGGTCGCGATCGGCGGCGGGGCGGCGCCGGCCGGGGGGCGGACCATCCGGCTCGACACCGACCGGATGGACGATCTCGTCGCCTTTGCCGGGCTGCGCGGCCGCATCGCCGGCGGATCGATGGTGATCGAGGGGGTGATCGACGACACCGTCGCACATGATCTGGTGCGCGGCCACATCATCGGTCGCGACTATCGTCTTCAGAACGCCCCGGCCATCGCCCGCGCATTGGCGACGGCCTCGCCGTCCGGCGTCTCCGACAAGATCGGCGGGCGGGATGGCATCGCCTTCAACGTGCTCGACGGCGCGTTCGTCTACGAGAACGGGGTGGTCACCCTGTCCGAAGCCCGCGCCCATGGCAGCGAGGTGGGGGTCACGGCCTCGGGCCGGATCGACATCGACGGCGGCACCATCGATCTGGCCGGAACACTGGTGCCGCTTTATACCCTGAACAGTGCGATCGGCCGCATCCCGGTGATCGGCGACCTGCTGGTGGGAGAAGAGGGCAGCGGCATTTTCGCCGCCACCTACCGGCTGGACGGGCCGCTCGACGACCCGGATGTCAGCGTCAACCCGCTGGCCGCCCTGGCGCCCGGCTTTCTGCGCAACCTGTTCAGCGCCATTACCGACGGCGTCACCGGCAGGGCCGGCAATCCGCCGACGGGCGCCGACCCGAAACCCGATTTCGACCGCTGATCAGCCGTGGACGGCATTCCCGGCGGTGTCCACCCGCACCACCACCGACATGCCCGGCGCCAGCCCGTCCAGCGCCGGCTGGTTATGGTCGATCGCGATCCGGACCGGCAGGCGCTGTGCCACCTTGGTGAAGTTGCCGGTGGCGTTGTCGGGCTTCAACACGGCGAATTCCGAGCCGGTGGCGGGGGAGAAGCGCTCGATCCGCCCCCGGAAGCTCTGGCCGGGCAGGGCATCGACGGTGAACGACACCGGCTGGCCGGGCTGCATGCCGTGGAGCTGGGTTTCCTTGAAATTGGCGATGATCCAGCGATCGGCGGGCACGATCGCGGCCAGCTGCGTGCCGGCGGTGACATACTGGCCGAGCCGGACACCGATCTCGCCCATCCGTCCGTCGACCGGCGCCGTGATCCGGGTATTGTCGAGATCGATCCGCGCCAGCCGCACTGCCGCGCGCGCCGCGTCCACCGCCGCTTCCAGCGTGCCGCGGCCGACGATCACGCTCTGGAGATCCTGCTTCGCCACCTCGACCGCGGCCTCCGCCTGGGCGAGTGCCGCCGCCGCCTGATCGCGGGCCGCATGGGCGGCGTCGGCCGCCGCGCGGGTTGCGGCGCCGCGGGTGATCAGCGCATCCACCCGGCCCGCATCGGCGCGGCTGCGGGTCAGGGCCGCCTGCGCGCTTTCGACCGCCGCTTTGGCCGAGGCGATGCGCGCCTCGGCGGCGTGGCGGTCCTGATCGGCATTGGCAAGGGCGGCCTGCCGGCCGGTAAGGTCTGCTTCGGCCTGTTCAAGCCTGCGGGCATAGATCCGGTCGTCGATCCGCACCAGCACCTGGCCGGCCGTGACCGTCTCGAAATCCTTCACCGCGATGCCCGTCACATAGCCTGAAAGCTGGGGGGCGAGCAGGGTGACCCGGCCGCGGACATAGGCGTTCTCGGTGGTCTCGACGCTGCTGTCGAAGGGCGGCAGCCGCCAGGCATAAAGAATGAGCAGGGCGCCGGCGAGGCCGGCGGCAAGCACGATCAGGGTCTTGAACCGGAAGATCTGTCTGGTCATCGGAACATCACGGGGCGGTGGCCGCGGCCGGGTGTCGGACCCGGGCGGCGAGCAGGTGAAGGACAAGCCCGGCAAGCGCCAGGGCTGCCAGGGCCGAAATGGCGAGGAATGCGTCGTTGTAGGCCAGAACCGTCGCCTCCCGCGTCGCCTGTTTCGAGAGCAGGGCGATGCCTTCGGCATTGGTCAGGGCGGGATCGGTCAGCACATGACCATAGGCACCGCCCAGCTGCTTCACCCGCGCCGCGACCAGCGGATCGGTCAGCACCACGTCCTCGACCAGCCGGGCCGAATGGAATTTCTCGCGGAGCGTGACGAAGCTGCCGAACAGGGCCGAGCCCATCAGCCCGCCCAGGCTCTGGGTGAACAGGAAGACGGCGATGAAGCTGGTGATGAAGCTCGGCCCCTGTTTCATGGTGTGCATCAGCCCGGTGAGCATGGCCGGCGGCAGGAACAGCATGCCGCCGAAGGCGATCAGCGCCTGGCTCAGATACATCTGCGCCGGACGGGTCAGGCTGGTCGCATGGGCATCCATGAAGGCGCCGGTCATGATGCAGACCAGGGCCACGGCGTGAAAGGCGGCGTCGCGGCCGGGTTTCAGCAACATGCCGCAGGTGAGCCCGCCGGCGATCGAGGCCAGCAGGATGACGACCTGCAGGGACCGGCTCTGCTCGTTGAGCAGGCCCAGCGACTGGAACAGGCCGAAGGCGCCCGAGGTCTGTTCCGACAGCACCAGCCGGAAGACCAGTAGGATGGCCGCCACATGCAGGATCTCGGGGCTGGTCAGCCAGCGGATGTTGAGCAGCGGCGTCTCGCGATGGATCTCGATCGCCGCCGCGCCTGCGATGCACAGCACCGAGAGGGCGAGACAGACCCCGATCCAGGGGGCTTCCAGCCACCAGTCATAGCGGCCCAGCACCATCACCACCGCCAGCAGGCCGAAGCCGGCGGCGACCAGCGGATAGCTGATCGCATCCAGCGGGTGGAGCATCCTGGTATGCGGGATCGGCGTCAGCGGCAGCCGGTGCACGGCAGCCATGGCGATCAGGGCAAGCCCCGCCTCCATCAGATACAGCCCGTGCCAGAGGCCGAGATCGAGCAGGCTGGGTGAGATGATCCGGGCGAGCGGCGCGCCGAGCGTGGTGCAGGTGAGCGCGAGGCTGAGCCCCCAGGACAGCTTCTTCGATTGCGGGAAGGCTTCGAGCATGTAGAGGAAGCCCAGCGTCGACATGGGCGAGGCGGCAACCCCGGCCAGGAACCGCACCACCAGGGCCGCATGCAGGTCCTGAACGAAGAGGTGCAGGCACGACACCGCGACGAACAGGGCGATGCCGATCTCGGTGAAGCGCCTGAGGCCGAACTGGTTGCGCACCTTGGTCAACAGCATGGTCAGGCTGACATTGGGCGCCATATAGGCCGCCACCAGCCACATCGTCTCGTTGGTGGTGGCGCCGAGCGCGCCCGAGATCTGGCTGGTGTTGGCGGCGATCAGGTTCATCCCCAGCCCCTGCGCCGACCAGAGCAGCGCCGAGGTCGCGATGCAGGCGATCATCCGCCGGGTGGGGATGCCGGGCTCTTCGGTCACCTCAATCCGCCTCCCCGTCATCGGCGGCGGCGCCGCTTTCCAGATTGGCGATCATCCGGCGCAGCACCTTCAGGGTGACGGTCAGATCGGCCTCGGGGATGCCGCGCGCCATGGTGCTGCGCATCACCTCGGCCAGATCCTCGATTTCGTCGACCTGGTCTTCGGCCTCTTCGGTCAGATCGATCCGCTTCACCCGCCGGTCGGTCTCGGCGGGCGTCCGCCGGATCAGCCCCTGTTTCTCCAGCCCGTCGAGCAGGCGGACCACGGTCGGGTTCTCGATTTCCAGCAGCCCGGCCAGTTCGGTCTGGCTGATCCCCGGATGGCGGGCCAGCAGCATCAGCGCCCGTGCCCGGGCCAGCGTCAGCCCGCGGGTGCGGACCAGTGCATCGAAGCCGGTGCGCATCTTGCGGCTGGCGGTGGCCAGTTCGTTGGTGACGTCCGAGCGAAGCGTGGCGGGACGGGTTTTCATAGGGATCACATATATAGGCTGCTAATGATTGTCTGGCGACATTTATGCCGGATCGTCCGGAAGGGCAAGCCCGCCGCTGCGGGCACCCGCCCTGCAATCGCGGCAGGGCTGTGCGGGATATCACGCCGTCGGGAACACGCAATGGTCACGATGACTGTGAAAGACTGCGAGGCGATTATGCCGCCCACCGCTGCGAAAGGATGATCAGATGACGCCGACGATGAAGACCGTTCTCTCCGCCGCAATCCTGAGCCTGGGCCTGGGCCTCGCTGCCGTGCCCGCCCCGGCCACGGCGCAGGAGGTGCCGGGCGCCGCCGATCCGTCACGGGTGGCGGCCGGCCGCTATACTGCCGACCCGTCCCACACCCAGATCACCTTCACGGTCGACCATTTCGGCTTCAACGCCTATCGCGGCATTGCCGGCGGCGCCACCGGCACGCTTCAGATCGATCCGGCCGACCCGTCGAAGGCCCGCGTGGCGATGGAAATCCCGGTCGACGGCCTGGTCACCACCAGCGCGGAGCTGGACGAGCATCTCCGGAGCCCCGATTTCTTCGACATGGCATCCCACCCCACCATCACCTTCCGCTCCACCGCGGTCGAGGTGGACGGCCTGACGGCGAAGATCACCGGCGACCTCACCATCCGCGGCGTTACGAAACCGGTGGTGCTCGACGCCCGCTTCACCGGCGCGGGCATCAACCCCATGAACCAGGCCGCCACCATCGGCTTCGAGGCCGGGACCACCATCCGCCGCAGCGATTTCGGCATGACCTATATCGTGCCGATGGTCTCGGACGAGGTGATGCTGGAGATCGGTGCGGCGTTTGAGGCGGCGTCGTAAACTCGACGCGACGCACCAGCCGGGGAGGCCATCAGGATGACGGAAGATGACGCGACCCGCAGTTCTCTGCCGGTCGATGACCAGGACGAAGAAGTGCGGGTGACTGCAGCGCGCCGACGCCTGCTCGACCGCCTGTCCCGACAGGACGTCGTCAATGCCGGCAGGTGGACGCGCGACGAGCTATATGAACGCGGCGAGCGGCCGTCGTTGATATGACAGGCTACGCTGTAGTGTTTCAGCTGGTGCCGTCCCACCCGTGGTGTAGCACCGCCGACAGGCGCTGCGCGCCCTTGCCGGACCCGCGGTAGGGTTCTCATGATCCCGGGCCGGACCAACCGAGAACGCAACGTGGCGTATTACCGCAAGCGCCGTCGCAGCCGCCATTCGTGTCGAGAACGCGTTTTGCCGCCTCAAGGACTTCAGGCGTGTGGTGACCCGCTACGACAAGCTCACGGCCAATTTTCTGTCGGTGGCGACTCTTGTGGCCATCATTGCGTTCTGGGTGTGATTGAGTCTGGAGCCTTGGGTACCTCTGGCCTCGGGGCCCTTTAATGTATCGTCATCTCCACTGTAAAGTGCATAGGGGCGGTTGATAGCCCCGAGCCTTGTATTGGCTCTCTGACACTTGCCACTCGTTGCCTCCGGAATCGCGCACCACCACCTCGTTTTCCGAAGGTTTTGGGCACTGAACCCGTTTTATTCCCGTCACGCCGTTAGACATGCCCAACCTCATCAGAAGTTCTTTGGCTTAGTATATGGCGCCGGAGAAGGTGGGGCGCCACCCGGTGAAGCACCTTCAAATCTAAAATTAACGGTTGCTCATGGGAAGAGTGGGCAAACGTACCTCGACACACAATAAATGCGGGCGGCCCCGACCGGTGCCGCCCGCATGTCGTCCCGACCGCTTGTCCGGTGCGGCTCAGCCGATCTTCACCAGCGCGTGGCGCTTGCGGCCGGCCGACAGCTTGATCTGGCCGTCGGAGAGCCAGGCCGTGGTGATCGGCTGCTGTTCGTCCTCGACCTTTTCGCCGTTCAGGCGGGCGCCGCCGCCCTGGATGGTGCGGCGGGCCTCCTTGCGGCTGGGGGCGAGGCCGGCGCGGGCGAAGAGTTCGAAGGCCGGGATGCCGGCATCCAGTTCCGCGGCGGGGATGACGATCACCGGCAGATCCTCGCCGGCGGCGCCTTCCTCAAAGGTGCGGCGGGCGGTTTCGGCGGCGGAGAGCGCCGCCTCTTCGCCATGCGCCATCCTGGTCGCCTCGTGGGCCAGGATCTTCTTGGCCTCGTTGATCTCGGCGCCGCCCAAGGCTTCCAGCCGGGCGATCTCGTCCAGCGGCAGTTCGGTGAACAGCCTCAGGAAGCGGCCGACATCGGCATCGGCGGTGTTGCGCCAGAACTGCCAGTAGTCATAGGCCGACAGCATCTCGGCATTCAGCCAGACCGCGCCGCCCGCGGTCTTGCCCATCTTCTGGCCCGAGGCCAGGGTGATCAGCGGCGAGGTCAGGCCGAACAGGCCGCGCTCGTCCACCCGCCGGCCCAGCTCCACGCCGTTGATGATGTTGCCCCACTGGTCCGAGCCGCCCATCTGCAGCAGGCAGTTCTGCCGGCGCGACAGTTCCAGGAAGTCGTAGGCCTGGAGGATCATGTAATTGAATTCCAGGAACGACATCGGCTGCTCGCGCTCCAGCCGGAGCTTGACCGAGTCGAAGGTCAGCATGCGGTTGACCGAGAAGTGCCGGCCATAGTCGCGCAGGAACGAGATATAGCCCAGCCCGTCCAGCCAGTCGGCATTGTTGACCATCACCGCATCGGTGGCGCCGTCGCCGAACTGCACGAACTTGTCGAAGACCTGGCGGATGCCGGCCATGTTCTCGGCGATGGCGGCATCGTCGAGCATCTTGCGGGCCTCGTCGCGGCCGGTCGGATCACCGATCCGGGTGGTGCCACCACCCAGCAGCACGATCGGCTTGTGGCCGGTCTTCTGCAGCCAGCGCAGCATCATGATCTGCACCAGGCTGCCGACATGCAGGCTCTTCGCCGTGCAGTCGAAGCCGATATAGCCGGCGACCGTGCCCTGGTTCAAGCGCTCGTCCAGCCCCTCCAGGTCGGTTGCCTGGTGGAGATAGCCGCGCTCGACCATTACGCGCACGAAGTCGGACACGTAGCGGCGATCGGTCATCGGCAGGGTTCCTCTTGCACGAAAGCGGCCGGCCGTGGATCGTTCAGGGGGCCGACCGGGTTTGGATACGCGGGCGGATGTAGCATGAAACCGCCCGCACCGCCAGATGACGGGCCGCCAGATGACGGGCCGCCAGATGACCGGCCGCGGGATGACGATCCATCGTCAGGCAGATCAACGCAGTCTCAGGGGGACGTGACCGATGCGCATCATCGTGACCGGGGCGACCGGCTTCATCGGCCGGGCGCTGGTCGGGCAGCTGAAGACGGCGGGCACGATCCTGATCGACGGCACCGCCCGGCCGATCGACCGGCTGGACGAGGTGGCCCGCGGTGGCACGCCTGCCGTCGATCTCACCCGCGCCGATGCCGTGCGGGCGCTGATCGGGGATGGTGCCGATCTGATCTTCCATCTGGCCGCCGGCAACACGCCTGCGGGTGAGGCCGATCCCGATGCCGCGGCCGCACTCAACCTCGATGCCGTCCGCCACCTGATCGCGGCGATTGCAGAGAGCGGCCGGCAGACCCGGCTGGTCTTCGCTTCGACCATCTCGGTGCATGGCGGGCGGCGGGCGCGGGCGACCGCGGGCGACGACGATGCGCCGCGCCCGGCCACCACCTATGGCGCGACCAAGGCCGCCGCCGAGCTGCTGCTCGCCGATGCCGGCCGCCGCGGCGTGGTCGATCCGCGCATCGCCCGCATCGCCAGCATCATCGACCGGCCGGCCGCCGCCGGCGGCACCAGCGCGGTGGCCCGCCTGGCGCGGGTGCTGTCGGCAGCACCTGCCGGAGAGGCGGTGGTGCTGCCGCTGCCGGCGGGGCTGAAACTCGCGGTCTCCGATGTCGCCTCCACCGTCGACGGGTTGATCCGCCTGGCGGGTCTGCCGGCTGCGGCGCTGGATGGCGACCCGCTGGTGGCCTTGCCGTCGCGCACCATCAGGGCGGGGGATCTGGTGGGCGCCGTCGCCCGCGTCGCCGGGCCAGAGGCGGCGGGCCTGATCACCGTTGCGCCCGAAGCGGCGCCCACCGCCGCCGTCACCGGCTGGCCGGCGGCACAGGACTGGTCACGCGCCCGCGCGCTGGGCTTCCCCGCGCCGCCATCGCTGGTCGCCATCGCAGCCGGCATGGCCGGCCGGCCGGTTCCGGCCGATCCCGAACCCACCGTCATCGCGGCATCCGCCGATGACGGCGCGCCGCGCCGCCGGCCGGTTTGGGCGGTGGGGTTGATGAGCGGCACCTCGCTCGACGGTATCGATGCCGCGCTGGTCGAAACCGACGGGGTCGACATCACCGGATTCGGGCCGACCCTGTTCCGGCCCTATCCGGCGGATCTGCGCGAGGCGCTGTCCCGGCTGCTGGGCGGCCGTGCGCCGCTGGTCGATGCGGCCCGGGCCGAGGCGGCGTTGACCCGCGCCCAGGCCGAAGCTGTGACCGCGCTGCTGAAAACGGTGCCGGAGATCGCCCCCCATGTCCGGCTGATCGGCTTCCACGGCCAGACCGTGCTGCATCTGCCGGACGAGGGCATCACCGTGCAGCTGGCCGACGGCGCAAGGCTCGCCGCCCTGACCGGCATCGACACGGTTTCCGATTTCCGCCGCGCCGACATGGCCCGGGGCGGGGAGGGCGCGCCGCTGGTGCCGGTGGTTCACCGGGCGATGATGGCCTGGGCGGGTGTGGCGCCGCCGGTTGCGGTGCTGAACATCGGCGGGGTCGCCAATCTCACCTTCATCGGCGTCGATGGCGGGTTGCTCGCTTTCGATTGCGGGCCGGGCGGGGCGCTGATCGACGATCTGATGCGCCGGCGGACCGGCCATGCCTTCGATCAGGATGGCGGTACGGCGGCGGGGGGCACCGCCGACGAAGCCATCCTCGACCGGCTTCTGGCCGATCCGTTCTTCGACCGTCCGCCGCCCAAATCGCTCGATCGCGACCGTTTCGCCCTGGCACTCGATCTGGTGGCGGATCTGCCGCTGGCCGATGCGGCGGCAACGCTGACGCAGTTCACCGCCCGTGCGGTCGCCCGCGGCCTCAGCCTGGCGGTCGCCGCCGGTGCCGAACCGCCGGAACGGGTGCTGCTGGCCGGTGGCGGCCGCCACAACCGCACTTTGCGCGCCGCCATTGCCGCGCGGTCGAACCTGCCGGTCGCGCCGGTGGACGAGGTCGGTCTCGACGGGGATGCGCTGGAAGCCCAGGCCTTCGCGGTGCTGGCGGTTCGGGCCGCCGACGGGCTCGCCCTCTCCTATGCCTCGACCACCGCCACCGGTGGTGCCGTCACCGGCGGGGCGCTGCACCGGGCACAGGTGGCGGGGACACGGATGGCGGGGCAGGTATCAGACCGCAACCGCTGATTTCAGCACCGGCCGCCGGGTGATCCGATAGACCGAGGCTGGCGGCAGGTTGCGACGGGTGGAGCCGATCTTGACCGCCTTCAGGCCCAGCCGGTCCAGGATCCGGCGCGAGATCGGGCAGCGCGGTCCGTAGGTGAACTGATAGAAGGCGCCGCCCGGCTTCAGATAGCCGAAGGCGCCGGTCAGGATCGCCATCACCTTGCGGGCGGGCATCGACAGCACTGGCAGACCGCTGATCACGGCGCCGGCCATCGGTGCGTCATAAAGCCGGCACTGTTTCAGCTTCGCCGCATCGGCCTGCACGATGCGGGCCTCGGGGAAGCGCCGGGTCAGCATGCCGGCGAACTCGGCGCCGAATTCGATCAGGGTGAGGTCGCGTTCGGCCACGCCGCGCGCGAGCAGCGCCCGGGTGAACACGCCGGTGCCGGGGCCGAGTTCCAGAACCGGGCCGGTCGCGGGCGTCACTTCGGATGTGATCAGCCGTGCGAGCCCCTCGCCCGAGGGCATGACCGAGGCGACCCGGAGCGGATCGCCCATCCAGGCCCGAAAGAAGGCGACAAAATCGCTGCCCCGGCCACGCGCGGTCCGGCGATGCTCCGCGCAGCCTGCCCGCTTCATCGAAAACGTCACCATGCCCGTCCGTCCCGTCCGCCTGACTGTGTCGGCCTGTTGATCCGGCCAGACGCTTTCATCCGGCCGAACGCTTTTGGATAGCACACTCCCACGCCCCTGACGCGGGCTTCCTGAGGCGTCACGACGTTTTCACGACCGCGGGTGTGTCGGTCAGGTCAGCGGCGGCTTCGGGCTCTGCGTGATGGACCACGCAATGGCCGTGGCTGTGGTCGGCCAGCACCTCGATCACCCGGCAATCGGCGATCGTGCCGGTGCGGGCATGATCGCAGAGCATGCGCTCCAGCTCGATTTTCAGTGCCGCCAGCCGTCGGATGCGCGCCTCGACCGCCGCCAGCTGGTTGCGGGCGATATGGTCGGCGGTCGCACAGGGGGCGGCCGGATCGTCGGAAAGCGAGAGCAGTTCGCGGATCGCATCCAGCGGGAAGCCCAGTTCGCGGGCATGGCGGATGAAGGCCAGCCGGTCGCGATGGCTCTTGCCATAGACCCGCTGGTTGCCGGCGGTGCGCGCCGGTTCCGGCAGCAGCCCGATCTGCTCGTAATAGCGGATGGTCTGGACCTTGGCGCCGGTCTCGCGCGCCAGGGATCCGATGGAAAGGGCCGTTGCCCTGCCGCCGGTCATGCCGGGTCTCCCCTGGGAAAAGCTGACCGACATATGGGGTGCGAACCGCTCGCAGAAAAGGGCTTGAAGCTACAGTCGCTGTAGGTCTCAGGATCGGACGCATCGAGGACTTCTTTCCCTGCCTGCGAGGCCCCGCGATGCGACGTACCAGCCCTCACGACCCCGACACCGCACCCGATGGTGGTGCAGCCCCCGTGCTTCGCCTTGCCGTCGGCGGCATGGACTGCGCCTCCTGCGCGCTCAAGATCGAGCGGGCGGTCGGCCGGGTCGCACCGGCCTCGGCGGTCAGCGTCAACGTAACCGGCGGCACGGTGCGGGTGGAGACGCCGGCGGGGGCCACACCCCCTGACCGGCCGGCGGTGGAGGCGGCGATCACCGCACTCGGCTATACCATCGGCGGCCCGCCCGTGGCCGGCTGTGGCCATGATCACGATCACGATCACGGTGCCGGCCATGATCACGCCCATGGTGCCGCGATCGAGGGGGCCTGGTGGCAGACCCCCAAGGCGCGGCTGGTCGGTATCGCCGGGCTGATGCTGGCGGTGGCGATGGTGCTGGAGATGATCTGGCCGGCGGCCGATCCCTGGCCCTTCGTCATTGCCGCCCTGATCGGGCTGGCGCCGGTCGCGCGCCAGGCTTTCCGCGCGGCGCGTGGCGGCTCGGTTCTGACCATCGAGATGCTGATGACCATTGCGGCCCTGGGTGCGCTTGCGATCGGCGCTGCGGGCGAGGCGGCGACGGTGGTGTTCCTGTTCGCAGTGGGCGAGCTGCTGGAAGGCATTGCCGCCGCCCGGGCACGCAGGGGTATCAAGGCGCTGGCCGATCTGGTGCCGCGCACGGCGCGTCGCGTCGCGGCCGATGGCTCGGTTGGCGAACTGCCTGCGGCGGAGCTTGCCGTCGGCGATCATGTGCTGGTCCGCCCGGGCGACCGGGTCCCGGCCGACGGTACGGTCGTCGAGGGGGCGGCGCTGATCGATGAAAGCCCGGTCAACGGCGAATCGGTCCCGCGGGAGAAGCTGACCGGCGACGGCGTCTTCGCCGGCACGGTGGTTCAGGATCGTGCGATCACCGTCCGGGTGACGGCGGCCGCCGCCGACAACACCATCGCCCGGGTGGTGCGGCTGGTGGAAGAGGCGCAGGAGGCCAAGGCCCCGGTCGCCCGCTTCATCGACCGCTTCGCCCGCATCTACATGCCGATCGCGGTGGGGCTGGCGCTTGCCACCGCCGTGCTGCCGCCGCTGCTCGCCGGGGCCGACTGGTCGGTCTGGGTCTATCGCGGGCTGGCTTTGCTGCTGATCGCCTGCCCCTGCGCGCTGGTGATCTCGACCCCGGCGGCAATCGCGTCCGGGCTTGCCGCCGGTGCCCGTCGGGGGCTGCTGATCAAGGGCGGTGCGGTGCTGGAAAAGCTGGCGGCCATCCGCACCGTCGCCTTCGACAAGACCGGCACGCTGACCGAAGGCCGGCCGCGGGTGGTGACGGCCGCGGGCTTCGGCACGCTTGCGGCCGACGAGGTCGTCCGCCTGGCGGCGGCGCTGGAGACCGGCGCCGCCCACCCCATCGCCCGGGCGATCCTGGACGAGGCCCGCAGCCGCGGTCTGACCCTGCCCATGGCGCGCGATGTCCGTGCGATCCCGGGGGAGGGGCTGAGCGGGGTGGTCGAGGGGCGCAGCCTTTTGCTCGGCAATGGCCGGCAGCCCGGTGATCCGGATCTGGCCGCGGCGATCGCCCGTGCCGGTGACGCCGGCCACAGCATCGCGGTGTTGACCGAGGCCGGCCGGCCGCTGGGGCTGATCACGATGGAGGATGCCCCGCGCGCCGATGCGCTGGACGGGCTGGCGGCGCTGAAGCGCCGCGGCATCGGTGCGGTGATGCTGACCGGCGACACCCCGGCCACCGCATCGGCCATGGCCGCCCGTCTCGGCATCGAAGGCCATGGCGGGCTGATGCCCGAAGACAAGGCCCGGATCGTGCAGGAGCTGACCCGCGCCGGCCGCGGGCCGGTCGCCAAACTCGGCGACGGCATCAACGATGCCCCGGCGCTGGCGGCGGCTTCCGTCGGCATCGCCATGGGCGGCGGCACCGATGTGGCGCTGGAAACCGCCGATGCGGCCCTGCTCGACGACCGCGTCACCGGCGTGCCGGCGCTGATCGACCTCGCGCGCCGGACCATGGCCGTGATCCGTCAGAACGTCGCGATCGCCATCGGCCTGAAGCTGGTCTTCCTGGTCACCACCATCGCCGGGCTCACCGGCATGTGGCCGGCGATCCTGGCCGATACCGGCGCCACCGTGCTGGTCACCGCCAATGCGCTGCGCCTGTTGAGGCGCAGCTGAGGGGGCGTGTTCTCTGTGAAGGCAGGTGGGGGCCGAAACAGCCAGGCCCTGTGTTTATGCCTTCACCACCGAAGTAAAGTCGGACCACTGTTCAATGCGGAATGCGCGGATGTCTCGCACAGATCTTGGAAACCATGCTTTTGATCGCAGCGACTGTATTGCCAGGAACAGGTTTGCCATGTTCTCGTCGTCGGTAACGTACAGGCTGCCTTGCACACGGCGGAAGCCGTGATCTGCGAGTGCCGCTCCAATTTCGGTGTATGCCTGGGTGACACCCTTGGGATGATGTTTCTCGGTATCGGCGACCACCAGATCGAAAGCCGCCGCGTACATCAGCTTGCCTCAGGATCATCCGACAGGTGCGTCAAGCGGTACTCGGCCGTCTCGCCAGTCTCGACCATTGTGACTTCGACCATCCAATCGCCATCGTCCAACTGACGAAGAACATGGCCGACCTCGTATTTCGGCCCGAAAGGCCCGAAGCATTTGATCTTCCCGACCGGAACGAATGGGGGAGCAACGGTAGCATGCATGATGTTTCTCCCATGAAAAGATGCGGGGAATCGTGGCTGAGATAGTGGACGGCGACAATCAAAATCGGACCCCTACGTTATACCTGGGCCGAAATTAATCCGTCCGTGGCTCTTTGCCGCTTATCCCCATCATCCGGGTTCCGCTTTCCGCGCCTCAAAGCCCCGCGCGGGTCAGATAATCGTCGCTGAGCGCCGCCACCGTTTCCAGCTGCTGGCCGAAGAAATGGTCGGCGCCCGGCACCACCTTGTGCTCGATGGTGATGCCCTTCTGGCTGTTCAGCTTCGTCGCCAGCTTGGTGACCGAATCGGGCGAGACGATGTCGTCGCGGTCGCCATGGATGATCAGGCCCGAAGACGGGCAGGGGGCGAGGAAGGTGAAGTCGTACATATTCGCCGGGGGCGCGACCGAGATGAAGCCGTCGATCTCGGGCCGGCGCATCAGCAGCTGCATGGCGATCCAGGCGCCGAACGAGAAGCCGGCGATCCAGCAGCCGGTGGCGTTCGGGTTGTAGTTCTGCATCCAGTCGAGCGCCGATGCGGCATCCGACAGCTCGCCCTGGCCGTTGTCGAAACTGCCCTGGGACCGGCCGACACCGCGGAAGTTGAAGCGGAGCACCGAGAAGCCGCGCGCCTTGAACGTCTGAAACAAGGTGTAGGCCACCTTGTTGTTCATCGTGCCGCCATGCTGCGGATGCGGATGCAGGATCAGCGCGATCGGCGCGTTTTTCGCCGTCCCGTGGTGATACCGGCCTTCAAGGCGTCCTTCGGGTCCGTTGATGATCACTTCGGGCATTGCTGCTCCCAGTATTGTCGTTGCCGACGTCAAAGCGCCCGGGCGGGGGCCGGTGATGACGGACAATCTTGACTGTTTCGGTCGGATATCCGTAGAGTCCGTGGAAACGACGTCGGGTCGCGCGCAGCGGTCGGGGCGCCATAACGGAGTCCGTCGCCGGACGCAGGGTGGCGGATGATATCACACGGTGCGAGGCCATGTTCAAGAGCCTGAAACGCGAGATCGACGTGGTGTTCGATCGCGACCCCGCAGTGCGCAGCCGGCTGGAGGTGATTCTCTGCTATCCCGGCTTCCACGCGATCATGATCTATCGCGTCGCGAACTGGCTGTGGCGGCGGAATTTCAAGCTGCTCGGCCGCTGGGTGTCGCATCTGGGCCGTTTCCTGACCGCGATCGAAATCCATCCCGGCGCCACCATCGGCCATGGCTTCTTCATCGACCACGGCATGGGCGTGGTGATCGGTGAGACGACCGAGATCGCCGACAACGTCACTCTCTATCAGGGCGTCACCCTGGGCGGGACCAGCTGGGAGAAGGGCAAGCGCCATCCCACCGTGCTGGAAGGCACCATCGTCGGTGCCGGCGCCAAGGTGCTGGGGCCGATCACGGTCGGCGCCGATGCCCGCATCGGCTCCAACGCCGTGGTGGTGAAAGACGTTCCCCCGGGGGCGACGGTGGTCGGCATTCCGGGCCGGATCGTCAAGGCCCGCGGCGGGCTGGACGAAGAGATGCGCCGCTTCGATGCCTATGCGATCGGCACCCCCGACCTGCCGGACCCGATGGCGCGGATCGTCGACGGGCTGTTGAGCGAGGTTCAGCGCCTGTCCGCCCGCGTGAGCGAGCTGGAGGCCGGGCTCGACCCCGAGGGCCATGCCCGTGCCGTCACCGATGCCGAGGCCCGGATTCACCGCCTGCCTGGGGCCGGCGACCGCCGCTGAGCGTCCCTGATCTGCGCCCCACCCGCCCCACAAACGCCAGGCTGCGCCCCATGCCCGACAGCTTCGACAGTGCCGCGATCGACACCGCCGACCCCGACTGTTCCGGGACCGCCGATCTGCCCCGGCGCGCCCGCCCGGCCCCGCGGGAGGCGGCGGGCGGATCGGGCGTGGTCCGGGTGGGGGCGCGGGCGCATTACGCCGTGGTGGCGATGGTGGAGCTGGCCCGGCGGCGCTGTGCCACGCCGACCTGTATTTCCGACATCGCAACCTGTGCCGACATCCCGCCGGCCTATCTGGAACAGCTGTTCCGCAAGCTGCGCCGGCGCGGCCTGGTGCGCAGCGCCCGGGGTGCCGCCGGCGGCTATTGCCTGACCCGCGCGCCCGAGGCGATCAGCGTCGCCGATGTGGTGGCCGCGGTCGAGGGCGGGGACGGCCGGCTGCGGGGGGTGGAGGGCCGGTTCGGCTGCGGCGTGGTCGCCCTCTGGCAGGCCGTCGATGCCGGGGTTCGCGCCCGGCTCGCCCAGGTCAGCATCGCCGATCTGGCCACAGGCCATAAGGATGACCACCCGTGACGCGCACCATGCGCCATTTCCTCGATCACAATGCCGGCGCGCCGCTGCTGCCGGCGGCGCGGGCGCGGATGATCGAGGTGCTGGATCTGGCCGGCAACCCGTCTTCGATTCATGCCGAGGGCCGCGCCGCCCGGGCGGTGGTGGAGCAGGCCAGGGCCGAGATCGCGGCCCTTTGCGGCACCCGGCCCGACCGGGTGCTGTTCACCTCGGGCGGCACCGAATCCAATGCCTGGATGCTGCATCAGGCGGAACCCGGCCGGCGTGCGGTTTCGGCCGTGGAGCATGACAGCGTGCTGGCGGCCGATCCCCAGGCCCCGCGCATTCCGGTGGATGGCCAGGGCGTGGTCCACCCGGATGCAGTGGCGGCCGTGCTCGACCGTCTGCCGGATGGCGGCGCCGGCGCGCTGGTCGCGGTGATGGCGGTCAACAACGAGACCGGGGTCATTCAGCCGGTGGCGGAGATCGCGGCGCTGGTGCATGCCCGGGGCGGGCGGATCGCCTGCGATGCCGTGCAGGCGGCCGGGCGGCTCGACCTCGGAACCTTGTGTGGCGCGGTCGATTTCCTGTCACTCTCCGCCCATAAGATCGGTGGCCCCAAGGGTGTGGGGGCACTGGTGGCGGGGCCGGAGGTCGAACCTGCGGCGCTGATCGCGGGCGGGCAGGAATTTCGCCGGCGCGGCGGCACCGAGAACCTGGCCGGCATTGCCGGTTTCGGGGCGGCGGCCGCGGCGCTCGGCGCCACGGATCTGGCCGCCGAAGGGCGGCGCCTGGCGGCGCTTCGCGACCGGATCGAGGCGGCCCTGGCCGCAGCGGCGCCGGATGCCGTCTTTCCGGGGCGGGATGCGGCCTGTGGCCGGGTGGCCAACACCCTGTCGGTGGTGCTGCCGGGCATCGCCGCCGAGACCCAGGTGATGCGGATGGATCTGGCCGGAATCGCGGTCTCGGCCGGCTCTGCCTGTTCCTCGGGCAAGGTGACGGCAAGCCCGGTGCTGGCCGCGATGGGGCTGGGCGATCTGGCCGGCCAGGCGCTTCGGGTCAGCCTGGGGGCCGGCAGCACGGCCGATGATGCCGAGGCCTTCATCGCCGCCTGGTGCCGCATGGCGGCCCGGCGCGCCAGGGCAGCCGAATGAGATCTGCGGGGCGCGTCCGTGCATGGGCGCCCCGCGACGGGACGACAACCGGGGGCCCCGATCGGGCCGGTGACGGAGACGTGATGCGATGACCGCTATGGAGGCTCCCGGCCGCATGAGCGACGATACCGACTGTCCGGCGGCGCCGATCTATCTGGACAATCAGGCGACCACGCCCATGGACCCGCGGGTGCTTGAGGCGATGATGCCCTATCTCACCACCCAGTTCGGCAACCCCCATTCCGCCACCCATCGCTGGGGCTGGGACGCGGAAGCCGCGGTGGTGAAGGCGCGCCGGCAGGTCGCAACCCTGATCGGCGCCGATCAGGGCGAGATCGTCTTCACCTCGGGGGCCACCGAATCCAACAACCTCGCCATCAAGGGGGCGGCGCTGGCGGCGGTTGCGGCCGGCAATCCGCGCCGGCATCTGGTGGTGAGCGCGATCGAGCATCGCTGCGTGCTGGCGGCGGCCGAGCGCATGGCCGCAGCCCATGGCTTCGAGGTGACCGTGGTGCCGCCCGGCCCCGACGGCATCGTGCGGGCCGATGCGGTCGCGGCGGTGCTGCGCGACGACACGCTGCTGGTCTCGGTGATGGCGGTGAACAACGAGATCGGCACCGTCCAGCCGGTCGCCGAAATCGCCGCCCGCGCCCATGAGCGGGGCGCCCTGGTCCATACCGACGCCGCCCAGGCGGCCGGGCGGATCCCGCTCGACCTGCGCCGTGCCCCCGTCGACATGCTCAGCCTGTCGGGCCACAAGATCTACGGACCCAAGGGCGTGGGCGCATTGTTCGTGCGCCGGGGGATCGAAGACCGCATCCAGCCGCTCTTCGACGGCGGCCGCCAGGAACGCGGCCTGCGGGCCGGCACCCTGCCGACCCCTCTGGTCGTCGGCCTGGGCGAGGCGGCCCGTCTGGCGCGTCAGGAAGGGCCCGAAGAAACGCAGCGCATCGGCCGGCTGCATCTGCGTCTGCTGGAAGGGTTGAGTGCTGCCGGGCTCAGGCCCGAGATCAACGGTGCCGCCTTCACCGGCACCGATGCCCCCGGCCATACCCCGCGGGTGCCGCACAATCTGAACCTGTCGCTGCCCGGCACGGAAGCCGACCGGATCATCCGGGCGCTGCCCGACATCGCCATGTCGGCCGGCTCGGCCTGTTCCTCGGCGGCGGTGGAGCCGTCCTACGTGCTCCGGGCGCTGAAACTCGCCGATGCGCGGGTGACGGCGGCGCTGCGCCTGGGCCTCGGCCGCTTCACCACCGAGGCGGAGGTCGACCGGGCGGTGGCCATGCTCGCGAAGGCCGCCGGTGGCCGGAGTTGAGGTCGCAGAAGAGTCTGATCTGTTTTAGTATATGTCGGGCAGATCGATATATGCGAAAGCAGATCAGATGTACGAGATTCCCGACATTGCTAAGGAGCTGAAGGCCGCGCGGCGGGGCAAGGGCCTGACGCAGCGGGCCCTCGGTTCGCTGACCGGCCTGCCCCAGAGTCACATCTCGAAGATTGAGACGGGCACCGTCGATCTGCAGCTCTCCAGCCTGATCGAACTGGCCCGGGTGCTCGATCTGGAACCCGTGCTCGTGCCGCGCAAGGCATTACCGGCCGTTCTTGCCGTCATCGCATCCCTGACATCCGGCCAGGCGGAACCTCGCCCCGTCTATCAGCTCGATGAGGACAAGGACGATGTCTGATCTGGCGGTCCTCGACGTCCGGCTGCACGGGCGCCGTATCGGCTCCCTCACCCGGCTGGGCGGGGATCGCACGATCTTCGCTTTCGATCAGGACTATGTCGCAGATCCGGCACGGCCGACGCTGAGCCTGTCCTTCAAGGATGCGTTCGGCAGCCTGATCACCAACATACCGCCGACGCAGCGGCGGCTGCCGCCGTTCTTCGCAAATCTTCTGCCGGAAGGTGTGCTGCGTGACTATCTGGCCCGCCGCGCCGGTGTGCATCCGGATCGGGAATTTTTCCTGCTCCGGGCTTTGGGGCAGGATCTTGCCGGTGCGGTATCGATTGTGCCGGCCGACCCCGATGCCGGGCAGCCATGGACAGGGCAGGCGGAAGATGCCGCGGGCTGCCGGGATCCGGCCGGGGTGTTGCGCTTCTCGCTGGCGGGGGTTCAGCTGAAATTTTCTGCGGTGCATCGGGCCGGGAAGAATGGCGGCCTGGCCATCCCGGCCCGGGGGATCGGCGGGGAATGGATCGTCAAACTGCCGTCGACCCGCTTCGAAGGCGTGCCGGAGAATGAGTTTGCGATGATGTCTCTGGCACGTGATCTCGGGATCGACGTGCCGGAAATCAGGCTCGTCGATCTGGATGGGATCGATGGCCTGCCGCAGGACCTCGGTCGGATCCGGGGGCAGGGCTTCGCCATCCGTCGCTTCGATCGCACGGCCGCCGGGGCCGTGCATATCGAGGACTTCGCCCAGATTTTCGGTGTGTACCCCGAGACGAAGTACAAATCGGCCAGCCTGCGAAACATCCTTCAGGTTCTGGCGACCGAGAGCGACGTCGAGGTGGCGGCTGATTTTGTCAGGCGGCTCGTCTTCAGTGTCCTGATCGGAAATGCGGACATGCACCTGAAGAACTGGTCCGTCATATACGCGGACAAAAGAACCGCCCGACTGGCCCCCGCCTACGATATGCTGTCCACCATCCCGTATATGCCGGACGAAAATGTTGCTCTGAAATTTGCCCGGGTGAAGCGCTTCGACGCCTTCACCTGGGAAGAACTCGACAGAATGGCGGAAAAGGCGGGGCTGCCGTCACACCAGCTCCAGCAGATCGCGCGGGAGACGG
This sequence comes from Tistrella mobilis, assembly GCF_041468085.1. Classification (NCBI taxonomy): domain Bacteria; kingdom Pseudomonadati; phylum Pseudomonadota; class Alphaproteobacteria; order Geminicoccales; family Geminicoccaceae; genus Tistrella; species Tistrella mobilis. The sequence continues at coordinate 3,237,589 of NZ_CP121017.1, read as the reverse complement.
TCGGGCGTTTCCTGGATCTCTGGCAGGCGGAAAAGTCTCATCTGCCGGTCGCGAGCCATGTGGTGTCTGCCATCGACAGACACCTCACAGGGCTTGCGATCGTCCGTGCCGGTTGAGACGTTGCCTCAGTCCCTGGCCCTCAGCCCTCGGCGTCCGGCTGCAGATCGGGAGCGGCATCCGCGAAGGCGGGCAGGGCGTTGCAGGCCGCTTCCACCGCCAGCAGCCGCGGATAGGCGTCCAGCGGGCAGGCGAAGCGGCGGGCATTGTAGAGCTGGGGCACCAGGCAGATGTCGGCCAGGCCCGGCCTGTCGCCGAACAGGAAGGGACCGCGTCCGCCGGCATCCTGCGCCAGCGCCTCGGCGGCACTCAGGCCCTCGGCGATCCAGTGGCGGTACCAGCTGTCGACCGTCGCCTGGTCATGGCCGAGCGGGTTTTTGAGATAGCCCAGGATCCGCAGATTGTTCACCGGGTGGATGTCGCAGGCGATGGTCTGGGCGAAGGCGCGGGCCTTGGCGCGCGTCCAGGCATCCGCCGGCAGCAGCGCCGGATCGGGCATGGTCTCGTCGAGCCATTCGATGATCGCGAGCGACTGGGTCAGCACGCCCCGGGGCGTTTCCAGTGCCGGCACCAGCCCTGCGGGTGAGAGCGCCTTATAGGCCGCGCTCTTCTGTTCGCCCTTGCGCAGATGCACGAAGCGCTGCGTGGGCGTAAAGCCCTTCAGGTTGAAGGCGATCCGGCAGCGATAGGCGGCAGACGAGCGGAAATAGCCGTGGAAGACGGTGTCGGGTCCGGTGGTATCGGGTTCGACGGTCATGGGGGCAGGGTCCTCAGAAGCCGAGCAGATGGGGCAGGAACAGCACGACCTGGGGCAGGGCGATCAGCGTCACCACCCGCACCACATCGGCGCCGATGAAGGGCAGCACGCCCCGGATCACCACACCAAGATCGAGACGGGCATCGATGCCCTTCAGCACGAACAGATTCATGCCGATCGGCGGCGTGATCAGCCCGAGTTCGACCACGGTCACCAGCAGAATGCCGAACCAGATCGGATCGATGCCGTTGGCCTCGATCAGCGGGAAGACCGCGGGCACCGTCAGCAGCACCATCGACATGCTGTCCATGAAGCAGCCGAGCACCAGATAGAACACCACCAGCAGGATGATGACTTCCAGCTGGCCGAGCCCCGCGGCGGCGATCGCGCCCACCAGCGCCTGGGGCAGGCCCGAGGTCTCGACGAAGTAATTGAACAGCGCCGCCCCGATCAGGATCAGGAAGATCATGCCCGAGGTGAGTGCGGTCTCCACCATCGCGCCGCGCAGTTCGCCACCCTTCAGCCCGCCGCGCATCCAGGCGAGCAGGGCGGCACCGCCGGCGCCGATCGCGGCCGCTTCGGTGGGCGAGAACAGGCCGGCATAGATGCCGCCGATCACCAGACCGAACAGCACCACGATATCGGCGATGGCGAGCAGGCGGAGGCCCCCGCCGCGCCTGCGCTCGCCGGTCTCGCCGCCCCGCTCTCCGCGCCGCGGCAGCCGGCGGGCCGAGATCCGGGCGGCGATCATGTAATAGAGGGTGGCGATCAGCCCGGGGATCAGGGCGGCGGCGAACAGCGCGCCGATCGACTGTTCGGTGATCAGCGCATAGAGCACGATGATCACCGAGGGCGGGATCAGCACGCCCAGCGTGCCGCCGGCCGCAACCGCGCCCGCCGCCAGATCGTCGGGATAGCCGTGGCGGCGCATTTCGGGCAGGGCGACCTTGCCGATGGTCGCACAGGTGGCGAGGCTGGATCCGCAGATCGCGCCGAAGCCGGCGCTGGCGCCGATCGTGGCCATGGCGAGGCCGCCGCGGAAACGGCCGACCAGAAGATCCGCCACGTCGTAAAGCGCCCGCGACAGCCCGGCCCGGCCGGCGAACACGCCCATCATCACGAAGAGCGGCACCACCGACAGGCCGTAGGGCGAGACGGCGTCATAGGGCAGGGTGCCCGAGAGATAGAGAATGCCGTCGAGCCCGCCCAAAGCCGCACCGCCGGCAAGGCCCACCACGGCCATCGCCACGGCCACGGGCACGCGCAGGATGCCCAGCACGAGCACGGCCACGAAGCCGAGCACGCCGATCGTCAGGTCCATGGGAACTCAGCCCTCGTTGACGGAGACGGAGGCGCCGGCAGGGGCGGGCGCGGGACGTGACCAGAGGCCGAGCGCCTCGGCCATGTTCATCAGGCAGGCGAGCACGCCCAGCGCCCCGCCGGCCACGACCAGGCCGCGATGGATCCAGAGCGGCAGGCCCAGATCCTGCGAGATCGAGCCGTAATCGAGCGCCAGTTCCAGCTCTCCCCAGCCGCGCCAGGCGATCACGAACATGACCACGAGCCCGGCGAGCCCCGCCAGCAGGTCCAGCGCGCGCAGTGCCGCGGGCGGCAGCCGGTCGTCGAGCAGTTCGACCGCGACATGGGCGCCGCGGCGGAAGCCGAAGGGCAGGGACAGGAAGGCGCAGGTGACGACGGCAAGCTGGGTGAGATCGACGGTGCCGGTCACCTGGAAGCCGAGGACCTGGCGGCCGAGGACATCGGCCACCGTTGCGACGATTCCGATGCCGAGGCAGGCGACGCCCAGCAGCGCCGCCGCCTCGATCACACCGTCGACCAGCCGGACGGCACCGCCGCGAGCGGGCCGGGGCGATGCCGAAGGGCTTTTGGTCATTCCGCAGCCTCGTAACGGGCGGTGAGGTCGCGGGCCTGGTCGTAGAGCGCGCGGGCATCGGCGACGCCGGTGCTCTGCAGCCGCTCGATATAGGCATCGATCATCGGCGTCAGTTCCTGGCGCCACCGGTTGCGGGTGGCCTCGTCGACCTCGATGATCTCGTGGCCGCGGGCGACCGCATCCTCGCGGCCGGCCTTGTCCCACTTCGCCCACCAGTCGCCGAACTTCGCCACCAGCGCATCGCCGGAGGTCTCGTCGATCGCCTGCTTCACATCGGCCGGCAGGCTGTCATATTTGCGCTGGTTCATCAGCACATAGAAGGCCGCGGTATAGACCCGGCCGTCGGTGTGGTACTTCACCACCTCGTTCAGCCGGGTGGCGCCGACCAGATCCCAGGTGGTGACCAGGCCGTCCAGCGTGCCCTTCTGCAGGTTTTCGTAGATTTCGCTCGGCGGCAGGCCCACGGCGCTTGCGCCCAGCGACTGCAGCATCACCGACACCGCCTCGCTCGGCGTGCGCAGGCGCAGCCCCTTCAGGTCCGACAGCTCGCGCACGGGGGTGGAGGTGGTGTGGAACAGGCCGCCATTGTGCACGAACAGCGCCAGGACCTTGTATTCCTTGTAGTCGTCGGCAAGCGCGCCCGATTTGTACATCTCCCACATCGCCTTGGTGCCGGCGCCGGCCTCGCTGACGACGAAGGGCAGTTCGAAGACCGAGCTGCGCTCGAACCGGCCGCGCGGAATGCCGCGCAGGCCGAGAGCGATGTCGATCACCCCGGCGCGGACCTGATCGGCCTGGCGGGCGGCATTGCCGAAGCTGCTGGTGCCGGGATAGATCTCGGCCTTCACCTTGCCATTGGTACGCCGCGCCAGTTCCTCGGCCCAGGGGCCCAGGAAATCGGTCTGAAAGCCGTGGCTGGCCGGCAGGTAGTGGCTGATCTTCAGCGTCACCGTTTCCTGCGCTGCGGCCGGCGCCACGCCGCCGCCCAGCCCTGCGATGGTGAGGGCGGCACCGAAAGCCGCCGCGATGAAACCGCGCATTGTCGTCTCCTCCCCAATGTCATGGAGGGGCGGCCGGTCATTCCCCGCCGGCCGCACCCGTCTTTCTTCCGGTACCCGTCAGTCTGCCTTGACCACCGTCACGTCCAGCGCCGGCAGGCCGTCGATTTCGGCATGCATCACCGCGCCCGGCACCACGGCGCCGACGCCTGCGGGCGTACCGGTGAAGATCAGGTCGCCGGGCTGAAGGGTCCAGCTCTCCGACAGGATCGACACGATCTCGGGCACGCTCCAGATCAGGTCGGCGAGGTCGGCCTCCTGGCGCACGGCGCCATCCACCATCAGCACGATCCGGCCCCGATCGGGGTGGCCGATGCGGGTGGCCGGCACCAGCGCCGCCATCGGGCAGCTCTGCTCGACATTCTTGCCTTCGTCCCAGGGCCGGCCCAGATCGCGGGCGGCCAGCTGCAGGTCGCGGCGGGTCATGTCGAGGCCGACCGCATAGCCGAACACATGATCCAGCGCCCGGTCCTGCGGGATGTTGGCACCGCCTTCGGCGATCGCCACCACCAGTTCCACCTCGTGGTGATAATTGGCGGTACGCGGCGGATAGGTGATGGTGCCGCTGCCGGGCACCACGCTTTCGGCCCATTTGGTGAAGAAGAAGGGCGGCTCGCGATCCGGGTCGCGGCCCATCTCGCGGGCATGGGCGGCATAGTTGCGGCCGACGCAGAACACCCGGCGCACCGCGAAGCCGCCGCCGCCCTCGACGGGCACGACGACGGTGGGGGCGGTGCCGCCGGCGGTGATCTCCGGGCTGGTGGCAGCGGTGGTCATGCACGTTCCTCGCGATAGAGGCCGAGCGCGCTCTGCGCCGCCCGGTCCGACAGGCTGAACAGAACCAGGTCCTCGCCGGCTTCGGCGGTGATCGACAGATCGGACCAGGAGGGTATCACGGCAACGTCGCGCGGGCCGATGGCAAGCGCCACGCGGCTGCCGTCGGCGCGGCTCATCGCCAGCGTGCCGCGGCCTTCCACACCGACCACGATCGCGCTTTCGGTGCGGCGCACGGCCCGGGTGGCGGTGCCGGCGGGCACCAGCTGCGCGAAGGCCGACAGCGTCGGCAGCACCGGGCCGCCGGTGGCCGGGTCGGTGAATTCCAGCCGCACGCCGTCATGGGGTTCCACGCCGCCTGCGGCACGTGCGGCATCCAGCGCCGGCCGCCAGCTGGCGAAGGGATAGTGCAGCAGGCCATGGGCGGCGGCGGCAGTGCCGGCGGCCGGGCGCAGCCCCGCGGCATGCATGGCGGGCGAGACGTCGGGACGGCGGGCGGGGGCTTCGTTGTCGCCGATCCGCTCGGCGAAACCGCCCTGGAACAGGCTGATCATCGGGATGTCGAGCCCGTCCAGCCACACGCCCGGCTCCCGGCCGTCATGGCCATGGGCGTGCCAGCGCCAGCGCGGGGTCAGCACCAGATCGAAGGGGGCCATGTCGACCCTGGCACCTTCGACGGTGGTATAGGCGCCGTCGCTTTCGATCACGAAGCGCAGCGCCGACTGGGTGTGGCGGTGTTCGGGGGCCCGCTCCCCCGGCAGGATCAGCTGCAGCCCGGCATAGATCGAGGCGGTGGCGCGGTGCTCGCCGCGATGGCCGGGATTTTCCAGCACCAGCACGCGGCGTTCGGCCTTTTCGGCCGAAATCAGCCGGCCGCTTTCCAGCAGGGCTGCACGCGCGGTCGCATAGGGCCAGAGATGGGGCACGGCTTTCGGTCGCGGATGTTCGGGCACCAGATCGGCCAGCACCGTCCACAGCGGCGCCATGTCCAGCCGGTCGAGTTCGGCGGCGTAGCTTTCAGGGAGGCCTGAAGAGGTGGGGCCTGAAGAGGTGGGGCCGGAAGAGGTGGGGCCTGAAGCGGTGGGAGCGGTCATCGGAATTCCTCCATGGGCACATGCCGGGAGGACGGCGGCGTTTCCCACGCGACCCGCTGATGACCCGGCCTCTGCTGTGCGACCGTTGGGCCGGCGCGATACTGAAGATCGCCGGCCGTCGGTGCGACATGTTGTCACCCGTCTTCGGGCTCTGTATTCTCTATTAGCAAAACGATTGCTCAGAAGCAAACGCCAATGCAGAAGCCCATGCGGTCGATCGCCGCGGCGGCGATCTGCCGCAAGGCGTCGGAAACGATGGGAGGACAAGACCCCGCCATGGCAGCGATCGAGCTGGAAGAGGGGGGAGCGGCCGGCGCAGCCGCCGGGTCGCGCGGCATTCAGTCGGTGGAGATCGGCAACCGCGTGCTGATGGTGCTGATGCGCGCCGGCGGGCCGTTGCCGCTGAAGGCCATCGCCCAGGCGGCCGGCATCTCGGCCAGCAATGCCCATCGTTATCTGGCGAGCTATGTCCGCGACGGGCTGGTGGTGCAGGATGGCGATGGCGGCCGCTATGATCTGGGGCCGATCGCCCTGCAGCTGGGGCTGGCGGCCATGGGCCGGCTGGATCCGGTGGCGCGGGCGGCGGCCGAACTGCCGTCGCTTGCCGAAGCTTCGGGTTTCACCGCCCATCTGGCGGTCTGGAGCCTGCACGGCGCGGTCGTCGTCCGGCTGCACCGCAGCCGGGTGCCTTTCGTGGGCGCGCTCAGCCTGGGATCGGTGATGCCGCTGCTGCGGTCGGCCACCGGCCGCACCTTTCTGGCCTGGCTGCCCGAAAGCGTGACTGCACCGGTGCTCGCCACCGAAACCCGTGCCGCCGGCCGGGATCTGCCGCCGGTCGATGTCGATGCGCTGGTCGCGGAGATCCGCGCCCGCCGGGTCGCCACCGTCGACGGTTCGGTGGTGCCGGGCCTTGCCGCCGCGTCCAGCCCCGTGCTCGACTGGCAGAACGAGGCGCAATGCGTGCTGACCCTGATCGGCACCGATCGCGCCCTTGCCGATCCCGATCACCCGGCCGCCCTGCTGCTGGCGGAACGCTGCCGGATCATCTCGGAAGAGCTGGGCGCCACGGCCTGACGCTGCCCGGGGGCGCGATGCGGTCAGCCGCCCCCGGCCGGTTCCGCCGGGACCGGCCGTCCGGCGAGCAGGCCCGCCAGACTGCCGAGGTTTTCCGCCACCACCCGGTCGATCGGCCGGTCGGGGGCAAAGCCCCACCAGATCAGTGCGCCCTGCCATTGGGTGATCATCAGCCTGCCGGCGCCGGGGCGGTCGGGAAAACAGCGGTCGATCGCCGTCGCCAGCCCGGCCCCCCAGGCGGCGCCGCGGGCGCGCAGTTCCGGGTCGCGCAGATCCTCGCGCAGCACCATCAGCCCGTCGGCATAGCTGTCGATGTCGCCATAGCCGTGGGAGAGCCCGGCGAGCAGGGCGACCGCGCCGTCCGGCGTCGGCGGGCAGGCGGCGATCGCCTCGGCCGTCGCGGTCTCCAGCCGCGTCCAGGCAAGATCGAGTGCCGCCCTGACCATTGCCGGTTTGCTGCCGAAGCGCTGGACCAGGGTGGCGCTGGACAGGCCGGTTTCGGCCGCCACCGCCGCGAAGGTGACGGCCTGCGGCCCCAACCGGTGCATCAGGGCGAGGGTGATCTCCAGAACCCGTTCATCGGGCAGGCTGCGCTGGCGGGCCATATCGTCCTTCCAGTGTAAACCCTGGTCTTCCATTATAAACGAATATTCGTTTATAAATTATCCGAGACGCTTATGGAAGCGCCATACCCAGGGAGACATGGTTCATGACGGCTCTTTCGGACAGGGTTGCCGTGGTTGCCGGCGCCACGCGCGGCGCCGGGCGCGGGATCGCGGTCGAGCTGGGCGCCGCCGGAGCCACGGTCTACGTCACCGGCCGCTCCACCGCCGGTCGCCGTTCGGATTACAACCGGCCCGAGACGATCGAGGAAACGGCTTCCCTGGTCACGGCGGCCGGCGGCTGCGGCATCCCGGTCGTGCTCGACCATCTGGACCGGGCGGCGGTGGCCGCGCTGGCCGCCCGGATCGACGCGGCCCATGGCCGGCTCGACCTGCTGGTCAACGATGTCTGGGGCGGCGAATTGCTCACCGAATGGAACGTCCCGGTCTGGGGGCACGACCTGGACAAGGGGTTGCGGCTGCTGCACAACGCGGTCGACACCCATCTGATCGCCGCCCATCACCTGCTGCCGCTGATGATCCGCCGGCCCGGCGGGGTTCTGGTCGAGGTGACCGACGGCACCGCCGGGTACAATGCCGGCCGCTACCGGCTGTCGCCCTTCTACGATCTGGCCAAGATGTCGGTGATCCGGATGGCCTGGGCCCATGCCCGCGATCTTGAGCCTTATGGCTGCTGTTCGGTCGCGGTGACGCCCGGCTGGATGCGGTCCGAGATGATGCTCGACCATTATGGCGTCACCGAGGCCGGCTGGCACGATGCCATCGCGCGGGAGCCGCATTTCTGCATCTCGGAAACCCCCCGTTTCCTTGGCCGCGGCATTGCGGCGCTGGCGGCAGACCCCCGGCGGATGCGCTGGAACGGTACCTCGACCTCCAGCGGCGAACTGGCCCGGGTCTATGGCGTCGACGATCTCGACGGCTCGCGCCCCGACTGCTTCCGCTATCTGGTGGAGGTTCAGGAGGCAGGCCTGCCGGCCGATCCTGCCGGCTATCGCTGATCGATCGGGGCCGGAACGCATCGCCTGCCACGGCGTTCGCACCTCTGACGATCCCGCAGTCGTCTGGAGGCAAATCCGATGAAGATCGATCTCACTGACCGCTCGGCCGTCGTCACCGGTTCCACCGCCGGCATCGGCCATGCCATCGCCCGCGGCCTGGCCGGGGCGGGGGCGTCCGTGGTGCTGAATGGCCGGCATCAGCCGGATGTCGACCAGGCGGTGGCGGCGCTGAAGCAGGCCGTGCCCGGGGCGGAGGTGCGCGGTGTCGCCGCCGATCTCGGCACCGGGGCCGGCTGCGATACCCTGGCCGGAGCGGTCGCGCAGCCGGACATTCTGGTCAACAATGTCGGCGTCTTCGGCCCGGCCGATTTCTTCGAGGCCGATGACGATCTCTGGCAGCAGATCCTGGCGGTCAACTTCCTGTCGGGCATGCGCCTGTCGCGGGCGCTGGTGCCGGGCATGGTCGATCGCGGCTGGGGGCGGGTGATCTTCCTGTCCTCGGAATCGGCGCTCAACATCCCCGCCGACATGATCCATTACGGCGTCACCAAAACCGCCTGTCTGGCCCTGTCGCGGGGGCTTGCCAAGCGGCTGGCCGGTACCGGCGTCACCGCCAATGCCATCCTGCCCGGCCCGACCCTCTCCCGCGGGCTCCGGCGCATGCTGGAGGCGGATGGCCGGCCGGTGGACGGGGATGTGATCGAAGACAGTGCCGCGAATTTCGTGGCCGACAACCGGCCGGGCTCGCTCATCCGGCGCGCCGCCTCGGTCGACGAGGTCGCCAATCTGGCGGTCTATCTGGCCTCGCCGCTGTCGTCCGCCACCACCGGCGCCGCCCTGCGGGTGGATGGCGGCGTGGTCGATAGCATCGCCTGAGCCCGCCGCGCGGCCAGCTCCAGCCCGGCGATCAGCATCAGCCCCAGAACGCCGATCACCGGGCCCACGGCCGCCATCGGCATCAGATCGGCCAGGCCGCCGGTCGCCAGCGTCACCAGGATGACCAGGGCCGTGCCGCCGGCATTGGCGGCGGCCTGCATGGTCGCCATCTGGCCGGTGGTCGCGGCCCGGATCAGCCCGGCCTGGGCGGCGGTGAAGGCCAGTTCGAAGGCGACCAGGAAGGCCAGATAGGCGGCGATGAGCAGGCCGAGCCCGGGGGCGCGGCTGGCGGCGGCCAGCAGCAGGCAGGCAAGCACCGAGGCGCAGGGCGTCAGCCAGCGGCGGCGGGCGAGCCTGCCCAGCAGCGGCACCAGCACCGCCCCCAGGATGATCGCGAGCCCGCTTGCCACCTGCAGATGCATCACCGCCCGGTCGTCCAGCCCCAGCCCGCGCATGGGCAACAGGGTGCGGGCGGCGTTGTGAAAGCCCTGAAACACGCCGGTCGACAGCACGACATAGCCGGCCTGGCGCAGCAGCGCCGGATGGCGGGCCATCAGCCGAAAGGCATCCCGTAGTGCGCCACTACCTCCTTTGGTTGCATCGGCCGCGCCGCGCGCATCCGGCAATGCCCGCCAGCACAGTGCCGCCACCAGGAAGCTTGCGGCATTGAGCGCGCAGATCTCCGTCAGCGACAGCCGCCCGACCACCAGCCCGCCGGTCACGCCCCCCAGTGTGGCGCCGGTATAGAAGGCGATGTTGAAGCTGGCGGCGGCCGCGGCCAGGCGCGGGCCGTCGAACAACCGGCGCAGCAGCACCACCCTTCCGGTGCGGGTGACCGCCTCGCCGAAGCCGCGCAGCAGGAAACAGCCGAGGACGACAGGCAGCAGATCGGCGGTGAGCAGCAGGCCGATGGCGAGCGACAGTGCGCCCCCGGCCAGTTCGGCCAGGATCAGCACCCGCCGCAGCCCCGGCAGATCGGCCAGCCGCCGCACGGCCGAGACCGCCAGCACCGGCAGGATCCACTGAAAGGCGAAGACCGAGGCGGCCCCCAGCCCCGATCCCGACCGCCGCAACAGCTCGGCCGAAACCGCGAGCAGCAGCATGAAACTGCCGGTGGCACTGATCAGCGTCGCCGCCTGGATCAGCAGGAAGTTGCGGTCGTGCAGCAGCCCTTTCATCAGACGGGGGCCTTCATCAGGGGGCCTTCATCAGACGGGGGCCTTCATCAGATACCGGCGGCCTTGCGGATGCCGTGGCGGCTGCCGGCCTCGATGGCGAGCAGGATGACGACCCCGATCCCGGCCGTGATCGCGGCCACCAGCGGCAGCGGCATCAGATCGGCGAGCGCGCCGCTCAACAGCGTACAGCCGATCAGCAGGCTGGTGCCCAGCGCCCCCACCGCCGCCTGCATCGTCGCCATGTCGCGGCTGGGCGTGGCCTGGATCAGCTGGGCCTGGGCGGCGGTGAAGGCGGCCTCGAACAGGAAGATATAGGCGAAATAGCCGAGATGCAGCCCCGTCTCGCCCGCGACCAGCGTCACGGCCCAAAGCATGACGCAGGCGCCCAGATGGGTGAGCGGCGCGAAGCCGCGGTGGCGGGCCAGCGCCCCCAGAACCGGGATCGCCAGCGCCCCCAGGATGATGGCCAGGCCGCTGGTGATCTGCAGATGCATCACCGCGCTTTCGCCCAGGCCCAGATGGCGCATGGGCAGCACCACCCGGGCGGTGTTGTGGAAACCCTGAAGCACGCCGGTCGCTGCCACCACATAGCCTGCCGCCAGCCACAGCCTGCGGTCGGCGCGCATCAGCGACAGCGCCTCGGCGATGGCGCCCCGGCGCCGGCCGGGGGCGCGGGGCGCCTCGCCGGACGGTCGCAGATCGGGCAGCGCCCGATAGCAGGCGGCCGAGATCAGGAAGGTCATGGCATCGACCGCGCAGACCCCGATCAGCGGCAGATGCTCCACTGCCACCGCGCCCGCCAGCCCGCCCAGTGCCCCGCCGACATAGAAGGACAGGTTGAAGGTGGAGGAGGCGAGCGTCAGCGCCGGCCCCTGGAACATCAGCTTGACCAGCACCACCCGCGAGGTCTTGGTCACGGCTTCGGCCAGGCCCCGGATCAGGAAGCAGGCGAGCACGGCCACCGTCAGATCGGCGGTCAGCAGCAGGCCGATCGCCAGAGAGATCACGGCCCCGGCGATTTCGGCCAGGATCACCGTGCGCCGCAGCCGCCGGCTTTCGGCCAGCCGGCGGACCAGCGACACCGCCACCACCGGCAGGATCCATTGAAAGGCAAAGACCGAAGCGGCGCCGAGGCCCGAGCCATGGCGTTTCAGCAATTCGGCCGAAACCGCAAGCAGCAGCATGAAGGTGCCGGTGGCACTGACCAGCATCGCCGCCCAGAGCAGCAGGAACCGCCGGTCGGCGAAGAGCGCAAGCCGCGAGGGCAGGGGCTGGGTGGTGCCGCTCATTCCACCAGCTCCACCAGCTTCACACCCAGGGTCGCGGCGATCTCCGCCCGCAGCGCCTCGCAGGCGGCGGCGGCTTCGCCGATGGTTGGTGCAACCATTCGGACAACACCCAGCACGTCCTGATTGCCGTCCATGCGCCGGTAGCTGGCCCCCGGGCGGATGTCGCAGCCGCCCGAGGCCATGCGCGGCCGGAAGGCATCGAACCAGTCGGGGGCCAGATCGGCGCGTATGGTACAGTCTTCGGCCATGGTGATGAAGCTGTGGCTGGCGGCGCAGGTTTCGGGCAGCCAGTCCGAAACCGGGCTTTCGCCGGCATGGATGCGCACCAGAAGCTCGAACGGGTCGATGCCGGTGGCGGTGCGGATCAGATCGGGGATGGCGCCGCCGGCAATCCGCGGGTTCACCTCCACCAGCCGCGGGCCCCTGTCGGTCATGATCAGCTCGATATGGAAGATGCCGATGTCGAGGCCCAGCGCCTCGGCCACCGCCACCGCATAATCGCCTGCCGCCCGGCGGTCTTCGGCGGAAAGCGGGGCGGGGACGGTGGAGCCCATCTCCAGCACCGGATCATCCCGCCCGGTCTTCCGCCGCACCAGGATCAGCGGCACTTTGGCGCCCGAGGCGAGCCCCGCCAGCTCCAGCGAATGCAGCGGGCCGCGGGCGATTTCCTCGATGATGAAGGCGGCATCGGCGAGTTCGTCCGAAAGCCCGGTCTGCAGCAATTCGCGCCGCCCGCCCAGGGTGGCGAAATGCCTGTGGATGTCGTCGGGGCGGTTGGCCCAGGTGGTCAGCGCCTTGCCCAGGCCGTTCACCGGCTTCACGATCACCGGATAGCCGATGCGGTCCGCGGCGTTCAGGGCATCCTCCAGCGTGCGGACCGTGGCATGGGCGACCGAGGGCAGGCCGGCGCGGTCCAGTGCCGCCCGGGTCAGCGCCTTGTCGCGGGCATTGATCATGCCCCGGGCCGCGGTCGCCCGGATGCCGAGCCGGCCGGCGGCGATCGCGGCCGGGGTGGCCACCGGCTGCAAGGCGGTCAGGACGGCATCGACCGGCCCCAGGGCCATCAGATCGTGAAGGGCCGTCTCGATCAGCGCATCGGAGCGGGTGTCGGCGATCTCCACCCGACGGATGTCGAGCGCGCGGATCCGCTCATGCTCGGCGGGCGGTAACAGCCAGTCGAAGCGGCCCGATCGGATCAGCGTCACCTCGTGCCCCATGGCCAGCGCATGATCGAGCGCCCGCGTGGCGGGGCGGGTGGTTTCCACGAAGACCATATGCGCCATGGCCATACCTCATCCGGGTTCTGCGAGGGGAAGGGGCTGTCCGGCCGCAGCCAGCCGGGCAAGGGCGGCCAGGATCTGGCCGCCGCGCAGCGCGTACTGCCCCGTGGGGGTCAGCGCGCCGTCGTCATAGGGGTAGGGGTCCATGCCCATCACGAAGATCTGTGCCGCAGACCCGCCCGGCAGCGGGATGCGGCCATCGGGCCCGGGGCGCACCACCGCCCCTCCGCCCGCCGGATCCCAGGGGTGGCCGTCGATGGTCATCGACAGTCTGTGGCTCTGGTAGCCCAGCGCCTGGACGATCAGATCGGCCCGGTCCAGCAGCTCCGCCGCATCGGCCAGCGCAGGGATCCGCAGCTGGGTGAAGCCCGGGCGCCCGCCCCGGGCGATCTCTTGGAACAGCGCCCGCGCCCGGTGGCGCAGCCCCGAATAGCGGAAGACCTGGCCTGTTTCCGGGCAGATGTCGCGGGCGGGGTCGGGAACGGCTTCCAGCGGGCCATGCGCCTCTGCGGCATGGTCCGCCAGGTTCTGATGGAACAGCCGCGCGGGGCTGCGATGCAAAATGGCGACACGGGCATTCAGATGCCCCGCATCCATGGCATCGGCCAGTACCAGTGCCGCCGAATAGGCACTGTGCGATCCTCCGGCGATCACGATCCGCGCGGGCCGGCCCGCGGGCATCGGCGGCAGGGCCGCCAGATGGTCGCGCACGATCCGGCCCGACGGGATGGTGCGGGCCGCCCAGGGGGCCAGCGCATCATGGCCGGCTTCGGTGATGCCCAGCGCCAGCACCAGCACGCGGCTTTGAAGCCGGCGGCCTGAGGCGAGCGTCAGCCCGATGGTCGCCCCGTCCGTCGCCACATGTGCCAGCCGGTCCCCCCTGATCAGCCGCTCGGGCGGCAGCAGCGCTGCAAGCCGGTCGCCGAAACGGTCGAGCGCGCCCGCCAGCAGCGCCAGATCGAACGCCCCCTGATGCTCGCGCAGCCGGCGCACGGCCGGGTCGTCCAGCACGGGCCCGAACGGCCCGGCCGGATCGACCCAGCCGAAGAAGTCGGTGCCGGCGGAGTTGGACTGGATCCGGTAGCCGGCAAAGGCACCGGGCCCCGGCCGCGGCCCGGCATCGACCACCGTCAGGCGATGGTCGAGCAGGGCCGGCGTGGCGGTCAGCAGACCCATCCCCCTGAGGCCGCAGCCGGCGAGGACGATCTCCGGGTCTGTTGTGGCGGAGAGGCGGTCTCGAAGGGGAAAGGCGGTCATTCAGGCCGCCGCAGGCAGAAGCGTCATCATCCGGTCGCAGACCGCAGCGGCATGTTCCAGGCGCCGGGCCATGCCGAGGACGATCTCGCCCATCACCTCGGGGCGCTCGGCCAGCATCGGCAGCACCACCTCGTTCATCCAGCCGGCCGCGTGTTCGATGTCGACCACGGTGTGCTCGATCAGATAGCGCATGGTGTCGTCGTCCAGCCCGACCCGGCGCCAGCCCTGGATCTGCCGGTCCAGCCGCCCGGGGACCATCAGTTCGGTCGCAAGCATCATGCCGATCGCCTGCGGCAGCAGCGCGCGGTTGAACACGCCGTGGAAATACATGTTGGCGAGGCGAAGTTCCTCCAGGCAGAAGGCCTCCACCTCGGTCACATACACATCCTCGCGCACCCCCAGCGCCGTCATCATGTCGAGCCGCAGCTGGCGATGCGCCAGCCGCTGGTCGCCGCGGCCCATCTCGTCCCAGAAATTGCGCGAGAATTCCGCCTTGGCGCCGCCATGCACCCCCGGCAGCATCATGGCCACGATGTCGCCGAAATGGATGTCGAAGGGGGTTTCCTGAACGATGAAGCTGCGCAGCTGGTCGAAGCTCGCCCGGTCGCTCAGGAAATCGAACAGCGGGTGGCCGACATTGGACCGGTGGGCCTGGCAGTGACGGGTGGCCCAGCCGGCGAAATCCGCCACCTGCGGCAGGGGGCCGAAGAAGCCGGTCAGCCGGTGGCGTTCGGCCGCCTCCCAGCCGGTTTCCAGCGTCCGGCGCAGCAGATCGACCCGGACATCGTCCAGATCGCGCCATTGCGGCGACCAGGGCACCAGGATCCGGCCGGCATAGATGGCATAGAGCACCCGGTGCACGGCCAGTTCGCCGGCCGGGTCCAGCCCGTCCTCCTGCGCCAGCCCGCCGGCTGCGATGGCCGCAAGGTCGAGCATGTCGCGCCACTGGTCTTCATCGGCGCCTGCGGCCCGGTCGCGGAAGATCGGCCAGAGGGCGGCCGCGGCGGCGGTGGCGGTCAGGCCGTCTTCATATGCACGGCGGTCAGATGCGCGCTCAGCCATGACGTCATAGCCTCTTCGGTAAAGAAGGATGCGTTCAGCGTGTCCTGATACTGTTCGATCAGCTCGCCCAGCCGTGCGCGGGCACCGGCGCTGCGGCGGGCCCATTCGGCGTCCAGGTGTTCGAACAGCGCGTCGGCGATCTCGGGGGTCGGCTCCAGGCCGAAGGGGGCGAGCAGCTGGCGTTCGCGCAGGAAGCGCAGCAGCCCGTCGCGGCCGCTGCGCACCCCGAACATCGCCACCAGCCGGGCGCCGACTTCTTCGGGGGCGATGGCATCGAAGATCCGGGGGGCCTTGCGCAGCAGTTCGGTGCGGATGCCGCTCTGCACGCTGTGGGTGACGACGCCGGTGATCGCCTGGGCGGGGTTTTCCATCAGCCCGTAGATCCGTTCAGCCATGCGGCTGAGGCCGTGCAGCCGGGTCGGGTCCACGCCCGGCAGCTCCACGCCGTAGAGTTTGCGAAGCGCCATCACCACCTCGGCCAGCGGCGGATGTCCGGCCCGGTTGGCGAAGCCGCCGACCGAGACGTCCACCCCCTTCAGCCCCAGCGACAACCCCATCACCGCATTGGCGGTCGACATGCCGAAATCGTCGTGGAAATGGCCGTAGAAGGCGATGTCGGGGAAGCGCGCCACCGGCTCGCCCACGGTCTGGGGCAGCTGATGGGGCAGGCAGGTGCCGGCGGTGTCGACCAGGCGGATCTGGCGGATGCCGGCCGCGGCCACGGTTGCCACCGCATTCATCAGATGGCCGTGATCGGCGCGGAAGGCATCCAGCAGCCCGACCATCACCCCGCCGCCGCGCCAGCCGGTCACCACCGGCAGGAAATCGGCCAGCCAGTCGAGATTGCGCGCGCGCCGCGCGGCGTCGTCCAGCGCCTCCCAGGCGGTCTGATCCCAGTCGACGGCGCCGTCCTTGCGCAGGATGGTCGGGAAGAGATGGGTGATCTGCAGATCCGAAACCGAATGGATCGCGATCACATGCACCGTCTCCAGCGGGATCGCCAGATCGTCGAGCAGGGCCAGCGTCTGGCGCATGGTCACCCCGACATGGGAGATGACCATGAAGCGCAGATCGGCGGGCAGCCGTCCGGCCTGCTGGCGGCGCACCAGCCGGGCCAGCAGCTCGGCATTCTGCGGCACGTCGGGGAACATGCCGACCACGAGCGTGCGGATGCCCACGGCTGCGATCGCCTCGGCCAGGTCGCATTTGGCGTCCAGGTCCGGTGGCACGCTGGCGCGCTCGGCCCCCTCGCGCAGGCTTTCATCCATCAGGTCGATGCGGTCGGCGAAGGCCCAGCGCATGCCCGGCATCACACCGGCGGCGACGGATGGCTCGATCATGGGCGGTTCGGCGGTGATGGCGGTCATGCGGCACCTGCCGGGGCGAGCGCCTCTGCCTGCAGGTCCGTCTCTGCCAGATAGCCGTGCCGGACCATCCAGCCGTCGTCCAGGAACTTGCTGAGATACATGTTGCCGGAATCGGGCAGCAGCACCACGATCCGGCCGCCGGGGAAGCGATCCGCCACCTGCAATGCGCCCCACATCGCAGCGCCGCTGGATCCGCCGCAGAGCAACCCTTCCTCGCGCACCAGCCGGCGCGCGGTCAGGAACGACGCCCGGTCGTCCACGCGGATGATGTCGTCGATCACCGAGAAATCCACCACCTCGACCAGATAATCCTCGCCGATGCCCTCCACCTGATAGACATGCGGGGTGCTCATCCGGCCATGATGGAACTGGTCGTGGAACACGCTGCCTTCCGGGTCGACGCCGATCACCCGGATCGACGGGTCGCGCTCCTTCAGATAGCGGCCGACGCCGCTGATCGTGCCGCCGGTGCCGATGCCGCAGACGAAGGCATCGATCCGGCCGCCGGTCTGCTCCCAGATCTCGGGGCCGGTGCTCGCATAATGCGCAGCGGCGTTCAGCGGGTTGTTGTACTGATCGGGATAGATCGCCCCCGGGGTTTCTTCGGCGATGCGCCGTGCCTGGCTGTAATAGCTCTCGGGCGCGTCCGCGGCCACGGCGGTGGGGGCCACCACCACCCGTGTGCCGAAGGCGCGCATCCGGGCGATCTTCTCGGAACTCATCTTGTCGGGGATGGTGATCACGCAACCGATGCCGCGCACCGCCGCCGCCATCGACAGGGCGGCGCCGGTATTGCCCGAGGAATTCTCGACCAGCACGGTTTCGGGCGTCAGCGCCCCCGCTTCTTCGTAGCGCTCC
The DNA here is from genome assembly GCF_041468085.1 of Tistrella mobilis. Lineage (NCBI taxonomy): Bacteria > Pseudomonadati > Pseudomonadota > Alphaproteobacteria > Geminicoccales > Geminicoccaceae > Tistrella > Tistrella mobilis. The sequence continues at coordinate 3,220,093 of NZ_CP121017.1, read as the reverse complement.
AGCAGATAGCGGACCAGCCGGTCCTTCACGCTGCCGCCGGGATTCATGAATTCGAGCTTGGCGAAGATTTCCGCCGGGACCTGTTTTGAAATGCTGCGGATCCGGACCATCGGTGTATCGCCGACAGCCTCCAGGATCGAGTCGTACACCTTCATCCGATGCCGCTCCCCAGCTGATGAAGAATGGACTACAGGCTGTTCTTGTTCAATTTCCGGGCGACTGTATCATGCGAAACAAACGCGTCAAGGCATTTTGCCAGGCAAAAATAAACTTAAGGTTCTAAGAATCCGGCGCCGGCACCCGAAAATGAAACCGCCCCCGCCGGCGGCCGGCGGGGGCGGTGTCGTCGTCATGGGAGGGCGGGGTGGCCCCATGCCGATCGCGAAGTTGATCACCGCCAACGCCACCCGGCCCGGGCCGCCCCTGTCTGTCGGATGCGTTGTGTGACAAACCCGGCGAAGATCCTGCCCATGCGGGCAAAAATCTTCCGAACAGGCGGGGGGCAGAGTGTTTTCGATCCTGCTGACAGGATGATGTCAACGAGGGTGGGCGTGGGGCATTCCACTGCGACCGGCCAGTTGAGAGCCGGGGCAATCGCGAGGACCTATCAAGGGACGCCCGACGGCAGTATCGAGTAATGTCCTGCGTGCATCTTCCGACGGTCATTAAGGCTGCCAATCCGATGCCGCATCGTATGGAAGTTTTCATTTATGGGGCGTATACCCTTGGGACATGACGTTGCAGAACATGACCCATTCGAGCGACCTTGAAGCAGTGCCGAGGATATTGAGGATATCATGAGTGCATCCGACCCCGCCTCTCGCCCCTCGCCGATCACCAGCAAGAGTGGGCAGCGGGTCCATCCGCGGATCGATATCCCCCTGACCGTCGAGATCAACGGTGTTCGGCATGTGGTGGCGGATTGGAGCCTGGGTGGATTTGGGCTCGAAGCCTCCGCACCGGACTGCGAGGCCGGTGATGTCTTCAAGTGCCGTCTCATCTTCATCTTCCCGCATGTCGAAGCGACGCTGACACTGTTGGCGAAAGCAGTGCGGGTCGTCGATGGCAAGGGGCGTGGTTTTCAGTTCGTCGACATGACGGCGGATCAGGCCGAGGCACTGTCCTACATCGTCGACAATTACCTGTCGGGCGACATTGTCACTGTCGCTGGGCTGGCATCGCACGGGATGCCTCCGGAGATCAGTTTCTCCGACGAAACAACCCGACGGATGCGGGCAGTGTCGGCCGCGCTGCGGCTTGGGGCGATTCTGGTGGTGACGATTGGCGTGGCAGCCTTCGGTGCCGTCTCGCTGCTGTCGAGTTTCCTGACCGTTCAATCCGAATATGCGGCGGTGGCGTCGGACCGAATCGTGATGCGGGCGCCGCAGGCAGGCTTTCTGCTGGCGGCAACCGCGACGACCGGTGAGACGGTTACGCGCGACAGCGTTCTCTTCGAGATCAGCGCGCCGGTCAATCCACAGGATATTGCGGCGCTGGAACAGGAGATCGTTTCAGCGCAGAAACAGATCGAGCTTGAGGTAGAACATCTGTCTGACGTGGAGGCCGCCTTTGGCTCCTGGGTGGGCCAGTTGCAGGCCGACATTGCCGCCGCCGATACACGTGTGCGTCTGATGACGTCTGAGGTCGCGGTTCGTCAGCGCCTGTTTGATCGCCGGGCCGGCCTTGCGAAAGATGGCCGCGCAGCTGCCGTGCAGGTCGACGAGGCAGAGGTGGCCTTGCGTCAGGCCCAGATTGCCCTGGCCGACGAAAAGGCAACCCTCCAGCGGTTGCGGGATGAACTGAAGCTTGCCGGTGCCGGTCTCTATCTCGGCGACACCCGTGCCACCCGCCAGACTCCCGGCGATGTGCGCCGCAGTCTTGCCGAGAGGCGCGAACAACTCTCAGCCAAAGAGGCGACCCTGCGTGCCCGACAGGCGCGGTTTGTGGTCCGCAGCCCATGCGACTGCGTGGTCGAGATGCAGGGCGCCAGGGACGGCGAATATGTGGAAGCTGGCACCGCCGTTTACGGGCTGGGCGATGGCCACGATCAGGGCACCGAGGTTGATGTGCTGCTGCCGATCGATCAGGTCCGCTATCTCCGTATCGGTGGTGAGGCGCGCGTTCTTCTGTCTGATCAGGCCGAAGAGATCGACGGACGGATCGCTCGGATCAATTTTAACCCGCGCAACACCGGCAGAACCGGTCTGCCCGAGCAATTGCGGGCTGTCAGCCGTTTCGCGCTGGTCACGGTGACGTTGCCGCCATCGATGCCGAGACCCGTGAGCGGCGTGCCGGCGATTGTCGCCATGCGGATCCATCCGGGCGATCTTCTGTTCAAATTGACAGGGATCGGCTGGTTCACCTCCGACGTCAATCCGGGTGAGCCAACGACATGAAGCGGCCGGTGGATCGGTTCAAGGTTTTGCTGCCTGGCTACGAGGAGACGTCGCCACGCTTCTCCATGTGGGCCGGCATCGCGTTCTGGATCATGCTGATCATTTTTCTGGCCAGCATCATGCCAACGGCCGTGCTGACCCCGGGCACCACGGTGTTCATCGCGACCATCGGCATCATCGGGATCTGGCGGTATTCCTGGGCGGCGATGCATTACGTCAGGGCATTCCGCTACAAGTTCTTCGTGTTTCCCCGTATCCGCGCCGCCGCCGATGCCGCTCGTCTGCCTCTTCCCTATTTTTATATCCTCGTCACCAGCTTCCGGATGTCGGCGCAGATGAACGCGGCGGTCTATGGGCGCCTGATCGACGAGATTGCAGCCTGTGGCAGCGGTGCCACCATCATTGCCGGTGTAACCGATCCCGCCGACATTGAGGTGCTGCGCCGCGTGGTGCGGCGCCATGCCGAGTCGGCGCGCGTGGTGCTGCTGCCGGTGTTCCAGGCGGGCAAGGGCAAGCGCCACGCCATGGCGGATGCCCTTGAACTGATCGCGGCGCGCCATCCGAAGCCCGGTTCACAGGTGATCCTGATGGATGGTGACACTTTGCTCGGCGAGGGCTGTCTTGCCAGGGCCGCATCAATCATACAGACGAACCCTGATATCGGCGCCGTGACCACTGAAAATGTGCCGCTGGTGAAGGGCAGCACGTTGCAGCGTGAATGGTATCGCCTGCGCATGGCACAGCGCAGTGTGCTGATGTGCTCGGTGTCGCTGTCGCGCAAGGTGATGGTGTTGACCGGCCGGTTGTCGCTGTTTCGTGCCGAGATCGCTACACGCCCCGACTTCATCGTCGCCGTGCGCTCCGATGTGATACACCATTGGCGGCTGGGGCGGATTGCGCTGCTCACCGGCGATGACAAAAGCACTTGGTATGCGGTGTTGCGGAGCGGTTGGAACATGCTCTATGTACCGGATGCGGTGGCTCACCCGCTGGAAGAACTGCCCGCAGGCGGTTTCGTGCCGGCCAGTCTCGCGCTCATGTCGCGCTGGTATGGCAACATGATCCGGGCCAATGGCCGCGCCCTGGCTCTGGGACCACGTCGTACAGGCTGGTTTCTGTGGATGTGTCTGCTGGATCAGCGGTTGTCGATGTGGACGACGCTCATCGGCCCCACCTTTGCGGGCCTGCTCGGCCTTCTCCATGCACCGGTGTTTCTGCTGATCTATGTCTTCTGGATCGTTCTGACCCGAAGCTTCAACAGTGTAGTCATCGGCCTGCATGGGGGGCGGTTTCACCCCTGGTTCCCGGCGTTGCTCTATTACACCCAGTTCGTCGGCTCGGTGGTGAAGGTGTTCATGAGCTTTCATCCCTATCGTCAGAAATGGACCCGGCAGAAGCTGGCCGCTGGCTCAGGATCGACCGGCCTCGCCGTGTTGAACAGTCTGACGTCGTATGTCTACAACATTGCCGCTGTCATCGCCTTCGTGCTGTTCGTCGCCTATATCGGCGACGTGGCCAGCCAAGCCGACCGCCAGCTTGGTCGGGCTTCGGGCTCCGACATTGATCTGATGGCCGCTGAAACACCGATGATGCAGTTCGGCGGGCGCTGAGCGGGTTGGCTGGCAGGGCGGTCCCGCGCTGTCAGGGCCGAAGCCAGATCGTGATATCCGCGAAGGATGCAGACTGGTCGCGCGGTGACGCCCAGTCTGGGCTGCTGCCGCCGAAGAAGGTCGACATCATCAGTCCGGCGCCGCTGCCCACGGGCAGCCGGCCCAGGAACGAGGTTACTTCGGCACCGTCGATAAGCAGGCGCAGATGGCCATCCACACCCGGGCGCAGATGCTCGACGACTTGGGTCCAATGCCCGGGCCTGAAGTAGAAATGCGCGCGCCCCAGGCTCTGGCCATAGGGCTGCGCCTGATCCGGCGCATAGAGATAGAGTTCGCCGGCCCCAGCCTCGCGCCACATGAGCCGGGCGGAAAATCCCTCCATACGGTCTGTGGCGCCACCGCGTGGTGCATCCCCGCCATAGAGGCCGGGCAGTTTCCCGCCGCGTGCGAATGCGAAGCCGTCGGGAAAGCGGACCTCATAGCTCAAACAGATCTCGCGGGCGTCATGCGCGCCCGGGACGGGCAGAAAGAATCCCAGCCCGCCCCTGGGTGCGTCCCGCCGGCCGGGGTTTATCGATCCTTCGGGGTAGCGGACCTGAAGGATCGCCCGGCCGTCTTCCTGCACCACGCCAGCATTGTCGAGCCCCCAGAGATGGACGACCGGCAGTGCCATCCAGGCCTGGTCGGGGTTGCCATTGGCGAGAGGGCCGAGCCGGAGTGGTGCCGCAAAGCCAGGGCCGCAGGGGGCCGTCGCGGTTCCGGCCCGTGCCGGTGTGGCGATGGACATCATGGCGCCGGCAGTGACGACCAGGATGAAGATAGAGCGGGTGATTGTCATCGCGGACCATCTCCGTCATCCGGGGTGTCTCGTCCGGAATACCGCCGGCAACGACAAAAGCCAACCATCATCAGGCATATCATCACCGCGACGCGATGCCAGCCGCCATCAGGGACGATGGTTGAAGATGGTCACCCCAGCAGCCGGGGCAGGGCCAGCACCACCCAGGGAACATAGGTGATCAGCGCCAGGACCAGGATCTTGACCAGCAGCATCGGCCAGAGCGCTTTCGAGACCTCTTCGACCGACAGTTTGCTGATCGCGGCACCGACGAACAGCGAATAGCCGAAGGGCGGGGTGGCCATGCCGATCGCGAAGTTGATCACCACGATCGCGCCCAGATGGATCGGATCCAGCCCCAGGCTGGCGCCGATGCTGGTCAGCACGCCGCCCAGGATGATCATCGCCGCCACATTGTCCATGATCGCGCCGATGAACAGCAGCAGCACGTTGATCATCAGCAGGATGACGATCGGGTTCGACGACACCGACAGGATGGCCTCGGCGATCACGGTCGGCAGCTGCTCGATCGCGACCAGCCAGCCGAAGGCCGAGGCGACGGCGATGATGCTGCAGACGATGGTGGTGGTGCGCATCGACTGGAGCAGGATGGCCGGCAGGTCGCGGACCTTCAGTTCGCGATAGATGAACATGCCCACCACGAAGGCATAGGCGACGCCGATCGCCGAAGCTTCGGTGGGGGTGAAGATGCCGCCATAGATGCCGCCCAGGATGACCAGCGGCGCCGCCAGCGCCCATTTGCCGTCATTGAGCGCGACCAGCAATTCGCGCGCCGTCGCCCGGCGGGCCGCCCTGGGGATGCCCTGGGCGCGGGCTGCGAACCAGCACACCACCATCAGCCCGATGGCGATCAGGATGCCGGGCACGATGCCCGACAGGAACAGTTTGGTGATCGACTCCTCCGCCACCACGCCCCAGATCACCATGGGGATCGAGGGCGGGATCATCTGCCCGATCGGGCCGGCGGCGGTCGAGAGTGCCGCGGCGAAGCGACGGCTCCAGCCGTGGCGTTCCATCTCGGGCACCATGATGCCGCCGATGGCCGCGGTGGTGGCCGGTGCCGAGCCCGAGATCGCGGCGAAGAAGGTGGCGGACAGCACGGTGACCATGCCGAGCCCGCCGGTCACATGCTGCACCAGCACCTGGCAGAGCCGGACCAGGCGGCGGGACAGCCCGCCATGCATCATCAGGTCGCCGGCCAGAACGAAGCCCGGAATGGCGAGCAGGGTGAAGACCTGGGTGCCCGATATCGTGCGCTGGGCCAGCACGATCAGATCGAAGTCCGCGGCCCAGAGCCCGGCGATGGCGGCAAGGCCCAGCGAGAAGACGATCGGCACGCCGCCGAACAGGCAGACGGCGAAGACGATCAGCAGAACGGCTGCGGCGGTGCTCATACCATGCCTCCGGTTTCCGGGGTGCCGTCGATCACCGATTGCGGGGCCAGCAGCCGGGCCAGGGCGTGGATTGCGCCCAGCACGCCGGTGACGGGTGCCGCCATGTGCAGCGCCTCGATCGGGTATTGCACCGCGGCCGAGACCTGGCCCAGCGTCGCCGAGACGTATTCGGCCCCGGTCATCGCGAACACCACGCAGAAGACCAGCACCGAGAGGGTCAGGAGGCGCATCCAGATCCGCCGCGCAGCACCCGGCAGCAGGTCGACGAACAGCTGCAGGCGGACATGGCCGTCGTCGCGGATCGCGGTCGTGGCGGCGAGCAGCACGACCCAGGTGAACAGGAACAGGGCGAGTTCCTCGGTCCAGGTGAAACCCTGGCCGAGCACATAGCGCGAGAACACCTGGAGGATCAGGCTCATCATCATCAAGGTGGTGATGGCCACGATCACCCAGCCGGTTACCCGGGCAAGCCCGCGCGAGAGGGTCTGGAGCAAAGCCGACATGGGGAAGCTACCGTCTGCCGTCAGGATCGGGGGACAGGGGATCGGGGGGGACAGGCGATCGGGGCGCAGGGGCGCGATGCGCTGGCCCCGAATGACATCCGGCCGGCAGTGCGGGGGGCGCACTGCCGGCCGGACGGTCCGTCACCAGGGTCAGTTGACCTCGGCGAGGGTCTTGTCCATCAGCTCGGCACCGATCCGCGGCTTGAAGCGGTCGTAGACGCCGGTCACCTTGGCGCGGAAGGCGGCGGGATCGTTGATCTCGTTGACCGTCATGCCGGCGGCCTTCAGCTCTTCGATGATCTTCGTGGTGTTTTCGGCCACCTCGGCGCGCTGGGCGGCGATCGCCTTCGGCGCGGCGCGCAGCACGGCGTCCTGCTGCTCCTTGGTCATCTTGTCGAAGGTCCGCTTCGAAATCATCAGGCCCAGCGCCGAATAGGTGTGGCGGGTGAGCGACAGATACTTCGTGACCTCGGAGAACTTGTTGGCCTGGACGACCGCGACCGGGATTTCCAGCCCGTCGATCGTGCCCTGCTGCACGGCGGTATAGGTCTCACCCCAGGCCATCGGCACCGGGTTGCCGCCCAGCGAGCTGAACATCTCCAGGAAGACCGGGTTCTGCATCACCCGGTACTTCACGCCCGACACGTCGTCGGGGTTGGCCACCGGCCGGGTGTTGTTGATCATGTGGCGGAAGCCGCCTTCGGCGAAGCCAAGGCCGATGATGCCGCGATTGCGCAGCTTGCCCATCAGCTCCTGGCCGACATCGCCGTCCAGCACCTTGTGGGCCTGGGCCTCGTTCGCGAACAGGAAGGGCAGGTCCAGCAGCTGGAAGGCCGGCTCGACATTGGCGATCACCGCATTGGTGATGATGCCGCCGTCGATGGTGCCGAAGGACATGCCTTCGATCATTTCCTTCTCGTCGCCCAGCTGGCGGTTCGGGAAGTACTTCACCTCGAACACGCCGGGCATCTCGGCTTCCAGCGCCGCGGCGAAGTCGCGCGCCGCGATCGCATAGGGGTCGGTGGCACCGTCAGAGGTGGTCCAGCCCAGCTTCAGGGTGACGTCGGCGGCCATCGCCGGCACGGTGGCGACCAGCGCGCCGAGGCCGAGTGCAGCGCCGAGAAGGGTGCGTCGGGTGAAACCCATGGGTGCGTTCCTCTTGCTTTTCAGGCAGTTCGCGAGACGGGGGCCAAGGCCACGGTAGTGGCCGCTTGGGCCGAGGGGCTAAAACGACTCCCGCCATTGAGGCGGCGGCCAAGGCCACGGAGTGGCTGCCCGGCGAGGGGCTAAAACGACTCTTCGAAGCCGTAGAGTTTGGCGGGGTTGGTTGCCAGAATGCGGTCGCGCGTGGCGGCGTCGGGCGCCCAGTCGTCGAGCATGTCGAGCAGGTCGCCGTCATTCGGCATCGGGATGTTGACATAGGGGTGCGGCCAGTCGCTGGCCCAGACCACCCGTTCCGGATTGGCCGCGATGATCGCGCGGGCATAGGGCGCCACATCGTCATAGGGCGTGCGGCTGGCCGAGGTGATGCGATAGGCGCCCGAGATCTTGGCCCAGGCGCGGCCATCGGCCAGCAGCGACAGCATCTCCTGGAAGCCCGGATGGTCGGTGCCGATCGAGGTCGGCATATGGCCCAGATGATCGAAGACCACATCGACCGGCAGCCGGCCCAGGGTCTCGCGGATGTCGGCGAATTCCGACACGTCGATCAGCATCTGCATATGCCAGCCGAAGGGCGCGATCTTCTCGGCCAGGCGGCGGACGTCCGAGACCTCGATGCCGCTCTTGAACAGCAGGTTGATGCGCACGCCGCGCACGCCGGCCTCGTGCATCCGCTCCATCTCGGCGGTGTCGATATTCTCGTCCACCACCACCACGCCGCGGAAATCCGGGCCGCCGGCACGGATCGCATCCAGGGTGGCACGGTTGTCGGTGCCGTAGACGCTGGGCTGCACGATCACCGCCCGCTGAATGCCCAGCGTGGCCAGCATGTGCTTATAGGCCGGCAGCAGGGCATCCGGCGGGGTATAGGTGCGATGCCGCGTGTAAGGGTAGCGGCTTTCGGGGCCGAAGATATGCGCATGGCAGTCGCAGGCGCCCGGCGGCGGGGTGAAGCGCGGCTTGCGCGGCTGCGGATCTGCGGGGGCGCAGACCGGTATGAGATTCTCTCCGATCAAGGTCATCCTGCTTTCTTCCCAACCCTGCAGGCCGCGGAGGCCCAGTCGGTCCGCCGACCGGAGCAGATGGAACCAGGCCGCGCGGCGGGCCTTGTCCGGATCGCCCAGGCGGACGGCCGTCAGGATTCCCTCGAATTCACGCAGCAGCTTGCGCGCGGCATCGCGGCCGCCGGTCGCGCGTTCGGTTTCCACCGACAGCGCCACGCGGATGCGCGAGGCCAGGAACTGCATGAAATCGCGGTAATGCGGGTTGTTGCTTGCGATGGCGATCGCGCGGTGAAAGGCGTGCTGTTCGTCGACCGCCGCTTCCCCCCGCTCCAGCCGGGATTTGAGGGCCTGGAACGCCTCTTCGACCTTCTCCAGCTGGGCACGGCTGCGCCGGCGCGCGGCCATGGCCGCGACGCTGACCTCCAGTTCCATGCGGAGTTCCATCACATGACGGAAATCCTCGATGGTCCTGAGCCCGTCGGTGTCGATCTGGAACGAGGCGGCACCCGGATCCTCGGTCACGAAGGCGCCCACACCCTGGCGGGTGGTGACCAGGCCTTCCTGTCTCAATTTTGCGATCGCCTCGCGGATGGCGCTGCGGCCCACGGCGAACTCGACGGCGAGTTCGGCCTCGGTCGGCATGCGTTCGCCCGGGGCGAAGACACCGGTCGCGATCCGCTCGGAAATCTGCCGGGCGATCTCGTCGGACAGTCTTTTCGGACGATTGAGTGCCTGGAACTGACGTTCCGGCGCCTTTCCGCTGCGGTCGGTCACGTGTTTCATCCCCGTCTGTCGCGCCTTGTCCTTGGATGGCGGAGCCCGCAAAGCGGGTCCCCATAGGGTCTTGATGCCAGTGGCGCGGCCTGTTGTCACGAGTAGCATGACGTCAGTTGTCTGACAACTGAAATCCGATGTATGAATTTACCCTGGGCAGAGGGACGCAAGCCTGCCATCCTCGCCCCGCCGCCGGCCCGTTCGTCACCTCAGGCGTGCGCAGAGCGGCCAATCATTCGGAGGAACCGGAGCCATGCCTGCCGCCGCCACCATCGCGCCCGACACCCTGATCGACCGCCTGCGCGGGATCACCGGCCCGCGCGGTCTGATCACCGATGACGGCGACATGGCGCCGTTTCTCGAGGACTGGCGGAAGCTCTACAAGGGCCGGGCGATCGCCGTGGTCCGCCCCCAATCGACCGAAGAGGTCGCGGGCGTGGTGCGGCTTTGTGCCGAGGCCGGGATCGCGATCGTGCCCCAGGGCGGCAATACCGGCCTGGTCGGCGGGGCGGTGCCGGGGCTCGACGGTGCCTCGATCCTGTTGCAGCTGGGCCGGATGAACCGGATCCGTGCGCTCGACACCATCGATTTCTCGATGGTGGTGGAGGCGGGCTGCGTGCTGGAGACGGTCCAGCGTGCCGCCGCCGATGCCGGGCGCAAATTCCCGCTCAGCCTGGGGGCCGAAGGCACCGCCCAGATCGGCGGGCTGATCGCCACCAATGCCGGCGGCATCCATGTGATGCGCTATGGCATGATGCGCGATCTGGTGCTGGGGCTGGAGGTGGTGCTGCCCGACGGCTCGGTGCTGTCGGAGCTGACCACCCTGCGCAAGAACAATGTCGGCTATGATCTGAAGCAGCTGTTCATCGGCGCCGAGGGCACGCTCGGCATCGTGACGGCCGCCTCGCTCAAGCTGTTCCCGCAGCTGCGCGCCAGCCGCACCCTGTTCTTCGCGCTGCCCTCGCTCGCCGACGGGCCGAAGCTGCTGTCGCTCTGCCGCGAATTCACCGGCGATGCGGTGGAAAGCTTCGAGCTGATCCCGCGCCAGGGCATCGATTTCGCCACCGCCCATGTGGCGGGCGCGGTCGACCCGCTGGACGGCCGGCCGGAATGGACGGTGCTGACCGAAATCTCCGGCCGTTCCGACGAACGCCTGCAGGAGGATCTGGACCGGCTGGTCGAAGAGGCCTTCTCGGCCGGGCTCGTCACCGACGGCACGATTGCCCAAAGCGAGGCCCAGGCCAAGGCGCTCTGGCTGCTGCGTGAAGCCATCGTCGAAGGCCAGCGCCTGGCGCCGGGCATTCAGGTCAAGCACGACGTCTCGGTCCAGGTGTCCGACGTGCCGGCCTTCGTCCATGCAGCCTCGGAAGCGATCTGGCGGGTGCATCCGGATGCGCTGATCAACCCCTTCGGCCATCTGGGCGACGGCAATATCCACTTCAACGTCCAGCTGCCGGCCGGTGCATCCAGGGATGCGGTCGAGGGCGTGTCGGACATCACCTATCGGGTGGTCGATCAGTTCTCGGGCTCGATCAGCGCTGAGCACGGCATCGGCCGGCTGAAGGCCGCCTCTTATGCCAGGCGCTGCCCGAAGCCGCGCGCCGAGCTGATCGCCCGGCTGCGCAAGGCGGTGGATCCCAAGGGCATCATGAACCCGCTCGTGTTCCGCGCCGCGAAGTAGGAGCGCCGCTCTCCCCGCCGGCCGCCCCGCCGCCCGGCTGGCGATAGGCCCCCGGGGTGCTGCCGGTCCAGCTTTTGAAGGCACGGTGGAAGACCGCGGCGGAATCGAAGCCCAGCGCCGCCGCGATCGCCGCGATCGGCCGGTCGGTGCGGGTGAGGTCGCGGATCGCGATGTCGCGGCGCAGCGCCTCTTTCACCGCCCGGAAGCTGGTGCCTTCCTCTGCCAGCCGGCGTGACAGGCTGCGGGTCGACTGGCCGAGGGCGGCGGCCACCGCCGCCAGATCGGCGGGGCCGGACAGATGGCGGGCCAGTTCGTCGCGCACCCGGTCGGCCATCTGCGGTTCGCGCAGTGTGGTGAACAGCCATTGCCGCGGGGCCGCCTGCAGGAAAGGCAGCATCTCCTGCCGGCTGCGCCGGAAGCTCTCCCGCCCGATCGCGGCCGGCATGCAAAGCCGGGTGACCGGCGCGTCGAAGCGCACGGGGCAGGGGAAGAGCAGGGCGTGATCGGCGGCATGGGCCGGTGCCGGGAAGGCGAAATCCACCCCGGTCACCGGGGTTTCCCGGCCGGCCAGCCACGAGGTCACGCCGTGATGCAGCTTCATCATCAGCGCATGGCCGAAGGGGCGGGTCCGGGCGTCGTCTGCGGCTTTCTCCAGCGTCACCTCGATGGTCTCGCCCAGGCGGCGGCAGTCCAGCCGCCAGTCGTCGAGCAGCAGGTTCCAGACCCGGGTGAAGCGATAGAGCGCGGTCAGGATCGAGGGCGCATCGAGCATCGCGGTGCACAGCAGCTTCAGCGATCCGGTGCGGATCCGTCGCGACCACAGCCCCATCATCTCGTCGCCGGTGCCGATGGCCACCTGCTGGTACAGCGCCACCATCTGGTCGCGGGTCACGCGGGCCGCCGGCGCATCCAGCAGGTCGGGGGCGATGCCGGCCGCGGCGACGAAGCTGCGCAGCCGGTCGGGCGTGGTGATGCCGGCTGCCGCCTCCAGCAACCCGTGCACGAAGCCGGTCGAGAGCGTGTCGCCGGCATCGGTCTGCATATCTCCGCCCTCCTGCCGCGCGTGGATGAAGTTTGGCGGATTATGCATATCCCGCGGCGGGTCGTGGGATTTTTTCCGGCGGGATTTCAGCGTATGCCTGCGAGCAAGGCGCCGGCACAGCGTGCCGCGTGCGGCGCATTCCGCCAGCAGATCCGGAGAGCCAGCATGACCACCATTCCCGCCCCCTCATCCGACGACGTGCTGAAGATCGAGATCGACGGCAATGTCGCGATCGTCACCATCAACCGGCCCGAGATGCGCAATGCGCTCGACGAGGCGGCGGTGGCGAAGATCGACGCCTTCTTCTCCAATGTGCCGCCCGAGGTGGGCGCCGTGGTGCTGCAGACCGAAGGCCCGCATTTCTGCGCCGGGCTGGATCTGAAGGAACATCACGCCAAGCGCCGCTCGCCGACCGAGTTCATGCGGGTCTGCCAGGGCTGGCACCGGGCTTTCGACAAGATGCAGCATGGCGGCATCCCGATCGTGGCGGCCATGCAGGGTGCGGTGGTCGGCGGCGGGCTGGAACTGGCGGCCGCCGCCCATGTCCGCGTCGCCGACCGCACCGCCTATTTCGCCCTGCCCGAGGGCCAGCGCGGCATCTTCACCGGCGGCGGCGCCACCGTCCGCGTCGCGCGCATCATCACCCCCGGCCGCATGATCGAGCTGATGCTCACCGGCCGCGTGATCGATGTGGAAGAGGGCCGGCGCCTGGGCCTTGCCCATTACATCGCCGACGACGCCCGCGCGACGGCGCTGGACCTCGCCCGCAAGATCGCCGGCAATGCCCGGCTGTCGAATTACGCCATCGTCACCGCGATCAACAAGATCTCGGACATGTCGGCCACCGACGGCCTTTACACCGAAGGCCTGATCATGTGCATGGTCCAGACCGCCATCGACGACGTCCAGGGCCGGCTGGGCGATTTCGTCGGCAAGCGGACGGAGAAGGTGCAGCTGTAACGGCTGTCGGCTCCTGACTGCCTGTATATCCGGGCGTCATTTCTGCCCGGTCACGTCCGGGAGTGCTGCGACGATTTCTTCGGGTGCAGCACTCCCGGAAGCTTGCGGCGGCAATGTACATCATCGCATACCCCGGATACACGGAGACCCGCGCTAAGCGCGGGCCTCGGAAAGTACGCAGGATAAGGGCCCCTGCAATACGGTTTAGAGACGGGGAGTGTTCCTGGGGGGCAATCAACCTCCGTGCACCCGCCCCCCACAAAACCGGTCCAGCACGTTGCGCGTCACCCGCTCGGTATAGGGGTCGCGGGTGATCAGCCCGTTGACCCATTCGCAGGTGCCGGCGGTGAACACCTCGCCGGCGCCCTTGGTGAAATGCACCACCATGCCGCTGCCGCGGGCATGTTTGCGGAGGCTTTCCTCCGACGCATCGTCGGTCAGCAGCGCGGCGCGGAAGCGGGCATCGGCATCGCCCAGCATCAGTGACCAGCCGTCCTGGGGCCGGCCGCCTTCGGCCAGGGTCGCCCAGCCCATGGCCAGGATCTGAAGACCATCCGGCGCGCCGTCGGTGAAGCGGGGTTCCGGCAGGCCGTCGGTAAAGGTGTAGTCCAGCCCGTCCATTTCGAAGCCGAAGATATTGGCCTCGTCGCCGAACATGTCGGCATAGCAGAGCCCCGTGCCGGCAAAGGCCCAGTGTTCCGGCCGGAAGACGGTGAAGCCGCGCGGTGCCCGCCGCGCCATGCCGCCGAAGGCGGCATAGATGCCGCGGAGCGCATTCACGCCGAAGGTTTCCGCCCCCGGCCGGCCGACCAGCGGGTCTTCCCAGGCGCTGGTGAGGCGGGTGGTGTCGCCCGACAGCCGGATCGGATCATGGGTGCGGGCATCGTATTTGTACGAGACCTGGCGGCGGAGATCGTCCTCCAGCCGGATCTGCCAGAGGAAATTGCCGGCGAAGCGCGCCACCCTGCCGCCACGCGCGACATAGCCGTCCACCGTGTCGCGCATTTCGGCCGACCAGTATTCGTCATGGCCGACGAAGACCGCGCAGTCATAGCCGTCCAGCGCCGCCGGGTCGGCATGGAGGTCTTCCTGCGTCAATACCTCGACCCGATAGCCGGCCTGTTCCGCCCAGATCAGGAAGGGCCGTTCGTAGGAGGCCCAGCCGGCGAGCGCGTAATATTTGGTGAAGCCGTGCAGGAAGGCCCATTCGACGCAGTCATAGCGTGCCGGACCGGGGCCGCGGGGGCGGATCGCGTTCACCGACCGGGGCGCCCCCTCGGGCAGCTGGATCTGGCCGCGCGCCCAGGGTCTCTGGGTCGAGAGGATGGGGGAGCGGCCGCGCGGACGCTCCGGGTCCATGCCGTAATAGTGATTGGCGCCGCCCCAGTCGTTATAGGCCGACCAGGTGCCGGTGGCGGCGACCAGGGCGATGCCGCCCGCCGGTTCCGGATTGCGGATCACCACCAGATGGTGACCCAGGGGCAGGGCGGCCGGGTCTGCGGCATCGCGGATCTCGATCAGATAGCCGCCGGGGGCCAGATCGGCAGGGATGGTCCAGTCATGGGCCACCGGCCAGCCACAGCCGGTTTCCCAGGCCCGTTCGGGCACCGCATGGAACCCGGTTTCCAGCGGCCCGATTTCGGCCGCGAGCCGTGGCGTCGCCCCCTCGCGCAGGATGCGCAGGCGCACCGCTTTCAGGGTCGACGACAGGTGCAACCGCACCGTTTCTCCCGGCCGGTAGCTCCGCCGGTCGGAATAGCACCAGGCGGCCGCCGGCCCGTCGGGTTCCGGACGCTCTGCCCAGAGTTCCCGGGCGCCGTTGCGCGGCCCTGACAACGGCTTTGCCCGCAGGTCACCGCCGGGGCGGTCGCCCCGTGCGGATCCGGAACCGGTTGCCGTGCTCATCAGGCGGCCTCCAGCCCGGCGGTCGCGTCCAGCGGCAGCACCGGCGTTGCATAGCGCGGATCGGCATGGGCCGCCCAATAGGCGTCGTAGAGCCGCATGGTCACGGGGCCCGGCCGGTCATTGCCCAGGATCCGGCCCCCCACCCGCGACACCGGCATCACCCCGCCGGCGGTGGTGGTGGTGAAGACCTCGTCGGCCTCGTCCAGCATCTCGCGCGTGATCGGCGCCACCCGGCCCACAAGGCCCAGCCCGTCGCACAGTTCCAGCACCGTCTTGCGGGTGATGCCCTGGAGGGCGCCGCGATCGGGGGTCAGCACCCGGTCGCCCGAGACGATGAACACGTTGAAGCCCGGCCCTTCGGTCAGGAAGCCGTCGCGGTCGAACAGGATCGCGGTGTCGTACCCCTCGTCATGGGCCTCCAGCAGGCCCGAGGTCAGGTCGCTCCACTGGTAGTTCTTGACCGTGGGGTCGACCGAGGCATCGGGCACGCGCGGTGTGCCGGCGATCCACAGATGCGCGCCGCGGGCCTGAACGTCCTTGGGGATCACGTCGATCCAGGGGATGGCATAGGCGATCAGATGGTTGTCGCAGTCTTCCGGGCGGCGCGACCCGGCCACCCGCGGCCGGCCGCGTGAACAGGCCATGGCGACATAGGCATGGGACAGCCCCGCCAGCGCCACGCAGCGATGCAGGATCGCCTCGATCGCCGCCCGGTCTTCGGCCGGCTTCAGCCGCCGGCGCGCCATCGCCCGCTCGAACCGGTCCAGATGGTCCTGCAGGCGGAAAAAGGCGCCGTCATGGACGTGGACCACGTCGTAGACCACATCCGACCGGGTGAAGCCCCAGTCGGTGACGGGCAGGACGGCCTCGTCCATGGGCACGAAACGGCCGCGGACCCAGGCGGCACCACCGGCAAAGCGGCCCGCCTTGTTGTCGTTCTGATCGGTCATGGCTCAACCCCCCAGGGGATGGACGCGCTTGGGCGTGTTCTCGGCAATATAGAGGCGCAGATAGGCGATGCGGGCGCGGAGCGATTCCGCGGCCATGTCGGGCGTCACATCACCATCGCGGGCGAAGGACAGGGCCCAGATCGCATCGCCGATGGTGATCGAGACGGGCAGGGCGCGGGCCAGCTCGTCGCTGTCGGGCACCACGAAATGGCGGAGCAGCCGGTCATACTGGATCTCGCCGATCTGGCGGTTGGCGGACAGATCGGCCGATCGGATCTGCCAGCCGCTTTCCGGCCCCAGCAGCAGCCGCATCGCCACCGGATGACTGCGATAGAAGCCGAGCGCCCGGTCGCAATGGATGCGGAACAGATCGGTCCAGGCCTCCAGCCGGTCGTGATCGACCTCCTCTTCGGCCAGAACCTCGAACTTTTCCATATAGCGCCGGGCCAGCTCGAACAGCAGCACCCGCGTGTTGGGAAAGTAATGGTAGAGCGAGGCCGGCGGCACGCCTGCCGCCGCCGCCACCTCGGGCAGGCTGATTTCGGTGGTGCCCCGCTGCTGGAGCACACTTTCCGCCGCGTCGAGAATGCTCTCGAAACGCAGCCTTCCGCGCCGCTGTCTGGGCGCATCCGCGACCGTCGACGTCATCCGGCTCCCCCCGAACTGAAGTCGATCCGATTCCATGTGAGAATGAGCCTAGCGTGAGAACCGGTGGTGCTCAAGCCGGTAAATTCGAATTTATTCGAGTTTGATGGCTGGGTGGCCGACATAAAAAAAGCGGCCCCGAAGGGCCGCGTCCGGCATCAGGGCCGGGGCGCCGTCGTGCCGCCGGCAAATTCGGCCAGCAGGGCCGGGTAGGCCTCCATGGGCGGGAAGCCCGGATAGCTGTGGGTGGCGGGGGTGGTCACCCAGGGGAGTTTGTCCGCGGTCCAGGTCTCGATGAACGGGCGGAAACCGGCCGCATCGGCCAGCAGGGTGGCGCGCACATTCACCAGCTCGTCCATGCCGTCGGGGCGGGTGAACAGCCAGCTGGCGCAATCCGGGCAGAAATGATGGGTGGCCATCTGCCCCACCCGCCGCGCCACCGGCGTGCCGGCCGTCACCCGGAAGCGGTCGGAAAGATACAGGCTGCTGAGCGAGAAGGCGCTGCCGGTCATATGCTGGCATTCGCGGCAATGGCAGGCCATGGTGATCAGCGGCCGGCCGTCCACCTCGAAGGCGACGGTGCCGCAGCGGCAGGTGCCGGCAATTTTCTCGTCCATGTCGCATCTCTCTGATGATGGTGTCCGATGCGCCGTCAATCGCGCAGCCAGGCAAAGACCGCACCATAGGGCGGCAGGGTGATGCGGTCACGTTCTACCCAGCCGAGGGCAAGGCGGTGATCCTCGTCCACTTCCGCGACCTCGCCCGCAAGGGCGACGGATCCGCCGCGGCCGGCCAGTTCGATCGCCACCATCAGCCGGCACCCGTTCAGGCTGCGCACCAGGCAGATCATGTGCTCGGTGGCCTCGACGATGTCGATGTCACCGGTCACAAGTTCGGGCCGGGCTTTCCGCCAGCGCAGGAAATGGCGGGTGAAGGACAGCACCGATTGCGGATCGGCCGCCTGGGCCGCCACCGCCCTCAGCAGATGGTCGTTGGGGATCGGCAGCCAGCCGTCGACGGTGGAAAAGCCGGCATGACGGTCGCCATCCTCCCAGGGCATCGGCGTGCGGCAGCCGTCGCGGCCGGCGAAATCGGGGAAGAAGTTCAGCCCGTAGGGGTCCTTCAGCTGTTCGTAAGGCACATCCGCCTCGGGCAGGCCCAGTTCTTCGCCCTGATAGAGGAAAACCGTGCCGCGCAGCGAGCAGAGCAGCGCGATCAGGGCCTTGGCGAATTCCGGCGGCGCGTCCCGCCCGCCCCAGCGCGAGACGACCCGCTCGACATCATGATTGCTGAACGCCCAGCTGGGCCAGCCGTCCCGGCCGGGACGGCCGTCGATGCCGTCGGCATGAAAGGCTGCAACCGCGCCCGTCACATGGCGCGGATCGAATTCCGGGCCGAGCAGGGCGAAGGAATAGGCGGTATGGAGCGGCGCCTTCGGTCCGGCATAGTCGCGCATCACCTTCAGGCTGTCGTCGTCGGCGATTTCGGCCAGCAGCAGGATATCGCCGTATTCATCGGTGAGCGCGCGCAGGCGCTTGAGGAACCCCAGGGTTTCTGGTTGTGATTTATTATAAAGATGCCGCTGATAGTTGTAGGGATTGGAGGGCGTCACCGCTTCGGTCGGTGGCATGTCGGCGGGGCGTGGCGGGTTGTCGCGCAACTGCGGGTCATGGGTCAGGCAGTTGCAGGCATCCAGCCGGAAGCCGTCGACGCCGCGGTTCAGCCAGAAACGGCATTCGTCGAGCAGGGCATCCTGCACCTCGGGCAGATGCAGGTTCAGATCGGGCTGATCGGCCAGGAAATTGTGCAGGTAGTATTGCCGCCGCCGCGGCTCCCAGGTCCAGGCGCTGCCGCCGAACATCGACAGCCAGTTGTTGGGCGGCGTGCCGTCCGGGCGCGGATCCGCCCAGACATACCAGTCGGCGCGGGCATTCTCGCGGCTGCGCCGGCTTTCCTGAAACCAGCGGTGGCGCTGCGAGGTGTGGCTCAACACCATGTCGATCACGACCTTCAGCCCCAGCCGGTGCGCCTCTGCCAGCATCACATCGAAATCATCGAGCGTTCCGAAAAGCGGGTCGACCTCGCGATAGTTCTCGACGTCGTAACCGAAATCAGCCATCGGGGACTTGAAGAAGGGTGAAATCCAGACGGCATCCACACCCAATGCCGCCAGATGTCCCAAACGCCTGGTGACACCGGGAAGATCGCCGACACCATCACCATTCGTATCCTGGAAGCTGCGCGGATACACCTGATAGATCACCGCGCCACGCCACCATTGCATCAGTTCGTTCCTTCGCTGTCGCGCCCGCTGGCGCCTCGTGCTATGATCATACCGATTGATCCGTGCCTTTCACGCGTCCTTTCGTGGTTTTCCGGGGGGATCCCTTCATTTCGCTGCAGCGCAGCATATATCTGTAGCCAACGTGCTGCCCGGTGCGACGTGCTGTGCCGGGGTGGCACGACCGACAACAACGAGGGAGCATCATCGCGGTGAGTATCGAGGAGAGCAGCAACGCTCCGGAGCCCGTGCCCGTGATCGCGCCGTTCAGACGGGTGGCGGTGATCGGCGGCGGTGCCTGGGGCAGCGCGCTCGCAATGGTGGCGGATCGTGCCGGGCGTGAGACCCGGCTGTGGATCCGTGAAGCCGAGGCCGTGGCGGCGATCCGTGCCGGCGGCCGCAATCCCTTTCTTCCAGACCACGACATGCCGGCCGGGATCTCGGTCACCGGCGATATGGGGCAGGCGCTCGACGGCGCCGATCTTGCCCTGCTGGTCATCCCCTCGCAGTTTTTGCGGGCGATGGCGGCAGAGGTAGGGCGCCATGCCGCGCCGGGCATGCCGGTCGTGATCTGCAGCAAGGGGATCGAACGCGACACCGGCCTGCTGATGACCCAGGTGATCGCCGAGGTCATGCCCGGCCGTCCGCAGGCCGTGCTTTCGGGCCCCAGCTTCGCGGCCGAAGTGGCCGAAGGCCAGCCCACCGCCGTCACCATCGCCTCGGCCGATGTCCAGCCGATGGAGGATGACGAGGACGGGCCGCTCGACCCGGAAAGCATGGGGGCGGCGCTGGTCGCCTCGCTCGCCGCCCGGGTCGCGGTCACCTTGGGCACCGCCAGCTTCCGGCCCTATCTCTCCGACGATCTGACCGGGGTGGAGGTCGGCGGCGCGGTCAAGAACGTGCTCGCCATTGCCTGCGGCATCGCCGCCGGGCGGGGGCTCGGCTCCAATCCGCGCGCCGCGATCATCACCCGGGGCCTGGCCGAGCTGAAGCGGCTGGCCCAGGCGCTGGGCGGCCGGCGCGAGACGGTCACCGGCCTTGCCGGCATCGGCGATCTGACGCTCACCTGTTCCAGCGAGCAGTCGCGCAACTTCACCTTCGGCCTGGCCCTGGGCCGCGGCGCCACGCCCGACGAGGCGCTGGCCGGCAAGTCGGCCGTGGTCGAAGGGGCGGTGAATGCCGAGACCGTCACCGCGCTGGCCCGCAGGCTCGGCGTCGAGATGCCGATTTCGGAAGCGGTACACGCCGTCATCCGGGGCCGGCTCGACATCGATGCCGCGATGACCGCCCTGCTCACCCGCCCGATCCGGGCCGAAAGCCGCGCGCTGGAGCCGGTGGTCGCGATCGACCACCCCGCCCACCGCGCGAGCGACCTTGAGACGACGGACGCCTGATGACCGATCACAAGCTGATACTCGCAACCGACCTCGACGGAACCTTCCTCGGGGGCTCGGATGAAGACCGGCGCGCCCTTTACCAGGCGCTTCAGGCCCGCGACGATGCCTTGCTGATCTTCGTGACCGGCCGTGATCTGGGCTTCATCCGCGAACTCGTGGCCGAACCCGGCATGCCGCATCCGGATTTCGTGATCGGCGATGTGGGCACCACCGTGGTCGCCGGCCGCGATTTCCGGGTGGTGGACGAGGTTCAGGCGCCGATCGCCCGGGCCTGGAACGATGCGGGGGACCGGGTCAAGGCCATGCTGTCGGGCGAGCCCGGCATCCGGCTGCAACCCACCCCCTTCGAGCGGCGGGTGAGCTATTGGTACGAGCCGGCCGAGCTTGAGACCGCAACCCTCGACAAGATCGCGGCCGCCGGTTTCGACTGGCTGCTCTCGGCCGATACGTTCCTCGACGTGCTGCCCAAGGGTGTGGCCAAGGGGCCGACCCTTCAGCAGCTGGTCGCAACCCTCAACCTGCCGGCCGACCGGGTTCTGGTCGCCGGCGACACGCTGAACGACCTCTCGCTGTTCGAAACCGGACTGAAAGGGGTGGCGGTCGGCAATTCCGAACCGCGCCTCGTTGAGCAACTGACCGACAAGCCCTGGGTTTACCGGAGCGCCGGCCACGGTGCTGCCGGCATCGCCGAGGCGATCCGCCATTTCGGCCTCGATTGAGCCGGCGGGCAACCGCCCGCACGCCGTCGGAGCCGCAACCGAGATCGAAAGGGACAGGGATGAACCGCAAGTCATCGCTCGTGATCGTCTATCACCGTCAGCCCTATGAGGAAGAGGTGGTCGGCGACCGCGTCGTCTATCGTGAAAACAAAAGCCCGAACGGGATCGTTCCGACGCTGAAGAGCTTTTTCGGCCGCGTGCCCGAAGGCAAGGGCGCGTGGGTGGCCTGGAAACAGGTCAGCCCCAAGCGCAAGGAAAGCTTCGAGCGGGTGATCGATATCGAGGACAGCTATGGCCGGTATTCGGTCTCGCGGCTGCCGCTGACCGCCGAACAGGTCAGGATGTTCTACCACGTCACCTCGAAGGAGGCGCTGTGGCCGATCCTGCATTCCTTCCCCTGGCTGTTCCGCTACGACACCACCGACTGGAACACCTTCCGCGAGGTCAACTGGCTGTTCGCCGAAGCCGCCGCCGCCCAGGCCGAAGACAATGCGCTGGTCTGGGTGCACGACTATAATCTCTGGCTGGTGCCCGGCTATCTGCGCCGGATCAAGCCTGATCTGAAGATCGCCTTCTTCCACCACACCCCCTTCCCGGGGCCGGATGTGTTCAACATCCTGCCCTGGCGCGAGGAGATCGTGGACAGCCTGCTCGCCTGCGATCTGGTCGGCTTCCACATTCCCCGCTATGCCAAGAACTTCGCCGATGTCGCCCGCGCGCTCCGCGATGTGGAGGTGGATGCCAGCACCCGGGTGGAGGATGGCATGTCGCCCTCGGGCCTGGCGCTGTCGGAACCCGAAGTCCCGGTGGCGGTGCGTCACAAGGGCCACAAGGTCGGCATCGACGCCTTCCCGGTGGGCACCAACCCCGATTTCGTGGCCAGGGTGCTCGACACCGAGGCCAACCAGGCGCTTCAGACCGAGATCGAAGAGGAACTTCGCGATCGCCGGCTGATCGTGGCGGTGGGCCGCACCGATTACACCAAGGGCATCCGCGAGACCCTGCAGGCCTATGAACGCCTGCTGGAACGCCGGCCGGAGCTGCACGGCAAGGTCAAGCTGGTGGTGGTTTCGGTCCGGGCCGCGGCGGGCATGCGGATCTATCGCGACACCCAGCGCGAGGTGGAAGCCCTGGTCGGCCGGATCAACGGCCGCTTCTCCACCCTTGGCTGGACGCCGATCCTGCTGTTCTCGAACGCCATCCCCTTCGACAAGCTGATCGCCTATTACCGCCGGGCGGATGTCTGTGTGATCACGCCGCTGCGTGACGGCCTCAACCTGGTCGCCAAGGAATATGTGGCGGCCAAGCGCGGCCAGGAAGGCGCGCTGGTGCTGTCGGAATTCACCGGCTGCGCGGTGGAGTTCCCGCAGGCGATCCTGGCCAACCCCTATTCCGACCGGGCGATGGATGCGGCCATGGATCAGGCGCTGGACATGGCGCCCGACGAGGCGCGGGCGCGCATGGCTGCGATGTACGAGACGGTGCGCCGCTACGACGTGGCCCGCTGGGCCGATCATACCTTCGAGCGTTTCGACGAGATCGGCAGGCCCGACGAGCCGCCGGCGCTGAAGGCGGTGTGACCCGGCGTCATGCCTGCGCCGGCAGTTGCCGGAGGCTGCGGTTCAGGCTGAAGAAATTTCGCTGAACAATCGGTCGCAGGCGCCGGCCTTCCGGATATATCCTGTCCCCCGCCTCGCCCGCCCGGCCGCTTCCGGCCAGGGCAGGCGGGGCGTGTTTTCGCCCGGATGACCGGCATGGGGCGCATGTGCGAACGACAGGGGATGGCGGCAAATGACCACCAAGCTCAGCGTCAATCTCAACAAGGTGGCGCTGCTCCGCAATCAGCGCGACAACGGCTATCCCGACGTGCTGGCGACGGCGAAGCGGGTGCTGCGCGCGGGCGCACACGGCATCACCGTCCATCCCCGACCGGATGAACGCCATATCCGGCGCAGCGACGTGTTCGATCTGGCCGGCCTGTTTGCGACCGATCTGCCCGAGGTGATCGGTGCCGAGTTCAATATCGAGGGCTACCCCTCGGAAGATTTCGCCGAACTGGTCAACCAGGTCCGCCCGCATCAGGTGACGCTGGTCCCCGATGCGCCGGGCGCCCGTACCTCGGAAGAGGGCTGGAATTTCGGCAGCCGTGCGGAAGAACTGGCCCGGGGCATCGATCTGGTGCGGCCCTCGGGCGCGCGCATCGCCGTGTTCATCAACCCCGACCCCAAGGCCCCGGCCGCGGCGAAGGCGCTGGGCGCCGACCGGGTGGAGATGTATACCGGCATCTATGCCATGGCCTGGGAGCGCCCGGATTTCGAACCCGCCGCCGCCTATGTGGCCGCCACCGCCCAGGCCGCCGCGGAAGCCGGGATCGGCCTCAATGCCGGCCACGACCTGAACCTGGTCAACCTCGCCGATTTCCTGTCGCGCGCGCCTGGCTGCCTGGAAGTCTCGATCGGCCACGCCATCACCGCCGAAGCGCTGGACTATGGCTGGGACGAGACGGTGCGGCGGTATCTGGACATCATCAACGGCATCTGCTGAACGCCCTACCATTGCGCGATCTGCCCCCACGGCTTATACGTCGAAGACGGGGGCAGGATCGGCAGGGGGGAGGGGCGCCATGGATTTCCGCATCGCCGACAGCTTTGTCGACGGGCTGCGCAGGCTCCACGGGCCGGATCTGAAAGCCGCCAAGACCGCGGCTTTCGATCTGCAGCTGGATCCGGCGGCGCCGGGGTTGCGGATGCACCGGCTCGACCGGGCGGCAGATCGGCATTTCTGGTCGGTGCGGGTGAATGCCGACATCCGTATCATTCTGCATCGGCTGGACGACGCGCTGCTGCTGGCCTATGTCGACCATCATGATGCCGCCTATCGCTGGGCCGAACGGCGGCGGATCGAACGCCATCCGGTGACCGGCGCCATGCAGATCGTGGTGCTACCGGAAGTTGCCGGCCCCGATGAGGGCGCCGCCCCACAGCTCCGGCAGGCGGCAGATGTCCCCCAGGAGCCATGGCATCCGCCGCTCTTCCTGGATCTCACCGATGACGACATGCTCGGCATCGGCGTGCCGCCTTCGGAACTTCAGGCCGTGCGGCACGCCTCGTCGCCCGATTTCTTCGACGTGGCCGAACGCCTGCCGCAGGAGGCGGTCGAGGCGCTGCTCGACTATGTCTCCACGGGCCGTCTGCCGGCCCGCCCCGACGCCGGGGGCACTGCGGCCTTCGAACATCCCGATGACGGGCGCCGGTTCCGCACCATCCACACCCCGGAAGATCTGCGCCGGGCGCTGGACTACCCCTGGGATCGCTGGATCGTGTTCCTGCATCCGGATCAGCGCCGGCTGGTGGAGCGTGATCATGGCGGCCCGGTGCGGATCGCCGGCTCTGCCGGCACCGGCAAGACCGTGGTCGCCCTGCATCGCGCGGCCTGGATCGCCCGCCGGGATGCCCGGGCGCGCGTGCTGCTGACCACCGTCTCGGCGCCGCTCGCCGCTGCCCTGGCCCACAAGCTGGAGCGGCTGACCGGCCATGACAGCGACCTTGCGGCCCGCATCACCGTGCGGGCCTTGCCCGATCTGGCGGAAGATGCCGCACGCGCGCGGCTCGGGCCGGTGCGGATCGCCGATGCGGAAACCGTGCGGGCGGCGATCCTGGCCCGGGCGGCAGGGCCGACCGGCCCGCGCCATCTTCGCCCCGGCTTCATCACCGCCGAATGGCACGAGGTGATCGAGGCCCGCGCCCTGACCGATGCCGCGGCCTACAGGGCCACGCCGCGCCTTGGCCGCCGCACCCGGCTGGGTTCCCGCCAGCGCGACGAGATCTGGGCGGTGGTCGATGCGGTGCGTGCCGATCTGGCCGATCAGGGCTTCACCACGCTTGCCGCGATCTACACCGCGATCATCCCGGCCACACCGCCGCAAGGGCTGCCCACCGATGACGCGCGCTTCGATGCGGTGATCGTCGACGAGGCGCAGGATGTCGGGCCGGCCGAACTGCGCTTCCTGGCCAGCCTCGCCCGTTCCGGTTCCGGACGCCTCGATGCCTCCCGCCCCGATGCTCCCCGCCCCGACACACTCTTCTTCGCCGGCGATCTGGGCCAGAGGATCTTCCGCCAGCCCTTTTCCTGGGCCGCACTCGGCATCGACATCCGCGGCCGGTCGCATGTGCTCAAGGTCAATTACCGCACCTCGCATCAGATCCGCACCCGGGCCGACCGGCTGCTGCCAGATGTGCTGGCCGATGTCGACGGCGTCAGCGAGGGCCGCGACGGCACCGTCTCACTGTTCGACGGCCCACCGCCTGAGATCCGGCTGGCCGCCGACGAAGCGGCCGAAATCCGCCTGATCGCCGGTTGGGTGCTCGACCTGCTGGATGACGGCATGTCGCCCGAGGAAATCGCCCTGATCATCCGCGACGACAGCCTGCGGCCACGTGCCGAGGCGGTGGCGGCCGCACTCGGTCTGGTCCCGGCCCATCTGGGGGCCGAGGTCGCGGTGGCCGACGGCCGGATCGCCATCGCCACCATGCATGTGGCCAAGGGGCTGGAATTCCGCGCGGTCGCGGTGATGGCCTGCGATGATGACGCGCTGCCATCGGCCGCCCGCATCGCCGCCATCGCCGACGAAGCCGATCTCGACCATGTCTACGACACCGAACGCCATCTGCTTTATGTCGCCTGCACCCGCGCCCGCGACCGGTTGCTGGTCTCGGGCGTGGCGCCGGGCTCGGAATTTCTGGCGGATCTTGAAGCCTGACGAGCCGCCCTGTTCTGCCCATCCCGTTCAGGCAGCCATCTGTCCCCGTACCTCTTCCATCAGCCGTGCAAACGCCGCCTCGATTTCATAGACCGCGGTGAATTCGGCGAAGGCCCAGCGGCCGAACTGGCCGAGATTGTTCACCCCTGGCACCCAATGGGTGTGCATGGTCTCGGCCTTGATCCGGGCGTCGCGGCCGCGGAAGCCCTTGATTTCGACGATCAGGTTCAGCAGGTCGGGCCGGCCGTCATCGATGCGCAGGATGAAATCCGGCAGGTAGCGATGGGGGATGTTGCCGTCCAGATAAGGCACCTCCAGCCCCAGACCCTGGTTCTTCACATAGGCCCGGACCTGGGGATGGGCTTCGGCCACCCGGCAGAATTCGGCCTCCCATTCGCTGTCGCAGATCACCAGGTCGACATGGCAGTGATCGGGCGATGTCTGCCAGCGCAGCGGCTTGGAGGTGGTGAAGTTGACGTGACGGCTGGACCCCGAGGGGTTGTACGGGTCCAGGATCGCACGGATCCGCCCTCCGCCGGGGGCCCGCAGGCCATCCTGGCCCAGGATGGCGCGGTTGATCGCGGCGATGATCCGCTCCGCCGCCATGTCGGCGATCTCGGTATAGACCAGCTGGGCCGGGGAGGTGCCGCCCGCGCAGCGCAGCCAGCCCTCCATCCAGCGGCGCACCACCCGCTTCATCTGGCCGAAAAGATGCAGTTTCGGCGCCTCGCCCGGGTCGCGGAAGCGGGTGTAGAGCATATGCCGGGTCAGGTGATAGATCACCGTCGAGGGGCGCATGCCGTCCAGATGTTCGACGGTCAGGTCGACCTCTTCGCCGACGATGCCGCGGCATTTGACGATCGAGGGGCCAACCAGATCCGGGGTGAGTTCCAGAACCGAATCGGCGCTGAACACGGCATCGATCCGGTCATCGGGCAGATCGACGCGATAGCCTTCGACCCGCGGGAACACGATCTCCAGCGGGTCGCGTTCCGGCCGCACCGCCCGCACCCGCACCGTCTCCCGCGGGATGGCCGGCGGCGCCACCACCGCCTTGGCGGTGAAGTCGAAGGGAATGCCCAGGATGTCGGCATATTCCACGTCGAACAGCCCGTCGGCGTTCAGTTCATAGGATTGCCGGCGCAACCCCCGGCCGACCACCTGTTCACACAGCAGCTGGGTGCCGAAGGCCCGCACGCCCAGAATATGGGTCACGGTATTGGCGTCCCAGCCTTCGGTGAGCATCGACACCGAGACCACGCAGCGCACCTGTTCCCCCAGCCGGCCGCGCTTGCCGACGGTGTTCATCACCTCGCGCAGCAGGGTGGCATCGTCGATGCTGTCGGCGGCGCGCTGGTCGCCGGTGCGCTCCACGATCTCGCGGCGGAACTCGGCGATCTCGTCGGCGGCCGCGGCGCGGAAGGCGTCGCTCAACCCTTCGCCGCTTTCCAGCTGCGCGCTGTCGATCAGGATGGTGTTGCGGCGGGGCAGGGGGTTGCCGTAGTCGTCGAAATTGCGGAACAGCGCCAGCCGGCCCTGTTCGAACGGGCCGCTGAGACCGCCGTCCTCCCTCCGGGGCGCGGCGTCGCCCTGGTTCGTCTCTTCCTCGCGATAAAACCCCGAGATATAGCGGTAGACCAGATCCGATGTGGTGGTGTTGTTGCACACCACGATGAACACCGGCGGCACGCCGATGCCCTGCTGCTGCCAGAGCGCGAACACCTTCTCGTAATGGCCGTAAAGTGCCGCCAGCGCGGTCTGGAGTTCCGAGGGCAGGCTCAACGGGTCATAGCCGCCGCCACCCGAGCGGCTCTTGCCCTTCTTGGGCATTTTCTTGCCGATATGGTCCCAGAGATTGCGGAACATCGGCATGTCGCCCGAGGCCATGTTGTCGGCGATCGGCACCCGCGGCAGCTTGACGATGCCGCATTCGATCGCGTCCATCAGCGAGAAATCGCTCATCGTCCAGGGGAAGAGCGCACCTTCGCGATAGCCCGATCCGGCCAGGAAGAAGGGCGTGGCCGACAGGTCGCAGATCAGGGCCAGGCCCAGCCGGCGGCGCACCGCCTCGATCCCCGAGAACCAGAGCCGCGCGGTCTCGTTATCGTCCTGGGCCTGCTTCTTCTCGTCGCCCTTCAGATCCGCCTCGGTGCTGCCCTCGGCATCGCTGAGCTTCGGCCGGTAGCAGTGATGGGCTTCGTCGTTCAGCACCACGATGTCGCGCAGCCCGGCCAGTTCCGGCATCACCCGCTGGATCATCTGGCCTTCGGTTTCCAGGGTGGACAGCTTCGGCCCGGTGCGGCCCTCCAGCAGGGCGCGGTTGCCCTTGGAAATCTCCAGGGTCTCGCGCAGCTTGAAGGCGTGATAGTTGGTGATGACCACGATCGCCCGGTTCATCGCCGGCAGCAGATCGGGCGGCACGATTTCGCGGGTCTTGTAATAGCTTTCGGGGTCGTTGGGCAGCAGCACCCGCAGCCGGTCGCGGATGGTGATGCCGGGGGCGACGATCAGAAAGCCGCGGCTGAACCGGCGGCTGCCGGGATGGCGCAGCGCATTCACCGTCTGCCAGGCGATCAGCATCGCCATCACCGTGGTCTTGCCGGCGCCGGTGGCCAGCTTCAGCGCCATGCGGAACAGCTCGCCGTTAAACTCGCGATTGGCCTGTTTCAGATGCGCCAGGATGCCCCGGCTGCGCTCTCCCAGATGGGGGGCCACTTCCGTCAGCCAGATGGCGGTTTCCACCGCCTCGATCTGGCAGAAGAACGGCCGCACGCCCTGGAAATTGTGCGATCGCCAGTGTTTCAGCAGCCGGGCGGTTTCCGGCGTCACCTTCCAGTCATTGGGATTGGGCAGCCGGCGCCAGTCTTCCATCAGCGCGCGGACTTCGTTGATGATCGGGGTCGGGTTATAGACCTGATCCTCGCCGCGATCGGCCGCCCGGCCGCCCAGGTCGAGCGCCGCCTGGCTGGCGATGCTGCGCCGCTTCTGCGGCTGCGGCACCGGCGTGACCAGATCGGACCGGCGGCGCCGGGGGATGATCCGGTCGGTGGGCTGGCCGTCGACCAGTTCCCAATGCCGGTCGGGCATCAGATAGGGTGAATTCAGGATCGGCCGGTCAAAGAAGGACTGGGTCATCGGGCTCTGCCTCCGCCGGTCAGTCGACCTGGAACACCTTCATCACCTCGTCGCCGAGATGATTGATCACCTTGACCGCGATCCGGCCGGTGGCGGGTCTGGGGAAGGGGCGCGAGACATCGGAATGCAGGCTGTCCCAGGCATCCTGGTCGATCTCGGCCCGCAGCGTGGTGCGCAGTGCCTTGTAGGGATCGTTCGCCCCCAGGAAATAGGCGTGGCGGACGAAGAAGCTCTCTTCGTTATAGGCGGTGTCGAGCATCCAGAGGGCGATGCCCTCGGGGCCTTCCGAAATCACCTCGCCGCTCTGGGGCTTGAACACGTCCACGCCCTGGATGCGCACCCGGATCATGTCGGCACCGGCCTCGTCCGCGGGCTCGATGCGGATATCGGGCTCTCCGAAAATCACGAACAGATTGCCGCTGCCGGTGGTCTTCAGATCGGCGCTCATATGCAGATCGGGGTTCATGCGCGCGCGCAGCACCTGCACCCGGCCCAGCCTGTCCAGTTCGGCGGCATGGGCATCGTAGTTGAAGGCGCAGGCGATCAGCAGGTCGAAGCCGGCATCGCCCGCTTCGCGCGCCGCGGCCACCAGATCGGCGCGCGACACCGTGCCGAATTCCGGGCCGACCAGAATGCCCGCCCGGCGTTCGCGGCCGGTGTCGTCCGCCCCTTCGAAGAACCGGCCTTCGGCACAGATATGGTCGCCCGGCCAGCCGGTCAGGCTGGTGAAGCTGATCCGGTCTTCCTTATGCGCCTGCTGCACGCCGGCGGCGCGCAGATTGTCCAGGATCATGGCGGCGAAATCCGGCACCACCGGCCCGCCGGTCCCGCCCGCGCGCCGGGTTTCCGCGGCCTTCAGCGTGTCGATCAGCTCATCGTCCCAATCCACCGCCAGCGTGCGGTGCGGCGACAGGGTTTCTACCGTGAACGGGCCGGCGACGCGGACCTTGCCGCGGTCGATATAGGGGCGGTCATACAGGAATTCGCTGTCGGCGCGCGCGGCGATCGCGGCATCGATCTCGCGCTGCCGGGCGATGCGCCCCTCCCACCAGGCGGCATGGGCGCGGCTGGCGGCCTCCGGCCAGTCGCGGCCGGCCTCTCGCGGGATCTGCCAGTCTTCCCAGGCCGTGCCGGCCTTGTCCGATTTCCCCAGCGCGGTGTTCAGCGCCGCGCGCAGCGGCTCCAGCCGCGCCTGCCACGCTTCCCAGATCTCGTCGATCCGGGGGTTATTGGCGATGGATTTCAGCGTGATGTGCGGCACCCGCTCATACACGAAGCCCTGGCGGATATCGCCCCCGACCGGGCCGGAGCGCGGCACGCTCTGCGTCACCTCCGCCTCCTTGCGCCGGCCCTCTTCGGAATCCGCCAGCAGATAATACGGGTAGCGCGCGCCCATGATCCGCGACCGCGCCAGGGCCAGCGACACCCGCGAGGTATCGATGGTGATCCACCGCCGCCCCCATTGCTCGGCCACATAGGCCGTGGTGCCCGACCCGCAGGTGGGGTCGAGGACCAGATCGCCGGGGTCGGTGGCCATCAGGAGGCAGCGTTCGACGACCTTTTCGAGCGTCTGCACGACGTAAATCTTGTCAGATGAAAATCCTGCGGTGACAGTATCCACCCAAACGTTATTGATCGGATACACAGGGAAATCATTAATATATCTGACATACCTAGGCGTGTTGCCCACCAATTCTACACGCTCAGCCTTCTGAAGGCGAAGCATGCCGATCTCCCCAGTCTTCCAATACCCTCGATTTGGAGTAATTTTCCGACCTGACAGAAGAACCGGAAAATTTCCCGGCGGCCTCTGGCTCGTAAGGTTATCCAATGAAAAAACTCTCGCGCCATCTGGAATTGATTCCGGGGAACGTCGCTCTTCAATCGACATATTTCGCCTAATAAGCGACGCCTCTTCAATGCGGCTATAACCAGATGCGCCATCGCTGCCGACTCTTTTCATGGAATACATTTGCCGATATTTAAATTTAGATCGATCTCTTGAATACCAGAGAACGTAATCATTGACGCTCGCGATATATTCCGAAGTCTGACTGGTAGTTTTTATGTAGGAGATGACGGAGATCAAATTCCCATCTCCAAACACCTCATCCATCACCGCCCGCACCCGATGGACATTCTCATCCCCGATCTGCACGAAGATGCTGCCGCTCTCGCTGAGCAGGTCGCGGGCCACCGTCAGGCGGTCGCGGATATAAGAGAGGTAGGAATGGATGCCGTCGCGCCAGGTGTCGCGGAAGGCGCGGACCTGTTCGGGTTCGCGGGTCACATGGCCGCGATCGCCGTCCTTCACGTCGCGGGTGGTGGTGGACCACTGGAAATTGCTGTTGAACTTGATGCCATAGGGCGGGTCGAAATAGATGCACTGCACCTGGCCGCGCAGCCCCTCGCGCTCGGCCAGGCTTGCCATCACGGAAAGCGAATCGCCCAGGATCATGCGGTTCGACCAGTGCTGGTCGTGGGCATAGAACTCGGTCACCGCCTCGCCATCGGGCAGGCCGTTGAAGTCGGCGAACAGATCGGGCGTGTCGCCGGCCTCTGCCGCCCGGGCCTCGGCTGCGCGCGCCTCGGTTTCGCGGCGCAGATCCTCAATCAGGACCTGGGGGTGGACCTTCTCCTGAATATAAAGCGGGGGGGCCGCGACGTTCAGCGTCGCCGCCTCGGCCCCTGCGTCGACCGTTCCCGGCGCCTCCTTGCCGCGCCAGATCAGCTGCGGGTCCAGATCGGGGTTGCGCCGCGCATAGGCGACGGCCAGCGGAGCCTTGTCGCCGTCGGTCATCACCGCTTCCAGCTCGGCGGTCGGAATGTTCCGCCGGGTTGCTGCATCATGCTTCAGCGTGGTGACCTCGATCGGCTTCCTGGCCATGAACCGCCGCCCCTCCCGTCTGCATCGCACAGTTTCACCCCCCTATCCCAAGCGCGGGGGGCGTGATCCCGGCGCCATTATGGTCGCGAGACGCGGGTGTGCCTAGGGGGTGATGTGGTGGAAGACGCGGGGCGCCGGCAGTTGAGGCTGATGTCTCAATAAATGACCTGGCGGATGGCCGGATCCGGTCGGGCTTCATCTGCGCGCTGAACCCGCGGCTTCAGGGCATGCTCGATTCTCTCTGCGGCAGCGCCTTCATATCCCCGAACCAGACTGGCCAGATATTGAAGCTGTTCGCGGCTGACGCCGAAATGCTGCCAGTCGTGGATGACATGCTTGGGCAGGCGATCCCAGAAACCGGTCATGTTCAGATCTGCAACGGCCACCAGCAGCTCATCCTGCCCGTCGGCCGTCTCCAGCGGCAGGCCGCGCAGGAACGCCCCGAACCGATCGAACACCTGCCCCCTCAGTTCGGGAGTATCCAGGGCCTCGGCAAGCTTGCGCCGTTCGCTGGGGCGCAGGCGGGCAAAGCTCAGCCGTGCCAGTCTGTTCACGACGTCTTCAGGTGTCAGCGTGCTTGCTTCGCCCGGCATCGGCCCATCCTCAAGATTGTCCCGGAGGCCGGAAGTCGATGTGGAACTCCAGCCCGTGGTCGCGGAACAGCTTCTGCACATTCTGCAGATGTGCCACCGTCCGATCAGCCCGGAGACCGTAGCGACCGGACTTGTTATTCAGATACCATATGGGAGGCGTCGCATCCGGATCAAAGATCAGTTCGCCCCCGATACGTGCCTTGCCCCCGCCGACCAGAGACGGATGTCCAAGCTTTGCCAGCGGTTTCGGCAAATCATGCATGCTACCGCCCAGCGTTTCACGGTTCAGCACGAAACGGAACATCTCGTCATTTTCGTCAAACGCCTCTTCGAACGCCAGCCATATCTTTCCCGCTTCATCGACCAGCCAGAGCAGGTAAACATCTGCCGCGATGACATCTCCATATTTGACTCTCTCCGCAATCGATCGGGTATAGATCTCAAGGAATCTGACTGTGTTTTTATCCAGCCGGCGTAAACTCTTCGGCTTGCATCGGTTTTCGAGGCCGACGACGCCTTGCCGTGCCGCCGTCAGTGCTGCTCCGAACAGATCATCCAGCGACATACATGGTCTCCGGGAGGCACTGACGATCAATCGATACAGCTGCAATTTGTCTTAGTAGAGATCCTGCAATCATGGGGTGAATTTCTGATGTACTGTGGTTGATTTTGGATATTTACACCCCAAGACCACGGGCCATCAACATTTGAATAGCGAACACACCGACCCATCCAATGACCCATCACCCTCCCCCCGGTTGACCACGCCCCGCCCAACCCGCCCGCACCCCCGGCGGAAGGGTGGCGCCCGTCGCCGGTCAAGCCCGCCCGTCGCCGCATGCCGGCGCGCGCCTGTGCGGTCTGCGGATATGCGGATCACGGACCGCACCGAAATTTCGTTCTGCGATAAATATCTTACCCATAAGAGGAGTGAACGCTGCGGCAGGCTCTTCGCATCCGCGATGCGCCAATATGTCGCACTGCATCCACACCCCCCGCAGAGCCTTGGGAACCATATAGGTTCCAGGCGCTGACGCAGGGCATAGGACCAGAGGTTGGTCAGGCCGGCCGACCTTCGCTTTTGCCTTCGGCAGGGGCGAGTCCTATGATGCGCGCCGCAATGGTCCGTTGTTGCGCCGCACAAAAGTGACACCCTATCCCATGAGTACTGTCTTGAGCCGGATCCGCGTCCTGTCCACCCTGCCTCTCATGGCGTTGTTGGGCGGTTGTAATCTCGTCCTGATCAATCCGTCTGGTGACATTGCGTCGCAGCAGAGGGACCTCATCCTTCTGTCGACCGTGCTGATGTTGCTGGTGATCGTGCCGGTCATGCTTCTGACCGTGTTGTTCGCCTGGCGATACCGGCAGTCCAATAAGAACGCCCGCTACGAGCCGGAGTGGAGCCATTCCACGAAGATCGAGCTGGCGGTCTGGGGCGCGCCGCTGGTGATCATCCTGTGCCTGGGCACGGTGACCTGGATCAGCACGCACGCGCTGGACCCCTACAAGCCGCTCGATCGTATCGGCCCCGACCGGCCGGTTGCCGCCGATGTGAAGCCGCTGGAGGTCGAGGTGGTCGCACTCGACTGGAAGTGGCTGTTCATCTATCCGGAATACGGGATCGCGAGCGTCAACGAGATGGCGGCGCCGGTCGACCGGCCGATCACCTTCCGGATCACGGCCTCGTCGGTGATGAACTCGTTCTTCGTGCCGGCGCTGGCGGGCCAGATCTATGCCATGCCGGGCATGCAGACCAAGCTGCACGCGGTGATCAACAAGCCCGGCACCTTCGACGGCCTGTCGGCCAATTACAGCGGTGCCGGCTTCTCGGGCATGCGCTTCAAGTTCCACGGCCTGTCGCAGGACGAATTCGCGGGCTGGGTCTCCACCGTCCGCGCCTCGGGCCAGACGCTCGACGGGCCGACCTATCTGACGCTGGAGCGGCCGAGCGAGAACGTGCCGGTCATGCACTTCGCCCATGCCGACCCCAAGCTCTATGACCGCATCCTCAACATGTGCGTCGAGCCGGGCAAGATGTGCATGGGTGAGATGATGGCGATCGACGACCGCGGCGGTCTCGGCATCGCCGGCATCGACAACGTCATCCCGGTGGCCTCGCTCGAATACGACAAGACCGGTCGCCGCGGTGCGGTGTTCGGACCCGAGCCGGTCTATGTCGCCGCCCTCTGCACACCCGAAGACCCGATCGGCCTGCGCGCCGGCGGCGCTGCCGCCCAGATGCCGGTCATCAATGCCAACAACGACCAGGACGTGAGTCCGGCCCCGAAGGCGGTGTCGATGCTGACCCCGGCCCCCGAGACCGGCGTGCCCGGCCCCGCCAATTCCTGACCTGAGACTCCGGTAATCATGTCTGAACAAACCGCAGGGACGTCGTTCCTCCTCGGCCGGCTGAGCCTGGACTCACTGCCGCTCCACGAGCCGATCGTGGTTGGAACGTTCATCGCGGTCGCCCTCGGCGGCCTCGCCCTCTTCGCCGTCCTCACCCGCTACCGGCTGTGGGGCTATCTCTGGAAGGAGTGGTTCACCACGGTGGACCACAAGCGCATCGGCATCATGTATATGGTGCTGGGCATCATCATGCTGCTGCGTGGCTTTGCCGACGCGATCATGATGCGCCTCCAGCAGGCCATCGCCTTCAACGGCAGCGAAGGCTACCTCAACGCCCATCATTACGATCAGGTCTTCACGGCCCACGGCGTGATCATGATCTTCTTCGTGGCGATGCCCATCGTCACGGGTCTCATGAACTACATCGTGCCGCTGCAGATCGGCGCCCGCGACGTGTCGTTCCCGTTCCTGAACAATTTCAGCTTCTGGATGACGGCCGGCGGCGCGGTCCTGATCATGATGTCGCTGTTCGTGGGTGAATTCGCCCAGACCGGCTGGCTGGCCTATCCGCCGCTGTCGAACATCGCCTACAGCCCGAATGTCGGCGTCGACTATTACATCTGGGCCCTGCAGATCGCGGGTGTCGGCACATTGCTGTCGGGCGTGAACCTGATCTGCACCATCGTGAAGATGCGCGCGCCCGGCATGACCATGATGAAGATGCCGGTCTTCACCTGGACCGCGCTCTGCACCAACGTCCTGATCGTCGCCGCCTTCCCGATCCTGACCGCCGTTCTGGCTCTGCTGTCGCTCGACCGCTACGTGGGGACCAACTTCTTCACGAACGACTTCGGCGGCAACCCGATGATGTATGTCAACCTCATCTGGATCTGGGGCCACCCGGAGGTCTACATCCTGATCCTGCCGATGTTCGGCGTGTTCTCGGAAGTCACCGCCACCTTCTGCGGCAAGCGCCTGTTCGGCTACAAGTCGATGGTCTATGCGACCGTCGCCATCACCGTCCTCTCCTACATCGTCTGGCTGCATCACTTCTTCACGATGGGCTCGGGCGCCAGTGTGAATGCCTTCTTCGGCATCACCACCATGATCATCTCGATCCCGACGGGCGCGAAGATGTTCAACTGGCTGTTCACCATGTATCACGGCCGCATCCGCTTCGAGCTGCCGATGATGTGGACGGTCGCCTTCATGCTGACCTTCGTGATCGGCGGCATGACCGGCGTGCTGCTCGCGGTGCCGCCGGCGGACTTCTCGCTGCACAACAGCCTGTTCCTGATCGCCCACTTCCATAACGTCATCATCGGCGGCGTGCTGTTCGGCGCCTTCGCCGCGATCGCCTACTGGTTCCCGAAGACCTTCGGCTTCAAGCTCGACGTCTTCTGGGGCAAGGTTTCGTTCTGGCTGTGGGTGGTTGGCTTCTACTTCGCCTTCATGCCGCTCTACGTGCTGGGCCTGATGGGCGTCACCCGCCGCATGCGCGTCTTCGACGACCCGTCGCTGCAGATCTGGTTCGTGATCGCCGCCCTGGGTGCGGTGATGATCGCGGGCGGCATCGCCGCCTTCCTGATCCAGATCGCGGTCAGCGTCCGCAACCGCAACAAGCTGCGCGACACGACCGGCGATCCCTGGGATGCGCGCACGCTGGAATGGGCGACCTCGTCGCCGCCGCCGGACTACAACTTCGCCTTCACCCCGGTCGTCTATGATCGCGACGCCTGGTGGGACATGAAGAAGAACGGCTATCAGCGTCCGCAGATGGGCTTCCGGTCGATCCACATGCCCAAGAACACCGGCGCCGGCATCATCCTGGCGGGGATCAGCGTCGTCCTTGGTGCGGCCCTCATCTGGTACATCTGGTGGCTGGCGGCGGTGTCCTTCGTGGCGCTGATCGGCTCGGCGATCTATCACACCTTCAACTACAACCGCGACTTCCACATCCCGGTCGAGACCGTGGAGAAGACGGAAGCCGAGCGGACCCGCCAGCTCGCGGTTCAGGGGTGACGACATGACTGCAACCGTTCACGGCGCCCCCTCCGCTTCGGGTCGCCTGGCCTCGGGCCGGGCCGCGTCAGCCCGCCCGTTCTACCTGGAAGAAGAGCACGCGCACGCCGAAGGCAGCAGCACGTATCTCGGCTTCTGGATCTATCTGATGAGCGACTGCCTGATCTTCGCGGCGCTCTTCGCGGTCTATGCCGTGCTCGGTGGCAATTATGCCGCCGGGCCGGCGCCGGCCGATCTCTTCGACCTGGAGCTGGTGGCGCTCAACACCACCATGCTGCTGCTCTCGTCCATCACCTACGGCTTCGCCATGATCTCGATGGAGAAGCGCAAGGTGGCCGAGACCCAGATGTGGCTGGGGATCACGGGCCTGTTCGGCCTCGCCTTCCTCGCCATCGAACTCTACGAGTTCGCGCATCTGATCCATATCGGGGCCACGCCGCAGCGCAGCGCCTTCCTGTCGGCCTTCTTCACCCTGGTCGGCACCCATGGCCTGCACGTCACCTTCGGCATCATCTGGCTGGTGACGCTGATGGTCCAGGTCTCGAAGCGCGGCCTGGTTCCGGCCAATCGCCGCCGCCTGATGTGCCTCAGCATGTTCTGGCACTTCCTGGACGTCGTGTGGATCGGCGTCTTCACCTTCGTCTATCTGATGGGGATGCTGCGATGAGCGCGGAGCTGAACAGCCTGCACGGCGCCAACGTCCACGGGCATGGTGCCCAGGCCCACGGCGCCCACGGGCACGCGCACGAAGACGACCACGGCGCGGGCCACGCCTCCTTCGGCGGCTATATGAAGGGGTTCATCCTCTCCGTCATCCTGACGGCGATCCCCTTCTGGCTGGTGATGGGCGGCGTGATCGAGGACGCCCAGACCACGGCGATCGTGATCATGGCCTTCGCGGCCGTGCAGATCGTGGTCCACATGGTCTACTTCCTGCATATGAACCTCAGCTCCGAGGGCGGCTGGAACATGCTGTCCCTTACCTTCACCGTCATCATCGTGGCGATCACCCTCGCCGGGTCCATGTGGGTCATGTACCATCTGAACACCAACATGATGCCGGTTCACGACATGAGACAGCTGCCGTGACCATGCCGAAAGGCGACATCACGCCGGAAGGAGGCCTGCCCGAAAAGGGGGCCCCTCCCGGCGGGCGGCGCGGCCGCAGGACGGGGACGCTCATTCTGGTGGGCGTCCTCTTTCTCATTGGCATTGCCGGCGGTCTGGCGCTGGGCATCTGGCAGGTGGAACGCCGGGCCTGGAAGCATGATCTGATCGCGCGCATCGATGCCCGCATCCATCAGGATCCGGTCGCGGCCCCGGGTCGCGATACCTGGCCCCGGATCGACCGCGACGGCGATGAATATCGCCGCGTGGCGCTTGCCGGCCGCTTCCTGAACGACCGCGAAACCCTGGTCCGCGCCACCACCGATCTCGGCGCCGGCTATTGGGTGGTGACGCCCTTCGCCGACGATCGCGGCTTCACCGTGCTGGTCAATCGCGGCTTCGTGCCGCCGGAACGGAAAGACCCGGCCAGCCGTGCCGCCGGCCAGATCGGAACCGATACCACGGTCACGGGTCTGTTGCGGATCACCGAACCCGGCGGCGGCTTCCTGCGCGAGAACGACCCGGCGGCGGAGGCCTGGTATTCCCGCGACGTGGCGGCGATCGCCCGGGCCCGCGGGCTGGCGGAGGCAGCACCCTATTTCGTCGATGCCGCGGAAACCGCCCCCGGCGGCTATCCCGTGGGCGGGTTGACGAAAGTCAGCTTTCCCGACAGCCATCTGGTCTACGCGCTCACCTGGTTCACGCTCGCCCTGATGTCGGCGGCGGGGGCGGCCTATGTTCTCCGCTCGGAAATCCGGCGGCGGCGCGGCTGATCTCTGATGCAGCGGCGGCGCGGCGAGGGCGGTCCCGCGGGGCCGCCCTGTTTCATCCCGCATTCCTGCTCGCATCCTGCGCCGAAACATCCGATGATCTGCTGAACCGATGTCAGCGGAGCCTGTCGTTCATGTCCAGCCTCGGCGCCGTCGCCCGGCGCAGTCTCGTCGATGCCGCGATCGAGCGGTTGCGTGCCCAGATCGGCCAGGATGGTTGGGGTGCGGGGGACAGGATCCCGCCGGAGCCGGAACTGGCCCAGGCGCTGGGCGTCGGCCGCGGCACGGTGCGCGAGGCCGTGCGGGCGCTTGCCTATCTGGGCCTGCTGGAGGTTCGCCAGGGCGACGGCACCTATATCCGCGCCGTCGACGAGCCGGCCGATGCGCTTCGCCGCGTCGCCAATGCCGGGCTGCGCGATCATCTGGAGCTGCGTGCGGCGCTGGAGGTAGAGGCGGCACGGCTGGCGGCCTTGCGGGTCACGCCCGACAGCCTGGCCCGCATCGACCGCGCCCTGGCCGGCCGCGGTCTGGTCGAGCCGGCCCCCACCGATCCGGCTGCCTTCGAGGCCTATCTGGAACAGGACATCGCCTTCCACCTCTCGGTGGCCGAGGCCGCGGGCAATGCCGCGCTCGCCGAACTCTACGGCTGGTTCACCAACCAGCTGCGCCGCTATCTGCGCATCTCGCTCGCCGATCGGAGCCTGCCGGAGCCGAGCCTTGCGGCCCATGTCGCGGTGCGTGACGCCATTGCCGCGCGCGATCCCGATCGGGCCGCGCATGCCGCACGCGACCTGCTGGCGCCGTTGATGGCGGTGGTCGAAGGCCGGTTGTCCGACCTGTCTTCGCCCCCGAAAGCCTCCCGTACAAAGCCCCTCCGCACACTGAAAGCCCCCGGTCTGTGACCATGTCCACCTCGTCCCCGCAATCCCCGGCCGCGGCCCGCCGCGGCGCCGTGCTTCTGCTGATCGTTGCCATCGTGCTGGTGGCGCTGAACCTGCGCCCGGCGCTGACCAGCATCGGGCCGCTGCTCGGCACGGTGTCGAACGCTCTGGGCCTCGACAGCGCCACCGCCAGCCTGGTGACCACCCTGCCGGTGATGTGTCTGGGCCTGTTCGGCCCGGCCGCCCCCATGCTCGCCCGCCGCATCGGCGTGCCGGCCGCTGCGGTGGTGGCGCTGGTGATGATCGCCATGGGCGTGGTGCTGCGCGGCTTTCTTGGTCCCGTGGGCCTGTTCGCCGGCTCGCTGCTCGGTGGTGCCGGCATCGGCATTGCCGGTGTTCTGCTTCCAGGGGTTGTAAAACAAGCCTTTCCAGACAAAGCCGGGTTGTTGACCGGCATCTACACCATGGCGCTGTGCGGCGGGGCGGCGATTGCCGCCGGTGTCACCGCGCCGATCGCCGAGGCCAGCGGCAGCTGGGCGGTGGCGCTGGGCGTCTGGGCGATCCCGGCCTTGCTCGCCGCCGCGGTCTGGTGGCCGGCGGCGCGGCATCTGGACACCCGGGCGGGGCATCGGCCCCAGACCGGCACGCGGCTGCTGACCTCGCCGCTCGCCTGGTCGATCACGCTGTTCATGGGGCTGCAAAGCTCGCTCGCCTATTCGGTGTTCGGCTGGCTGCCCAGCATCCTGCAGGATCGCGGCATCAGCGTGGTGATGTCGGGTCTGGTGGTCTCGGTGTCGCTGCTGGTGCAGACGGTCTCGGCGCTGTTCGTGCCGGTGCTGGCGGCCCGGCGGCGCAATCAGCAGCTCTGGGTTCTGGGCATCATGCTCTGCACCATTGCCGGCATGCTGGGCATGATGTGGGGGCCGATTGCTGCCATGTGGCCCTGGGCGGTGGTTCTGGGCATCGGCCAGGGCGGTTGTTTCGCGCTGGCGCTGGTGATGATCGTGCTGCGGTCGGGTGATGCGATGACGGCGGCGCGGCTCTCAGGGATGGCGCAGTCTGTGGGCTATACCCTGGCGGCGCTCGGGCCGCTCGCCATCGGCCTGATCCACGAAATCACCGGCGGCTGGTCGCTGGTCGCCTGGCTGCTCACCGGCATCGGCCTGGTGGCCCTGGTCAACGGCCTGATCGCCGCCCGCGACCGCACGTTGTGAACCTTCAGAAAAGATTACCCGACGATGGATGTCGGATAATGCAGGTCGCCCGGTTCCGGTGATAGAGTGGGCACCCGACACGAGCCGCATGCCGACAACCGGCCGTGGATCAGAAGGGGGTGCCCATGACCGCCAGCGACCAGACCAGCGCCGCGCCGGCCAATGCCTATCTCGACCTGGGCCGCCTCGGCCGCAGCAGCGAGCTGATCTACGGCATCGGGCTGATCATCATCTTCCTGGTGGTGCCGCTGGGCGCCGCCCAGGTGATCGGCCCGATCCAGGCCTGGGCGATCAGCACTTACGGCCCCCCCGACGCCATGGTCAACCTGTTCGCGACCACGGCCAATATCGTGGGCTTCCTGATCTGGATGGCGATGTTCCCGATCTGGATCCTGGGCGTGTTTCTGGTGGTCCGGCTGCTCAACCGGCGGCCGTTCATGACCCTGATCTCGCCCACGCGCACCTATAATCTGAAGCTGGTCGGCCTCGCTTTTTTGATCTATCTGCCACTGGTGACGCTGTCCTCGCTCGCCGGCATCTGGCTCAGCGGCCAGCCGGTGACCTTCAACTTCGTCTTCGAACCGGCAGGCTGGATCGCGGGCCTGGCCCTCGGCCTGGTGCTCTACCTGATCCAGGCGACCTCGGACGAACTGGTCTTCCGCGCCTATCCCCTCCAGGGCGTCTATGCCGTGATCGGCCGCCCGGTGGTCGCCGCCATCGGCGCCGCGGTGATTTTCTCCCTCTACCATTACAGCCCCGCCAACACGCCCGAAACCTATGCCAGCCTGTTCATCGCCGGCCTGTTCGCGGCGGCGCTGACGGTCAAGGCCCAGCGCCTGGAACCGGCGATCGGCGTCCACCTCGCCAACAACCTGTCGCTGTTCTCCATCGTCCAGAACCCCGAAGTCACCCCGGCCGAACCGATCTGGCGCCTGGCCGAACCGGTGGGCATGAGCTGGGCGCTGGTGGCGACGGCGATTGTCGCGGCGGTGGTGTTTTGGGTGGTGTTTTTTGGGGTTTGGGGGAGGAGGGGGTGAGGTGGTCCAGACCGCTAAGATAGGTAACAGTTCAGCCCGCCGACATGGGTGACAGGTGTGCAAGATGGTTGCGGAAGTAAGAGCACTTGCGAGAACATATTTTGATATCGCGGTAGAAATTTCGAACGAGGACGAGAATGCAGTTCATTGCGGGAGGACCGGATATTCCAGAGGCGCTTTTGCAGGCGCACGAAGATGGCCGTGTGATATTTTTCTGTGGTGCAGGGATCTCTTATCCGGCAGGCCTCCCGGACTTCAGGGGGTTGGTAGAGAGTATCTACAGCAAAATCGGGACGGATTTTTCTAAGACTGAGCGGTTGGCGTTCGAGCGCGCGCAGTATGACGTCACACTTGATTTATTAGAACGACGTTTGCCGGGCCAGCGTAAAGAGATGCGTGAAGTCCTTGCACAGGTTCTGAAGCCGAAACTGCGCCGCAAAGGCGCCATCGACACACAGCTGGCACTATTGCGACTGGCACGCAACCGGGCTGGTACGTTGCGTTTGGTTACGACCAACTTCGATCATGTTTTTCACAAGGCAGCGAAGCGCATAAACCAAAAATTTGAGGCATATGCTGCTCCGATGCTTCCAGTACCGAAGAATAGTCGCTGGGATGGAGTGGTCTACCTTCATGGGATATTGCCGAAGAAGTCGGACGAGGTGGCGTTGAATCGCCTGGTGGTGACCAGCGGTGATTTTGGTCTGGCGTATTTGACTGAACGCTGGGCGGCACGCTTCGTAAGTGAACTGTTTAGAAACTACGCCGTCTGTTTTGTGGGGTACGCCATAAATGACCCGGTGTTGCGGTACATGATGGACGCCTTGGCAGCGGACAGGATGCTGGGTGAAGTCACGCCGCAAGCCTGGGCACTTGGTGGATGCAAACCAGGAGAAGAGGATCAAGCATTCATCGAATGGAAGAGCAAAGGTGTCACCCCTATCCTCTACAATACTGCGGTAAATGGCACTGATCATTCAGGGCTCCACCGGACGCTGTGCGCCTGGGCCAGTATCTATCGTGACGGCACGCAGGGGAAAGAATCCATAGTCGTCAAATATGCCATGGCCGCACCTCAGGCCAGTACGCAGCAAGACAATTTCATTGCTCGGATGCTATGGGCGATCTCGGATAAGTCGGGTTTACCAGCCAAACGATTCGCGGATTCCAATCCGGTGCCGACCCTGGACTGGTTTCTTGAGGTATTTTCTCGTCGGGCTTTCAGCCATAACGATCTCATACGATTTGATGTGCCTGCGCATGATGACGTCGATACCGAGCTGAGCTTCAGCCTGTTGAGCCGACCTGCTTCCTATCGGGGGGCGCCATGGATGCTGCTGGCGTCGGGAGGGGATGCTCGTAGCCGGTGGGACGATGTGATGATGCATTTGGCCCGCTGGCTGACACGCCATCTGGATGATCCAAGGTTGATCATCTGGATTGCACAACAAGGTGGACAATTACATGACCACTGGGCATCGCTCATCGAGCGTGAACTAGAGCGTCTTGCATCGCTGGAACGTGAAGGAAATACAGCGGAACTTGATGAGATCCGCTCGCACGCTCCAAAAGCCGTCCCGAGTCCTGTGATGAAAAAACTATGGCACATTGTGCTCAGCGGGCGCCTAAAATCATCCTGGAACACCTTCCATTTGCGTCGCTGGTTGGGCCATCTGAACAGAACAGGGTTGACCGCCAGTCTTCGGTTCGAACTGCGTGAAGCACTTAAGCCTTGTGTGAATATTAGGGCGCCGATTCCCTCGGGAGGGCGAGATTTAAATGA
Organism: Tistrella mobilis; assembly: GCF_041468085.1. Classification (NCBI taxonomy): domain Bacteria; kingdom Pseudomonadati; phylum Pseudomonadota; class Alphaproteobacteria; order Geminicoccales; family Geminicoccaceae; genus Tistrella; species Tistrella mobilis. The sequence goes on along the minus strand of NZ_CP121017.1, from coordinate 3,176,275 downwards.
AGAGAAGGTTGCACGCGTAAATCAATTGGTAGACTGGGAAATTGTTCTGTCGATTGATCACGCGAGATCTACAATAAAATTCCCATACGATGAAAAATTTAAAGAAATATTGCCATATATGTTGGAAGATTTTCAATATATACTGCGGGATGCGCTCGACCTATTTCGTGATCTGAGAGAAGGTGACAATCGTCACGATCAATCACATTGGGATTTGCCCTCGATCGAGCGGCATGGGCAGAGTCGCGGCTTCCATGACTGGGTAAGCTTGATCGAATTATTGCGTGATGCATGGCTGGAAGTTCGTGCCAACGATGACGCGCGTGCCACACGTGTAGCCCAAGCTTGGTTCGAACTGCCGTATCCCACCTTTAAGCGCCTCGCTCTATTCGCCGCAAGCCATGAAAATTGTATTCCGCCTGAGCAGTGGGTTGAGTGGCTGCTTGCCGATGACGCGTTGTGGCTTTGGTCTCCAGAGACGAAGCGGGAGGTATGCAGGCTGCTCGTGCTGCAGGGCTGCACGTTGGCGGGCGAGCCACAGGAACGCCTGGAGGCAATAATACTGGCAGGGCCACCGCACGAGGATTATCCAGATGACCTGATGCCGGAGCACAGGCGGGACGACGTCAGTCGTGCCGTCTGGCTGCGTTTGGTCAAATTGAAAGCTTCTGGTACCGCTCTTGGAGCGCTCAGCGAGCAGAGACTGATTCAGATTTCAGCCGATTTCCCAGGCTGGACGCTGAGCGATCATAAGCATGAAGAATTTTCGCGTTGGATGAGCGTGAGTGGTGATCCCGACAACGGAGACGACTCTTCCATCGATGTACCTCCGCGAAGCCGCCAAGAATTGGTGGAGTGGCTAAAAAATACTCGATCTGATCGTAGATTTAATTATGAAGATAAGTGGCGCGACGTTTGCCGAGAGCGCATGTTCCATTGCCTGATGGCATTGTCTGACCTTGCGTCTACCGACATGTGGCCGGTGGAGCCATGGTCCGATGCATTACAGGCGTGGAGTGCAGATCACGTCGTCAAGCGCTCATGGCGCTGTGCGGCGCCTTTAGTATTTACCATGCGTGACAATATCATGCAGAAGCTTGTGCATAGTGTTGCATGGTGGCTTGATGCTGCCTCTATGTCGATCAACATCCATGAGGATATATTTCTGGAACTGTGTGATCGTGTTCTGAATATGGCCCTGGAAACTGTTGAAACGACGAATGCGCTTGAGGAGCCGGCAGATCGGCCCGTAGATGACGCAATCAATCATCCGTTTGGTCTGGTCACGAGGGCGTTATTAAATCTTTGGTTCCAAAAGAACCCTCAAGACGGAGACGGGCTTCCCCCCACGATCAAGCCTTTTTTCACCAGGATCTGTGATGTACAGGCTGCCCGTTTTCGCCCTGGCCGTGTTCTGCTGGGGTCACGGCTTATCGCGTTGTTTCGTGGGGATCGTCAGTGGACCGAGCAACATCTTCTGCCGTTGTTCAGTTGGGATAATCCCGTTGAAGCTAAGGCTGTCTGGGAAGGTTTTCTCTGGTCCCCGCGCTTGTATGGACCTCTATTGGAAGCACTGAAGCCGCAACTTCTGGATACCCCGAGACATTACGCTGAACTCATCGAGCATCGCGATCAGTTTGCCACTTTCATCACCTATGCTGCATTGGAAAGGAGCGACGGATACACTGTAGAGGAGTTCCGAACTGCGATTTCTTCACTCCCGCAAGATGGCTTAGTGGAAGCAGCTCGGGCACTCTCGCAGGCTCTTGAAGGCTCCGCAAGCCAGCGGGAAGAATACTGGAGGAATCGTGTTCAACCGTTCTGGCACGACATCTGGCCGAAATTCGGTGAACGGAGAGACCCCCGGATGGTGAGGCCTTTGGCCCGTATGGCTATCGCGTCCGGGAAGGAGTTTCCGTCTGCTTTAGATACCATCCAGGACTGGATCCAGCCCATTGAGAGTCCGGATATCATTGTTAGTCTCTTGAGCCAATCTGGGTTATGCTCTGAATTTCCTCAGAAGGCATTGACGTTGCTGAATAAAACAATCGGCATAAGACCATGGGATCTCGAAAATTTGGAGAAATGCCTCAATGAAATTGGAGAGGTTGATCCGCGCCTTCTTGAAGTTAGCGAATATAAAAGGCTTCATGGATTTCTTCTGAAATGAGGGATCCTAGATTTATGGGTCTGTGTATATTTCCAGCGCCGCGACGATCTCTTGACCGTGTCGCAACCCGGGGGCAAAGCGTCGCCGGCCCGCGACATCGCCACCGCCAAAAATCTCGCCAAAGAATAGAGTAACCAGGATGGCCGAATCCCTCACCACCTACGACCCCGCCACCGCACTGGTCGATGACGAAGAAATCGCGGCCTTCATGGCCGATGCCGTCGAAACCGGCGATGCGGCCTATGTTGCAAAGGCGCTTGGCGTTGTCGCCCGCGCCAGGGGCATGACGGAAATTGCCCGCAAGAAGCATCGGCAGCCGGCCAGCGCGGGCGGCCCGTTCGGGCCGGGGCCCGCATGAAAGCGGGGCACAATGTCACATTGCCCCGCTCCCGACCTCACCTCTCCTCCGCCTGCCGCCGCCGCTCATCCTCCTCCATCTTCTTCCGCAGACTAAGCGGCCGCATATCCGTCCAGACCTCTTTGATATACTCCAGGCATTCGGCCTTCGGGCCCTGTTTGCCCGCCTTGTTCCAGCCGAGCGGCAGGTCGCGGTCGGCGGGCCAGATCGAATACTGTTCCTCGTGGTTCACGACCACTTCATAGATCGTGCGGTCTTCTTCGTCGTCCCAGCTCATCCGGCGTCTCCTGTATCTGGTCCCTGCGAGGGGGGGAGGTTTCGTGGGTCTGTGTGATCTTACCCGGCTGCGGCTTCGGTGACAGTCTGCGTCAGCAGATGGTCAATCACGGTTGCCAGGCGGTCGACATGGGGCGCGGTCATCATCGTGTCGTGGCGGCCGGGGACGGTTGCGGCGGTAAGGGGGCCGGTGGCGTGGCGGCCCCAGCCGCAGGCCGGGTCGCGGCGGGCCAGGTCTTCCAGGGCCGGGGTCAGGGCCTCGGCCGCGCGCAGCATGGCGAGCGGGCCGCCATAGGCGGGCAGCTGCGCCTCGCGCGCCAGGCGGCCCGAGATCTGCGTCAGGGCCAGCAGGCGGCGCACCGTGCCCTCGGCATCGCGGGCGGGCAGGGCGCCGGCCGCGACCGCGCGGTCCGCCACCAGGCGGATCCGCGCCGTTGAGGCAAGCGGCGCCAGCTCGTCTTCTGCGACTTCGATCCCCGCCAGTCCGGCCAGATAGGCCAGATAAGCCTCTTCCCGCCGGTAGCGTTCATCCACCCGCGGCACATGTTCGGGCGGGAAGGTGTCGAGCAGGGCCAGCAGCGCCACCGCTTCGCCCGCCGCCGTCAGCATGGCCGCCATCTGATAGGCGACATGCCCGCCAAAGGACCAGCCGATCAGGTGATACGGTCCTTCTGGTTGTATGCGGCGGATCGCGGTCAGATAGGCGGCCGCCATCTCCTCCAGGCTTTCATGCGGGTCCTCGTCCGGCTCGACGCCTGCGGCCTGCAGGCCCCAGACCGGGCGGCCGGGGGCCAGCCGGTCGACCAGCGGGCCATAGCAGAACACCGTGCCGCCACCCGGCGGCAGGCAGAACAGCGGTGCGCCGCTGCCGGCGCGGCGCAGCGGTATCAGGCGGCCGCCATCTGCCGCTGCATCTCCAGCCCCGGCAGCTGTCGCACGCAGATGGTCGGCCATGGCCCGCACGCTGCCCGCGCGCATCAGCAGGTCCAGCGGCACCGTGCCGCCCAGCCGTGCCTTCACCTCGGCCACCAGCCGCACCCCCAGAAGGGAATGGCCGCCCAGGGCGAAGAAATCATCCGTCACCCCGATCGGCGCGGTGCCCAGCAGCTCTTCCCACAGCGCCACCAGCGCCGCCTCCAGCCGGTCGGCCGGCAGGGCGCGCGCCGGGTGGCGGGCATGGCCGGTCTCGGGCCGCGGCAGCCGTGCCCGATCGAGCTTGCCCGAGGCGCCGAGCGGCAGCCGGTCCAGCACCATCACCGCCTGCGGCACCATCGCCGCCGGCAGCACCTCGCGCGCCCGGCGGCGCAGCCGGTCGGCGAGGGCGGCCTTGCGCCGGCGCGCCAAGGGGTCGTTCGCCAATCGGGGGTCGTTCGCCAGCCGGGGATCGTTCGCCAACCGGCCCCGCGGCAAGGGCGCGCGCATCCAGCCCCGGGCCAGCGGGTCGTCGGCCAGCCCCGGCGCATCGAACAGCGCGTCCATTGCGCCCGCGATGCCAGAGGCCGCCGGTGCCAGCCGCACCGCCCGGCCCAGGCGCAGGCCCAGCTCGTGCAGGCTGTCGGGATCGGCCGCGTCACCCGCGGCAGTTGTGGAAACCAGCCCCAGCCGCATCGCCCGGACGGTGTCGTCGGCGATGCGGGCATCGGGGATGTCGGTCACCTCGACCGGCCCCGCGACTGTGGCGAGCCACGTCGCCAGGGCCTCCGGCCCCGGCCAGGGCAGCGTCAGCTCGGGGCGGATCGGGGCGGGGGCCGGGCCGAACACCGCCATCACGTCATAGCGATAGCGCACCAACTCATTGTCGCCCCGGCCGCGCTTGATCAGGGTTTCGACATGGGCGAGGCCGGGAATGCGGCCGATCAGGCCGTGGAACCAGGCCGGATCCAGCATCAGCTCTTCATCCGCCGCCACCGCCCGGGCCACGTCGTCGCGCTCGGGCAGGGCGCCGCCGGACTGAAAGGCCAGCACCGAGGCATGGAAGATCTCCGCCAGCCCGTGATCGCGGATATCGCCCAGAAAGGCGGCACCGCCCCCCGCCAGCGCCGCGCCGATCCGCAGCAGCACCTTCTCTACATGGGCGGGGGCGGGGAAATACTGCGCCACCGAATTCATCACCACCAGATCGACCGGGTGGTCGAGCGGCAGCGGGTCGGCGGCTTCCTGCCGTTCCAGCCGGATATGCGGCCAGCCGCGTCCGGCCAGCCGTGCCTCCAGCCCCGCCAGGGTCGCCGCCGAGAAATCGGTGCCGAGGATCGAGGCGGCCGCGGGCGCCAGCGGTTCCAGCAACAGCCCGGCGCCGCAGCCGATTTCGGCGATATGCGGCAGGCGTCCCGCGGGGATGGCGCGGCGGATCGCCGCCACCGTCCGGTCGCGCCAGTCGCGCATCTCGTGAACCGGGATCGGCCGGCCGGTATAGCTGCTGTTCCAGCCGGCGAAGAGGGCGTCGTCCGGGTGGGCGTCCGCCCGGAGATCTGCCGGCGTCTCTGCCGCCGCCGGCCCGGCGGTCTCGTAGAGCGCCCGCCATTCCTCCACGCGGTCGCGGGCCAGCGCCGCATCGCCTTCGGGGTCGGCCCCGCCGCGCGGCGTGACCCAGGCGACCAGCCGGCGGCCGGTGTCGGGAGACAGCAGGGAGGTGGGCAGGGGGGCGGCGGGAGCGGGCGCCGTTTCCGGGAAGATCCGGCGATAGAAGGGCGAGGCGCGGAAGCCGGCCCCGGCGCCGTGATTGGGCGAGAACCAGTCGAAGGGCTCGCCCGTGCCGTCGGGCATCTCGATCATGCCGGTCAGCCGGAAATCCGGGTTGATGCCGTTTTCGTGCAGCGTGCGGGTGATGGTCATGGCGATGCGGCTGCCCGCGGGCACGGGCCGGCCCTCGCCGAAGACCGGCAGGAAAACCGGCAGCCAGCAGCAGATCTCGCCCAGCGTGTCCATCACCCGGCCGCGCGCGGCTTCCAGCTTCAGCCAGACGGTCAGCCCCGACAGATGGCCGGCGCGGCGGGTGGTCAGCACCACCTGATGCCGGCTTTCGGTCGCGACCGGCCCGGCATGGTCCAGATCCTCGAACACCGCGGCATCGGTCAGCAGATCGTCGGGGCCGATGCCCTTCAGGCAGAGCCTGAGGTCGAAGGGCCCGCCGCGATCCTCGAAAATCCGCCGGACATAGCCGGCGGTCAGGCCGGAAAAGCCCGGCGCCTCGCGGAAGCCGGCCGGCAGCTCCAGCCCCGCCACCATCGACACCGTGCGCGCCGGAATCATCTCCGCCCCGGGCTTCAGCAGCCGCCAGACATCGTTCAGGATGACGGCAGAGCCTTCGCAGCCGCCGATCGGGCCGATGATTTCCGACACGCAGATGTCTGCGGGTTCGGGCAGGGTCACCCGCCGGGCATCGCCCTGGACGACGATGATCCGGTCGTCGAGCCCCAGCCGCCGCACGGTCGCGCGCGCGGCGTCGGCCGAGGCTTTCAGCAGCTCCACCGCATAGACCTTCGCGGCCCCCGCCTCGACGCAGAGCCGGGCCAGAATGGCATCGGCGCCGGTGCCGATATCCACCACCACCTTGCCCGGCACGGCGGCGCGGATCGCCGCCCGGTAATGGGCGTTGCGGGCCTCGTCATGGGTCATGGCGTGGTAGAGCGTCTCGTCATAGACGAAATGCTCGGCGATCGACGGCCAGAGTTCCAGCCGCCGGCCATCGGCCAGCGCATCGGCGGGGCGGAGCGCGATCGCCGGCCCGTCGCTCTGGTCGGCGGCCGGGGCCGCGGGGGTGACTGCGGCGGGGGAGCCGGGCATCTCGACGACATCCACCACCGCATCGGCCACGGCCGGGTCGGCGCGCAGCACCGCCTCGATCTCGCCCGGTTCGATCCGGTTGCCGCCCAGTTTCAGCTGGGTGTCGATCCGGCCCAGATAGTCCAGCGCGCCGTCCGGACGGCGGCGGACCAGGTCGCCGCTGCGATAGAGCCGGGCACCCGGCCGGTCCGCCGCCGGGTGGGGCACGAAGCGTTCGGCGGTGAGGTCCGCCCGCCCGGCATAGCCGCGGCCGACGCCCGGCCCGCCGATGCAGAGTTCTCCTGCAACGCCATCCGGCACCAGCCGGCCGTTCCGGTCCAGGATCAGGCAGTCCGCGCCGTCGATGGCGGTGCCGATCGGCGGCGGCCCCGCCTCTGCCACCAGCCCCACGGCCATGGTCGCGCAGACCGCGCATTCGGTGGGGCCATAGGCGTTCACCAGCTGCCGGCCAGGGGCGAAGCGGTGCACCAGTTCGGGCGGGCAGGCCTCGCCCGCAACCAGCAGCACCGCCAGATCGGGCAGATCCTGGCCGATCGCCGCCAGCATGCTGGGGGTCAGCGTCGCCACCGTCACCCGTTCGGCCGCCAGGAAATCGCCCAGCGCCAGCGGGTCGCGCGCCACCGCCGCCGGCACCGGCATCAGTTCGGCCCCGGCGATCAGCGCCATCAGCAGTTCCGAGAGGGCGGCATCGAAGCCGGGGGAGGCGAGTTGCGCCACCCGGTCGGCCGTTCCCAGCCCCAGCATCCGCGCCTGGGCGAAGCCGGTGTTGAGCGCGCCGCCATGGGTTACCAGCGTCGCCTTGGGTGTGCCGGTGGATCCCGAGGTGAAGATCATCCAGGCGAGCTGGTCGCCATGCACCGCCTTCAATGGCCGCGGCTCGGCATCGAGGTCGGCGGTGCGGCAGCGCGGCAGGTCGGGGGCAAGGGCGGCAAGCCGCGCCAGCCCCCCGGCATCGCTGATCGCAAGCCCCGGGGCGCCGCCGGTGATCATCGCCGCCAGCCGCGCATCCGGCTGGGCCGGATCGACCGGCATCTGGCAGAGCCCGGCTCGCCAGATCGCGAGCGTGGCGGTGATCTGGTCGATACCACGATCCATCAGCAGCAGCACCGGCGTTTCGGGCGCAAGCCCGCGCGCCGCCAGCGCCGCCGCCATCCGCTCCATCCGTGTCAGCAGCTGGCGGCCGGTCAGCCGCGGGCCATCCGCCTCTGCCAGCACCACCCGGTCGGTCGCGAGCCGCCCGGCCAGCACCCGGCCCAGATCGGGGGCGGGGATGGCCTCGGGGGCCTGCCCGCGGCCCGCGGTCATCACCGCCGCTTCCATGGCCGCCGTCATCACCGGCAGGGCGGAAAGCCGCGTCTCCGGGCGGTCGAGCCCTGCCTCCAGCAGCACCGTGAAGCCGTCGATCAGCCGGTCGACGGTCGCCCGGTCGAACAATGCGGTCGCATGGGCGACGACCAGATCCAGCCCCGCCGCGGCGCCGGTCTGGTCGCGGCGTTCGAAGACATGCCACTCCATTTCCATCCGGGTGCGGGTGATTTCGGCCGTGAAGGGGCGCAGCTCCAGCCCGGCGAGGGTGATGCCGCCCTGGGGCGCGTTCTGCACCGCAAAGGCGATCCGGAACAGCGGCGGCCGCGACGGGTCGCGCTCGGGCGCCAGCTCCGCCACCAGCCGTTCGAAGGGCAGGTCCTGATGGTCATAGGCGGTGGTGGCCGCCGCCCGGCTGCGGGTGATGATCTCGTCCATCGCGGGGTCGCCGCCCAGCGGCACCCGCACCACCAGCGCATTCACGAAGAAGCCGATCAGCGCTTCCAGATCGGGATGGGTACGGTTGGCGACCGGGATGCCGACCGACACATCCATCTCCCCCGACCAGCGGGCGAGCAGGGCGTTGAAGGCGGCGAGCAGAATGATGAAGGGCGTCGCCTTGTGCCGCCGCGCTGCGGCATCGACCTTCGCCGCCAGCGCCGCCGGCAGCCGGCGGCTGACCACCGCGCCCTCGAAGCACTGCTCGGCCGGCCGCGGCCGGTCGGTCGGGAACTCGCCCGGCACGAAACCGTCGAGCGTGCGGCGCCAGTGGTCGATCTCGCGCGTCAGCGCCGCCCCGCTCAGCCGGCCGCGCTGCCAGGCGGCGAAATCGGCATACTGGCAGGCAAGCGGCGGCAGATCCGTGTCGCGGCCGTCGCGCGCGGCGGCGTAATGCGCGCCGATCTCGGCGGTCAGCACCCCCAGCGACCAGCCGTCCGAGGCCACATGATGCAGGGTGATCAGCAGCAGATGGTCGTCGGCGCCCAGCCGCAGCAGCCGGCTGCGCAGCTTGAACGGCCGGGCCAGATCGAAGGGTGTCTCGGCCTCGGCGGCAACCCGTGCGGTGACCGTCTCGGCCGGGCAGCCGCTCAGATCCTCGACCGCGATCGGCCAGGCGGCCGGCGCCGGGGCGATCATCTGCACCGGCCGGCCATCCCGTTCGACCAGGGCGGTGCGCAGCGCCTCGTGCCGGGCCACGATCCGCCCGATGGCGGTTTCCAGGGCCTGATGGTCCAGCGCCCCGGCCAGCCGCAGCACGGCCGGCATGTTATAGGCCGCCGTGCCCGGCGCCAGCCGGTCGATGAACCACAGCCTCTCCTGCGCGAAGGATGCCGCGGGCGGCGGGTCGCGCGGGATGCGCGGGATCGCTGTGCCCGCAGTGGCCATGCCGGTGGGAGCAGCCCCCGTCCTGGCCGCTGCCAGCTTGCGTTCCAGCGCTGCGCGCTGTTCGGGCGAGAGCGTCTTCAGTTTCGCGCGCAGCGCCTCGGCCGAGGGGCGGGGGGCGTCGGTCATGCGGCGGTCTCCGGATCGTCGTCGCCCGCAAGGGCGTCCAGGTCGTTACCGCCCAGAAGGGCGGCAAGCTCGTCTTCGTCCAGAAGGGACAGGTCATCGGCAAGCGCGTCGGTCCGCGCCTCGTCCACCGCTGCGGCCAGGCCCTGGAGCGTGGGGTGTTCGAACACCGTCGCCAGACGGATCGCCAGGCCCAGATCCCGCTCGATGCGGGCGACCAGCTGGGTCGCGCGCAGCGAATGGCCGCCCAGGGCGAAGAAGTCGTCGCCGCGCGCCACCGTCTCCACCCCCAGGATCGCGGTCCAGATCCCGGCCAGCGCCGTCTCGGTTTCCGTCGCCGGTGCCGCACCCACGGTCTGGCCCGGGGTGATCCCGTCCACCGGCGGCAGGGCCTTGCGATCCAGCTTGCCATTGGCCGATCGGGGCAGGGCCGGGGTGATCACCCAGCGCGCCGGCACCATCGGCGCCGGCAGCCGGCCCCGCAGCCAGGCCGCCAGCCGGCCCGCGAAACCGGCCTCGTCGGCCGGCATCACCCTTGGCTCGACATGGGCGACCAGCGTCGCGGCGCCGGCAATCCCGCGCACCGCCACCAGCACCTGGGCGACCTCGTCATGGGCCCCCAGCGCCGCCTCGATCTCGCCGGGCTCCACCCGGAAGCCGCGGATCTTCACCTGGTCGTCGGCCCGGCCCAGATAGGTCAACCGTCCGTCGCGGCCGCGAATCACCCGGTCGCCGGTGCGATAGACCAGGCTGCCGTCGGGGCCGGTCACGAAGCGCTCGGCGGTGCGCACCGGGTCGCCGGCATAGCCGATCGCCGGCGCCATGCCGCCGATCAGCAGTTCTCCCGCCACCTCGTCGGGCAGAACCCGGCCTTCCGGGTCGGTCACGAACAGCACCGCGCCATCCACCGGCCGCCCGATCGCCGGCCGGTCGGGCCAGTCGTCGACGGCGTCGGCCGGCAGCAGCTCTGCCGCCACGACATGGGTTTCGGTCGGCCCGTACTGGTTGTCGATGGCGAACCGGCTCTGCCGGCACCAGTCGCGCACCGGGCCGGTGATGCGCAGCTGTTCCCCCGCCGTCACGATCAGCGCAACCGAGGTCGGGATCCGGTCGGGATGGGCCGCCAGATGATCGGCCAGCGCATGCAGCATCACCACCGGCAGGAACAGCCGGGCGACCTGATGCGCGCGGATGAAGGCGGTCAGCGCCGCCGGGTCGCGCCGGACCGTTTCGTCGGCGACGACCAGCGGGCTGCCTTCGGCCCAGGCCAGAGCCGCCTCCTGCATCGAGACATCGAAGCCCAGAGGCGCGAAACCCAGCGTCGGCGCCGGCACGGGATGCCGCGCCCGATGCCAGCCGGTCAGCTGGTCCAGCGTCCGCCAGGCCACCATCACCCCTTTGGGCGTGCCGGTGGAGCCCGAGGTGAACAGCAGATAGGCGGGATCGTCGGGCATGGCCGTCACCGGCGCAGGCTTTGCCTCGCCCTCGGGCAGCGCCATCACCGGCAGATCGGTCAGCGCCCGAAGCCGCGCCAGCTGCGCCGGATCGGCGATGATCGCCGCCGGCCGGCCGATATCGATCATCGTCTTCAGCCGCGCATCCGGCAGGTCGGGATCCAGCGGCATCGCCGCCGCCCCGGCCAGCCACACCCCCAGCAACCCCACCCCATGCGCCTGACCGCGCCCGAGCATCAACCCGACGGACTGGCCCCGCATCTGGCAAAGCAGTTGCGCCAGCGCCGCCGCCCGCCCGATCAGGCCGCGGCGGTCGATGCTGCCCCGGCCGTCGATCAGCGCCGCTGCGGCGGGGTCTTCCGCCGCCCGGGCCAGGATCTCGTCCAGCACCCGCGGATGGGCGATCGCGCGCCCGCGTGCCGCCGCATCGATCCTGGCCGTCTCGTCGGCGCCCAGAACCGGCAGCGCGGTCCAGCGTTGCTCCGGCTCTGCCGCCATCGCCGTCAGCACCCGCACCAGCCGCGCGCCGATGGCGGTTGCATCCGCCCGCGACAGCCGCGGGGGCGCATAGGTCAGCGCCAGATGCCAGCCGCCCGGCCCGGCCTGGCCGTGGATTTCCAGATCCAGCCGCGTGCCGATCAAAGGGGAGGGCCGCGGCGTCACCGTCAGCCCCGCCAGATCGGGTACTGCCAGATCCCCCGGCTGCCAGGCGACCAGCACCCGGAACAGCGGGTTGTCGGTGCCGCTGCGCGCGATATCCAGCGCCTCGACCAGCCGGTCGAAGGGCAGGGCCTGATGGGCCAGCGCCGCCACCGTATCGGCCTTCACCTGCGCCAGCAGCCGGTCCAGGCGGTCGTCTGCCTGCGTCAGCGAACTGCGCAGCACCACGGTGTTGACCAGAAACCCGATCAGCGCTTCCGAGGCCGGATCCGGCCGGTTGGCGACCGGCGTGCCCAGCGCGAAATCCCGCGTGCCCCACAGCCGCGCGAACAGGATCTGGGCGGCCGTCAGCAGCAGCATGAACGGCGTCACCCCGGCCCGGCGCGCCAGCGCTTCCAGCCCGCGGGTCGCGGCCTCGGGCAGGGCCGCCACCACCACCGGATCGGCGGTGTCGGGCCCGGCCGCGGCCTCCGTCTCCGGCCGCCCGGGCACCGCCTGCGGCGGCGGCAGCTCCGCCAGCCGGTCGCGCCAGAAGGCGAGATCCCGCCCGGTCAGCGCCGCGCCGCGCCGTGCGGTTTCGGGATAGGCCACCACCAGCGGCGCCGGCACCCGCCCGGCATAGAGATCCTCCAGCTCGCGGATCAGCACCCCCATCGACCAGCCATCGGCGGCGACATGGTGCAGAACCACAATCAAAAGATGTCTCTCAGGGCCAAATTGCAACAAATGCGTGCGCAGAAACGGCCCCGACGCCAGATCGAAGGGCCGGGCCGCCAGCTCCCGCGCCAGCCGGTCCGCCCCAGCCTCGTCCGCCACCGGCAGCACCGGCAGCGGCCAGGGCATGGGCACCGGCTGCGGCACGGCCCGCGGCTGCTCGTCCACCGCGATGATTGCGGTCCTGAGCGGCAGATGCCGGGCGACGATCTGCCCGAAGGCCGACGCCAGCCGGCCGGCATCCAGCGGCCCCGCCAGATCCAGCGTGGCCGAGATCACCGCAGCTGCCGGGTCGGCGCCCAGCCGGTCCAGGAACCACCAGCGCGCCTGGCCGGGGCTGAGCGGCACCTCGCCGTCGAGCACCGGTTCGAATGCCGGCAGATCGATGCCGTCCGCATCGCCCGCTGCGGGCTCGGCCTCCAGCTCCGCCGCCAGCGCCGCCAGTGTGGTGGCGCGGAACAGCGTCGCCAGCGGCAGCGGCCGCCCGGCCGCCTGCAACCGCGCCGCCACCCGGGCCGCCGCCAGGGAATGGCCGCCCAGGGCGAAAAAATCGTCGTCGCGGCCGGGCGGCAGCTTCCGGCCCAGAACCTCGGCCCAGATGCCGGCGATCAGCCGCTCGGCCGCGGTTTCCGCCGCGGCCCCGGTCGCCGCCGTCACCTCCGGTGCCGGCAGCGCCCGCCGGTCCAGCTTGCCCGAGGTGGTCAGCGGCAGCCGGTCCAGCTGCACCCAATCCGCCGGCACCATATAGCCGGGCAGCCGCTCGCGCAGCCGGCGGGCCAGCCGTGCCGGCGCGGCCGATCCCACGACATAGGCGCAGAGCCGGGGCTCCGCGCCGTCCTCGCGCAGCACCACCGCCGCCTCGCGCACCCCGTCCAGGGCCCGGATCGCGGCCGCAATCTCTCCCGGCTCGATCCGGTGGCCGCGCAGTTTCACCTGGTCGTCGGCCCGGCCCAGGAAGTCCAGCCGGCCATCGGCCCGCAGCGCCACCAGATCGCCGGTCGCATAAAGCCGCGCGCCATCGCCCGTGGCGTCGGGCCGGAAGGCCAGCGCCGTGCGCACCGGATCGCCGGCATAGCCCTGGGCCAGCCCGCGCCCGCCGACATGCAGTTCGCCCGGCATGCCGATGCCCACCGGCCGGCCGGCCGCATTCAGCACATGCAGCTGCGCGCCGGTGATCGCCCCGCCGATATCGGGCAGCCCCATACCCGCCGCGCCCGGAGATACGGTGCCCGATGTCGCAACCACCGCCGCCTCGGTCGGCCCGTAATTGTTGACCAGCCGGAAGGGCAGGCCCTGGGGCGGCCGCAGGCTCAGCCGCTCACCCCCCGCCAGCACCAGCCGCAGCGCGGTCTCTGCCGGCCAGACCCGGCCCAGCAGCCCACCGACCAGCGGGGTCGGCATGAAGGCCTGGCTGATCCGCCGGTCGACCAGCCACCCGGCCAGCGCCGCCGGATCGGCCAAAATGGCGGGGTCGGCCGCAACCGCGGTGCCGCCCGCGGCCAGCACGGGCCAGATCTCCCAGACCGCGGCATCGAAACCGGGGCCGGCCACCAGGCTCGCCCGGGTGGCCGGCCCCGTGCCGAAGGCATCCAGATGCCAGTCGACCAGCCCGGCCAGCGCGCCATGCGGCACCACAACCCCCTTGGGCTCGCCGGTCGAGCCGGAAGTGAAGATCAGATAGGCGGCATCCTCCGCCGTATTGATCCGGGCCGCCCGCGCCGCCGCCCCGCCATCGCCGAAATGACCGCCGCCGAAACCGCCATGATCCGGGCCGAAACCAACCTCCAGCCGCGGCAGTTCCACCCCCTCGGGCAGGGCCGGCGCCACCACCGCCCGCACGCCGGCGCGGCGGATCAGTGTCGCCAGCCGGGCCGGCGGGTGGCGCGGGTCCAGCGGCAGATAGGCGGCCCCCATGGCCCAGATGCCCGTCGCGGCCGCGGCGGCCTCCCGCCCCGGGGCCAGGATCACCGCCACCACATCGCCCCGGCCGATGCCCAGATCCGCCAGCGCCCGCATCAGCCGGGCCGCGGCCGCATCCAGCCCGGCATAGTCGATCATGCCGCCCGCATCCTCGACCGCCGGCGCCGCCGCCCGCTCCACCACCATGCGCGCCAGCCGTGCCGGTACCAGCTCCGCCGGCCGCGGCACCGTGGGGGCGGCCGCTGCGATCGCCGCCAGGTCTTCGTCCAGCAGCGGCACAAGATCGCCGATGCGCCGCCCGGGATCTGCCGTCACCATCTCCAGCAGCCGCACGAAACGCCGCGCCACCCGGTCGACCCGCGCCGCATCGAACAGCGCGGTGTCGTACAGGATCATGCCGGCCAGCCCGCTGCCCGCCGTCGGGGTCAGGTGGATTTCAAGATCGAAGCGGGCGATGCCCTGATCGGTTTCCAGCCCGCGCAGACCCAGCCCGCCGGGGGCCGCCCCGCTGCCGACCGGCGCGTTCTGGAAGGCCAGCACCACCTGCACCAGCGGGTTGCGGCTGGGGTCGCGGGTCTCTTCCAGCGCCTCGACCAGCTTTTCGAAGGGCAGATCCTGATGCGCCAGCACCGCGTGCGCATCGTCGCGCAGCCGTTCCAGCCAGGTGGTGAAGGCCGGGTCGTCGTCGAACCTGGCCCGGAAGGGCAGGGTGTTGACGAAAAAGCCGATCAGCGCCTCGTGCTCGCGGCGCCGGCGGTTGGCGACCGGCGCGCCCAGGGCGAAATCGCGCTGGCCGGTCTCGTGATGAACCAGAACCTGCGCCGCCGCCATCAGGGTCTGAAAGGTAGAGGCGCCGTGACGCCGGCCCAGCGCCTCGATCGCCCGGGTCAGCGCCGCCGGCACGTCGAAACGCCGGGCCGCCCCCTCGAAGCGCTGCACCGGCGGCCGTGGCGGTCCCGCCGGCCAGTCCAGCACCGGCAGCCCGTCCAGCCGATGGCGCCACCAGTCCAGCAGCCGGGCCTCGGTCGCGGCATCCAGCGCCGCGCGCTGTTCCGCGGCATAGGCGGCATAGCTGGTGGTCAGCGCCGGCAGGGCGGCCGGCACGCCGTCCAGCCGCGCCTGATAAAGCGTCATCAGCTCGTCGAACAGAATGCCCAGCGACCAGGCATCGGCGGCGATATGGTGTACGGTGACCGCCAGAACCTGATGCGCCGGGGCGATCCGGATCAGCAGCAGCCGGAAGACCGGCCCCGTGGCCAGATCGAAGGGCCGCCGCGCTTCGGCTGCCGCCAGGGCCTCTGCCGCCGCCAGATCCGGGGCATCGGCCAGCCCCAGCACCGGGCCGGCCGGCACCGGATCCAGGATCTGCCGTGGCCCCTCCGCCCCCTCCTCATACCGCGTCCGCAGCACGCCATGGCGGGCGATCACCTGCTGAAGCGCCGCATCCAGCGCCGCCAGGTCGATCTCTCCGCGGATCTCCACCGCAGAGGCGATGTTATAGGCCGGGCTCTCCGGTTGCAGCCGGTCCAGGAACCACAGCCGTGCCTGCGCGAAAGACAGCGGCGCCGCTTCGGGCGCCGTTTCAGGCGCAGCGGCAGGTTCCGGACGCATGCTGCGCATACGTTCGAACAGCGCACGTTGCGCCGGGCTCAGCCGGTCCAGCCGGGCCGACAGATCCCCGGTCATTCCGCCACCTCCCGCCCGTCCTGTTCCTGTCCCTCCAGCCGTGCCATGGCGGCGGCGATCTCTTCATCCGACATGTTCTCGATATCGGCCAGCAGGTCCAGCAGGTCGGCGTCGGCGCCGGCATCGATCGCGGCCGCGTCTGCCGCCGGTGCCGCGGCGCGGATCAGCCCGGCCATCTCGCCTGCCGTGGTCGCCGCGAACAGGGCCGTGGCCGGCAGGTCCAGCCCGTGGCGTTCGGCCAGCAGCGCCAGCATGCGGGTGGCGATCAGGCTGTCGCCGCCGGCGGCGTAGAAATCGGCGGCCGCATCCTCGGGCGTCACCCCCAGCAGGTCGTGCCACAGCCCCGCGACCAGGGCGAAGGCGGCATCGCCGTCGACCGGTGCGGCGGCAGGGGCGGCGGCGTCACCGGCCGGCATCAGCACCGCGGCCCCTGTCCGCTGCAACAGGTGGCGCTGCCGGGCATCCGGCCGGCCCTCGCCGGTCCAGGCCACCGCTTCCGCGCCGGTCGCCCATTCCAGCGCCCGCGCCTCGGCCCCGGCCAGGGCGGCGGCGACCAGGTCACCCGCCGCTGCGGGCCGGATCAGCACATGCCGCCTGGCCTGCGGCAGCGCGGCGGGCAGCGCTCCCTCGTGCAGGGCCAGCGCGGCCGGGCCGGTGCGGGTGTTGCGGGCGATGAACAGGCGGGTATCGGCGCCGTCGGTATCGGGCAGCACCGCCTCGGTCGCGAAACCCGCGCCTTCCAGCACCCGCCGCCAGGCGGCAGGGTCGATCAGCGGAGAGGTGGTGCGGTCATCCGTCATCACCCACCAGCCGGTGGCGAGGCCCCAGATCGCGTTCACCCAGCGCCGGGCGACGACCAGTTCGGCCAGCAGCAGCAGCCCGCCCGGCCGCAGCAGCCGCGCGACATTGTCGAGAGAGACACGAAGATCGGCGGTGGCGTGGATCACGTCCAGCGCCAGCACCAGATCGGCGCCGCCCACCTCCAGCCCCTGATCCGCGGGGTCGCGTGACACATCGAAGCGTGCCACCCGCACCCCGGTCAGCCCGCGTGCGGCCAGCGTCGCCCGCGCCCGCGCCACGAACTCGCCCGACACATCGGTGAACAGATAGTCGACCGTCCGGCCGGCCAGCCGGTCCAGCACCGGGCCGGTGAAGGCCCCCGTGCCGCCGCCCACCTCCACGATCCGGGCCGTCCGCCCGGCGGCGGCTGCGGCATCCACCGCCGCCACCACCGCATCGGCTGCGGCATCCAGCACCCGCGCGCGGCTGGAATGGCGCTCGATCGCCGGGCCGGCGCCGGTAAACAGCCGCCCGGCCTCGCGCCCCGCGATCACCGTGGTGGCCGGGCGCCGGCCGGCGAAGACCTCGCCATGGGCCGCCATGCAATGATCGATCAGCGCCACCAGCCCGGCATGATCGGGGTCGATCGCCCGCACCCGGTCCGCCGCCGCATCCGGCGCCGGCAGATCGGCCACCGCCGGCCCCCAGATCAGCCGGTCGCCGGCGATGGTCAGCAGCCCGTCGGCCGCCAGATCGGCCAGGGCGGCATCCAGCATCCGGCCCCATCCCTGGCCCTGGCTCCATCCCTGGCCCTGTCCCTGGCCCTGGCCCCGCACCAGCCCGATCCGCCGGTCCAGTTCGGCACGGGTGATCCCGGCGCCGGGTGCCATGTCGACCCCGCTTCTGCGCATCATGGCAACACTGTGCGCGGCGCACAGCCGGTCCAGGGCCGCATCCAGCGCCGGGCCGCGCGCCGGTTCCACCGGCAGGGCGGCAAGCCGGGCCGCTGCGGCCGAAGCTGCGGGGTGGGCCAGATCCGGACCCGCGGTCTCCGGCGCCGGCCGGCCGTCATCCGGCAGCGGCGCCGCATCCTCGGCGGCCACCGCTTCGGCCACCAGCACCAGCCGGCGGGCGCCGTCGAAGGCCACCGCCGGGGCGTCGCCCGCCGCCTCGGCGCGGATGCGCGCCGCCAGGGCGGATGCGGTGGCGGGCGGCAGATCCACGGCCGGGGCCGTGTCGATGATGGTCAGATCCACGCCGGGCCGGGCGCGCAAGGCGCTGGCCTGGCGCAGCTCTTCAGGGTCCGCCGGCCGGCGTCCGGCCAGGCCCAGCGCCCCGGGCAGCACCAGCAGCACCCGCCCGGTCACCGCATCGGCTTCGGCCAGGGGCAGGGTGGTTCCAAGACCGGTCACCGGCGCGGCACATCCGGTGACGATGGTTGCGGGCATCGCTGTCCCGGCGGCAAGCGGGGCCTCGACGAAAGCGGGCATCACGGCGGCCGGCGCCACGGTCGCAGCGGTCACGGGCTCCGCCGGTGCGAGGTCGATCCAGCAGCGGGTCGGGCGATAGGGCATCACCGGCAGCGGCACCCGCCGGGGATGGCTGCCCTGAAACACCGCCGCCCAGTCGATCCTGACCCCCAGGCACCAGAGCCGCGCCAGCGCCTGCAGCCGGTCGCGGCCATCTACCATCAGCGGATCGGCCATCAGCGGATCGGCCATCAGCGGATCGGTACCATCGGCCGGGCCGGATACCAGCCGCGCCGGCGCCACCCCGTCGACCAGCCCGCGGGCATCGGGGCTGTCGGTCAGATCGGGCAGCAGCGCCGCCCAGGCGGCATCGGCGCGGTCGATCACAACCGGCCGGTCGCGCAGCACCGGCAGGGCCGGGCCGGGCTGCGTCAGCAGCCGCGCCGCCTGGGCCAGATCCTGCGCCACCACCGCCCGCCGTGCCGCCAGGGCCGGCCGGCCGGTGGCCAGCGAAAAGGCGACATCCACGGCAGCCGGTGCCGCCCCGGCCGTGAAGGCCGCGGCCATGCGGGCGGCCAGTGCCTCCAGCATTTCCTCGTCTGCGGCCGACAGCACGAAGACCAGCGGGCCCGCGGGCTCTGCCGCGCGCGGGCTGCCGGCCGGCGCCTGTTCCAGAATGGCGTGCAGATTGGTGCCGCCCATGCCATAGCAGTTCACCGCCATCCGCCGCGGATGGCAGGCGGCGGGCCAGGCTTCAGGGGCGGTCGGCAGGCGGAAGGGGGTTTCGGCCAGCCGCAGTTCCGGATTGGGGGTGGTGGTGTTGGCGGTGGGGTAGATCTCGCCATGGGCCACCGACAGCACCGCCTTGGCGATCGACAGCATGCCGGCCGCCGCATCGGCATGGCCAAGATTGCCCTTCACCGATCCCAGCGCCGCATGGGCCAGGCGCGTGCCGCCGGCGGCCCTGAAGCCGCGGGTCAGCGCCGCCAGCTCGATCGGGTCGCCCAGCGCCGTGGCGGTGCCATGGGCTTCCACACAACCAATCGTATCTGGATTAATTCCAGAGACACGAAATGCGCGCGCCACGGCCTCGGCCTGCGCCTCTTCGCCCGGCGCGGTGAAGCCGATCTTGGCACCGCCGTCATTGGTGATCGCCACCGCCCGGATCACGGCATGGATATGGTCGCCGTCGCGTTCGGCATCGGCCAGCCGCTTCAGCAGCACCACCGCGCCGCCGCTGCCGCCGACCGTGCCGTCGGCTGCGGCGTCGAAGGGCCGGCAGCGGCCGGTGGGGCTTTCGATCGCGCCCGGATGGTAAAGATAGCCGGCCGGGTCCAGCCGGGTCAGGCAGGCGGCGCCGGCCAGCGCGGCTTCGCATTCGCCGGCCGCCAGTGCGGCCATGGCGGCCTGCACCACGCTCATGCCCGTCGAACAACCGGTCTGCACGGTCATCGCCGGCCCGCGCAGATCCAGCCGATAGGCGACGCGCAGCGACAGGAAATCCGGCTTGGCGGCGAAGCTCAGCGCCGTCGCGCCCGCCGCCTCCAGCGCCGCACCGGCGCCGGCCAGCCGGGTCATCAGATAGATCGGGCTGCCGCAGCCGCCGAACACCCCCACCCGGCGCCCGGCCGCGGGGGCAAGCCAGGCGGCATCTTCCAGCGCCTCGCGGCAGAGTTCCAGAAACAGCCGGTGTTGCGGGTCCAGCAATTCCGCCTCGCGCAGCGACAGGCCGAACAGCGCGTGATCGAATCTCTCCTGTCCGGGCAGCATTGCCGCGGTGCCGACATAGCGCGGATCCCGTGCCAGGGCGGCGGGCACACCCAGCGCCCCGGCGCCGGCGGCATCATGGCGCGCCAGCACGTCGCGCCCCTCCAGCAGCACCCGGCGCAGGGCTTCCGGGCCATCCACGCCGATCGCGCGGCAGGCAAGGCCCACCACCGCAACCGGAACGCTGTGGACGGGGGACATGGTCCGGGTGGTGCGGCTCTCAGGCCCGGCGGCGGTGTCGACGGTCATTCCCCAGCCTCGATCTCGGCGGTGTCTGCGGCAACCAGGCGGGCCAGGTCGCGGATGGTGGGGTGGCGGAACAGTTCCACGATGCCGATCTCGCGGCCGGCAAGCGGCACCAGCCGGGCGCGCAGCCGGGCCAGCAGCAGCGAATGGCCGCCGATCTCGAAAAAGTTCTCGTGCCGGCCGATCGCCGGCCGTTCCAGCAGGTCGCACCAGAGCGCGGCGATCCGGGTTTCGACCGGGCCGCGCGGCGGATCGGCGACCAGGCCCGGCCCGGATGGGGCCGCCGTTCCCGTACCGATCGTCATCCGGCGGCCGAAACGGTCGGTGGCGCCGGTGATGCTTCCCCGGGTCACCGGCACCAGCAGGGGCCGGGCCGCGGCCGCTCTCGGCCGCCGCATCACCGGATGGCCGGCGGTATCCACCCCCGCCACCACCCGCGGCCGGTCCAGCGCCAGCGCCGCCAGCAGTGCCCGCAGGCCCTGGCTGCGGCCGATGATCCTGTAGCCCAGCGCCCGGGTCCGGGCGCGGGCCGGTTCCGGCGCACCCTGGGCCAGGCCCAGCCCATCCCACATCGACCAGTCGATGGTCGTCACCGTCCCGCTTCCTGCCGTCTCCCCGGCCGTGCCCGCGGCCTGGCGGCGGCTGCGTTCGCCGGCCAGCACCGCCGCCATGGCGGCATTGGCGGCCGCATAGGCCCCCAGCGTCGGGGCGCCGAACAGGGCGTTCACCGTGCCGAAGCCGATCAGCGGCAGGTCGCCATGGGCACGGGCAATGGCGACCAGGTGGCGGGTGCCCTCCAGTTTGGGGCCGATCGTCGCGGCCAGTGCCGCGTCGCTGTCGGCAAGCCCGCCGCGATCGGCCATCTCCGCCCATTGTGCGTCCAGCGCCCCATCGGTCGCCATCTGCACGATTCCGGCCAGGGGTGCGTTCCAATGTTCGCAGGCCGCACGAATGGCGGCCTCCAGCGCCCCGCGGTCGGTGACATCCGCGGCCATGGCCAGATGCTCCACCCCGGCTGCGCTCAGCCGGGCCAGCCGCGCCGCTTTCATCGGGTCTGCCGCGGCCTCGCCGCGCGAAACCAGCAGCAGCCGCGCCCCGAAGCGCCGGCCCAGCAAGTCGGCCAGCTCCACCCCCAGCCCGCCGGTGCCACCGGCCAGCAGCCAGATGCCGCCTGCCGTGATCGGCAGCGTCCGGGGGGCGGGCAGCTCCATCTCCAGCGCTTCCAGCCGGCGGGCCAGCCGGCGGCTGCCGCGCCGGGCCACCACCGGCTCGGGATCGGCATGGCCGGCCTCTTCGGCCAGCACCGCCTCTGCGGCTGCGCCATCGCTGCCCGGGTCCAGATCCACCACCCGCAGCTCCAGCCGGCCGGTCTCCTGCGCCAGGCTTGCCGCCCAGGCGGCAAGTGCCGCCGCTGCCGGATCGGGCACCGGGTCGCCGGGGTCGATCGCCTCCAGCCCGCGTATTCCCAGCACCAGCCGCAGCCTTCCGCCGCCGTCCGCCAGCAGCGGTGCCAGCCGGTCGCGAAGGCCGGCGATCATCGCCACGGCGTCAGTGCCCTCTGCCCGGTGGATCACGGCCGGCGTCGCGGGATCGCGCCGGCGCAGGGCGGCGGGGCGCCAGACCGGCCGCGAGAGCGGCAGGTCCACGGGGCCCTGATCGGGCGCGCTGTCGGCGGGGGCCGCCACCAGCCCGCCGAAGCGGCCGGCCTCGTAATCGGCGCGGATGCGCGCGCGCTGGATCTTGCCGATCGCCGTCTTGGGCACGTCCTCGCGCCGCACCGCCACCACTGCCGCCGGGGTCACCCCCAGGCGGCGGGCGATGCGGGCGCGGATGGTGCCGGCCACGGTCTCGCGATCGGCCCCGTCTTCCGGCACCCAGGTCACCACCAGCCGGTCGGTATCGGCCCCGGCCGGGCGGTTGGCGAAGGCGGTGGTCCACGATACCGCCACGCCCGGCACCTCTTCCGCCACCGCCTCGATCTCGTGGGCGTGCAGGTTGCGGCCGTTCACGATGATCGCGTCCTTGGCCCGGCCGGTGATCTTCAGCCGGCCGTCGGTCATCGTGCCCAGATCGCCGGTGTCGAACCAGCCGTCTGCGGTGAAGGCCTCGGCATTGGCCTCGGGGTTTTCCAGATAGCCCGGGGTCACCGTCGGGCCCTTGATCTGCAGGCGCCCCACCGGCGGTGTGCCGTGGCCCTCGAAAATCCGGAAGGCGGTGCCGGGCACGGGGCCGCCCAGATCGGCGGCCATGTCGTCATCCCCGGTCCCCTCCAGGGTGAAGCCGTCGGAACAGATCACCGCAGAGCAGGTCTCGGACATGCCCCATTCGGGCTTCATCACCGCGGGGCCCAGCCCGTACGGGGCCAGGGCTGCGATGAAGCGCCGGGCGGTGCGCGGCACGATCGCCTCGCCGGCATTGATCAGGATGCGCAGGGCCGACAGGTCGATGCCCTCCAGCGCCCCCGGCCGTGCGGCCTCGGCCACGATCAGGCCGAAGGCGAAATTCGGCGCCCAGCTCACCGTCACCCGGTCGCGGCTCATCCAGCGCAGCCAGTTCAGCGGCTCGGCCAGCACCAGATCGATCGGCGCATGGATCTGCCCCGCCCCGGCCGCCAGATCGCGCAGATGGAACATCACCACCGCGCCCACATGGTCCAGCGGCATCCAGTTGAACGACAGATCTTCGGGGCCATAGCCGCGATGGGCGATGGTCGCCGTGGTTCGGGCGATCAGCGTGCGATGGGTCTGCACCACGGCCTTGGGTGTGCCGGTGGAACCGGATGTCAGCAGCAGGATCGCCGGCGCATCCGGGTCGACCTCCGCCGCCAGCTCGACCGGGGCACCTTCCGCCAGCAGTGCCGGGTCCAGCACCGGCCCTGCCGACATGTCGTTCTCGTGGGCGGCCAGGAAGTCTGCGATCAGGCCGGCGCGGCCGCGATCGGCCAGCACCGGCGGATGGCCCAGCAGCCGGCGGGTCTGCAGCAGCTTGGCGGCATTGCCGTCCTCCGTGGTCCAGCTGCCCGCGACCGATACCGGCACCGGCACGGCTCCCAGCCATTGGGCCGCCCAGAAGCCGGTCAGATAGTCGGCGATATCGGCCACCACCAGCAGCAGCCGGTCGTCCCGGCCGATCCCGGCACGGGCCAGCCCGCCCGCCAGAAGCCGAACCCGGTCGCGGAAGCCGGCGTGGTCGATCTGCTCCACCGTGCCACGGCCGTCGCGGATGATGCCGATCCCGCGTGCGGCCGCGTGGTCTGCCGCATGGTCCAGGATTTCGGGCAGGGTGCGGAAGCGCGGCGCGGGCAGGGGGGTGCCGGTGGCGATCAGGGTCACGGGCGGCCGGGCAGGCCGGTCCGGTACGGGCGGCAGCGCCACCAGCCGCTCCAGCGCCACCGGGGCCGGGTCCTCGATGGCGGGGGCCGGGGCAAGCGCTGCGTCGGTCGCCTCCAGCAGGGCCTCGTCCGGCACCGGCAGTTGGTCCAGCGCCGCCATATCGATCTCGCCCGCGGCCGTCAGCGGCAGGTGGTCCACCAGCTGTATCGCCTCGGGCCGGCACCAGCCGGGCAGAGCTGCGGCGGCGGCGAGCGCCCGATCCGGTGTGCCCGCCGGCACCAGGGCAGCCACCAGAACCGGCCCGGCTTCCGTGCGGCGCAGGCGCAGATGCGCATCCGCCACCCCCGGCAGGCGGGCGATGCGGCCTTCCACCGCGGCCAGATCCAGCAGCCGGCCGTCCCGCCGCAGCCGGCCATCCGGCCGGGCCAGGGTTTCCAGCAGCCCGTCACGTGTGCGCCGCCCGGCATCGCCGGTGGCCAGCCAGTGCCGGCTCTCCTCTGCGGTGGCGTCCTCTGCGGTGGCCCGGGTCTCGATCCGTCCCACCATGCCGGCCGGCGCCACGGCACCGCTGCCGTCCACGATCCGGATCCGCCCCTTGGCCAGCGGCCGCCCCGCCGGTGCGGTCTCTCCCGTCACCAGTGCCGGATCGATCATCCAGCCGGCCAGCGGTGCGCCGCTGCCGTCGGCATAGTGGCAGAACAGCCGCCGGCCCGGCAGCTTCGCCACCAGCGCCGCCGGCACGGCCGCCCCGCCGAAATCGATTGCTGCGATATCGGCCAGGCCCGGATGGTCCACCCCGCCCGCCGCCGCCTCGATCATCCGGCCCAGCGATCCGGGCCGGATGGCCATCGCCTGCGGCCGGGTTGCGGCCAGCTTCGCCAGCATGGCGCGCGGCCGGCGCGTGGCCGCATCGATCCCGGTCATGCCCAGCCCGCTTGCGGCCGCAAACATCAGCGCCGCAAGCGCATCCGGGTCGTCGGTCCCGGTCTCGACCGCCACCCGCCGCGCCCCGGCGAAGACCTCCGCCAGACGGGCGAAACGTCCGGCCAGATCGACCGGCTGGTATCCCTGCGGCCCATCGATCAGCACCCGACCAATGGGTTCAAGGGTGACCGCCGGGGTGGTGGCCGGCACCTCGGGCCAGGGCAGCTCCGCCGAGGGCAGGACGATCATATCCGCCGGTCGCCGATCGCCATCGCCCGCCACCAGCACATCGGCCCCGGCCGCCAGCCCGGCAGAAATAGCCATTCCGGCTATTTCCGGACCGTGCGTAGCCGTTTCGACCAGATTCACCCCGACGACCGTGCCGTTTCCGACCCCCAGTTCACGCAGGGTGAAGACCATCGCCCGGGCGGCCGGGCTGCCTGCCAGGATGCGTGCCACGGCCCCCGTCAGGTCTTCGGGCGGCATCGCCCGGCGTGCAGCAAGGCTCCGTTCCAGCAGCGCCCGGCGGGCGGGGTCGAGCGCTGCGAGCCGGGTAGCCAGGGCGGCGTCGGTGGTATCGCGGGTCATCTCGTCCTTCCTCCCTCACCAGCCGTCATCATCGGCTGCGGCCGCCATCCCCGCGGCATCCAGCGCAATGGACGACATCGGCGCGTCGGCTTCAACCGAAAGTCGCATGACCAGTTCGGCGAAGCATGCTCCCATCATCTCGATTCCGGCCGGATCGAACAGGTCGGTGGCGAATTCGAACAACGCCTGTTTGTAATCGTCCGCCTCGGTCCCGGCCCCGTCCGGCACACGCGCGGGCACGATCGACAGCGTCAGGTCGAACTTCGCCGTGGCGGTGTCCGCGTCCAGCGGCGTCAGCTCCAGCCCCGCCACCCGCGGCGTCGCCCGTCCGGCGTTCTGCAACACGAACAGCACCTGGAACACGGGGTTACGTCCGGGATCGCGGGCAATGCCCAGCTCCTCCACCAGTCGGTCGAAGGGCAGATCCTGGCGGGCGAAGGCCTGGCCGGCATCCTCGCGCACGATCGCGATCGCCTGGCGCAGGCTCGCATCGCCTGGTATGCGGCTACGGATGGCGAGCGTGTTGGCGAAAAAGCCGATCAGCGGCTCCAGCTCGGGCCGCGGGCGTGCCGCCACCGGCGTGCCGATCGCAAAATCCTCCTGCCCCGAATAGCGGCCCAGAAGGTGGCGGAAGATCGCCAGCAGCACCATGAACGGGCTTGCCCGCTCCGCCCGCCCCAGGGCCCTCAGCCGGGCAAGGGCCATGGGATCCAGCGGCACCGCGATCAGCCCGCCGGCATCGCTGCGTATGGGCGGCCGCGGCCGGTCGGTCGGCAGCACCAGATCGGGCACCCCCGCCAGCCGGTCGCGCCACCAGCCGGTCAGCGCCTCCAGCCGGCCGCCGGCATAGCGCTGCCGCTGCCAGGCCGCCACATCCGGCATCTGCACCGGCAGGGGCGCCGGCGCCGGCACCTCGCCTGCCGCGAAGCCCGCATAGAACCGCGCCAGCTCGTCCAGGAACACCCCCATCGACCAGCCGTCAGAGGCGATGTGGTGCATGGTGATCAGCAGCAGATGCCGTGCCGGCCCCACCGGTACCAGGGCGGCACGGAACGGAATGTCCCGTGTCAGATCAAAGGGTTCGCGCGCCTCCGCCTCGGCCAGGGCCTGCATGCCCGAAGGCTCGGTCGCCGCACGGATCTCCAGAATGCCCATGCGTGCCGGCACCACGATCTGGCGCGGCTCGCCGTCCCGCACGATGCAAAGGGTGCGCAGCCCCTCGTGGCGAGCCAGGATCAGGTCGATGCTGCGCGACAGGGCCGCCCGGTCCAGCGGCCCCGACACCTCCAGTGCCATCGGCATGTTGTAGCCGGCGCTGCCCGGGTCCAGCTGGTCCAGGAACCAGCAGCGCGCCTGGGCGAAGGACAGCGGTAGCCCGTCTTCCGGCCGGCCGGCATGGGGGATCGGCCCGTCATCCGCGGCCCCCTCGGCCGGCGGGCCGCCGGCCAGGGCCGTGGTGGCGGCGCGCGCCGCCTCGGCGGCATCGATCAGCCCGGCCAGCGCCTCCACCGTCGGATCGTCCAGGAAGGCATCCAGCGGTATCTCGACCTTCAGCCGCTCCGTAATGCGCGACAGAACCTGGGTCGCAAGCAGGGAATGGCCGCCCAGATCGTAGAAATCATCCAGCGCGCCCACCCGGTCGATGCCCAGCAGTCGCTGCCAGATCCGCGCCACCTCGCGCTCGGCCGCCGTGCGCGGCGCCACATAATCCTGTGCCAGCGCGGGCCGTGCATGGGCGCGATCGGTTTCGGCCAGGAAGGCCCTGGCCCGCAAGGGATCCTGGGCGATCAGTGTCCGGAGGTCGTGCTGCGATACCCCGATCAGCGGCGCCGCCTGGCCCGCCGCGCGGCGCATGGCCAGACGGCCTTCCAGATCGGTCAGCCCGTCCGAAATATAGTCGCTCTCGTCGATGCCGGTGCGCTCCGCCCAGCGGGCCAGTGCCGCCACCGACATGCCGCTGTCGCGCCAGTCCGACCAGCGGATCGCGACCGTGGCCCCCGGGCGGGCAGGATCGGCGGCACGTGCCCGGGCGAAGGCATCGATGAACTCGTTCGCCGCCGCATAGCCCACCTGGCCGAATTTCACATGGTAGAGCACGGTACCGAGCGAGGAGCAGAGCAGGAACAGGGTCAGCGGGTCGTCCCGCGTCGCCTGGTCGAGCACCAGCGTGCCCTGAAGCTTGGCGGCCATCACCCGGTCGGTGCGCTCCCGCGGCCGGCCATGGATCACGCCCTCGTAATCGGCGAGGCCTGCCGTGTGCAGCACGGCGGTGATCGGCCCGAAGCGGCGGCGTGCCTCGGCCAGCACGGCCCCGACCGCCCGGGCGTCGGCCACGTCTGCGGTGGCGATCATCAGCCGCGTGCCGCGGGCCAGGATCGCCTGCAGGCGGCGGATGCTGCGGGCGATGCGGCCGGCCTCGCCATTCTCGGCCAGCCAGCCGTCCCAGTCTTCCGGCTCGGGGAAGACCGAGCGGCCGATCAGCACCAGCGCGCCGCCGGGGGCAAGCTCCGCCACCTCTTCGGCGAAGGCCAGGCCCATGCCGCCCAGGCCGCCGGTGATCACCGTCACCCCGCCCGGCGCGAAGCGCGGCCGGCCATCCCCCGTCAGCCGCCGCGGGGCTTCCTCGCCGACGAAGCGCCGGCCGCCGCGCCAGCTGGCCACCCGCGGTGCCTCTGCCCCTTCGGTCAGTTCCGCCAGCAGGATATCGGCCAGCCGCGCCGGTGCACCGGTGCCGGGATCGACCATACGGCAGAGGATGCGGTCATATTCCTGCGAGACGATCTTGGCCGCCCCCAGCAGCGGTGCATGATCGGGCCGGAGATCGTCTTCCGTCACCGGCAGAAGCCGGTCGGCCGCGACCAGCAGCCGGCGCTCCGGACCGGTGCCGGGGCTGCCGAGGGCCTGGAGCAGATGGAGCAGGGCATGCAGCCCCCGGCTCTGCACCGTGGCGATCGCCTCCACCCCGGCCAGGGGGGCCTCGGCCCCTTCCAGCGCCCAGGCATGGAGGATGGTGCGCGGATCGCCGTCCAGTGCCGCGATCAGGCTGCGGAACTGGGCCGGATCTGCGGGATCGAGCGTGAAGCGGCCGGGTGCCGTCTCGATGAACGCACTGCCCGGCTCGACCAGGGCGACCGTGTGGCCGGCGGCTTTCAGCCGGTCGGCCAGGATCGCGCTCACCCCCAGCGCGTCGGCCAGGATCAGCACCGGGCCGGCGATGGCGGCGGCGGCGTTGCCGGGCTCGGTCTCCCGGGCATCGATGGCCGGTGGCGGAATTTCGCGGCTGACCGGCAGCCAGAACCAGTCGGCCGGATCGGCCAGCCGCGGCGGCAGGGCCAGCGGATCGGCCGCGGTGGAGGCCGCCTGCGCTGCCGCGGGGCGCGGGATCTCGTGATGGCCACGCTCGAAAGGATAGCCGGGCAGGGGCAGCCGGCGGCGGCCGGGGCCGTAGAGCCGGGTGGCATCGATCTCCGCACCCCGGGTCCAGGCGCAGGCGACGGCGCGGAGCAGGGCGGTCTCGTCGCTGCCGTCGACCTCCAGCGTCAGGCTGCCATGGGGGGCGAGATCCAGGCCGAGGGCGGCCAGACGGGCGGCGATGGCCATATCGGGCCGGGCGAGTGCCACGGTCACCGGCTGGTCCGGCGCCATACCGTCGATCACCTCGGTCCCGCCATCCGCCCGCCGCAGCAGCACCCGGCGATGGGGCAGGCGTGCCCGGCCCGCAAGCAGGGTGAAGCCGGCATCCGCCGTGGCCGGAATGGCGGCGGCGCTCATGCGGTCCAGGGCGCTGGCGGTTGCCGCCGCGAAACACAGCAGCCGGGCCGGTGCGGCGGGGGGCGCCGGGCGGGGCGGGGCCTGTTCGATCACCACATGGGCGTTGCTGCCGCCCATGCCGAAGGAACTGATGCCTGCGCGCCGCGGCCCGGGGATTGCCGGCCAGGGGCTGAGGGTGGTTGCCAGACGGAAGGGCGTCTCGGCGATGTCCAGGGCCGGGTTCGGGGTCTCCGCATGCAGGGTGGGCGGCACCATCCCTGCCTCCACCGCCATCACCGCCTTGATCAGGCCGACCACGCCGGCTGCGGCGTTCAGATGGCCCAGATTGCTTTTGATCGAACCCAGCAGGCACTGCCCGCGCGGCACTTGGGGCCCGAAAGCCCGGGTGAGGGCCTGAACCTCGATCGGGTCGCCGATCGGCGTGCCGGTGCCATGGGCTTCGATCATGCCGATCTGGTCGGGCGCGATGCCGGCCAGTGTCAGCGCCTCGGCGATCACCTCGGCCTGGCCCTCGACGCCCGGGGCGGTGAAGCCGATCCGGGCGGCGCCGTCGTTGTTGGTGGCGGAGCCGCGGATCACCGCATGGATGTGATCGCCATCCTCCAGCGCATCCACCAGCCGCTTCAGCACCACCATGCCGCCGCCCGAAGCGGGCACCGTACCGGCGGCATCGGCCGCGAAGGCCCGGCAATGCCCGTCGGGGCTCAGGATCATGCCGGGGGCGTACCAGTAGCCCGTCGGTGCCGGCAGGTCGATCGAGGCGCCGCCCGCCAGCGCCATCCGGCATTCGCCGGCGATCAGCGCCTGGACCGCCAGATGCACCGCCACCAGCGAGGTCGAACAGGCGGTCTGAACGTCCACCGCCGGGCCGCGCAGATCCAGCTCATAGGCGATGCGCGTCACCAGGCTGTCGCCCGAATTGGCGAGCACCGCCTCGAAGGGGGTCGCGAGTTCGGCCGCCGCGGGATTGTTGAGCAGATGGGTCAGCAGATAGGTGCTGATGCCGGCGCCGGCATAGACGGCGGTGCGGCCCCGGTGCCCGGTGGCGCGTGGCGGCTGGCCGGCACGCTCCAGCGCCTCCCAGGCCAGTTCCAGCAGCAGCCGCGCCTGCGGGTCGATCAGCGCCGCCTCACGCGGGGCGTGGCCGAACAGTCCGGCATCGAAACCGAAGGGGTCGGCCAGCAGCCCCTTGCGCCTCACCCAGCGCGGATCGTCAATGCCGTCGTCATCCGGCAGGTCCGCGATGCCTTCGCGTCCTTCGGCCAGAAGTCGTGCCAGCGCTTCCGGTCCGTCGGCCCCGGGCACGCGACAGGCCATGCCGATGATCGCGATGTCGGTGGGCGACGGCGCGGTCCCGGCGGTGGTCATGCTGTGGTCGTCGGCGGGGATCATCGGCAGGTGCCTTCGGATCGGGGTTCAGGGGCCGCGGCGGCGGGCGGCAAGGCGGCTGCGGCCGTCCAGCCGGTCGGCAGCCGCACCCGGCCGGGCCGGCGCTGCCGGCGTCGTTCCCTCGTCGATCCGCCGGGCGAGATCGGCAAGGGTCGGGGCGGCGAAGAAGTCGGTCATGGCAAGCGTGACCCCCAGGCCGTCGGCGATCCGGGTCCGCAGGTCGACCAGCAGCAGCGAATGGCCGCCGACATCGAAGAAGTTGTCGGCCGGCCCGAACGCGCGATGGCCGAGCAGCGCCGCCCAGATCGCCGCCAGCCGGTCGATGGTGCCGCCGCCGGTCGCCGCCACGGGGTCCGCTGCGACCGGCGGGGGAGCCGGCAGGCGGCCGGTGTCGATCTTGCCATTGGCATTGACCGGCAGGGCATTCAGCATCAGCACCGCCGAAGGGACCATCCAGCGCGGCAGGAGGCCGCGGAGGGCGGTTGCAATCTCTGCCGGGGTGGCGGTGCCGGTGGCATAGAGCACCAGCCGTGGCTCGCCGTCGTCCCGGCGGAGCATCACATGCACCTGTGCCACGCCCGGAAGGGTCTGGGCTGCGGCGGCGATTTCCCCGGGCTCTATGCGATGGCCGCGCAGCTTGATCTGGCCGTCGCGTCGGCCGAGATAGCGGAGATGACCGTCAGGATCGCGGGCCACACGGTCGCCGGTGCGGTAGAGACGTCCGCCCGGAACGCCGGCAAACGGGTCGGGGACGAAGGCCAGCGCCGTGCGCACCGGATCGCCCGGATAGCCGTGGGCAAGGCCGTCGCCGCCCAGGCAGAGTTCCCCGGGCACACCGTCGGGCAGCGGCCGGAGATGGCGGTCCAGAACCTGCGCCGTGGTGCGGGCGATCGGCCGGCCGATCGGGGCGGCATCGATCGCCGGGTCGTCCAGGTCGAAGACCGTGGCGAAGGTGGTGGTCTCGGTGGGACCGTAGATGTTGGCGAAGCGGGTGCCGGGGCAGGCGGCGGCAACCGCGCGGACCCAGCGCATCTGCACGGCCTCGCCGCCGGTCAGCACCCGCCGGATGCCGGCGAAGGCCTGGGGTGCACGCTCGGCGATGCGATTGAACAATGCTGTGGTCACGAAGGCGACGGTGACGCCGGCTGCGGCCAGTTCATCCCCCAGGCAGGCGGGGTCGGCCAGCACGGCCTGGTCGACCAGATGCAGCCGGGCGCCGTTGAGCAGCGCGCCCCAGATTTCGAAGGTCACCGCGTCGAAAGACGGGTTGGAGAGGTGCGGGATCACGGTTTCCGGCCCGATCGCGGCATAGCCGCCGTCGACCATCCGGGCGATCACCGCCCGCCAGGGCACCGCGATCGGTTTGGGCCGGCCGGTGGAGCCGGAGGTGAACATCAGGCAGGCCACCGATTCGGGCGATACCGGCCCGTCGGGCGCGGGCGCACCGGTGACGGGCAGATCGCTCCGGCCATCCTGGTCGACATGGACGACATGGCCAAGGCCGGCGGCCCAGGCGGGCAGGGGGGCGGTTCGAGGCAGGATCAGCGCCTCCAGCCCGCCATCCCGGGCAATGATCGCCTGACGGTCGGCCGGATAGGCGGGATCGATGGGCACATAGGTGCCGCCGGCCAGCATGATCGCCAGCGTCGCCACGATGCCGGCAACCGAGCGTTCGGCGTAGAGGCCGATATGGGCGCCGGGGCGGAGACCCTGAGACAGCAGCACGCGGGCGAGGCCGTCGGCGCGATCGAACAGTTCGGCATAGCCGATCCGGGTGCCGTCGGCATGGCTGATGGCGATCGCCTGCGGGCGGGCCGCCACGACGGTGCGGAATGCGGCAGCCGGGTCGGTGGGCCGTGAGACCTGTTCCAGGGCGGCAGCCGGGGCCGGGTCGCCGAGCGGCAACTGCGCAACCGGCCGCTCGGGCGCTGCCGTCAGGGCACCCAGCAGCCGGGTGTAGCCGGTGGCCAGACGGTCGATGGTGGCCGCATCGAACAGATCGGTGTCGTATTCGATCAACCCGTCGAGCCCGCCATCCGCGCGGTCGGTCAGGATCAGGGTGAGATCGGTGCGCGCACCGGCCGTGGGCGCCGGCAGCAGCCCGGCCGCCAGATCGGGGCCGAGGTCGAGCACATGGCTTGCCAGGCGTTCGTGGCTGACCATGGTCTGGAAGACCGGCGTGCGCGCCGGATCGCGCGGGGGGGCCAGCCGGTCGATCAGCCGGTCGATCGGCAGCGGCCGGGCGGTGAGGGCGGCACGCATTTCTGCGGCCAGCCGGTCGATCAGCCCGGCACCGCTGACATGGCAGAGGTCGACCGCCAGCACCAGGGTTTCGACCAGAAGGCCGACGGTCTCGGCCGTCTCGGGTGCCAGGCGCTCGGCGGCGGGCAGGCCGATGGCGAAGCGGTCGGTCTGGGCAAGACCGCCCAGAAGTGCCGCCTGGGCCGCCGTCAGCACCACGGCCGTCGTCGTGCCCCGCGCGGCGGCGAGGGCGCGGGCGGCTTCCGCCAGGGGCGCCGGCAGGGTGAAGGTCCGGCAGGCGCCGAGGCCGCGGCGGATTTCGGGCCGCGGCCGGTCGGTCGGCAGATCCAGCACCGGCAGCCCGGTGAGGGCGGCTGCGCGCCGGTCGAGCGCCGCATCCACCGCCGCCATCCGCCGGGGGTCGGCCTCGGCGGCACCCAGATCGGCCGATCCGATCACCACCGGCGGCAGATCGGCGTCTCCGCGGTAGAGCGCGCCCAGATCGCGGGCCAGCAGCCCGACCGACCAGCCGTCACCCGCGACATGGTGCAGGCAGGCGACCAGGACATGATCCTGCCGCCCGCGCCGCAGCAGGGTGCAGCGGAAGGCGGGTTCGTTCGCCAGATCGAAGGGTCGGGCGAGTTCGGCCCGGATCCATTCGGCCGCATCCTCGGGCTCGACCACGACCAGTGGCTGCGGTTCCGCAGGCGCCACCAGCTGGACCGGCTGGCCGGCCACCGTCGGAAAGCGCGACCGCAGCGCCTCGTGGCGGGCGATGAGCCCGTCGAGCGCCGCCCGCAGCCGGTCGAGGTCGAGGGGACCCGTCAGGCCGAGCAGCAGCGGGATGGTGTGTGCCGGGCCGGGGGCGGCCTCGTTCAGGAACAGCATCCGGCGCTGCGCGGCAGAGAGCGGCAGCGGCCGGCCGTCACGCGGAACCGGGCGCAGCGGCGGCATGCCGCCGCTGCCGGCCAGGCTTTCGATCGCCACGGCCTGTGCCTCCAGGCTGGTGGCGGAGAAGAGCGTCTGCCAGTCCGGGGTGACGCCGAAATCCCGCGCGATCCGGTGGGCGAGGCGGGCGAGCAGCAGCGAATGACCGCCGAGGGCGAAGAAGTCGTCGCCGCGGCCGGGCGCGCGCGCGCCCAACAGGTCTTCCCAGATCCGGGCGAGCCGGGCTTCGGTGGCCGTGGCCGGTGTCGCACCGCCGGTCCCGCCGGCCGGCGCCGGATCGGGCAGGGCAGCCAGATCGAGCTTGCCGTTGCGGGTCAGCGGCAGCGCCGCCACCGGCACCACCGCCGAGGGGATCATCCAGTCGGGCAGCCGGGCCTTCAGATGGTCGCGCAGATCGCCGGGTACATGATCGGCCACGATCCACGCCACCAGCCGCAGCTGATCATCGGCGCCGCCGGTCCGGGCGGCAACGGCGGCATCGGCGATGGCCGGATGGGCAAGGAGGGCGGCGCGGATCTCGGCCGGTTCGATCCGGAAGCCGCGGATCTTCACCTGGGCGTCGATCCGGCCCAGATGATCCAGCCGGCCATCGCTGCGCCAGCGGCCGAGATCGCCGCTCCGGTAGAGCCGGGTGCCGTCGGCGGTGGTGACGAAACGTTCCGCGGTCAGATCGTCGCGGCCCAGATAGCCGCGGGCAAGGCCGCGGCCGCCGACATGAATCTCGCCTGCAGCCCCGATCGGCACCGGGCGGCCGTGACGGTCGAGCAGAAGCAGGGTGAGATCGGGCATCGGCACGCCGATCGGCGCGGTACCGGTTTCCGCGGCATGGGCGGCACGGATCCGGGCATGGGTGACATGGACCGTGGTTTCGGTGATGCCGTACATGTTGACCAGCGCCGGTCGGTCGTCGCCATGGCGGGTGAACCAGCCGGCCAGGGCTGCGGCATCCAGCGCCTCGCCGCCGAAGATCACCAGCCGGAGCGCGTCGAGCGACCGGTTCGCGGAGACGTCCCCGGCCAGGGCATCGGCGGCGTCGAGCGCCGCGAAGGCACTCGGCGTCTGGTTCAGCACGGTCACGCTCTCACGCGCCAGCAGGCGATGGAAGCCGGCCGGATCGCGGGCCTGATCGTGATCGACGATCACCAGCCGGCCGCCGGTCGCGAGCGGCCCCCAGATCTCCCAGACCGAGAAATCGAAGGCGGGGGAGTGGAACAGGGTCCAGACGTCATCGGGCCCGAAATCGAACCAGGGCCGGGTGGCATCGATCAGCCGGGCCAGATTGCCGAGGGTGACGACGACGCCCTTGGGCGTGCCGGTGGAGCCCGAGGTGTAGATGACATAGGCGGCCTGATCCCGCCAGTCGGCGGCGGGTTCGGGCCATGCGTCGAGCCGGGGGCCGGTGCCGGTGACGTCGGCGATGTCGAGCCGCAGCGCCGGGGCCTCGGTCATATCCCGCAGACGTGCCAGACCGGCCGTATCCGCGATCATCGCCTGCGGCCGGGCATGGCCCAGAACCGCGGCGATGCGGGCATCGGGATAGACGGGGTCGAGCGGCAGATAGGCGGCGCCGGCCAGGTGGATACCGACCATGGCCGCGACCAGTTCGGGGCTGCGGGGCATCAGCAGGGCGACGAGATCGCCCTTGCCCACGCCTGCCGTCAGCAGCCGGGCGGCGACCCGGCGGGCGGCGGTGTCGAGCCAGGCACGATCCAGCCGGCGATCGCCATGGATCAGCACCGGATCCCCGGCCGGGTGGTCGGCGAGGCGCAGATGCAGTGGCCGGTCGTCATCGGCAAGCGGGCCCGGATCCCCGGCGAAGCCGGCCGCGATCGCCGCCGCACCGCGGCCCTGCGACCAGTCGGCGATCAGCCGGCGCTCGGCCGCATCCAGCACATCGACCGTGGCCAGCCGTGCCTGCGGATCCCGGGTGAGGCCGGCCAGGGCGGTCAGCATCTGGCGGAGCAGCCGGTCGGCCGCCTCGGCATCGACCAGACCCGGATCATAGGCGATATCGACCGCGAACCCGTCGCCGGGCAGAACGGTCACGGTCAGCGGATATTCGGTCCGGCCGTCATAGACGGTGTCGGCCACGTCCAGCACCGGCGGGGTGGCGGCGTCGCCTTTCAGCGCCTCGGCGACGGGGTAGTTCTCGAAGGCGAGAATGGTTTCGAACAGCGGGCGGCGGATGTCGCCCGGCACGGCCCAGCGCTGGACCAGGCCCAGGGGGGCGGCCTCGAAGGCGGTGGCGGCGCGGCGGCTCTCCTGAAGCTCGGCCAGCCAGTCGCCGATGCGGCGGGCAGGGTCGATCCGGACCCGCACGGCAACGGTGTTGATGAACAGCCCCACCATGCGTTCGACCTCTGCCACCGCTTCGGGCCGGCCCGAAACCGTGGTGCCGAAGACCACATCGTCGCGGTCGCCATGGCGGGCGAGCACCATCGCCCAGGCGGCCTGGGCGATGGTGGCCGGGGTCACCTTCAGCAGCCGGGCGGCCTCTACGATCCGTGCCGCCGCCGGGGCGGCCAGGCGGCCGGTGACGTGGCGGCGCCCGGCCGTCGGCGTGCCGCCGGGGCGGGCCGCGGGCAGCGGCTGCGGTTCGGGCAGGGTGTCGAGGGCCGCGCGCCAATAGGTCTCTTCGGCCAGCGGATCGCGCGCGGCGAGCCAGGCGGCGAAGCGGGCGAGCGGGGCTGCCGGCGCCAGCTCCGGCACGGCGCCGCGGCTGAGCGCGGCATAGGCGGCCAGCACCTCTTCCAGCACCCGGAAGGTCGACCAGCCGTCGAGCAGGGCGTGGTGGAAGCTCCAGACCAGCATGATCTCACCCGGGCCGGTGTCGGTGTCGGGCAGAAGGTGCAGGGCCAGGCGCCAGGGGCAGGCGCGGGCGGCATCGAAGCGGGTGGCACGGTCGCGGGCAAGTGCGGCATCGAGCGCGGCTTCGGCATCGGCCGGTGCAAGCGCCCGATGGTCGTGGGTTGAGACCTCGGGCTTGTGATGGCGCGCGACCACCACCAGCGGCCTCTCCAGCCCCTCGTGCAGGATCAGTGTGCGCAGGGCCTGATGGCGGGCGGTGACCAGATCCCAGGCCTGGACAAGTGCTTCCGTGTCGACCGGCGGGCGCAGGCGGAAGGCGAATTGTTCGACATAGAGCGCCACCCCCTCGGCCGGGCCGCGCGCGCCCTGCAGCAGCAGGCCGTGCTGAAGCGCTGTTGCCGGCCAGGCGGTTTCGACCGCATCCGCCGGGATCGGCAACCGGGCGAGCAGGGCGTCGATGCCCGGCTGGTCCAGACCGGCGAGCGGCAGGTCCGAGGGCGTCAGCCCGGCGGCATCGGCTGCCATGCAGGCATCGACCAGGTTCGCCAGTTCCGTCGCCACATCGTCGGCCAGGCGCTCCATGCG
The DNA here is from genome assembly GCF_041468085.1 of Tistrella mobilis. Classification (NCBI taxonomy): domain Bacteria; kingdom Pseudomonadati; phylum Pseudomonadota; class Alphaproteobacteria; order Geminicoccales; family Geminicoccaceae; genus Tistrella; species Tistrella mobilis. The sequence continues at coordinate 3,139,592 of NZ_CP121017.1, read as the reverse complement.
CGCAGCCGTGATCCGGGCGCCGGGCCAGGTGATCTCGACCCGGAGCCGGCCCGACATCACCGCGGCGCCGATGGTGAGCGCGTGGAGCCGGTGCGCCGCCGGGCTCTGCAGCGGCCCGACCGGTTCTGGTGCTGCGGCGAGCAGGCCGCCGCCATCCAGTGCGGCATCCACCTGGCCCAGATAGTTGAAGGCGATTTCGGGTGCCGGTGGCGGGGTCTCGATCCGTCCGGCGCGGATGAGCGGGCCGAAGCCGGCGCCCCGGCGCGGCACGGCGCGGAGCGCGTCCTTGATCCGGGCAAGGCTCGTCCGGGGCGGTTCGGCCGGATCGGCGATCAGCGCCACCGGGTGGATGGCGGTGAACCAGCCGGTGATCCGGGCGGGATCGAGCCCCGGGACCAGATCCTCGCGGCCATGGCCTTCGCGGTCGATCAGCAGGGTGACCGGGCCGGGGGCGGTGGCCGTCAGACGGGCGAGCGCGCGGACGACGGCGGCGGTGATGATCTCGGCCGCCTCGGTGCGCAGGGCCCGGTTGGCGGCACGCAGCAGCTGATCGGTCCGGGTCTCGTCGAGCGCGCGATGGGTGGCGCGGGCATGCGCCACCAGATCGGGCGCGGCCGCGTCATCGACCTTCAGGGGGGCGGCCTGGACGGCGGCCCGGGCGACCATCTGCCAGTGCGGGATCTCGTCGTCGAAGGCGCCGCGGGCGGCACGATCGGCAAGTGCCGCCGCCCAGCGGGTGAAGGATGGGGCGGGTGTGAAGGATGGGGCCGGTGTCGGATCCGCGGCGCTGCCCGCCAGCAGCTCGCGCAGCTCGTCGAGCAGCAGCCGCCACGACACCGCGTCGATCACCAGGTGATGGGCGACGATCAGCAGGCGGTCGGCATCGGCGCCGGTCCGGTAGCGCACCACCCTGAGCAGCGGGCCGCGGGCGAGATCCAGCCCTGCCTGCACCCGGGCGGCATGGGCGGCCCGGTCGTCGAAGCGGGCATCGATGCTGTCGAACCGGGTGGCACCATCCACCGGACCCGCCTGCTGGATCATCCGGCCGCTGCCATCGGGGGTGAAGCGCAGGCGCAGCGCGTCGTGGCGGCCGGCCAGGGCCAGCACGGCGGCGCGGAGTGCCGCGTCCTCGATCCGGGGCGGCAGGGTCAGCAGGATCGCCTGATTGAAATGATGCGGATCGACGGGCTCCCGGTCCAGGAACCAGGCCTGAACGGGCGTGAGCGGCACGGCGCCATCGACCGGCAGACAGGCGTCGCGGCCGGCATCGGTTTCGGCACGGGCATCCAGCGCCGCCGCCAGCTCCGCCAGGGTCTGATGGGCGAAGAGGTCGCGGACGGCCAGCGGCAGCCCGGCCCGGCGGGCGCGGGAGGCGACCTGGATCGACAGGATCGAATCGCCGCCGGCCTCGAAGAAATTGTCCGTCCGGCCAATGGTGGGAATGCCCAGAACCTCGCACCAGATCCGGGCGAGGGTCGCCTCGGTGGCGCCGGCCGGGGCGGCGGCGGCTTCGGGAGCCGCGGCGCGCGGGGCGGTGAGCCGCGCAAGCAGCCCGGCCCGGTCCAGCTTGCCGTTGGGGGTGAGCGGCAGGCGCTCGACCAGGCGGATCTCGGCCGGCACCAGGGCGTCGGGCAGGCGGCGGCGCAGATGGTCGCGCAGCCGGCGGATCATGCGCCGGTCGGCACCGGCGGCCAGCGGGTCGTTGATCGGGGGCCGCGCCGGCATCGACCGCCAGGGCGCCCAGAGCGGCGGGCGCGGATCCGCCGCCGCGGTCGCGGGTTCGATCAGCACATGCATGAGGGCCGGATCTTCGGCCCAGGTGATGCGCAGGGCGACGCCGGCCTGATCGGCGATCGACCAGAGGGTTTCGGGATCCACGGCATCCCGCGCCGCTTCGGCTGCGGCCGCGGCGATGTCGCCCGCGGTGGCATGGCGGCCGTCCAGCCGGTCGGCCGCCGCCATGTCGGCGGCAGTGCGGGCATTGGGCAGGTCCAGGATCTCGATCCGGCCACCCTCTGCCGCCACCCGGGCGCAGAGCGCGGCGATGTCGGGGCCGTCGGCCCAGGCGATCCGCCGGTCGGGCAGCAGGGGTGCCCGGGCCGGGCCCTTGAACAGGGTGACGTCATAGCGGAAGCGGGTCATCTCGTTGCGGTCGCGGCCGCGCTTCAGCCGGATGTCGACCCCCGCCACACCGGGCAGTGCCGCGGCGCGGGTCAGGAACCAGGCGGGATCGATCAGCAGTTCCTTCTCTGCGGCCAGCGCATCGGCGATGCGGGCGGCGAGCGCCTCCGCCGGGGTGGCGGCGGGGGCCTGATGCAGGGCGATCGAGGTCTGGAAACCGCGCTCGACATGGGCGGCGCGGATGTCGCCCGCAAAGAGCGCGCCCTCAGGGGCGATGGCTTCCAGCGCGCCGCGCAGCACCCGCAGAAGATAGTCTTCGCCGGGGAAATACTGGATGACCGAATTGATGACGATCACGTCCCAGGGGCCCGCCGGCCGGTCGGCCATGTCGTCGGCGGCGCGGCGTTCCAGCGTGACATGATCGATGCCGCTCCGGGCCAGATCTGTCTTCAGATGCGCGATCGCCTCGGCGGAGAAGTCGGTGGCATGGTAGCGGCGGCGGCGCGGCGCCAGCTTCCAGAGCAGCAGGCCGCTGCCGCAGCCGATTTCCCAGACCGTCTCTCCGCCTAGCCGGTCGATGGCGGTGACGGTGGCATCGCGCCAGGCCGCCATCTCGGGCGCCGGGATCGGGCTGCGGTCATAGCTGCTGGTCCAGCCGGCGATGCGGAAGACCGGGTCGCCGTCCAGCGCGCCATAGGTATCGGCATAAAGCCGGCGCCAGTCTTCGGCCCGCTCGGCCTCGCGGGCGGCACGGTCGGCCTCGTCGGCGGCGGTGTCGGCCACCACGAAGGCGACCAGCCGGGCAGCGGCCTGGCCATCGCCCGCCGGCGCCAGCAGCACGGCGGCCTCGGCGACCGCCGGATCGTCGCGCAGCGCCGCCTCGATCTCCCCCGGCTCGATCCGGTGGCCGCGGAGCTTCACCTGGGCGTCGGCGCGGCCGCGGAAATCGAGCGATCCGTCGGGCCGCCGCACCACCAGATCGCCGGTGCGATAGAGCCGGGCGCCGGGGGTGGCGGAAAACGGGTCGGGCATGAAGGCCGTGGCGGTCAGCTCCGCCCGGCCCAGATAGCCGCGGGCGAGGCCGGGGCCGCCCAGCCAGAGTTCGCCCGCCACGCCCAGGGGCACCGGGCGCATCCGGCGGTCGAGCACATGGGCGGTGAAGCCGTCGATCGGCCTGCCGATGGCGGGTGCCCGGCCGGCGGCGATCTCTGCCGGATCGACCGGGCCGGCGGTCGCGACCACGGCGGTCTCGGTCGGGCCGTAATGGTTGATCAGTCGCACGCCGGGCATGTCCGGCGCCGTCGCCAGCCGCTCGCCGCCGGTCAGCAGCAGATCGAGTTTCAAGCCCTGAGGACGCGGGCGCGAGAGCAGCGGGGCTGCAAGCGGTGTCGGTACGAAGGCCTGGGTTACGCCATGGGTGACGAAATCGGCCAGCAGCAGATCGGGGTCGCGGCCGGCTTCGGGCCGCGGCAGCACCAGCCCGGCCCCGGCGGCGAGTGCCGGCCAGATTTCCCAGCCCGCCGCATCGAAGGCGAGGCCGGCCACCTGGGCCATGCGGGTCGTCTGGTCGGGGGCATAGACACGCCGGTGCCAGGCGACCAGATTGGCGAGGCCGCCATGGGTGACCGCCACGCCCTTCGGCCGGCCGGTGGAGCCCGAGGTATAGACCACATAGGCGAGGCGGTCGGCGTCGATGTCTGCCGGATCGGGCAGCCGGGCTGCGGCATCGCCGTCACCTGTATCGTCGTCCGGCACCAGCACGGGCACGGCATCCCCGATGCGGGGTGCCTGCCCGATGCGGGGTGCCTGATCGGCGGCGGCCAGCACCGCGCGCATGCCGGCATCGGCGATCTGCCAGCGGATGCGTTCATCCGGATAGTCGGTCACCATCGGCACATAGGCGGCACCCGCGCGCAGCACCGCCAGCGCCGCGATCACGAAAGCGGGCGAGCGGTCGAAGAGCAGGCCGACCCGGTCTTCGGGTCCGATGCCGGCCGCGATCAGCCGCCGGGCGAGGCGGGTGGCTGCCTGGTCCAGATCGGTGCGTGACAGGGGCGCGCCCTGGTGCAGGATCGCCGGCGCATCGGGGGCTTCGGCCGCCCGGTCGGCAATTTCGGCGGTGACGGGACGGAAGGCCGCGGCCGGCGGGCCGGCACGGAGTGCGGCGATGGCGGCTTCTTCATCCGCCGTCGCGACCGGCAGGGTGGAGACGGGGGCCTCGGGCCGGGCCAGCGCCGCGGCGAGCAGGGTTTCATAGCGGCCGAGCAGCCGGTCGATGGTGGCCGCGTCGAAGAGATCGGTGGCGTAATAGGCGACCAGGTCGTAGCCGGTCTCCGACGGCCAGACATGGAGTTCCAGATCGAAGCGGGTGCGGGTGACCTCGCGCTCGACCGGCTGGATGTCGAGCCCGTCGAGGGCGAGCGGCGGCAGCTCGGCGTTCTGGACCGCAAAGGCGATCTGGAACAGGGGGTTACGGTCCAGAGCCCGGTCGGGCTCCAGCGCCTCGACCAGCACTTCGAAGGGCAGGTCCTGATGGTCCTGGGCGTCGAGCACCACCTGGCGCACCCGGTCGGTGAAGGCGGCGAAGTCCGGATCGTCGTTGAAGCGGCTGCGCAGCACCAGGGCGTTGACGAAGAAGCCGATCAGCGCCTCGGTATCGGGATGGGTGCGGTTGGCGATGGGCGAGCCGACGGCGACGTCGGTGGTGCCCGAGATCCGGCCGATCAGCAGCTGGAAGGCTGCGAGCAGCACCACGAAGGGGGTCGCCTTGTGGCGGCGGGCCGTCTCGTCGACATGGCGGGCAAGCGCTGCCGGCAGCGGCCGGCGGGTGAGCGCGCCCTGATAGCTCTGCACCGCCGGCCGCGGCCGGTCGAAGACCGGTTCGGGCGCGGTGAAGCCGTCGAGCACGCCCCGCCAGTGGTCGAGCAGCCGGTCGCGCTCGGCCCCCGACAGCCGGGCGCGCTGCCAGAGTGCCACATCGGCATAGTCGACCGCGAGCGGCGGCAGCGGATCGGGCTGGCCGGCGGCGAAGGCGGCGTAGAATGCGCCCAGCTCGCGCACCATCACCCCGATCGACCAGCCGTCGGAGGCGATGTGATGCAGGGTGGCGAGCAGGACATGGGTGGTTGCGCCCAGGCGCAGCAGGCGGGTGCGGATCTTGAGCGGCCGGGTAAGATCGAAGGGCGTCTCGGCATCCTCGACCGCGCGGGCGAGCACCTCGGCCTCGGGATCGGCGAGGCCCGAGAGGTCTTCGACCGGCAGCGACCAGGTCTCGGGGGCGGGGTGGATCCGCTGCACCGGCCGGCCGTCGCGCTCGATCATCGCGGTGCGCAGCACGGCATGGCGGCGGCAGATCGCAGCGAAGGCGCGCGCCAGGGCATCGGGGTCGAGCCGGCCGGTCAGGCGCAGGGCGGCCGGCATGTTATAGGCGCCGCGTGCCGGGCTCAGCTGGTCGATGAACCACAGCCGCTCCTGCGCGAAGGAGAGCGGCAGGTCGTCGTCATCCGCCCGGCGCGGGATCGGGGCGACCGGGGCGGCCGGGGTCGCCAGCGACAGGGCGTCGAGGGCGGCAGCAAGATCCGCAAGGCGCGGGGTCTCGAAGACCCGGGCGACGCCGGGCTCAAGCCCCAGATCGCGGCCGATCCGGGCGATCAGCTGGGTGGCGCGCAGGGAATGGCCGCCCAGGGCGAAGAAATCGTCCCCGCGCGAGATGCCGTCGACCGGCAGACCCAGAATTTCCGCCCAGATCGCCGCCAGCGTCCGTTCGGTATCGGTGGCGGGCGGCCCGGCATCGACGGATGCCAGGGGCAGGCCCTCGACGGCCGGCAGGGCGCGGCGATCCAGCTTGCCATTGGCGGAGCGCGGCAGGGCAGGGCTGATCACCCAGCGTGCCGGCACCATCGGCTCGGGCAGACGGGCGCGGAGATGATCGGCCAGCGCCCGGGCGAAACCGGTTTCGTCGGCGGGCAGCGCGCGCGGCTCGACATGGGCGACCAGCGTCGCCTGGCCGGCGATCATCCGGACCACGACCAGCGCCTGGGCGACGTCCGGATGGCTGCCGAGAACTGCCTCGATCTCTCCCGGCTCGACCCGGAAGCCGCGGATCTTCACCTGATCGTCGGCCCGGCCCAGATAGCTGAGCCGGCCATCGCCATGGCGCAGCACCCGGTCGCCGGTGCGATAGGCGCGCTGGCCGTCGGGGCCGGTGACGAAGCGTTCTGCCGTGCGGGCGGGATCGCCGGCATAGCCGAGTGCCGGGGCCATGCCGCCGATCAGCAGCTCGCCCGCCACCTCGTCGGGCAGGATCTGGCCGGCCGGGTCGGTGACGAAAAGCGCGGCACCATCCACCGGCCGGCCGATGGCCGGGCGGTCGGGCCAGTGGTCGACGCCGGATGCCGGCAGCAGTTCGGCGGCGACGACATGGGTTTCGGTCGGGCCGTATTGATTGTCGATGGCGAAGGGCTGCCGCCGGCACCAGTCCCGCACCGGGCCGGTGATGCGCAGCTGTTCGCCTGCGGTTGCAATCAGCCGGACCGAAGCAGGGGTCTGATCGGGATGGGCCGCCAGATGGTCGGCCAGCGCGTGGAGCATCACCACCGGCAGGAACAGCCGGGCGATGTCGTGGCGCGAGATGAAGGCGGCAAGCGCGGCCGGATCGCGGCGGGTAGCCTCGTCGGCGGTGATCAGCGTGCCGCCTTCGGCCCAGGCGAGGGCCGCTTCCTGCATCGAGACGTCGAAGCCGAGTGGCGCGAAGCCCAGCGTGCGGGCGGGCACGGGGTGGCGGGCACGGTGCCAGCCGATCAGCTGGTCGAGGGTGCGCCAGGCGACCCGCACGCCCTTGGGCGTGCCGGTCGAGCCCGAGGTGAAGAGCAGATAGGCGAGGTCGTCGGGGCTGGTCGCAACCGGCCGGGCTTCGGCAGCCGCATCCGGAAGGGTGAGCACGGGGCGGTCGGTCAGCCGGCGCAGCCGGTCGATCTCTGTCGCATCGGCGACGATCGCGGCCGGTTCCGCAACGGCGATCATGGTCGCGAGCCGGGCATCCGGCAGATCGGGATCGAGCGGCATGGCCCCTGCACCGGCAAGCCAGCTGCCCAGCAGGCCGATGCCATGGGCCTGACCGCGGTTGAGCATCAACCCCACCGGCGCACCCTTGACCGCGCCGCCCAGCCGGGCGGCCAGGGCGGCGGCCCGGCCGACCAGGTTGCGGCGATCGAGGCAGCCATGGCCGTCGATCAGCGCTGGTGCCGCAGGGGCTTCCGCCGCGCGGGCCAGGATTTCGTCCAGCACCCGCGGGTGGCGGATCGCGGCTCCGCGCGCCGCCACATCGATCCGGGCGGCCTCGGCCCGGGTCAGGATCGGCAGCCCGGCCCAGGCGGCATCGGGGGCAGAGGCCATGCCGGTCAGGATCAGGGCCAGCCGGTCCAGCATGTCGGCGGCGGCCGTGCGGCCGATGCGGGTGGGATCGAAGGTGATGGCGAGCTCGAAGCCCTCCGGCCCTGCATGGCCGTGGATTTCAAGGTCGAGCCGGCTGCTGGTGGCCGGGGCGGGCAGGATGGAGACGTCGAGCCCGCCCAGCACCGGCGCCGGCAGGTCGGCGGCACCGGCTGCGACCAGCACCCGGAAGAGCGGGTTGCCGGTGCCGGTGCGGGGCAGGCCAAGCGCATCGACCAGCCGGTCGAAGGGAAGGGATTGATGGGCGAGTGCGTCGCGGGTGTCGCCGCGAATGGCCGTGAGCAGTTCGCGCACCGTCTGCGTGCGGCCGAGGGCCGAGCGCAGCACCAGCGTGTTGGTGACGAAGCCGATCAGCGCCTCGGCATCGGCATCGGGCCGGTTGGCGACCGGGGTGCCGAGGGCGAAGTCCCGGCTGCCCGACAGCCGGCCGATCAGGATCTGCGCGGCGGCGGTCAGGATGATGAAGGAGGTGACGCCGAGCCCGCGGGCCAGGGCATCCAGCCGGCCGGCGGTCGCGGCATCGAGCGATCGGCGGAGCACCGGGTCGCCCCCGGCCGTTTCCGGGCGGCCGGGCAGGGGAAGGTCCGACGCCGGCGGCAGATCGGCGAGCGTCCGGCGCCAGAAATCGAGATCGGCGGTGCTGATCCGCGCCTGTTCCTGCATCACCTCGGCATAGCTGCGGCGGAGCGGCGGCAGCGTGCCGCCGTCATACAGAATGCGCAGATCGTCGAGCAGCACGCCCAGCGACCAGCCATCGGCGGCGGCATGATGCAGAACCACCACCAGCCGGTGATGGTCCGGTGCCTGGCGGATCAGCACGGTGCGGAGGTTGAGCCCGGTTTCAAGATCGATCGGCCGATTGGCGACCTCGCGGGCGATCCGGTCGGCTGCGATGCTGTCGGCCGCAGGGATCACCGGCAGCGGCCAGGGGGCGGGCACCGGCCGGAGCACGGCACGTGGCGTGCCCTGATGATCGAGGATCCGCGTCCGGAGCGGCTGATGGCGGCGGGTGATCTCTGCGAAGGCGCCGGCCAGACGGTCGATGTCGAGGGGACCCGAGATGTCGAGCGCGGCCGTGATCAGCGCTGCCTGCGGATCGGCGCCCAGCCGGTCGAGGAACCACCAGCGGGCCTGGCCGGGGGCCAGCGGAATTTCGTCGTCGAGTTCCGGCCGGAAGGGCAGAGGCGGCTCGCGGTCATCCGCAGCGGCGATGGTGGCGGCTTCGGCCAGAAGCGCGATCAGTTCAGCCCGCCGCGCCCCGATCTCGGCGCGCAGTTCCGGGGTCAGCGCACCCTTCGGCGCCCGGAAACGCAGCTCGCCATTCTCGGACCAGAGCTGGATGCCGGCGCCGGCGACGCGGGCGAGCAGGTCGGTGGCGGTCACAGGGCGCCCTCCTCGAAATCCTCGTCGGCCCCGGCCGGGTCCGGCGCCGCAACGCCGTCGACATGCGCCGCCAGCGCCCGGATGGTCGGGGCGTCGAACAGCGCGGCCGGGGTGAGGTGCAGGCCGAAATGGTCGTTGATCCGGGTGACGATCCGGGCGGCCAGCAGGCTGTGGCCGCCGGCGGCGAAGAAATCGGCATCGATGCCGGCGACCGGTGCGGGCAGCAGCGCCGACCAGATATCGGCGAGCGCGGTTTCGGTCGGCGTGCGCGGGGCCACGGCCAGGGCCGTGTCGTCGCCGGCGGCGCGGGCTTTGAGGCCGTCATCACCGGCGGGCAGATGGTCGACACGGCGCAGCCCGGGGCCGATCGGGGTGCCGAAAATGTCTTCGGCCCGGCGGAGCGCCGCCGGTGCCGCGTCGTCACCCGCCACCAGCAGCACCGCCCGGGCCCGGGCGGGGGGCAGCGCCGGGTCGATGCAGCGGGCGGCGATCATCGGATGGTGGCGATCGGCGCCGATCACCGCGCGCGTCAGGCCGGCGGCGAGCACGACATCCAGGCTGGCCAGACCCTCGGCGGGGGAAACCGGCAGCAGACCACGGCCGCGGGCGAGGCCGCCGGCGCCCGTGACCGCTGCCCCCATGCCGGGACCTTCCCAATTGGTCCAGGCGATGGTGACGAGGCGTGGCCCGCCGGGGCGACGCAGCGCGGCCGCCTCGGCTTCAAGGGCGGCATTGGCGGCGGCATAGGCCGCGGTGCCGGCCGCCGGCAGATGGGCCACGACCGAGGAGAAGGCGATCAGCAGCCCGTCATCCCGCAGCAGGCGGGCAAGTGCCGGCAGCATCCCGGTCTTGGGCGCCGCCAGCTCGGCCACCGCCGCGCCATCTTCCTCGGCCGCCGGGCGCTCGCGATAGAGCCCGGCCAGATGGGCGATGCCGTCGAACCGGCCGAGGGCCGCAAGCCGCGCGCCGGCATCGGCGGCGGCAAGATCGAGCGACAGGGCCTGCACCCGCGGGTCATCCACCGTCGCCATGCGCCGGCCAATGATGGTGACGGAGGCAACGCCCCGATCGAGCAGATGGCGGATCAGCGCCCGGCCGAGCCCGCCATGGCCCCCGGTGACCAGCCAGGACTGCCCTGGGGCGATAGCTTTGGCAGGGGTGTCGGGGGCGAGCCGCGCCGGGCGCAGCACCGGCCGGGTGCGGCCGCCGGCCGTGAGGTGCACCACCAGCAGGGTGCCGCGGGCGATCTCGTCGGTGACGAACGCTTCGGGCGTGCCGTCGGCGGCGATGATCCGGCGCAGATGCAGGCCGGGCAGTTCTTCGGCCGCGGCGGCGGTGAAGGCATCCACCGCGGTGGCGGTCACATCGCCGGCGGGTGCCACGGTGACCAGCTCGGCATCCTGGCCGGCCAGCCGGGCCAGCAGTGCGCGCCGCCGGTCGATGGCATCGGCCAGCGCCAGGCCGCGCGGCAGGCGGTCTTCGATCAGCCCGAGGCGTGCCGGTCCGGCGAGCGGCGGTGCGGGGGCATCATCCGGCTCCAGGAACCAGTCGGGCAGGCCCGGCCCCTGATCGCGGCCGAGGGCAAGGCCGAGCGCCTGAAGCCGGGCATCGAAATCGCCGGTTTCCAGCCGGCGACGCAGCGCCGTGCGCTGGATCTTGCCGCTGGTGGTCTTGGGGAAATCGGCCCGGTCCAGCGGCACCACCACCGAGGGCGCGATGCCGAGCCGGCGGGTGAGGCGGGCGGTGATCGCCGCGATCTCGGCGCGGCGCGGGTCGGCATCATCGGCAGACCCGGTCTTGGCCAGGCAGGCCTCGGGGACATAGAAGACCGCGATCCCCTCGGTGCCCAGATCCGGCCGGTCGACGGCGGTGGCGGCGACGAAGGTGGCGGCGACTCCGGCCGCCCGGCCGGCTTCGTCTTCGATGTCATGGGCGTAGTGATTGGCGCCGCGGACGACGATCATCTCTTTCAGCCGGCCGGTCAGCACCAGACGGCCCCCGGCGATGAAGCCCAGATCGCCGGTGTCGAACCAGCCGGCATCGGCGAAGGCCGCTCCATTGGCGGCGGCGTTGTCGATATAGCCGGGGGTTGTGACGGCGCCCCGTGCCTGAAGCCGGCCGATCACGCCTTCCGGGCAGGTGACACCATCCGGATCGGCGATGCGGATGGTCACCCCGGGGATCGGCCTTCCGGCATCGACGAAGCTGACCGTGCCCGGGCCGGGCGCTGCGGCGGCACGCAGCCGGCCGGTGAGCGATCCGGCGGCGACATGGCGGCAGGCATGGTCGTCGGTGAAATCCACCCCGCCGGTCATCACCGTGCAGAGTTCGGCCATGCCGAATTCATTGCGCACGGCACCCGGGCGCAGCCCGTGCGGTACCATGGCCGCCAGCGCATCGGCGACCACCGGTGCCGTCACCTGTTCGCCCGCATTGATGAACCAGCGGATCGAGGACAGGTCGCGCCGCCGGCCCGTCTCACGCGACAGCGCGTCGGCGACCAGGCGGAAGGCGAAATTGGGCGCCCAGGCCAGCGTCACCCGGTGGCGCTCGATCAGGTCGAGCCAGAGCAGCGGCCGGTCCAGAACTGCGGCCGTCGGTGCCTGGATCTGCTGACGGCCGAGCACCGTGTCCTTCAGATGACAGGTCAGCATCGGCACGACATGGTCGAAGGGCAGCCAGTTCATCGCCACGTCGTCGGGCCCGTGCCCCCAGGCGGCGGCCTGGCCGAAGACATGGGCGATCACCCCGCCATGGGTGACCTGGATGCATTTGGGCACGCCGGTCGAGCCGGAGGAGAGCTGGATGAAGGCGACATCCTCCGGGGCCGCCGGATGGGGCACCCCGTCAGGCGTATCGGCGGCAGGGGCTGCGATCAGGATCCGGGCATCGGGCAGGATCCGGGCCAGATGGTCGCCTGTGGCGGCATCGGTCAGCACCGGCGGTGCGCCCAGATGGGCATGGGTGCCGGAAAGCTTGGCCGCGACCGCATCGCCGGCCGCATGGGGCACGGCGACCGTCACCGGCCGGATGCCGCCCAGGATGCAGGCCCAGATCGCCTCGATATGGCGGGGAAGATCGGCGAAGACCAGAACCGCACGGTCGCCGGGGCGAAGGCCTTCCGCCTGCAGCCGGCCGAGCGTCCGGCGGGCCGCCGCCAGCAGCCCGGCATAATCCTGAAAACGCGGCGAGCCGCGGCCGTCGTCATGCAGAATGCCGCGCCCCGGATGGCGGGCGGCGGTCGCGATCAGGGCGGCATCCAGCGTGCGCGGGGCATCGGCCGGCAGAACCAGCGGCCCGCCATCGGCCAGCGCCGGGGGCGGCGGGTCGCCCGGCACCAGCCAGCCCGCGTCATCGGCCGTCATGGCGGCGCCGGGCAGGCTGTCGAGCGGCCGGCGCGGCAGGGCGGGGGCCGGGGCTTCCACCCAGACCAGAGCGGCCCGATCCAGGCGCTGCGGTGCCCCGGGCACCGCCAGCCGGTCCAGGGTCACGCGATCGGGCCGGCCACCGGCATCGCGCGGGATGGCGTAGACCGGCAGCACGGCATCCGGACGGAGCAGGGGCGGGAGTGCGTTCAGCAGTCCGGTCGTGAAACCGGCGGGATCGATCGACGGAATGCCGGTCGCAACCGCCGCGACCAGGCGGGCGTCGTGATCGGTACCGATGCGGGTCCAGACCGCTGCGTCGAGCACGCCGGGCAGCCGGCGCAGCGCAGCTTCCACCGCGGCCGGATGGACCCGGGCCGTGCCGCGGCGGAGCGCCCCGTCGATGCCCGGCAACAGCCGCAGGCGACCGTCCGAGAGCCGCCGTGCGCGATCGGGGCCGGGCAGCAGCCGGCCGGGCAGCCCCACGGGTGCCAGGTGCAGGCGGCCATCGGGGCCGGTGACCGTGGGCAGGTCGTCGACGGCCGGCCCGGTCGCGAGCGCCAGGCGCGAGACCCGAAGGCTGCCATCCGTCGCGATGGCGTCTACGGCCAGCAGAAAGGCGTCGGCCAGGGCTGCGGCCAGCACCGGCGGCACGATATCGGGCCTGAAGCCGAGCGAGCCGGTCAGGCCGCCGGCGGGATCCTCGTGTGCCGTCAGATAGAGCGCGAAATCCAGCCGGCCGGCCGGCAGCGGCAGCGGCCGGAAACGCAGGCCCTGCGCTTCGGCCGCCGGCGACGGGACATTCAGGAAGCTGAAGGCGGCCTCGATCGCCGGCCGGGCCACGGCGCCATGGCGACGGTCGATCGCCTCCATGATCTGTGCGAGCGTGATGCCGTCATGGGCCTGCGCATCGATCACCGCATCCCGGGTGCGGGTGAGCAGGGCGTCGATGATCGGGTCGTCCATGGTCTGCAGGCGCAGCACCACCAGATCGGCAAACTCGCCGACGGTCCGGTCGAGCGCCGGATCGGGGCGGTTGGCGACGGCGACCGCAATCGTCGTATCGCCCTGGTCGGTGAAGCGGCCGAGCACCGCGCCCCAGGCGGCGAGCAGGGCGGTGAAGACCGTGGCGCCGGGCAGTCTGCGGCTCAACCCGGCGAGGGCTGCCGCCTGCGGTGCCTCGATCCGGAAGGGCAGATGCCGGGCGGGGCCGGGTTCACCCGGCCCGCCGTCGAGCATCAGCCGCCGGGGGGCACCGGCCAGACGGTCGACCTGCCGGTCGAGCCGGCGGAGATGTGCCTCGCCGGCCGCCAGGCCGACCAGACGCCGCGCCTCGTCGAAGGCCGATCGGGCGGGCGGCGGTGCCGGCGGCTGGCCTGCCATGCGCCGGGCATAGGCGTCCTGGATCAGGGCGAGGCAGAGCCCGGCCGACCAGCCATCGGCCACGATGTGGTGCAGCACCACCCCCAGACCGTGCAGATCCGGCGCGCAGCGGAACAGGCGGAAGCGCGCAAGCGGGCCTGTGGCAAGGTCGAAGCCCTCCCGGCCCAGCGAAAGGCCGGCCGTGACCAGAGCGGCGTCGGCGTCATCCGCCGGGCCGAGATCGATCATGGGCAGCGCCTCTGCCGGTGCCGGGGCGGGCAGCACCTCCTGCACCGGGCCCTGGCCGGTTTCAAGGACCCGGCAGCGCAGCGCCGCCTGGGCGGCGATCACGTCGCCGACCGCCCGGGCCAGGCAACCGGCATCGAGCGGGCCGTCGATGCGCAGCATCAGCGACATGGCCTGGATGTCGCCGGTATCGTCCTTCGTCAGGAACAGGAACCGGGCCTGGGCGGGAGAGAGCGGCGCCTGCTCCCCCGTTTCCGGCAGCCTGCCCTGGGCGTCGGCCGGGGCAACCGCAGCAGGGGCACCGTCGCGCGCCGCCGCCATGCGCTGCTTCAGGGCCGCGCGCTGGGCGGGGCTGAGGGCGGCCATGCGTTCAAGCAGGCTGCGGCCGGCAGGCGCGTCGGGCGGGAGCGTGCTCATTGGGCGGCGGTATCCGGAAAGGTCTCTGCTTCGGGAAGGGCCTCGATTTCGGCCAGCAGGGCGGCGAGGTCGTCATCCTCGGCCAGTGCCGCTTCGGTCAGGGCATCGAGGGCGGCGGCAAGCGTCGCCACGGTCGGGTTCTCGAACACGGTGCGCAGCGGCACCTCCACCGGCAGCGCCTCGTTCAGCCGGGCGAGCATGCGCACCGCCTTGAGCGAATGGCCACCGAGCGCGAAGAAGTCGTCGGTGCGGGCGATGGCCGGCCGGTCCAGCACCCCGGCCCAGATGTCCGCGATCAGGATTTCGATCGGGCTGGCCGGCGCATCGCCGCCGGCGGGCCGGTCGGCCTCGGGCAGCGGCCGGGCGGTCAGCGCCCGGCGGTCGAGCTTGCCCGACGCGGTGAGCGGCAGGCTGTCGGTCGCGACGAACCGCGCCGGGATCATGTGGATCGGCAGATGCCGGGCGACATGGCGGCGGAGCGCATCCGCCGGGGGCAGCATGCCCCCCGGATGGCAGGTCAGCCAGGCGACGAGGCTTTCGGCGCCCTCTGCCGCCATCACCGTAACCCCGGCGCGGGCGATGGCCGGATGTTCACAAAGCACCGCCTCGATCTCGCCCGGTTCGATCCGCTGGCCGCGCAGCTTCATCTGGGCATCGATCCGGCCCTGATAGCGCAGCCGGCCCCGGGCATCGACCAGCACCCGGTCGCCGGTGAGGTAACGCCGGGCGCCGGGGCGGGACGTCGCCGGGTCGGGGCGGAAGGCGAGTGCCGTGCGCACGGGATCGCCGTGATAGCCGCGACCGACGGTCTCTCCGCCGATGGCGAGTTCACCCGGCAGGCCCGGCGGAACCGGACGGCCGTCGCGGTCGAGCACCGCCAGATGCACGCCGTCGATGGCCGCACCCAGCGGTGCGGTGCCGGCCGCGGGCAGGCCGTCTGCGACCCAGGCGGTGGCATCGATGCAGCATTCGGTGGGGCCGTAGAGGTTGATGATCTGAGCGCCGGCCGGCAGCACGGCGCGCGCGGCGCGGATGGTGGAGGTGCCGAGGGCCTCGCCGCCGGCAAAGAGCCGGCGCAGCTGCCGGCCGCGGGCGAGCGCGCCGGTGGCCGCCAGCGCATCGACCAGGGTGGGTGTCGCCTGAAGGATGGTGATGCCGTGGGTTTCGAGCAGCCGCCCCAGGGTTTCGGGCGCCCGATGGCTGCCCGGCGGTGCCAGCACCAGCCGGGCGCCGGTCATCAGCGGCGCCTGGAACTCCCAGACCGAGGCGTCGAAGCCGGTGGGCGTCTTCTGGAGCACGGCATCCGTCCCATCCAGCGGGAAGCTGCGGTTCATCCAGGCCATATGCCGGGCAAGCGCCCGATGCGGCACCGCCACCGGCTTGGGCGTGCCGGTGGAGCCCGAGGTGAACAGCAGATAGGCCAGCCGTTCGGGATGGCGGGCGGCCGCCGGAAGGGGGGGATCGCCGGCCGCGGCGACTGCGTCGATCCGGGCGGCGCTGTCGTCGTCCAGCACCAGTTCGGGGGCGGCGGTGGCCAGAATCAGCGCCCGGCGGGCCTCTGGCTCATCCTCGTCGAGGGCGAGCCAGGCACCCCCGGCAAGCGCCACCGCCAGCATCGAGACCACCAGCTCGGGCCCGCGCGGATGGGCGAGGGCGACGATGCGATCGGGGCCGATGCCGGCTGCGATCAGCCCGGCTGCACGGCGGCGGGCGCGGGCTGCCAGATCCGCAGCGGTAAGGCTGGCGCCGCTGGCGGCATCGACCAGCGCGATCCGGTCGGGATCGGCGTCGAGGCGCGCGAGGATGACATCCGTGATATCGCCGGCAGGGGCGATGGTGGCCGCGGATGCGGGCTGCGTGGCTGCCGGTGAGGCGGGGGCCTCGAACAGGGTCGCGAGCCGCGCCTCCGGATGCCGGGCGGCGGCCTGGATCAGGGCGGCGAGGCGGTCGGCGATCAGCGCGATCGTCTCGGGCTCGAAGAGTTCCGCCCGATAGTCGAAGCGCCAGGACATCGCCCGCCCGGTGTCTTCGACCGACAGCATCAGATCGAATTTGGCGGCGGTGAATGTCGGGGCAAGCCGGGTGACGGTGAGCCCGGGCAGGTCCAGCCGGCTGGCGCCGGCCAGCTGCCAGGCCAGCATCACCTGAAAGAGCGGCGTGTGGGCCAGGCTGCGTTCGGGGGCGAAGGCATCGACCAGGCGTTCGAAAGGCAGGTCCGGATGGTCGAAAGCGGCAAGGCAGGTGGCGCGGGTGCGGGCCAGCAGGGCGGGAAGGTCGGCGCCCCTGAGGTCGAGCCGCAGCGGCAGGGTGTTGGTGAAGAAGCCGACCAGATTCTCCAGCTGCCGGTCCGGGCGGTTGGTCACCGGCGTGCCGATCACGACCTCGGCCTGACCGGCCATGCGGCCGAGAAGCAGGCCGAACAGGGCCGTCATCGCCATGAAGGGCGTACAGCCGGCGGATGCCGCCACCCGGCGGAGATCGTCCAGCAGGCCGGCCGACAGGTCGCGGATCAGGCAGCTGCCCTCCGACGACACCACCGGCGGCCGCGGCCGGTCGGTCGGCAGGTCGAGCACCGGCGGGTCGGTCAGCACGCCCCGCCAATGGTCGAGCTGCCGGCGGGCCTCGGCATCGTTCAGGCGCCGGCGCTGCCAGTCCGCAACATCGGCATAGGTGAGCGTCGGGGCGGGCGGAAGATCGGGACCGACGCCGATGCGGGCGGCGTAAAGGGCGGTCAGCTCTTCCAGCACGATCTGGCCCGACCAGCCGTCGCCGGCGATGTGGTGCAGGTTGACCAGCAGGACATGGGCGGTGTCGTCCAGTCGCAGCAGGGTCAGTCGCAGCGGGGGCGCGCAGGTCAGGTCGAAGGGCGTGGCGGCGTCGCGGGCGGCGGCCTCGTCCACCGCCGCATCGCGTGCCGCGGGATCCAGATGGCCGAGATCGCGGGTCGCCAGCACCAGCCGGGCGGCAGGGTCGATCCGCTGGAGCGGCACGCCGTCGGGCGCGGTGAAGCAGGTGCGGAGCATCGGATGGCGGTCCGGCAGCACGGCTGCGGCCGCGGCAAAGGCCGCCACGTCGAGCGGGCCGTCGATGCGGACGGCCATCGCCATATTGTAGGCGACCGCGCCGTCGGGCCACTGGGCCAGGAACCAGATCCGCTCCTGGGCGAAGGAGAGCGGGCGGGGCGTGCCGGCGGGCACCGGCAGGATGTCGAGCACGGGACCCGGTGCCGGCGGCGCATTGCGGCGGCGGGCGGCGATGAGGGTGGCGAGGTCGGCCAGACGGGGATTGTCGAACAGCTCTTCCAGGCCGATCCCGACGTCGAACA
This sequence comes from Tistrella mobilis, assembly GCF_041468085.1. Taxonomy (NCBI): domain Bacteria; kingdom Pseudomonadati; phylum Pseudomonadota; class Alphaproteobacteria; order Geminicoccales; family Geminicoccaceae; genus Tistrella; species Tistrella mobilis. The sequence continues at coordinate 3,121,922 of NZ_CP121017.1, read as the reverse complement.
CCGCACGCAGGCGGGTCGCCACCTGCATGGCCTTCAGCGAATGGCCGCCGAGGGCGAAGAAGTCGTCCCCCGCACCCGGCATCGGCAGATCGAGCACCTCTGCCCAGATTGCGGCAATCTCGGCCTGGAGAGGGCCGTCGACACGGGCACGGGCGGGCATGGCGGGTGCGTCGGCGGCGATCGCCAGGCAGAGTGCCCGGCGGTCGAGCTTGCCGGACCGCGACAGCGGCAGCCGGTCTGCGACGGTGATGACCGCCGGGTGGAGCACGGCCGGCAGGCGGCCCGCCAGATGGTGGCGCAGGTCGTCCGGCAGGGGAGCGGGTGCACCGGGACGGAGCACGATCAGCGCGCCGAGCCGGAGGGCGGCGCTGTCGGTTGCAGGCAGCAGGGCCACGCCGGCCTGGGCGATGGCGGGATGGGCCATGAGCGCGGCTTCGATCTCCCCCGGCTCGATCCGTCGGCCGCCGAGCTTGAGCTGGCCGTCGATCCGGCCGAGCGGCAGCAGCTGGCCGGCCTCGGTGCGGCGGACGCGATCGCCGGTCAGATAGCGCCGCGCACCGGGGAACGCCGCCTCCGGGTCCGGCCGGAAGGCCAGGGCCGTGCGCACCGGATCGCCGTGATAGCCGCGCCCGACCGCCAGGCCGCCGATGGCGAGTTCACCGGCGACACCGGGGCCGACCGGGTCGCCCGCGGCATCGATCACCTGCAGGCTGGCGCCGTCGACGGGGGCGCCCAGCGGTGCCGGGCCGGCGGCCGTTGCCGGAATGTCCGCGGCCGAGGCGTCGATGCAGCATTCGGTGGGGCCGTAGAGATTGATCAGCACCGCATCGGCGGGCAAGGCGGCGCGGGCGGCGGCGATGGTGGCGGATCTCAGGATCTCGCCGCCCGCGAACAGCCGGCGCAGCCCCGTGGCCCGGGCAAGTGCGCCGCTCGCGGCCAGCGCATCGATCAGCGTCGGTGTGGCCTGAAGGATGGTGACGCCATGATCTGCGGCAAGGCGCCCGATCGTCTCGGGGTCGCGATGGCTGCCGGTCGGCGCCAGCACCAGCCGCGCCCCCGCCATCAGGGGCGCCCAGAACTCCCAGATCGAGGCATCGAAGCCGGCCGGGGTCTTCTGCAGGACGACATCGCCGGGGCCAAGCGGATAGCGCCGGCCCATCCAGGCCATGTGCATGGCCAGGGCCCGGTGCGGCACGGCGACGGGTTTGGGCGTGCCGGTCGAGCCCGAGGTGAACAGCACATAGGCCAGTTGTTCGGGATGAACCGGCCGTGCGACCGGTCGGGCATCGGCCGTCATGGCCGCATCGAGACCGACGGCCGATGCATCGTCGAGCACCAGCAGGGGGCGGGCCTGATCCAGAATGGCGGCGCGGCGTACGGGCGGGTCCTCGGGATCCAGCGGCAGCCAGGCGGCACCCGCCATCGAGACGGCCAGCAGCGAGATCACGCCCCCGACCCCGGGGGCATGCGCGAGAGCGATGACGGTTTCAGGGCCGGCACCGGCCTCTTGCAGCGCTGCCGCACGGCGGCGGGCGCGGGCGACGAGCCCGGCATAGTCGAGATGGTCGCCGGTTGCGGCATCGACCACCGCGCATGCCGCGGGCGACATGGCAGCCCGGGCGACGATCGCCGCGGTGAGGGGCGCAAGATCGCCCGCATGCGGCGGCCGACCGCGGCCCAGCTCCCGCAGCCGGGCGAGGGTTGCCGCGTCCGGCCGGTCGAGCTGGCCGAGCGGCGCTGCGGGTTGGTCCAGGAGCTGACGGCAGAGATGTTCGAAACGCGCAATCAGCAGGGGGATCTCGTCTGCGGCGAACACGTCGCTGCGCCAGTCCAGATCGATGGTGACGGCCGCGCCGTCGTGATAATCGCGCACGAAGACCGACAGCGGATGCGGCTCGCGCCCGGTGGACAGGGTATGGGCGGTGGCCGTTGCCGGGCCGAAGCGGGCGTCGTAGTCATGCGGCTCGAACGACAGGGTGATGTCGAAGGCGGGCGTGCCCCGGCCGCGCACGGCTGCCAGCATCGCGGCCTGTTCGGCGAAGGCGATGCTGCGATGGCGATAGGCGCTGCGCATGGTGCGGGCCAGGGCGGCCGCGACGTCGAGCGGCCGGTCGGCCGCGCCGATCGCCACGATCGCGGGCTGCATGGTGGCGAACAGGCCCACGGCTGCCTTGTGGGCGGCGGTGGGCCGGTTGGCGACCGGCAGGCCGGCGACCAGGGCCTCCCGGCCTGCCCGGCGGAGCAGGGCGGCAGAGGCCAGCACCAGAAGCAGCTGCGGCAGGCCGGCGCCGGCGCCTGAGGCCAGACGCCCGAGGCCGTCATAGATCCGGCGGTCCAGCCTGATCCGGGTCCGCCGCCCGGGAGCCGCCGGATCCGGGGCCTCCGGATCCGGTGGAGGCAGGGGAGGTACCGGGTTGAGCGTCGCCGGTGCCGCGGCCAGGACCGTCGACCAGTAGCGCCGTGCCGACACGCCGTCGCCGGCCAGCGGGTCACCGGTCGCCAGCGGGTTGCTGCCGGCAAGGCCGGGCTCGCGGCCGGCGAGCAGGGAGGTGTATGCATGTGCGGCATCCTGCACGATCCGGGAGATCGCGTGGCCGTCGACGATCAGATGATGATAGGTCTTGGTCCAGAAATGGCGGTCGGCGGCGAGGCGTATCAACCCCCACCTGAACAGGGGGGCGCCCGCCGGGAATGGCCGGCGGAAATCCGCTGCCATCTGTGCGTTCGCAACTGCCACAGGATTGCCCTCCTGCGACAGGTCGACCATGTCATGTGATGGAAAAGTGTCTTGTCTTACGAGAAGGCGGAAGCCATCCCCTTCGGGCACCGGCTGCATATGCAGGCCCGCATGCGCCACCGCCACCGCCTTCAATGCCGTGCGGAAGACATCGATATCGAGGGGACCACGGAGTTCAACATATCCACCGATGTGATATGACCCCGGCCCGGTATTCAGCCGCTCATCCAGCCAGATATTCTGATGTGCGACGAAATGTTGCGCGGTCATCGGCAGTCTTCATTCCGCTGGTGATCGAGCGATGATAGGCGCGGCTCTGGCGATACGGCAACCTGCCTGGAGGTCTTTCGGTCGATGGTCGTTTATCGGCGAAAGGCGCAGAGGTGAAGGCGGCCGCAGATCCTGCTATCGATGACCATGGGCCCGGCACGGTGCATTCTGCCACAGTTTCGGTGCCCATGAAGTTGCGCTCATTGGTAGGACGGGAGATATTCCCGTGCAAGTGGATTTTTGGTTGCGGTTCGGTAGACAGGTGATGCCATGTCGTGTCACCCTCCACCCCGTACCGGTGACCGTTCGCGGTGTGTTGCGTCGCGGCAGGGGAGAGGGATGAGGGCGAGAGGCTGGATCACCCTGGTGATCATTGCAGGCCTGGCGGGTGCTGCCGGCTGGGCCTGGCAGGCCGGTCTTGTGCCCGGCATGCCGGCACCGGGTGCCTCCCGGACCCCGGCGGCGGATGGAACCGCCGCGGCCCCGCCCGTGCAGGCCCCCGCTGCACCGCCGATGAAGGTGGGTGTGGCGGATGCCGGCCGCGGCACGGCCCATGATCGCCTGATCACTTTCGGCACGGTCGAGCCGGTCGCGCGTATCGTGCTGTCGCCCCAGTCCGGCGGCCATGTGGTCGAGGTGCTGTTCCGCGAGGGAGAGCCGGTGCGGCAGGGCCAGCCCCTGGTGCGGCTGGACCGCCGCGTGGCCGAGGCCGAGCTTGCCAGCGCCAGGGCGACCGCGGCGCTGGACGCCCAGAATCTGACGCGCGACGAAGAGCTGGGCCGCCGCGGCACCAAATCCCGCGCCGATATCGACCGGTCGCGTGCCGCCGTCGCGGCGTCGCGGGCGGCGCTGGAGGTGAAGCAGACCCAGCTTGACCTGCTGACCCTGCGCGCGCCCATCGACGGCGTCGCCGGCACCCGCAAGATCGAAGTCGGCAGCTTTCTCTCCCCCGGCGAGGAGGCGCTGACGGTCGAGGACCGCTCCCGCCTGCGGGTGACGTTCCGGGTGTCGGAAAAACTGCTGCCGCGGCTGAAAACCGGCCTGCCCGTCACGCTGTCCTCCCACAGCCTGGGGCCGGACCCGATCCGGGGCCGGGTGACGCTGGTCGATCCGTCGATCGAACCCGACAGCCGCAGCATCCTGCTCCGTGCCGAATTGAGCGAGGCCGAGATCGGCGGCCGGCCGATCCATCCGGGTCTGTTCGTCAATGTCGATCTGCTGCTCGACAGCCGGGCGGGGGCGGTGCTGGTGCCGCGTCCGGCGGTGATGTCGTCGCTGTCCGGCGATTACGTCTATGTCGCAGAGAACGGCAAGGCCGTTCGCCGCCCGGTGACCATCGGCGCCGATGGCGACGGCGGTACGGTGGAAATCGTGACCGGGCTGGATGCCGGCACGCCCGTCATCGTCGAAGGCCAGTTCAAGGTCGAAGACGGCATGCGCATCGACCCGGTACCGGCGGGCGGGGCCGGCTGATGCTGATCTCCGACCTCTGCATCCGCCGGCCGGTCTTCGCGATCGTGATCAACCTGATCCTGGCGCTGCTGGGGCTTTATGCGCTCGACCACCTGTCCATCCGTCAGCTGCCGGCGATGGATTTTCCCTATGTCACCATCACCACGGTCTATCCGGGGGCGGCGGCCGAACAGGTCGAGCGCCAGCTGACGACGCCGATCGAACAGGCGGTGTCAGGCATTTCCGGCGTGCAGCAGATCACGTCCCAGAGCCGGGCCGGCATGTCGCTGGTCCAGATCCAGTTCCGCCTGGGGCTCGACGGGCTGCTGCTCGCCAACGAGGTGCGCAACAAGGTGGCGCCGCTCACCGATACGCTGCCCCAGGCGGCGCGGGCGCCGGTGGTGGCACAGCAGTCGCTCGATGCCCAGCCGATCATGTTCCTGACGGTGGCGAGCGACAATCATGATGCGCTGGAGATCAGCGATACCGCCAACCGCCTGCTGCTCCCCCGGATTTCGGCCCTGGACGGCGTGGCCCAGGCAACCTTGCTGGGCGAGCGGCGCTATGCCATCCGCATCGTGCTCGACCCGATCCGCCTGGCCTCTTACGGCATCACCATCGGCGATGTCCGGGCGGCGATCGTCGCCCAGAATGCCGATGTGCCCGGCGGCGAAATCCGCACCCGCACCGACCGCACGGATGTGGTGGTGGAAGGGGCGCTGTCGACCGCGGCCGAATTCGACCGTCTGGTGGTGCGTGCCGAGCCGGGCTATCTGGTGCGCATTTCCGATCTGGGCCGGGCGGAGGTGGGGCCTGAAAGCCTGGACAACGCCATCCGTTTCGACGGCCGCGACGTGGTCGCGGTCGGCATCGTGCCGCAAAGCACGGCCAACCCGCTCGACATCGCGAAGCTGGTAAAGGCGGAACTGCCGGCCCTGCAGGCCGGATTGCCGGGCGGCTTCCGGCTGGAGATCGCCTTCGACAGCACGATCTATATCGATGCCTCGGTGCACGAGGTGTTCGAGACGATTGCGATCGCGGTCGCCCTGGTGCTGGGCGTGGTGGTCATCTTCCTGGGCTCTCTGCGCTCAAGCGCCATCGCGCTCGTCACCATCCCGCTGTCGCTCTTGGGCACGCTGGGGCTGATGGCGGCGATGGATTTCAGCATCAACACCCTGACGCTGATGGCGGTGGTGCTGGCGATCGGTCTTGTGGTCGATGACGCGATCGTCGAGATCGAGAATGTCCAGCGCCATGTCGATGACGGGCTCGACGCCTTCACCGCGTCGTTCCTCGGCAGCCGCGAAATCGGCTTCGCGGTGATCGCGACCACGCTGACGCTTGCGGCGGTCTTTGCGCCCATCGGTCTGGTCGGCGGCCAGATCGGCATGCTGTTCCGGGAATTCGCCTTCACCCTGGCGGGCGCCGTGCTGATCTCGGGCTTCATCGCCCGCACGCTCTCGCCGATGATGTGCGCGCGGCTGATCGGTGCACGGGCCGAACACGGCTATGCCCGGCGGGTGGAGCGGGCGAGCGAAGCACTCGCCCGCCTCTATGGCCGCCTGCTGGGCTGGCTGCTGCACCGGCGCTGGCTGGTGCTGCTGGGCGTGATCGCCGCACTCTATATCGGCTTCTCGGCCACCAGCCGGCTGAACTTCGCCTTCGCCCCGGTCGAGGATCAGGGCTATATCCTGTTCGATATCGAGGCGCGCGGCACCTCGACCCTCGACCACCTTCAGGACGAGGTCGCCCGGGTGGAGGCGGTTCTGAAGAGCGTGCCCGAGGCCTCCGGCGTGCTGACCCTGCTGGGCAGCCCGAAGCCGTCCGCCGCCAGCGCCTATCTGCTGCTGAAGCCCTGGGCCGAGCGCAGCCGGAGCGCGACCGAGATCGGCGATGCGCTGAAGCCGCTGCTGGCGGCGATCCCGGGCCTGCGGATCGACGTGCTGCAGGTCAGCCCGCTGGGGGGTGGCGGCAGTTCGCGGCCGATCCAGCTGATGATCACCACCACGGGCAGCTATGACGATCTGGCCCGGACCATGGACCGGCTGGTGACGAAAGCGCGCGAGCTGCCGTCGATCGCGGACCCGGCCTCCAGCCTGGAACTGGACCGGCCGCAGCTGGAGGTGACGCTGGACCGCGACGGCGCGGGCGAGCAGGGGGTGACGGCAACCGCGCTGGGCGACACGCTGCAGGCGGCGCTGGGCGGCAACCCGGTTTCCACCTTCACCAACCGCGGCGAACTCTACAAGGTGATCATCGACCTGCCGCCGGAATGGCGGGGCCAGGTGGAGACGATCAACACGCTGGAAATCCGCGGCAAGAGTGTCGATCCGCTGCCGTTGCGCGATTTCGTGGAGCTGCGCCGGACCGTCGGCGCCGACACGCTGGAGCACACCGACGGGCTGCGCTCGGCCACCTTCACGGCGGCGGTCGCCCCCGGTCATCAGCTGGCCGAAGCCTTCCAGGCGCTGATGCCGCTGATGGGCGAGGTGCTGCAGCCGGGCATGAAGACGGTGCTGGCGGGCGACGCCGCGACCGCGTCGCAGGAAAGCGGTTCGGCCGGGCTGGTGCTGCTGCTGGCGCTGGTGTTCATCTTCTTCATGCTGGCCGCCCAGTTCGAAAGTTTCCGCGACCCGGTGATCGTGCTGGCGGTGGCGCCGCTGGCGGTGGCCGGGGCAATCTTCACCCTGGGCGAGACCGGCGGCGGGCTGAACATCTACAGCTTCATCGGCTTCGTGACCCTGATCGGCCTGATCGCCAAGCACGGCATCCTGATCACCGAATTCGCCAACCAGCTGCGCGATGCCGGCCGCGACCGGACCGAGGCGGTGATCGAGGCGGCCGAGACCCGTTTGCGGCCGATCATCATGACCACGATCGCGACCGTGCTGGGCGCGGTGCCGCTGGCCATCGCCACCGGCGCCGGCGCCGGCGGGCGCCGGGAACTGGGCTGGGTGATCGTCGGCGGTATGACCTTCGGTACGTTCGTGTCGCTGTTCGTCATACCTGCGGTTTATACTCTGATCTCGCGGAAGCGGCGCAAGGTGCTGGTGGAGCCACCACCGCCCGATGCGCTGCTGCAGCAGAGATTGAAGGATCGGGCGGCATCATGACGACGTCGGGTGTGAAATACCCGCCGCCGGATGCCCTCCAGATGGCGTACCGCCGGCGGAGCCGGGTGTCCCCGGGAATTCCGTTGGCGTTTCAGAGGAAGAATGGCACGCTCTGCGTGGATCATCAGTATGGTACGGACGACCTTGCCCGCCGGGCGCCGTCTTCCCGTACGGTACTGTCCCACGACGGGCTGTCGTCCCTTCCCCCCCTTCCGACCTACCGACCGATCCCGGCAAGACTGGTCCGGGCCCCTGGATGAGGATGCGATCGATGTCCACCGCTGAAGTGACGGCTGCTCCCGCCGATGTCTACACGCCCGAAGCGCGCGCCGATGATGCGCGTTCGCTGGTCAAGCGCTGCGCGCTCTGGGGCGCGGGCGCCGGCCTGCTGCCTTTCCCCCTGCTCGACGTGGCCCTGGTCACGGGCGTGCAGGTGAAGATGATCTACGAGCTGTCGAAGATCTATGAGGTGCCGTTCAGCGAGAACCGCGCCAAGGCGATCGTCGGCTCGCTGGCCAACACCGTTGTCCCCGGCACCGCCGCGGCCAGCCTGGTCGGTGGCGTCGCCAGCCTGGTGAAGTCGGTGCCGGTGGTTGGCACGGTCATCGGCCTTGCGGTTTCGCCCACCGTGTCCTACGCCGTGACCTATGCCATCGGCCGGGTGTTCATCCAGCACTTCGAGACCGGCGGCACGCTGCTGAACTTCAACCCGGATCAGCTGCGCGACCACTTCAAGGCCGAATTCGAGGCCGCCAAGGCCGATGCCCCGTCGACCGCCGAGGCCGCGAAGGCCGCGGCCGACGCCGTGAAGGCCGAAGGCAAGCCTGCCGCCACCAAGGCGTCGTGATCGCCATCCCAGTGATGTCGATCCAACGGATCAGCCGCCCGTTCCCGTCGCCGCATCCGCGGGGCGGGGCGGGCGGCATCCGCCGCCTGACCATGCCGCATCTGGTCCTGCGACCAGCGCACCGAGAGGATCATCCCGATGCCGCCGACTGCCGGCCTCATGCTCCCCATCATCTACGTCGTCATGTCGGTGATGGTCGGCCTCTGTGGCGCCGGCCGCAAACCGGGCTTCGTCGTCTCTTTCCTGCTCTCGATCCTGCTGACGCCCTTCGTGGTGCTGCTGGTGCTCTATGCCACCCGGCCGCGCGAGCCGGCGCGCCCGGTGGTGGCGCGCAAGGCGAAGCGCAACTGAGCGGCACGAGACCGCATCGCGGAACCGGCTCCGGCCGGCTGTGCCGCGATCCGCTTCCCGGGGGCATCTCCCGGGCACGATTTCCCCGAGCAAGACCGAGTTCCGCCCGGTGACGATGCCCCTGATCGAGCTTATTCGCCGTGACCTGACGGCGAAACCGGCGACCCTCCTGTTCATCGCCGCGCTCGCCGGTGTCAGCAATGCGCTGGTGATGGCGATCATCAACAATTCCGCCGGGCTTTACGACGATGCGCTCGACCTGCGGACGGTGGCGCTGTTTGCCATCGTGGTCGCGGTCTATGTTCTCAGCCAGCGCCGGATGATGCAGATCACCGCCACCGAAGTGGAGGAGATCATCCATCGCCAGCGCAGCAGCCTGATCGATGCGGTTTCGCGATCCGATCTTCTGCCGCTGGAACAGGTGGGGCGCGGCAATATCCTGGCCAGCGTTATCCGCGACACCCAGACGATTTCCCAGGCGGCGAACCTTCTGGTGATCGCCGCCCAGTCGGTGATCCTGGTCGCGCTTGCGATGATCTATATCTTCATCACCGATCGCACCGCCTTCTGGTTGAGCACGGGGTTCATCGCGATCGCCGTGTTCCTGGTCGTCCGGCGGCTGATCGATCTGCGCAATCGGTATCCGGTTGCGATGATGAAGGAAAATCAGGTTTTCGAGAGCATGCGCGACGTGCTCGACGGCTTCAAGGAAGTGAAGCTGTCGTCATCGCGGCGCGATGCCCTGCTGCGCGACATGGCGCGGCTGTCGGCCGAGGCACGCAATGCCAAGGCCGACATGCAGGTGAAGTCGGGCAATGAATTCGTCTTCGGCCAGACGATGATCTTCCTGCTGCTGGGTATGGTGGTCTTCGTGGTGCCGAGCTTCGGCAATACCGAACCCGAGGCCGTGGTCCGCACCGCGACCGCCATTCTGTTCATCGTCGGCCCGCTCAGCATGGTCATCCAGGCCGTGCCGATGATGGCCATGGCCAATGCCGCGGCCGACAATCTGATGCGCATGGACCGGGTGCTGCGCGAGATTGCCGCCGCTTCCGAGGTGGCCACCAGCCCGTCGCAGACCCTGACCTCGTTCGAGGAAATCCGGCTGGACGGTGTCGCCTTCACCTATGCGCCGGTGGGGGGCGTGTCCTTCGGGGTGGGGCCGGTGGACCTGACCATCCGGTCGGGTGAACTGATTTTCGTGACCGGCGGCAACGGCTCCGGCAAGTCGACCCTGATCCGCCTGCTGCTCGGCCTCTATCACGCAGACAAGGGTATGATCCGGCTGGACGGGAAGCCGGTCACCCGCGGTTCATTCGAGACCTATCGCTCGCTGTTCTCTGCCATCTACGCCGACTACCATCTGTTCCGCCGGCTTTACGGCATCGAACCGCCGGATGCGGCCGAGTTCGATGCGCTGGTCAAGTTGATGGAGATGGGGGGCAAGGTGGCGCTCGATGGCGACCTGTTCGATACGATCGACCTGTCGAGCGGCCAGCGGAAGCGTCTGGCGCTGATGGTGTCGATGATCGAGGACCGGCCGGTGCTGGTGCTCGATGAATGGGCGGCAGATCAGGATCCGCAGTTCCGGCGCAAATTCTATCGGGAACTGCTGCCGATGCTGAAGGCGCGCGGCAAGACGGTGATCGCGATCACCCATGACGACCGCTATTTCGACGTTGCCGACCGCCGCGTGGCGATGGAGGAAGGGCGCGTGGTCCGGATCGTCGACAGGCGCGACAACCAGACCCGCGGCGATGCCACCCGGGTGGAAGATGCCCGTGACGACGAAGATGGGGAGGAGCCGGCATGACGGTCGCCGATATGGACATGACCGAAGAGCCGGAGCGCCCGGGGCTGTTCCGCCGGATCAGCGGCTGGCTTCGCCGCCATCTCTGGTCGCTGACCCTGTCGATCCTGCTCACCGGCGGGCTGGTCATCCTGTTCTGGCCGGTGATGTTCATCACCGTTCCGGCCGGTCACGCCGGTGTCGTCTGGCACCGCTTCGGCGGCACTGATGTCGAGAATCCGACCGGCGAAGGGTTGCAGGTGATCTGGCCCTGGGACCGGCTGGAGATCTATGACGTCCGCTTCCAGACCGTGACCCAGACCTATGACGCCATCACGGCCGACGGCCTGACGGTTGCGACCACCATTTCATTCCGCTATCGGGTGAACCCCGAGTATGTCGGCATTCTGCATAAGAATGTCGGCCCGGAATATCTGCACAAGATCATCATTCCCGAAGTCGGTTCGGTGGCCCGTGGTCGCATCTCGCAGTACACGGCTGAAGATTTCTATTCGAACCTGCGTACCATCGTGCAGAACGAGATCTATGAAGGCGTAAAGGCGAATTTCCTGCGGGGCAATTATTACAGCCAGCCGGGCATTGGCCTGATCGAGTTGCAGGATGTGCTGATCAAGGCGATCCATCTGCCCGAGCGGGTGGCCCAGGCGATCGAGCGCAAGGTGGAACAGTATCAGCGTCAGCTTGAATACGACTACCGCCTGGCGACCGAGCAGAAGGAAGCCGAACGCAAACGGATCGAGGGCGAAGGCATCCGCATGCTGTTCGACCGGGTCGGTGCTGCGGAGATCCCGGATTATCTCACCTGGCTCGGCATCAATGCCTCGGTCCAGCTCGCCCAGTCGAACAATGCCAAGGTGGTGGTGATCGGCAACAAGGATTCGGGCGGCATGCCGCTGATCCTGGGCGGCATCGACAGCAATGGCGCCCGCGCGGCGGCTCCCGGTTCGACCCCCGGGCCGCAGGCGGCGGGGTCCCCCACGGCCGGTGGCGATACCGCACAGCCGGTGATCGTGGGCGACGTCGATACCGGCACCATGGAGATCCGGCCGGTCGGATCCGATCCGCTCGGCCGGTCGGGGGCTGCCGCCACGCCGCCCGGCGCACCCTCGCAGGGAACGCGCATGGATAGTGGCGAGAGCGCGGCGGTGATCGAAGGGGCGCCGGCCGGCGCCGCAGCGACCGGCCATGGCGTCGTGCCCGAGATGACGACGCCGGAACATCAGGCGGCACCCGGCACCGCCGGACCGTCGACGGTATCGCCGCAGCCGGCACCGGGCGCGGTACGCCAGGGCTTCCTGCCCGGTGAGCCGGTGACCCTTGAACAGCTGAGTCGCTGGCTGGGGATCGGCAGCGACGGCGCGCCCCAGGGGCCGGCGGGCTTCGGTTCCTATGGTCTGGTGCCGGAAACGGCGCCGGTCGTGGACCGGTCGAGAGGCAATGCGCCCGGGATGCCGGGCGTCGGCGGTTGATCGTCAGCCGGCGGTGGTGCGTGCGGCCAGCACGCGCGCAACCACCCGCGCCGGATCGGCAGCCAGATAGAAATGCCCGCCCGGGAAAATCTCGCAGGTGAAGCCTGCGGCGGTGAAGTCCCGCCAGGCGGTCAGCCGTTCCGGGGCGGCATGGATGTCGTCGGCGCCGCCCAGCGCCAGGATCGGGCAGGGCAGGCGCGGGCAGCCGGTGGGATCCGGGCGATAATCGGCCACCATCCGGAAATCTGCCCTGAGGGTCGGCAGGAACACGGCCATCAGTTCGCGATCGGCGAGCAGGGCGGCCGGGATGCCGTCATACCGGGCGGCGAGCGCATCGGCGAAGCCGGCATCATCAAGCCCGAGCAGGTCGCCCAGCGTGCTGGTCGAGCCGGGCGCGGTGCGGCCCGAGACGATCAATGTCTGCGGTGCATGGGGCGAAGCCTCGCGCACCAGCCGGGCGGCCAGCTCATAGCCGATCATCGCCCCCATGCTGTGGCCGAAGATCAGGGTCGGTTTGGGCGCAAGGCGGCCGAGAGCCGCGGCCAGCCCTTCCACCACCGGTGCCACGCGGTCGAGTGCCGGCTCGGGGAAGCGGCTTTCGCGCCCCGGCAACTGGGCGACCAGAAGCTCGACATCGGGGCCGGTCAGGGCCTCCCACGGGCGGTAGGCGCTGGCGCCTCCGCCGGCATGGGGGATGCACAGCAGCCGCCAGGGGGCGGCGCTGCGACCGGCAGGACCGGTGAGCCAGCGATCCTGGCCGGGCTGGACCCAGCGCGAGGCGATGGGCTGCATGAAACCCCTCCTTCAGTGTCGTCGGCACAGGCGGCCGCATCCGGGCCGGATGCGACCGCTATACCTCAGGAGGGATGACCTGTCACCCGGTGGTTGCAGGCTCCGGGCCATCCGCCATCATCGCCGACCGGCTGCGCCGGCGCATCGGCTCGCCCAGGAACAGCAGGATCGGGGCTGCGATAAAGACCGAGGACGAGGCCGCGACCAGGATGCCGAACACCATCGGCACGGCAAAGCTCTCCACCGCACTGCCGCCCCAGATGGCGAGCGGCAGCATGGCGAGAAAGGCGGTTGCCGAGGTGTAGAGGCTGCGGCCGAGGGTCTGGTTGATCGAGAGATCGATCATCTCGCGAAGCGACAGATTGCGGTGCAGGCGCAGATTTTCGCGCATCCGGTCGTAAACCACGACCTTGTCGTTGACCGAATAGCCGATCAGCGTCAGCAGGGCGGCGATGGCGGTCAGGTTGAAGTCGATGCCGGTGAGGGCGAAGAAGCCGACCGTCTTGGTAACGTCGAGCACCAGTGTCGCGATGGCACCGACGGCGAAGGGCCATTCGAAGCGCCACCAGATGTAGATCATCATGGCAAGACCCGCGAGCACGACCGCCAGCACACCGGCGGTGGCAAGTTCGCCGCTGACCTTGGCCCCGACCACGTCGACCCGTTCGATACCGGCGGCCGGATCGATGCCCTGGATCGCCGCCTTCAGCGTTTCGACCGCGGCGGTCTGCGCGGCATCGCCGCCGGGCTGACGCTCTACCCGGACCAGGACCGTGCCGCCGTCGCCGGTCTGCTGAAGGGCGACCTCTCCCAGCCCCAGCCCGCCCAACCGGTCGCGCAGAAGGCCGAGATCGGCCTGGGTCGAGGTCTCGACCTGAATGCCGCCCTTGAAGTCGACGCCGTAATTGAGCCCGGGCGAGATGAACAGCCCGATCGAGGCGAGCGACAGCACGGCGGAGACCGCGATGCCGGCGAAGCGGGCGCGCATGAACCGGATCCGGGTCTCCCCGGGCGGCATCAGCCGGATCAGCGGCTCGATCTCCAGCCTGGCCGTGGATGAGCGGAGCGCGCCGCGCCGGTCCAGGATCCAGGTCATGACGATCCTGACCACGGTGACCGCCGTGAACATCGAAATCAGGATGCCGAGCGCCATGGTGACGGCAAAGCCGCGCACCGGGCCGCTGCCGAACTGGAACAGCAGCAGAGTGGCGATCAGGCTGGTGACGTTGGAATCGACGATGGTCGCATAGGCCCGTCTGAAGCCGGCATCGAGGGCGGCCCGGGCATTGCGGCCGCGGCGGGTCTCTTCACGGATGCGCTCGTTGATCAGCACATTGGCATCCACCGCAAGCCCCAGCCCCAGGATGATGCCGGCGATACCGGGCAGAGTGAGCGTGGCACCCAGCGCCGAGAGCGCGCCCAGCGTCAGACCCACATTCAGCAGCAGGGCCAGGTTCGCGATCATCCCCCAGCCGCGATAGAGCGCCACCATGAAGCCGCAGACCAGGGCAAAGCCGGCAAGGCCGGCGACGATGCCGGCGCGGATCGCATCTCCGCCCAGATCGGGGCCGACGCTGCGTTCCTCGATCACCTTGAGCGGGGCGGGCAGGGCGCCGGCGCGGAGCAGGGCCGAGAGCACGCCGGCCTCTGCCACCGAGAACCTGCCGCTGATCTGGCCCGCCCCCCCGGTGATCGGCTCACGGATGACCGGAGCGCTCAGGATCCGGCCGTCGAGGACGATGGCGAAGGGGCGGCCGACATTCTGCGTGGTGATCTCGGCGAAGCGGCGGGCGCCGGCCTCGTCGAAGCGGAAATTGACCACCGGCTCGCCGCTGCGCGGATCGAAGCCGGCATGGGCATCGGCCAGCCGGTCGCCGTCGAGGGCCGGGCGCGCCTGGACCGCCAGCCTGCGAGGCGCACCGTCGCCGCCGTCCTGCATCGGCAGCAGCAGGGTGCCCGGTGCCGGGCGGGCGCCGGCCGCCGGCTGGTCGGCGAGCATGTGGAAGCCGAGTTTCGCCGTGCTGCCGAGCAGGGTGCGGATCCGGGCCGGATCCTGCACACCCGGCAGTTGTACCATGATCCGGTCATTGCCGACCCGCTGTACCGAAGGTTCGGCGACGCCGATCTGGTCGATGCGGGTGCGGACGATTTCAAGGCTCTGGGTGAGGGCAGCGTTCAGGCGTTCGGCGCGGGCGCTGTCGCTGAGGGTCAGGCGCAGGACACCGGTACCGTCGCGGGCAAGTACCGCGGTGACCTTGCCCCCGGCGCGGAGCAGGGGGGCGAGCGCGGCCTCGGCAGCCGGACGCTGCGCCGGGTCGGCGAGGTGCAGCAGGGCGCCGTCGCCATCGACGCTTATCGAAGCCGTGCCGATCCCGGCATCGCCGAGCGTGGCCCGGGCCTCGGTTGCAAGCGACTGAAGGGTCTCGTGTACCAGGGCGGCGGCATCTACCTCCAGCACCAGCTGGGACCCGCCGCTGAGGTCGAGGCCGAGTGTGACCGGCCTGGAGGGCAGCCAGTCGGGCAGGGCTGCCCGCTGGGAGGGGGTGAGCAGATTGGGCAGGGCGAAAGACAGCCCCACCAGGATGATCAGGGTATAGCTCAGGATCAGCCAGCGCGATGTGCGCATCTAGCCGGTCTCCACACGCCGCGGTCAGCCGGGCGCCACAACGCACGGGCATCCGCGTGTCCATGAGGACTGGATGTCTCGGAAGGTCGAAAGATGTCGGTGACGTGCGGGCTGCGGCGGCCGGTCAGGCGGCGGCGATGCGGCCCCGGCCGGCGGGCGGGGCGCGGACGGCCGGGCGGGTGTGGCGCGGATCCTGCGGGCAGTCCCGGGACCCCAAACGCGGGCGTCGGCGCTGCACGCCAGGGCGGCGCGCGGCCGGCAGGCCCGCCGGCGGCGGCAGGGCTGAACCGCCCGGGGCCGGCAGCGGGGTCGGGCTGCGGCCGTGATCGGCCAGAAGCACCGGCCCTGCATCGCGCGGCAGGATGAAGGGGGTTCCCGGCCCGGTCCCGCCATGGACAAAATCGGCTGCCTGTGTGCCGCCCTGAAGCGCTGGCAGCCGGGGGGCGGCACCAACCACGGCCCCCGCCGTCCAGAGCAGGGCGAGCACAGCCAGCAGCAACGGCAGCAGTGGCCGCCTGCCGGGGTCGTCCGGATCCTGAGGCATGGAGGAAGACACGGAGGCTGGCAGCCCTGCTGGCGAAGCTTCTGGACGGAGTCCATCATAAAATCGGGTCTGGTCCTTGAACCGTCAAGGGCTGCGCCATATACCCAAGGAAGCGGCTTTCGTTCGCCAACTCCCCTTCACCCGTATTTCTTCCCTCAACCCACCGCGACCCTCCGCGCATGGCACGGCCCATGTGCCGTGGCTTCCGGTTTTGTCTGCCGGCCCGGCATCCGTGCGCTCACCGTCCGCGTGTCCGGCTACCGTCCATTACGCCACGGCCGCTGCCATTGGTTGCGTCGGCGGATCCCCCCCATTCTGCAATCTGGAGACCCGGCCCCGCATGCATCACGATCTGCCCCTCGTCACCACCATCGTTGCCGGTCTTGGTCTTGCGTTCGTCCTGGGCGCGATCGCCCAGCGGCTGAAGATTTCACCGCTGGTCGGCTATCTGCTGGCGGGGGTAGCGATCGGGCCGGCGACACCGGGCTATGTCGCCGACCAGATGCTGGTGCCGCAATTGGCTGAGCTGGGGGTGATCCTGCTGATGTTCGGCGTGGGGCTGCATTTCTCGGTCAAGGATCTGATGTCGGTGCGGCGGATCTCGCTGCCCGGCGCCGTTGCCCAGATGGGGCTGGCGACATTGCTGGGGCTGGGGCTGGCGCTTGCCCTCGGCTGGACGATCATGGCCGGCCTGGTCTTCGGCCTGGCGCTGTCGGTGGCAAGCACGGTGGTGCTGTTGCGGGCGCTTCAGGAACGCCGGCTGATCGAGACGGAGCGCGGCCGGATCGCCGTGGGCTGGCTGATCGTCGAGGATCTGGCGATGGTGCTGGCGCTGGTTCTGGTGCCGGCTTTCGGTGCGCTGATGGCCGGGGAAGGCCGCGGCGCGCCGTCGGTTGCCGAGATTGCGACCGCGGTTGCGCTCACCCTCGGCAAGGTTGCGGTGTTTGTGGCGCTGATGCTGCTGATCGGCCGGCGCGTGGTGCCCTGGATCCTGCACCAGGTGGCTCACATGGGCTCCCGCGAGCTGTTCCGGCTGTGTGTGCTGGCCCTGGCGCTGGGGGTGGCCTTCGCCGCCTCGGAACTCTTCGGGGCCTCATTCGCGCTGGGCGCCTTCTTCGCCGGGCTGGTGCTGAGCGAATCGACCCTGTCTCATCGGGCGGCGGAGGAATCGCTGCCGTTGCGCGATGCCTTCGCGGTGCTGTTCTTCGTCTCGGTCGGCATGCTGTTCGACCCGGCGATCCTGATCGAGGATCCCCTGCCGGTGGCGGCGACGCTGGTCATCATCGTCTTCGGCAAGTCGCTTGCGGCCTATGGCATCGTGCGGGCCTTCGGCCATGGCCGGGGAACGGCGCTGACCATCTCGGCAAGCCTTGCCCAGATCGGCGAGTTCTCGTTCATCCTGGCGGCGCTGGGCGTGTCCCAGGGGCTGATGCCGGCCGAGGGGCAGGATTTCATTCTGGCCGGCGCCATCCTGTCGATCCTGATCAACCCGCTGCTGTTCCGGGCGATCGACATCTGGCGGGCGCGCACCGAGCCGATGCTGCCGCCGGCGCGGCCCGAGGACGCGCCCGACCTGCCGCCGGTGCCGACGACGCTGACCGATCATGTCGTCGTGGTCGGCTATGGCCAGGTCGGCCGGCGGATCTGTGCCGAACTCGAAGCCCGGGACCTGCCCTTTCTGGTCATCGAGGATCTGCCCGGCCGTACGGCTGACCTGGCAAAGCGCGGCATCGAATGCGTCCAGGGCAATGCCGCATCGCCGGACATCCTGAAGGCCGCCAATCTGGCGGGGGCGCGGATGATGTTCGTGATGATCTCGCGCAGCTTCGAAGCCGGACAGGTGGTTGCCCAGGCCCTGGCGGCCAATCCCGGGCTGATCGTGGTGGCGCGGGCCGAGGATGACGATCAGGCCGCCTATCTCGCCGGCCGTGGCACCGTCGAGGTGGTGACCGACCCCGAGGAAATCGCCCGCAGCATGATCCTTCGGGCCTTCAGCCGGCGGCTTGCGGATGAAGCCGGGGCAGCATCGCCGCCTCCGCACGGACCAGCCGCCAGCGGGGCCGGGGCTGCCTGACAGGCGAGAGCAGGGCGGCTGCGACATGCAGGCCGCCCTGTCCGCCGCTGGGCGGCAGTTCCTGATGGGTCAGATGCCAGGCGAGACCGTCGGGTGGGGCAGGATCGCGGGCCTCGATATCGGGCAGCAGCCCCTCCGCCGGCCAGCCGGCCGGAAAGCGGATGCTGAAGCCCGAGAGCTTCTGCGACAGCCCCTCTCCGGTGGTCTTGATCACCGCCTCCTTGAGCGTCCAGAGGGTGAGGAAGCGGCGCGCACGCTCTGCCGCGGTGGGCAGCGTTTCGAGTGCCGCCGCCTCGTCTTCGGCGAAGAAGCTGCGGGCGATGCGCCCGTCATAATCGCCCAGCCGGTCGGCGGCTTCGATATCGACGCCGAGATCGATGACGGTGCATCCCGGATCGGTGGTGACCGCCACGGCCACGGCTTCGCGGGTATGCGAGAGGTTGAAGCGCAGCGCCGGCCGGCCATCGGCCAGCACGGGCAGCTGGCCGGGGACGAGATCGGGCTTGCCGCGCACGCCGGCGGCGAAGCGGAGTGCCGCGGGGGCGATGCCGGTCCGCGCCGCCAGCACTGACCGGATCAGGGCATGGGCGGCGATATAGGTACGGCGGTCGCGGTCGAAATGAAAGCGTGCGGCCCGCGCACGCTCCTCGTCGTCGAGAAGGGGCGCGAGCCGGGTATTGATCTCCGGATCGGTGGCATCCAGGGTCATGACCAGGAGGTCGACCCCGGGTGCCCCGGCCGGATGGTCAGTGGGCGCCGGATGGTCAGTGGGAGACATGGCCCTGGGCTCCCTCGGCGGCGAGTTCGGCATCGCTCGGCGCCTCCACGATCGGCTTCATGTCGCGGCGGCTGATATAGGTATAGACCGTCGGGATCACGAAGAGGGTGAAGAAGGTGCCGACCAGCAGCCCGCCGACGATCACCCAGCCGATATCCTGGCGGCTTTCGGCGCCGGCACCGGTGGCGAGCGCCAGCGGCACCGTGCCCAGCACCATGGCGCCCGTGGTCATCAGGATCGGACGCAGGCGCTGTACCGCCGCCTCGACCACGGCATCGCTGCGCGACAATCCCTCGCGCCGGATCTGGTTCGAGAATTCGACGATCAGAATGCCGTGCTTGGTGATGAGGCCGATCAGGGTGACCACGCCGACCTGGCTGTAGATGTTGAAGGTGCCGCCCGAAAGGTACAGCGCCAGCAGGCCGCCGGTGATCGACAGCGGCACGGTCAGCATGATGATGAACGGATCGCGCCAGCTTTCGAACTGGGCGGCCAGCACCAGGAAGATGAAGCCCAGCGCCAGCACGAAGGTCACCACCAGGCTGGAGGCACTGTCGCGGAATTCACGGCTCTGGCCCGAGAGGTCGGTGGTGGCCTGGCCGCCCAGTTCCTCACGCGCGACCTGATCGAGGAAGGTGAGGGCGTCGCCCAGCGCATAGCCCGGCGCCAGATTGGCGTCGACCGTCACCGAGCGCAGCTGGTTGAAATGGTTCAGCCCCTGCGGCGCTACGGTCTCGGTGACCGTCACCAGGTTGGAGAGCTGGACCATGTCGCCCGTGGCCGAGCGGACATAGATCGCGTTCAGATCCGATGGCGTCGCCCGATAGCGATCGTCCAGGCGGATGATCACGTCATACTGATCGCCATGCAGCTTGAAGCGGGTGACCTGACGGCCGCCGAGGGCGGTTTCCAGCGTCCGGCCGATCACGTCGACACCGATGCCGAGATCGGCGGCCTTGGCCCGGTCGACCGAGACGGTCAGCTGCGGCCGGTTGAGCTTGAGGTCGGTTTCGACATTCTGCAGCCCGGGGTTCTGCATCGCCCGGGCCACGATCCTGTCGACCAGCGCGCCCAGCTGTTCATAGGGCAGCGACGACTGCACCACGAACTGCACCGGCTTCTCGCCGATCTCCTGGCCGAGCGGGGCGGGCGGGATGGGGAAGGCCATCACGCCCGGCAGGCCGCCGAACATCGAGGGCATCACCGAGGCTGCGATGTCCGACGCGCTGCGCTCGCGATCCGCCCAGTCCTTGAGCTTCACGAAGCTGATGCCCTGCGACTTCAGCGGGAAGCCTGCAACCACGAAATAGGTCTCGGCTTCGGGGATGCCGGCATAGATGCCTTCCAGCCCGCGGGCATAGCGCTCGGTATAATCGAGCGTCGCGCCCTCGGGGCCGATCAGGAAGCCGATCAGGAAGCCCTGGTCCTCGTAGGGGGCCAGTTCCTCGGGCAGGGCCTTGAGCAGGAAAAAGCTGCCGCTGGCGACACCCAGGCCGATCAGCAGGATCAGCGGCCGGACCTTGAGCGCGCCCTTGAGCGTTGCCCGGTAGCCACGGGTGAGGCCGTCGAGGAAGCGCTCGATGATCCGGTAGAACAGGCCGTGGCTGGTCTGGTGCTTCAGCAGCACGCCGCACATCATGGGCGTGAGCGTCAGCGCGACGAAGCCCGAAATCAGCACCGCGCCGGCCAGGGTCAGGGCAAATTCGGTGAACAGCTGGCCGGTGGTGCCGGTCTGGAAGGCGATCGGCATGTAGACGGCGGCGAGGGTGATGGTCATCGCGATGACCGCGAAGGCGATCTCGCGGCTGCCCTTGAAGGCCGCGCGCATCGGCGACATGCCCGCCTCGATATGGCGGAAGATGTTCTCCAGCATCACGATCGCGTCGTCGACCACCAGGCCGATGGCGAGCACCAGCGACAGCAGGGTCAGCGTGTTGATGGTGAAGCCCAGCAGATACATGATGAAGAAGGCGCCGATCAGCGAGACCGGAATGGTCACCAGCGGCACCAGCGTCGCCCGCAGCGAGCGCAGGAACAGGAAGATGATCAGGATGACCAGCACCACCGCCTCGATGATGGTGTCGTAGACGTTGTTGATCGATTCCTGAATGAAGACCGAGCTGTCATAGGCGACGTCGACCCGCATGCCCTCGGGCAGGTTCTCGATGATCTCGGGGATGCGGGCGCGTACCGCCGCCGAGACGTCGAGCGGGTTGGCGGTGGCCTGTTTCACCACGCCCATCGCCACGGCCGGCTTGCCGTTGAAGCGCGCGGCGCTGTCTTCCGCCTCGGCGCCGATGAAGGCCTGACCCACATCGGACAGAAGGACCTGGTGGCCGTCGCGCTCGGCCAGAACGATGGCGTTGAACTGTTCCGGGCGCTGCAGATCGGTTTCCGAGAGCACGGTGAATTCGCGCTCGGCACTTTCGATCGTGCCGGCCGGGATCTCGACATTCTGTGCGGCGAGCGCGGCTTCGATCTCCTGGATCGTCAGCCCGTAGCCGGCGACGCGGATCGGGTCGAGCGCGATGCGCATCGAATAGCGCCGTTCGCCGAAGATCATCACCTGCGACACGCCGGTCAGGATCTGCAGCTGGTCCTTGACGTAGCGGTCGGCATAATCCGACAGCTCCAGCGGCGAATGCCGGTCGGAGGAGAAGGCCAGATAGATGATCGGCTGGGCGTCGGCTTCGACCTTTTCGATGATCGGCTCGTCGATTTCGTCGGGCAGCTGGCCGCGGACACGTGCGACACGGTCGCGGACGTCCGCGGCGGCATCGCTCGGGTCGCGGTCCAGCTTGAAGCGCAGGGTGATCTGGCTCTGCTGCTGACGGCTGATCGAGGTGATGTAGTCGATCCCCTCGATGCCCGACAGGCTGTCCTCCAGGATCTGGGTGATCTGGCTTTCCATGATCTGGGCGCTGGCGCCCGGATAGGTGGTCTCGACATTCACGACCGGCGGGTCGATGTTGGGATATTCGCGAACCGACAGCCGGTCATAGGCGACCAGGCCCAGCAGCAGAACCACGAAGCTCAGCACGGTCGCGAAGACCGGTCGCTGGATGCAGATATCGGAGAGTTTCATAGGGGGCGTTCCTCTCCGTGATCAGCCGCCGGACGCCGCGCCGCCGGCAGCCGGGGCGGCGGCATCCGATCCGGGGGCTCCGGTATCGGGGGCTCCGGCGCCGGGGGCGGGCTCTGCGAAGGGATCGGCGCCGGTCGGCAGCGGCATGACCGGCATGCCCGGGCCGATCTTGATCTGGCCGGCGGTGATGACCAGGTCGCCATCGGCCAGGCCCTTGGTCACGCCCACCTCACCCACGCGGCGGGCGCCGATGGTGACCGGCTGCGGGGTCGCCTTGCCGTCGACGATCTTGTAGACGAAGGGCCCGTCGCGGCCGGGCACGATCGCCTGTTCGGGAATGATCAGGGCGTTGCCGATCTCGTTCAGCACCGCGGTGATGCGGGCGAACATGCCGGGCTTGAGCCGCCCGTCGGCATTGTCGATTTCGGCCCGCACCGCCAGGCTCCGGCCCCCCGGGTCGAGCCGGGGATCGATGGCGGCCACCCGGGCGGGGAAGCGTTCGGCAGGGAAGGCTTCGACCTCGACCGTAACCTGCGTGCCCGGATGGATCGAGCCTGCGAACCGTTCAGGCAGACGGAAGACCGCCCGGATCGGATCGATGTCGTCCAGCGTGGTCAAGGTCTGGCCGGGAGAGATATAGGCACCGAGGTCGACCTGTCGGAAGCCGGCGATGCCGTCGAAGGGGGCTGTGATCACGGTTTTTTCCAGCTGCACCCGGGCCGATTGCAGCTGCGCCTCCGAGATCAGCAGTTCGGCCTCGGCCTCGTCGCTGGCGCGCGCGGTGCCGGCACCGCGGCGGGCGAGATCGCGTGCCCGCTCGGCATTGCGGCGGTTGACCGCGATCGAGGCCTGGGCCTCGGCCAGCACGGTGCGGGCGATGGCGTCGTCCAGGCGGAACAGCACCTCGCCGGCCTTGACCCTGGCACCGTCGGTGACCTCGATGGCCGCCAGACGGCCGGTGATTTCCGAGGCGACGTCGATTGCCTGCACCGCCTCCAGCCCGCCGGCGACGGTGATCGTCTCGGCAAAGGGTTCTGCGCGGGCCCTGGCCGCTTCCACCGGCATACCCTGCGGCGCTCCCTGGGCGAAGGCTGAGTCGACGACCGGAACCGGCAAGGCTGCGAAGATCGCGGCCGCAAGAAGGGGAATGACCGCGGCGGCGGCGGGACGGGCACGAAGCGGCGTGCGGGTCGGGTGACGTCGGTCGGTCATGTGGCTCTCGATTCCGGTCGTGACGGCCGCGATGCGGCGGGCTGCCGCGCGGGGCCGGTCCTGGTGCGGTGATGCGCGCGGGCGGATGGAATGATCCGCAGCTGAATGCAGTCTGTATTGCCGCTGGGACATGGCGCCCCTGCCGGTGACGGGGATCTTGCCCTCTTTCATCCGGCCGGCGAGCGATTATGTTAGAGTTCAAAGCCCACGTCGCCCGGAATCCGCCGGGGGCGGGGGTCGGGCGGTCCCGGACGTATCGGTTTCGTTCACGGCCGTCGCATGCAGGTCACAGCAAGGAGGTCCAGCCGATGCCCATGCCGGCACTGCGCATTACCGATGCCGCCGCCGACAGGCTGCGCGGCCTGATGGCCGACAAGGAGGGGATCGTCGGTATCCGGGTGGGCGTGAAGACCGCCGGATGCTCGGGGCTCGCCTACACCATGGAGATGGCGGACGACGTCGCGAAGCATGACGAGGTGATCGAAGACAAGGGTGTCCGCATCCTGATCGATCCCAAGGCGATCCTGTTCCTGATCGGCACCGAGATGGATTGGGAAGAGGACAAGCTTCAGGCTGGTTTCGTCTTCCGGAACCCGAATGAGAAGGGGCGCTGCGGCTGCGGCGAGAGCTTCCACGTCTGACCCGTCCCGGATTTAAGTCGATTCCGGCCGGAACCCGTCGCAATGGTTGCATCGACGATGGGTCATTCACTACAGGTTGAATGTCCACCGGATCCGGCATAGTCTGGCGATGGTCGCAGGCGCAAGTGCCCGCGGGCTCGTGGAGTTCGGGCTTGCCCTCGGCGATGGAATGCGGTTCAACGGAGCCGAGCGAGCTTGCCGCCGCGGGCGTGGAGCCCGTCCGGGTCCGTGCGGCGGACACGAGGGACGAGAGAAGAAACGCGATGCCCAAGATCACCTTTATTGAGCGTGACGGCAACCGCCGCGAAGTCGAGGCGCCCGTCGGCCTGTCGATCCTCGAGATCGCCCACCGCAACAGTATCGATATCGAGGGTGCCTGCGAGGGCTCGCTGGCCTGCTCGACCTGCCATGTGATCGTGGCACCCGAGGATTTCGAGCGTCTGCCCGACGCGGCGGAAGAGGAAGAGGACATGCTCGACCTCGCCTGGGGGCTGACCAAGACCTCGCGCCTCGGCTGCCAGATCATCATCACCGAAGAGCTGGACGGCCTGACCGTCTCGCTGCCGACGGAGGTCCACAACGCGCTGATCGACTGATCGGGGCGGGCCGTTCTGCGGTTCGACATTCTGAGGACGCCGCCGGTTCTGCCGGCGGCGTCTTTGCATGCCTGGGCTGTCCCGCCGGGGCTGGCCAGCCACGGCCATCGCGGCTAGGCTGCGGGCCGCGGTACCTCCGATCTGGTTGCCCCATGCCTTCCGAGGAGACACGGTATGCTCGACGACCTGCCGGCCGGCCATGGCCTTTTCGCCGAAGACGGGCTGATCGCCCGGCTGCGCGATCTGACCCGCACCGACTGGGAGGCCTATGTCGGGCATGATTTCGTGAAAGGGCTGGGCCGGGGCGATCTGCCGCGGCCGGCCTTCCGGCATTATCTGATCCAGGACTATCTGTTCCTGATCCAGTTCGCGCGCGCCTATGCGCTTGCCGCCTTCAAGGCCGAGACGCTGGACGACATGCGCGCTGCGGCCGAAACCCTGCGCGGGCTGACCGATACCGAGATGAAGCTGCATGTCCGGACCTGTACCGGCTGGGGCCTGACGGAAGCGCAGATGGCGGCGACGCCCGAGGATCTGCCGACCATCGCCTATACCCGTTTCGTGATCGATGCCGGGCTGAAGGGCGATCTGCTCGACCTGCTGGTGGCGCTGTCGCCCTGCGTGGTCGGCTATGGCGAAATCGGGCTGCGCCTGAAGGTGGCAGCGGCCGCTCTGCCCGCGGGCGATGCCTATCGCGACTGGATCGAGGCCTATTCGGGCGAGGAATATCTGGCGATCGCCCGGGCTGCCGCCGACCAGATCGACCGGGTCTGGCGCGCGCGCGGCGCCGAGGCGCGGCTGCCGGCCCTGACCGGGCTGTTTGCCGCCGCGAGCCGGCTTGAAGCCGCCTTCTGGCAAATGGGACTGGACGCGGCCGCCCGCGCAACCGACATCTGAAGGCATGCGGCGGTCTCCTGCCGTCCGATACCGGCTCAAGGAAAGACACAGCAGATGAACAGCCTCGGCCTCGACAAGCCCGCCGCCGCCACGCGGGTGGTGGTCGCCATGTCGGGCGGCGTCGACAGCTCGGTCACCGCCGCGATGCTGAAGGCCGAGGGCTATGACGTCGTCGGTGTCACCTTGCAGCTTTATGATCACGGCATGGCGGTGGAGAAGGCGGGCGCCTGCTGCGCCGGCCGTGACATCCGCGATGCCCGGGCAGTGGCGGAAAAGCTCGGCATCCCGCATTACGTGCTGGATTACGAGCAGCGTTTCCGCGCGGCGGTGATCGATGATTTCGCCCAGAGCTATCTGGCCGGCGAGACGCCCATCCCCTGCGTGCGCTGCAATGAGCGGGTGAAATTCCGCGACCTGCTCGACACGGCACTCGACCTGGATGCCGACCTGCTGGTCACCGGCCATTATGCCCGCCTGACCATTGGCGCCGATGGCGGCCCGGCATTGCTGCGCGGCCGCGATCCGGCCCGCGACCAGAGCTATTTCCTGTTCGCGATCACCAAGGAGCGTCTTGCACGGCTGCGCTTCCCGCTGGGCGACATGGAAAAGCCGAAGGTGCGGGCGCTTGCCGCCGAATACGGGCTGGTGGTTGCCGCCAAGCCCGACAGCCAGGACATCTGCTTCGTGCCGTCCGGCCGCTATGCCGAGACGGTGCGAAAGCTCGCCCCGGCCGCCGAGGCCCCGGGCGAGATCGTTCATGCGGTCACCGGCGAGGTGCTGGGCGCACATGAGGGCGTCTATCGCTACACCATCGGTCAGCGCCGGGGGCTGAAGCTCGATCGCGGCGGGCCGGAGCCGCTTTACGTGGTGCGGCTGGATGCGGTGCGCCGGCGGGTGATCGTGGGGCCGGGCCATCTTCTGGGCCATCACGAGGTCGCGGTCAGCGATGTGCACTGGCTGGGCGAGGGCGATCTGCCGCCGGCAGACGGGCTCTGCATCCAGGCCCGGATCCGCTCCACCGTCGAGCCGGCGCCGGCCCGGCTGACGGTCGTGGCCGATGCCGCGGGCGGCCTGACGGCCAGGGTGGCGTTCGACGACCCGCAGCGGGCAGTGGCCCCGGGCCAGGCTTGCGTGTTCTATGACGGTGACCGCGTGCTGGGCGGCGGCTGGATCGCCGGCGCCGTCGACCGACAGATTGCAGCCGCCTGACGGCAGGTTGACAGCGGTTTCCCCGCCGGCTTCAGGGCAGGTGCCGGGCATCGGGCCGGGTGCTATAAGCGCGCTGCGGGCCGTCTCGCCCGCGACCGGCCCCGGTCGGGGGACGTTGCCCTGGAAGACGCTGCACCCATGATGAATGCCCGGATCTTCTTCACCTCCGCCAGGCTGATCAGGCGCTGCCTGATCCTGCTTGCCCTGCTGGCTGCCCCGCTGATCGTGTCTGCCTGTGCGAGCATGAGCGAGGATGAATGCCGCGTGGCAGACTGGCAGCGCACCGGCTATGCCGACGGCGCCGCCGGCGAGGATCAGGACACGATCGCAAGCTATACCAGCGACTGCGCCAAGGCGGGTGTGCGCCCCGATGCCGCGGCCTGGCGGGCCGGCTGGGACCAGGGCATCAAGACCTACTGCACCCCGGCCCGCGGCTGGGAAGAGGGTGTGGACGGCAATTCCTGGAAGAGCGACGTCTGCCGCGGCCAGCCCCAGGGTGCCGCTTTCGAGCGGGCGCTCCGCGACGGGCTGAAGGTGTCGGAAACCCGGCGCGACATCCAGAACAATGATTTCCGGATCAACGAGCTGGAGCGCAAGCTGCAGAAGGCGCAGAAGGATGACGAGCGTCGCAGCCTGCGCGACCAGATCCGCAATCTCGACCGCCAGCAGTCGACCCTGCGCGATCTTCTGTCGCGTCAGGAGAAGCTGAAGCCCTGAGGCGTCAACGGTCGCTGCGGCGGGCACTCTGGCGGCGGGCGGGCTTCAGGCGCCGCAGCAGCGGCCAGAGGATGAAGCTCAGCGTCGCCGCGGCGATGATCATCGACAGCGGGCCCGACACCAGGTGCAGGGGGTCGCCACGTCCGATCAGCAGGGCGCGGCGCACCCCCTGTTCGGCCATCGGGCCCAGGATCATGCCGAGCACGATGGGGGCGAGCGGGACCTCCAGCTTCTCCAGCAGATAGCCGGCAAGGCCCGCACCGAACATCAGCCAGAGATCGACCACCCGGCCGTTGATGACATAGACGCCAACCGCCATCAGCACCAGGATGGTCGGCACCAGCATCACCCCGGGCAGGCGCTGGACCTGGGCGAAGACCCGGGTGGCCGCGGCACCGCCCACCGCCAGGATCAGCACCGAGGTCACCAGCATCTGCACCATGAAGCCGCCGACCAGATCCGGCGCCTGATGGAAGAGCTGCGGGCCCGGCTGCAGGCCGTGGATCAGCAGGGCGCCCAGCACCAGCGCCGCCACCACATTGCCCGGAATGCCGAGGGTGAGGGCCGGGATCATCGAGGCGGCATTGTCGGCATTGTTGCCGCATTCGGCCGCCGCCACGCCCTCGGGGGCGCCCTTGCCGAAGCGATCGGGGTCGCGGGCGCGATTCTTGGCCGCGTTGTAGGACAGGAAGGCGGCGATGTTGCCGCCGGCACCGGGCAGGATGCCGACCGCGATGCCGATCAGCGACGAGCGGATCCAGGTCGGCACCAGGGCCAGCACCTCGGCGCGGCCGAGCCGGACGCGGGCGAGGCGGAGCGCGCTGGCCGGCAGGCCCTTGAGGTCTGCGGCCTCTGCCAGTTGCAGCACCGGCGGCAGGGCATAGAGCCCGACCAGGATCACGATCAGGTCCAGCCCGCCCAGCAGCCAGGGCTGATCGAAGGTGAAACGCGAACTGCCCGAGAGCTGGTCGAGCCCGACCGTCCCCAGCAGCAGCCCCAGCACCGAGGCGATCAGGCCCTTCAGCGCATCGCGGCCGACCATCACGCCCACCGAGGCCATGCCGAACATGGCGATCCAGAAATACTCTGCCGGGCCGAAATAGAGCGTGCCGCGGGCAAGCAGCGGGCCAAGCGTCATCAGCGCCAGCGCCGAGGCGGTCCCGCCGATCGCAGACGACCAGCAGGCGATCTTGAGCGCCTTCGCCGCCTCGCCCCGCTCCGCCATCGGGTGACCGTCGAAAGTCGTGGCGATGGCAGCCGGCGTGCCGGGGATACGCAGCAGGATCGCCGGGATGGCCCCGCCATACATGGAGCCGTTATAGATGCCGGCGACCATGCCCAGCGCCACCAGCGGGTCCATGGAATAGGTGAGCGGCAGCAGCAGGGCGATGGCCATCACCGGGTTCAGCCCGGGCAGGGCGCCGATGAACACGCCGAGCAGCGAGGCCCCGAGCATGGCGAGGAGGGGGCCGGCCGCGAACACGCCCGACAGGATCTGGAGGATGATGTCCATGGGGCGGAAACCTCAGCCGGGGCGGAACCAGATTTCGGGCGGCAGCGGCTTGTTCAGCACCACCGAGAACACCAGCCAGACCGCCGCCGTGAAGATGACGGTGCCAAGCGCGACCAGTACCGGCCGGCGCAGGCCCAGCGCCACGGGCATGGTCGCGACCGCGAGCGCCGAGGCGGTGTAGAAGCCGAGCACCGGCACCAGGGCCAGATAGGCGGCGCCCATGGCGCTGCTGCCGATCAGCCGGGGGGCGTGGATGGCCAGCGGGCGCGGCTTCGGGCTGCCTCGGACCGCCGCGCGGACGGCCAGGGCCAGACCGAGCGCCGCAAGCACGATCCCGAGCGCCAGGGGGTAGTGGCCCGAGGCGCCGCGATAGCCTGAGGCCTCAAGGCCTGCGAACCCGCCGAGGGCGGCGAGGACGAGGCCGAGGACGACGTCCTGCCGCCGTTCCATCTCAGTTGCCGAGGCCCAGCGCCTTGGCCACGCGGGCGAGGGCGTCGTATTCGCCCTGCAGCCGGGCCGCCAGCGCCTCGCCGGTCACGACATTGGGGATCTCGCCGCGGGTCGCCAGAAACTCGACGTATTCGGGCGTGTTCACTGCTTCTGTGATCGCCCGGGTCAGAACCTCGATGTCGGCCGGGTTCATCCCCTTGGGACCCATGATCGCCCGCCAGAGCAGGGTTTCTTCACCGCCGAGCCCCAGAGAGGCGAGGCCGGCGGCATCGGGCAGGGCGGCGACCGGGGCGGCGGAGGTGACGATCAGGCACTTCGCC
Source organism: Tistrella mobilis (assembly GCF_041468085.1). NCBI lineage: Bacteria > Pseudomonadati > Pseudomonadota > Alphaproteobacteria > Geminicoccales > Geminicoccaceae > Tistrella > Tistrella mobilis. The sequence continues at coordinate 3,092,419 of NZ_CP121017.1, read as the reverse complement.
TCTCCCGACTGGACATAGGGGATGACGGGCGAGATCGAGCCGCCATAGATGTCGACATGGCCGCCCAGGAAGTTCTGCAGGGTTTCACCGGCGCCGCCGAAGGGGATGGCCACCGCCTTCACGCCCCTGGCATGGAAGATCCGCTCGGCGGCGAGCTGCATGGTGCCGCCGATGCCGTCATTGCCATAGGTGTACTTGTCCGGGTTGGCGGCGAGTTCGGCCAGGAATTCGGCGCCGGTCGCGGCAGGGAAATCCGCCTTCACGCAGAGCGTATAGGCGGTTTCCGAGGTCGAGGCGATCGGCGTGAAGCTCGTCGCGTCATAGGCGACCTTCTGCACCTGCGGCACCGTGGTCAGCGGGCTGTTCCAGGTGGCGAGCAGGGCATAGCCGTCGGGCTTCGCGCGCAGGAACTGGGTGGCGCCCACTGCACCGCCGCCGCCGGCCACGTTCAGGATGGCGATGCTGGTGCCGAGCTTCTCTTCCAGAATGGTGGCGAGCTTGCGGGCAGCGGTGTCGGTGCCGCCACCGGCAGGCGCCGGCACGGTCATCTCGATCGGACGTTCGGGATAGGCGGCGAGCGCCGGCGACGAGGTGGCGAGCAGGCCGGCCATGACGGCCGTGGTCACGAGCGTCTTCATTGTCGTCCCTCCCTGGACGTATGTCTTGTCTCGGTCGACGCCCGGCGACATCCGGTCCGGCCTGCGCCACGGGCGCATCCGGGCGCCTCTGGCGGGCTGGCTCGACCTGCTGGCGGCACATGGCCTGAAAGGCGGGGTGATCGTTCAGGTCAGCTTTCTCGGAACCGACAACCGCATGATGCTGGGCGCGCTGGAGCGGCTGGACCGCAGCCGCTTCGCCGGGGTGGCGGTGGTCGATGTCGACGTGCCGGCCGGGGAATTGAACGGCTTGCGGGCGGCCGGCGTGCGCGGTCTGCGCTGGAACCTGGTGGCGGGCGCCCGCGTGCCCGACCCGGCCGATCCGGAGGTGCGGCGCTTTCTGGCGCGCATGCGCGATGCCGGGCTGCATCTGGAAATCCAGCTGGAAAGCAGCCGCCTTGCGCCGGTTCTGGCGCCGCTCGCGGCGGCGGCGGGCGGGCTGGTGGTCGACCATCTGGGCCTGCCCGAGGCGGCGGACCCGGCCGCCGAACCCTGGTTTCGGGCACTGGCCGCCCTGCCGTCGGATCACGGGGTTCATGTCAAGGCGAGCGCGCCCTATCGCAGCCGGGTGGCGGTGGAGGGCCATGTCGCCTGGCTGGCGCAGCGGCTCGGCCCCGACCGCATTCTTTGGGGCAGCGACTGGCCCCATACCCGCCACGAGGCCCGGGCGGCGTATCCCGGCCTGCTCGACCGCCTGCCGCCCGTCCTCGACGATGCGACGGCCGCCGCCCGCCTCTCCGGCCTGACCGCCACGACGGCGATCGACGACCAGCCTGCCAAAAACCGTCACACCGCCCCTTGACAACCCGCCCGCCGATCCGCTATTTCACGCCCACCTGAGCGGCGGCGCCGGAAACAAACCGGCTCCAACGCATTGCGGCGGGGTAGCTCAGTGGTAGAGCAGGGGACTCATAAGCCCTTGGTCGGGGGTTCAAATCCCTCCCTCGCTACCATCGACACAGTAAGAGCGATCTTGCTGGCGGAAGGCCTGGCTGACTTTTCTGTCAGCCAGGCCTTTTTCCGTTTCGACGGCGGAGGTGTCAGGTGGACCGCCCTTTTGCTGCCGCGTCAGGTCGAGATTGACGGCGTGGGACTGCGACGTCATCTATAGGTGGCAGGCCCTGTAAGGGGAGGTGGCCATGAAGAACGGACGAAATCGCAAGCGGGCGACCGGCGCCTTCGTGTCGGGGATGATGGCCGGGCTGACCGTCATGGGCTCGTTCGTCGCCGGCGCTCTGGCCCAGCCCGTCACCGGCAGATTCCAGAACATCCGCAATCCATCCGGCCCGGCATCCGACATGAAGAATGTCGGTCGCGACATGTATGCGGCTTTCCGTCAGGTGAAGGCGCGTGACCAGGCCTCCTGACGCTGGTGGGAAACCGGAAACTCGAACCGACGCACCTCAGGATCTTCCGCCTGAGGAGGGTGAACGGCTGAAGCGTATTGAGGCGGTCATAGAGGGACTGCCGGCCGAGGAGCAGGCGGAGTACCGCAGGATGGTCTCCCAGACCATGTTCAGCGGTCCCCTGCCCCCTCCCGCCCTGTTTGCTCACTATGAAGACGTTCTGCCGGGAGCGGCTGAACGCATTCTGGCACTTACCGAACGTGAGCAGGCACATCGACATCGTTTTGAAGCCGATGCCCTTCATGCCGAGGTGCGATACAGTAATCTCGGCATGTGGCTGGGCGCTGGCGTTCTGATCTTCGTTCTGATCGCAACCTGCTTCTGTGCCTATATAGGACATGGTGAGGTTGCGATCGCGATCGCGGGGTTGGGCGTAGCGGGTGTGGTCGGTGCGTTCATTCGGGGGAAGGGATCGCACCGTTCGGATCAAAGCGAAAAACCCTGATCAGTATCATTACATCGACAGAGATCGTCGTGCTTGCTGCATCGGAGGGCGGGTCCCGCAGGAGCCGCCCTTTCTGAGGTCGCCGTGACCGCCGGGAATTTCAGAGGCTGGCCTGATTTTCTGTTGCCCAGGGCATGACGTGGCCCAATTCCAGACGCAGCAGATAGGTCGGCAGCATGTGGAGCGGAAAGCCTTCGGCTTCGAGTTGCTTCGGATCTGCCGTCTCTGAACGGACGATCTGAGCGTCGACGATGTACGCAGGCGGCCCACAACGCGCTCCCCGGCGGCCTCGGCGGACCAATGTCGTGAGGTGCCGGTTTGCAAGTACTCGGATGGGGAAGGGCAGGCTTGCTGGTTTCTCACCATCCATGAAGAGGCCGTATCCCTCCTTCACGACACCATGCAGGCGCGTGTCATATGCGTCATAGCCAGCATGGATATCCACAGGACCAAGAGGAAGGTAGGTATAGATTCGCGTGGCGATGTTGATCTCGAAATCGCCGATATAGTCGGCCTGCAGGTCCAGAGAACGAGTGTGATGGGTCATGGATCATTCCTGTCAGTGGATTGAGGATGAAGGACGGGGCGGAAGAGCACCTCCTCCTTAATGGGCGGGGGCTTATTAGCATTATTAAGGAAACAATATTCAATTATAAGTAGGGTAAAACCCATCGCGATCCGTTGAAAAAACCCGGACAGCAGAAACCACCCGGGCCTTCTTTATCTCTGAACGATATTTATCTCGCCTGGCAAGATGGCATGATCCTCATGCCGCCATCGCCAGACACCGCTCGGCGCAATGGCGGCAGGCTGCGGCGCAGGCCTCCATGCCGTCCAGGTCGTTGCAGCTGCGGGCGCATTCCTGGCAGATCTCGGCGCATTCGCGGCAGACATGGCGGTGGTGGCGCGTGCCGGTCAGCATGAAATGGGCCGAGGTGCGGCAGATTTCCGCGCAGACCACCATCAGGCGGAAATGTTCGGGTTCGACATGGCGGCCGCCGCTTTCCAGGCAATGGCCCATCGCGGTGCCCAGGCAGGACTGATAGCAGGCGAGGCAGGCGTCGATGCAGCGCTGCATCTCGGGGGTGATCCGGGTCATCGGGGCGCTCCGTTGCAGGTTGCGTTCAAGGGGAGCAACCGGCACCGGCGTCATCGGTTCCAGGAGATTATGGTTGCGACCTCATCGCCAGACCGGCAGCTCCGCCGTCAGCCGGGTCAGCAGATGGTCCAGCTGGGCGCGCTCCTCGGGGCTCAGCACCGCCAGCATTTCGGCCTCGCGGGCCTGGAAAAGCGGCATCAGCCGGGCATAGAGGGCGCGGCCGCTCTCCGTCAGGTGCAGAAGGGCCCGGCGGGCATCCTCCGGGTCGGGGCCGCGGGTGATCAGGCCCTTGGCTTCCAGAAGGGCGGCGCCGCGGCTGACATTGTTGCGCGGCTGTTCGGTGAAATCGCAGATGTCGCGCGGGTTCAGGCCGTCCTGGTGGCTGAGACAGATCAGGATCGTCCATTCCGGGCGGGTCAGCCCGTGTTCCTGTTCGATCCGGCGCAGCAGCGGTGCCCGGTAGAAATTGGTCAGGAAAGCCAGGCGATAGGCCTGGCGGATCGGCACCGTCTCGAACAGACCGAAGAGTTTCAGATCGCGGACGAGGGGAACCGTGTCCTGCGTTTCGACGGGTGTCTTCGACGGACGGGGCAAAGGCGGGCCTCCTGCTGGCAGCGCAATATGGCGAGGGTTTACAATTCGTCCCATATGGGAGGATTATACCCCCCATGGCATCAGCGCATCGCACGATAGCAGATCGGCGACCCGGCGCGAGGTGCCGGAGCACGACACAAGAACGGGCAGGGGCTGCGCGCCTTGAAGCCCGCGGCGCCATGGCGCCGGAGCGGGAGGAAACCAGATGCAGAACAGGAGCAAGGCGGCCGGCGGCCGTCTGGCGGTGGCCCTGGCCGTGGTGGCCGGGCTTGCGGCAGGAACGACGGTTGTGGCCGGACGGGCCGCGGCGGACGAGATGAAGCCGATCCGGATCGGCGTGCTGACCGATCTGAGTGGCGTCACCGCCGATGCCACGGGCAAGGGCTCGGTCGAGGCGGCGCGGCTTGCGGTCGAGGATATGGGCGGCAAGGTCGCCGGCCGCCCGGTCGAGGTGATCTCGGCCGATCATCAGCACAAGACCGATCTCGGCTCGTCGATCGCGCGCGAATGGTTTGATCAGACCGGGGTCGATGTGATCGTCGACGTGCCCAATTCGGCCGTGGCGCTGGCGGTGCAGGAAATCGCCCGCGAGAAGAAGAAGATGGTGCTGTTCTCGGGCGCCGGCACCCCGGCACTCACCGGGAAGTCCTGCTCGCCCTATGGCGTGCACTGGACCTACGATACCTATGCCCTGTCGAAGGGCACCGCCGGGGCGGTGGTCAAGGCCGGCGGTGACAGCTGGTTCATGATCGCGTCCGACTATGCCTTCGGCCATCAGCTGGCGCGTGATGCGGGGGCCGTGGTCACCGGCGCCGGTGGCCAGGTGGTCGGCGAGGTCTTCCATCCGCTGGCGACGCCGGATTTCTCGTCCTACCTGCTTCAGGCCCAGGCATCGGGCGCGAAAGTGGTGGGTATCGCCAATGCCGGCGGCGACACGATCAACACCATCAAACAGGCCGGCGAATTCGGCCTGGTCGCGGGCGGCCAGAAGCTGGCGGCCCTGATCCTGATGCTGTCGGACATCCATGGGTTGGGGCTGAAGGCGGCGCAGGGCACCTATCTCACCACGCCGTCCTATTGGGATGCCGATGATCGCGCGCGGGCGCTGTCGAAGCGCTATATGGAGCGGGTGGGCGCCATGCCGGGCATGCTGCAGGCCGGTGTCTATGGCGAGGTGCTGCATTATCTGAAGGCGGTGGACGCCGCGGGCGGCACCGATGCCGATGCGGTGTCGGCCAAGATGCGCGAACTGCCGATCGACGATCCCTACAGCCGCAATGCCCGGCTGCGTGAAGATGGCCGGGTGGTACGCGACATGTATCTGGCCCGGGTGAAGGCGCCGGCCGAATCCAAGGGCCCTTGGGACTATCTCGACATCGTGGCGACCATTCCCGGCGACGAACTGGTCTGGCCGCTGTCGGAAAGCACCTGCCCGCTGGTGGCCAGGTGACCGAGGCCCCCGGCCATGAGATGGATCTCGCCTGCTTCCGCAGCTTTCGCTGCGGCGGCGGGCGGGTCGTCACCCGGGATGCGGCGCCCGAGCGGATCAATTTTTCGGCCGATACCCCGGATTTCATTCATGATCCCAATGGCGCGGTCTTTGCCGATCAGGCCTATGTCCAGAGTTTCGTGCCGCGCAACGCCCGGCCCGGCGCGCTGCCGCTGGTGCTGGTCCATGGCGGCGCGCTGACCGGTTCGATGTGGGAGACGACGCCCGACGGCCGGCCTGGCTGGCTGACCCGTTTCGTCCAGGCCGGGTTCACCACCCATGTCGTCGACGGGGTGGAGCGCGGCCGGGCCGGCTGGTGCGCGGTCGATGGCCATTGGGCGGGCCGGGCGATCATGCGCACCGACGAACAGGCCTGGACGCTCTATCGGCTGGGCGCTGCGGCGGATATGGCGGCGCGGCGACCCTTCCCGGGGCAGCGTTTCCCGATGGCGGGCTTCGACGCCCTGTGCCGCAACCATGTGCCGCGCTGGCTGTCGACCGCGCCCCAGGCGCTGGCGGCGCTGATCGCGGTGATCGAAACCGTCGGCCCCTGCATCCTGGTCGGGCACAGCCAGGGCGGCTGGTTCACCCATGCCGCCGCCACCGCGCGCCCCGATCTCGTGCGTGGCTGCATCGGCATCGAGCCTTCGGGCATGCCGGCCCTGCCCGGGGACTGGTCGCCCGCAGGCCCCGACGGCCGGCCGCAGCGGCGCCTGCTGATGCTGGGCGATTTCGTCGAGGAGACGCCGTTCTGGTCGGATCTGGCCGCCGCCACCCGCAGCCATGTGGGCCAGCTGGCGGCCGCCGGGGTAGAGGCGAAGCTGATGGATCTGCCCGCCATGGGCATCCGCGGCAATTCGCACATGCCGATGATGGACGACAATTCCGACGGGCTGGCCGCGCTGCTGATCGACTGGATCACGGCCGGGACGTGAGCGGCCCAATCCCCGGGTGAACACACGGGCAGGCGTTTGTGCGCCGCGATGCGACGATTTGCTGCGGCGCACAAGAATTCTTCTTTCATTTCAAGGATCTGTATCGGATCTCACCCCGACCAAGGTCGGGGCTGCGTCCTTCGGCCGCGCGGCGCATCGTTTCACCATCGACCGGCCTGACGGGCGACGGGGAAATGAAGCATCCGACCCACCCGGTGGACGCATCCGGGGCCAGGGAACGGCCCTGCTTCAGGATCGGCGTCAGGCAGCGTCTTCCAACGCAGAAAACGTCTGAGCAACGCCACGTTGCAGGGAGGATATATGGCCAACATATCCATGGCGGATACGGGCAAGGCCGCACCCATGACCAGCAAGGAAAAGAAGGTTATCTTCGCCTCTTCGCTGGGTACTGTGTTCGAGTGGTACGACTTCTATCTCTACGGCTCGCTGGCTGCGATCATCGCCAAGCAGTTTTTTTCGGGCGTGAACGAGACGGCAGCCTATATCTTCGCGCTGCTCGCCTTCGCCGCCGGCTTCGCCGTGCGTCCCTTCGGTGCGCTGGTCTTCGGCCGCCTGGGTGACCTGATCGGCCGGAAATACACCTTCCTCGTCACCATCCTGATCATGGGTGCTTCGACCTTCATCGTGGGCATCCTGCCGAACTATGCCACCATCGGCATGGCCGCGCCGGTGATCCTGATCATTCTGCGCCTGCTGCAGGGTCTGGCGCTGGGCGGTGAGTATGGCGGTGCGGCGACCTATGTCGCGGAACACGCCCCCAACGGCCGCCGCGGCGCCTATACCGCCTGGATCCAGACCACGGCGACGCTGGGCCTGTTCCTGTCGCTTCTGGTCATCCTGGGCTGCCGCGTTTCCATGCCGGCCGAGGATTTCGAAAGCTGGGGCTGGCGCATTCCCTTCCTGATCTCGATCGTGCTGCTCGGCGTGTCGGTCTGGATCCGGATGATGCTGAACGAAAGCCCGGTCTTCCAGAAGATGAAGGAAGAGGGCAAGCATTCGAAGGCGCCGCTGACCGAGGCCTTCGGCAACTGGAAGAACCTCAAGATCGTCCTGCTGGCGCTGTTCGGCCTGGTCGCCGGCCAGGCGGTGGTCTGGTACACCGGCCAGTTCTATGCCCTGTTCTTCCTGCAGCAGACCCTGAAGATCGATCCGCAGGACGCCAACCTGATGATCGCCGCCGCCCTGCTGCTGGGCACGCCCTTCTTCGTGATCTTCGGCAGCCTGTCGGACCGCATCGGCCGTAAGCCGATCATCATGGTCGGCCTGGCGCTGGCGATCGTGACCTATTTCCCGATCTTCAAGGGCCTGACCCATTACGGCAATCCGGCGCTGGAACAGGCCGTGGCGAGCGCGCCGATCGTGGTCTATGCCGATCCCGAGAGCTGCAGCTTCCAGTTCAACCCGGTCGGCACGTCCAAATTCACCAGCAGCTGCGACATCGCCAAGTCGGCTCTGGTGAAGAAGGGCGCGCCTTACAGCAACGAAGCCGCCCCCGCCGGCACCATCGCCCAGATCCGCGTCGGCGATGTGGTGATCGACAGCTACGACGCCTCGGGCGCCACGGGCAAAACCGAGGTCAACCTGCATGGCGGCGGCAGCCACGCCGCCCCGGTCGACCCGCAGTCTGCCGGCGCCGCCTTCAACAAGGCGCTGGGCGATGCCCTGACCGCGGCCGGCTATCCCGCCAAGGCCGACCCGGCCCGGGTGAACCATGTGATGCTGATCGTGCTGCTGACCGTGCTGGTCATCTACGTGACCATGGTCTATGGCCCGATCGCGGCGATGCTGGTCGAGATGTTCCCGACCCGGATCCGCTACACGTCGATGTCGCTGCCCTATCACATCGGCAATGGCTGGTTCGGCGGCTTCCTGCCCACCACCAGCTTCGCGATCGTGGCCGCCACCGGCGACATCTATTCGGGTCTCTGGTACCCGATCGTGATCGCGGCAGCCACCCTGGTGATCGGTGTGCTCTTCGTCCGGGATACGAAGTCGGTGGACATCTACCAGCACGATTGAGCAGCGCAACACACAGCCCAAGGGTGCGTGCTGCACCCGCGAAAAGAGCATCATGGAACGGGCAGCTTCGGCTGCCCGTTTCAATTCATATGCAGACCGGCCTTGCGTCGGACAGAAACTTGCGCATGATCCTGCCTCATAAGGGTACGGCCAACGCAGCCGGAAGCCCGGGACCCGAGGGGAGGGCGGGATATGTCGTATCGGATCCTGATCGCCGACGATCATCCGCTGATGCGGGCGGCACTCTGCCAGGCGGTGGCCGACAGCCTGCCCGGGGCGGAGACCATCCAGGCGTCGGAATTTTCGGGAGTCGAAACGGTTCTGGCCCGCGATGACGGCATCGACTGCGTGCTGCTGGATCTGCACATGCCGGGCATGAACGGGCTGATCGGCCTTGTGCTGCTGCGCAACGAACATCCGGCGATCCCGGTGATCGTGGTCTCGGCGATGGAGGATGCCGCCACCATCCGCCGGGCGATGCAATACGGCGCCTCGGGCTTCGTGCCGAAATCGGCGCCGGTCGACCGGCTGGGCGCCGCGATCCGGGCGGTGATCGAGGGCCAGATCTGGCAGCCGGACACCGACGAGGCCGAGACGGCCGAGGATATCGACGTCGCCGACCGCATCGCCGGCCTCACCCCCCAGCAGTTGCGGGTGCTGGCGGGCATCGCCGAAGGCAAGCTCAACAAGCAGATCGCCTACGAGATGGGCGTGGTCGAAACCACGGTGAAGGCCCATGTGACGGTGATCCTGCGCCGCCTGGGCGTGGTGAGCCGGACCCAGGCCGCCATCCTGGCCGGGCGGCTGGCGCTGCATGCGGCGGCGGAGGCGGAGACGGCGGGCAGCTGACCCTATTCTGCGGCGCGGCTTCGCCCCTTCGCGACCATATGCGCGATCAGCGCCCTGAGTGCGCCCGGGCGGAGCGGTTTATAGGCGATGCGGCAGTCGGCCGCCTCGGCCGCGCGGCGAACGGTGTCGCTGCGATCGGCGGTGATGACGGCGGCGGGGAGTGCGGCGCCGAAACGGGTACGCAGGCCGGCGAGCACGTCGAGCCCGCTCAGGCCGTGATCGAGGTGATAATCGGTCAGCACGATGTCGGGGCGGCGGTCGCCGAGAGCGGAGAGCGCCGCCTCGGCCGTGGTCCCCCAGACGACCTCGCAGGACCAGCCACCGAGCAGGGCTGTCATGGCTTCCGCGATTGCGGGCTCGTTTTCGATGCACAGCACCAGCGTACCGTCGAAGCCGCCGCCGCGGGCCTCTGGTGCCACGCGCCGCGCCAGGGCCCGGCTTTCGCTCACGGGCAGCTCGACCGAGAAACAGCTGCCGCGGCCAGGGGTGGAGCGGAGCCCGACCCTGTGGCCAAGGATCGCCGCCAGCCGCTCCACGATCGACAATCCCAGCCCCAGCCCCTTGTCACGATCCCCCGGCCCGCCGTCGAGCTGGCGGAATTCCTGAAAGATCTCCGCCTGTTTTTCGGGCGGGATGCCAGGGCCGGTGTCGTGCACCTCGATCCGCAACCGGTCGCCCAGCCGCCGGCACCCGACCAGCACCCGGCCGGTGCGGGTATAGCGCAGTGCATTGCCGATCAGGTTCTGCAAAATCCGGCGCAGCAATACGGCATCGGTCTCGACGGTGACGGAGCAGGGGATGTGCACCAGTGTCAGCCCATGGCGGGCGGCGACCACTGCCATTTCACCCATCAGCGGCCGCAGCACCTCGTCGACCACCACCGCGCCGCGGCTGGGCTTGACCACGCCGCTGTCGAGCCGGGTGATGTCGAGCAGGTCGCCCAGCAGCTGTTCGACCGAGCGGAGCGCCGCATCCGCCTGGCCGACCAGCGGATCATTGCCGCGGTCGCGGGCGGCCGAAATGAACAGACGGGCGGCATGCAGCGGCTGGAGCAGGTCGTGGCTGACCGCCGCCAGCAGGCGGGTTTTGGCGCGGTTGGCCCGGTCGGCCTCGGCCTTGGCATCGGCCAGATCGGCCGTGCGTTCGGCGATGCCGCGCTCCAGCCCCTCATTGGCTTCGCGCAGTGCTTCCGCCGCGCGGTGACGCTCGGTCACGTCGTTGAAGACCGCCACGAAGCCGCCATCGGGCAGCGGGTTCGAGGTGACCTCCAGCACCGTGCCGTCGGGGCGGATCCGCTGATACATGTCGGGCCGGTCGCGCAGATCCGGATCCGAGCGGCGCAACAGGGTGACGATCTCGCGGTCATGGCTGAATTCGCCACGGGCATGAAGATGGTCGACGATGTCGGACAAGGGCGTGCCGACGGTGATCAGGCTTTCCGGCACGTCGAGCATGTCGAGGAAGCGCCGGTTCCAGACCAGAATCCGGAAATCGCGGTCGAAGGCGCAGATGCCCTTGCCGACATTCTCGATCGTCGAGCGCAGCAGGGTGTGCTGATCGAGGATCGCGCGCGAGGCCTCGTCGATGATGCTGCGGGCATCGGAACGAGACAGACGCCGGTCGGCCAGCAGGCTGGCCACCACCACCCGGGCCGAGGCCGAGCCGATGGCACCGGCCAGCAGCCATTCGGTCGCCTGCACCGCTTCCTGGTCGATGCGCAGCGGCGGTGCGGCATCGAAGCCGTCGGTATGGAGGCTGCGGGACTGGGCAAGGTCGGCGAAGGCGGCATCGGCGCGTTTGCGGCCGACATAGCGCGCCGCCAGTTCGTGCAGATCGGCGAGCGTGGCGCCGCGGGGATGCACGCGCCGCTCGCCCAGCTCGTGGCGCATGGAGACGAAACGTTCCGCCTGCCGCGCCTCCAGCTCCGACCGGCGCGTGAACCGCGATACCGCCAGCAGTACCACGAGATTGAGCGCGAGACTGGTGAGCGCTCCGCCCGAGAGGACATCGAGGTCGTGCACACTGGTGGCGCCGCCGATCGTGATCCAGCCGAAGCCGATCAGAAGATCATGCAGCACGCTGCCGGCGACCACCCCGGCCTCGGCGAAGGAGGGCAGCAGCACCGTGGCGACCCAGGCCGCGAAGCCGGCGATCAGCCCCGCGATGGCGCCGGCCTTGGTGACCTGCCGGAAGAACAGGCCGAGCAGCAGCGGCGGCGCGAACTGCGCGACCCCGGCGAAAGAGACCAGACCGAAGGTGACGAGCGGAAAGGTACTGCCGAGCAGCAGATAGTTGATATAGGCCAGCGCCAGGATGCCGATCACCGCCAGCCGGCGGACCAGAAGCAGCATGCGGGTGGGGTTGTCCCTGAGCCGCCGCGAGCCCGGGCGCAAGGCCATCAGCCCCGGGACGATCAGATCGTTGCAGACCATGGTGCTGAGGGCGACCGCGCCGACCACGATCATGCCGGTGGCGGCCGACAGCCCGCCGATGAAGGCGAGCAGGGCGAGGCCCGGCTCTCCCATCGCCAGCGGCACGGTCACCAGGAAGGTATCGGCATTCATGTCGGCGCCGGCGAAGAGCAGCAGGCCGGCCATGGCGACGGGCACGACGAACAGGTTGATCGCAATCAGATAGGCCGGGAACAGCCAGGCCGCGGTGCGGATATCGGCGACATGCGTATTCTCCACAACCGCGACATGAAACTGGCGCGGCAGGCAGAGGATGGCGAAGCCCGACAGCAGGGTCATGGCCCACCAGCTGAGACCGAGCCGCGGTTCCAGCATATGGGCGAGGGCCGGGTCGGCAAGCGCGGTGCCGACCAGAGAGACCGGCCCGCCCGCCACCACCACGGTGATCGCCGCCCCGACGATCAGGGCAGCGGCCAGCTTGACCAGCGACTCGGCCGAAATCGCACTCATCAGCCCCGGATGGTGCTCGTTGGCATGGATGGTGCGCACGCCGAAGAGGATGGCGAAGGCGGCCATGATCACGGTGACCAGCAGGGTGGTCCGCCCGGGCAGGTCGGGCATGACCGTGCCGGCGAAGGGATTGCCGGCCAGGGCCTCGAAGCTGATGGTGATCGCCTTGAGCTGCAAGGCAAAATAGGGCAGCACCACCACCACCGCAATCACGGTGACCAGTGCCGCCAGCACCCGGCTCTTGCCATAGCGCGCCGAGATGAAATCCGAGATCGAGACCACGTTTTCGGCCTTGGCCACCCGCACCATCTTGGCGAGGATCGGCCAGCCGAGGCCGATCATCAGGATCGGACCGACATAGATCGACAGGAAATCGAAGCCGCCGGTGGCCGCACGGCCGATCGCGCCATAGAACGTCCAGGAGGTGCAGTAGACTGCGAGGCTCAAGGCATAGAGCAGGGGCGCGCGGCGGTTGGCGGATCCGCTTGCAGCCGGACCGCTTGCAGCCGGACCGATTGCCGTCGGGCCGCTTGCCGTCGGGCCGCTTGCAGCCGGGCCGCCTGTCGCCGGGGCCGCACGGCGCGCGGCCACGCGATCGCCCTGCCAGGCGATGGCGAACAGGACGGCGAGATAGCCCAGAGACAGGGCAAGCACCAGCCAGCTGTCCATGATCCGCCGCGGACGGCCTCCTCCCCCTTATATCGGCCCGGTATCTGACGCCCGGGTCCACAGGGGCAGTTTCCCGCGCGCTGCGCGGGGGATCAAGCCCCGTCGCTGTGCGGTTGACCTGCTTTGCCGGGCTCATCATCCTCGGTGGACACCGCCGGTGCCGGAGCCTGGCGCGGCGGCGGTGAAAGAGTCGTTCATGCAGGCCGCCACCAGATCGGCCGGATGTCCCAGAGGAGACCGCCCCCATGAGCTTTGACGGCCGCATCGCCCTCGTCACCGGCGCCGGATCCGGCATCGGCGCTGCCATTGCACGCCGGCTCGGCGCGGGCGGTGCCCGGATCGCGCTTGCCGACCTGAAGGCGGACGCGGCCGAAGCCCTGGCGGTGGAACTGCGTGACGGCGGTGTCGAGGCAGCCGCCTTTGCCGTCGACGTGGCCGATCCCGATGCCGTGGCGCAGCTGGTTGCGGATGTCGTGGCCCGCTTCGGCGGCCTGCATCTGGCCGTCAACAATGCCGGCATCGGCGGTGCCGAAGGGCCGGTGGCCGACTACAGCATCGCCGGCTGGCGCAGGGTGATCGACGTCAACCTGAACGGCGTGTTCTATGCCATGCATGCCGAGATTCCGGCGATGCTGGCGGCCGGCGGCGGGGCCATCGTCAACATGGCCTCGATCCTGGGGCTGAACGGCTTTGCCGGATCCGCCGCCTATGTTGCCGCCAAGCATGGCGTGATCGGGCTGACCAAGACGGCGGCGGTCGAATATTCGGCGCAGGGCGTGCGGGTCAACGCCGTCTGCCCCGGCTTCATCGACACGCCGCTGATCGCCCATATCGCGCCCGAGGCACGCCGCCATCTGGTCCGACAGCATCCGATCGGCCGGCTGGGCACGCCGGAAGAGGTGGCGGCGCTGACCTGTTTCCTGCTGTCGGAAGAGGCCGGTTTCGTCACCGGCAGCGCCCATCTGGTGGATGGCGGCTGGTCGGCGGTCTGAGCGGCATGTGCAGGATCAGCTGCGGTGGATGGGATCGATCCATTTCACCGCTTCCGGCTTTTCCACCGGTTCGATGTCGAGATTGACCACCACCGGCTCCTGGTCCGAGCGGACGAGCACGCATTCCAGCGGCTCGTCCGCCGCGGCATTGATTTCCTGGTGGGGCACATAGGGCGGCACATAGATGAAGTCGCCCGGCCCCGCCTCGGCGGTGAACTGCAGCCGGTCGCCCCAGCGCATGCGGGCGCGGCCGCGCACCACATAGATCACGCTTTCCAGCGCGCCGTGATGATGGGCGCCGGTCTTGGCATCGGGCTGGATGGTGACGGTGCCGGCCCAGATCTTGCTGGCGCCGGTGCGGGCATTGTTGATCGCGGTGGCGCGCGACATGCCCGGCGTCTGGGCGGTGTTCGGGTCCAGCTGGTCGCCGGCGATCACCTGCACACCGGTATGGCGCCAGTCGTCGGCGGGGCCGTGATGGTGATCATGGTCGTGATCATGGTCGTGATCATGGTCGTGGGGGGCGCTCATTCGTCCTGCCTTTCGTGGAAAGAGGGAAGGCTGCACCGGGCTTACGGGATGGCGGCAAGTGCCGCATCCACCCGTTGCCGGTCATGAACGGTGACGAGGGCCGCCGCCGCATGCGCGTGGGCCCTGACCGCGGCGGCACGGGCGACATCGGCATCGGCGCCGTCGCGCGCGGTGCGTGCGATCGCCTCCAGTACCTGCAGCAGATGACAGGAGACCTCGACCGCATCGGCGCCGCAACGGGCGATGCGCATCAGGGCCCGGTCGATGACCAGGTCCAGCGGCAGCGGCGGCAGCACCACATGGGCGGCCCCGGGGCCCAGCCGGTCGGTATCAGCAGGGGTGTCGGCATCGGCCGGCCGGGCCACCAGCCCGGTGAGCAGAGATTCCAGCCGGTCCAGGCAGATGATGGCGGTTTCCGGGTCGTTGATGCCGGGCGACAGCGCGCGGCAGGCGGTTTCGCACAGCAGCTCCAGGCAGAGCAGGGGATCCTGCTGTTCGGTGCGGTCGCGGCCGATGTCGAAACAGGCAATCAGCGTGGTGCGCAGGGCGTCGTCGATCTGGCGGCCGTCGCGGCTGCGGATCATCGCCATCGGCTTCTGCGGATGCAGGGCAGTGCCGGGCCGGTGGCAGATGATCACCGACAGCTGGTGCGTCTCGGCCGTGCCGGCCAGGCGCGCGACGTCGATCAGGCGCAGATGGCCGGTCAGGCGCGGGTAGAGCGGCATCAGCCCCGGGCCGTCGAGGGCCGGCATGGCGGCGGGCCGCAGGCGCAATCCGTATGCCGGGGACATCCGATAGGTGTCAAGCGCCTGGTCGCCGGTGCGGAAGATGCGGTCGATCATGCTCGACAGCTTCAGCAGATCGGCGATGTGGTGGAACCAGAGCACCATGCGGTAGAGGGCGAGAGAGAGCGTGGCGAGCCCGCCCGCGCCGATCAGCAGACGGGCGCCATCACCATCGCGACCGAGCCCCAGAACGACCACGCCGGTCACCGCATAGACGAAGCCGCCGATGAAGGCGGCCAGTGCCCGATGGGTCATGCGGTCCGACATCAGCCCGGGCAGGGCCCTGGGCGAGGCCTGGCCGGCCGCCGCGTTGAGCACCACCATCAGCACCGAGAGCGTGACGGTGGCGATGGTCAGCAGGCTGCCGCCGCCCATCTTCAGCAGATCGACGATGGTGTCCTTGTCGGGAATGGGCAGGTCATCCATGCCGGGCAGCAGGGGGCCGCCGATGATGGCGAGCACCACCCAGCAGCCGGCGAGCGCCGAGGCGAGAGCCGGCTGGAACCAGAGCGTCTGGCGCAGCCGTGTCCAGATCCGCTGGCGCAGACCCTCCATCATCTTGCGGTTCCCGCCTCCGGTGCTGTCGTGCTGCCCGATGATAGCGCATCGCCCGGACATGGGAACAGACGCACCGGCCGGTTGCGTGCGCCGGGCGCGATGTCGAACAGGCTGCGGCACCGGCCGGCGATACAGATGTCGTGCGGCCCGGTCATGGTGGAATTGGCGAGCGTCAGCGCATCCTGCGGCGGCAGATGCGGGGTGTAGACCCAGTGGCCGTCGATCAGCCGGGCGTCGTCGGGCGGTTCCATGCCGGCGCCGCTGCCCTCGATCACGGCCTCACCGGCATGAAGGCGGCCATCGGTGCCGATGATCCAGGTCTCGCGCCAGCGGATGCGCTCCACTGAATGGGTCCAGGCGAGGGTGAACCGGTCGAGCGGCAGATGGGGGTCGAGCGGCAGGCGGGTGAGCGGCGGGCCGCCCGCGGCCAGTGCGATGCACAGGCCGAGGGCGGCCGCGGCGCTCATGATGCGGCACGCCGCGCCATGCGGCGGCGCAGCAGATGCTGGCCGACGACCAGGGCGGCGAGCGCGATGCCAAGCTCGTCTGTGACCGGCAGTGCCGCGACCAGCAGGAAGGCGGCCGCAGCGGCGAGCAGCCGTTCCCACCAGGCGAGCGGCCCGGCCAGGAAACCGATGCTGGCGGCCCCCCAGAGCCCCATCGAGATCAGCGCCTTGAGAACGATATAGGCAACCGCCGGCCAGTAGCCGATCGCCTGGGCCATCGGCCCGCCGTCCTGGAGCATCAGTGCCGGGGTGTAGACCGCCATGAACGGCACGACGAAACCGGCGATGGCGATCCGCATACAGTTCACCCCGATCTTCAGCCCGCTTGCCTTGGCGATGGGGGAGGCCGCGAAGGCCGCCAGCGCCACCGGAGGGGTCAGATCGGCCATGATGCCGAAATAGAAGACGAACATGTGGCTGACGATCAGCGGCACGCCGAGTTCCAGCAGAGCGGGCCCGACCAGCGACGAGGTGATGATGTAATTGGGGATGGTCGGGATGCCCATGCCCAGCACCAGGCAGGTGAGCATGGTCAGCACCAGCGACAGGAACAGGCTCTGATCGCCGACCTCGATGATCACCCGGGCGAAGTTGGTGGCAAGGCCGGTCAGGGTCATCACGCCGATGATCGTGCCGACCAGCGCACAGGCGATGCCGACACCCAGCGCATTGCGGGCACCATCGGCCAGCGCCTGGACCATCATGTCGACCGTGGGCCGGAGCCCTCTGATCACCAGGCAGATCACCACCAGCACCAGGATCACCGCGGCGATGACGTCGATGCCCCAGTGGAAGAAGCCGGCGGTGGCAAGGCCGATCGCCACCCAGAACAGGATCCGGAGCGGCATGGCCGGCAGCAGGCCCGAGATCGGGGCGCCCAGAATCAACACCGCCGTCAGCGCCAGCCCCACCGTGCCCGCAAACAGCGGGGTGTAGCCGGCGAAGAGCAGATAGACCAGGATGGCGAGCGGAATGATCAGGTGCCAGCGCGCCTTCACCGCCGCCAGCGGATCCGGCAGTTCCGAGCGCGGCAGGCCGGCCAGGTTCAGGCGCCCGGCTTCCAGATGCACCATCCAGAGCACGGTGGTGAAATAGAGCAGGGCCGGGATCAGCGCCGCTTCGACCACGTCGATATAGGGGACATTCAGCGTCTCGGCCATGATGAAGGCGACGGCCCCCATCACCGGCGGCATGATCTGGCCGCCCATGCTCGATGTCGCCTCGACCGCCCCGGCAAAGGCCGGGCGATAGCCGAAACGCTTCATCAGCGGGATGGTGAACTGGCCGGTGGTCACCACATTGGCGACGCCCGAGCCGTTGATCGTGCCCATCAGCGCGGACGAGACCACCGCCACCTTGGCCGGGCCGCCGCGGGCGCCGCCGACCGTGCCCATCGCGACGTCGGAGAACAGCATGATCATCCCGGCGCGCTCCAGAAAGGCGCCGAACAGGATGAACAGGAAAATGTAGGTCGACGAGACCAGGATCGGGATGCCGAAGATGCCCTCGGTGCCGAGGAACATCTGGTCGACCACCTGATCGAAACCGTAGCCGCGATGATTGAGCGGCGAGGGCAGCAGATGCCCGAAGATCGCATAGGACAGGAACAGCGCGCAGATGATCGGCAGCGCGATGCCCATCGCCCGGCGGGCGGCTTCGAAGACCAGCAGGATCATCGCGCAGCCGAGCACGATGTCGGTCATCGACGGATCGCCGGCGCGCAACAGGATGTCGGTCTCGAAGATCCAGTGATAGAGGCCGAGCGCGAAGCCGGCGATGCCGAGGCCGAGATCGACCCGGCGCAGCCCCGAGCCCTTGGGCCGGTGGGCCGCGGTGATCATGAAGCCCAGCAGCAGCAGGAAGCCGACATGGATCGAGCGGACCACCAGGCTCGACAGCGGCGTATAGGCGGCGGTGTAGATCTGGAAGGCCGAGAAGATCACGGCGACCAGGAAAATGGCCCGGCCCAGCCCCCGGGTCCTGTCGGGCAGGGGCGCGTGCATCGGCCCCGCCTCGAAGCTGTGGTCCTGGAGATGGTCATGGCCCTGATGCGGGGCCCCGTCGGCGGGCCGGACAGTCGATGCGGTCATGTGCGTGGATGTCCCGAGACAGGCGTATCGACACGGGAAGCCGGCCGGGGATGGCATCCGCAGAAATGCATCATCCGCCGGCCGGCCGCCTCGGGTTCCGTCACTTCAGGACGCCGGCCTCGCGATAATAGGCCTCGGCACCCGGATGCAGCGGGATGGGCAGGCCCTTGGTCGCGCCGTCCAGCGAGATCGCCTTTGCTGCGGCATGGGCCGCAACCATGGTATCCAGATGGGTGAACATCTGCTTCGCCATCTCGTGGGCCAGCGCATCCGGCACATCCGCATGGGTCACCAGGATATTGCGGATGGCAACGCCCGGCACCGCCTCGGTCTGGCCGTCATAGGTGCCGGCCGGGATCTCGGTTGCCTGATAGGCGGCATCGCCGATCTTTTCCACGACATCGGCGGGCACCGCCACGACGGTGATCGGCACGCTGGTGGCGAGATCGCGGATCGACGCGACGCCCAGACCGGCCGATTGCAGGGTGGCGTCGATCTGACGGTTCTTCATCAGTTCGACCGACTCACCGAAGGGCAGGTATTCGACCTTGCCCAGATCGTCGTAGCTGAGGCCGGCCGCACCCAGAATGGCGCGGGCGTTGAGTTCGGTGCCCGAGCGCGGCGCGCCGACCGAGATCCGCTTGCCCTTCAGATCGGCGAGCGTCTTGATGCCGCTCTCCTGGCTCGCCACGATCTGGACGTAATTGGGATAGATGGCGGCGATGGCACGCAGCTTGTCGAGCTTACCCTTGAAGCCGGCTTCCGTGTCGCCGGCCCAGGCGAGGCCGACAGAGTCACCCAGCGCGAAACCGATCTCGCCGCGGCCGGCCTGGAGCAGGTTCAGGTTTTCGACCGACGCCTTGGTGGACTGCACCGATGTGCGGGCATCCGGGATGTTGTCGGCGTAGATCTTGGAGAGCGCCACGCCCAGCGGATAGTACACGCCGCTGGTGCCGCCGGTGAGCACGTTGACGAACTGTTCGGCCTTGGCCGCCACCGGTGCCGCAATGGTGATCGCGGCGGCCATCGCCAGCCCCGCCAGCTGTCGTGCGCCGGCGCGCTTGCCCAGAGAAATCATGGATGTCGTTACCCCCGTATTGCCGCTGTTTCCGGCATTCATCCGGCCACCGCCTCCCCAGGCGGATTGTCCCGATCTCTGCGGGACCGGCCGTTGGTTCTGCCAGTTTAGCCGTGTGGGGGTGACCTGCGGCAAGCAAAAGCTGCATGCAGCATGCAGCCCGTGATGTTACGGGGCGCTGCCGGTCAGCGAAAGACCACCGTCTTGTTGTGGTTGATCAGCACCCTGCGCTCCACGTGCCACTGCACGGCACGGGCCAGGACGACGGTTTCGATGTCGCGGCCGATGGTCACCAGCTCTTCGGCCGTGTGGGTGTGATCGACCCGTTCCACCGCCTGTTCGATGATCGGGCCTTCATCCAGGTCCGTGGTCACGTAATGCGCCGTGGCGCCGATCAGCTTCACGCCCCGGGCATGTGCCTGATGATAGGGGCGGGCGCCCTTGAAGCCGGGCAGGAAGCTGTGATGGATGTTGATGCAGCGTCCGGAGAGTGCCTGGCAGAGCGTCGGGCTCAGGATCTGCATGTAGCGGGCGAGCACGACCAGTTCGACGTCGAGCGTGCGGATCAGATCGAGCAGCGCGCGTTCCTGGTCCGCCTTGGTCGCGGAGGTCACGGGCAGATGGTGGAAGGGCACCTTGTGCCAGTCGGCCAGGTGACGCAGGCTGTCGTGATTGCCCATCACGCCGGCGACCTCGATCGGCAGCAGGCCGCTGTGCCAGCGGTGCAGCAGATCGTTCAGGCAGTGGCCGGCCTTGGTCACGCAGATCAGCACCCGCGGCCGGCGGGTCAGGTCGTGCAGCGTCCAGCGCATGGAAAATCTGCGGGCGACCTCGGCAAAGCGCACGCCCAGCGCACCGTCGCCATCCCCCGGCACCGACAGCACCACCCGCATGAAAAAGGTCTGGGTCTCGGGGTCGCCGTACTGGGCGCTTTCATTGATGAACACGCCTTCCCCCGACAGGAAGCCGGACACGGCCGCCACAAGGCCCACGGTGTCGGGGCAGGTGATGGTGAGGACGTGGGTGGGGCTGGGCACGGGCATGGCGTGGTCGGGCTCCGTTCGATGACGGCGTGGGGCAGGGACGGCGGGGGCAGACACGAAAAAGGCCGGCCGCGTGTGCGGTCGGCCCCTGCTGAGACGCTCTGATGCAACGGAATTGGTGGAGCCGAGGGGGATCGAACCCCTGACCCCCTGCTTGCAAAGCAGGTGCTCTCCCAGCTGAGCTACGGCCCCGGGATCCCGTATGCGGTCGACGCGGTTTGTACTGCCTGTGGCCGCGCGTTGCAAGTGCTGATGATGTGGCCGCGCTCGCTGCTTGACCCGGGGGCTCCGACCGGGTGGAGTCGAGGGCGGACGGTCACGAATGACAACAAACAGGACCGCCGCCGCAGAATGAGGGATCGCCCGTGGAGCAGTGGGACAAGGAAGTCGCCGGAGGCCTCACCCGCGGATTGATCGTCCTGGGGCTCGCTGTGGCGGTCGTGGCGCTTGCGGTGGGAAGCGGTGCGATCGCCCCCGGTCAGAGTGTGGTTGCCGCCATGCTGTTCTGCCTGGGGGCCATGATCGTGGTCCTGGCCATGCTGGTCCGGCGGGAGCGGTCGATCGCCCGCCGCCATCTGGCCCGCGCCGAAGTGGCGGAACGGGTGCGCCGGACAAGCGAGGCGCGCCTGCTCGATGCCCTGAATTCCATGACCGATGCCCTGCTGCTCTGCGGTCCCGACGACCGCTATCTGATCAGCAATATCCGCTATCAGGAGATCATGGGGCCTGGTGCGCCGGAACTCCGGCCGGGCATGTCCTTCGACACGTTGATGCGCGATGTGCTGGAGCGGGGCATCATCGACACGATGGGCGAAACGGCGGAAGCCTGGGCCCGGCGCCGGCGTGAGATGCGGGCCCGCGGGCGCGGGCGGTTCGAGATGCGCATGGCCGACGGCCGCTGGCTGATGGTGCGTGAAAGCCCCACCCATGACGGGGGGCTGCTTTCGCTCTATTCCGACGTGACCGCGATCAAGGCGCGCGAAGCGGCGCTGGCCGCCGCGCGTGATGCGGCCGAACGGGCGAATAAGGTGAAAACCGACTTCCTGGCCAATGTCAGCCACGAACTCCGCACGCCGCTGAATGCCGTGATCGGGTTCACGGACATGCTGCTGATGGGCTATGCCGGAACGGTGTCGGACCGGCAGCGGGAATATCTGGGCGATATCCGGGACAGCGCCACCCATCTGCTCAGCGTCATCAATGACATCCTGGATCTGAGCCGGGCCGAGGCGGCGGCTCTGCCGCTCGATCCCAGGCCGCTGGATCTTGCCCGGCTGCTGCGCTCGACGGTGCGTATGTTGCAGCCCAAGGCCGATCAGGGCGGGTTGACGCTGTCGCTCGATGTCGACCCGCCAGCCTTGCCGGCCGTGGTGGATGAGGTCCGCATCCGGCAGGTCATCGTCAATCTGCTCTCCAACGCGATCAAGTTCACCGAGCCGGGCGGCCGGGTGACCATCACGGCGCGGCTGGTGGCAGAGGCCGGGCAGGGCGGTACCGAGGGCATACGGATCGAGATCGCCGATGACGGTATCGGCATGCCCGCCGGTCAGATCGAACGGGCCTTCGAACCCTTCGTCCAGCTCGATGCCGGATTCTCGCGCCGTTTCGAGGGCACGGGACTGGGGCTGCCGCTGGCCCGCCGCCTGGTCGAGGCCCATGGCGGGCGGCTGACCCTGTTCAGCGAGCCCGGGCAGGGGACGCAGGCGGTAATTTTGCTGCCGCTGCCGGCGGAGGACGGACGCAACGAGGGCTGAGGGAAGATGCCGTCAGCGCGATGCGACACGCAACCGTGTTGCCGGTACCGCTTCGGGCTCGGCGCTGGCGAGCGGCAGCCAGATCCGCGCTTCGGTGCCAAGGCCCGGGGCTGAGTTCAGGCTCAGCTGCCCGTCATGGGCCTCGACGAACCGCCGGGCCAGGGGCAGGCCCAGCCCGGCGCCTTCGTAACGGCGGGCGAGGCTGCTGTCGAGCTGCACGAAGGGCTGCTGCACCCGTTCGATCTGTTCGGGGGCGATGCCGATGCCGGTATCCGCGATGCTGATCTCTACCCCGTCGATCGGGCTGCCTTCGGGATGAGGCAGGGTGACATTGCGCAGGCTGACGGTGACATGGCCGCCCGACGGTGTGAACTTGATCGCATTCGACAGCAGTGCGTCGATCGCCCGGCGCAGAAGGCGCCGGTCGCCGCGGATCGTGCCATGCACCGGCAGATCCAGTTCCAGCCGGGCGAGCGTGACATCGGCCTCCCGGGCGGCTCGTTCGGCATCCGCCACGGCGCCGGCGACCAGCCGGTCCAGATCCAGCGGTGCCGCTTTCAGGCCGTCGCGATCCGCCCGCACCATTTCCAGGATGTCGTCGATCAGCGACAACAGCCGGTTGCCGCCGTCGCGCACATGGCCCAGATACTCGCGCTGTCGATCGTTCAGGGGGCCTGCGGCCCCCTGAATGATCATGTCGGTGAAGCCGATGACCGCGTTGAGCGGCGTTTTGAACTCATGGCTCATATTGGCCAGGAACTCGGTCTTGGCGCGGCTGGCGGCTTCGGCGGCATGCATGGCCGTGGCGAGGTCGCGCTCGCGGCGCTTCAGCGGCGTGATGTCGGACATCACGAAGACCATGCCGCCATCGGCGGTGGTGCGGCGGCTGACCCGCAGCCAGTGGTCACCGGCCAGATGCAGCTCGTGATCGCGGTCCAGGTGCTGCGGATCCAGCGGATCGATTTCCGCGCCAGTGTCCGCCGCGCTGGTGCGGATGTCCACCACCGCCTCTGCGAACAGCTGATCACGCAGATCCTGGATGCGGCGGCCCGCAAAAGGGCGACCGATGGTAGCCGGCATCAGCTCGTCGACCCGGCGGTTGGCGGTGGCGATCCGGCCGTCGGCCGTGGCGATCAGCAGGCCGTCGGACATCGCGCTCATCGCATTCGACAGCATCTGTTCGGCGGCAAGAGCCTCGCGGCGAGCTCGGGTGGCTTCTTCGCGGCGCTGGCTTTCCCGTTTCACCGCGCCGGTCAGCAGCACGACCAGGAAGCCGCCGACCAGGATCAGGGCGGTGAGCGGCAGGGCGATCCAGTACCAGAGCGATCTGAGGCGGACCTCAAGCGCCGCGAGGCTGCGATTGCTGTCGAGCAGAAGGGCGACCGAGGCATCGTAGGCCTTGGCGCGTAACGCTTCGATGCTGCGCCCCAGTGCCGCAATGGCTGCGGCATCGTCCGAGGTTTCCACAATGCCGACGTCCAGCAGAGTGATGCGGATCGTCAACATAAGATCGTTGATGTCCGGACGGCCGGCCAGCGCGTCGGCGACGATGCCCTTGCGGAACAGGCTGAGCCGGCTCTCGACGATGTCCGCACGCAGCAACAGCTCGTCGAGCGCATCCTGGCTGCGCTCGAAGCGATAATGGGTGTAGGCGTCGGCCATGCGCAGCGTCTCGAACTCCAGCTGCACCACGGCCCAGTCGCGCTCGCTCCGCTCCGTCGCCCTCAGACGGGTTTCCGACACCAGCTGAGCCACGGTCCAGCCGATCATCGCGACCAGGATCACGATCACCGCGCCGAGCGCGCCTGCCAGGCGTTTCGAAGTGAGAAGGCGTCGCATGCCGGCGGCCGATCCGGTTGGGGAGACTGGAGGTCGGTTGACAGATCAGGATCAGTTGAACGTGATCTGCTTGAGCTGCCAGACCATGCGTGACTGCATCTCGTGGCGCTCCACCTCGGTCATGCCCGTCATGTCGTCGAGCGGAAAGACGATCCAGAGCGGCCCGCGTTCGCGAACCGACATCTGCTTGCCGTTGGTGAGATCGGCAATCAGGGCGCCCCGCGAGATCGCATCGGCGAGATCGAACGTATAGGAATAGTCGTTCAGCGCCCGGGCAGTGATCCTGGTGCCGGTCGCTCCCAGGCGCGCCACCAGATCGCTCAGCAATACGCCTTCGAAACGCTGCACGCCTTCCGTCCAGGGGGTGGTGGTTTCGATGGCCGAACGCGGCATCGCAGCAAGCATGGCGCGGTCGAAGGCAGCGGAGCCCCCGGGGGTGTTGGAGACGGCGATGCTGCCGTTCACATCCAGAACGACCTTGTCTGCCGGGGCAGCCAGGGTCGATCCCTCTGCGGCACGGGCGGCGTTCGTGAAGGCAACCGCTTCGGGCAGGAATGTGGGGCTCAGCAGAACCGCGCCCAGCACGAGGGCGGCCAGTCTGTTGGTGAACCCGGTGATCGGTCGGTCGGTCGGTTGGAACATCCGTCGGCTGCCTTCTGCTGAATGGGGCGAGAACAGAGCGACCCTGGGAAACCGTATCGTTCCCCGTCAGTGCGTGGCAGGGCGATGCGCTTTGTCGTTGTTGTTCAGGCTAGCGGGCAAAGCTTAAATGAAGGTTAGCGAAAGGTGTCCGGTTCAGCCCGCGGCGGAATATCGCACGGGCCCGCTGCGTCTGATGATTTCAGCGGCCGGGGGCTCGACGACGGCGCCGATGCTCCCCATATGCACTCCACACCCGAACGGGAGAAGGCAGAAGAGGCGAGCATCAAAAAACCGCTTGCTGAGCCGATGAGCCTTCTGTAAACTCAAAAATTGTCGCCACGTAGAAATGCGCCAGGCGACGCGCCGAAACAGCCGCCGAAAACGCTTCGAAAAAAGCAGTTGACGCAGCCGGACGGCGGGGGTAAAAACCGCCCCACACCGACGGGCACCGCGGACGACGCGGCGCCGGCGGGGCTGAAAAGCCAGAGAATACAGGCTCTTAAATGAGCCGGCGCCTGAGGGTGCCCTGGGGCGGAGACGCCTCGGCCGGATCTTTGACATTGTGAAACGGATCGGAAGGGATGCGAGGGCGGCGGTCGTCGATCTTAGGACTTTAAGAACGACTGACCGATGAGCGCCTTGGCATCTCGATATGACCTTGTGCCTAGAGAGATGCCGGGACGACTTCGGTTGAGGCCTTGTTGTGTGAGTGATCACGCAGCGAAGGTTCAACTTGAGAGTTTGATCCTGGCTCAGAACGAACGCTGGCGGCATGCCTAACACATGCAAGTCGAACGGGGTCGGAACTTCGGTTCCGGCTTACGTGGCGCACGGGTGAGTAACACGTGGGAATCTGCCCATCTATGGGGAATAACTGCGGGAAACTGCAGCTAATACCGCATACGCCCTTCGGGGGAAAGGCTTCGGCCGTAGATGGATGAGCCCGCGTCCGATTAGCTAGTTGGTGGGGTAATGGCCTACCAAGGCGACGATCGGTAGCTGGTCTGAGAGGATGATCAGCCACACTGGGACTGAGACACGGCCCAGACTCCTACGGGAGGCAGCAGTGGGGAATATTGGACAATGGGCGAAAGCCTGATCCAGCAATGCCGCGTGAGTGATGAAGGTCTTCGGATTGTAAAGCTCTTTCGACGGGGAAGATAATGACGGTACCCGTAGAAGAAGCCCCGGCTAACTTCGTGCCAGCAGCCGCGGTAATACGAAGGGGGCTAGCGTTGTTCGGATTTACTGGGCGTAAAGCGTGCGTAGGCGGCTTATCAAGTCAGAAGTGAAAGCCCGGGGCTCAACTCCGGAATGGCTTTTGAGACTGGTAGGCTGGAGTTCGGGAGAGGGTAGTGGAATTCCCAGTGTAGAGGTGAAATTCGTAGATATTGGGAAGAACACCGGTGGCGAAGGCGGCTGCCTGGCCCGAAACTGACGCTGAGGCACGAAAGCGTGGGGAGCAAACAGGATTAGATACCCTGGTAGTCCACGCCGTAAACGATGAGTGCTGGACGTTGGGATACTTAGTATCGCAGTGTCGTAGCTAACGCGTTAAGCACTCCGCCTGGGGAGTACGGCCGCAAGGTTAAAACTCAAAGGAATTGACGGGGGCCCGCACAAGCGGTGGAGCATGTGGTTTAATTCGAAGCAACGCGCAGAACCTTACCAGCCCTTGACATGGACGTCGCGACCCTGGAGACGGGGTTTTCGGTTCGGCCGGACGTCACACAGGTGCTGCATGGCTGTCGTCAGCTCGTGTCGTGAGATGTTGGGTTAAGTCCCGCAACGAGCGCAACCCTCATCCTTAGTTGCCATCAGTTCGGCTGGGCACTCTAGGGAAACTGCCGGTGATAAGCCGGAGGAAGGTGGGGATGACGTCAAGTCCTCATGGCCCTTATGGGCTGGGCTACACACGTGCTACAATGGCGACTACAGTGGGCAGCGACATCGCGAGGTGAAGCTAATCTCAAAAAGTCGTCTCAGTTCGGATTGCACTCTGCAACTCGAGTGCATGAAGTCGGAATCGCTAGTAATCGCGGAACAGCATGCCGCGGTGAATACGTTCCCGGGCCTTGTACACACCGCCCGTCACACCATGGGAGTTGGTTTTACCCGAAGCCGGTGAGCTGACCCGAAAGGGAGGCAGCCGTCCACGGTAAGGTCAGCGACTGGGGTGAAGTCGTAACAAGGTAGCCGTAGGGGAACCTGTGGCTGGATCACCTCCTTTCTAAGGAAGACGCCCGCCGTCCCCGCATCCCTTCCGCATCGAACGCAGTCAAGCGGGCCTGTAGCTCAGGTGGTTAGAGCACACGCCTGATAAGCGTGAGGTCGGTGGTTCGAGTCCACCCGGGCCCACCATCTGCCCAGGCCGTGAAGTGCTGTTCGATGCAGGAAGCGAGAAGGTTTCGGCCTCGTTCTTCGGAACGGGATGCCGGGATCGGGTTTCCGATCCGTGAACCGGAACCCTTCGGGGTTACCGGTGATGTTCTTTGGACAGTGTGAAGAGATGAGATCGTCTGATGTATGCGAGCTGAGTGGCCGCGCGTCGGAACCTCAAGGATGGCTGCGCCGGTTTGCATGACTGCAAACGGATCGCGGGTCCGGTTCTGGACGTGGCGGCGGATCTCTCGAGCAAGAGAAGGGCATCTGGTGGATGCCTTGGCGTCAGGAGGCGATGAAGGACGTGACACGCTGCGATAAGCCGTGGGGAGCTGCGAGTAAGCTTTGATCCATGGATTTCCGAATGGGGCAACCCACCGCTTCGGCGGTATCTTCTGGTGAATACATAGCCAGGAGAGGCGAACCCGGTGAACTGAAACATCTAAGTAGCCGGAGGAAAGGACATCAACGGAGACTCCGTAAGTAGTGGCGAGCGAAAGCGGATCAGGCCAGTGGTCCTTTGTGCGACGATCAGAACGGCATGGAAAGGCCGGCCAGAGCGGGTGATAGCCCCGTATGGAGAGTTGCGCACTGGATCCTTGAGTAGAGCGGGACACGTGAAATCCTGTTCGAAGATGGGGGGACCACCCTCCAAGCCTAAGTACTCCCTGACGACCGATAGTGAACCAGTACCGTGAGGGAAAGGTGAAAAGCACCCCGACGAGGGGAGTGAAACAGTTCCTGAAACCGGATGCCTACAAGCAGTCGGAGGGCGCAAGCCTGACGGCGTACCTTTTGCATAATGGGTCAGCGAGTTACTTTATCCAGCAAGCTTAAGCCGGTAGGTGTAGGCGCAGCGAAAGCGAGTCTGAACAGGGCGCTTGAGTTGGATGAAGTAGACCCGAAACCGGGTGATCTAGCCATGGGCAGGTTGAAGGTGCGGTAACACGCACTGGAGGACCGAACCCACGTCTGTTGAAAAAGACGGGGATGACCTGTGGCTAGGGGTGAAAGGCCAATCAAACTCGGATATAGCTGGTTCTCCGCGAAAACTATTTAGGTAGTGCGTCACGTGATTACCCCTGGGGGTAGAGCACTGGATGGGCTAGGGGGCCTCACCGGCTTACCAAACCTAACCAAACTCCGAATACCAGGGAGTACAGCGTGGCAGACAGACTGCGGGTGCTAAGGTCCGTAGTCGAGAGGGAAACAGCCCAGACCACCAGCTAAGGTCCCCAAGTTGCGGCTAAGTGGGAAAGGATGTAGGACGGCCATGACAACCAGGAGGTTGGCTTAGAAGCAGCCATCCTTTAAAGAAAGCGTAACAGCTCACTGGTCTAGATAAGCTGTCCCGCGCCGAAGATGTAACGGGGCTAAAGCCGTACACCGAAGCTGTGGATGTGCCTTATGGCACGTGGTAGCGGAGCGTTCCGTAGGCCTGTGAAGGGCGACCCGCGAGGGCGCCTGGAGGTATCGGAAGTGAGAATGCTGACATGAGTAGCGACAAACAGAGTGAGAAACTCTGTCGCCGAAAGCCCAAGGGTTCCTGCGCAAGGCTAATCCGCGCAGGGTGAGTCGGCCCCTAAGACGAGGGCGAAAGCCGTAGTCGATGGGAAGCAGGTTAATATTCCTGCACCTGTGGGAAGTGACGGATGATGTAAGTTGTCGGGGCTTACTGGATTGTTCCCGGCAGCGAAGTTGTTCCAGGAAATAACTCCCACGTACAGACCGTACCCGAAACCGACACAGGTGGGCTGGTAGAGTATACCAAGGCGCTTGAGAGAACGATACTGAAGGAACTCGGCAAATTACCCCCGTAACTTCGGGAGAAGGGGGCCCCGTTCCTGGGCAACCAGGGGCGGGGGGCACAGACCAGGGGGTGGCGACTGTTTACTAAAAACACAGGGCTCTGCGAAGCCGCAAGGCGACGTATAGGGTCTGACGCCTGCCCGGTGCCGGAAGGTTAAGAGGAGGGGTTCACGCTCTGAATCGAAGCCCCGGTAAACGGCGGCCGTAACTATAACGGTCCTAAGGTAGCGAAATTCCTTGTCGGGTAAGTTCCGACCCGCACGAATGGCGTAACGACTTCCCCACTGTCTCCAGTATCGACTCAGCGAAATTGAATTCTCCGTGAAGATGCGGAGTTCCCGCGGTCAGACGGAAAGACCCCGTGCACCTTTACTACAGCTTTGCAGTGGCACTAGGGACTGAATGTGTAGGATAGGTGGGAGCCTGTGAAGCTTCGGCGCCAGCCGGAGTGGAGGCAACCTTGAAATACCACCCTTTTGGTTCTTGGTGTCTAACCGCGCTCCGTGATCCGGAGCCGGGACCCTGCATGGCGGGTAGTTTGACTGGGGCGGTCGCCTCCCAAAGAGTAACGGAGGCGCGCGATGGTGGGCTCAGGCCGGTCGGAAATCGGCTGTCGAGTGCAATGGCATAAGCCCGCCTGACTGCGAGACTGACAAGTCGAGCAGAGACGAAAGTCGGCCATAGTGATCCGGTGGTCCCGAGTGGAAGGGCCATCGCTCAACGGATAAAAGGTACGCCGGGGATAACAGGCTGATAACCCCCAAGAGTCCATATCGACGGGGTTGTTTGGCACCTCGATGTCGGCTCATCACATCCTGGGGCTGGAGCAGGTCCCAAGGGTTCGGCTGTTCGCCGATTAAAGTGGTACGTGAGCTGGGTTTAGAACGTCGTGAGACAGTTCGGTCCCTATCTGCCGTGGGTGTAGGAGACTTGAGAGGATCTGTCCTCAGTACGAGAGGACCGGGATGGACGGACCTCTGGTGCACCAGTTGTGGCGCCAGCCGCATCGCTGGGTAGCTATGTCCGGAAGGGATAACCGCTGAAAGCATCTAAGCGGGAAACCTCCCTCGAAACCAGGTCTCCCTTGAGAGCCGTGGAAGACCACCACGTCGATAGGCCGGGTGTGTAAGCGCAGCAATGCGCTGAGCTGACCGGTACTAATCGCTCGATCGGCTCGAAAGATCCCCGCCGCGCCCAGAACCGGGCCCGCGGCCCACGAAGCTTGCACACATAAATCAAATCAGACGATCTCGCGCTCAGAGCGTCCGGAAGCATCGCTTCCGGATTGTCCCTCCGTGCGGTTTCATGACCTGGTGGCTATGGCGGACGTGAACCACCCGATCCCATCCCGAACTCGGCCGTGAAACCGTCCTGCGCCGATGGTACTTCGTCTTAAGACGCGGGAGAGTAGGTCGCTGCCAGGTCTTGCAACCGCATGGACGGACATATACACGCTCACCCAAAGCGCGATCTCATCTCACACACACTGTTCACCGCCTACGCCCTGACGCGGGGTGGAGCAGCCCGGTAGCTCGTCAGGCTCATAACCTGAAGGTCGCAGGTTCAAATCCTGCCCCCGCAACCACCATTCCCCTAAATTCGGGGCCGGTGTTCGTCTTAACCGACAGCAACGACGCAAGCAGCCCGTGGACCTCCAAGTCCACGGGTTTTCTTTTGCCCGTGGGGATCACCACCACCTTCTCGATCAGACGGCGGATGTCGGCGAACAGGGTTTCCCTGTTGGGATCGTGCTCCAACGCGCGCAGGTGGCCGTGCAGGTCGGCCGCGGTTCGGCGGTACTTTTCGGCCACGCCAGGATGCAGATCGATGGGGGCGTTGGCGTCCGTGTCTAGCGCCGCCAGTTCGGACGCCAAGGACGCCTTCTCCTCCTCCATCGCAGCCAGCCTGTCCATCAGGCCAGCCGTGGCGGTGCCGGCGACAACGTGGTCGACGATCCGCTCAATACCGGCTGATAGCTCCCCGATCCGTTTCCGCTTGGCATCAAGGCCGGACCTCGCCGCCTGGAGTAAGCGCTTGCGCTCGGCGTGGTAAGCCCGGACGTACTCGCCGATTAGGTCGGGGTCGGCCAGTTGCGTCTGTAAAGCCACCAGGACCCGCTCCTCGATGTGGAGCCTGGTCACCGTCCGGTTGTTGGAGCAATCGCCGCGCTCGCGGAAGCCAGCGCAGCCCAGCCGGTCGTTGCCTATCACCGTGTAGCTGGCCCCGCAGACTCCGCACTTCACCAAGCCGGACAGCAGGTGCGGCGGCTTGCGCGCGCGGCTGCTATGCTCTCGACCCTTTTCCCGCTTCAAGGCGGTCGCCCCCGTGAATGTGGCGTCGTCCAGGATTCTGAGATGGGGAGCCTCGGCCACCATCCACTCGCTTTCCGGGTTGGCGCGCGATACCCGTTTCCCGGTTGCAGGGTTCTTCACGAACCGCTGCCGGTTCCAGACGATCTGCCCGACATAGAGCCGGTTTTGCAGGATGCCATTCTGACGGTCACGGCTGCCGTTTATGGTAGAGGCGTTCCACTTACCGCCCCGAGGCCCGGCGATGCCGCTGCGGTTCAGATCAGCGGCGATCTGCCTGGGCGTGCGGCCTGCGTTATACTCGGTGAAGATGCGCCGGACGATCTCGGCCTCGCGCTCGTTGATGACCAGTTCTCCCGCCTTGCCGCTGACCGCGTCATAGCCATAGGACCGCCCGCCGGCATGGCGGCCGTCCGTGACCACCGCCCGCAGGCCGCGGCGGGTCTTCTGGGCAAGGTCCGCCAGATAAAGTTCGCCCATCAGTCCCTTGACGCCGACATGGATCGCGCCGACCTCGCCGTCCTGCACGGTGTAGATGCCGACGCCGAGGAAGGTCAGTTCCTTGCGAAACTGCCCCAGGTCGGCTTGGTCACGGGACAGGCGGTCGAGCGCCTCGCAGATGACGGCATCGAACCGATGCTCGCGCGCCGCCCGCATGAGGCCGGCAAAGCCGAACCTGTTGACTGTGCTGGCGCCGGAAATGGCCTGGTCCTGGAAGGTGTCGACGATGCGGAAGTCGTGGCGTTCGGCCCATGCGGAACACAAATCGATCTGGTCTCGGCAGGACCTTTCATTCTGCCGATCCGAAGAAAACCTGGCGTAGATGGCGGCTCGCTTCTGCATGTTGCTCTTCGTGGTCCCGTCGGGCCTGCTGGATGGCCAGCGACCGAACGAGGGCTACCAACGCCTCCTTGTTACCATCTCCGGCACGTTTTGTCCCTACCCGCAGGTCCGGCAACCGGGGCCAGTCAGGGAGCTGAGCGGGCGGGATCTCACGGGTCATGGCCCTCACTCCGCGGCCGAGATGGTGGATTGTTTGATGGCAAGATGGGCCAGGTTCGCGCGGACCAAGGCGCAGGCGACCTGTGGGCAGACCGAATTGCCGATCAACCGGCCTTGGTCGGTCTTGCTGACCGGTGTGCCGTCTGCCTGGCGATCCAGGACATAGTCCGGGGGGAAGCCTTGAGCGGCGGCGCGTTCCGCGACGGTGAGCATCCGCATGCCGATATCGATCACCGGCATGCCGCGCACGGTGACGAGGGCCTGCCGGGGTTTCGTGGTCACGGTCTGTACGGGCTCCCGCATATCCTGACCCGTGGCGGTGCCATAGTATGTGGCGAGAAATGCGCCGACCTGATGGGAGCGATCGACCCGGCCGGACGTGTCCACGCGAACGAGCGCGTGGTGCTGGCCGCCAGCGGTGACGGCTTTCGTCGGCCGGTCGAGGCGGCCATCTCCGCCGCCACTGCCGTGCTGGTGCGACAGGTAGGCAGCAGCCAGATATTGCTGGGTGCCCCTTGTGGTGGTGACGCCCAGCGGATTAGCGATCGAGGCCCCAACGGTGTTCGTATTGTGCTGGGCGATCCATGCTGCAATGAGTGCCTGTTCCCCGCGGTTGGCAGTGGTGTCCGTCGGCATGGGTTCATCAACTCTGCGGCTGCGGCGCTGGCCGGTGTGGGTGATCGGCATGACCAGCGGCGCCATGGCTTTCCTGCTCTTTCGCTTGCGGGCGCTGGCAGCGGGGATGATGTACGGATCATCCGCTTCGAGTACGTAGCGCCGCAGCCCGGCGGCAATCCGGGCCAGGGTGGCTGGCTTCAGGGGGCGGCGACACCCCTGGCGGCGCGCCTCTTCGGGAGACAGGAAGAGGCTCGGGGTCGGAAGCGACCAGTCGACAATATCGGCGGCCACCGGCCACGGCTTCATCCGGCCGGCGCGAACGAATTCGCTGGTCGGATCTCCGTGGCTCGGCTCGGGCCATCGGATCGGATATCCGTCCCGTCGCGCCACCAGGAATAGTCTGGTGCGGATGGTTGGTGCGCCATAGTCGCATGCCCGCAGGTGCCGCCATTCGACCGCATACCCCAAGCTTCGCAGGCTGTGGATGAACCGCCGCCATGTGCGGCCTTTCCTTCGACTGCAAGGCACAAGCTGCTGTTCAGAGATCGGGGTTCGTACTCCCGCTGCGGCGATCGTGCCGTCTGCCCGGATGACGCGGGCGGATGACTTATCCCGCTTCGCGACCAGCGGGCACCAATCTGCGATTTCAGCGACGTTCTCCAGCATGATGACGTCAGGTGCCGCTGCCGCCGCCCATCTGAGAACCACCCATGCCAGGGATCGCACGCGCGGAGATGTGGGCTTGCTGCCCTTCGCGCGCGAGAAATGACGACAATCCGGGCTTGCCCATAGCAGTCCCACCGGGCGGCCGCGCGTGATCTTGATCGGATCGAGTTCGCGGACATCAGCCCTGAGGTGGATGGTCGACGGATGGTTGCGGTGGTGCACACCGCATGCGGTCGGGTCGTGGTTGGCGGCAACGTCCGGGTCTCTGCCCAACGCCCACCGTATCCCCATGGAGGTTCCACCCGCGCCAGCGAAGATATCGATGACGAGCTTGCGGTTCGCCGTCGATCGGAAGTCGAAGGGGATTTGCGCAGGCGTCAGCCCCATCATCGGTGCCGCAGCCAATGTCATAGGCGCTCTCCCCAATAACGTCGCTCGGGGTAGCGACGCAGCCACTCGATAAACGTCTCACCGGTGTCGGCAGCCAGATAAGCCCGATAGCGCTGCTGGCTGCGCGTCAGCGGTGGACGCGGGATGCGGTGCGCCTCCACATACTCCCGTCCGGCCTTGGTGACGTGGTAGTAGACCAGGTCGCCCATGTCTTTGGGGATGCAGCGCCCCCGTCGCAGCAATCCACGGAGACACAATGCAACGAGGTGAGATCTGTCCCGGTCACCTCCCCGGCACGCGGCGAAATAGTTCCGCCTGATCCCTTCACGAGGGCCGTGCTCGTCGTGGCCTATCGTGTGCCGCAGGATCTCAAGTGCGTGGTCGGAAAGCGGGTAAAGCTTCGTGCTCACGGCGCGCCTCCCGCCCGGGATCGGGATCGACTTGCCGCCTCCACACGCCCCCTCCGCCCCATCTCCCGCAGCACCGGCGGCAGATCTTCCGCCAGCCCTGCCGCGAGGTAGCGGGCATGGGCGGCATCACGGGTGGAAATGCGGAGTTCCAGGACTGTCCGATGGCGGGTGACGTGGCCGTCCGCGTCGAAGCGGCGCTCGATCAGGATGCGGAGGCCTGATGCGCTGAAGAGCGGGGTGCGGATGGCGGTCATGGCTTGGGGTTCCCCATCATCTATTCGGCACTCCTTCGGCAGGCATAGCGGCGCCAGCTCACGTTGATCGCGTGCAGGGCGTCGCGGAGCGGTTTTTCGATGTCCTGGGTGATCACCGCCGCGATGATCTCGGCTTCGAAGGCGCTGCCGGCGGGGAAGGTCGCTTCGATCCGCAGGCTGTGGCGGTCCACCTCGTCGCGGTGGATCAGGATCGTGAAGCCGGGGCTGAAGGCGACCGTCCAGCTCTCCGCGGTCATGGCCGGGTCTCGATCTGGCGGCGGAGGCGGCGGCCGCGGTCGGTGAGCTGCCAGTCGCGACGGATGCCCCGTTCCTCTTTCATGACGGCGAGGCCTTCGGCAGCGAGGTTTCGCCACAACCGATCCTGATAGCAGGCCCGGGGGGTGATGAAGGTGCCGCCCTCGCACTGGCAGTGGGCCAGCAGGAAGGCGAGATCCAGGGCGGCCGCCGTCATGTGTCACGGGCCGGCCGGCCGTGCCGGCATTCGGCTTCGATCTGCCGGCGGATCTGGCGCCCGGTCGGGCACTGCCGCCAGTCAGTGTCGCTGCCGGGTGACATCGGCCGGTCCTGGTAGGGCCAGCGACCTTCAGCGGCCGCGCGCCACAGGATGCGCCTCAAGGTCCACTGCTTTCGGGTCCGGCCCCGCCAGACCAGCGACCAGACCGATGGCGTGCGCAGCACCACCCGATGCCAGCGATGCCGCGGGATGTGGTTCACCATCAGCCGCCCGAAGCTGTGGGGGCGGATGATGGGCTGGTTGATGTCGCGCAGATGCAGCAGGCGCTCTTCAGTATATGCGCCCGAGAGAAGCAGCGAGACGAAGCGGCACGGGTGGTCGTGGACCACATCGGCATCGTCGGAGGCGAGGAAGTGGTGCAGGTAGATCCGCCGGCCGCCGGGCAGGCGGCAGACCAGATGGCGCACCAGATAGGGGCGGCCATCGGCCCGCCGGATCAGCATGGCTGGCAGGCGATCGGCGACATGGCGGCAAAGCTCCGCCATCCGCGCGTCAAACGCGGCAGTGATCCGATTGATCATGGGGCGGGGCCTTTCAGGCGGGCTTCACGTCCGACACCGCCACATCGCGGATGTCATGCCCGACGGGCTGCCAGTCGATGTCGGTGCCCGGCTGCAGCGCCTGGCGCTGTGCGTCGGTTTCGTTGCGGGCATGCACATAGACGGTGCCCGCCTGCCGGGTGATCACGGCGCGTTCGATGGTGACGCGGTATCCGGAGAGGCGGCCGGTCATGATCCGCTGCCCTGCAACGACCGCGGGAACGGGATCACCTCGGCGGGGACCGGCCGCGATACCGTCAGCCCCCAATAGTGCTGCCGCAGCGTGAACCGGGCCGCGCGGGCCAGTCGCGTGCGGGGGTGGTGGCGCGCCATCGTGATGAGCGCGCGGAAGGATGTCTGACGAAGAAGGGGCGGGCCCTGGCGCTTCAGGGCGCGGGATGATGCCCAATAGGCAAGTGTCGCCTGGGCGCGCGTGAGTGGCTGGTTGGTGGGCATGATCGCCTCCAGCGGTGTGGATGGCGTATATTACGATTATGGTAATTTCTTTTTCAAGCGGGATTGTACGTTTTTCGTAAGCAAGGCGAATGCAGGGGAACGGGTGCGGTTCGAGTATCAAATAGGGCTTGATAGGAACTCATTTCCATGGAAAATCTACCATGGCGTTCATATTGTGGCGCATGAAAAGATTTCATAAGTTATCTGAACTGGAAGTGGAGGCAGGTCAAATTATGAAGACGCTAAAATTCATACTTGGCGCCATCGGCATATTTGTCGTTTGGTCTATTCTATTCGGGGAAGGGGATGGAATGCCGGATAGTGAAAAGCGAGAGAAGGGATTTCATTGCTTAAGTACGTTCGATGGTAGCTCATATCTTTTCAATGATGCCATCAAAAGCCGCTTAAGAGATCCTGATAGTTTTGAACATGTAGAAACAAAAATAACCCCGGTTAACACCGAGGGAATGCACAATATTTATACAAGATTTAGGGCCAAAAATGGTTTCGGCGGGGTGAACGCATCAAATGCATACGGAATAATTCGGAATTCAGACTGTATTGTTGTTGATGCTGGCATCATAGAATGACTATATGGCGGCACGTCTACGGAAATCAGCATACACAAGGGCAATGACGGCAATGCCGTCATTGTCTGTTCCATTGTCGCAATTGTCGTTGTCGGGCAGCTTGATCGCTTGATAGCTTGGCTTGCTGCTATGCGGAACCAGCCATTTGCTGCCATCCTCGTCTACCCGGTATTCTTTCACCGTGGTCTCCCACTCCCCATTGCGCTGATGTCGAACGATAACGTGATCGCGGTCTTCCAGCGGGCGCGGTACGTGATGGATCGGCATGCAGACCAGCAAGGTTCCCTCTGGGTAGATCAGGTCCATCGACTGGCCTCGCACAGTGAGCGCGAAGAGCTGTGTGGGGCTGATCCTGTCATCCAGCATCGGGACGGCGATCCACGACCATTCGTGTTCAGGTAGGGACATGACCGTGGACCAATACCCCGCTTCGACGCTCCCGACAACCGGAATGCGCGCGAATGCGGTTGGTGGTTCAACGGTCAATACCTGAGACGTATCGCTTGTCGTGTCCATGCGAAGAAGCTCGGCCGGCTCAAGGCCGAGCAATTTCGCCATGATCGGGATTTCTTTCGCCTGAATGCGGCGTCGCCCGGCCAGCATATCGCTCACACGGGGAGGCGGCAGCCCCAGCGCGTCAGCGAGTTGCTTCTTTGTGATGCCGGCGGCGTCCAGAAGGCGCGCCAGCCATGCGCGTGGCAGTTCGGGCTTCCTCATGCTGCACATTGTACGCATGGGATGGGGCTGTTCATTTACGCAGATCATAAATGCGCTTGACCCTATCATGACGATATTCGTAAGTTTTGGGCAGTTGTGCATCTGCGGGAGCACGTCATGTCCAACACTGCGAAGCGGTTGATCGACCGCTTTGGCGCCAAAAGCCTGGCTGGATGGGCGGGCGTCAGCGTCGTCACGGTCTACCGATGGAGCCACGCGCGCCAACGGGGCGGTACAGGGGGCTTCGTTCCGCAAGCCCATTGGGAGCGGATCATCCGGAACGCTGCGAAAGACGGCGTCAAAGTCGGCATCAACGACTTGGCGGGCATTGCCGATGTGGCGATCGCTTGAGCTTACAGCGCCGCGCATCGTCCGCCCGAGACAATCGATGAGGGTGTCATGACCAAGTTGCGGCATGCCGAAACGATCGAAGCCGCCCTGATGGCGGCGCTCGATCATCTGTCGCCCCGCCAGATCCGCGACGCCACGGGCCTGAGCCGGGATCACCTGCTGCATGTGTCCGATCCTGATGACCGGCGGGTTCTGCCGGCGCGGGCGGCGGCGCAGCTTGATGCGGTGCTGATGGCGGGTGGTGAAGAACCTCGCCTGCTGCCGACGCTGGAACATGAACGTGATCTGGTGCTGCGGCGATTGGGCGGCGACAGGCGGCCGATCCTTCAGCCCTCGGATCGGTTGCATGCCCTGGTTGCCGAGACCGGGGACGTGTCGCGGGCACTGATCACCGCATCTGCGGACGGCGTGTTGTGCCGCCAGGATCTGCGGCGGCTGCTGGTCGAAGCCGAACAGGTGATCGAGGCGGCCACGGCGATGGCGCGCGACCTGCGGGTGATGATCGCGGCCGGGGAGGGTGGGGCATGAGTTGGTACAGCCTGCGCGGCCCCGTCCGCGAAGCCATGGTTCATCTCCAGAAGTCCGGACGGACGGTTATGGAAGAGGTTGGCGGCCGACTCTGCATCGACGGTCGCCCGGTTGATGTTCGCCGACTGGTGAGCGAGGCGAACAGCGCAGGGGCAGCTATCGCTTATCCGGCCCTTGGTAGCGAGGGCCGGCGCCATGTCGGCGGCTGAGGTGAGTTTTGCCCGCCGTGCCGCAGAGGTCCGAGAGCGGATTGCCCTTTCCGACGTGGTCTCCCGGCATGTGGTCCTGACCAATCGCGGACACCACAAGGTCGGTCTCTGCCCCTTCCACAACGAACGCACCCCAAGCTTCACCGTCTCGGATGGCAGGCGGCGCTTCTACTGCTTCGGCTGCAACGCCCATGGCGACGTGATCGAATTCGTCTCGCGGGTTGAGCGGATCCCGCTTCGCGAGGCGCTGGCAGAGCTGGAGATCGATGCGGGGATCAGCCCGGCGCCGGCCGGCCGGCCACGGCGGGCCAGGCCGGCCCCGCCGCCGCCGCCGGAGTCCCCGGTCGATGAAGCTGCGGCCCTTGCGGAGCGGGTGGATCGCGCCCGGGACATCTGGTTCGCATCGCAGCCGATCAGCGGCACCACTGCCGAGCGCTACCTGCGGCGCCGTGGGATCGTCTGTGCCCTGCCCCCGACCCTGCGTTATTGCCCGCGGCTGGCCTTTCGTGATCGCCGCAGAACGCAGGGCACCTGGGAGGCCATGGTTGCGGCGATCCAGGATGATCGCGGCCGGGTGGTCGGCGTTCACAGAACCTATCTCGATGCCGGCGGCTATAAGGCGCGCGGGCTCGACCCGGCGAAAAAGATGCTGGGGTTGATGAGGGGTGGTGCCATCCGCCTGACCCCGGCGGCTGAAACCATCGCCATCTCCGAGGGGATCGAGACGGGGTTGTCGGTGCTGAGCGCGCGGCCCGATCTGGCAGTGTGGGCGGCCGGCGCGTTCGTCAACATCTATGGCCGCGGCAAGGGGCAGGGGCGGCCGCATCCGTCGCCGCCCGCCGACTGGCCGAATCTGTGCCTGCCCTCGACCATCCCGGACATGGACGGGCCGGGCATCCGGTTGCCCGAGATCTGCCGCAGGGTGCTGATCCTGGCCGACAACGATTCCCCCGACCCGCTGGTCTACGAAGCCCTGATCGCCCGGGCGGCTGCGCGCTTCAAGGCGGAGGGGCGCGAGGTGCTGGTTGCATGGCCGCCGCGCGGCATGGACTTCAACGACCTTCTGGCAGAGCGGGACGAGCCGGCCAGGGCATCCGCTCCGCCTTCCACCTCGCTCCCCACTCTGGAGGACGCCACGTGAGCCGAGTTCGCAAACAACCGGGCGAACGCCCGGTGGCGCCGCGCTGCGCCCTTGGTCGCATTCAATCCGCGCGGCCTGACGTTGAAACCGTGAAGCGCCGCGGCTGGCGCGAAGACGGCATCCTGGTGATCTCCGGCGCCGATAAGCGCCTGGACTGGGCTGAGCGGGAAGTGATCCGCCAGATCGGTGAGCGGCTGTATGGCCCCGGTCCCGGCTCTGCTGCTGACCCGACATCGGCTGGTGCCTCCGGGCCCGCGGGGAGTGTGGTGCGTGAGTGAACAGGATGTCCTCGACAGCCTCGACGCGGCCGGCCCGCCGCCGGCCGGGGGGTCTGAGGATCAGGCGAATGAACGCGAGGCG
Organism: Tistrella mobilis; assembly: GCF_041468085.1. NCBI lineage: Bacteria > Pseudomonadati > Pseudomonadota > Alphaproteobacteria > Geminicoccales > Geminicoccaceae > Tistrella > Tistrella mobilis. The sequence goes on along the minus strand of NZ_CP121017.1, from coordinate 3,052,232 downwards.
GGGCCGTGCCCGGTGCTGTGCCTTGGGACCAGCCAGGGCCGCTATCTCTATCTCACCCCGATGAACGAGGTGCTGAGCCTTGAAGCGGGCAAACACAACCGCCTGAACATTGCCGGCCTGTTCGCGCCGCGGATCGACTGGCTGCGCAAGCGCTGGCCCTCGCGGGATGCCAAGGCGGATGCAAAGGCGCCGGCTGAAGCGCCGGCAGCGGAGCCGGGGGCGGAAGGAGGGCAGGAAGTCGCTGCCGACGCATCGGTGGAGGCGAAGCCGCGACGGCGCCGCGGCAATCCCGACGGCTGGAACGCCTATGCGGCGGCCGAATGGCTGATGTCGTCCTGCGCCCGCCGGGGCATCATCGATCCGGCCGAGCTGGAATGCGGTGTCGGGACCTGGTCAGATCCGGATACCGGGCAGCTGGTGGTGCATTGCGGCGATGCGGTCCTCGTGGACGGCCGGTGGCAACCGCCCGGGCTGGCCGGCCGCCGGGTCTATTCCGGGCGTGCGTCGCTGCCGCACCCTGCGGACAGGCCGGCGGGCCGGGATGAAATCGAGATCCTTCGGGCTTTCCTGGGGACATGGAACTGGAGCCGGCCCGAGATTGAACCGGACCTTGTGCTCGGCTGGATCTGCGTTGCCTATCTGATCGGCGTGCTGGACTGGCGGTCGTCGATCTGGGTGACCGGGCGGCCCGGCAGCGGCAAGTCTGCGCTGCTGAAGCTGATACACGCGATCCTGCGCGGCTGGCTGTTGCATGAAGCCGATCCCACACCGGCCTACATCCGCGATCGGCTGGCCGGCGCGGCGCGGCCGGTATCGATCGACGAGCACGAGCCGCAAGCGGATCCCGGACAGGAACAGGCGATCATGAAGCTGGTGCGGATCGCCTCGACCCGGGGTGGCGGCGGCTCCGGTCGATCCTCCGCGCGGCACGAGACATCGAGCGTGCAGATGAACACCGCGCTGCTGTTCTCTTCCACCCTCAGACCGTCGCTGTCTGCCACCAATCTGCAGCGTCTGGCGCTGATCAACCTTGAACCGCTGGAGAACCGGCCGAACGTCCGCCTGATCGACATGAACCAGGAAATCGCCCGCTTCGCCGATCTCGGCCCCGGCATCCACCGCCGTCTGATCGACCGGTTGCCGATGGTGCAGGCCGGGATTGAGCTGTACCGCAAGGCTCTGGTCGCCTCGGGGCACAAGATCCGGGGCGCCGACCAGTACGGCACGTTGCTCGGCGCGGCGGCGGCGCTCTGCGGTGATGATCTGCCGACTGAAGAGGTGGTCGCCGATGCCGTGCGTGCGCTCGATCCGGGGGATCTGGCGCTGATCTCGGACGAGGCGCCCGACCATGAACGCTGCCTCGATCGGCTGCTCACCTCGCATCCGGACATCCTCTGGCGGAGCGGCCAGCGATCGACGGTGGGGGAGATGGTCGTTGAGGCGCTTGATATCCAACGCGGTGGTGACGCTGCGAAGACCCTGCGAAGGATCGGCCTCGCCATTCATCGTGAAGATGGCGAGACATGGCTTGCCGTCGCTAATGCGCATCAGGGTTTGGCAGGCATCTATGCGGGGACCCATTGGGGGCAGCGGCCGGAAGGCTCGGGGGTCTGGATGCAGGCTCTCAGAAACGTCGAAGGGGCAAGGGTATCCCCCAAGGCCCTGAAGTTTGGAGGACGCCTGTCGCGGTGCACGCTGTTGCCGATACCGGCCTTGCGATTGCAGGACGAGGGGTGAGCAATGCCTCCGGCTTGAATGATATGCCCGCATGGGCAAGGATCGGGGCCGGAGCATGTCGACCGGCCGCTCGTTGCCCCCGGTCCCCCGCCTGCCGGTTACGGCCGTATCTGACCGTAACCTTGGCTGTAACCCTGAAGATCCTTCCCCATCAACGGGTTGTGTAGGGGGTTACAGCGGTTACGCAGGTTACACCGACAACATCATGCACACCTGTACGCGCGCGTGCGCGCACGCGCAATTCGTACCGTAACCTCTGTAACCTCTGTAACCTTAGATATTTATATATAAGGAAAACAGATGGTTAGCGTGGTTACGGCGGCGGTTACACCGGGTTACGGGGCCTAGCTGATGATCAAGCGTCGCATCGACATTGAAGATCTTCTGATCTGGACCTATCAGACCCAGCGGGCTGATCGGGTCATTCGGGCGGAAGAGGCAGCTCTTCCGAAAGGACCGGCCGGATGGGCTGAAGCATCGGTTCTCGATGGGCTTGGGCAGACGGGTGTGTCAATTCGAAGCGCCAGCGGAGACCGGGTGCCGCAGTCCCTGCATAGCGATGCCGAGACCGTGCACGAGGCGGTCTCCATGCTGCCGTCAAGGATGGGGGCCTTGATCATCCTATCTGCCAGGGCAGGTGAGCGTCCCGACTGGACGGCCGGCCGCCTCCGCATGGAGCCGCAATGGCGGGAGCTGGCATCGGGGGGGCGTAAACCGGTCGTGATCTACGATCGAAACCGCAACCCGGTGCTGTGCCCGGTTGAGCCTCGCCCGACGGCAGAGGAGTACCGGGCCGCACGGGAGACCTGGGCCCTCTGGCATGAAGGCCTTGTTCGTCTGGTCGCTCTGCTCACCCAATGGCCGGGGTGTCTGCAGCTTTTCGAGATCCGCGGCCCCACTGCGCCAGCCAGCCCCTGGGCGCGGAGGCGGGATGATCTGGGTCAGATGCAGAAAGGCGCTTGACTCTCCCACGAAAAATCCTTTACAAAATACCTAAGTTTTGCACGTCCAGACAAAGGGGTGCGGCCAGAAAAATGGCCGCACCCCTTTGTTTTGTCAGGTCATTTCCGGCTTGCTCGTATGAGCCATGCTGCTGATGTCCTTACCCTCTATGTGTCGGGCGCATATGCGATCTCACGCGGCTAGGGCGTTCTACGACGTGGATGATGAGCGTCTTCAAATTCTGCACGGATTGAGGCACGCAGATATCTGACCATATAGAGTAGGCGAGAGGGTGATTGCCCAGTATAGGAGCCGGGCGTACATGCCCTAGAAATTAGGGCGAAGAGCTGGATACCGATGTCATACAAGTATGACTCTGTCCCCGCCCGTTTTGATTTGGGAATCGTGCAGTCCAGGGCTCGACTCGCCCTGCAGTCTGGGCTATCATGATGGTGGCTTCTTAATAAGAAAGGCCCGGTGCTCGAACACCGGGCCTTTCAGAGGGAGCCATTTTCGCAACTGGTCAAAGCGCTCGAATAGGGAGGTAAGTCCCTCAAAGCTCCTTCATGCTTAGCTAGAGTAACAGGGGGACTCTGCCTGTTCAAGGTGCTTTTGCCTTGAAGAGGATCCGTACATGCGGATGTATCGCTGGCCTTCTCGGAAAATCTCCTCCTCCGATGTTCCGCTTATCAAGCGGCGCATTCTCAATGGAGAGTTCCTGAACCGGATCGCGGCTGACTATGACGTGAATCCGGGGCGGATTTCCGAGATTAAGACTGGGAAACGCTTCGCCGATATTCCGGAGGCGCCGTGACCCAGATATAGGCAGAGTAGGGATCGGGGAGGCTTCGGCCTCCCCGATTTCGTTTCGGGGGTGTGGCCAGCCACAAGATGTTGTGGTTGGAGGAGGGGCGGCATGGACATCGACGTCTCACTCGACCGGGTCGCGCTCGATCGGGCGCTTCGGCAGTCGAGGAAACAGGCAGTGTTCGCGGCGGCGGTGGCTCTGACCCGGACCGCGCAGGAAGCACAGGGCGAAGTCGTCGCGGAACTGCCCGGGCGCTTCACCATCCGCACCGGGTGGGTGGCGCGTGGGATCCGGATCCAGCCGGCGCGGCGGGACCGGCTCGAAGCCGTGGTCTATTCCCGCGACGAGTTCATGGCCCGCCAGGAAACCGGCGGCACCAAGGAAGGCCGGAACGGGAAGAGCGTCGCCAAGCCGGTAGAGGTGCGGCGCAACCCGGGCCAGACCACGCGCCCCTCGCGATGGCCGGGGGCGTTGCTGGACAAGCCGAGCTTCTTCGCGGCGCCGCTGTCGACGCAGGGGGCCTATGCCACTGCGCGCAACGAAAGGCAGGCCGGTGGCAAACGATCCCTGGCCGGTCGCTCGGCTCATGGCGGCCGGATGTTCTCGCGCTCGGCGTCGCGCACGGCTGCGCGAGGCGAGGTCGCGTATGCAATCTGGCAGCGCTATGGCGCGAAACAGAAGATGACCAAGGGCCGCTATGCCGGCAAGAAGCGCCAGCCCATCCGGCTGATGTACGTGATGGCGCCGGCGGTTGAGGTCGAGCCGCGGCTCGGCATGGGCGACACGGTCCGCCGCGTCGCCTTCGTCCGCTTCGCCGACAACTTCGAACAGGCCTTCGCGGCCGCCCTCGCCACCGCCCGATGACCCTTAGAAAACGGGCCGCGGCACCCCCGTCGGCACCCCCTCCGGGTCCTTCCCGGGCGTGTCCCCGTGCGGGTGCCGCGCGCCGCGGGACTTCGCCAGTGCAGGGCTCCGAAAACAGGGTTGACCGGTAGACCGCAGGGTTGACCGGTCCCCCGTCAACCGGTGGACCACCGACCATGACCGATGCCGGATCGCGGCTGATCACGCAGGCGGCCTATGCGCTGCGGGTCGGCCGGTCGAAACAGTATGTCAACAAGCTGGTGAAGGCCGGCCGGCTGCCTCTGCATGACGGCCTGATCGACCCGGAGGAAGCCGACGACCTGCTGAACCTGACGGCCGATCCGGCACGGGGGCCGGGGGGGCTTGGGGGTGATGAGGGTGCGGCGGCCGGGCCGCGGCCACGGGCCGTGGCGCCGGCAGCCTCCGGGCCGATGCCCGGCTCTTATGCGGAGGCCCGCGCCCAGCATGAGCGGACGCGAGCCGAACGCGCGCGCCTGGATCTGGCGGAACGGCTTGGCCGGGTGGTCGACCGCGGGGCGGTGGAGACGGCGTTGCAGGATGCGGCGCAGCGCCTGGTGCAGGCCCTGGCGTTGCGGGTGTCGGAGGTGGCCCCGCAGCTGGCCACCCTGACGGACCCGAACGACATCGCGGCACGGCTGGACGCGGCCGATCGCAGCATCATGGAACGCTTCGCGAATGAACTCGATCGCTCCATCAGAGACCTGGCGGGAGGCGGTCCCCGAACAGACGAGCCCGATTGACGGGCTGCCCGATGCGTGGGTGGTGGTGGCGCGGGCGCTGGCAGCCGCGCTCCGGCCGCGCGCGCGGCTGACCGTCTCGGCCTGGGCGGAAAAGGCGCCGCGGATCGTGGCGGCGGAAAGCGGTTCGCCCTTCCCCGGCGAGTGGCGCAACGACCGCATGCCGCATCTGGTCGAGATCATGGATTGCCTGAGCCTGTCCCATCCCTGCCGGTCGGTGACCTTCCGGAAGTCTGCGCAGGTGGGCGGGAGCGAAGGCGGGCTGAACCTGATCGGTGCAATCATGGACCATGAGCCGGCGCCGATCCTGGTGGTGCTGCCGTCGCTCGACGAGGCGAAGAAGTATGTGAAAGGCAAGCTCGATCCGATGATCGAGGCCACGCCACGGCTGAAACGGGTGGTGAAGGAGAAGAAGAGCCGCGACGAAGACGGCTCGACCACGGCGTTCAAGAAGTTCCGCGGTGGCTATTGCGTCGTCACCGGCGCCAACAGCTCGAAGGGCCTGCAGATGATTTCGGCCCGGGTGATCCTGCTCGAAGAGGTGAGCGAATACCCCTTCGACGTCGACGGCCGCGGCGATCCTGCTGATATGGCCGAGGCCCGGGCGAAGGCATGGAATGCGCGGAAGAAGGTCTTCTGGAACTCGACCCCGGGCTTCAAGGGCAGCTGCCGGATCGATCAGAAATGGCAGGTGAGCGATCAGCGGCGCCGATACGTGCCGTGCCCGCAATGCGGCGTGTTCCATACCCTGAAGCCGGAGGCTCTTCGTTCCGACCTGATCGGTGAGCTGCGCACCGCCTGGTTCGTCTGCCCGGCCAATGGCTGCGTGATCGAGGAACATCACAAGCCTGCAATGCTGGCCGCCGGCCAGTGGGTCAAGACGTTCCCGGCGCGCGAGGACGCCACCGATCAGGCGCCCCCGGACTGGTTTGAACCGGAAGAGCTTGGCCGTTGGCTGGCCCGGTCCAGCGGCGGGCGCGAGCCGGGCTTCGCGCTCTGGCAGGTCTACAACCCGCAGGTGTCGTGGGCGGATACCGCAAAGGAGATCGCCGAGGCGGAGGGCAACCCGCACAAGGAAAAGATCATCTCGCAACAGGTGCTGGGCGAGCCTTACGAAGAGAAGGGCGAGGCACCGGATTATGTCGAGCTGGCCAAGCGGGTGGAGAACTATCCCCTGGGCCAGATCCCGCCCGGCGGCCTGGTGCTCACGGGTATGGCAGACATCCAGAAGGATCGTATCGAATACGGCGTCTATGCCTGGGGCCGCGGCATGACCGGTTGGTTGATCGACAAGGGCGTCATCATCGGCGACCCGCACAGCGATCCCGGGACGGCTCCGGTCTGGAAGGCACTCGCTGAAGTAGTGGGTAAGAAATATCAGGATCACAGGGGTTGCAGTTGGTCGATCGAGGCCTTCGGCATCGACACCGGCTATCTCTCGCACCACGCTTACATGTTCGCGCGTGGGCGGCCGCGGGTCTTCGCGCTCGACGGCCGGCCCGGTCATCTGCTGCCGATGATGGGCACGCCCAGGGCGGTCGACATCCGCTGGGACGGGCGGCAGATCCGCAACGGGGTCAAGATCTGGCCCACGGGTACCTATCAGCTGAAGGCCTGGGTCTATGCGGCGCTGCGGCTGACGATCGCGGGCCCTGACGACGCGGGCGCCTGGCCCTCCGGCGTGCTGCACTTCCCGGTCGGGTGCGACGAGCATTGGTTCGCCCAGCTCACCGCCGAGCATCTGACCGAACACGTCCACAAGAGCGGCCGGGTGGAACGGGTCTGGACCAAGATCCAGGGGCGGCCGAACGAGGCGCTGGACATCACCGTCGGCGCCCGGGCGCTCGCCTATCATCTGGGGCTCGACATGCTGCTCGATGAAGGCTGGCGGCGGATCGAAGCGGAACGGGCGGCGGCAACGCCCGTCTCGGCGCAACCGGATTTTGCCGATCTCTGGGCGCCGCGGCCGGGGACCGAACGCCCGGCACCAGCACTGACGACACCACAACCAAAAGTGAGCGATGCACCCGCAAAAGATGTGGTTCCGCCGCCGGTCGCCGACGGTGCCCGGCGGGTGGTGGCCCGCATCGCCTGACCCACGAGGACCAGGATGACCGAAGACATCGAGACGGCCCGGCGGATGCTCGCCGAGGCGGAGGCGGCGCTGCATGCGCTGATGATCGGGCAGAGGGTCGTGACCGTCGCCCATGACGGCAAGAGCGTGACCTACACCGCCGCCCGCGCCGGTGACCTGCGGGCATGGATTGCCGAACTCAGGGTCAAGGCCGGCCAGGGCGGCGGCCGGCGGGCGATCGGCGTGGACTTCTGATCAGGGAGGGGAGGCAGATGGTGGCGGAGCTGTGGGGGCCGGACGGGCGGCCGTTGTCGAAGGCGACCCGCGCCCGCGCCCTCGCGGCTGCCTACACCGCCGGTGAGCCGATGTCGCAGGATCTCGGCACCTGGTTGCCGGGCTTGACCACGCCCGATGACGAAGTGGCCGGGGCGCGGGATGTTGCGGTCGGGCGCATCCGCGATCTGGTTCGGAACAATGGCTGGGCCTCGGGGCTGGTCCGGCGCGAGATCGACATGGCGATCGGCGCGCAGTTCCGGCTCTCGCACAAGCCAGACTGGCGGGCGCTCGGCATCTCCCCTGAGGCGGCGGCGGAATGGTCCGCGGAAGCGGAAGCGCTTTTCCGCGGCTGGGCGCTCGATCCGCGGCGCTATTGCGATGTCGGCCGGCGGCTGACCTTCCCGGCACTGATGGGGCAGATCTACCGGCATTATGTCGTCGATGGCGACGGGCTGGCGACGCTCTACTGGCTGCCGGAGCGGGGCGGTGATTGGGCAACGGCGGTCCGGGTGCTCGATCCCGACCGGCTGAGCAACCCGGTTGGTCGCCCTGATAGTCCCACCCTGTCGCGCGGGGTGGAGATGGACGATCTGGGCGCGCCGATCGCCTACCATATCCGGAACGCTCACCCCGGAGACGGCCGGCCGGATGCCCAGCGAATGAGCTGGACCCGGTCCCCCCGCGAAACCCCGTGGGGGCGGCCGGTGACCCTGCATCATTACGACTGCGACCGGGCCGGCCAGACGCGGGGCATGTCGCGTCTGGCGCCGATCGTTGAGGCGCTGAAGATGCGCCACCAACACCATCGGCTTGAGCTGCAGGCGGCGGTGTTGAACGCAATCTTCGCGGCCTTCATCGAAAGCCCCTTCGATCACAGCCTGTTGCAGGATGCGCTGTCCGATCAGCGCTACGCCAACGGCGCCGGTGTGGTCCAGGGCTATCAGGATCTGCGGAAGGCCTTCCACGACGAACGGCGCCTGATGCTGGGCGGCGTGCGCATCCCGACCCTGTTCCCGGGCGAGCGTTTCAACTTCACGGCCGCCACCCGCCCGAACGTCGCGTTCGCGGCTTTCGAAGCGGCCGGGCTTCGGAACATCGCCGCGGCCACGGGGCAGTCTTATGAACAGGTGTCGCAGGACTGGAGTCAGGTGAACTACAGCTCGGCGCGGGCCGCCTTGCTGGAGATCTGGCGCGGCCTGACCGTCCGCCGCGAGACCTTCAGTCAGGCCGTGCCGACCCTGGTGTTCGTGGCGGTGCTGGAGGAAGCCGTCATGTCCGGCCGCCTCCGCCTGCCCAAAGGGGCGCCTGCCTTCCACGCCGCGTTGCCGGCCTATACCGCCAGCCGCTGGATCGGCCCGGGCCGCGGCTGGGTCGATCCGGTCAAGGAGGCGGAAGCCGCCCGCATCCGGATGGAGAACGGCCTTAGCACGCTGGAGGACGAGGCGGCAGAACAGGGCCGCGACTATCAGGAAATCATCGCCCAACGCGCCCGCGAACGACGGGAATGGGCGGCGGCGGGGTTGCCGGAGCCGGTGTGGGGTTGGCGTCAGGCGATGAAGAGTGAGTAGGGTGGTCGTAGAGGGGCAGGCCTATGGTATTTGCGGCCTGCTCCCCGCTACATGTCTGTGCCACCATGATCTGCCGGCTCCGGGTGATGTTGGCCATTACCTTTCTCTTCGGAAGGGTCTCTGGCCCGCCTTTGCACGGGTATATGGTACTATGGTGAAGATCGTTCAGGTTGAGGCACAGGATATGCTGCCATGCCCTCTTCCGTAGGAAGAGGGCATGGCAGCATATCCAGTAGACACGTCGATTTTCACTCGTGGCCGCAGCGGCGGGGTTGCATCCTGATAGCCAATTGGCTATATCGTTTTCAGCGAGGGTTGTTGAATGTGGCAGGTCGAAATCCTGGATGAGCGGGTTGCGGCGGAGCTTGAAGCGCTGGCCCCCGATCTGAAGGCACACTTCCTGCGACTGGCAGAGATGATCCAGGCCGTTGGTCTGGAACGCATCCATGAACCTCATGTGAAGCATCTCCGGGACAAGCTGTGGGAGATGCGCCTTACAGGACGTGATGGTATTGCCCGTGCCATCTACGTGACGGCAAGCGGTCGTCGAGTGGTAGTGGTTCTGGTTTTCGTAAAGAAGACGCAGAAGACCCCGAAGGCCACGCTCCAGCTTGCCGAGCAACGTGCGAAGGAGATCAAGCCATGATCAGTCTCGCGGAGATGAAAGAGCGGCTTCTCCAGGATCCGGAAACTCAGGCTGAATACGATCGGCTTGCACCTGTCTATGAAATCGTCACGGCCTTGATCGAGGCCCGCCATGCCGCCGGAATGACGCAAGCGCAGGTTGCAGAGAAAATGGGTACGCAACAGTCGGTTATCGCGCGCCTGGAGACGGCGCGGCGCATGCCCAGCCTGGATATGGTCACCCGGTATGCTGCGGCGATCGGCTCCCGTCTGGCAGTTGTGCCGATGCGTGAATGCGCGCGCTGACGGCAGGTCATGTCTTGCCGCCCTATTGGGGCGCAGATTGAAACTGCAATGTCTTCAGTTGCCAGAGAGGCGGCCTTCGGGCCGCCTCTCGTCGTTTGAGGGGGCGCGAACATGACATGCTTGGAAGACACCGCCGGTCCGGCTGCGCGGCTGGTTGGGTTGCCGCTCATGGTGGCGCCGCATCGGCTGGGGCGGATGCTGGTGCAGATGAAGGCCGCGTCGCCCGGTGGGGCGGTGGCGCAGCTGGCGGGCGGGAAGGTCTATCCGGTGATGGCCGGGGTGGCGGTGATCCGGGTGTCGGGTGTGCTGGTCGACAAGCTGGGATGCGTGTCGGGCTGGGGTGGCTATACCGGCTATGACGGGCTGCGCGTGCAGGTGCTTGGGGCCCTGGCTGACCCCGAGGTGCGTGGTGTGGTGTTCGATATCGACAGTGCCGGCGGCATGGTGGCGGGGCTGTTCGACCTGGTCGATGATATCGAACGGGCCAAGCGGGCGGCCGGCAAGCCGGTCTGGGCGATCCTGAGCGAAGAGGCCTATTCGGCGGCCTATGCGATCGCGGCAGTCGCCGACCGGATCACCATCCCGCGGACCGGCGGCGCCGGTTCGATCGGGACCATGATGATGCATGTCGACCTGTCGGCGGCGCTGACCGAAGCCGGGATCGCCGTTACCCTGATCCATACCGGCGCGCACAAGGTGGACTGCAACCCCTACGAGCCCTTGCCGGCAGAGGTGCGCGACGCGATCCGCGCCGAGCTGGAGGGCGTCCATCAGCTGTTCTGCGCGACCGTGGGGCGCCTCCGCCGGGGCGCGGGCCTCACCGCCGCCGCGGCAGCCAGGACCGAAGCCCGCTGCCTGACCGGCGCCGAGGCGGTGGCGGCGAAGCTTGCCGATGTGGTCGCCTCGCCTGCACAGGCAATGGCGGCCTTCCTGACCGAACTTGGTCGCCGCTGATCCTGTGGCACGAGACACGTTCCGGACCAAAGACCAGATCCAGAGGACATCCATGGTGAACCTGACCTTCGGGCACCTCTTCGGAGGTGCGCCGGCGACGACGCATGTCGGCCGTCCGGCAGAACCGGTGCTGGGCGACGATCCCGCTGCGGTCGTGCAGCCCGCGGCCCCCGTGATGCCACAGTCCGCGAGCGCGGCGCAGGTTGTGCCTGCGGTGCCGGAGGTGGCCGCAGTCTCGGCCGCCTCCGGCATCGATGCCGAGCGGCTGCGGGCGGAGGGGGCGGCGGCGGAGCGTAGCCGGATCGGGGCGATCCTGGGCAATGCCGCGGCCGAAGGCCGGACTGCGCTCGCCATCCATCTCGCCACCCGTACCAGCCTGCCGGCCGATGCGGCAATCCAGACGCTGCAGGCCTCGCCCGCCGCACAGGCGGAGGCGTCGTCGGGTGATTTCGCCGCCCTGATGGCCCGCATCGGCAATCCGTCGATCGCGCCTGACGGGGGCGATGTGCCGGCGGCATCGGGCGGCCTGCGGTCTGCCATCAATGCCCGCCTCGGCCGGTTCGGCCCGGGCCATCAGGGGGAGTGACAGTCGATGAGCATGCCTTACCAGGTGATCGGTGGGCCGTCCTCCACCAGTGCCGTGCTGGTCCATGAACTGCCTCACGGTCTGTCGCGCCGGGTGGTGACGGTGGCGGCCGATCCCGATGCCGCGCAAGAGCTGCGCGTCGGCACCATTCTCGGCTTCCGGCTGTTCGGCGCGCCGACGGTTGCGGCCAAGCCGGGCAATCAGGGCAACGGCACGCTCGATGCCGCCGCCCTGAGCACGCGGGTGATGACGGGGAGCTATGAGGTGGTCTGCCTCTCGGGCGGGGCCTCGGCAAGCTTCGCTGTCATCTCGCCCGAAGGTCTTCGTCTGCGCGATGCCGGGCTCGGCGCCTATGTGGGCGAGCATCTGGCCTTCACCATCATTGCCGGCGGCACGGCCTTCGCGAAGGGCGACGGCTGGATCGTGACGGTGCCCGAAGGTGACGGCAAGGCCGTGCCCTGGCAGGCCGACGCTCTCGATGGCACCGGCCGGGTCGGCGGGGTGCTGATCACCCGCGTGGTCACCGCGCCTGGTCAGGATACGGAGGGGCAGGCGGTGACCCGCGATGCCGTGCTGGTGCGTGCCGGGCTGATCATCCCTCCGGGTGGCCCGGCGGTCGCCGCCGCGGCCCTGGCCGGGCTCGCCGCGCGCGGCCTGGCGCCGCGCTGACCGGCCGCCGATCCGATCCGCACCTTTGCGGGTGTGTGGATTGAAACCAGTTCTCCGGAGCCTGATGATGGACCCGACCACCCAGCCGATCGTCTTTCCCTATACTGCCGTCCAGCTGACCGACGAAATCAATTTCATCCCCGACCGCTGGGGGCGGCTCGCGGGGCTCGGGCTGTTCGAGCCGAAGCCGATCGCCTCCACCTACGTGGAAATCGGCTTCCGCAATGGCGAGATCTATGTGCTGCAGGCGACCGAACGCGGCGCCCCCGGCAGTGTCCAGGGCGAAAAGAGCGGCCACACCGTCGTCCTCAAGGTGCCGCACTTCCCGCATGAGGCGGTGATCCGGCCCTCTGACCTGCAGGACCGCTATGTGTTCGGCAGCGGCCGCCAGCAGCTCGCCAGCATTGAGACGGCGACGGCCGACACGCTGCTCGACATCCGCCAGCATCACGCACTTACCCGCGATTTTCTGTCGATGGGGGCCATCAAGGGCAAGCTGATCGATGGCGCGAACAAAGTGCTCTACGACTGGTTCCAGGTCTTCGGCATCACGCCCAAGGTGATCGACTTCGATCTCTCCAACCCGGCCACCAACGTGCTGGAGAAGTGCGCCGAGCTGGTGGCTCATATCGACGGCAATCTCCGCGGGGAGACCATGGCCGGGGTGCATTGCCTGGTTTCGGGCGAGTTCTTCGCCAAGCTGACCGCGCATCCCACGGTGGAGAAGTTCTATCTGAACAGCATCGCCGCACAACAGCTGCTGGCCGCCAGCCGGACCGAAGGTGGCCGTCTGGTGCAGAGCTTTCCCTTCGGCGAAGTGACGTTCGAGGTCTGCCGCGCCCGCGCCGGTCTGCGCGACGGCAGTTCGGGCCGCTTCGTGGCGGCGGGCGAGGGCCACGCCTTCCCGCTCGGCACCACCAAGACCTTCCGGATCTATGACGGCCCGCCGGATCATGTCGGGCTGGCCAACACGCTGGGCGTCGAGGTCTTCGTTTCGCCCGAGGTCCTGAAGCATGGCCAGGGCGTCGAGCTGAAGTCGCAGAGCAATGTTCTGCCGATCTGCGCGCGGCCTGATCTGCTGGTGACGGTGCGCGCGTAGCGCGGAAGCGGCGGCAAGGGGGCTTTCCGAATGACGATCTGGAACAGGATGCAGGCCGATCTTGCCGCTGCCTGCGCGGCCGGCTTCGGGGAGCCTGCCGCCTATGATGCCGGCGCGGGGCCGGTTGCGGTGGAGGTGATCTTTCGGGACCGGCTGCTTGATGCCGAACTCGACATCCGCAGTCAGGGCGCCGATATCGGCGTGCCCGTCGTCGATGCCGTGGCGAAGGCGTGGGTCCGGATCGACGGCCTGCCGGCGGCGCCGAAACGTCGGCATCGCCTCACCATCCGCGGCCGTGACTATGTGGTGGAAGCGGTTGACCCTGATGGCACCGCTGCGGCCTGGCTCTGGCTGAGGGTGGCATGATGCATCCGCGCGCCCGTATCCGCCATGCGGCCGCGGCCCTGCTGAAGGGGGTGGCGCCTGAGGTCGGCGACCGCGTTCACCCCGGCCGCCTGTCCCGCCTGGACGAAGAAGATCTGCCCGCAATCCTCGTCTACACCCGGTCAGAGGATGTGGAGCGGGATCCTGGCGATCCGGACGGCTACGCCCCGACCCGGCGGCGGCTTGCCCTCTATATCGAGATCGTCGCCATGGCCCGGGAAGATGTCGACGATCGGCTCGATACGATCGCGGGGGCGGTAGAAGCGGCCATGCCCGGGCTGATGGTGGATGGGATGCGTCTCGATCGGGTCGATTATGAGGGGATGGAGACCGGCATCGAGATCGATGGGCGGATGCCGATCGGGGCACAGCGGCTCGACTATGCGGTGACCTACCTGACCCCGGGGCGGGCACCCGGTGATGAACTGCCCGGTGACGACCTGTCTGCGGGCGACACCGACGACAGGGCCCCGGGCGCCGGTGCCATCCACGATGTTCTCTGCCTGGGGGGATCATGATCAGCGTCGAAGCATCCGAGCGCACCGGCCAGATCGGCGACCCCGAGATCACCGACCTGCATCGCCGCGTCGCCAACCTGATCCGGATCGGCACGATCGCCGAGGCAGACCATGCCGCCTCGCGGGCGCGGGTTGCGATCGGGGCGCTGCTGACCGATTGGCGGCCCTGGATCACGCAGCGGGCCGGGCAGGACGTGGCGCATTGGGTGCCCGAGGTCGGCGAACAGGTGGTGGTTCTGTCGCCGTCGGGGGATCTGGCGCAGGGGGTGATCCTGCCGGCGCTGCATCAGGCCGCTGTGCCGGATCCCGCATCCCGGCCGGACATCCGGCGGGAACGGTATGCCGATGGGACCGACATCGCCTATGACCGCGCGGCGCATCGGCTGACCATCGATCTGAGCGCGGCGGGTGGGACGGTCGAGATCCGGTGTGGGCCGGACGCCTTCATCCGGCTGGACCCTGGGCGCCTGGTGCTCAAGGCGCCGCGGATCGATCTGAACGGGGAGGGGTGAGCCATGGCGGGCGTTGCGCGGCTGGGTGATCGCTGCTCCGGGCATGGCTGCTGGCCACCCCGACCCTCGATCGAGGGCAGCCCGACCGTGTTCGTGAACGGCCGGCCGGCGCTGCGGGTGGGCGATGGCTGGGCGGTCCATTGTTGCCCTGAGATCCCGGAATGCCATGGCAGCGTGCAGGCGGCTGGGTCGCCGACAGTGTTTGTCGAGGAGCGGGCTTTAGCGCGGGTCGGTGATGCTGTCGCTTGCGGCTCTTTTGTTTCTGAAGGCTCTCCAAACGTTTTGTGTGAATAGGGGGCAAAGATGTTTCTCTGTCATGACCAATTTTCGTGGCACTCTATTGAACCAACCAACGCAAATGACGTGATCGAATATGTGCGTATTCAAATTTGTAGATGAACGGTTTTATTTTTTTGTAGTCATGGAAAATCCATTGAATTGTAAGAGAATTGCAGGGGAGTGGGATGATACATCCGAAGTATTGTTTGAGATATGTTGCGATTATATTTTATCGCCATTCGGATTTGATGTCGAATATTTCGAGGGTGATTGTTTTATTTATCTGTGTAGATCTCCGGCCTCATATACCGGAGATCCCTTATATTTGTTTTTCAGAATAAATAATGATTTAACGATATTGGATAATATAAATTATAATCTATGTCAGTATATAAAAGAATATTCGCGGAATAAAAATATCCTCTGGCTAGAAGTATCTGATCGTGGACTCCAGTACTTCCGTTGAGCGACCTGATAAGAGGATCCCAATGGCTGGAATGGATGCCGCCGCCGGCGGCTGGCTTGCCGATCTGGATCATCTGCGTCAGTCGGTGCGTGACATCCTGACCACGCCGATCGGTAGCCGGGTGATGCTGCGCGACTACGGATCGCGGATCTTCGACCTGATCGACCGGCCGGTTGATGGGGCGCTTGCGCTTGATCTCTACGTTGCCGCCGCCGAGGCGCTGGCGCGGTGGGAACCGCGGCTCAGGGTGGAGCGGCTGGCCCTGGCGGCTGTGGTGCCCGGGCGGATCACGCTCGATATCGAGGGCCGCTATCTGCCCGATGGCAGGGCGATCAGTCTGAACGGGATCATCGTGACATGAGCGGCTTCGCGCCCATCGATCTCTCGCGGCTGCCGCCGCCCGATGTGGTCGAGACCCTGGACTATGGGGCGATCAAACAGGCGATGATCGCCGACTTCCTGAGCCTCTGTCGGGAAGCGGGCATCGAGCCTTCGGCGCTGGAGAGCGATCCGGCCATGAAGGTGCTTGAGGTGGCGGCCTATCGCGAGTTGCTGCTGCGGCAGCGGGTGAACGAGGCGGCCAAGGCGGTGATGCTGGCCCATGCCCGCGCCGGGGATCTGGACCATCTGGCGGCGCTGCTCGGCGTGGCGCGTCTGCCTGGCGAAGGGGACGAGCGGCTGCGGGATCGGGTGCGGCTGGCCCCGGACGGGTACAGCGTCGCGGGTCCGATCGGGGCGTATCAGTATCATGCGCTTGCGGCCGATGCGGGGGTGCGCGATGTCGCCGTCACCTCGCCCGAACCGGGGCAGGTGGTGTTGACGGTGCTCGGATCCGATGGAGACGGTACGCCGTCGGCAGCCCTGCTCGCCCGCGTGTTGGCGGCGGTGAATGCGGATGATGTGCGGCCGCTGACCGATCTGGTGAGCGTGCAGGCGGCCTCGATCCGGCCCTATGCGGTGCAGGCGCGGCTCTGGCTCTATCAGGGACCGGACGAGGCGGTGGTGGTCGAGGCGGCGCGGGCGGCAACCACCGCCTATGTTTCGGCCCGCCACAAGCTGGGTCATGACATCGCCGTCTCGGGGCTGCATGCGGCCCTGCATCAGCCCGGCGTGCAGCGCGTTGAACTCGACGAACCGGTGACCACCCTGGTGATCGACCGGGATGCGGCGGCCTGGTGCACGGGGATCACGATCACGGTGATGGGGCGCGATGAGTGACGATGACGCGACCGACGGCGCAGGCGAAAGCCTTCTGCCGCCCAACGCATCGGCGCTGGAGCGCGCGCTCGACCGGGCCAGCGCCCGGCTGGGTGCGGTGCCGGTGCCGATCCGTCAGCTTTATGACGTCGAGGCCTGCGCACCTCATCTGCTGCCCTGGCTCGCCTGGGGGCTGGGTGTCGACTATTGGCGCGCGGCATGGCCGGTCGAGGTGAAGCGGGCGGTGATCCGGGCCACGATCCCGACCCGCCGCCATCGCGGCACCCCTCGGGCGCTGCGCACGGCCCTGGAAGCTCTGGGCGTGCGTATCGACTTCAGCGAGTGGTTTGAAACGGCCGGCCGTCCACACACGGTGACGGTCGATGGTTTTGTGAATGAGTGGTTGGACCGGCCGCCGGCCTGGGGACTGGATGAACTTTTCCAGGATCTGACCGAGACCTTGCGCCGGGTGGCCCCGGTACGCGTGCATTTCGACATCCGCCTCGGCGCGGGCTATGCCGGCGATGCGGTCTTGGGCGCGGCGCTGGGCCGCCCGGTGGCGGCTGCCAGCCTTGCCGGTGCGAGCCTAGAAAGCTCTGAGCTGGTCACCGGCGGTCCAGGCCTGGCGGGCGGCCTCACCCGGCCTGCGGTGCTTGCCGAGGCAGCCGGCGCGGTGCCGGTGGTCGACATCACGGGTGAGGCGGCGCCGGCCTGGCGTCATGGTGCGGCGCTGCGACGGCCGGTGGTTCATGCCGCGGTGTCCGCGGCGGTGCCCGTGGTGCACATCGACGCGCGGGCTGCTCCGTCCTGGTGGCAGGGGGGCGCTTTGATGCGGCCGGTTGTAGCGTTGGTGGTTTCGGGTTGGGCCTGACGCCACTAACGCCTGATACAGACAATTCAATTGAAAGGGGCGGCTCCACACGGGAGCTGCCCCTTTTCTCGTTCGGAGGCTCGAATGGCGACGCTGCAGGTCGTAACCACCAGCCGCGGCCGGCAGGCCGTGCTTGATGCCGATATCCAGGGGCTGAAGCTTCGCATCACCCATGTCGCCGCAGGGTCCGCAGGGTATCAGCCATCGGTGTCAGCCACGGCGCTGCGGTCG
Source organism: Tistrella mobilis (assembly GCF_041468085.1). Classification (NCBI taxonomy): domain Bacteria; kingdom Pseudomonadati; phylum Pseudomonadota; class Alphaproteobacteria; order Geminicoccales; family Geminicoccaceae; genus Tistrella; species Tistrella mobilis. The sequence continues at coordinate 3,034,509 of NZ_CP121017.1, read as the reverse complement.
GAGTTCGTGCGTGCGCCGATCGCGAAGGCCGAGGTGAACAAGGATCGGTATCAGCTCAATCTGTCTGCCGCCTTCACGGGTGAGGAAGAGGGCTGGATCCGCGAGATCGGCTTCTTTGCTGAAGACGGTACGTTGGTGTGGCTGTGGTCGAGCGCGGACACCGCCTTGGGCTACAAGTCGGCGCCGACGCGCTTCCTCGTTGGCCTGAGCCTGACCGTTACGGATGTGCCCCTCGGGCAGATCGAGATCGTGGATCAGGGGCAGCCGCTGGAACTGGCGGTTCAGCCGATCGCTGATGACAGCGCCACCGCCTCCGCGGCCCTGGCAGCCGCCTTCACCGACGAGGGCCGCCGCGGCCTGGACCGCGACGCTCGCCTCGACGCGCTCGCGGATGAGGTGCGGCGGATCAAGCAGCAGCGGGATCAGGATGTGTTGGGGCAGATGCGGGTGCTTGAGGACCGTCTCTCCGCCTCGCAAGGCGTGCTGAGTGGATTGGTCCTGTCGGCGGCATCGGCTGCGGAAGCGCAGGCAGAGATCCTGCGCGCGTCGGGGCAATCAGGGCTCGTGATCACGCGGCAGTACGATGGAGGTGGACCTGATCCCTGGGACAGGCGGCTGACCGTCGGGTATGCAGCGGGCAATGCCCACGATCACGCCAATGCGCACGGCGTGATGGGGCTTGCCGAGCTGGCCGTGGTGGTCAATGGGTGGTATTTGCGCACCCGGCACAACGACTATGTCGACAACACACCGGCGCCGGCGGGAGGGGCTTATCTGTCAACGCGCCGTCTGCCGATGACCACCCTGCCCGCGTCGGTGACGGGCGGTGTCGCGCAACAGACGGCCGCGATGCGTGAGCTGATCCTCAAGGCTGCGGTCGGCGGTTTGGCGGCAGCCGACGCGCAGCACTTCCGGCTGGATCTGGCATATCTGGAGGTGTGGTGGGAGGTGCTCCCGCCCGACGGCGCAGTGGGGGACAGCTTTTACTCGCCACGCCACGAGGCGGACGACCGATCTGCCGCCGGCCTCCTCAACACCATCCAGGCGATCAACGCCACCGGCGCCAAATTGCGCGCCGAGAACAATCCCTATGTCCCGATCGCGATCCGGTCCATCCGAGGGCGCACTGAGGTCGCGGTGCTCCGGTACCGCATCCTGACCCGGACGGTGGGTACGCTCGCCGAGCGGCCAATATCAGCACTAGTCGAACTGGTCGACGATGTGATCACCCGCAAGCGCACGGGGATGACGCTGGCCGCACTCGAAGCCTCCCGCCTCGCGCGCTATCGGCTGCGCGACGAGATCGCCGACGATCTGATGGCGATGGTGCCCGGCCTGGACGGTGAGGGTGCCGTACTCCACGAGAGGTATTGGGAGGAGGGTGCCTGGAAAACGGTCCGGGGCTATGAATCATCCGCCCTGCTGAATGCGGCTTACTACAGTCGCAAGGCCGCACTGTCTACGGCCGATGCATCCGGACGCTCAAAGTTCAGGCGTGGGTTCAATGACCCGTCTTTGTGGGCCGCCTTGACCACCAGGAAGCGTGTGGCCGGCTTCGAGCGCGACGGGGATGTCTACCGGGCCAGCTGGGCGATCCCGCTGGAGCTGGTGCTGCGCACGCCCCTCGAGGCCTGGAACCCCTATGACATCCCTCAATCCGACGGTGGGTCTGGCACCGAGGAAAAACCCTATCAGGGCTGGCTGTCGGATCGCTACTGGCGCACGCCGGCGGAGCTCTTCGGGGGCGCCGGCGCCTCGGACAGCGCCGATACCAGTAGCGGCGTCAAGTGGGTGCTGGATGCCAGCGGCACGGCCCGGGCGGTGCGCGCCAGTGGCGTGCGGGTGATCCTGCCTCCGGTCGATGACGGCGCCGGCGGTACCATCTCCCTGCGCACCCGCTACCCGGTCTATCCCGTCTATCACGAAGGGTCTCCCGCCTATATCGAGGCAATGGCCCGCTTAGAAGGAAGCTGATCCATGGCTTTCGCTTCTCTCGAGACGCAGATTGCCGACCTGACCACCAAGGTCAATGCCCTCACTGAAACCTACCGCACCAAGGCGCAGGCGATCGACGCTGCGGTGACTGCCGCTCTTGTGGCGATCCCGAGTAACGAGCGGGTCTATTACGTCGACCCGCGCAGCGGTGACGACACCGGGCCGGGATCGTCGGGCCGGCCGATGCGTACACTTAAGGCGGCCTGTGATGCAGTGCCCGCCGGCGGGCGGGGCGCTATCTATCTCCCCCTCGCGCCGGTGGTCTGTGATATCGATCAGCACATCGATCTACGACACAAGTCAATACGGATCGGGCCGGTCAGCAACCCATCCCCCTCTGGCACCAATGCAGACAAAGCCCTGTTGCCGACTATCCGTCAGCGGATAGTCGGCGGAACTGCGTACGGGTTCGGGCTTGATTGCTCATCCATCGTGTTTGTTTATTGCGGGCTGGAGACGGCAACTGCCGATACTAACCCAGCATCGAGCGGGCTCATACGTCGCGTTGACGTCATGGGGGCGTCCTGCGGCGTGATCTACTGCGATATCCGCCTCGGGTCGACGCCGTTCGCGAATCGGTCTGAGGGGGCGGCGTCTCTGTGGCTGCAGGTCTATGGGTCGCGGATCAAACGCACGGTCTCCGGCCGCGGGTCTCTGCTGGCCGCTCAGACCCAGCCGGCAGTGCTGGGCGTGCGCAGAACCGAGTTGCCGTCCGACCTGACACTCACCGATCTGGTCTCCGGTCTGGTGCGAGACTCGACCGGTCGGGTGGTCAACATAGTCTGCAGTGAGGTGCTTTGATGCAGATCGTCTATGACGGCCGGCGGTATGTCGGCGTGGACACGGCGGAGGACGCGGCCGCGCTTGGCATTCCGGCCGATGTCTTCGCCTCGCAGCACATCGCCGATGCCCGAGACCGGACGCTGCGGGATCTCGATCTCGCGGCCGCCGCGGCGCGCGGGCGGTATGCGACCACGGCGCCTGGGCAGGATGGTGTCTATCAGCTCAAGGCAGAGATGGCGGCCGCCTGGATCGCGGCCGGTCGTCCGGTGGATGCCAGCCCCTGGCCGCTGCTCACGGTGGAGGCGGCCGCGCGATCTATGAGCGTCGGCGATCTGGCGGACGAGATCACCGCCACCCGGGCGGCCTGGATTGAAATCCTTGCCCAGATTGAAGGGGCGCGGCTGGCGGGCAAGGAAGCGGTCCGGGCAGCGGAGACGGTGGATGCGATCGGGGCGGCGGCTGCGCCGGCCCTGGCGGTGCTCAAGGGGATCTGATCCATGGCGACCGACTTTCTCCATGGCGTCGAGATCGTCGAGATCGACGACGGCCCGCGACCGATCCGCACGGTGCGCTCGGCGGTGATCGGGCTGCTGGGCACCGCGCCGACCGGCCCCGTGAACACGCCGGTTCTGATCGCCGGCAACCGGATCGAGGCGGCCGCGATCTTCGGCTCTGCCGCCACTGACGCCGGCTTCACCATCCCCGCCGCCCTTGATGGGATCTTTGACCAGACCGGGGCGGTGGTGGTGGTGATCAACGTCGCGGATCCTGACAACCCGGCCCATGTCGAAACCGTGGCGCCGGGGACGCGGCAGTTCGATGATGCCGGCGGGATCCCCCTCGGTGCCGGCGTGATTTCGGTGACGGTTGACGGGCCGGTGACGGCCCCGGCGCGGTTCGCGGGCTCACCCGGCACCATCGCGATCCCTGCCGGCGCCACGGTCGAGGCGATCGCCCCGGCCGATGGCGGCGCGCCCTATGCCGACACGGGATATACCGTGGCGGGCGGGGTGATCACCCGGAAGGCCACGGGCAGCATTCCGGCTGGTGCGGCGGTGCGGGTCACCTACACCATTGCCCTGGCTGAAGGCACCGACTGGATCCTCGATCGTGCGACCGGGCGCCTGGTGCGTGTGGCAGGCGGGGCGATCCTGCCCGGGGCAAGCCTGTCGGTCGGGGTCCGTCGGCTGGATCCGGCGGCCGTCGGCCTGGGCGATGTGATCGGCGGCGCGGATGCGGCCGGCTGGCGCGGTGTGCATGCCCTGGTCGCGGCCGAAAGCGTGGTCAAGGTCTCGCCGCGGATCCTGATCGCGCCCGGCTTCACCCATCAGCGGACCGATGGGGCCAATCCGGTGGTGGCCGAACTGGTCGGCATCGCCGAACGGCTGAAGGCGGTGATCATCGCCGATGGCCCTGATATCGACGATGCCGCGGCGATCGATTACCGCGAGGATTGGGGATCGGCGCGGGTGTATGTCGTTGACCCCTGGGTGAAGGTCTATGACACCCGTACCGAAACGACCATCCGGGAACCGCCGAGTGCCCGGGTGGCCGGGCTGATCGCCAAGTCGGATGCGGAACGTGGCTTCTGGTGGTCGCCGTCGAACATGGTGATCAACGGCATCGTCGGCACCAGCCGACCGGTGGACTTCGCGCTCGGCGATACCTCGTCCCGCGCCAACCTGCTGAACGAACGCGAGGTGGCGACCATCATCCACCGCGAGGGCTACCGGCTCTGGGGCAATCGTAGCTGCTCGTCCGATCCGAAATGGGCCTTCCTGCAGGCGCGACGGACGGCCGACATGATCAACCAATCGATCCTGGAGGCGCATTTCTGGGCGGTCGACCGCAACATCACCCGAACCTATGTCGATGATGTGGTCGAGGGAGTGAATGCCTATCTCCGTCACCTCACCTCGATCGGGGCGATCCTGGGCGGCCGGTGCTGGGCGGACCCGGCCGCCAATCCGGCCGATCAGGTCGCGCAGGGCAAAATCTGTTTCGACTTCGACTTCACCCCGCCCTATCCGGCAGAACGGATCACCTTCCGGTCGCGCCTGGTTGACGACTATATCGACGAGATTTTCGTCCGGCCGGCCGCCGCGGCTTGATCCGGCTGCCTGCCTTTCCGATCCTCCCGCCGACTGACGGCCCGCCCGGAGCCTTGCCTCCCGGCGGGCCGTCGCTTTTTCCGGAGACGGACCCGTGATCCCCAAGATCCTGAAGAACTTCAACCTGTTCGTCGACGGTCGCGGCTATGCCGGGCGGGTCGATGAAGTCCAGCTGCCTGAACTGTCGGTTCAGACCGAAGAGCACCGAGCCGGCGGCATGGATGCGCCGGCCGCCATCGACATGGGGCTCGATGCCCTGACCGCGCAGGTGACCTTCGCCGAGCATGCCGCCGATCTCTACCGGCTCTGGGGCCTGAGTGAAGGGGCATCGGTGCCGTGGACCTTCCGCGGCGCCCTGGTCGCAGATGACAACACCGTCACGCCGATGGTGGCGGTGATGCGCGGCCAGATCACCAAGCTCGCCTCCGGCTCGGCGAAGGTCGGCTCCAAGGCCGGCCCGCAGGCGACGCTCGCGCTCCGCTACTACCGGCTCGACATCGACGGCACCACGGTGATCGAGATCGACGTTGCCAACATGGTGCGCCGCGTGGGCGGGCAAGACCGGCTCCAGGCCGTTCGTACCGCCCTCGGCATCTGATCCTGTGAAGGAGACCACGGCCCATGACCGTCGCCCGTACCGTCACCATCCCGCTCACCCTGCCGGTTACCGTCGAGGGCAGCGATCACCGCCAGCTGATCATGCGCCGCTCGAAGGTCCGCGACCGGCTGCTGGTCGACCGGCTCGGCGGCAGCGATGCCGAGAAGGAGGTCCGTCTGTTCGCCAATCTCTGTGAGGTGGCGCCAGAGGTGATCGAGGATCTGGACGAAGCCGATTACGAGGCGCTGCAGCGTGCCTATCTGGGTTTTCGGAAAGTTCCCTCGAAGATGTCCGAACCGCCTGCGTGACCCTGGGCCTCGCCGCCGGCTGGGGGCTCACCGACATGCTCGACTTCGACGAAGCCGACCTGGAGGCCTGGCTCTCGACGGCGGCGCGGGTTCAGGCGCGGGTGAAGGCTGGCTGATGGCTCAATCGTCCAGCCTGTCACCCGCGATCGGAGGATTGCCCTGGCCTGCACGCTTCAGGATGTCGAGGGCCTGTTTCCCCCTGGCATCTTCTGGGCGCGCAGGCGGGGCTGAAAAAAGGGAATAGGTCAGGCTGGAGTTGGAGTTTATGCCGAGATCCCGGCGGATCGCGGCGATCAGTTCATTCAACTTAATCTGCCTTTCTTCGGAATACTCTTCATGAAATGTCTGTGGCACCTTTGTTTGGAATGCATTGAGGGCTGTTACCACGTCACTCGAAGCAAAAAGATGCAGACTATTCACTGCATTAGCATACCGAGCGCGCGCTTCGGCGTTGGGTGTCCACGAGGTTGCAGCGGACAGCGCGATAATGAACTCTTGATATTGGCTGAACTTCAGTTTCCTCCAATCGGCCTCTCGCTCTCTCGATCGCGTGAGAATTGAGGTGAGGACCGTGACGACGATGGAAACAGCGGCAGATATAAAGCCAACCATAAGCGCGTTATCAAGCATTGCCCGCGTCCGTATTCATTCGTTATCCGCCCTGAACGAGGCCATCCAGCCTCTGCTATTTGGATCTTCGATCATCGTTCGTCTGGATGCCAGCCGGCAACATCGGTCATGGCTTACTTGGGGTGAGCGGCATGGCCCGCAGTAGCACCATCGCGGTTGGCGTCGTCATCGGGGCGGCGCTGGCCAATACCTTTCGCAGCAGCTTCGATCAGGCGTCGTCGAAGGTCGATCGGCTCGGGGATGCAATCGCGACTCTAGACGGGCGTACTCGGCAGATTGCCGGCCTGCGGACCCTGCGCACCGAAGCATCTCAGGCGGGCACGGCCTGGAATGCCGCGCGGGCGCGGGTGGCGGAGCTGTCGGCTGAGATGGCGAAAACCTCCGAGCCTACCGCCCGGATGCAGCGGGAATTTGCACGCGCTGAAGCTGAGGCGGAGCGAGCCCGGGTCACCTATGGCCGCAAGCGCGAGGCGTTGGAACGGTTGGGCGCCTCGCTTACCGAAGCCGGCATCGACGTGAAGCGCCTGACGGCCGAAGAAGCCCGGCTGGGCCGGGAGACCGATGCGCTCCGTCGGAAGTTCGACGCGCTGAAGACCGCAGATGCTGCTCTGTCGCGGATCGGGCAGGGCTGGCGGGACCTGCGGAACCAGGCGCTCGTGAACACGGCGGGCATTGCTGGTGCCGCACTCACGCTTGCGCCGGCCGTGGCCTGGGATCGGCAACTGCGCATGCTCGCGAACACCGCCGGGTTCTCTTCCGATGAGTTGGCCAAGGTTCGGGCACAGATCAACGGTCTGGCGCCCGATACCGGGCAGAAGGTCGAGGAACTGACCCGGGGCCTGGAAATCCTGGTGGGAAAAGGCCTGGATCCTGGCAAGGCATTGGCAAGCCTGGAGCGGGTTGGTTCGGCGGCTCTGGCCACCGGTGCGGAGATCGAAGATCTGTCGACCACAGCTTACAGCCTGATCGACAACATGAAGATCGCCCCCGAGCAAATGGGCAAGGCGTTCGACATGCTTGCACAGGCCGGCAAGCTCGGCGGTTTCGAACTCAGGGATATGGCGCGGGACTTTCCGCAGCTGACGGCCGCCGCCCAGGCCCTTGGGATGAAGGGGGCGGAAGGTATTGCGACCCTGTCCACTGCCGTGCAGGTGGCGTTGAAGGGTGCGGGATCACCGTCCGAAGCTGCGAACAACTTTGCCAATTTCCTGGCCAAAATGACCGCGCCCGAGACGGTGAAGCGTTTCGCTGACATGGGCGTTGATCTGGCCGACGAGTTCAAGGAGGCGACAGACAAAGGGCTCGATCCGGTGCGTTGGATGCTGGAGCGGATCCAGGATCTGACGGAGGGTGATCAGTTCAAAATGGGCGAACTCTTCGGCGATCAGCAGGTGCTGAACTTCATCAAGCCGATGCTTGCCAATCTAAGCGAATACGATCGGATGCGAAAGGAGGTCCTTGCAGCCGACGGTGTTGTGGACAAGGACAAAGCCCGGATGGCAGAAGCAAGTAGCGTTGCCCTCGATCGGGCACGCATCGCCTTCGGCCGGGTGGTCGCTGCCTTCGAAGTGGCGATCGATCCGATGATCACCGTTCTGGCCGATGCTTTCACCGGCCTTGCCAATTCCATAGCCGGGGTGGTTGAGGCGGCGCCCGGGCTCACCGGTGTTGTGGCCGGTGTGGTCGGTATCGGCCTGGCGCTGCGGTCGGTGTTCACTGTGATCTCGATCGGCCGCGGCGCACTGCAGCTGCTCGGCCTGCGTGGTGCTGAAGCGGCGGGACGGGTCGGCTTGCTGGGACGGGCCTTCCGTCTGGTCGGCGGGCTGTTGGTTCCGGGGCTCGGCACCATGCTCAATCTCGGCGCCGCGATGAACGGGCCGGTGCGTGCCGGTGCGCTCAGCGCCGGCGGTGCCCTTCGCGGGCTGGTGCGCCAGGCGGTCGGTCTTGGCGGTGCAGCCTTCAGTGGCGCCGGGCAGGCGGCGCTTGGGCTCGGCCGTGTCCTGCTCGGGCTGGGGCGGGTGGCGTTGCCGGTGGTGATCGGTGCGGTGCGGGCACTGGGGCTGGCTCTGCTCATGAATCCGATCGGTCTTGCGATCACGGCGATCGCGGGTGGTGCCGTGCTGCTGATCACCTATTGGGATGATGTGAAGGCCTTCTTCCAAGGCCTGTGGCCCGCGATCGAAGCGGGGGCATCCGCTGCCTGGGAGGTGCTGAAGACGGTGCTGTCATGGACCCCGGCCGGATTGGTGGTTCGGCTGTGGCAGGCGCTGCCCGACGGGCTGGCGGGGGTCTGGTCGGCGGTGGTCGATGGCGCTTCTGCTGCGTGGAACCGCGTCACCGACGGCATATCCGCCGCCTGGGACGGGCTCAAGGCAGCTATCGCCTGGAGCCCTGCCGATCTGGTCACAGAGGCCTGGTCGGTGCTGCCCGATCTGCTGGGCGGGATCTGGGATCGTGTGCTTCAGGCCGCGTCCGCCGTCTGGTCCCGTGTCTCGGAACTGGTTACGGCGCCGATCCGATCGGTGCGCGACACCCTGGGCAAGGCCTGGAACTGGGTGACCGGGGACGGGGACGGCACCGCCGCGGGCTCGTCTGCACCTCCGCAGCCTTCTTCGACAGGCGGCTCCGGTCCGGCCGGAGGCGTGGCGGGGCTGGCTGCCCGCACCGGCGGCGGCCTTGCGGCGACGGCTGGAACGGTGGCCGCGCTTGCGGCACCGGCTTCGGCTGCCCCGCCGCCGGCGGTTGTGGATGGCGGCATCAACATGACCTTCAACTTCTCGATCACCGCGGCGCCCGGAACCGATCCGCAGGTGTTGGCGACCGAAATCCGCCGGCAGATCAGTCAGGTGCTGCGCGAGGCAGAGGCCCGCCGGCGGGCGGCCAATCACGACTAGACGAAAGGGGAGGGGCGGAATGACCACCCTTGTGATGCTCGCGCTTGGGGAGTTCCGCTTCTCGATCGCGACCGCGGCCTATCAGACCCTGCGCCGGGCAGCCGAATACCGTTGGGCCGCGATCGACCGGATCGGCCGCCGGCCGGCCCTGCAATGGATCGGCCCCGGCGCCGAGACCATCGATCTGGACGGCATCATCTACCCGCATTATCGGGGCGGCCTGGGCCAGGTGCCCCGACTGCGAGCCCTCGCGGCGGCCGGCACGCCTCAGGTGCTGGTTTCGGGGCTGGGCGAAGTGCTGGGGCGGTGGGTGGTGACGTCGGTCGAGGAGAGCGGCACCCGCCATATCCCCGAGGGTGCACCCTTGCGGATCGACTTCCGCATCTCGCTCTCGATCTATGGTGACGACGGTGCCGGCGCCGCTGGGGCGACCGCGGTCACCGAAAATGGCGTCGACGGCCGGGAGGTGCGGTGATGCTGCGCTATCTCACCCGCGACGGCGACATGATCGATGCGATCGCCTGGGCCCATTATGGCCGCACGGCCGGCGCCACCGAAGCGATCCTGGCTGCGAACCCGGATCTTGAAGCTCGCGGGCCGAAGCTGCCCGCCGGGATCGAGATCCTGCTGCCCGAACTGGCGCCGGCCGGGGTGGCGGTGCGGCAGGTGCGGTTGTGGGATTGAGCCGGTTGCTCCTCCCTTAAAGAGGGACGTGAATTGACCATTATGTAACCTTAAGGCAACATCCTGCCGCCGGAAGGATGGTAAGGAGATGACCATGCGAAAGCTGTTCATTGGCTTGGCGGTCTTGTTGACCGCCGGGTCGGCTGTAGCGGCAAGTCCGCAGGAGGTAAGGGCCTATATCCAGTCGCTGGATGATGGCATTGACGAAGGATATGAAGTTCTCGAGTATGGGGATCTTCATCGCATGTCGATCCATAGTCGTCATATGAAATCTCTTGTGGATAATGGGCAGGAGTATGGCCCTAATGTCTTCGCTAAGCCATATGGATATTGCTACGCTGCCGGGATCCATGCCAATGCGCTGTGGCAGGAAATGATTGATAAAAGCAGAGGGAAGGACGGTCCGGCTTTGGATGGGGCGATGAAACAGTATGAAGAATATCGGGCAGCTTGCCTGGATGTCGTGGATAAAGTGGAAGAGTAAGCTGAATTGCCGAATGGGCCGCGTTGAGCGGCCCATTTTATTTTCGGGGAAATGCTATGACACCCGTCTTCAAGGTGGCCCTCGACGATCGCGACATCACCGCCAGGATCGCCGACCGGCTGGTATCGCTTGCGGTCACCGATGAAGCCAGCCTCACCAGCGATGTTGCGGAGCTGGTGATCGATGATCGTGACGGCACTGTACCTCTGCCGCCCGAGGGGGCAGAGATGGTCGTCGGGATCGGCTATGCCGAGACCGGCGGTGTCGTCGATCTCGGCCGGTTTCGGGTCGATGAAGTTGAGGTCGAGGGGCCGGAACGGCGGATATCGGTGCGGGCCAAGGCGAGCGACAGCCGGGATCATGCGGCGCTCGGCCGGCTGAAGGTGCAGCGTAGCCGGTCATGGCATCGCACGACGCTGGGGGCGATCGTCGAGACTATCGCCCGGGAACACGGCTTCGATCCGGTGATTGCCGCAGGGCTGCGTGACCAGGCCGTGCCGCATGCCGACCAGACCGAAGAAAGCGACATCGCCTTTCTGACCCGGCTTGCGCGAGACATCGGGGCGATCGCCAAGCCGGCGCATGGCAAGTTGTTGTTCGTGCCCCGCGGCGAGGCACGGGCCGCATCCGGGCAGGCGATACCGGCCATCACGCTGCTGCCGTCCGAGGTGACCGACTGGCGGGTGACCCTGGCCAAGCGGGGGAAGTATGCCGCCGTCGCCGCGACCTGGCGCGATGACGCGACGGCGGAGACCCGCACCGTGACGGCGGGGCAGGGGGAGCCGGTCCACACCCTGCGCCACACCTATGCCGATCCGTCGCAGGCTCAAAGGGCGGCAGCCGCACGCCTCGATGCCTTCCGGCGCGGGGCGGCAACCCTGGATCTGAACCTTCCCGGCCGGCCGGCGCTGGCCGCCGAAACCCGCCTGACCCTTGCCGGCTTCCGTGCCGGTGCCGACGGCGACTGGATCATCAGCCGCGTCGAGCATCGCCTCGATAGCGGCGGCTATGTCTGCGCCCTACAGGCCGAAGTTGCGAAGTCCTGATCAATCACACGAAAAACGAGAAGGAGCGGCCCCGGTGGATGCGCTCGACTGGATCTGGTCCCAACTTCGGCACCTCGCCGATCTCGTGGGCCTGCAACTGTTGGCCGCCTATATCGGCCGGCTGCTCTACCACGTCGGCGAGGTGCAGCAGGGCCGCCGCCGCTGGTGGTCGCGGCATCTCGTGTGGGAATTGATCGCGGCCGTCGGCATCGCCTTGATTGCCGACGGCGTGGCGTCCTGGGCGGGGCTTGTCGAGGGCGAGGTGCGGCTCGCGGTCGTCGTGGGATTGGCGTATCTCGGGCCGCGGGGGGTGCAGGACATTGTCCTGCGTATCGTGGCTGCCCGGACGGGCGGTCGCGCCTGACGCATAGGTGAGTGCATTACGAGGCGAGGAAGATGGATCGTCAGATGCAGTTCTGATAGTTGCCGCGTCCCCACTCGGCAAGGATATCGCCCTGTTTCTGGCGCCGGTCATATTCCTTCAGAACTCCGATCTGGGCTGATGAGCCTTCGGAGGTAGGTATCACTCGGATTTTCCCGAAGACCCATTGGGAACGTCCGCCGAAGCCAGCCGGAAGATAGATATCGATCTTACCTTCCTGACTGTCTTGGTAGATCTGGCCTTCCGGATATATGCCTCCACAAGTGCGGAAGCCTTCGATGAAAGCCCGATAGGTGCTTTCCCACGAGCTGGGATATGCAGCCGCTGTCCAGTGAAAATCACCTTCTGCCAGTTTAGCAGGGGACGTTGCACATCCGGCAAGGACCGCGGCGCCTACGATAACGGCGCTAGCGCGCATATCCGATCTCCTCAACCAGTTCGCAACTATGCTGCGGAAACTTCGAGTTCCGTGCAGTGGCGATCTATTGTCAAGAGAGAATGACATGCAACGGAACTTGGTGGCGGCATTCATGGTGACGATGGAGGCGGAAGGCGGCGACCGCTTCGTCAACCACCCGCAAGACCCCGGCGGCGCCACGAAATGGGGCGTCTCGCTCCGCCTGGCGCGTCGCTTGGGCCTCGATCTCGATCACGATGGCGACGTCGATGCTGATGACATCCGTCTGATCGACGAGGCGGCGGCCCGTGACGTCTTTGAACGGGTGTTCTGGCGGGGCGTCCGCGGCGACGAGTTGCCGGCGGGGCTCGATCTGGCGGCAGCGGATGCCGCCTTTCATCATGGCGAGGGTGCCGCCCGGTGTCTGCTGCAGCGTGCAGCGGGTGTGCGCGTGGATGGCATCCTCGGGCCGATCTCGCTGCGGGCCTGCGCGGCCGATCCGGCCGAAGTGCTGCGCCGGCTTGCGGGTGTGCGGGGCGTCCACATGTCGAAGCTCGACGGTTGGGCGACTTTCGGCGAGGGCTGGATCTCGCGGTTGGTCGATGTTCATGCCGTCGCCAAGGAACTCGCTGCCGGTCGGGCATGACCGGCAGCGAGCCCTCGCTCGGAAGCGCGAGGGCAAGGGCGTACAGCCGCCCATCACCAAGGGGGATGGCCCCTTACGACCGCAACGGCCGTCTCACGACCTCCTCGCCACCACTGCAGCGGCGGGGCATCGTATAGCGATCGTAAAGACCGATGTCCATCACCCGTGTCGCGCCGGCTTCACCACCGGCGCCTTACATCGGCGGGAAGAGCCGCCTCGCTCCTCTCATCATCGACCGAATCAGCGGCGTTCCTCATCGGCTCTATGTCGAGCCGTTTGTAGGGCTCGGCGGGGTCTTCCTGCGTCGACGTCGCACTGTTCAGAAGGAAGTGATCAATGACCTGAACCGCGACATTGCCACCCTCTTCAGGGTGCTACGCCACCACTACCGCGCATTCATGGATGAATGTCGGTATCAGTTGACCAGTCGGGCGGAGTTTGTGCGTCTCCGGCGGTCCGATCCGGAGACGTTGACCGACATTCAGCGCGCGGTGCGGTTCCTCTACCTGCAGCGCCTGGCCTTTGGTGGGCGCCCGACCCGCCCTGTGTTCGGTGTTTCACCTGAGGCGCCGAAGCTCTTTGACGGCGGGGATCTGGAAGCGGCGCTCGACGCAGTTCACCGGCGCCTCTCAGGGGTGGTGATCGAGTGCCTGCCCTGGTCGGATTGCCTGGAGCGGTATGACAACCCCGACGCCCTCTTCTATCTGGATCCGCCTTACTGGGGAACGGAACGGGACTATGGGGCGGCGTTCGACCGAATGGAGTTTGGCAGGATGGCGGAGAAGCTTGCTGCGCTTCGTGGCAGTTTTATCCTGTCGCTCAATGATCGGCCGGAGGTGCGCTCAACCTTCGGACATTTCCGGATCGAGCAGGTCCGGACCACCTACAGCATTGGTCGCGATGCCAATACCGCGGCGGCTGAACTGCTGATCTCCGGTGGCCGCGCTGCTGATAATGAAGGTGTCGGCCGGCTCCTCTGACCTGAACATCATCACCTCTACGAACGGCGCTGCTCACTTTGATCGAGATGGCGCCGTTCGTGTTTCTAGTGGGAAGATCCATGAGCACGATCGAGAACACCATCGACCTGACCCCCCTCGTGGGGCCGGTGCTGGAACTGGTGGCTGCTGCTGTGACCGGTCTTGTCGGTGCGGCGCTCAAGCGGTGGCTTGGGCTGAAGTCCGCGAACGAGATCAGGGCCTATGTGGACGTTGCTGCGCAGAATGCCGCGAAGATCGGAAAGAAGCGGGCTCTTGAAAAGTTCGGTCATCTGGACGATGTGACTGTCCACAATGCCGCATTGGACTTTGGTCTCCGCTACATGGTGGAACTGGTTCCGGACGGTCTCCGGTATCTCAAAATTACGCCTGAGAAGGTCAGAGATCTCGTCGAGGCACGTATGTCGTAGATCGTGCTCTTGACCCTGATCCGTTCTTCGTGTTCACCTCATGTTCTCGTCATCATCAAAAGGACATGGAAATGGAGTTCGGGCTGCGTTTTTACGAACGGACGGCGGAGGGCATGCTCGTCGATCTTGAGCATGACCTGCAAGAGGTCCCCGGTGGGGCGGTTCTGCAGATCGGCGACAAGATGCTGTCCCCCTATCCTGATCAGGTGTCGGGAGAGCGTTGTCTGTGGGTGGTGAAGGAACGGATCTTCAATCCGCGGGACAACATTGGAACGGTGCTGGTCGTCGTTGAGGAGGTTCCTGTGCCTCGGCGGGATCGAGAGGCTATCCTGCATCGCCCGTAGGATCGGGTGTTACAGGTCCCGGACCCGCTGATCCGACTTGTTCTGCAAATCTGCACAGAAGACCGGCTGCCGATCCGGTTTCCGGACCGGCAGCCAACCCATTGAAATATGGCCCCGGATTTTTCACGCGGGGCATGCCTAACGTCCTGGTTCCCATCGTCTGCCATGGGATTCCTAATCCTGGGGTCGCAGGTTCGAATCCTGCCGGGGACGCCAGTTTTTCAAGAGCTTAGATCGTTGTACGTCACGGGCTTTACAGTTTTGCCCGGAGGCGTTTTACAGTCGGGGCGTGTCGGGGCCTCGTTGTGCTCTGACTTTGCTCGGCCGTCGTCCTGTGGATCCGATGCGAATTTGCACGGCGTGGGTGCTTATTCCGTCTCGGCCCGTGCTCCCTCCAGCCGCCTGATTGCCTTCTCCGCCCGCGCCTTCCGATCCGCCTGCCCAATGTACTTCCGCAGGGCAGCCGTGGACTTATGCCCGGTGATCGCCATGATGTCCCGTTCGTCGCAGCCGACATCGGCAAGCATGGTAGCGGCGGTGTGCCGCGCGCCGTGAAAGGTCAGGCCCGGCCGGATCCGGCCCTCTGCCTGCAGCCTGTCGCGCAGGCGAAAGAAGATGGTCTTGAAGCCCTCGACCGTCAAGGGCCTGCCCCGTGCCCCGGTGACGATCATCTCCGATGTCCGGGGCGTTGCGTCCAGGATCTCTTTCAGCCTGCGGTGCACGGGCACCCATATGGGCTCACCGGTCTTACCCTGCCGGGCTTCAAGCCGACCCTCCGCATAGGCCGTCCAGGGCAGCGCGACCACGTCACTCTCCCGCATGCCAGTGTAGACTCCGAGGGCCACGGCGGCCCGAAGCCCGGGTTCAGAGGCGGTGATCATCGCCTCGATTTCTTCCGCGCTCCATGGCCGGTTGCGCACGGGGGCGCAGCGCGGTTTCGCGATCTTGGGGGCTGCGGCCGCCGGATTGATGTCGCAATATCCCCGGGGCTGCCCCCACGAGAAGAGAAGCGAGAGGAACTGCACCACATAGTAGGCGAAGCGCCGCTTGCGGCCCGCATCGCCGGACTCTGGCCGGCGGATGGATATTGTCTGCTGGTGAACTGGCTGGGGCCGACGGAAGAGGCGTTGCAGGGGCAAGAAGCGGCCCGGCTGTTTCTGGCTCGGCTGGCGGCCCATGCCGGCCCCCTGGACCACACGAGCGGGGGCGGTACCGGCTATCGGATCGACCTGGCCTGCCTGGCCGGGTGCCTCAGCCGCGAAAGATCTCTCTGCGGTGATAGCGCAGAAATTCCGGATGCGGCCGGAGATCCGGGAGATCCGGCACCACCAGACGTCGGTCGGGATGGATGATCCGCAGGATCGTGTCCGGCACCCGGCCCCGGTCGAGCAGCAGGCTGTGATCCTCGTCCACCGAGACCAGGCCGTGATCGAACATCCAGTGCAGCGTACCGGTGAGAGCCAGGCCGTTGCGCACCGAATCCGGCCCGTCATCGGCGACCGGCCGGATATGGGCGGCCAACGTGTGTTCTGGCGGGGCGTCCGCGGCGACGAGTTGCCGGCGGGGCTCGATCTGGCGGCAGCGGATGCCGCCTTTCATCATGGCGAGGGTGCGGCCCGGTGTCTGCTGCAGCGTGCGGCGGGTGTGCGCGTGGATGGCATCCTCGGGCCGATCTCGCTGCGGGCCTGCGCGGCCGATCCGGCCGAAGTGCTGCGCCGGCTCGCGGGCGTGCGGGGCGTCTACATGTCGAAGCTCGACGGTTGGGCGACTTTCGGCGAGGGCTGGATCTCGCGGTTGGTCGATGTTCATGCCGTCGCCAAAGGACTTGTCTCTCTGCCGTAGCTGACTGACCGACGACAGACATCATGCACACGAACGGCGCCGCTCGCTTGATCGAGCCGGCGCCGTTCGTGTTTCAGGAGGAAAGATCCATGATCGAGAACGCCATCGACCTGACGCCTCTGATGGGCCCGGTGCGGGATCTGGTGGAGGCGCGGATGCCATGACCACCATGATCGGGGAGGTGCGAACCCTCGTGTCGCCCGGCCAGTAAGAAGCGCTCTCTCCTTTGGCTGAGGCATGCGCCTCCACTTAGGTCAGGCGCAGAACCTGAATTTAGGGGATTGGCTGTTGCGTGCCCCCGCAACCAAGTTTTAAGCAAACGCCGCCCCTGGCCACACGCCGCGGGCGGCGTTGCTGCGTTCAGCACCCCGCGCTGCCGTCGCGCCGGGCAGGGGAGGGCGCAGGCGTCCCTCAAAAACACGGGGAGCGGGGGCGGATCTCCTTGAGCAGGGGCCCTCGCGATCTCTTTCTGTCCATTCTTCCGCCCTGCCTCTTCTCCCTCAGACGGCCGGCAGGTCGAACTGCCACAGCCCTGCCCAGATGACGAACAGCATCAAGCCTGCGCCGATGGCGAAGGCGAGGAGGATATCGGGCAGGCCCAGGCGGCGGTCGCGGACTGCGAGCCCCGCCATCACCAGCGAGGCCGGCTGATAGAGCAGGGTTGCGGTAACGAGGCCCGGGGAATAGCTGTCGGCGATGACGGTCGTTGCCAGGTGAAAGATGAAGTTCCAGAACAGCTGCCCGCTTGCCCAGGCGAGCAGCAGCAGAGCGGAGAGCCGCCTGCGGCTGCGCGCTGCCCACAGGCAGAGCGAGACCAGGATCGCCATGAACAGGGCGTTGTTGCGGAGAAATCCGGCATCGTCCATATCGGCCTGCATGTGCAGGCTCATCCAGGCGGGGAAACCGGCGCCGTATTCCTCGACGATGTGGACGAGGTAGATCACGGGCAGGGCCCACAGGGCGCGATCGAAGGTCGGCATCCGCGATGGCTTTCGGGGCGCGGGCCTGTTTCAGGCCGCAGGCATGGGCGCGGGCAAGGCGGGTTTTTCCGCGGTGCCCGGAAGTGCCGGGGCACCCGGCGCCGCGCCTTGTCCCAGGATGGTGCGCAGCACACGTTCATCGCGGAAATAGGTGAAGTGGATGGTGCCGTCGATCCGGTCCATCAGGCCACCGGGCAGGTCGACGACGATGCGGGTGATGTCGCCGGTTTCGACGGCCGGGCTGTCGACAGGCACCAGACCGGCCGAGAGCAGGTCGCGATCGGCATGGATATCGGTCCAGCCACACCCCGGCCTGCGTTCGACGGCGGCGGCGATCTCCTGGTCCAGCCAGTCGGAGCGGAAGGCGAGAACCGCACCTGGCGACCCGATCGTGACGACCGAGATTTTTTCAAGGTCGGCTGCCCGATACCAGCCGGCGATCAGATCGGTGACGATGAGCGAGCCGAAAGAATGGCCGACGATGATGACCCGGTCGTAACTGCCCGAGGTGAGCGCCTTGGCGAGGCTGGTCTGGACGCGCATGCGCAACCGGGCGCGCAGGCCGGTGATGCCATCGGCTGCGGCATCGCGCAGATAGGCGCGGGTGAAGGCGGCGAGGTCGGCGACGGTCATGACCGGCAGCAGAGGGATGAGGATGGTCAGGGTCGCCGCCCAGGTCGGCGGCAGCTTCGCCACCAGCCAGGCGGCTGCCGCCTGCACATGCTGTCCCACCCAGACCATGGCATCGGAGCCATCGGCCGTGACCGGAGTGGTGGTGGTATCGGCACCGGTTGCCTGCGCCACGATCGAGATCAGCGAAATCAGCCAGAGCACCAGCATGGCCGCGGAGGCGAGATAGCCGACCGCGATATAGAAGGAATAGCGGAAGATCGCCAGCCACATCCGCGGATAGCCGAGCCAGTAGATCAGCAGCGACAGCCCCTGGAACAGGCGGCCGATCGGCCGTTCTTCGGCCGGCGTCGGGATCAGGTCGGACCATGAGGCCTCGTAGACGTCGAGCGTCGCGGGCAGGCCGGTGGTGTCCGAAGGGATGACCGTGAGCGTCGCCTTGTCGGTATCCGATGCGGTCTCGGTCATCGGCATGGTTTCCGACAGGGTCAGGTTCGCGACCAGCACGTCGCGCAGCGTGTTCTTGGGCTTGCGGTAGTATCCCGGCACCAGGATCAGGGCCCAGCTCGTCATGCGTCCTCCCCCGCCATGCGATGTCGACATCGTCTGCGAAGTGTGGATCGGAAGGCACCGGTTGTACAGGCCTCGTCTCCACCTCGCCGCGTATGGCCGCGCGACAGACTGCCGTAACACTGTGCGCTGATATAACCGAATGGTTATGGTGAAGGGCGGCAAACCTCACTTTGAATCGCCGGCCGTCGCTGCCATCGTGAACCCAATGATCGCGCCGGGACCACCCGGCAGCCGGCCCCGGGCCGGACGATGCGACGTTCAGGGGGGATATCGGATGCGCATCTTCATGCGATTGGCTGTGGCGTCGTCGGCGATGCTGATCTCGGCATCGGCGATGGCGGCCGACCAGGTGAAACTGACCGTTCACCATTTCCTGAATCAGATGGCCCCGGCCCAGACCCGGCTGATCGAGCCCTGGGCGAAGCGGGTGGAAGAGGACTCCGGCGGCCGGATCTCGGTCGAGATCTATCCGTCGATGTCGCTGGGCGGCAAGCCCAACCAGCTGTTCCAGCAGGCCGAGGACGGTATCGCCGACATCGTCTGGACGGTGGCGGGCTATACCCCCGGCCGTTTCCCGAAGCTTGAAGTCTTCGAGCTGCCCTTCGTGCATCTGAACGATCCGGTTGCGACCAATCTTGCGATCCGCGACATGCTGGCGACCGACTTTGCCGACGAGTTCAAGACCGTCAAGCCGCTGCTGGTCCATGTCCATGCCGGCCAGACCCTGAACATGGTCGATGCCCCGGTGCGCAGCCCCGCCGATGTTCAGGGCAAGAAGATCCGCATTCCCGGCCGGGTCGGCGGCTGGGTGGTGGAAGCGCTGGGCGGGTCGCCGATCGGCATGCCGGTGCCGGACGTGCCGGCGGCGATTTCCAAACGGGTCATCGACGGAGTGATGGTGCCGTTCGAGGTGGTGCCGTCGCTGAAGCTCGACCAGCTGACCCGCGGCCCCGGCGAGGGTGCCAATGGCGAGCGCTTCGGGACGGCGGTGTTCATTTTCGCCATGAACAAGGCGAAGTATGACGGCCTGCCCGAGGATCTGAAGGCGGTGATCGACCGCAATTCCGGCGCGGATTTCGCCCGGGAGATCGGCAAGGCCTGGCTGGCGGCGGAAGATGTCGGGCGCAAGGCCTATACCGATCGCGGCACCACCATTGCGAAGCTGACGCCTGACGAACTCGCGGCCTTCCGCACCGCGCTGGCGCCGGTCGAGGCCCGCTGGATCGAGGATGTCGCCTCGAAGGGCATCGACGCTGCCGCCCTGGTCGCCCGGGCGCGCGAGCGCGTCGCCGCGCATGGCGAGTGAGATGCATGGCGGGTGAGAGACGCGCGCGAGGGCGTCCGCTGCCGGAACGGGCAGCCCGCCTCTGGGCGCTGGCCGGCGGGGTGGTTCTGGTCGCGGTGATGGCGGTGACGGGAACGAGCATCGTGCTCGACCTCGCCATCCGCCGGCCGATCACCGGGGATTTCGAACTGACCCAGCTGGGCTGCGCGATCGCCGTCTTCGCCTTCCTGCCCTTCGCCCAGCTGATGCGTGCCCATGTCTCGGTGGACCTGTTCATTCAGGCCCTGCGGCCCGGGGTGCAGCGCGGGCTCGACCGGGTGGTGGATGTTCTGATGGCCGGCTTCGCGCTGCTGCTGCTCTGGCGGATGAGCCTGGGCTTTCTTGGCTATTACGCCACCGATTACCCTGAAGTGACGCCGATCCTGCAGATTCCGGTCTGGTGGGCCTTCCCGCCGATCCTGACGTCGCTGCTGCTCTGGGCCGTGGTGGCGGCCTGGATGGCGGCGGGCGGGCGGCCTGCGGGCGGGATCGACGGTGATGGCGTCACGGCCGGCGGCGCGGGAGGGCATTGATCCTATGGGCCCGATCGAGACCGGCATTGCCGGCATGGTCATCATGTTCGTGATGATCGCCCTCAGGGTGCCGATCGCGCTGGCCATGGCGCTGGTCGGCGCCGGCGGCACGGTGGTGCTGTCGGGAGAAACCATCCTGCTTCGGCAGTTGCAGACCCTCGCCTTCGACCAGTTCTCGCTCTACGACCTCAGCGTGGTGCCGTTCTTCATCCTGATGGGCCAGTTCGCCGGCCGCTCGGGCCTGTCGGGTGACCTGTTCGCCGGCGTCAATGCCTGGATCGGCCGGATGCGCGGCGGGGTCGCCATGGCGGCGATCGGTGCCTGCGCCGGGTTCGGCGCGGTCTGCGGCTCGTCGCTTGCCACGGCATCGACCATGGGTCAGGTGGCGCTGCCGGAACTCCGCCGGCTGGGCTATGCCCCGGCCCTTGCGACCGGCACGCTGGCGGCCGGCGGCACGCTCGGCATCCTGATCCCGCCCTCGGTGGTGCTGGTGATCTATGCGGTGACGGTGGAAAGCAATATCGTCACCATGTTCGGCGCCGCTCTGGTGCCCGGGCTGATCGCGGTGGCCTTCTTTCTTGCGGTCATCCGCATCCAGGTGCTGCTGAAGCCGGAACTGGGACCGCCTGCGGCACCGGTGGCCTGGCCCGAGAAGCTGCGGCTGACCCTGCGTCTGGCGCCGGTGCTCGTGGTTTTCGGGGTGGTGATCGGGGGCATCTATATCGGCCTGTTCAACCCCACACCGGCCGCCGCGGTGGGGGCATTGCTGGTCGGGCTCTACGGGATCGGCCTGCGGCTCAGCGGGCGGGGCGGCCTCGGCATCGGCGGGCTCAAAGCCGCCGTGCTGGAGACGGCGCTGTCCACCGCCATGATCTACCTGATCCTGTTCGGCGCGGCCCTGCTGCAGATCTTCCTTGCCCGGTCGGGCCTGCCGCAGGCCGGGGCGGCCCTGGTGCGGGAGAGTACGCTCGACCCCTATCTGATCCTGGTCGCGATCCTGGCTCTGCTGATCCTGCTCGGCTGCCTGATGGATTCCCTGAGCATGATCCTGCTTGCCATTCCGTTCCTGTGGCCGGTGGTGGCGGGGCTCGATTTCGGCCTCACGCCCGAGGATCAGAAGGTCTGGTTCGGCATCATCGCCCTGGTGGTGGTTGAGCTGGGGCTGATCACGCCGCCGGTCGGGCTCAATGTCTTCATCATCAACGGCCTGGCCCGCGACGTGCCGATGCGTGAGACCTTCCGTGGCGTGATGCCGTTCTTTGCCGCCGAGATCGTCCGCGTGTCACTGCTGGTGGCCGTGCCGGCGATCACGCTGACCCTGCCGCGACTGTTGGGGTATTGAGCAGATGGACCAGTTCCTCTTCCGCATCCGCCGCCCGCAGATCCGCCGCCACATCGCGGATCGCGTCGATCAACAGGCGCAGCACCGGCGTCGGCGGCTGGTCGGCACGGGTGGTGAGACCGACGGGCCCGCTGGTGTCGCCGGTATCCAGACGCAGTTCGCGCAGCTGGCCCTCGACGATGTCGCGGGCGACGACACCCCGCGAGATGATCCAGACCGCATCCGACTGCCGGACATAGCTGCGGCCGAAGGTGCCGGAGACGGTTTCGATCGCACCGTCGATCCGGCGGATGCCGGCCGCGATCAGAAAACGGTCCACCACCGGCCGGATGATCGAGCCGGGCGGCGGCACGATCAGCGGGAAGGCGGCCACCGCCCGCGGGTCGGGGACCGGGTGGTCGAGCAGCGGATGGCCGGGGCGGACGGCGAAGGTGACCCGCTCGGAATAGAGATGTTCGAAGCTGAGCCCGGTCATCGCCTCCGGTTCGGCCAGCCGCCCGACGACCAGATCGAGTTCGCCGATCCTGAGCTGGGCCAGCAGCAGGGTATTCGGCCCGTCGACGACGCGCACGGTTGCCCGCGCCCCGCCGGCGCCGAACCGCCGGACCGCCGTGGGCATCACCTGGGCTGCGACGGTGGGCAGGGCGCCGATGCGCAGAAGCTCGCCGCCGCCGCCGGTGCGGGCACGGGCGATGGCATCCACGCCGTCACTGAGGGCGGTCACCGCCGTGCCGGCATGGTTCAGGAACAGGCGGCCGAAGGGTGTGAGGGTCAGGCCGCGGCGGCCGCGGTCGAACAGCCGGGCGTCCAGCACCTCTTCCAGCTCGCGGAGCGTCTTCGAGACTGCCGGCTGGGTGATCGCCAGGCTGTCGGCGGCGGCCATCACGCTGCGCAGCCGCGCCACTTCCAGGAAACATGTCAGATGCCGGAACTTGATGCGCCGGTCGATCATGTGCCCGCCTCTCCCTTCATGCACCCCCCGATCATCCTACACGAGCCCGGGCAGATGCGGGGCCATATGACGGAGACCGGCCATGTCCGATCCGCGTGACGTCGTGGGGGAGGCGATGCGCCGCCGGGTGCTGGGCGATGCCCATGTCGACCGGGCCCGCCGCAACATGTCGGCTTTCGACGCACCGTTTCAGGATTTCATCACCCGCGGCGCCTGGGGCGATGTCTGGAGCCGGCCGCACCTGACCCCGCGCGAGCGGTCGATGCTGACCATCACCCTGCTGGCGGCGCTGGGCCATCACGACGAGATGGCGATGCATGTCCGCGCCACGGCCAATACCGGTGCCAGTGCTGCGGATGTGCAGGAGGCGCTGCTGCATGTGGCGGTCTATGCCGGGGTTCCGGCGGCCAACACCGCCTTTGCCATCGCCAAACGGGTGCTGGCCGAGATGACGGCGGGGGCCTCCGCCGATGAAGAGGGAGGGCAGGACAGGTGACCGGAAAGATTTCCCCCCGCGACTGGTCCGCCCAGCCGCCCTATCTGGCGCCCGATTACAAATCGACCCTGCTGCGGGCGCCGTCGAAACCGCTGATCCCGATCCCGCACGGGCTGATGGAGGCGACCGCCCCGGTCTTCGGCCATGATGCGGTCGGGCCGCTGGACCATGATCTGACCCGCAACGGCCGCGTCAATGGCGAGCCGCTGGGTGAGCGGATCGTGGTGACCGGCCGGGTGCTGGACGACGCCGGCCGGCCGGTGCCGGAGACGCTGATCGAGATCTGGCAGGCCAATGCCGCCGGGCGCTATGTCCATGCGGCCGATGCCCATGATGCGCCGCTCGACCCGAATTTCACCGGGGCCGGCCGGGTGGTGACCGATGGCGAAGGCCGCTATGTCTTCACGACGGTCAAGCCCGGCGCCTATCCCTGGCGCAACCATGCCAATGCCTGGCGGCCCAACCACATCCATCTGTCGCTGTTCGGGCGCAGCTTCGCCAGCCGGCTGGTGACCCAGATGTATTTCCCGGGCGACCCGCTGCTGGCGCTGGACCCGATCTTCCAGGCGACCGCCGATGCCGGGGCGCGGGACCGGCTGGTGGCGCGATTCGATATCGGCGTCACGCAGCCGGAATTCGCCCTGGGCTATGTGTTCGACATCGTGCTGCGGGGCGCGATGGCCACGCCGATGGAGGATTGAGGCGATGCGCAACAGCCTGATCCAGACGCCGTCGCAGACCGTGGGGCCGTTCTTCGCCTATGGGCTGACGGCACGCCAGTACGGCTACAAGGGCGGCCAGATCGCCGATGCGGTGATCGCCGACGAAACCTGCCCGGGCGAGCGGATCGTGATCACCGGCCGGGTGCTGGATGGCGCCGGGGCGGCGATCGAGGATGCCCTGATCGAGATCTGGCAATGCGATGCCGCGGGCCGGGTGGCGGGGCCGGACACGCCCGGCTTCCGGGGCTTCGGCCGCTGCGGCACCGGCATCGATCCCGAGCGGCGCTTCCGGTTCGAGACCGTGCGGCCGGGCGTGGCCGCGGGCGAGGGCGGCGCACCGCATCTGTCGGTGATCCTGTTCATGCGCGGGCTGCTGAGCCACGCCTTCACCCGGATCTATTTCCCCGAGGACATCGCGGCGCTGGCGGCCGATCCCGTGCTGGCCCTGGTGCCGGAGGCGCGGCGGGAAACGCTCGTGGCACGGCGGCTGGCGGTCCCGGGCCTGCCTGCCTACGGCTTCGACATCCGCATGCAGGGCGATGGCGAGACGGTGTTCTTCGATGTCTGAGCACGATGCAGATGTCGGGCTCTTTACGGGCTCCGTGCTGTTCGGCGGACTGTGGTCGGACGGCGAGGTGGCGGCCCTGCTGTCGGACCGGGCGCTGATCGGCGCGATGCTGGAGGTGGAGGCGGTGCTGGCCGAGGCGGGGGCTGCGGCCGGGCTGATCCCCGCGGCGGCGGCCGGGCGGATCGCCGGTGCAGCCCGTGGGCTCGACATCGATCCGGCCAGGCTGGCGGCGGCCACGGCACGGGACGGCGTGCCGGTCCCGGCGCTGGTGCAGAGCCTGCGGCAGGCGGTGACAGAGGATGCGGCCGGCTTCGTCCATCTGGGGGCGACCAGCCAGGATATCCTGGACAGTGCGATGATGCGCCAGGCCGCCCTGGCCCTGGCGGTGATCGACCGGCGGCTGGCCCGGCTGGTTGCGCGGCTTGCCGGGCTGGCGGACGGGCATCGGGCGACGATGATGGCCGGGCGGACGCGGGGGCAGATCGCCGTGCCCCTGCCGCTGGGCCTGAGGATCGCCGGTTGGCTGGCGCCGCTGATCCGCCATCGCCGGCGTCTGGAAGAACTGAAACCCCGGCTGCTGGTGGCGACCCTGGGCGGGCCGGTGGGCAGTCTTTCGGGCCTCGATCCCGAGGCGGGAGCACGGCTGGAGGCGGCATTCGCCGCCCGGCTGGGCCTTGCCCTGCCACCGATGCCGGGCCATGCCCAGCGCGACGGCGTGGCGGAGCTGGGAAGCTGGCTGTCGCTGCTGGCGGGGGCGCTGGGCAAGATCGGCGCCGATCTGCTGATCATGGCGCGGAGCGAGATCGCAGAGGTGCGGCTCGGCGGCGCTGGCGGCTCTTCGGCCATGCCGCACAAGCGCAACCCGGTGCGGGCGGAGCTGCTGGTTGCGGCGGCACGCGAAGTCTCGGGCCGGCTGGGGGTGCTGCACGGCGCGCTGATCCATGGCGAGGAACGCGACGGCGCCGCCTGGACGGTGGAGTGGCAGAGCTGGCCGGCCATGGCGGTGACAACCGCGGCCGCGCTGAACCATGCCGCGGGGCTGCTGGACGATCTGGAGATCGATCCGGCCGCGATACAGGCGCGGGCGGGAGATGGCGGAGATCGTGGGTCGGCCGACCGGTTCATCGACCGGGTGATCGCCGATGCGGCGTCTTCAGACGGCGGGGTTTCGGGCGGCAGGCTTTCGGGGGAGGGGGAGGATGCGTGAACGCACCCAGGTTGCGATCATCGGTGCCGGGCCGGCGGGGCTGCTGCTGGGCCAGCTGCTCCAGACCCACGGTATCGCCTCGGTGATCCTGGAACGGCGGAGCCGGGCCTATTGCGAGGGCCGGATCCGGGCCGGCGTGCTGGAACAGGGCACGGTGGATCTGCTGCAGGAGGCCGGTGTCGCAGACAGGCTGCACCGGGAAGGGCTGGTACATGGCGGCATCCATATCTCGCTGGACGGCCGGCGGGTGCATGTCGATCTGGCCGGCCGTGCCGGCGGGCGCCATGTGACGGTCTATGGCCAGACCGAGGTGGTGAAGGACCTGATCCGCGCCCGGCTGGATGTTCCCGGCGCCCTGCATTTCGAGGCGGAAGAGGTGATGCCGCAGGGCTTCGACGGCCCGGCACCTTTCGTCACCTGGCGCGATGCCGAAGGCCGGAGCCGGCGGCTGGACTGCGACGTGATCGCCGGCTGCGACGGCTTTCACGGTGTCGCGCGCCAATGCCTGCCCGGGGATGCGCTGACCACGCATGAGCGGGTCTATCCCTTCGCCTGGCTGGGCATCCTGGCCGAGGCGCCGCCGGTGATGGACGAACTGATCTATGCCCGCCATGCCCGCGGCTTCGCGCTCTACAGCATGCGCTCGCCCAGCATCGTGCGGCATTACGTGCAATGCGCGCCCGAAACCGACCCTGCCACCTGGCCGGATGCGCGGATCTGGGCGGAACTGCGCGCCAGGCTGGGGGACGAGGATGGCGCGCGGCTGACCGAGGGGCGGGTGCTGGAGAAGGGGGTCACGCCGATGCGCAGCTTCGTGGCCGAACCGCTGCGCCATGGCAGGCTGTTCCTGGCCGGCGATGCCGCCCATATCGTGCCGCCGACCGGTGCCAAGGGATTGAACCTGGCGGCGGGCGACGTGCACTACCTGACCCGTGCCCTGGTCGACTGGTACGGGGGCGGCGGCGAGGCGGCGCTGGATGGCTATTCGGCCCGGGCCCTGGCGCGGGTGTGGAAGGCGCAGCGCTTCTCGTGGTGGATGACCGCGATGCTGCATGATTTCGGTCCCGCGGCCTCTACCTTCGATGCCGGCCTGCGGCGGGCGGAACTTGAATACCTGCTGTCGTCGGAAGCCGCCCTCACCACGCTTGCCGAGAATTATGTCGGCCTGCCGTTCTGACCCTCTTCCCGGTTCCGCCCTGCCATGCGGCCCGGGCGCGGCAGCCATGCCGAGCTGCATCTGCCGCAGCCGGGCCCGGCTCCGCTATCGTTCGCGCATCAGGCCGATCTCCTGGCCTGCGGACGGGGAGTGGGACGGCCATGGGACTGATCACCCTGGTGCTGGTGATGCTGCTGGCGGTGGTGGCGAGCGGATTCCTGGTCAGACTGTTGCCGGTTCCCGTGCCGCTGCCGCTGGTGCAGATTGCCCTTGGTGCCGGTATTGCCGCGGTGGCCGATCTCGGCATCGTGCTCTCGCCCGAGGTGTTCTTTCTGCTGTTCCTGCCGCCGTTGCTGTTTCTGGACGGCTGGCGGATTCCGAAGCCGGGGCTGTTCCGCGATTACGGGGCGATCCTGCAACTGGCGCTCGGGCTGGTGGTGTTCACCGTGCTCGGCATGGGTTTCTTCATCCACTGGATGATCCCGACCATGCCGTTGGAGGTGGCCTTTGCGCTGGCCGCCGTGCTCTCGCCCACCGATCCGATCGCGGTCACGGCCATCGCCGCCCGCAGCCCGCTGCCGGCACGGGTGATGCATGTGCTGGAAGGCGAATCCCTGCTCAACGACGCCTCGGGCCTGGTCTGCCTGCGCTTCGCGGTGGCGGCGCTGCTGACCGGCAGCTTCTCGATGCCGGATGCCCTGCTGACCTTTGCACAGCTGGCGCTGGGCGGGCTTGCCACCGGCGTGCTGATCACGCTGGGGGCCACCTGGGTCAAGGGCCGGATCAGCCGCCATGCCGGCGAGGAACCGGGTATCGAGGTGCTGATCAGCCTGCTGATCCCCTTCGGTGCCTGGCTGGTGGCGGACCGGCTGGGCGTGTCGCCGATCCTGGCGGCGGTGGCCGCCGGCATCACCATGTCCCATGCCGAGATCCGCGGCCAGGTTCAGGCGATCACCCGGGTGCGGCGCAACGCCGTCTGGGACACGGTGCAGTTTGCCGTGAACGGCGTGATCTTCGTGCTGATGGGCGAGCAGCTGCCGGCGATCCTGTCGGGGGCCGTCACCGCAGTGCGCGAGACCGGCCATCACGAGGCCTGGTGGCTGGCGGTCTATGTGCTGGCGATTACGGCCGGGCTTGCGGCGCTGCGCTGGCTCTGGGTCTATGTCTCGCTGCGCGTGACCCTGCTGCGCCGGCACGAGGGGGCGCCGCTGTCGCGCGGCACCATCCATCGGCTGGTGGGGGCAATGACGCTGGCGGGCGTGCGCGGAGCGATCACCCTTGCCGGCATCCTGACCCTGCCGTTGATGCTGAATCACAAAACCGCCTTTCCGGCGCGTGATCTTGCCATCTTCCTGGCGGCGGGGGTGATCCTGGCCTCGCTGATCGCAGCGGCGATCGGCCTGCCGCGGGTGCTGAGGGGGCTGGCGCCGGATGTGCTGGCGGAACCTGACCGCGCGGCCGACCGCATCCGGGCGGCGGCGGCGCGGGCGGCGATCCTGGCGGTGGAGCGCGCCCAGCACGAGATGTCGGCCGGGCGTACCGATGCCGATCTGCATGCCGCCGTGGCGGCCCGGGTGATGGAGCTGTACCGCCGCCGGCTGGATGCCGACAGCCCGGATGCGACCACGGCGGATCTGTTCCGCCGCACCGACGAGATCGAACGCCGGCTGCGGCTGGCGGGGCTGAGGGCCGAGCGGGCGGAGATCTTCCGCATCGCCCGGGCCCGCGAGATCGACGACGACCTGGCGCGCCGGCTGGTGCGCGAGATCGACCTGATGGAGGCCCGCTATCTGGCATAGACGCCGGGGGCCGGCTTATTTGGTGAAGAAGCAGTAGCAGCCATTGGTGAACATGCACCAGGGCGAGCCGGCGCCCGCGACCTGGTCCAGCGCCTGATCGTCGAGTTCGTCATCCGGGCGGCCATCGGCGGCGCGGGCCTGGAACTGGCGCTCGATTTCCGCGGCGTCGAGATCGAGCCCGTTCGCGCGGGCAATGTCTTCCAGCCGGTGCGCGGCGGCGCCGATATCGCCACCCTCGCTCAGCAGGTCGGGGTTGGACTGGATGATGTCCTTCAGCTTGTCGAAATCCTGGCTCATGGCGGTTGTCCCGGTTTGTGGCGGTTCCGGCTCCGACGCTAGCGCCTGTCGCCGCTTCCGGCCATATGCGCCAGGGGCAGATGTCGACGGCCGTGTATCGGCCATCGGTCAGCTGAACGGCAGCAGGAAGCAGGGCATTGCGGGCTGGCCGCGGGTGAGGGCGTCCGCATGGCAAAGGCCGGCCAGGCCCTTGAACAGGCAGGGGTCCGGCCAGGCCAGCGGTGGCCGATCGCTCCAGAGCACGGGCGGGCTGCACAGAGGCTGGGGAACCGCCTGACCGGCGCGGATGAGGATGATCCGGCGGCCCGCATCCCCGCAGCAGAGGTCGCCCGCGCCCGACGGCCTGTCGCCGGCGGTCGTGGCGAGGGCCGTGTCCAGCTCCGTGCGCCGGTCGGCGAAGACCTCGGGCGCCAGGGTGAGCAGCACCTGCCGGGCGAGCGCGATGCCGGCGGCCCCATGACACCAGGCGGTGGCCGGGCGCTGACGCCGGTCGGGCGAGGGCCAGTTGGCGACACCCGCATCGAACAGCCGGTCCTCTGCCACCAGCGCCCGGCGGGCAGCGTCGAGCAAGGCGGGCCTGCCGGCCGCGACACCGGCCGCGGCCAGCGCCACGGCCATGCCCGACTGGCCATGGGCAAGGCCGGCCAGTGCCGCGCCGCGCGCCGGCTGCCAGATCAGGGCCTCGCCATCGGTGGTGGCCATGGCGATGAGGCGGTCGGCCTGGTGCGTCATCTGTCGGGCCAGTGCGGCAGAGGGCGCGCGTGTCTGCAGAAAGGCAAGGGCGACGACCAGCCCGGCAAGGCCGTCATGCAGGTCGAACGGCAGGGATGCGGCGACGTCGGGATCGGCGGTGCGGGCCAGGCGGGCCGCGTCGTCGAGCCAGGCCGGATCGTCGAGCAGTTCCGCCGCCCAGACCAGGCCTGCGATCATGCCGCCCAGCCCGTCGGCATAGCCGGGGCTGAAGGCGGCCAGCGCATTGTCGGCCCCGGGATCGGCGATGAAATGGTGAAGTGGCAGAAGGGCTGCACGCGCGGCATCCAGCCAGTCGGTACGCCCCGCCAGACGGCCGGCCTGGGCGAGGGTGAGCGCGATGCCGACCGCGCCGTGATAGAGGCCGTGACCGGCAGGTCGCCAGGCGATGGGCGGGCGTTCCAGGGGACGGATCCAGTCGATGCCGCCATCGCGGCGGGGCAGGGCGGTGGCGGCCAGATGCGCCGCCAGCGTTTCGTAGTCGGTGGCGGCCACCCGGGCCGGCGCCAGCACCTGCCCGATCATGCCGCCCATGCGCAGCCGGTCGAGATCAGACAGGCCGCGGGCACGGGCAATGATGCGGGCCTGTGGCGGTTGGTCGAGCCGGCCGATCGGGCGGCCATCGGCTTCGAAAAGGCGTCCGTCGGCGGGATCGAAGCGGAAAGCGGGCACGTCCAGACGGGCGAGCGCCTGCGCCTCTGCCGCCAGCAGGCCGGGCCAGAGGCCGGCACCGATACCCGGCTGCGGCGGCCGGCGGGCAATGCGTGCGGCCTGGACGGCCGGCGCCTCCGGGTCGTCGGCCAGGTCCGGTTCGGCCAGGCGCACCAGCAGGCGGCGATAGCTTTCGGTCGGCAGGGCGACATGGCGGCAGAGCGTGCCGGTGAAGGCGAGCGGGCCGCCTGCCGCGGTCAGCGCTTCGCGATGGGCGATCAACACCTCCATCGCCGCGGCATGGCCGTCGACCAGCGCCGCCAGCCAGGGCGTGACATCGACTTCCTGCCCGTCGAGCACGGCGCGGCAGGGGTCCTCTACCGGCACCGCCACCGTCGCGCGGCGGATCCAGTCGGTGCCGATATGGCGCCAGCCGTTCTCGGGCACGGTCGCCGCCGGCAGCACCGGGCCAAGGCAGCCCATATTGCGCCAGAGCCCGCCCGGCAGCGGCACCAGAAAGGGCAGCAGCCCGGTGGTGAGCAGGGCGGGCGCATCTTCCAGCCGGTCGAGGGCGGGCGAAGCCGCGGGCAGGCCGAACAGGCATTCGAGATCGACCACCACCGGTGCGGCGCCGGCCGCGATCAGATTGTCGGAATGGATGTCGTTGGCGCCCGACAGGTCGAGCGCTGCGGCCAGCCCGCCAAGGCGGCGGTGGAAGGCTTCCACCTCCGCGAGGTCGGCACAGGGGGTCCGCTCCACCCAGCCCATCCAGCCATGGCTGCCGCGATCGATCACCACCGGGCGGCGCTGCGGCGGCAGGCGGCGGCGCTGGGCGGCGGTCATGCGTTCCTCGATCCAGCCGAGCAGGGCGAAGAACCCGGCTTCGGGCGTCAGGCTGCGCGGCTTGAAGGCAAGGCTCCGGCCGGTGGCGAGGTCGACCCGCGCCACGCCGCGGCCATGACCATGCGGATCGGACAGGCCGAAAGCGATGGCGGCGATGTCGGGGGCAGGCCCGGCGAAGCGGGCCAGCCGGTCGCGATCGGCGGCAAAGGCGCGAAGCAGATCGGCCGCCGCCGCCCGGCCGTCGGCGGCGATCCGGTCCAGGCGATCGGCCATCACCCGGTGCCGGGCGCACAGCTCTTGCCAGCCGCCGTCGATCATGTCGGCGATGAAGGCGTCATGGGCGTCCGAGGAGGTGCCGGCGGGCGCCCGGTCGAGCAGCAGCGCCGCAGCCGGCAGGGGTGGGCGGCGGGCCTCGAAGGCCTGGAAGACCAGCGGTGCCGCGACGGCGGCGAAGCGTTCGGCCAGATGATCGGCAAGGCCGCCGACCGCCGCTGCGTGCCAGCCTTCGGTCACGCCCGGCAGCGTCTCCAGGGCCGAGGCCGCGGTTCGGGCAAGCGGGCGGAACAGGTCGTCGAAGGGGCGTGTCGTCACCTCAGGGCACCAGCATGGCATCATCGACCCCGAACACCCGGTTGAAGGCAAGCCGGCCGGGCGGGGTGACCGTCAGTGTGCGGTTGGCCTCGGCCCGGCGCACCCAGCCCTGGCCCAGGGCATGGGTGAACAGGGCGGCCCCCAGACGGCCGGCCAGATGATGGCGGCGCTCGCTCCAGTCCAGGCAGGTGCGGCAGAGCGGCCGGCTGCCGCGGCCGCCGTCGATCGCGATGCCGTGATCGTGGAAGAAGTCCCTGCCGCGGGCGGTGACGGCCCCCGATCCGTCGGCGACCGCAACCAGACCCCGGGCCTCCAGCGCCTCGGCCAGACCCACGCCCAGCTTGCCGGCCATGTGGTCGTAGCAGCTGCGGGCGGCACGCAGCGCCAGATCGCGCGGCCCGACCGGGCGATGGCGCACCGGGCCGGCCGCGGCCACCGCCATCAGGGCCTCGATCGCCTCGGCGACGGCGGGCGAGGCCAGCCTGACATAGCGATGCCGGCCCTGGCGCTCCCCCGCGATCAGCCCGGCCTCGGCAAGCCTGGCCAGATGGCCGCTGGTGGTCTGGGGGGTGACGCCGGCATGGGCGGCAAGCTCGCCCGCGGTCAGCGCCCGGCCGTCCATCAGCGCGGTCAGGATGTTGGCGCGGGCGACGTCGCCGATCACGGCGGCGATTTCGGCGACCAGCTGTCCGGAGGCGATGTTCGGCGTCATCGGTGATGGCTCCTGTCTGAGCGGTGCCGCATCCGGCGATGATGCGCAGGCTTGGGCCGGATGCCAAGCCTGTCACCCGCCCCCGGCCAGCAGGCGCAATCCCAGCAGGATCAGCGCGCCGAAGAACACCCGGCGGAAATGGCGTTCGGGCAGGCGGCGGCGGAGCCTGGCCCCCAGCACCATGCCGGCGATTGCGGGGATCACCGCCAGTGCCGAGGCGAGGCCGAGTTCGGGGGTGAGCAGCGACCGGCCACCCAGGGCAAGGCCCAGCGCTGCGGTCGAGACCGCGAACAGCAGGCCCATGGCCTGGACCAGGGCGTTGCGATCCAGCCCCAGCGCCTGCAGCCAGGCGACGCCCGGCACCACGAAGGACCCGGTGAGCCCGGTGAGCAGGCCGTTCACCGCGCCGATGAGCGGCGAGATCCACGGCTCTGCCCGGGGCGGGGCGCGGAAGGAGAGGCCGGCGAGGCCGGCCGCCCCATAGATCATCACCACGGCCCCGAGCAGCCGGGCGAGCCGGTCGGGATCGGTGTCGGCCAGGATCGCCACGCCCGCCCAGATGCTGGGGATCGAGACCAGCAGCAGCGACCAGAGCCGGCGAAGCAGCGGCTTCAGATGGCCGCCGGTCAGCGCCTGCTGAAGATTGGTGACGAAGGAGGGCACCAGCAGCAGGGCCATGGCCTCGGGCAGGCCGGTGATGCCGGCGAGCACCGCCAGCGACACGGTCGGCATGCCGAAGCCGACCACCCCCTTGACGGTGCCCGCGAGCAGGAAAGCGCCTGCGACGGCAAGCACCAGGGCGGGATCGGTTTCAGAGAGCATCGGCGGGGGCCTCTGCACGGCGGGTCGGGCCATAGTCACGCAGCGTGGTCGCGACCCGAAGGCGGTAGTCGGCGAAGACGCCGGAGCGGCCGACCGCCTGGGCCATGCGATGGGCGCCATCGCGCCGCCAGGCATCGACCGAGGCCATGTCCTGCCAGGTGGACAGCGACAGCAGATGGCCGGGGCGGGCGAGGTTTTCATAGCGCTCGACCGAGACGAACCCTTCGACCCCGTCGAGGCGCGGGCTGAGCATGGCTGCGTGTTCGAGATAGGTCTGACGGCCGATTTCCGTAGGAACGGCTTCGAAGACGACGAGGATCATCGGGGCAGAGGCTCCTGAAGGGGGATGCGATACGCGATCCTAGCCCGCCCTTCTGCCCCGATGTTTCGGCCGCGGCCGAAATGAAGAGGGAACCACCGGCCGGGGATGCCGGTTGCACCGTCTGATCAGACTCTGACGGAAGGTCATCGAGATGAAGATCGTGCGACGTGGATCGGCCGCCTGGTCGGGCGGCATCAAGGACGGCAAGGGCGCGCTCACCACCGAGAGCGGCGCGTTGAACGCCTATCCTTACGGCTTCGCAGCCCGGTTCGACGACAAGGCCGGTACCAATCCGGAAGAGCTGCTGGCGGCAACCCATGCCGGCTGCTTCACCATGGCATTGTCGCTGATCCTGGGCGAGGCGGGGTTGACCGCCGAGGAAATGAAGACCGAGGCGAAGGTGACCCTGGAAAAGGTCACCGACGGCTTCGAGATCACGGCGGTTCATCTGTCGCTGACTGCCAGGGTGCCGGGCGCCGATCAGGTGAAGTTCGAGGAACTGGCCGCCAGGGCCAAGGCCGGCTGCCCGGTTTCGAAAGTGCTGAAGGCGAAGATCACGCTGGATGCGATGCTCGCCACCTGAGGCGGCGGCGCACTCAGCCTTCGGGCGGCGGGGCCGAGAGCAGGGTCTCCGCCGCCCAGATCCAGCGGGCGACCAGATCGCGCTCGGCCTCGGACCGTCGCGAGATCTGGCGCGAGACCGCCAGACCGCGCAGGAACTGGATGGTCATCTCCACCACCACGGCATAATTCGGCCGGTCGGCGACCGGCGCGAACAGGGCCGAGACCACCCGCTCGCGATCGCTGCGGGCATCGCGCTCGGCGGCTCGGATTGCGGCCTGAAGATCGGGGTCTGTGCGGGCGGCGGCCCACAATTCCAGTTCGGCCATGAAGGCCGGCTGACTGCTCATCTCCACCAGGCTGCGGATTGCGCGCGCAACCGGGCTCGTGCCCGGTTCGTGATGCGCCACTGCGCGCGAGACGGCTGCGTCGTTCCGCCGGACCAGTTCTCCGATCGTGGCCGAGAGCAGGGCGGCATGGCTCGGGAAATGATGCAGCAGCGCGCCGCGGCTGGCACCGGCGCGGCGCTGCACCTCCAGCGTCGTGGTCCGGGCGACGCCGCACTCGATCAACGAGGTGACGGCGGCATCGAGCAGGCGCTGCCGGGTCTGGTCGCGCTGCCGGTCGCGGATCGAGGGCCGGACAGCAGAGGCATCGGTCATCTGACGGCGTCTCCCCGAGGATCTGGGCCAAGGTGCCGGCGATTGCAAACACGCCCGGCGGCAGATTGCAACCGGTGGCGGGCGTCGGCCCTTTGACAGTCAGGATTGACGGTCGGCGGGATCGGGTCATACAGTCAATGTTGACTGTTGAACCTGCAACCCCCGACCGGAGCTTCCCATGCCCGATTTCGCCACCCTGCGGATCGACCAGGATCCCGCATCGCCCCGCATTGCACGGCTGCTGCTGAACCGCCCCGAGCGGCTGAACGCCATCACCGACCAGACCCCCCGCGACATCCGCGACGCGGTCGCCTGGGCCGAGGCCAATGATCAGGTCCATGTGATCGTGGTCGAGGGCGCGGGGAAGGGTTTCTGCGGCGGCTATGACCTGGCCGATACGGCGGAGCAGGTGGTGGAACACCCCTGCCAGCAGGAGAGCTATCCCTGGGATCCGATGGTCGACTATGCCTGCATGAAGCGGAACACCGAGGACTTCATGAGCCTCTGGCGCTGTTCCAAGCCGACCATCGCCAAGGTTCATGGCGCGGCGGTGGCCGGCGGCAGCGACATCGCGCTCTGCTGCGACCTGCTGGTGATGGCCGAGGATGCCCGCATCGGTTACATGCCGACCCGTGTCTGGGGCTGCCCGACCACGGCGATGTGGACCTACCGCCTGGGGCCGACCCGCGCCAAGCAGCTGATGTTCACCGGCGACGTGATCGACGGCCGCACCGCTGCCGCCTGGGGGCTGGCCAACGAGGCGGTGCCGGCGGCGGAGCTGGAAGCGGCGACCCGCAAACTTGCGGACCGCATCGCCGGCGTGCCTCGCGGCCATCTGGCCATGCACAAAATGGTGGTCAATCAGGTGATGCTGACCATGGGGCTGGAGCAGAGCCAGATGATGGCGACGGTGTTCGACGGCATCACCCGCCACAACCCCGAAGGCCTCTGGTTCCGGCGTTATGCCCAGGCCGAGGGCTTCAAGGCGGCCGTCGGGTGGCGCGACGGCGGCCGGCCGATCCCCGAGGGCGAGGAAGCCCGGGCGGCCATCCGGGAACTGGAGGCCCGGCACAAGGGCTGAGCCCGTTCGGACATCGATCCTGCAAAAACAAGACGACAGGGGGAAACGGCCATGATGCCGGATACCGATCGGCGGGCGGCGGCGCTGCTTGCCCGTCTCGACGCCACACCCACGCCTCTGGCGCTGCTGGACCGGGTCGCCGCGGCCCGGCCGACGCATCCGGCGCTGGAATATCTGCCCGATGCCGCGGGCCGGCCGGCCGTGGCGGTGCCCTATGACCGGCTGCTGGCGGATGTCCACAGGGCGGCTGCGGCCCTGCGCGCGCTGGGGGTGGGCCCCGATGACGGGGTGGCGATCCTGCTGCCCTTCGTGCCACAGGCGGTGACGGCGGTGCTGGCCGCCGCGACCGCGGGCATCGCCTTTCCGGTCAATCTGCTGCTGTCGGCCGAGGCGATCGCCGCCCAGCTGTCCCTGGCGCGGGTGCGGGTGGTGGTGACCATGGGGCCGCATCCGGCCCTGGATGTGCGGTCCCGGGTGGCGGCGGCCGTGGCGGAAACGCCCGGGGTGACACAGGTCGTCGAGGTGCCGGTCGGGCCCGAGGCGACCGATGCGCTCGGCTGGGCGGCTTTTCTGGCCCTGGGGGATGGGGGGGAGCCGGTGCTGCCGGGGGATCCCGACCGGGTGGCCGCCTTCATCCATACCGGCGGCACCACCGGCGCACCCAAACTGGCGCAGCTGTCGGCCCGCAATCTGGTGGCGGCGACGCTGATGATGGCGGCCGGCAGCGGCATGGGGCCCGGGGACCGGGTATTGACCGGGCTGCCGTTGTTTCATGTCGGCGGGCTGGTCGATGTGCTGCTGGCGGCGCTGTCGGAGGGTGCCACGGTGATCTTCCCGACCGCGACCGGCCTGCGCAATCCGGCCGTGGTCGGCCGCTTCTGGGAGATCGTCGACGAGACCCGGAGCAGCGTGATCGGCAGCGTGCCCACCATCCTGGCCGCGATCGTGGATGTGCCGCGCAGAGGGGCGACCCTCGCCACGCTTCGCGGGCTTCTGACCGGCGGCTCGCCACTCGCCCCCGAACTGGCGAAGCGGGTAGAAGCGGCGAGCGGCCGGCCGGTCTCTCAGCTCTACGGCATGACCGAGACCGGCGGCATCGTCGCGGTGCAGCCGGTCGACGGCCGTTTCCACGACCATGCCGTCGGCCCGCCGGTGCCGCTGATCCGGGTGGCCGTGGCCGAAGGCGGCGAGATCCGTGTCGCCGGCCCGAATGTCTTTCAGGGCTATCTGACCGAGGCCGGTATCGAGGGGGTGCCGGTCGACGGCTGGTTCGCCTCGGGCGATCTGGGCGAGCTGCTGCCCTCGGGCGAACTGCGCATCACCGGCCGGGCCAAGGATGTGATCATCCGCAGCGGTCACAACATCGATCCGGTCCTGATCGAAGAGGTGGCGCATCGCCATCCGGCGGTTGCCCAGGCGGCGGCGGTGGCGATGCCGGACGATTATGCGGGCGAACTGCCGGTGCTCTATGTCATGCCGCGCGCCGGTGCGGATTGCCGGGCCGAAGAGGTCGCAGCCTTCGTGGCGGCGGCCATCGCCGAACCGCCGGCCCGGCCCCGCCATGTCTTCGTGGTGCCCGATCTGCCGCTGACGCCGCTCGGCAAGATCGCCCGCTTCCGTCTGCGGCAGGAGGCAACCCTGCATCGGGTGCGGGCGGCACTTGCCGATATCGCACCCGGGGCAGAGCTGCGTTGCACCGATCCCGCGGCCCGGCGGGTGGCGGTCGAGATGCCGGGCGGCCTTGACGGGGCGGGCAGGGCGGAAGTGGCCGGTGTGCTTGCGCGCCTTGGCCTCAGCCTTGCCGACGGGTGACGGCATCGCACGTCGCGGCGGGTGCTCAGACCATCCGCCGCCGCATTTCCCGCGCCGCCCGGACCAGGGCTTCGAGAGCAGGTTTGACTTCCTCCCAGCGACGGGTCTTGAGGCCGCAATCCGGGTTGACCCAGATCCGCTCCGCGGGCAGGCGTGCACTGGCCCGCTCCAGAAGGGCGACCATTTCCTCTTCCGACGGCAGGCGCGGACTGTGGATGTCGTAGACACCCGGCCCGATCTCGTTGGGGTAGGCGAAGGTGGTGAAGGCGTCGAGCAGTTCCATCTTCGAGCGCGCGGTCTCGATCGAGATCACGTCGGCATCCAGGGCCGCGATCGCATCGATGATGTCGTTGAACTCGGAATAGCACATATGGGTGTGGATCTGGGTGGCATCGCCGACAGCCGAGGCCGCAAGGCGGAAGCATTCGGTGGCGGCATCGAGCCAGGCCGGGCGATCCGCCCTCCGCAGGGGCAGCCCTTCGCGGAAGGCCGGCTCGTCGATCTGGATCACCTCGATGCCGGCGGCTTCCAGGTCCGAGACTTCGTCGCGGAGCGCCAGTGCGATCTGGCGGCAGACCTCCATGCGCGGCAGGTCGTCGCGCACGAAAGACCATTGCAGCATGGTCACCGGCCCGGTCAGCATGCCCTTCATCGGCCGGTCGGTGAGGCTGCGGGCGAAGGCGGACCATCGCAGCGTCATCGGCTGCGGCCGTGAGACATCGCCCCAGATGATCGGCGGGCGGACATAGCGCGAGCCGTAGCTCTGTACCCAGCCGTGATCGGTAAAGGCGAAGCCGGCCAGTTGTTCGCCGAAATACTGCACCATGTCGTTGCGCTCGAACTCGCCATGGACCAGCACATCGAGGCCGGTTTCTTCCTGCCAGCGGATCGCTTCGGTGGTGCGGGTGGCGATCAGCGCGTCGTAATCCGCGTCGTCGAGCCGGCCGGCGGCATGATCGGCGCGGGCCTTGCGGATCTCCGGCGTCTGCGGGAAGGAGCCGATGGTGGTGGTCGGGAAGGCCGGCAGGCCGAGCCGGTCGTGCTGCGCCTTCGCCCGGACCGGATAGGGGGCCTGCCGCCGGGACATGGCGGGGGTGACGGCGGCAAGACGCGCCGCCACGGCAGGGTCGTGGATGCGCGCCGATGCCCGGCGGGCCGCCAGGGCGGCATCGGCCGCGGCCAGATCTGCTTCGACCGCGCCCCGGCCCTCGCTCAGGGCCTGGGCAAGGATCACGAGTTCGTCGAGCTTCTGCACCGCGAAGGCGAGCCACGAGCGCAGCTCCGGATCGAGCCGGGTCTCGCGATCGAGATCGATCGGTACATGCAGCAGAGTGCAGGACGGGGCAAGCTGGATCCGTTCGGGCCCCCGGGCATCGACGATCGGGGTCAGCCGGTCGAGCAGTGCCGAAAGATCCGCCCGCCAGACATTGCGGCCGTCGATCACCCCCAGTGAAAGCCGGGTTTCAGGGGCGAGCTTCTGCAGGATCCGGTCGATCTGCCCGGGGGCGCGGACCAGGTCCAGATGCAGCCCGTCGACCGGCAGCCGGCAGAGTGCGTCGGCCAGATGGTCGATGCCACCGTGATATGTGGTGAGCATGATCCCAAGCCCGGTTGCCGCTGCGGCAAAGGCTTCGGTGGCGGTCGTGACCGCCGCGGTGACCGCCGGGTCTTCGTCCAGGACCAGCACCGGTTCGTCGAGCTGGAGTTCGGTCGCCCCCGCCGCCGCCAGCAGGCGCAGGACATGGGTGTAGACCGGCAGCAGACCGGGCAGCAGGCGCAGCCGGTCGAAGGGCTCG
The DNA here is from genome assembly GCF_041468085.1 of Tistrella mobilis. Classification (NCBI taxonomy): domain Bacteria; kingdom Pseudomonadati; phylum Pseudomonadota; class Alphaproteobacteria; order Geminicoccales; family Geminicoccaceae; genus Tistrella; species Tistrella mobilis. Next base: position 2,994,775 of record NZ_CP121017.1, on the reverse strand, counting down.
CCCGCGCATTTCGCAAGCATCAGGAAGCTGACCGGGCCGAGCAGCACCGGCCGCGTCCGGAAGCCCAGGCCGCGCGCCTCGACCCAGGCGTCGACGATGCGGGTGTCCCCCAGGAAGAAGGTCTGATCGGCGCGGAGTTCGGGCACGAGATAGTGGTAGTTGGTGTCGAACCACTTGGTCATTTCCATGGCCGGCAGCCCCTCGGGCGTGCCACGTGCCATGGCAAAACAGGTATCGAGACCGATCCGGCCGCCGGCATGGCCCCGGCCCGGGCCGGCATAGACCGGCGGCACCGCACCCACCATGAGGGCGGTGTCGAGCACATGATCGTAAAGCGAGAAGTCGCCCGAGGGCAGGCAGGTGATGCCGGCGGCGTGCTGGCGTGCCCAGCCGGCCGCCCGCAGGCCGCGGGCGGTGTCGAGCAGGTCGCAGGCGGTACTCTCTCCCCGCCAGTGGGCCTCCAGGGCGGTTTTGAGTTCACGGCGCGGGCCGATACGGGGAAAGCCCAGCGAGGCGGTGCGGATCAGGGGGGCGGACATCTCAGGCGGCTCCGGACACGGGGATGACGGTGGTCACGATCGACAGATCGAGCGCCTCGTAGTCGTGATAGCCGAGCGTCTTGTAGAGCTGGGCGCGGGTCTGCATGCGCGGCAGCATCGCCGCCGTCGCGTCGTCGCGGACCAGGGCGGCATAGAGTTCCTCTTGGGCGCGGGCGGCGACGCGCAGCGAGCTGACCGGCCAGATCACCATGCGGTAACCCATCTCTTCGAAACGGGCGCCGGTGATCGCGGGCGTGCGGCCGAATTCGGTCATGTTGGCGAGCAGCGCCACGCCGGGCAGGCGACGGGCAAATTCGGCGAACATGTCTTCCGAGGTCAGCGCCTCCGGAAAGATCGCGTCGGCTCCGGCCTCGACATAGGCACGGGCGCGCTCGACCGCACCGTCGAGACCTTCGGATGCCACGGCATCGGTGCGGGCGATGATCACCAGATCGCGGCGGGCCCGGGCGGCGGCGGCGATCTTTGCCGCCATATCGGGCAGCGAGGCCAGCTTCTTGTCGTTCAGATGGCCGCACTTCTTGGGCAGCAGCTGGTCTTCGAGATGGACGGCGCCGGCGCCGGCCTCTTCGAAGCTGCGTACCATGTGCATGACGTTCAGCGCCTCGCCATAGCCGGTATCGCCGTCGACCAGCAGCGGCAGGCCTGCGGCACGGGCGATCTGGCGGATGAAGAAAGCGACCTCGTCGACGGTGATGATGCCGAGATCGGGCAGGCCCATCGAAGCGGTCATCGCCGCACCCGACAGATAGAGCGCATCGAAGCCCGCCGCCTTCGCCTGCAGGGCGGCGAGGCCGTTATGGGTGCCCGGCAGGCGCAGGATGCCGGGCCGGGCGAGAAGATTCCGGAAGCGCCGGCCCGCGGGTTCCGCGGGCAGGTGGTCGGCCATGAGATAGGGCATCTGACGGGGATCCTCGGGTCAGGCCGCACGCACCCGGCCGGCCGGGTCGCGCTGTCCGATCGGCAGGAAGGGGCGCGGCTCGGGGCCGACATAATTGGCCGAAGGGCGGATGATCTTGCCGTCCTGGCGCTGCTCGATCACATGGGCCGACCAGCCGGATGTCCGGGCGATGACGAAGAGCGGCGTGAACAGCAGGGTCGGTATGCCCATGACGTGATAGGCGACGGCGGTGTACCAGTCGAGATTGGCGAACATCGACCGGGCATCGGCCATCACCGCCTCGATCCGTTCGGCGATGCGGTAGAGCCGCATGTCGCCGCTTTCCTCCGTCAGCCGGCGGGCGACCTGTTTCGCCACCACATTGCGCGGATCGGCGATGGTGTAGACCGGATGGCCGAAGCCGATGATCACCTCTTTCGCCGCCACCCGCCGGCGGATGTCGGCCTCGGCCTCGTCGGGGCCGGCATAACGCAGCTGGATGTCGAGGGCGACCTCGTTGGCGCCGCCATGTTTGGGGCCGCTCAGGGCGCCGATGCCGCCGGTGATCGCCGAATGGAGATCGGCACCGGTGCCGGCGATGGTGCGGGCCGCGAAGGTCGAGGCGTTGAATTCGTGCTCGGCATAGAGGTTGAGCGAGGTGTGCATCGCCCTGAGATGTGCGGCGGGGGCCGGGCGGCCGTGCAGCAGATGCAGGAAATGCCCGCCGATGCTGTCGTCGTCGGTTTCGACCTCGATCCGCCGGCCGGCATGGGCGTAGTGGCGCCAGTAGAGCAGCATCGACCCCAGCGAGGCCAGCAGCCGGTCGGCAATGTCGCGGGCGCCCGCCGGGTTGCGGTCGGCCGTTTCCGGCAGGGCGCAGCCCAGGGCCGAGACGCCCGAGCGCAGCACATCCATGGGATGGGCGGCGGCCGGCAGGGCCTCCAGCGTCCGGCGCACCGCCTCGGGCAGGCCGCGCAGCCGTTTCAGCTTCTGGCGATAGAGCCGCAGCTGCGCCTCGGTCGGCAGGTCGCCATGGATCAGCAGATGGGCGATCTCTTCGAAATCGCAGCGGTCGGCGATGTCGAGGATGTCGTAGCCGCGATAATGCAGATCGTTGCCGCTGCGGCCGACGGAGCAGAGCGCGGTGTTGCCGGCGGGCACGCCCGACAGCGCCACCGACTTCTTCGGGCGCGGGGTGTCGGAGAGGGTCGTGGTCGTCATCTGCCTGGACTCCTTCAGGAGGTCAGCCGAGCCGGTCGAAGATGCCGTGGAGTGCCCGCGCACCCAGCCGGTCGGAGGGGACCGTGAAGGTCAGCCCGGCCAGATCGTCGGCCGACAGATGCGGCAGGCGCTCGACGGTGGCGAGGAAGCGGTCCTGTTCGACCGGTTCGATCACACCCTCGGCGAGGGTGCGGAACTTGGCGATGTAGTCGGGGCGGCGGAAGGGGTGGGCGCCGGCCGGATGGGCATCGGCCACCGCCAGCTCGTCGATGATCTCGCGCCCGTCGTCGAGGGTGACGACCACCCGTCCGCCGAAGGCCTTGGCCGCCGGATCGGCGGCGTGATAGCGCCGGGTCCAGGCGGGATCTTCCACCGTCGAGATCTTCCGCCAGAGCGCGACGGTCGCGGGGCGGGCGGCACGGTCCGGCGCGTAGGAGCGCTGGTGGTGCCAGCCGCCGTCTTCCAGGGCGACCGCGAAGATGTACATGATCGAATGATCCAGCGTTTCGCGGCTGGCCCGGGGATCGAATTTCTGCGGGTCGCCGCTGCCGGTGCCGATCACGTTGTGGGTGTGGTGGCTGGTGTGGATGACGATGCTCTTCACCCGGGCGGGATTGCCGATCGCGGGTGCCATCCGCCGGGCGAGATCGATCAGCGCCTGGGCCTGGTATTCGGCCGAGTATTCCTTGGTATAGGTCTCAAGGATCGCCCGCCTGGGCTCTCCCGGGGCCGGAAGCGGTACGTGGTAGACCGCCTCGAAACCGCCGAGCAGGCGGGCGATGACCCCGTCCTCGCCCTCGTAGACGGGGGCGGGCGCGCCCTCGCCGCGCATGGCGCGGTCCACCGCCTCGATCGCCATTTTGCCCGCAAAGGCCGGGGCATAGGCCTTCCAGCTGGAAATCTCGCCCTTGCGCGACTGGCGGGTGGTGGTGGTGACGTGAAGCGCCTGCTGCACCGCCTGTACGATCACCTCGGTCGGCAGGCCCAGCGCCGCGCCGATGCCGGCGGCGGCCGAGGGGCCCAGATGGGCGATGTGGTCGATGCGGTGCTCGTGCAGGCAGATGCCCTTCACCAGATCGACCTGGATCTCGTAGGCGGCGGCGAGGCCCCGGAGCAGGCGATCGCCGTTCAGCCCGCAATGCTGGGCGACCGCCAGCACCGGCGGGATGTTGTCGCCCGGATGGGAATAGTCTGCGGCGAGGAAAGTGTCGTGGAAATCGAGTTCCCGCACCGCGACGCCATTTGCCCAGGCCGCCCATTCGGGCGAGATCCGGCGATGGGGCGACAGGCCGAAGACCGTGGCACCGGGGGTGAAGGGATGGGCGGTCGCCTGGGCGCGGGCGCTCGCCACCGGCCGTCGGGCAAGGGCGGCGGCGGCGACCGCGGCATTGTCGATGATGCGGTTGCCGATCATTTCCGCGACCTCGGCACCGACCGGTACCGGGTCGGCGGCGACGGCCGCGATCTTCCAGGCGAGCTGATCCTCGCGGGGCAGGTGGTCGGCGGAACGGCGGGCGCGAACCTCGTGCAGGATCACCGGGGGCCTCATTGCGCTTGCATCGGATGGGATGCTTCGCAATATACGCAGACAGAAAAATCCACAAATGACTGAAAATGCGTGGGTTTGCGAAGGGTGATCCGGGAATTTGCGAAGATTGCGAAGATCCGGGGCACAGGAGATGAACGGCGTATGAGCAAAGCATTCATGGGTGTGCGGCTGAAGCGGCTGCGCGAGGAACGCGGCCTGACCCAGGCGGCACTTGCCCGCGCACTGGACGTGTCGCCGAGCTATCTGAACCAGCTGGAGCGCAACCAGCGGCCATTGACCGTGCCGGTGCTGCTGAAGATCAACGCGGTGTTCGGTGTCGACGTGCAGGTGTTCTCGGAGGACGAGGAGGCGCGGCTGATCGCCGATCTGCGCGATGTGCTGATCGGAAGCGGAGAGGGGGCCGGCGGACGGGTATCGATGGCCGAGATCCGCGAACTGGCCGCCGGCATGCCCGAGATGGGCCGGGCGCTGATCGGGCTGCACCGGCGCTGGCGGGCGGCGGAGGAACGGGCCGATGCGCTTGCCGCCCGGCTTGGGCAGGATGTCGCCGGCCAGACCTTGACGCCCATGCCTTACGAGGAGGTGCGGGATTTCTTCTATGCCCGCCATAACCATGTGGCCGAGCTGGACCATGCCGCCGAGGCGCTGAACGCGGCGGCGGGTCTGGTTCCCGGCCGGGTTCTGCCGCGGTTGATCGCGCATCTGCGCCGCCGCCACGGCGTCGAGGTGATCGACGACGAACAGCCCGGCGAGGCGGAAAGCCGGGGCGGGGTGTTGAGCCGCTTCGATCCCGAGCGCCGGGTGCTGCGGCTGGCCGCGGGCCTGCCGCCCGGCCGGGCCGCCTTCCAGATCGCCAGCCGGCTTGCCTTTCTGGAGCAGGGGGTGGTGCTGGACCGGCTGTCGGCCGATCCGGGCTTTTCGGGAGAGGAGGCGCGGGTACTGGCGCGGATCGGCCTGGCCGCCTATTTCGCCGGGGCGCTGATCCTGCCCTATGGCCCTTTCCTGGCCGCGGCGGAGGAGCTGGGCTATGACATCGAGCGCCTGTCCCGCCGCTTCGGGGTGGGGTTCGAGACCATCTGCCATCGGCTCAGCACATTGCAGCGGCCCGAGGCGCGGGGCGTGCCCTTCTTCTTCGTGCGGGTGGATCGTGCCGGCAATATCTCCAAGCGTCAGTCGGCGACCGATTTCCATTTCTCGCGGGTCGGCGGCAGCTGCCCGCTCTGGAATGTCCACGAGGCCTTCGCAAGCCCCGGCCGGATCCTGACCCAGCTGGCCCGCATGCCCGATGGCCGGACCTATCTCTGGATCGCCCGCACGGTGGGGCGTATGGGTGGCGGCTGGGGCGCGCCGGGCAAGAGCTTCGCGATCGGGCTCGGCTGCGACCTGCGCCATGCCGGCCGGCTGGTCTATGCCAAGGGACTGGATCTGTCCGACCCGGAGGCGGCGACGCCGATCGGCGCCGGCTGCAAGGTCTGCGACCGCCCGGCCTGCCCGCAGCGCGCCTTTCCGCCGGTGGGGCGGCGTCTGGCGGTGGATGAGGCGGAACGCCGCTTCGCCCCCTATCCTGCGGCCGAGGCTTGACGGCAGGGTACGGATCTGCACAAGATGCGGCGTTCTCGGTTCCCCAGATCCACAAGATCTGGGGCTAAGAGGGAATCCGGTGCGACGGGGGACCCCCCCCGCCAATGCCGGAGCTGTCCCCGCAACTGTAGGCGGTGAGCGGCCACGCGAAGACAGGGCCACTGACGGGCGACCGTCGGGAAGGCCGGCGTGGCAGCGGTGACCCGCAAGCCAGGAGACCTGCCGGAACCTTGGAATGATACGTCCCTGGGCGGGGAGTCCCGGCGGGCGCATGGCGGTTTCCGTCCGGCGACCCGCGGGCCTGTGGTTCCGCATCCGGCGCTTTCGGGCCTGCCCTGCGTTCATCCGGCCCCGGTCCGCAGATCGATGGGTGAACGTCATGACCTCTCTCGCCTTCGACTTCGACCGGCACGGCCATCTGGTTCCGGTGACGGCTGCGGTGCCGCCCGAAGCCGTGCCGCGCCGGCCGCAGGCGCCGATCCCGTTTCCGCTGGCCCCCAAGCCGGTGCCGGCCGATCTGGCGCTGGATCGCGGGCGCGATGCGTTGCTGACCGATTTCGGCAAGGCGACCCTGCGCGACCGTTATCTGATGCCGGGGGAGAGCTATCAGGATCTGTTCGCGCGGGTGGCCTGCGCCTATGCCGACGACCGGGCCCATGCCCAGCGGATCTATGATGCGATCTCGCGGCTCTGGTTCATGCCGGCGACGCCGATCCTGTCCAATGGCGGCACCAGCCGCGGCCTGCCGATCTCGTGCTTCCTGAACGCCGTGCCCGACAGCCTGGACGGCATCGTGCGCACCTGGAACGAGAATGTGGCGCTTGCGTCCAATGGCGGCGGCATCGGCACCTATTGGGGCGAGGTCCGCTCGATCGGCGAGCCGGTGAAGGGCTGCGGCGAGACATCCGGCATCATCCCCTTCATCCATGTGATGGACGGGCTGACGCTGGCGATCTCGCAGGGCTCGCTGCGCCGCGGCTCGGCCGCGGTCTATCTGGACGTGCATCACCCGGAGATCGAGGAATTCCTCGAAATCCGCAAGGCCTCGGGCGATTTCAACCGCAAGGGCCTGAACCTGCATCACGGCATTGCGATCACCGATGCCTTCATGGAGGCGGTGCGCGACGGCGCCGATTTCCCGCTGGTCAGCCCGAAATCGGGGGCGATACTGCGCCGGATCGATGCAAGGCGGCTGTGGCAGAGGATCCTTGAGACCCGGCTGCAGACCGGCGAGCCCTATCTGCTGTTCATCGATACGGTCAACCGCGCCCTGCCGCGCCACCAGCGGGCGCTGGGGCTGAAGGTTTCGACCTCGAATCTCTGCAGCGAAATCACGCTCGCGACCGGCGCCGATCATCTGGATGAAGAGCGTACCGCGGTCTGCTGCCTTGCCTCGCTGAACATCGAAACCTGGGACGAATGGCAGGGCGAGGCGGGTTTCGTCGAAGACGTGCTGCGCTTCCTCGACAATGTGCTGACCAGTTTCATCGAGACGGCGCCCGACGAGATGGCCCGGGCGCGCTATTCGGCGATGCGCGAACGCTCGGTCGGGCTGGGGGTGATGGGCTTCCACGCCTTCCTTCAGGCGCGCGGCATTCCGTTCGAGAGCGCGATGGCCAAGGCCTGGAACCTCGCGATCTTCCGCAGGCTGCGCCAGGAGGCCGACCGCGCCTCGGTGTTCCTGGCCGAAGAGCGCGGCCCCTGCCCGGATGCGGCCGAGGCCGGCATGCAGGCGCGGTTCAGCCACAAGCTCGCCATCGCGCCCACGGCGTCGATCAGCATCATCTGCGGCGGCACCAGCGCCTGTATCGAGCCGATCCCGGCCAATATCTACACCCACAAGACGCTGTCCGGCGCCTTCCCGGTGCGCAACCCGCATCTGGCCCGGCTGCTGGCCGAACGTGGCCTGGACCGGCCCGAGATCTGGCAGTCGATCGTCGAGCACGAAGGGTCCGTGCAGCATCTGGACGGGCTGACCGGGGACGAGAAGGCGGTGTTCCGTACCGCCTTCGAGATCGACCAGCGCTGGATCGTGGAACTGGCGGCCGATCGCGCGCCCTTCCTGTGCCAGAGCCAGTCGCTGAACCTGTATCTGCCGGCCGATATCGATAAATGGGACCTGCACATGCTGCACTGGACCGCTTGGGAGCGGGGGGTGAAGAGCCTCTATTACTGCCGCTCCAAATCCATTCAGCGGGCGGGCTTTGCCGGCGGCACCCGTGTCGGGGCCACATTGGCCGCGACCGCACGCACCGATTACGAGGAGTGCCTGGCATGTCAGTGAGGCGCATGATCCCGGGGCATGTCGACCCGATGACCCTGGTCGGCACCGGCCGGGTCGGGCTGCTGACCGCCACCGGCACCTATGACGTGGAGCGCTATCCCTGGGCCTATGCCTTCTGGAAACGGCAGCAGCAGATCCACTGGATGGGAGAGGAGGTGCCGCTTGGCGGCGACGTCAAGGACTGGACCTCGGACCGGTTGAGCGATGCCGATCGCGGCCTGCTGACCCAGATCTTCCGCTTCTTCACCCAGTCTGACATCGAGGTGGGCGACAATTATCTGAAGCGCTATCTGCCGCTGTTCCAGCCGCTGGAAATCCAGATGATGATGGCCGCCTTCTCGAACATGGAGACGGTGCATATCGATGCCTATGCGCTGCTGCTGAAGACGCTGGGCATGCCCAAGGCCGAGTTCGAAGCCTTCCGCGACTATGCCGACATGCGCGCCAAGGCCGATTACATGCACAGCTTCGGCACCGGCACGGTGGCCGATGTGGCGCGGACGCTGGCCATGTTCGGTGCCTTCACCGAGGGCATGGCGCTGTTCGCAAGCTTCGCAATGCTGCTCAACTTCCCGCGCCACAACAAGATGAACGGCATGGGCCAGATCGTCAGCTGGTCGGTCCGCGACGAAAGCCTGCATTGCGAAGGCATCATCCGCCTGTTCCATGAATGGCACCGCGAGACCGGCGCGGTCACCCGGGCGGTGCGCGACGACATCACCGATGTGGCGAAGACCATGGTCGGCCTGGAAGACCGCTTCATCGATCTTGCCTTCGAACTGGGGCCGGTCGAGGGGCTGCGGCCGGAAGAGGTGAAGGCCTATGTCCGCTACATCGCCGACTGGCGGCTGACCCAGCTGGGGCTGACCCCGGTTCACGGCTGTTTCTCTGACCCCGACCAGGGCGCGCGGCCGCTGGTGCCGCACCCGCTGCCCTGGCTGGTCGAAATCCTGAACGGGGTGGAGCACGCGAATTTCTTCGAGCAGCGTGCCACCGAGTATTCCAAGGGCGCCACCCGCGGCGCCTGGGACGGGCCCGACGGTGTCTGGGCGGCTTTCGACCGCAGGCTCGCCGATCAGACGGCTTCCAGGACCGTGGCGATGCCCTGACCGCCGCCGATGCACTGGGTGGCGAGCGCGAAGCGGCCGCCACCCCGCATCAGCTGCTGAGCCGCCTTGGCGGTGATCCGCGCGCCGGTGGCCCCCAGCGGATGGCCGAGTGCTATGGCGCCGCCATCCGGGTTGACGATGTCTTCGGGGATCTCCAGCGCGCGCAGGCAGGCCACCGCCTGGCTGGCGAAGGCCTCGTTGATCTCGACGACGCCGAGATCACCCACCCCGATGCCGGCACGGGCAAGCGCCTTGCGGCTGGCCGGCACCGGGCCGATGCCCATGATTTCGGGCGGGCAGCCAGCGATCGCGGTGGCGCGGATCACCGCCATGACCGGCAGGCCCTGGGCGCGGGCGAAGCCTTCCGAGGTGACGAGAACCGCCACGGCGCCGTCGGTCAGCGGCGACGCCGTTCCCGCGGTCACCGTGCCGTCGGCAGCGAAGGCGGGCTTCAGCCCCGCCAGGCCTTCGAGCGTGGTGCCGGGGCGCAGGCAGCCATCGGCATCGACCACGCCGTCGGGCGTGTGCACCGCCACGATCTCGTCGGCAAGCCGGCCGGCTGCCTGGGCATCGCGCGCCTTCTGCTGGGAGCGGAGCGCGAAAGCCTCTTGGGCCGCACGGTCGATGCCATAGCGTGCGGCCACGTTCTCGGCCGTGCGGCCCATGGTGATATGGGCCTCGGTCATGATCTCGGCATCCGGCAGATCGGGGCTGCGGAAGCGCGGGTTGGGTGAAAAGCTGAACCCGCCCTGGGGCACGCGGGTCATGGATTCGACCCCGGCGCAGATGAAGGCGTCCCCCGCACCGGTCGCGATCTGGCCATGGGCGATGTGGATGGCCGACATGGATGAGCCGCAGAAGCGGTTGACGGTCATGCCGCCGGTCTCGATCGGCAGGCCGGCGAGCAGGGATGCGATGCGGGCGACATTGTCGCCCTGTTCGCCTTCGGGATAGGCGCAGCCCATGATCACATCCTCGATCAGCCGCGGATCGAGCCCGCTGCGGTCGATCAGCCCGCGCAGCGTGATCGCGGCCAGATCGTCAGGGCGCATGCCGGCGAGCGCGCCCTTGCGGGCGAAATGGAACGGGGTCCGGACATAGCCGGCGATGACGGTGCGGGTCATGGGGGAGACACCTTCGGATGGGGCGGTGGCGCTTTACGGGAGCGGTTGATGCTGTTAATGATGATGATCATCATAATTGAGTCAACCCGTATCGGAGCCCGTCGTTCCCATGTCGAGCAGCACCCCTGCCACGGCGCCACGCGCCGCGCCCGCACCGGCCGATCTGGCCCGGGCTTTCGTCACCCCCGATCGCAGCCGCGCCCGGCCGGCCTGGGTGGAGCTGCCGCCGGCCCTGCGGGGTGATCTGGCATTCGACGGCGAGACACTTGCCCTTTATCAGTGGGGCGCCGATGGGCCTGTGGTGATGCTGGTCCATGGCTGGGATGGCAGCCATGCCGACATGGCCGGCTTCGTGGCGCCCCTGCTGGCGGCAGGCTGCCGGGTGGTGGCGTTCGATCTGCCGGGACATGGCCGGTCCGGCGGCGAGATTGCGCCGATCCCGGTGCTGGCGCGGGCGGTGGCCGCGGTGATTGCGGCGGTGGGGTCGGTGGAGGGGCTGATCGCCCATTCGATCGGCTGTGCGGCCTCTGCCGTCGCCGTGCTGGAAGAGGGTGCCCGGGTGGCGCGGCTGGCCTTTGTGGCGGCACCGGCGCGCTATCTGGATGGTGCCCGGGCGCTGGCGGCGCAGATGGGGTATGACGAGGCGGCGCGCACGGCGTTTGAGGTGGAGCTGGACCGCCTGGGCGCGCGGCTTCACGAGATGAACCTGCCGCGTCAGGCCCGGACGGCGACGGTGCCGGCCTTGTTCTTCCATTCTGCCGATGACCGGGTGGTGCCGATCGCGGCGGGGCGCGCCTCTGCCGGCGCCTGGCCGGGGGCGCATCTGGTGGAACTGGACGGGCTGGGCCATGCCCGGATCCTGGCCGACGCCCGGGTGATCGCCCGGGCGGTGGATTTCGTCACGCCGGCCGGCTGATCCCGTCGAGCAGGGCATCGATCGCCGTGGCGATCTCGGCATCGCCGAGCCGGCCCTCGCTCGCCGCCAGCGCCGCTTCGTTGAGCGCGCCCGAGAGCAGCAGGGCCGTGGCCTGAACGGTAAGGCCGGGGCGCAGCCGTCCGGCCTGGGCCAGGGCGTCGAGGCCCGCGATCAGCGTGCCCAGCGCATGGGCGGCATCCACGTCCCGCCAGACCTGCCAGCCGAGCACGGCCGGGCCGTCTATCAGCACGATCCGGCGAATGCCGGGGCGCATGCAGGCGGCCACGAAGGCGCGCGACCCCAGGCGCAGGGCGGCAAGGGCATCCGGTGCCGCCGCGGCTGCATCCTCGATCGCGGCCACGACCTCCTGCTGGGCATCCTCCAGAACCGCCCGGAACAGGGTCGCCTTGTCGGGAAACTGATGATAGAGCGCACCGCGGCTGAGCCCGGTGGCGGCAACCAGTTCCGGCGTGCCGGTCGCGGCATAACCCTTGTCGGCGAAGGCCTTGCGGGCAGCCTGGATCAGCCGGCGCCGGGTATCTTCCGAGCGCGCGCGATTGCTCCGCCGTCCGATGCCTCCGGTCATGATCCGTCCAACCCCCAGCCTGTCCGGAGCTGAAGCTACGCGCCCAGGGCGGCGCCCGCAATCAGGATATTTACAAACAGTCTGCCTGTTTGTTTAATGGTGGTGGTTGTTCAAGAGCGGCCGGGCGCGATGGTGCCCTGGGCCCGGGGGAGGGACGGATGATGAGAATCGACAGCTGGTATCCGGTGATCATGACCGATCGTGTGGCCGAGACGGCCGCCTTCTGGCAGATGCATCTGGGCTTCGCGCCGGTCTTCGTCGCGGACTGGTACGTGCATCTGCGCCATGCCACCCATCCCGAGGTGAACCTGGCGGTGCTGGACCAAGCCCACGAGACCGTGCCGGCCGGGTTTCGCCGGCCGGTCGGTGGCGTGCTGCTGAACCTGGAGGTCGAAGATGTCGATGCCGAATGGGCAAGGCTGCAGGCGGCAGAGGGCGTCGAGGTGCTTTTGCCGCTGCGCGACGAGGCTTTCGGCCAGCGGCATTTCATCATCCGCGACCCGGCGGGCACGATGATCGATCTGATCCGGGTGATCCCCGCCACCGACGCCTATGCCGATGCCTGGGTCGGCGGCTGAGACATTGGTCAAAGGATGAAGTCGGCGGCCGTCAGGCTGGTGATGCCGGCGACGAGGATGCTCATATCCGATGATTTATCACCGTCGAGGTCGGCATAGACCAGCACGCCGCCGGTTACCGCAGCCACCCGTATTTCGCCCCCTTTGCCCGAATAGCCGGCGCTGCCGACATAGGTGAAGGCCTGATTGCCGCTGGTGCCGGTGACGGCATCCATAGCGGAAAGGTCGATCTTATCCCCTTGAACGCGCGAAAAATCTTCAATCCGGTCGCGGCCGGTGGCGGCAACGGTGCTGTCCGAGGCGGCGGTGTAGACGAAGCTGTCGCGCCCGGTACCGCCGCTCAGGATATCGGCGCCCTTGCCGCCCTGCAGACGGTCATTGCCGGCGCCACCGTGGACCCGGTCGACGGTCTGCGATCCGATGAAGACGTCATTGCCGGCATTGAGCCAGATCGTCCGGCCATTGGTGATCTTTGTGACGCCGGAGAGGTTGAAGTCGTCATTGCCATCCGTGCCGTTGAGGTCGGCCTTGGTGAAGGCAAGGATTTCGACCGAGGCGGCAGCGTCCAGGGTCAACGCAGAGGTCTCGGCGCCTGCAACCACCTGCAGTGTATCCGTGCCGGTGCCGCCGCGGATGATATCGGCACCGAAATCGCCCTGGACCCGGAAGATGTCGTTGCCGCTGTCGCCGAGCAGCGTGTCGCTGCCGCCGCCCCCTTCGATGATGTCGTTACCGGCGCCGCCTTCGATGCGGTCGTCACCCTCGCCGCCATGAACCTCATCGACGGTTCCGGAGCCGGTGAAGACGTCGTCGCCGTCATTCAGCCAGATGGTGCGCCGGCCGATGATCGTGGTGATGCCGCTGAAGTCGAAATGATCGTTGTCATCCGTGCCGCTCAGGTCGAAGCCGTTGAACTTCAGGACCTCGACCGATGTGCTGGCCGGCAGCCGCAGGCTGCTGGTCTGGGCGCCGCCGACGATCTCCAGCGTGTCGGTGCCGGTGCCGCCGCTATAGGAATCGACCCCGAAGGCGCCCTGGACGCGGAAGATGTCGTTGCCATTGCCGCCGTTCAGCACGTCGTTGCCGGCGCCGCCTTCCAGGATGTCGTTACCGTCGCCGCCCAGAAGCCGGTCATCGCCGTTGCCGCCGTCGACCATGTCCCCGGCCTTTGAGCCGTTGAAGCTGTCGGCCCCCGATCCGAGACGGATGGTCTGACGGTTTTCATAGGCGGTGACGCCCGAGAGATCGATGGTATCGCGTCCGCTGGTGCCTTCCAGCGCAGCACCGGTCTCGAAGCGCAGAATTTCGATCGAGGCCGATGCGTTGAGCGACAGATAGCTCAGCTGGGTGCCGCCTGCGATCACCACACGGTCGGTGCCGGCGCCGCCCAGGATCTTGTCCTGGCCGGTCCGCCCCTGCAGCACGATGCGGTCATTGCCGTCATTTCCGATCAGCGTGTCGTTGCCGATCCCGCCTTCGAGGATGTCGTCACCGGCCCCGCCATCCAGGCGGTCGTCGCCGGTGCCGCCATGAACGCTGTCGCCGGCGGCCGAGCCGGTGAAGCGGTCATCGCCGTCGTTCAGCCAGATCGTCCGCCGGCCGATCAGGCTGATCACCCCCCCGAGATCGAAGACGTCGTCGCCTTCCGTGCCGGTGAGGTCGAAACCGGCAAAATCGATCCGCTCCACCGACGCCTTGGTGCCGAGCACGAAGCTGGCGGTACTGGCCCCGTCGGTCAACCGGATGGTGTCGGTACCGGCACCGCCACGGAAGGTGTCGATGCCGGTCGCGCCCCAGATCAGGAAGGTGTCGTTGCCGTTGCCGCCGTCATAGAGATCATTGCCCTCGCCGCCATCGAGGACGTCGTTGCCGTCGAGCCCGTAGAGCGTGTCGGCAACATCGGTGCCGGTGAGCCTGTTATTGCCCGAGGTGCCGCGGATGGTTGCCATGGATCTGCCACTTCATGTGAGGCGACGGGAATTCTGGCTCGCATCCTGCGGTAGGGCACCGCCAAAGTAAATCGTGAAGACAGGGGCGGCCTTGAGGCGATGGCCCGGGGTCAGAGGATGAAGTCGCCGGCGGCAAGGCCGCTTGCTCCGGCAACGAAAATGGCGAAATCGGCAAGGCGATCGCCGTTGACGTCCGCCTCGATCAGCAGGCCGGATGTGGCGGAAACCGTGTGGAGCTGCATGGCTTTGCCGGTGAAGCCGGACGTGCCGATGAAGGAGAAGGTTCCGTTGAACGCCGACAGGTCGATCTTGTCGCCATCCGCCCGCCTGAAATCGACGATGGTGTCGCGGCCCGAGGTGGCGGTCGTACTGTCGCCGGTGCCCGTGTAAATGAAGCGATCACCACCGGCACCGCCAGTGAGCTGGTCTGCACCCACCCCCCCCATCAGCAGATCCGCGTCATTGCCACCGGAGATGGTGTCGTTGCCACGATTGCCGAAGAACTGGTCCCGGCCGGCACCGCCTTTCAGAAGGTCGTTGCCGTCGCCGCCATCGACCAGATCGGTGACGGCGCTGCCGGTGAACTGATCATTGCCGCCGCCGAGGTCGATGACGGTGTTGGGGTCGGTGTAGCCGCCGAGGCCCGAGAGATCGAAGATGTCGGCGCTGCTGGAGCCGGAGAGGTCGTAATTGCCGATGTCGAGCTTTTCGACGCTGTCGGTGGCCTTGACGGTGAGGCGGGTGGTCCAGGCATTGGCGGTGAGCCGGATGGTATCGGTGCCGGCACCGCCGAGATAGGTGTCGGCATCGAAGCGGCCGGCGAGTTCAAAGACGTCGTTGCCGGCGCCGCCTTCGAGCTGATCGTTGCCGGTGCCGCCATAAAGGGCATCGTCGCCGGCACCGCCTTTCAGAAGGTCGTTGCCGTCGCCACCATCGACCAGATCGGTGACGGCGCTGCCGGTGAACTGATCATTGCCGCCGCCGAGGTCGATGACGGTGTTGGGGTCGGTGTAGCCGCCGAGGCCCGAGAGATCGAAGATGTCGGCGCTGCTGGTGCCGGAGAGGTCGTAATTGCCGATGTCGAGCTTTTCGACGCTGTCGGCGGCCTTGACGGTGAGGCGGGTGGTCCAGGCATTGGCGATGAGCCGGATGGTATCGGTGCCGCTACCGCCGAGATAGGTGTCGGCATCGAAGCGGCCGGCGAGTTCAAAGACGTCGTTGCCGGCGCCGCCTTCGAGCTGATCGTTGCCGGTGCCGCCATAAAGGGCATCGTCGCCGGCACCGCCTTTCAGAAGGTCGTTGCCGTCGCCACCATCGACCAGATCGGTGACGGCGCTGCCGGTGAACTGATCATTGCCGCCGCCGAGGTCGATGACGGTATTGGGGTTGGTGTAGCCGCCGAGGCCCGAGAGATCGAAGATGTCGGCGCTGCTGGTGCCGGAGAGGTCGTAATTGCCGATGTCGAGCTTTTCGACGCTGTCGGCGGCCTTGACGGTGAGGCGGGTGGTCCAGGCATTGGCGATGAGCCGGATGGTATCGGTGCCGCTACCGCCGAGATAGGTGTCGGCATCGAAGCGGCCGGCGAGTTCAAAGACGTCGTTGCCGGCGCCGCCTTCGAGCTGATCGTTGCCGGTGCCGCCATAAAGGGCATCGTCGCCGGCACCGCCTTTCAGAAGGTCGTTGCCGTCGCCACCATCGACCAGATCGGTGACGGCGCTGCCGGTGAACTGATCATTGCCGCCGCCGAGGTCGATGACGGTATTGGGGTTGGTGTAGCCGCCGAGGCCCGAGAGATCGAAGATGTCGGCGCCGATGGTGCCGGAGAGTTGGTAATTGCCGATGTCGAGCTTTTCGACGCTGTCGGTGGCCTTGACGGTGAGGCGGGTGGTCCAGGCATTGGCGGTGAGCCGGATGGTATCGGTGCCGCTACCGCCGAGATAGGTGTCGGCATCGAAGCGGCCGGCGAGTTCAAAGACGTCGTTGCCGGCGCCGCCGTCGAGCTGATCGTTGCCGGTGCCGCCATAAAGGGCATCGTCGCCGGCACCGCCTTTCAGAAGGTCGTTGCCGTCGCCACCATCGACCAGATCGGTGACGGCGCTGCCGGTGAACTGATCATTGCCGCCGCCGAGGTCGATGACGGTGTTGGGGTCGGTGTAGCCGCCGAGGCCCGAGAGATCGAAGATGTCGGCGCTGCTGGAGCCGGAGAGGTCGTAATTGCCGATGTCGAGCTTTTCGACGCTGTCGGTGGCCTTGACGGTGAGGCGGGTGGTCCAGGCATTGGCGATGAGCCGGATGGTATCGGTGCCGGCACCGCCGAGATAGGTGTCGGCATCGAAGCGGCCGGCGAGTTCAAAGACGTCGTTGCCGGCGCCGCCTTCGAGCTGATCGTTGCCGGTGCCGCCATAAAGGGCATCGTCGCCGGCACCGCCTTTCAGAAGGTCGTTGCCGTCGCCACCATCGACCAGATCGGTGACGGCGCTGCCGGTGAACTGATCATTGCCGCCGCCGAGGTCGATGACGGTGTTGGGGTCGGTGTAGCCGCCGAGGCCCGAGAGATCGAAGATGTCGGCGCCGATGGTGCCGGAGAGTTGGTAATTGCCGATGTCGAGACGTTCGATGCTGCCGGTGGTCTTGACGGTGAAGCGGGTGGTCCAGGCATTGGCAGTGAGCCGGATGGTATCGGTGCCGGCACCGCCGATATAGGTATCGGCTCCGAAGCCGCCTGAGACGATCAGGATGTCGTTCCCGGCGCCGCCATCCATCGTGTCGTCGTCGTTGCCACCCACGAGCTGGTCATTGCCGCTTTCGCCGGAGAGCACGTCGTTCCCGCCCTGACCTGCCAGGATATCGTCTCCCGCACGACCCAGGATGAGGTCGTGACCGATCGTACCGGTGATCCGGTCTGCGCCGGCCCCGCCCGCAAAGTTTGCCATGCTGAAATGCCTCGAAAGATCATGTCGGTCATCAGGACATGAGGCGTATGCGCCATGGCTGCCGGGGTGCGGAAGAATTGCGGGCCGAAGGCGATGCGACGCTCATCCGGCATGATGACGGTGCCGGATGAGCGGATGGTAACCCTGGTGTGTTTCGGTTTGAAGATACTATCTGAGGTTATGGAATGGCAGGCGTGGCCGAGCCGCCGAGGGCCTGATAGAGGGTGATCATCGCCCGGATTTCCTCCAGCCGGTTTTCAAGCAGGTTGAGTTCCGCCGTGCGGCGGGTTTCCTGGGACTCCAGCCAGGACTGGAGGTCGATGGCACCTGCCCGGTAGCGGGTTTCGTAGATCTGTTCGGCGGCCCGGGCGGCGTCCAGCGCCGCCTGAAGGCGCAGGTCGCGGTCGGCCCGGCGGCTTCGCGCCGAAAGTGCGTTTTCGGTATCGGCAAAGGCCTGATAGAGGGTCTGGCGGAAATTGACGACCGCGGCCTCGTAATCGGCTTCCGACGTGCGGATGGTGAGGTCGCGTTCGGTCCAGTTCAGGAAGGGCAGGGTCAGCCCCAGGCCGAGCGTCGCCACCGGGTTGGCGAGCAGGTCGCGCAGTGCCACGCTGCTGCCGCCCAGGCTGCCGGTCAGCGAGAAGGTCGGCAGATAGCTGGCGCGGGTGGCGTCGATATCGGCAAGATTGGCGCGCAGCCTGAGTTCCGCCGCCCGGATGTCGGGCCGGCGGGCCAGCACGCCCGCCGGCAGCCCGGCAGGGATGGCCGGCAGCATGCCGTCGGGCAGGCGCTCCCGGGCCAGATCCACCGGCTGGGGTGGGGCGTCGAACAGGATCGAGAGCGCGTTGTCGTTCTCCACCTGGCTTTGCAGGATCAGCAGGCGTGCGGCTTCCTGCGATTCGACATTCTGCCGGGCCTGGAAGCGGTCGAGATCCGAGACCGCACCGGCGCGCCAGCGCACTTCGACGATGTCGGCGATCCGCCGCGCGTAGTCCAGGCTGGCATCGGCCAGGGCCAGGCGCTGGGTGAGATAGACATGGGTCCAGTATAGCTCGGCCGTGGTGGCGGCCAGGCTGAGGGCGGTCGCCTGCCGGTCCTGTTCGGTAGCGGCGGCCTCGAAGCGGGCGGCATCGAGCGTGCGCCCCAGCCGGCCCCAGAGATCCAGCTCCCAGCTGACGGTGAGGTTGGTGGAATAGCTGGTGCCGCTGGTGTCGTCGGCCAGCTCCCGCTCCCGCGAGGCCTGAGTGGACGATCCGAATTGCGGCAGGGTGTCGTCCTCGGCAAGCCCGGCCTGGAGCTGGGCCCGTCGGACGGCGATCGCCGCGGCGGCGAGGTCGTTGTTGCGGGCGAAGGCCCGGTCGATCAGCCGGTCGAGTTCCGGTTCGCCGAAAACTGCCCACCAGGCATCGGCCCGGACGGATGCCGCATCGACGGTTTTCGCCACGGCCCGGTCGGCGGTACTGCCCTGTTGCCAGCCGACGGGAAGCTGAAGGGCCGGCCGGTCATAGGGCGTTTCGAGCAGGGTGCCGCAACCGGTGAGCGCGGTCGCGACCAGCAGGGCGAGGGAGATGCGCAGAGGGGTCATGGAGGTCATTCCCGCGCCAGGGCCTCGACCGGATCCAGCCGAGCGGCGGAACGGGCGGGCAGGAAGCCGAAGATGATGCCGATCAGGGTGGAGCAGGCGAAAGCGGCGACGATCGAGGTGCCGGAATAGACCATGGCGACGCCGTTCTGCTCCAGCAGCGCGCCGATGGCGAAGGCGAGCCCGACACCCAGCGCACCGCCCAGCAGGCAGACCAGCACCGCCTCGATCAGGAACTGGCGCAGGATATCGCCCTGGCGCGCACCCACCGCCATGCGCACGCCGATCTCGCGTGTCCGCTCGGTGACCGAGACCAGCATGATGTTCATCACCCCGATGCCGCCGACGATCAGCGAGATGAGCGCGATCATCGAGACCAGCAGGGTCATGGTCTGGGTCGTGCTCTCGATCGTCTGGCGGATGGTGTCGGTGTTCATCATGAAGAAGTCCCGCACCCCGTGACGGCGGGTCAGCAGCGCCTGGATGTTCCGCTCGGCCACGTCGCTCGCCACGTCGTCGGAGACGCGGACGGTGATCCGCTGAAGGTAGTTCTGGCCCAGCACCCGGTTCATGGCGGTCGTGTAGGGGATCCAGACATTGAGTGCGTCGGAACTGCCGAAGGCGCTGTCCTGGGTGTTGGCGACCCCGATCACCCGCACCGGCACGGTGCCGAGGAAGATCACCTCGCCGATCGGGTCGACACCATGCTTGAACACCTCGTCGCGGGTCTTGGTGTCGATCACCGCTTCCTGGGCGCGCCGCTCGACGCTCTGATCGTCGAAGATCTGGCCGTCGGCCATGGTATAGCCGCGCACCCGGAAGAATTGCGGCCCGACGCCCGAGATCGAGGCGGTGAGCGAGACATTGCCGTAGCGCAGCGTCGCCGAGCTTGAGACCTGCGGCGTGACGCTGTCGACATAGGGCTGGCTTGCCAGGGCTTCGGCATCCGACGGCAGCAGGGTCCGCACGCGGCCGGCGCGCATGTCGCCGAAGCTCTCGCCCGGCATCACGTCGATGGTGTTGGTGCCGATCGACGAGATGCTTTTCAGGATTTCCTGCTGCGAGCCCTCGCCGAGGGCGACCACCGAGACCACCGAGGCGATGCCGATGATGATGCCGAGCATGGTGAGGAAGGTGCGCAGACGATGGGCCACCATCGCACGCAGGGCCATACGGAAGGCTTCGAGGTGACGGGCAATGCCGAAACCGCCGCGCCGGCCGGCCGGCGGCAAGCGGTCGCCGGTGGGGGCACCGGCATCGGGCTTGCGGCGGTCGGCGATGATCCGGCCGTCGCTGATCTCGATGATCCGGTCGGCGATCGCCGCCACCTTGGCATCGTGGGTCACGATGATGATGGTGTGGCCCTGCTGATGCAGTTCGCCCAGCAGCTTCAGCATCTCTTCGCCGCTGCGGCTGTCGAGCGCGCCGGTGGGCTCGTCGGCCAGGATCACCCGGCCGCCGTTCATCAGCGCGCGGGCAACGCTGACCCGCTGCTGCTGGCCGCCCGACAGCTGGCTCGGCCGGTGGCCGGTGCGGTCGCCGAGGCCCAGCCGGCCCAGCAGGTCGAGCGCCCGTTCCCGCCGGCTGCGGCGGTCGCCGCCGGCATAGACCGCCGGGATCTCGACATTCTCGACCGCGGTCAGGGTGGAGAGCAGGTGGTAGCGCTGGAAGATGAAGCCGAAATGCTCGCGGCGGAGTTCGGCCAGCTCGTCGGGCTCCAGCTCGCGGGTGTCGCGGCCGGCGATGCGATAGGAACCGGCGCTGGGCCGGTCCAGGCAGCCCAGGATGTTCATCAGCGTCGACTTGCCCGAGCCGGAGGCGCCGATGATGGCGACCATCTCGCCCGCTTCGATGTCGAGATCGACATCCTGGAGCACCGCAACCATGCGGTCGCCGGCCGGGAATTCGCGGCGCAGGCCGCGCACCCTGAGCAGGGGGTCTCTGGCGGTATCGGTTCCGGTCACGGGCTCAGAATCCCATCGGGCCACGGGGGCGACGCGGCTGCATGTTGGTGCCGACGGTGGCGGTGTTGGTGGCGACGACCCGCTCCCCCTCTTCAAGCCCGGTCAGGATCTGGGCCTGAACATTGTTGTCGATGCCCACCGTCACCTTACGGGGAGTGACGGTGCCGTCCGTGCCCAGCACCTGAACCGTGTAGCTGCCGTCGGCTGCCCGGGTGCCGAGAGCGGATGAAGGGATCACCAGCGCGCCGGGTGCCCGCTCGATGATGATCGAGACCTGGGCGGTCATCGAGATCCGGAGCTTGCCGTCGGGATTGGGCACGTCGAACAGCGCGTCGTAATAGATCGCCGTGCTGGACGAGGAGGACGAGCTGCTCGACGACGACGAGGCGGTGGTGGAGCTGGAGGTGGTGGCCACCGATTCCGGCGCCGGATAGACCGAGCGCAGCTTGCCGGTATAGCGCTGGCCGGGTTCGCCCAGAATGGTGAAATAGACGTCCTGGCCGGGCACGACGCGGATGACGTCGGCTTCCGAGACCTCGGCGGTGACGGTCATGGTGTCGAGCTGGGCCAGCATGACGATGGTCGGCGCGCTCTGCACCGCATTCACCGTCTGACCCTCTTTGGCGACCACGGCCACGATCGTGCCGTCCATGGGCGCGGTGATCCGGGTGTAGCCCAGATCGACCTTCGCCGTGTCGACGGTGATTTCGGCCTGGGCGATCTGGGCTTCCAGTGCTGCGAGTTCGGCCTTCGTGGTCGCAAGCGTCGCCTCGGCGCTCTCGTAATCGGCCCGGGCCCCGGCGCGGCCGGCCAATAGTTCGCGTTCGCGCCGGAAGGCGAGTTCCGCCTGTTTCAGCGCAGCCTGTTTGGCGCGATACTGGGCGCGGACATTGGCGAGCGCGGCTTCGGCATTGCGCAGATCGTTCTGCTGGTTGAGCGAATCGATCTCGGCAATCAGGTCGCCGGCCTTGACCTTGTCGCCGACATCGACCGCAAGCGTCTTGACCTGGCCCGAAACCTGGGCACCGACGCTGACCATGTTCACGGCTTCAAGCGTGCCGTTGGCAAGCACGGTGTCTTCAAGATCCGCCCGGTGAACGGCAACGGTCGGCGGCGGCGCCGGCGGCGCTTCGGGGAAGGCATAGCGCCAGACGCCGTAACCGCCGGCGGCGAGGACGAGGATGAGCACGGGCAGCCGCAGGGCGCGCAGGCGCCGGGCGAAGCCGGAGGAGGAACCTGAGGACGGGGAGGACACGGGATGAACGGCTCGATCCTGAGTGACGCGGAGAAGTCGGGCACGAGCATAACCGAGCGGAGGGCTGCCGTCGGTAAGGCCTGTGTCGATGATACGTAAAACCCCGGTAAAACCGACGCGAGCCCCCTCACACCCGGCTGCGGGCCGGTATATGTTCGGCCCAACGTCATGACGGCACAGAGGGATCCATGTCCGGCCCGCGCATCCTGATGATCGACGACGATGCCGAACTCGGTGCCATGCTGACCGAGTATCTGGCCGGCGAAGGCTTCGACACCATGCTTGTCACCACCGGTGATGCCGGGCTGCAGGCGGCACTCGGGGGCGGCTATGCGGCCGTGCTGCTCGACATCATGCTGCCGCGGATCGGCGGGCTGGACGTGCTGCGCCGGCTGCGGGCCGCGAGCCGGGTGCCGGTGATCATGCTCACCGCCCGCGGCGACGACGTCGACCGTGTGGTCGGGCTGGAACTGGGCGCCGACGACTATGTGCCCAAGCCCTGCTATCCGCGCGAGCTGGTCGCACGTCTGCGCGCGGTGCTCCGCCGCAGCGAGGCGGCGGCGCTGGTGGCCCCGGCTTCGATCGAGGCCGGGCCGATCCGGCTGGAGACCGAGGCCCGGCGGGTGACGGTGGCGGGCGAGGCCGTCGAACTGACGGCCACCGAGTTCAACCTGCTGGAACGGCTGATCCGCGCCGGCAACCGCGTGGTCGCCAAGGACGAGCTGTCGCGCGAGGTGCTGGGCCGGCCGCATGAGAGCTATGACCGCAGCATCGATGTCCATATGAGCCATCTGCGTCGCAAGCTGATCGAGCGCGGCCTCGACGAGACCGTGCTGGAGACCGTGCGCGGCGTGGGCTATCGGGTGAATCGTGCATGACCACGCCCGTCCTGGCCGCCCTGAGGGGCCGGCTGTTCTGGAAGATCCTGTTCGGCTTCGGCCTGACCTTTTTCCTGATGGTCCAGACACTCTGGGTTGCCATCCAGCTGTTCGACGATCCACCGCGGCCGATCGTACACCTGTTCGAGGACCGGCTGGCGCCGGTAGAACTGGCCTCGGCGGCGGCCGTGCTGGAAAGCGGCGGCCTGCCGGCGCTGCGACGCCTGATCGCCGCCTGGCCCGAGAGTGAGCGGGCAGGGCTGGTGGTGCGGCCGGCCGATCATGGCACACCGGCCGCCTCTGTCGTCATCCGCCGGGATGAGGTGCTGATCCGGTCTGTCACGGCGCCCGACGGGTCGGTCTGGCAGCTGTCGCGCGACCTGTCGGACCTGCGCATGCCGCCGCGTCCGGGCGGGCCGTTCCGGCTGCCGCCCGAGATCATCATGTTGGGGGTGGGCGGCGGGCTGGTGTTCAGCACCGCGCTCGCCCGCTATCTGATCCGCCCGATCCTGCGGTTGCGCCGGGGCTTCGACGACCTGGCCGGGGGCGATCTGGCCGTGCGGCTGGGGCCGGCGATGGGGCGACGACGTGACGAGCTTGCCGATCTGGCCCGGGATTTCGACGTCATGGCGGCGCGGTTGGAACAGACGGTGGCGGCGCGCGACCGGCTGCTGCACGACGTCTCGCACGAGCTGCGCTCGCCGCTCGCCCGGCTGCACATGGCGGTGGGGCTGGTGCGTCAGTCGCCCGACCGGGTGGCGGTGACGCTGGACCGGCTGGAGCTTGAAACGGCGCGGCTGGACACGCTGGTGGGTGAGTTGCTGACACTCTCGCGGGTGGAGAACGACGCCCCCCGCCGGGAGGACTATTTCGATCTGCACGGGCTGGTGGCCTCGGTGGTCGCCGATGCCCGGTTCGAGGCCGGGCCCGCCGGGGTGACGGTGGAGAGCCACGTCACCCCGGCGGCGAGCCTTACGGGCGGCGCGATGCTGATCAAGGGCAGCGCCGAACTGATGCGGCGGGCGGTCGAGAACATCATCCGCAACGCCCTGAAATTCTCGCCCGAAGGCGGGGCGGTCACCGTGTCGGTGGATATCGACGAACGCGGGCGTCGCCATGTGCTCAAGGTCCGCGACCGGGGGCCGGGGGTGCCGCCCGAGATGCTGGCCTCGATCTTCGAGCCCTTCGTGCGGGGCCCCGATGGCAGCCGCAACCAGGGCTACGGCCTGGGCCTCGCCATCGCCCGGCGCACGGTCGAGGCCCATGGCGGGCGGATCATCGCCGCCAACCGGTCGACCGGCGGGCTGGAGATGACGGTGACGCTGCCCTGGACGATGACGGCGTGATCGCACCCAGGCATGCGGGTGAATGACTCGTTCATTAAATGTCATTGCACCGTCATGCGGTTGTCATCACCACCCTATACCTGTTGGCAAATTGGTCTCCCCGGTTTTGGGGGGACCGTTCGCCAATCGGTTCGGGAGCGTGCGTTCCATGACCATCCGTCGCAAGCTGACGATCGGCTTTGCCGTTCTGCTGGTTCTGGCCGTGGCAGGCTTTGGCGCGGCGGTGGTGGCACTGGACAGGGCCGGCACCGGGCTTGCCGCCTATAAGGACGATGTCGGTGCCGCCCGTGCCATGGCTGCGGCCGAGGCCGACCTTGTCGCTGCCGGTGCAGCGGCGGATCTGCTGGTCGCAACGGGCGATCCGGCACGGCTGGAGGCATTCCGCAGCCATGTCCGGGCAGCCGAGGATCGCATCGACGATCTGGGGGCCGCGGCGGCCGAGGTCGCGGCGGCGACCCAGGCTTTCGGCAAGGCGGTCGAGGAACTGGCCGAGGTGGAGATTGCCCGCGGCACGCTCTGGCGGGAACAGATGGAGCCGGCCTTCAGAACCTCGGAAGGTGGGCTGACCGACATCATCCGCGAAAGCTATATCGATCAGGACATCCAGTCGGCCTATCAGGCGGCGGTGATCCAGCGTTTCCTGCTGACGGCGCGGGAAGAAGCGGGCCTGTTCATGGCGTCGGGCAACATGGCCCATGCCGATGCGATGGATGCGGCGCTGGCTGAGACCAAGCGGGCGGTGCTGTCGCTGGAACTGAAGATGATGCATCCGGGGCGTCTGGAGACGCTGTCGAAGATTTCGACCTTGCGTAATGATCTGGCCAAGGGGGCGAAGACCCTGCGTGAACTGGTCGGCCAGGTTGCCGAACGCCGGACCGAGGCGGTGGAGGTGCTGGGGCCCAGTGCGGCACGTCTGCTGGCCGAAACCCGGCGCAGCCTGACCGAGACCGCCGATGCCCGCGGCGCCGCCGAGGCCGCCGCCACCGCCGATACCCGGTTCGCAATGATCGCCCTGGCCGTGGTGGCGGCCGTGGCGGCCCTGCTTGCCGGGCTGATCATCGGACGGGCGGTTACCCGGCCGATCGGCGGCATGCGCAAGGTGCTGGCCCGTGCGGCGGAAGGCGACCTGACCGCCGAGCATGACGGCGGCCGACGCAATGACGAGGTCGGCGCCATGGCCCGTGATCTGGACCATATGCTGGCCCGGCTGCGCGGCGATCTGGGCCGGGTGCGTGATGTCGGCGCCTCGCTGGCGGTGCGCTCACGCGATCTGGACCGGATGGGTGGCCGGCTGGGCCAGGCCGCCGACCAGACCGACGGCCGGGCGGCCGGCGCGCGCGATGCGGCCGGACGGGCGATGAACGTCATCTCGGGGCTTGGCTCGATCGCGGAAGAACTGTCGGCAAGCGCCGCTGCGGCATCGGATGCGGTGCAGCGCATCGTCGTCGCCAATCGCAATCTGGATGGCCATGCGCGTTCGGTGACCGAGGCGATGCGGGCCGCCGTCGATGAAGGCCGCGAGGTCGGCCGGATCGTCGCCGACGGTGCCGAAGCCGCCCATGCCGCGACCCGTTCGGTCAACCGGCTGGACGAATCGAGCCGCAGCATCGGCTCGGTCAATCAGGTGATCCTGGATATCGCCCAGCAGACGCACATGCTGGCGCTGAACGCCCAGATCGAGGCCGCACGCGCGGGCGAGGCCGGGCGCGGCTTTGCGGTGGTGGCAGGCGAAGTGAAGCGCCTTGCCGCCCAGTCGGCCGATGCGGCCGAAGAGATCGGCGCCAAGATCGTCGCCAGCCAGGCTGTGGTGGGCGAGGTGGTCGCGGCCATGGCCGATCTGGAAACCCGGATCGGGCGGATCGAGGCCGGTATGGCCCGGATCGCCGAAGCGGTCGGCCGGGCCGATGGTGCGGCGTTTGCCATCGCCCAGGCGGTGGCGGAGCAGGCCGGAGCAGCCGATGAAATCGCCGGCAGCAGCGCCGAAGTGGCGCGTGCAGCAGGCGAAGTGGCCGAAGCTTCGGTCCAGGCGCGAGAAGCCGGAGATGCGGTGCTGCGCGAGCTGGAGGCGCTGGGGGCTGCATCGGCCGACAACCGCATCGCCGCCCGCACCAGCGCCGAGGCGGCAGCCGAACTGATCGGCGATGCCGACCAGCTGGCCGAAATGGTGGCAGGCTTCCGGATCGACGACCGCGATCAGCCGGTGGCGAGCGAGGCTGCGGCAGTGGAAACCGCCGTCGAGACACGGCATGCGGCAGCCGGACCGGTCGCACCGGCCACGCCGGTTGCCGCAGAGCCGGCCGCCGGTCGCCCGGTGGTGACCACCTCGCCGCGCCCCCGACGCAGCAGTGGCCGGCCGATCCCGCTCAAGGCAGCGGCCATGGCCGATCGGGATTGACCCGAGGCGGTCGTTTCGATCAGTGCAGCCGGTAGCCCTGGAGGAGGGGTTGCGAGCAGAGCTGGTCGATCTGGCGGGCTTCCAGCGTCTTCGAGCGGAATTGCGAGGGCACGTCGCGGCCGACCCTGCGGGTGACACCGGTAAGCGACACGCCGTCAAAGATCGTCTGATTGGCGATGATCGCCTGCCAGCGATGGCGCAGACACAGCCGCCAGGCAATGCGCCCGGCCAGCCGGCCGAAAGCCGCCGGATCGCTGGTGTGGATCAGCCGGCCGAAAGGCTCGAACCAGCGCCGGCGCACGGTCTTGAACATGGCATAGACCGGCGGGCCGTCGGGATCCTCGATCGCGACATGGTGGCAGTTACGCAGGTCGCGATGCTCGGCCAGGATGCGGAGCGACGCGGGATCGATCCGGTCCGGCACCAGCCGGTTGCCGACCCGGTAATCCGGCCGGCCAAGGCTGGTCGGCAGGGGATAGAAGGCGACGACACCGGTCTCCAGATCCCTGAAGCCGAAACGCGCGCCGATATCGTAGACCGTCTGGGTGGGCGTGTGATTGACGATGGTGCGCTTGCGCATGCCGATCACCGGCAGCAGCAGGTTCAGGCTTTCATCGCGATGGCTGTCGCGGACATACCAGCTGTGAATCTCGCAGAAATCCTGCGGCTGGCCGTCGATCTCGCGGGTGGTGAACAGGGTGCCCAGAAAGCCGGTCACCTCTTTCTCGTCTTCCATCAGGAAGCCGTAATAGCCCTCGTTACCGCCCCAGACCGGGCGGAACATGCGCCGCCGGGCATCGAGCGGCAGATTGCGGGCATTCAGGGTCGATGACCGCAGCAGTTTGTAGACGGCGAACATATCGCTTTCGACCGCGCGCCGGATCCGGACCGCCATGCGTTTGGACCTCCTTTGGGCGAGTGCCGGCGCCGGCCGCGACTCAGCGGACGTCGACGGCGAGCTTGAGACCGAACAGCACCAGAACCCCGCCGGTCACCCGGTCGAGCCAGGCGACCACCGCGCCGCGCCTGAGGATCGAGGCGAGACGGCGCGTGGCAAGGGTGATGGCCAGGAACCAGAGCAGGCCTTCGACGGCGTGGATGCCGGCGAAGGCGAGGCTCCAGGTGAGCACGTCGCCGCCTGCCGGAATGAATTGCGGCAGAAAGGTGACGTAGAACACGCCGACCTTGGGGTTGAGCAGGTTCGTGAGCAGGCCGCGCATGAACCAGCCCTGGCCGCGGGCCCGCGGCGCTGCCGCCGTGGCCGTGGCATCCAGCGCCGCGCCGCCGGTGCGCGCGCCGCGGATCATCGAGATGCCCATCCAGATGAGCCAGGCGGCACCGATGATCCTGAGGGTTTCATAGGCGAACTGCGAGACCGCCAGCACGGCACCCAGCCCGACCGCAGCCATCACGCCCCAGGCAAGCACGCCGATGCAGATGCCGGCCCCCGCCTGCATGCCGCGCTTCGGCCCCTCCACCGCCGCGGTGCGCAACACCAGCGCCGTATCGAGGCCGGGGGTCAGGGTCATCAACAGGGCGGCCAGGGTGAAGGCCAGGGTGGCGTCGATCGGCGTCATGCGGACCAGGCTCCGGCATGGAAACAAGGGGGGGGTGGATCGATGATAGCGGCGACCCCTGGCGACAGCACGTCGTTTTATTGATCAACTGAAAGTAGATATGGTCCACAATCTCCGGCATCCTGTTTCAGGGGACGCGACCAGGACCGGGGAGGCGTGCCATGACCCTGATCGATCTGCCCGTCATCGGACGGGCACCGGAAACCAGACGCATCACCGGCCTGCCGGCCCAGAACCCGGCAGGTGCTGCCGGGTTGCCGCCGCCCCATGCCGTCGCGGTCCGTCTCGATATCGGCCCGGAGCGGATAGACGGACGGCTTTCGGGTGACCCCGCTGCCGGCTGGTGTTTTACGGCGGCCACCGGATACCTGCCCGAACGGGTGGTGCAGCGGCTTGCGGATCCGGCGATCGCCGTGGCGGTGATGCCCGAGATCGACCGCCGTGCGCTCCGCCACCTGCGGGTGGGTCCGCTCAGGCTGGCGGTTGCCTCGGTCGATGCGGGCGCGGGCGTGATCCGGCTGACGGCGGCGATCTGCGGGCCGGTGGCCGACCGGCTGCCGCGTCCGGCCGAACCGCTGCCGGCGATGCTGGACGGGCGCAGCCTGAACCGGCGGCGATTGCCGGCCCTGGTTACCGCCATCGGGCCGTATGAGGCGGTGGCCGAGATCACGGGGCCGGCCGCCCTGCTGATCCCGGGCACGATGATGACCCTGACCGTGACACGGCCCTGGGCGGCCCCCTTCCGACTGCGTGGCCGGATCGTTGCCGCAGAGATGCGAGGGGACGATGCCGGGGCACGGATCGTGCTGCGCATGGCCGATCCTGCCTCGGTGGACCGGGCGGCGGTGCTGGCCACCTGCACCGCGCCGGGTTTCGGCATCCATGCGCTCTGGACCTATGGGCTGAAGCCCCGTGGGCTGATGCGGCATCTGCGGGTGGTGCCGGTAGCGGGGCTGGCCGACATGGCGACCGTCTACAGGCTGCGGCGGGATGCCAACCAGTTCTATGGCCGCAGGCCCGATGCCCATGACCCGGAGGCCTGGGCCGATCCGCTCGATGCCTGCTCGATCCTGTTTCTGGGCCTGCTGGGCGACAAGCCGATCGCCACCGCCCGGCTGGTGGTCAATGGCAGCGACCGGTCCAGAAGCGAATTGCAGGCCCTGGTGCCGGTGCCGGAGGAATTCTGGGAGGGCGGCTTCGTCGAGGTGTCCCGGCTGGTGGTGCATCCGGATTTCCGCGGCAACCGCATCCGCCTCGACATGTTCCGGGAGGTGGAGCGGCTGGCCCTGGGGCTGGGGGTGCGCTATCTGCTGTTCGACGCCATCCCCAAGCTTGCCCCGCTTTACGAGGCGGTGGGCGGCCGCCGGCTGCCGCTGACCAAGAAGCATCAGGACAGCGACGAGATCGAGCAGGTCATGTATGTCGACATGCGCGCGATCCTGGGCCGGGTGAACCGGTTCTCGGCGGTGTGGCTGGCAGGCTTCGGCGGCACGCTGGGCCGGCATCTGGCGATTGCAGGGCGGGGGCCGACCGATGTGATCCTGGGGCCCGACCGGCGCAGCCCCGCCGCGGCGGTGATCCGCGGCATGGGCCGGCTTCTGGCGTGGCCGGGCGGCTGAGCGGACATCACCGCCGGGCGGGTATCAGAGACCGAGGGTCGCCGTGCGCGGGAAGAAATCGGGCACCGCGATCCCGCCGCCCTGGCCGGTGACCGCCTTCCAGACATCGAGGCCGAGGGCCAGATCCAGAATGCCCATGCCGAAGGGCGAGAAGATCCTGGGCCGGCTGCGGTCGGGTGCGATGCGCCCATGCACCGCATCGGCGACGGTCCCGGCAACGAAGCCGCGATCGCCACGCGCCTTTTCCACCAGATGCAGCGAGGTATCGGCCTTAAGGGCGTGATCGACATCGTCGACCAGATTCCAGGCCGACAGGATCACCTCCGGCCCCAGATCGCGCAGCGAGACGTGAAGCACGGTCGGCGCATGGGCGAAGAGCTCCGCGTCCATCACATGCGGCCGGCCGGCGGTGGTGGCGAAGATCACCAGATCGGCGTGACGGATCGCCGACGAGATATCCGCCGTTGCCCGGGTCGCAATCCGCCGGCGCAGCCCGATCGCATCGGCGAAGGCGGTGGCGCGGGCGAGGTCGAGATCATGGACCACCAGGCCGCCCGCATGCCAGCCGGTGGCAAAAAGCATGTCGGTGATCGCCCGGGCGATCGGCCCGGCGCCGATCACCGCCACCTGTCGCGCCCGCCTTTCCGGGCCGTGGAGCAGTTCGGCCCCGAGCACGGCCGAGGCGGCGGTGCGGGCGGCGCTGATGATCGAGCTTTCCAGGCAGGCGAAGGGGTAGCCGGTCTGGGCGTCGTTCAGGACGAGCACCGCCGAGGCGCGGTCGATGCCGCGGGCGAGATTTCCCGGAAAGCTGGCGATCCACTTGATGCCGGAAACCGGCGCATCGCCGCCGATCGCGGCCGGCAGGGCGATGATCCTGTCGCCGGGACGGTCGGGAAAGCGCAGGAAATAGCTGTCGGGATTGACGGTCAGGCCGGCATCATGGGCGAGATATGTGTCCCGCACCAGGGCGACCAGATGGCCGGGGCGGGCGGCAAGGGCACGGCGGACGGCCTCGGCACCGATGACGGTGAAGGGGGCCGGCTGAAGCATGCGATCATCGGTCATGCGGCAAGGGCCTCGGCAATGTCGGGGGGCAGATCGGCATAGCGGCTGCCGATCCAGGCGGCGTCGTAGAGCGTGGCCGCATAGCGGTCGCCCAGATCGGGCGAGAGGGCGACGACCGTGGCTCCGGGCGGGATGGCGCCAGCGGCGGCATGGCGGGCGATGCCGGCCAGAACGGTGCCGGTGGAGGCGCCGATCAGGAAGCCGTGCCGGCGGCGGAAACGCCAGCAGGCGGTGACGGTTTCGGTCTCGGGTACGATCACCTGTGCATCCAGCATCGCCGCCTCGAAAAGCGGCGGCTGCTGGCTGGCGCCGAGCCCTGGCAGATAGCGCCGGCCGGGGACCTGGCCGAAGGTCACCGAGCCGACACTGTCGACGCCGATCACCCGGGTCTGGGGGGCGTTGATGCGGAAATATTCCGCACAGCCCATGGCCGTACCGGCGGTTCCGACACCGACGAACAGGAAATCCGGCCGATCGACCCGCCGGCGCACGGCAGGGCCGGTCCAGCGGTGATGGGCCCATTTCGCGGCCGGATTGCCGTATTGATTGGTCCACACCCAGCCGGCATGGCGGTCGAGCAGGGCGGCGATCCGCCTGAGCCGCGTGCCGAGATAACCGCCGTTCTCGTCAGTCTCCGTCACCGGTTCCATCCGGCCGCCGGTGGCCTCGATCATGTCGCGGGTGGCGGGAGAGATGTTGGGGTCCGAGACGCAGACGAAACCATAGCCGAGCGCCCGACAGACGATGCTGAGCGCCAGCCCCAGATTGCCTGACGAGCTTTCGACCACCGTGGCGCCGGGCTTCAGCCGGCCGGACCGTTCCATATCGGCGATCATCGCGACCGCGGTCTTGAACTTGATCGAGCCTGCGGGGTTCAGCCCTTCGATCTTGAGCAGGATATCGATACCGCCACCCGCATCGATGCGGACCGGCAGGAAGACGTCATCCTGAATCAGGGCCGTGAGGTCTTCTATGTGCATGGCGAACCCTCCGCCGAGGCGCAGGTGGTCGCGGCCATCCGCGAAAAGGATGCGCGGACCGTGAAAATCATGCCGCGTATAAGCAAAAAGAATATCATTCAATGGTTGATTATCAACCGCGAAACGTTCCCCGCTCCGGCGCCCTCATCCCGTGGCCCCTCCGGGCCGGGTTCAGGGTGAGAATCTCATTTCGTGAGACGTGATTTTGATTATCAACCCATGGTGATTATCATTTACAATCAAAGATATCATAATTCAAAAGACCCACCCGCCACTGGGGAGGCGCGCCATGACGCTGATCGATCTGCCTGTCAGAGATGCAATGGCCGGGCCTGAAGCTGCGGAGGCGACGCGCGCGCCATCTCCGATGGCGGCGGTCGGGCTGCCGCCGCCGCACGCAGTCGCCGTCTGCCTGCATGTCGGGACGGAACGGCTGAACGGGCGGCTGGCGCTGGAGGCCGATGGCGGCTGGTGCTTCATGGCTGCGGCCGGGCGGTTGCCGGATGTGGTTGCCGGGCGGCTGGCCGATCCGGCGGCGGCGGTGGCGGTCGAGCCCCGGGTCGACCGGCGGGCGATCCGCCGCCGGCGGCTGGGGCCGCTCCGGCTTGTCCGTACCTCGGTGGATGCCGACCGGGGCGCCATCCGGCTGGAGGCCGCGATCCCGGCGCCGGTGGTGGATCAGCTGCCATGTCCGACCGGGCCGCTGCCGGCGATGCTGGACGGGCGGAGCCTGAACCGCCGGCGGCTGCCGGCTCTGGTCACGGCCATCGGCCCCTATGAAGCGGTGGCGGAGGTGACCGGCCCGGCGGCCCTGCTGGTGCCGGGCACGCTGATGACCCTGACCGTGGTACGCCCATGGGCCGCGCCTTTCCGGTTGTGCAGCCGGATCATCGGGGTGGAGAGCGGAGGGGAAGCGGTGCGCGTCCTGCTGCGCATGGCCGACCCGACCGCGATCGACCGGGCGGCGGTTCTGGCGGCCTGTACGGCGCCGGGATTCGGTATTCAGGCGCTCTGGACCCATGGGCTGAAGCCGCGCGGGCTGATGCGGCATCTGCGCGTGGTGCCGGCGGCGGGGGCGGCGGATATGGTGACGGCCCGCGCGCTCCGGCGCGATGCCAATCAGTTCTACGGGCGCCGGCCCGAGGCGCGCGACCCGGCCGACTGGGCCGACCGGCTGGACGGCTCGTCGCTCCTGTTTCTGGCCTATCTGGGCGACAAGCCGATCGCCACCGCCCGGCTGGTGGTCAATGGCGGTGACCGGTCGCTGAGCGAATTGCAGGCTCAGGTGCCGGTGCCCGAACAGTTCTGGGAGGGTGGTTTCGTCGAGGTCTCGCGGCTGGTCGTCCATCCGGATTTCCGCGGCAACCGCATCCGCTATGATCTGTTCCGCGAGGTGGAGCGGCTGAGCCTGTCGATGGGCGTGCGCTTCATGCTGTTCGATGCCATCCCCCGCCTTGTGCCGATGTATCAGGCGGTGGGCGGCAAGCCGCTGCCCCTGACCAAGAAACATCCCGACAGCGACGAGACCGTCCGGGTGATGTATGTCGACATGCGCTCGATCCTGGGCCGGGTGAACCGGTTCTCGGCGGTGTGGCTGGCGGGCTTCGGCAGCACGCTGGGCCGGCATCTGGCGATCGAGGGGCGGGGGCCGACCGATGCCATCCTGGGCCCGAAGCGGCGAAGCGTCGGGGCGGCGGTGATCCGCACCATGGGCCGGCTGCTGGCGCGTGCCAGCGGTTGAGATCAGAAACCCGCCGCCAGCGGCATGGTGCCGGGGCCGGCGCGGAAGCGGGTGCCAAGCCGGAACCGGGTGCCCGGATGGGTGAGGATCGCGAGCGTGACCACGCCCCGATCGACCCAGGTGCGGCGGGTGAGCCTGAGGCACGGGTCGTTGCGGGCGATGCCCAGCCGGGCGGCAATGGTCTTGGGGGCGGCGGTCGCCTCGATCACATGCTCGACCTCGGGCGCGGCATGGAGGCCCGAGAGATAGGCGGTGGGGGTGATACGGGTGAAATCCTGGGCCGGATAGTCCGGCGCCAGAACCGGGTTCACCCAGCGCTCTTCATGCTGGATCGGCACGTCGTTTTCGGTATGCAGCACGATCGAGTGCCAGAGCCGGGCGCCCTCGGGCAGGTTCATCTGCCGGGCGAGGGCGGCATCGGCCCGCACCTCGTCCAGCACCTCCACCCGCGCGGCGTGGCGATTGCCGCGGGTGGTGATCTCGTCGGCGATCGATCGCAGCTCCACCACCGAAACCCCGGGCCGGCGCTCGGCGACGAAGGTGCCGACCCCCTGGACGCGGGCGAGCAGGCCCTCGTCGGTCAGTTCACGCAGGGCGCGATGCACGGTCATCCGGCTGACGCCGAATTCTTCGAGCAGGCGGTTCTCCGACGGCAGCTGGCTGCCTTCGGGCCAGTCGCCTTCGACCACCCGGGCGCGGATCGCTTCCTTGATCCGGCGGTAGAGCGGCTGGGTCATGCGGCGGCGGCCTGTGCGAAGCCCATGCGCGGATCCCGCGGCCGGCCGGCCTGGACCACCTGGATGCAGGGGTTGAAGCCGACCATATAGGCAAGCTCGGCGGGGGTACCGATGCGCCAGAGGGCCAGGTCGGCACGCTGGCCCGCCGCGATGGTGCCGCGATCGTCAAGCCCAAGCGCCTGCGCGGCCACCCGGGTGACCCCGGCCAGCGCCTCTTCGGGCGTCAATCGGAACAGGGTGCAGGCCATGTTGATCATCAGCAGCAGCGAGGTCACCGGCGAGGTGCCGGGGTTGCAGTCGGTGGAAATGGCGATAGGCACGCCGGCCGACCTGAGTTCCAGGATCGGCGGCAGCTGCTTTTCGCGCAGCATGTAGAAGGCGCCGGGCAGCAGCACCGCGACCGTACCGGCGGCGGCCATGGCCCGCACGCCGTCGGCCCCGAGATATTCCAGGTGATCGGCCGACAGCGCGCCGAATTCGGCGGCGAGCACCGCGCCCTTCTGGTCGCTCAACTGTTCGGCATGCAGCTTGACCGGCAGGCCGGCGGCGCGTGCCGCCTCGAACACCCGCCTGGTCTGGTCGGTGGAGAAGGCGATCCGCTCGCAGAAGGCATCCACCGCATCGGCGAGGCCGGCCTCGGCAGCCGCCGGGATCATCTCGCGCGCCACCAGATCGACATAGGCCTCGGCATCGTCGGCGAATTCGGGCGGCAGGGCATGAGCACCAAGCAGGGTGGTGCGGATGTCGACCGGACGGCGGGTGCCGAGTGCCCGGGCGGCGCGCAGCATGCGCAGCTCGGTATCGGTCTCAAGCCCGTAGCCGGACTTGATCTCGACGGTGGTGACACCCTCGGCGAGCAGCGCATCCAACCGGGGCAGGGCGTCGGCGACCAGCCGGTCCTGATCGGCGGCACGGGTGGCGGTGACGGTGGAAAGAATGCCGCCGCCGGCCTTTGCGATCTCTTCGTAAGAGGCGCCGTTCAGGCGCAGCTCGAATTCCCGCGCGCGGTTGCCGCCATGGACCAGATGGGTATGGCAGTCGATCAGCCCGGGCGTCATCCAGGCGCCGCCGGCATCGATCACGTCGGCCGCCAGGGCGCCGGGCAGCCCCGGCAGATCCCGTGCCGGGCCGACCCAGGCGATGCGGCCGTCCTTTACGGCAATCGCGGCATCGCCGATCGCCCCATAGGCCTCGTCGCCCGGGACCATGGTTGCCACATGCAGGTTCACCCAGATCCGGTCCCAGCGGGGTGCCGTGGTCATGGCCGTCGTCTCCATTCCGGTCGCGTCGAGAACGATCTTGTCAGACTTGTCTAAGCTTGTATAGGCTTGTCTAGGTCAAGACCGGAGCGGAGCCAGATGCAGAGACTGTTCCTGAAGACTGCCCGCCTGCCTGCGGGCTGGGCGCGTGATGTTCTGGTCACAATAGACGCGGCCGGCCGGATCGCCGCAGTCGACACCGACACCGTGCCGGCGGGCGACGTGCCGCGTTTCGATGGTTATGCCGTGCCCGGCATGCCGAACCTGCACGGCCATGCCCATCAGCGGGCGATCGCCGGCTTCGGGGAGCGGGCCGGGGCCGAAGGCGCCGACAGTTTCTGGAGCTGGCGGGCCGCCATGTATCGGGCGCTCGGCCGGATGACGCCCGAAGATTTCGAGGCCGTGGCCGCCTGGGGCCAGGTCGAGATGCTGAAGGCGGGCTTCACCGCACTCGGCGAGTTCCATTACCTGCATCACGACCTTGACGGCAGCCCCTATGCCGATCCGGCGGAGATGAGCCTGCGCGCCGTCGCTGCCGCGCGCGAGACCGGCATCGCGCTGACCATGCTGCCGGTGCTTTACGCCGCATCGGGCTTCGGCGGCCTGCCGCCGACGGAAGGCCAGCGCCGTTTCATCCTGGATGCCGATCGCTTCCTGGCCCTGGTCGCGCGGCTGGAGAGCGAAGCCGCGACCGATCCGCATCTGGTGGTCGGCATCGCCCCGCATTCCCTGCGCGCCGT
Source organism: Tistrella mobilis (assembly GCF_041468085.1). Classification (NCBI taxonomy): domain Bacteria; kingdom Pseudomonadati; phylum Pseudomonadota; class Alphaproteobacteria; order Geminicoccales; family Geminicoccaceae; genus Tistrella; species Tistrella mobilis. The sequence continues at coordinate 2,958,370 of NZ_CP121017.1, read as the reverse complement.
GCCGCCGGCTCTGCTGGCCGAGGTGCTGGCGGCGCGGCCGACGGGCCCCGTGCATGTCCACATCGCCGAACAGCCGCGCGAGGTGGCCGATTGCCTGGCCACCACCGGCGCCCGGCCGGTCGACTGGCTGTATGACCATGCCGAGGTCGACGGGCGCTGGTGCCTGGTGCATGCGACCCATATCACCGAAGGCGAGCGCGGCCGTATCGCGCGGAGCGGCGCCGTGGCCGGGCTCTGCCCGGTGACCGAGGCCAATCTGGGCGACGGCATCTTTCCGGCCGAGGCCTTCCTGGCCGAGGGCGGGCGCTTCGGTATCGGCACCGACAGCCATGTCTCGATCGGCGTCGCCGAGGAGTTGCGGCTGCTGGAATACGGCCAGCGGCTGGTGAGTGGCCGGCGCACCGTGCTGTCGGGCGGCGCCGGCAGATCGACCGGCGAGACGCTGCACCTGACGGCGGTAGAGGGCGGTGCCGGGGCGCTGGGGATCGATGCCGGGCGCATCGCGCCGGGGGCGCGCGCCGATATCGTGGTGCTGGACGCCGCGGATGCCTTGCTGACCGGCCGCCGGCCGGAAAGCGTGCTCGACGGCTGGATTTTCGCCGCCAACCGCCCGCTGGTCACCGATGTTTTCGCCGGGGGTCGCCATGTCGTGGCGGGCGGCCGGCATATTCACGAGGACGCCATCGCCCGCCGCTTCCGGGCCGCGCTCGAAAGGCTGCATGCATGACCGAGACCACCGAGACCCTGGTCCTGGCACCCGGCCGGATCCCGCTCGACGATCTTCGCCGGATCTGGGCGGAGCGGCCACACCTGGTGCTGGACGGTGAGGCGCCGGCACGGATGGCGGCGTCGGCCGCGATCGTCGAGCGCATCGCGGCCGGCGAAGAGGCCGTCTATGGCATCAATACCGGGTTCGGCAAGCTGGCCCAGAAGCGGATCGCCGCCGGTGACCTCACCCGCCTGCAGCGCAATCTGATCCTGTCGCATGCGACAGGCGTGGGGGCGCCGCTTGCGGCACCGGTGGTGCGGCTGATCCTGGCGATCAAAGCGGCGAGCCTGGCGGTGGGCGCCTCGGGCGTGCGGAGGGAACTGGTGGAAGCGCTGCTGGCGCTGCATGCCGCGGACGTGCTGCCGGTGATCCCGTCCAAGGGCAGCGTCGGTGCCTCTGGCGATCTGGCGCCGCTTGCCCATCTCTGCGGCGTGCTGCTGGGGATCGGCGAGGTGACGGTTGGCGGCGAGCGTCTGCCGGCCACGGACGGGCTGGCGCATGCCGGGCTCGCCCCCTTCGATCTGGGGGCCAAGGAAGGTCTGGCGCTGATCAACGGCACCCAGGTGTCGACCGCGCTGGCGCTGGACGGGCTGTTCCGGATCGAGCGCTGCTATCGTTCCGCCCTGGTTTCGGGCGCAATCGCGGTCGAGGCGGTGATGGGCAGCCATCGGCCCTTCGATCCGCGCATCCATGCGCTGCGCGGCCAGCCCGGCCAGATCGATGCGGCGGCAGCCTATCGTGACCTGCTGGCGGACAGCCCGCTGAACGCCGCCCATCAGGGACCCGACTGCCACCGGGTGCAGGACCCGTATTCGCTGCGCTGCCAGCCGCAGGTGATGGGCGCGGTGCTGGACCAGATGCGCATGGCGGCGCGTACGCTGACCATCGAGGCCAACGGCGTGACCGACAACCCGCTGGTGATGACCGACACGGGCGAGGTGATCTCGGGCGGTAACTTCCATGCCGAGCCGGTGGCCATGGCCGCCGACCAGCTGGCGATCGCGGCTTCCGAGATCGGCGCGCTGGCGGAGCGGCGGATCGCGATGCTGATCGACGCCTCGATCAGCGGCCTGCCGGCTTTCCTGGTGGCGGATGCCGGGCTCAATTCAGGCTTCATGATCGCCCATGTGACCGCCGCGGCGCTGGCGTCCGAGAACAAGACCCTGGCCCATCCGGCCAGCGTCGACAGCCTGCCGACCTCGGCCAATCAGGAAGATCATGTCAGCATGGCGACCTTTGCCGCCCGGCGGCTGGGCGACATCGCCGACAATGTGTCGGAGATCGTGGGCATCGAGCTGCTGGCGGCGGCGCAGGGGCTGGAGTTCCACCGGCCACTCCGCGCGGCGGCCAAGGTCGAAGAGGCGGTGGCGCGGATCCGCGCGGTGGTGCCGTCTTACGACACCGACCGCTATTTCGCCCCGGACCTGACGGCAGCGGGCAACATGGTGCGCGAAGGCCGCTTCTGCGACCTGACCGAGGTGAGCCTGGAGAGGGAGGGCATGGCCGGATGACCGGTGAGACGACGGTGCACGAGGTTTACACCCTTCGCCGCGGCGGTTCCGCGCTGGTGGTGAGCATGCCCCATTGCGGCACGGGGCTGTTCGACGGGCTGGAGGCGCGGCTGACGCCCGAGGCGCTGGATCTGGCCGATACCGACTGGCACATCCCCGAACTCTATGACTTCGCGGCGGACTTCGATGCCACGATCATCGCCGCCCGACTGTCGCGCTATGTGGTCGACCTGAACCGGCCGTCCTCGGGCGAGAGCCTCTATCCCGGCCAGGCGACCACCGGGCTCTGCCCGACGACGCTGTTCGACGGCCGGCCGCTCTATCTGGCCGGTGCGGAACCGGACGCGGCCGAGATCGCCGGGCGGGTGGCCAGCTATTGGCAGCCCTATCATGCGGCGCTGGCGGCGGAACTCGACCGGGCCAGGGCCGCCCATGGCCATGCGCTGCTCTGGGATGCCCATTCGATCCGCGGCGTGGTGCCGCGGCTGTTCGAGGGGCGGCTGCCGGATCTGAACATCGGCACCGCCCGCGGCGCAAGCATGAGCCCGGAGCGCAGGGCGCGGGTCGCCGCGGCGGCGGAGGCGGCGGCCGGAGCGGCGGGCTATGGCCATGTGGTCGACGGCCGCTTTGTCGGCGGCCACATCACCCGCAACTATGGCCGCCCGGATCAGGGTGTCGAGGCGATCCAGATGGAACTGGTCCAGGAGACCTATATGGAAGAGAACGGCCCGCCCTTCAGCTTCCTGCCGGAACGCGCGGCCCGCATCCGGCCGGTGCTGAAGGCGGTGATGGCGGCCTTCATCGGCTGACGGCCGCCTTGTCGTATCAATCCCGCGACAGCACCCGGCCGGGGGACATGATGCCGGCCGGGTCGATGACGTTCTTGATCGCCCGCATCAGCCCGACCTCGACCTCGGAGCGATAGCGCGTGAGGTCGGCGGTCTTGAGCCGGCCGACGCCGTGTTCGGCCGAGAAGCTGCCCCCCAGCTCCGCCACCAGATCATGTACGGCGGTGGCGACCTCGTGCCAGCGGGCCAGAAAATCGGCATCGGTCATGTCGACCGGCCGGCTGACGTTGAAGTGAATATTGCCGTCGCCCATGTGGCCGAAGGGACAGAGCCGGGCGCCGGGGATCAGCTCTTCGACCAGCCGGCCGCCGCGGCGGATCAGGGCCGGGATGGCCGAGACCGGTACCGAGACGTCGTGTTTGATGCTGGCGCCCTCGGGTTTCTGCGCCTCGGACAGGCCCTCGCGCAGCGACCAGAAGGCATTGCGCTGGGTCTCGGACTGGGCGATGGCGGCGTCCTCGATCGCACCTTCCTCCAGCGCCTCGCCGAGCAGACCTTCGAGCAGCTCCCCCAGCGGAATGGGGCCGGCGAGTTCGATCAGTACGAACCAGGGCCCGGCGGCATCGGGCAGCGGGTCGCCGAGGCCCGGAATGTGGCGGAGCGCAAAGCCCATCGGCGTGGCATTGATCAGCTCGAAGGCTTCGAGCAGGTCACCCGCATGGGCGCGGGCGCGGGCGAAGAGGTCGAGGGCAGCTTCGGGGGAGCCCATGGCGACGAAGGCCGCCGCCCGGTGGCGCGGCATCGGCACCAGTTCGAGTGCCGCCGCCGTGATGATGCCGAGCGTACCCTCGGCGCCGGCGAAGAGCTGGCGCAGCGCATAGCCGGTATTGTCCTTGCGCAGCCGGCGCAGCCCGTTCCACACCCGCCCGTCGGGCAGCACCACCTCCAGCCCCAGCACCAGATCGCGCATGCTGCCATAGCGCAGCACATGCACGCCGCCGGCATTGGTGGAGATCAGCCCGCCGATCCGGGCACTGCCTTCCGAGGCGAGGCTGAGCGGGAACAGTCGGCCGGCTTCCGCCGCCGCGGCCTGGACATCGGCCAGGATGCAGCCGGCCTCGGCAACGAGACTGCCGCCGGCGGCATCGACATCGCGGATCCGGTTCATCCGGGCGAGGCTGATCAGCAGCTCGTCACCGGTCTCGGTGGGCACACCACCGCCGACCAGGCCGGTATTGCCGCCCTGGGGGACGAGCGCTATGCCGGCTTCGGCCGCGATCGTCACCACGGCCGCGACCTCTTCCGTGGTTGCGGGCATCACCACGGCAGGGGTTTTTCCGGTCCAGAGGCCGCGCCATTCCTTCAGATGCGGCTCCATCGCCGCCGGCTCGTCACGCCAGCCCTTCGGGCCCACCACGGTGCGGATGCGGTCCAGAATCGCGGGCGAGGGGTGGTTCAGCGGTGTGGGCATGGGGCAGGGCCTTCCGGGGGAACGGCGTGGTCGGGGGAGGTGGGCGCATGGCAGCCTCTGGCGCGGCGGCACGGGACGGCATAGAGTGCGCGCCATGACGCTGCATCTTCTCAAACTCGCGGTCGGGGTCAACTCGGTCGAACATCTCGCCGAACTCCAGGCCGCCCGGCTGGTTGAGGCCCGCGCTGCGGGCCGACCGCCGCTGCTTGTCCACGTCACTCGCCAGACGCCCAAGGAAACGGCGGCCCTGCTGGATGGCGGCTCGCTCTATTGGGTGATCCGCGGCCTGGTCTCCGCCCGTCAGCGTCTTGTGGCGCTGGAGCCGGTGGAGGGGAGCGACGGTGTGCGCCGCTGTGCGCTGGTGCTGGACCCGGAGCTGGTCGAGACGGAGACCCAGTCGCGCAAGCCGCATCAGGGCTGGCGCTATCTGAAGCCCGAGGATGCGCCCGCCGATCGCCGGGCCGGCAGCGCCGAAGGCGGTGACCCGAAGCTTGCGGCGGAACTCAGAGCCCTTGGTCTGCTTTGACCGGATCCGTTCCGGCCGGACGTACCATCGCCCGGTGAGGCAGGGTCACCGTGATCGTCGTGCCGAAGCCGGGCGTGCTGTCGATGGTGAGCCCGCCGCCATGCATCTCGGCCAGCGCCCGCGACAGCGGCAGCCCCAGGCCGGTGCCGTCATGGCGGCGGGTCAGGCTGGAATCGATCTGGCCGAAGCGTGACAGGGCGATCGGGATCTGTTCGGCCGTCATGCCGATGCCGGTATCGGCGACCATCATCCGGATCCGGGCCGGCTCGCCCGGCTCGGCCGGCAGGTCTTCCAGGATCAGCCGCACCTCGCCGCCGTCGGGGGTGAATTTTACCGCGTTCGACAACAGGTTCAGCAGGATCTGACGCAGGCGCCGGCGATCGCCGGTGATCACCGGCATCCGCTCCGGCAGGTCGGCGGCAAGGACGACCCCGGCCTTTTCGGCCCGCGGTGCCACCATACGCAGGGTCTCGGCGGCAAGGCTTATGACGTCGACCGGTTCGATGTCGAGCGGCAGCCCGGTGGCATCGGCCTTGGCAATGTCGAGCAGATCGTTGATCAGCGACAGCAGATGCTCAGCCGAGGAATGAATGTCGCCAATATATTCCAGATAGCGGGCATGGCCGACGGGCCCCAGCATCTGGGTCATGATGATTTCCGAAAAGCCCAGAACCGCGTTCAGCGGCGTGCGCAGTTCATGGCTCATATTGGCGAGGAAGGCGGTCTTGGCGGCATTGGCACGTTCGGCCTCTTCGACCGCCCGGTCCAGGGCGCGGTTGTGTTCGGCCATGCGGGCCACCAGGCGGCGCATCACGTCGAGTGCCGAGCCCACCCCCAGATAGCGCCCGCCGGCGGTGACCACGAAACCGGCCGAAAAGGCGCCGCCGCCGGCTGCGGTGATCTCGGCGCCCAGCGCCTCGATGCCGGTCTCTTCATCGACCACCAGCGGATCACGCGCCATCAACTCGCGGATCGGTCGGCGGGCATACAGATCGCGGATGAACGGACGGGCAAATTCGTAGAGCAGATGAGTACGTCCGACCAGGCCGATCGGCCGGTCATTGCCGTCCACCACGGCCAGGGCCGGCAGGGTCGGATCCCGAAGAAAGCGATCGACCACATCCATGCAATGGGTGGTCGCGGCGATCGGCGTGGCGCGCAACGCAATCGCGCCCGCCCGCCAGTCGCCCGGTGCCGGCATGTCGCCGATGGCGCTGCCGGTATCACCCGGTGCGGCGAGGGCAAGTGCGATCAGCCGGTCGAGATCCTCCTCCCTGGTTTGCCGCATCACCGCTCCGCTTTTGCGATCGAAAAGATCGCTCACCTTAGAGCCTCTCCATGTCGGGGTGATGACGGCATCAGGGCTCAGTCTCTCGGAGCTGCTGCACGCCCCAGCCGGTCGGCAAGAGCGGCCAGGATCTCGCCGTCGGGATCGGCGGCGGGGAGCTGCAAGGGGGCGACGGCGATGCCGTCGACGTCGAGGCCGTCGGCGGTGCGCAGCAGGGCATAGAGCCTGCGGGCGGCTTCGCGCGGCCGGGCATCGGCCGACAGCTGCAGCACCCGGGCAAAGCCGGGCGGCGGCGGACCGAAGGCAAGCAGCACCTCGCGCCGGCCGGGAAGGGGGGCGGTCGCATCCAGCCGCACCGCATGGCGGGGGGCATAGTGGCTGCCGAGCATGCCGGGCGAGGGCAGGGCGGAGAGCCCGTCATCGGCCGGCAGATCTGCAGAATCCAGGGAACCGGCCAGATCATCGGTACCGAGTGCGGCCCGCAGCATCGAGATGGTGACGGCGCCGGGCCGAAGCACGCGCATCTGCGGACCCGAAAGGTCGATGACCGTGGATTCGACGCCCACCGGGCAGGGCCCGGCATCCAGCACCGCGGCGATGCGCCCGTTCAGGTCGGCCAGGACATGATCGGCGGTGGTGGGGCTGACATGGCCCGAACGGTTGGCGCTGGGCCCCACCATCGGCACGCCGGCCGCCTTGATCAGCGCGCGTGCCGCCGAAAGTGCCGGAACCCGGACGGCAACCGTGGGTCCGCCGGCCGTGGCGGCATCGGCGATGCGGCAATCGGCGCGGCGGTTCATCACCATGGTCAGCGGCCCGGGCCAGAACAGGCTGGCGAGCAGACGCGCCCGATCGTCCGCACGCGCAATCCTCAGCCCCTGTTCGGCATCCGGCGCATGAACGATCAACGGGTTGCGGGCCGGCCGGCCCTTCGCGGCATAGACCCGGGCGACGGCTGCTGCGGATGTGGCGTCGGCGCCGAGGCCGTAGACGGTTTCGGTGGGGAATGCAACGAGCCGGCCGGCGGCGACCAGCGCCGCCGCTTCGTCCACGGCGCGGCGGTCATCCGCACTGACCGGATCGACCGCCACCTTCAGCCGGCGGGTGGTTTCAGAGGTCACGGGTGCGGGTGTCAGTCGGGCTTGTCGCCGAAAAGCGCCTTCAGATAGGCATGCTGCAGATCGGCGATGTGGCGCTGCAGGTCGGCCAGATCCTGGCCGATCATTTCGATGACGGCGAGGTCGTTGTCCATGGACTCGCCGCTTTCTTCGGACCAGTGCTTCGACAGCAGCGTCAAAGCATCATGGGCGGCCCGCTCATGATGCTTGCTGCCATGCCCGAGGGCGTCGATCCGTTCACGGATGAAGTTCAGGCTCTCTTCGGCGCTGAGCATGTGGTTGTCTCCGCACGGGGCGGGCACCGGAACCGGCCGGCGCCACAGGGTCGGTATCCGCCGACTATGCCGGTCCGCGGCGCGCGACGCAACCGCGCACGAGACTTGCGGCCAGCCGTCGCAGAGGTCACGCTTCGGCTTGGATATCGGCGGGTGACTGCAACGCCGGATGAGGAACGTATCGGGGAGACGGCAGATGATCCTGACCATCGCACAGCAGAAGGGCGGCGCCGGCAAGACGACACTGGCGGCGCAGCTGGCGGGATGCTGGGCGGCTCGCGGCCGCCGGGTCGCGGTGGTGGACATCGACGACCAGGGCAGCCTGGCGCGCTGGGCGGGCTGGCGGTCGGAGCGCAGCCCGAACCGGCCACCGGTCACCATGCGCGCCCTGTCGGGCTGGCGTCTGGATGGCGAACTGGCGGGGCTTGGGCGCGAGCACGACGTGGTCATCGTCGACACGCCGCCCGAGGCCGAGAACGACGCCCGCCGTGCGGTGCGCGCCGCCGATCTGGTGCTGGTCCCGGTGCAGCCCAATCCCTTCGATGTGGGGGCGACACGGCCGACGCTGGAACTGGTGCGCGCCGAACGCCGGCGGGTGCTGCTGGTGCTGAACCGGGTGGCCCCCCGCGCGCGCCTGGCCCAGGCGATGATCGACGCGGTGACCGAGCTGGGCGCGCCGGTCGCGGCCACCCGCTTCGCCAACCGGACCGGCTTTGCGGCCTCGCTGCTCGACGGGCTTGCGGTCTCGGAAACCGAGCCGCGTTCTGCCGCCGCCCAGGAACTGGAGGCGCTGGCCGACGAGATCGAGCGCAGCCTGGGCTGATGCGTCAGTCTTCGACCGTGCTGCCCGGCCGGCGCCGGTCGGGCAGGGCGTCGGGGTCGGCGGCCCAGTCATCCAGGGCTTCGACGTTGATCGCATCGATCACCCGGCGGGCGAGATCGGGGTAGTAGCCCGCGCGGGCCATGGCGGCGATGTCGCGCTGGCGGGTGCCGTCGCGGGCCACGTCCGGCCGCCAGGGGCCCAGCCTGCGACGGCGGGCATAGGCGATGGCGCCGATCCGGTCATCGGCGCCGCCCTCATCCTCGGCCATGTCCGAGAGCACGCCTTCGATCCGGTCCGCTTCCAGCCCGCGCAGCGACAGGTCGCGCGCGATACCGGCGCGGGGCCGGCCGCGATTGCGCAGGCTGCGGGCCCTGAGCCGGCCATAGGCGTCATCATCGATCAGTCCGGCGGCGGCGACCTTGTCGAGGGCCCGGGCGACCATGGCATCCAGCGTCTCGGGCGGCAGGGCGGCGGCCTCCTGCCAGCGGGTCAGCCGGCTGCGGGCACGGCGCTCCAGATCCGCCCGGCTTGCCGGATGGCGGCCGGCGCTGGCGGTGAGGGCAGAAACCAGACGAGAGAGCAGGCGGCTGTCGATCCCGCCGTTCATGCGTCTGCCGCCTCGCCGGTGGTCCAGGGACCGCGGGCGAGGAAATGGGGATTGTCGAGCCCCGGCTTGCCATAGGTGAGCGGAGGCCCGGCCAGGGTGTCGACATGGCCGCCGGCGGCCGCGAGCACCGCATGGCCGGCGGCGATGTCCCATTCCATGGTACGCCCGAGCCGGGGATAAAGATCGGCCTCGCCCTCGGCGATCAGGCAGAGTTTCAGGCTGGAGCCGGCCTGGCGGCTGCGTTCCACCTCGTGAGCCGCCAGCCAGTCGCGGGTGCGCGGATCCAGATGGCTGCGGCTGATCAGGGCGACCGGCCCGTCGGCGGGCACGGCGCGCACCCGGATCTGCCGGCGGCTGCCATCGGCTTCCACCACCACCGCGCCATCGGGGCAGCCGGCATAAATTCGCCCCGTCGCCGGCACGCCGACCACGCCTGCCACCGGGCGGCCATCGACCACCAGGGCGGCGTTGACCGTGAACTCGCCATTGCGCGACAGGAATTCGCGGGTGCCGTCGAGCGGGTCGACCAGCCAGAAGGCCGGGGCCGGCGCGCCGGCGGCAAGCTCCGCCTCGGTGACGGCTTCCTCGCTGATCACAGGCACGCCGGGGGTAAGGGCGGAGAGACCGGCGGTCAGCACCTCGTTCGCCGCCAGATCGGCCGCGGTCACCGGGCTTTCATCGGCCTTGGTCCAGCGTTCGACGCCGGGGCCGTAGAGCGCCATGATCGCCTCACCGGCACGGCGCGCGAGATCGACCAGCGCATCGAGCGGCGGCAGGGTGATACCGGCATCGGCGCGGTCGGCAGGCAGATCGGTCGGCATCAGGGCGAGGCTCCGGTCTTCGGGGGGCAGGGCGTGCCGCCGATCATCCGCGTCCTGCCGGCTGCGGTCAACCGGCGGCGGCCAGCCGCAGACGGTCAGATGCCGGCGCCATCGGACATGGTGTGGATGCCGCATTCCGTCTTGGCACGCCCCGACCAGCGGCCGCTGCGGATGTCGTCGCCCGGCCGGGTGCGGCTGGTGCAGGGGATGCAGCCGATCGAGGCATAGCCCTGCGCCTCCAGCGGATGGCGGGGCAGATCGTGGGTCTCGAAATATCCGAGGATCTGCTCGCGGTCCCAGAAGGCGAGCGGGTTGAGCTTCACCCGCCGGCCGTCGCGTTCCACCGGCATCACCTCGGCCCGCCCGCCGCCGTGATGGCGCTTCAGGCCCGAGATCCAGCCGTCGACGCGCGAGAGCGCCCTGGCCAGCGGCCGGACCTTGCGGAAAGCGCAGCAGGCATCGGGGTTGGTGATCCAGAGTTCGTCTTCCGGGTCCTCGCGGGCGTGGTCGACCGGATCAGGGGTTTCGGACTGGACGTTGCGCAGGCCCAGCCGGTCGATCAGCTGATCGCGATAGGCCAGCGTCTCGGGGAAGAGCATGCCGGTTTCAAGGAAAATGACCGGCAGGTCGCGGTCGACCCGCGAGATCATGTGCAGCAGGACCGCCGCTTCGGTGCCGAAGGACGACACCAGCGCGAGGCGGCCGCCGAGCGGGCCATAGGCAGCGGCGGCGATCAGTTCGATCCCGTCAAGGCGACCCAGGCGGAAGTTCAACTCGTCGTAGAGCGCATTCTCGATCACGGCCATGGTGATCCGGACCTTTCGCGGTCTTTTGTCGTTCCTCCGGCACTGACCTTCCGGGGAGGGGAAGGATCAGGCCTTCACACGGCGGGGATGGTCGGTCGGTGTGGTGGTGTCGGCAGCGGCGCCGGCAGCCCCCGGGGCGGTGCTGCCGAGCGGCAGCCAGCCTTCACGCCGGATCATGTCGTCGGTTGCAGCTTTCACGGCCGCGGGCGGTGTGCCCGCGCCGCGCAGGGCCATGCGCAGACGGCGGATGGCGGCCGTCCTCTCCGCCCATTCCGGGCCGATCAGGCGGGCAAGCTCGCGCTTCATGGCGATGGCAAGGCTCGGGCTGGCGCCGGCGGTCGAGATGGCGATCGCCAGATCGCCGCGACGCAGGACCGACGGCACCTGCAGGGCGCAGAGCGGCACCACATCCTCGACATTCACCAGCACCTTGTACGCCTCGGCCCGATCATGAAGCGGACGGGCCGTCTCGACATCGAGATCGGCGACGAACAGCACCCGAAGGTCATCGAGTTCGGCATCGGTCGGCAGCCGGTCGACCACCACCCCACCCAGCGCCTCTGCCCGGGCGATGAAATCCGCCGTGGCATCCGGCGCGTAGACACGAGGCTGGATCGCCCCCGCCTCGACGATCATGGCGAGACGGGTGAGCGCCTTCTCTCCATGTCCGGCCACGGCGACGGGCAGGCGGCGCAGATCGAGCGAAACGGGCAGCAGCGCGGTCATCGGTCTCCTCCCACGCCGGCGAAGGCGTGCGGGATGCGGAAAAACGGATCCGGTCTGTTGAATACGGATCAGCATGTTGGAATGCAATGTAGGTCCGGTGGATCCTATAAACAACACATATTTATCGAGTAGTTTCTGGAAATCACAGAATTTTAATGTCGAATGTGGGGTGGCGGAGCCCGGCAGGCTCGGGATATGCTGCCACCCAATCATCAGATCCGGGAGAAATGCCCCCATGTCCGCCGCTGCCGATCGTCCGGTCCTGGTCGTTACCCGCCACCTGCCCGATGCCGTCGAGGAACGGGCGGCCCGCGACTATCACGTGATCCGCCTGACGGAAGACCGGCCGGTTCCGGCGGCGGAGCTGGCGGCACTGGCGGCCGACAACGCGGCCCGCGGCATCCTGCTCACACCGACCGAGGGCATGGACCGGGCGGCGATCGACGGGCTGCCCGCCTGCGTCGAGGCGATCGCGACCTTCTCGGTCGGCTATGACCATATCGATCTTGCGGCGGCGAAGGCGCGCGGGCTTCAGGTGTTCAACACGCCGGACGTCGTGGCGGAGGCAACGGCGGATATCGCCATGCTGGTCATGCTGGGGGCCGCACGCCGCGCCTATGAAGGCCAGCGCATGCTGCGGACCGGCGGCTGGTCCGGCTGGTCGCCGACCTTCATGCTGGGCACCGATCTTCGCGGCAAGCGGCTGGGGCTGGTGGGCTTCGGGCGCATCGGCCAGGCAACGGCACGTCGGGCGAAGGCCTTCGGCATGACCATCCATTATCATCAGCGCCGCCGGCTGGATGCGGAGGCTCTGGGACAGGATCTCGCCGATGCGGTCTATCACGAGACGCTGGACGACCTGGTGGCGGTGGCCGATGTTCTGTCGCTGCACTGCCCGGCGACGCCCGAGACCATCGGCATGATCGATGCCGGACGGATCGCCCGTCTGCCCGCGGGGGCCATTCTGGTCAACACCGCGCGGGGCCCGCTGGTGGATGACGAGGCGGCGATCGCGGCCCTGCGATCGGGCCGGCTGCGCGCCGCCGGGCTCGATGTCTTCACGGGTGAGCCCAAATTCGATCCGCGCTGGGCCGACCTCGACAACGCCTATCTGCTGCCGCATATGGGCACGTCCACCGTCGAGACCCGCGCCGCGATGGGCTTCCGGGCACTGGACAATCTGGATGCCTTTTTTGCCGGCGGGACGCCGCGCGACCGGCTGGCGTAACTTTCGGACGCAAACTCAGCCGGATATATCACAAAGGCTTAACATGGGCCGGGTGTAGACGTATCTTTCTCGCCCCGGTGGCGAGGGCGGCCTGCACCCGCATCCATGACCCTGCGCCCCGGGACGAGATCGACCCAAGGGGGAGGGAGCATGACCTACGGTCTGGCGGTGGCGTCCTGGGAGGCACCGACGCTGCCGGTTCGCGGTTCGGCGATCCGGTTTCCGGTGCGCCGCGTGTTCTGTATCGGCAAGAACTACGCCGACCACATCCGCGAGATGGGCGGCACGGATGTGAGTGCCGAAGCTGCGGTGTTCTTCATCAAACCGGCCGATTGTGTGGTTGCCGACGGCACCCGGGTCGCCTATCCGCCGATGACCGCCAACCTGCATCACGAGGTGGAGCTGGTTGCAGCGATCGGCCGCGATGGCGCCAATGTGCCGGCTGATCAGGCGCTGTCGCTGGTCTATGGCTATGCCGTGGGCGTGGATCTGACCCGGCGTGATCTGCAGAATGCCGCCCGTGATCGTGGCGGGCCCTGGGACATGGCGAAGAGCTTCGATCAGGCGGCACCGGTGGGTGCGCTTGCCCGCGTCGAGAGCTTCGGACATCCGCAGCGCGGCCGGATCTGGCTGGAGGTCGATGGCCAGATGCGCCAGCAGGCCGATCTCAACCAGATGATCCGCACCACCGCCGAAGTGATCGCCGAACTGTCGCGCTATATCGCGCTCAAGCCCGGCGACATCGTCTTCACCGGCACGCCTGCCGGTGTCGGCCCGATCGCCCGCGGCCAGAAGGTCCGCTGCGGCATCGAACATGTGGGTGAGCTGACCTTCGACGTGGTGTGACCTTACCTTTCGCTACGCCTCAGCATCCGCCGCAGGCGCTCCGCCAGGCCGCGGCGGGTGCTGTCGGCGGGCCGGGCTGCGACGGGGGTGGCGGTGGTGCCGCGGCTGCGGTCGCGCAGCCGGCGCACCGCGCGGGCGGGGCCCGGGCCCAGATGGCGGGCGGCGCGGACCAGGGTCTGCCAGTCGGGCAGGAACGGCACCCGCGGCGCGCGGCGCTTCAGCCCGTCGAGGTCGAGACCCACCTTGGTGACCCGGCCCGTCTCGTCGCGCTCGCGCACGATCAGGGCGACATTGCCCAGGAAGACCACGTCGCCGACGACCGGCGCGCGGTTGAACTGGCGATCGATGAAATCGGCCAGCGTCTCGCGCAGCGCCTCGGCCGGCACCGGCACGCCATAGGCATCGCCCAGTGCCGAGAGCCGGGCCTCGCCGTTCAGGGTGAAGGCGCCGAAGAAAGCCGCATCCTCTTCAGCCCGGCCGCCGAAGACCGCGTCCAGGTCGATCAGCTTCCAGGGCGGGGCCAGCAGGTAGAGCGTGTCACCTGCCGCCAGCCGGAAGCCGGGCACCGGGCTGCTCAGGGTTTTTTCCCGCACCAGAAGCAGCGGCTGCGCCCAGGGCGGCAGGCGCGGATGGCGATCCACCAGCGGGCTGTCCTCTTCGATCGCATAGCCCACGATCTCGTGGTCGGGAAGTTCGGGCAACGAGATTTCGATGCGGTCGATCGGCCCCGATTTCGACGGGATTTCAAGCTTCAGCCAGCGGGCGAGCGGGGTGATCGTCCAGCCCTGGACGGTCAGTGAGACGACCACGACCCAGAAGGCGATGCCGAAATAGAGCGGGCCGACGTCAAGCCCCGCCGCCGTCGGGAAGAGGGCGAGAACCATCGGCACTGCGCCGCGCAGGCCCACCCACGAGATGAAGGCCTGTTCCGCCTTCGAAAAGTTGAACGGCAGCAGCGAGACCCAGACCGCAATCGGCCGGACCACCAGCATCAGCACGAAGGCGAGCGGCAGGGCCAGCGGTGCGATGGCGATCAGCCCCGACGGCAGCACCATCAGCCCAAGCATCAGGAACATCACGATCTGGGCGAGCCAGGTGAGGCCGTCATGGAAGCGCATGATGTTGTGGAAGCCCTGAAGCTTCCGGTTGCCGAGCATCAGACCCATCAGATAGACGGCCAGGAAGCCGCTGCCGCCGAGCACGGCGGTGAGGCCGAAGGTGAAGAGGGCGCCCGCCAGGGCAAGCAGCGGGTAGAGGCCCGAGGCGAGGCGCAGCCGGTTGATGGCCAGCGCCAGGACATGGCCGGCACCGACGCCGAAGGCGGTGCCGAGCCCCATCTGCAGGGCGAAGATGCCGGCGAGTTCGACGACGCCCAGCCCGTCGCCACCCGAGGCCCCGGCAAGCAGCAGTTCGACCAGGCCGATGGTGAGGAACACGGCCATCGGATCGTTGCTGCCGCTTTCGATCTCCAGCGTGGCGCCGACCCGTTCCTTCAGCACCAGCCCCCGATTGCCGAGCAGGAAGAACACGGCGGCGGCGTCGGTGGGGCTGAGGATGGCGCCGAGCAGCAGGCCGGCCATCAGGCCCAGCTGGTCGAACAGCGCCCAGCCGATCAACCCGGTCAGGCCGGCCGTGATCAGCACGCCGATGGTGGCAAGCGACGTTGCCGGCCAGAGGGCGACGCGGAAATTCTCCCCCTTGGTCTTGAGGCCGCCGTCGAACAGGATCACCGCCAGGGCGAGCGAGCCGATCAGGGCGGCGGAATCTATATCGGCGAAGACGATGCCGCCCAGACCTTCCGGCCCGGCGGCAAGGCCGAGCAGAAGGAAAACCAGCAGCAGCGGCATGCCGAAACGGGAGGAGACCAGGCTGGCCCCGATGCTGATCAGGACGAGGGCGGCGCCTACGAAGATCAGCTGGTTGGCAAGTTCCATCGGCGGTCCTCCACGCGTCGAACAGGGGGGCAGCGCTGCCGCGGCGCCGTCTCCGGTCCGCTTATAATCACGGCGGATCATCGAAGGTGTGAGCTTTTTTCGCCGGAGCATTGCGGACCGGGCCGATGGTCGGCGCCGGGCCGGGCGTGATATATGCTGAGGCTTCCTGTCCCGATTCAGACGGCGATGCCATGCCCTTCGACCCGGACCGTCCGACCTCGACCACCGCCGCTTCGTCGGCCTATGCCCCCGGTCCCAAGCCTGCCGCCCGGCCGCTGAGTGCGGCGGCGCGGGCGCGTGCCGGCGTGCCGCTGGAGCCGGCGCTGAACCTCTGGGGCGGGCTCCGCCGTCCGGAAGACGCAACGGACCTGCCGGTGATCGATGCCGACCGCGCCGGTACCGTGATCCTGCCCGAGCGGGCCCGGCCGAGCCTGCAGCAGATCCAGGCCTCGAACTGGCCGACCCTGTCGGTGCTGCGGCGAACCTGGATCCGCATGCGATCGTCGATGATCGAGACCCCGCTGCTGCGGTCGGCCCGGGTGGATGCCGAACTGGGCGGGCGGCTGCTGGTCAAGGCCGAGGTGCTGCAACATACCGGCTCTTTCAAGTATCGCGGTGCCTATAACCGGCTGGAGCTGATGTCGCCCGAGATGCGGGCGCGCGGCGTGGTCGGCTATTCCTCGGGCAATCATGCCCAGGGGCTGGCGGCGGCCGCGCGGGAATTCGGGGCACCTGCGGTCATCGTGATGCCGGCCGATGCGCCGCGCACCAAGATCGAGGGGGTGCTCGCCTATGGCGCCGAGATCGTGTTCTACGACCGCCTGTCGGACGACCGGGTCGGAATCACCCGCCGGATCGGCGCGGAGCGCGGCATGACCGTGGTCTCGGCTTATGACGATCGCGACGTCATCGCCGGACAGGGCTCGATCGCGGTGGAGATGCTGGATCAGGCAGAAAGCCTGGGGCAGCGGCCCGATGTGGTGGTGATACCCTGCGGCGGCGGCGGGTTGGCGGCGGGGACGGGTCTTTGCCTGCAGGCGCTGCCCGACCGGCCGGCCCTGGTGATCGCCGAGCCGGCCGGGCATGACGATACCGCCCGGTCGATCGCCGAAGGGCGGCGGATCGGCAATGCGCCGGGCGTGCGCACCATCTGCGATGCGCTGGCGACACCCATCCCCGGCGCGCTGACCTTCGCGATCAACGCTCAGGTGGTCGATGCCGCGGTGGCGGTGACCGATGCCGATGTGGCGCGTGCCATGCTGTATGCCT
Organism: Tistrella mobilis; assembly: GCF_041468085.1. Taxonomy (NCBI): domain Bacteria; kingdom Pseudomonadati; phylum Pseudomonadota; class Alphaproteobacteria; order Geminicoccales; family Geminicoccaceae; genus Tistrella; species Tistrella mobilis. Next base: position 2,941,564 of record NZ_CP121017.1, on the reverse strand, counting down.
TCGCCCGCTTCAAGCTGGTGGTGGAACCGGGCGGTGCTGCGGCGCTGGCGGCGGTTCTGGCCGGGCGGGTACCGGTTGCCGGGCGGACGGTGATGGTGGTGCTGACCGGCGGCAATGTCGATCCGGACACCTTCGCGAAAGCGCTGACCGATGCGCAGGCCGATCGCGGCCATCCGATCTGACGGCGGGCGACCCGGTTGCGCGCCGATCGGCGCCGGGTCGCATGCGGTTCAGAACCGCGCATCGCCGTCGACGCAATCGAAACGGGCGCCATGGCGTGGCTGCCGACCGCCATCGTCGATGAGGGTCACCACGGCCAGATCGACCGGGTTTTCGGGCAGATCGGGAGCCGGCGCCCAGCGGGTGGCGAGCATCGGCTGTCGCGCCGTCTGTGCGCAGTGGCGGGCCGCGGCCTGCCGGGCATCGGAGAGGCTGTCGCCGCGCGGATCGTAGAGCACGGTGATCGCGTCGGGCGAGGCCCGCGGCCGGCCGGTGTAAAGGCCGCGATCGCCGTCGCGGATCAGATAGACCCGGTCGGTGGCGGTGACATAGCGGGTACCGTCCAGCACCCGCACTCCCAGCACCAGTTCGGTGGACGGCGTCGGCCGCTCCGCCCAGGTCGCGAGGTCGGCGGCGATGCCCGCGCCGATCAGCCAGCCCGGATTGGCGACCAGATCAACCCCCTCGCGGCCGGCCTTCTCCAGCAGATAGAGGCCGGTGGCGAGCAGTGTGTAGTGGCCGGCCTCAAGCAGGCTGCGGGTGTCCTCGGCATCATGGCCGACTGCGGAGATGCGGGTCTCGACCCGAAGCAGACCCATCGGTGCCCCGGCCGGCTGAAGATCGAAGCCCGGGGCGGCCGCCTGGACAAGGGGGGCGGCATCGCCGGGCGGTACCGACCAGACCGCGAAACCCTGGCGGATGAGCGCCGCGGCGAGCAGGTCGGGCAGGCGATCCGCGAAGGCACTTCGGCGGTCGGATGAGGCGACCACCAGCCGTGCCCCGGGCGGAAGGCCCGCCCCGATCTGCAGTGCCGCGTCCTCGGCGATGCCACGCCACTGTGCCGCGCGCTCAACCACCGGGCTCGGTGCGGCGGGCAGCTCCGGTGCAGCATCGCGGGCACAGCCGGCAAGGATCAGCATCAGCATCACCAGCAGTGCCCGTCCCGTCCGTCGATACATGACACGCCCCCGGATTACCGTGTGAGGCGAGACTAGAGGACATTCGCGCAATAAGGCAAGATCATTCGATGATATGCGCGCAAAAGTGACAAATTGTGGTTTAATATCTCGTTAGGGATGTTTTCCTTTCGCGATTTTCTTCGACCCCGCCATATCCCTGCGCGTGGCGGCGGGTCATGATGGCACGACGTTCCGCCGCCAACTGCCAGTCGGAGTTGTACCCTTATGGACATGCCAAGCTATTTCGGCATCCTCGCCCGCTACAATGCCTGGGCGAATCTCAGACTCTATGACGCGGTGGCGCGCCTGCCGGCGGTGGAGTTCGAGCGACCGCGGGCGGCGTTCTTCGGCAGCATCCGTGGTGTGCTCAACCACATGATGGTGGTCGACGAACTGTTTCTTGCCCGGCTGAACGGCACCACTCCGCCGGACCGGCCCCTGAATGCCCAGCCCTGGACCCATTTCAACGACCTGCGCAGTGCACGTGCCGGGCTGGATCAGCGCATTCTGGGCACCATCACCGCCCTGCCGCTGTCGCGCTTCGCCGAACCCTTCACCTACACCACCACCCGCGGCGACCGGTTCTCGGACCAGCTGGCCCTGTTCCTGGGCCACTGGTTCAACCATCAGACCCATCATCGCGGTCAGGCCCACGACATGCTGACCCAGACCGAGGTCGCACCCCCACCGCTTGATTTCCTGATCTTCCAGCGCATCCATGGGTTGTCCGAGGCCGCGGCCGGCTGACACGATGGCCAGGGCGGTGTTGCAGCAACTTCCCATGCAACCATTGGCCGATTTTGATGTAACTATTTCACCATGATGGCGAGTTACCCCCGGCGATGCCGGCGGTTTTCCGCCATCTTTACCCTGTTCTTTCAACATAGCCGGAGACGAACATGACGGGTTTTCTGCGGCAGCGCAGCGGCCGTTTCCCCAGGTGACGACACCGGGGACTGCGCTGGACCTGCTTGCTGCGGACCATTTCCCCAGCTTTATTGCCCGCTGCTTCGGCACCGTCGACCCCGGCAGCCTGTTTCTGGGCAACTGGCATATCGATCTGATGGCCGAGTATCTGGAGGCGGTGCGCCGGGGCGAGATCCGGCGGCTGATCATCAATGTACCGCCGCGGTCGCTCAAATCCCTGACCGTTTCCGTGGCCTATCCGGCCTGGCGGCTGGGGCATGATCCGACGCTCAGGATCATCGTCGCCTCTTATGCCCATGAACTGGCCCTGCGCCATTCGCTCGACACCCGCGAGGTGATGAAGAGCGGCTGGTACCGGTATCTTTTTCCCGAGACCCGGATCCGCCGCGGACGTGACCGCGCCCAGCGCTTCACCACCACCGCCAACGGCTTTCGTTTTGCGACCTCGATCGGCGGCACGCTGACCGGCGACGGCGGCGATCTGCTGATCGTCGACGATCCGCATGATCCGCGCCGTGCCCGATCGACGGCACTGCGTGAGGCAGCACTGACCTGGTTCGATCAGACCTTTTCCACCCGGCTGAACGACAAGCGCCGGGGCGCGATGATCGTGGTGATGCAGCGCCTGCACGAGGCCGACCTTTCGGGCCATCTGCTGGCCCGTGGCGGCTGGACCCATCTGTCGCTGCCGGCCGAGGTGGACAGCGTTCAGCGCATCCATTTCGGCCGGCTGCGGATGGTGCGTCAACCGGGCACGCCGCTGCATCCCGAACGCGAAGGCAAAGAGGAACTGGCCGAGGCCCGGCGCATGCTGGGCGAGGCGGGCTATGCTGCGCAGTATCTGCAGCGACCGGCCCCGGCCGCCGGCGGGCTGATCAAGGCTGCCTGGCTGCGGCCGGCGGCCATGCCGGATCCGGCACGCATCCGGCGGGTGCTGCAGAGCTGGGACACCGCCTACAAGGCGGATGCGCTCAACGATCCGAGCGTCTGCCTGACGGTCATCGAACATGAAGACGGGCTGCATCTGGCGGAGGTGTTCCGCGAGCGGCTGGAATATCCGGCCCTGCGCCGCGAGGCGGCCCGCCTGGCCGCGCGCTGGCGACCCTCGGTGATCCTGGTCGAGGACAAGGCCTCGGGCCAGTCGCTGATCCAGGATCTGAAGGCCATGCCCGGCCGCCTGCCGGTCCAGGCGGTGCGGCCGGTGACCGACAAACTTACCCGGCTGGCGGTTACCACGCCGCGGCTGGAGGCGGGCGGCTTCACGATCGAGGCGGGGGCAGACTGGGCCGGGGATTTCGTTCGCGAGGCGACGATCTTCCCCAATGCCGCCCATGACGACCAGGTCGACGCGCTGAGCCAGCTGCTGTCCTGGCTGGATGCCGAACGCGGGCGTGTGGTCCGCCTGAAGCTGGGCGGTCTTTAGGTCCGCGTTGTTCAAACATATCGAGGAAAGATCCGATGACGACATTCGGACCGGGCCCGCCCGGTGCGCCGGGCGCGGCCGACCGCGTCCATCCTGCCCACGCCGCCCGCCGGGCCGCCTGGACCCGCTGCCGCGACGTCGCGGCGGGACAGGAGGCAGTGCATGCCGCCGGCGAACGCTATCTGCCACGGCTGGATGGCCAGAGCGAAGCGGCATATCGCGCCTATCGCGACCGGGCCCTGTTCTACAACGCCACCGCCCGCACCATCGATGGCCTGAGCGGGCTGGTCTTTCGCAAACCGCCCGAGATCGACGCGGCACCCGGCCTTGCCCCGGTGATCGCCGATCCGACCGGCACCGGCGACGGCTTCCGGCGCCTGGCCGAACATGTCGTGGCGGAACTGCTCACCACCGGCCGTATCGGCCTGCTGGTCGACCATCCGCCCGGCGACGAGGCACCGCCACCCACCCGGGCAGCCGCGGCCGAAGCCGGCCGGCTGCCCTATCTGGCGACCTATCCGGCCGAGGCGGTTCTGGACTGGCGGCTGGCCCGCGGCCATGGCCGCGCCGTGCCGCGCCTGGTTTATGTCCTTCTGGACGAGGGCGAGGATGAGGCGGGCATCCGGCGCCGCCGGAGCCTGGATCTCGACCCCGACGGCGTCTATCGCCAGCGGCTCTGGGCCGGTGGCGGTGGCGACCGGCCGACCCTGGTGGCCGAGATCGAGCCGCGCGCCGCCGGCCGCCCGCTCGGCCGCATCCCCTTTCTGTGCATCGGCCCGCGCGGCCCGGGGCTGGAGGTGGCGCGGCCGCCGCTGCTCGACCTGGTGGAGGTCAACCTCTCGCATTACCGCACCAGCGCCGATCTGGAGCATGGCGCCCATTACACCGGCCTGCCGACCGCTGTGGTGACCGGCCAGCGTTTCGACGGCATGGAACCTCTGGCGATCGGCGCCGGCGAGGCCTGGGTGCTGGAGGCGCCCGAGGCCAAAGCCTTCTTTCTGGAGTTCCGCGGCGAGGGCCTGGGCGTGCTCGAACGCCTGCTCGATCGCAAGGAAGCGCAGATGGCGGCGCTCGGCGCCCGCATGCTGGCGCCCGAGAAGAAGGCCGCCGAAGCGGCGCTGACCGCCGAGATCCATCGCCAGGGAGAGAATTCCGCCCTCGCGGCGCTTGCCCAGGCGGCGGGAGACGGGCTTGGCCGGGCGCTGGATCTTGCGGCCCCCTGGCTTGGCATCGAACCGGCGGCGCCGGCGCGGGTGGCGCTGAACACCGATTACTGGCCCCGGCCGATGGCGGCCGACGAACTGACCGCGCTGGTCGAGGCCTGGCAAAGCGGGGCGATCGCCCGCGGCGAACTGCGTCGGGCACTCACCCGCGGTGAAATCCTGCCGGCCGGCGCCGCTTCCGGCGCAGCCGCAGAGCCCTGAGGACATCCGATCATGACCGACCAGACCCGGGATCCGGCAGCACCGCCGGCACTGCCCGAGGATCCCTTATTGCCTGATGGCGGCGATGCCGCACCCGCATCCGACGAGGCCGCGGCCCTGGCCGCGCTGCGCGCCCGGCTCGACCGTCGGCATCGCGCGGAGCTTGCCAGCCTTGCGGCGGGCATGGAGCGCGAACGCAGCGAACTGCACCGCCTGCTCGTCGATCAGGGGCTGCAAACCGCGCTCACCCGGGCCGGCGTGGCGCCGGCACTGGTGGCGGGGGCGGCGGCCCTGCTCCGCCCGTTGATCGAGGTGGCGGGCGATGAGGGGGCGCGCGCACTGACCGCCCGGCTTGCCGATGGCAGCACGCGGCCCTTGCCCGATTTCGTCGCCGACTGGGCGGCGGGAGAGGGGGCCGCCTATCTCGCCGCCCCCGACAGCCATGGCGGCGGCGCCCGGGCCGAGCCCGGTGCCGGCCGTCATCGCCGCCGCGCCGATCTGGGCGGGCCGGCCGAACGCGCGCGCTTCATCCGCGAGCATGGCCGCGCCGCCTATCTCGACCTCGATCCCTGATCTTCAGATCCTTCAGAGGAAACACAAACTGCCATGACCATTGGAACCCAGCAGGACTTCCGCATTGCACCCGAAGAGTTCTTCGGCGGCATGGTGGAAGTCGTTGAACAGAACGCCGATGCCTTCAACGCCGCCTCTGGCGGGGCCATCCGGCTGGTGCCGGAGCGCCGCCGCGGCCATTATGCGGCCGAGAGCTTCATCTCGCGCGTCGCCTCGCTCGTCACCCGCCGCGACATCGATGCGGTGACGGGCGTGGCCGACACGCCGCTTGCCCAGGCCGAGACGGTGGGCATCAAGATCAACCGCCGGATCGGCCCGGTGGCCAATACCCTCGACAGTCTGCGCAAGCTGGGCCGCGATCCGGGCGAGATGTCGTTCCTGCTCGGCCGGCAGATCGGCAAGGCGGTGGCGGTCGACTATGTCGATACCGCCCTGAGGGCCGCCTCGGCGGCGCTGTCGAGGGTGACTGCGCTCAATCTCGACATCTCGGGCGAGGCCGAGCCGGGCCTCGCCCATGGTGCGCTGGTCCGGGCCATGGCCCGGCTGGGCGATGCCGGCGGCCGCATCTCGTGCTTCGTGATGCATTCCAAGCCCTATTACGACCTGATGGCGCAGAGCATCGCCGACAAGGTGTTCGAGGTGGCCGGGGTCACGATCTATCAGGGCACGGTGGCGAGTTTCGGCCGGCCGACCCTGGTGATCGACAGCCCGGCGCTGGTGGCGCCGGGAACCCCCGACCGCTATCGGGTGCTCGGGCTGGTCGAGGATGCGATCGAGGTGGCGGAGAGCGAGGAGCGCTCGATCGTCTCGGATGTGATCACCGGGCTTGAGAACCTGGTGATGCGCATCCAGGGCGAATATGCCTTCAACGTCCGGCTGCGCGGCTTTGCCTGGGATGTGGTGGGCGGCGGCATCAATCCCACCGATGCGGGCCTTGAGATCGGGACCAACTGGCAGGCCGTGGCCACCGATCCGAAGAGCCTGGCCGGCGTGCGGCTGACCGTGGCCTGAGGCGAGAGGGGGGACCGTCCGATGACCGCCGCCACCTATGCCGATCTCGCCCGGGCCGATGCCCATCACGCCGCCCGCGGCCGGACCCTTTGGGCCGAAGCCCCGGCCGACCGGCGCCAGGCGGCGCTGGTCGAGGCCACGGCCCATATCGATGCCTTCCACGATTTCGTCGGCCGGCCGGCCGATCCCGCCCAGCCTCTGGCCTGGCCGCGGGTCGCGACCGGCATCGGGCTGGACGGCGCCGCCGCGCCGGCCCCGGTCGTGCAGGCCTGTATCGAACTGGCGCTGGCGGCGCTGGACCGGCCGCTTGCCGAACAGGCGGCGGGCAGTGCCGCCCGGCGGCTGACGCTGGGTGATGTCGCCATCGATTACGGCGAGACCCCGGGCGCGGCGGCGGGGGCCGGCGGTGCGCTGGCCCTTGCCGCCCGTCTGCTGGCACCGCTGGCACCGGTGCGTCATCGTCGCCGGCTCGTGCGGACATGACCCGGATCGATGCCGTGCTCGGCCGGATGCTGGGCGATCTGCTGGCAGGGGCGGGCGGGCTTGCGCTCGGCTGTGCGCTGGACCGGGTGACCGCTGCCTTCGATCCGGCGAACGGGCTTGCCACCGAGACCCGGAGCCGGATGGCGTCGGGGCGGCTGATCTGGGGGCGCGATCCCGTCGCCGCCGGCCAGATGCCCGACCTCTCGGCCGCTTCCACGGCCCGACGGCCGGCCCTGGTCGAAGGGCTGGGCATCGCCCCCGTCCCCGGCGACCTGATCGTGGTCGGCACGGCCGAGTGGCGGATCGAAGAGGCGATCCGCCCGGTGGCGGTGCTCGATCTCTGGCGGCTGCAGCTCAGGGCGCCCGCCGCCGGGGAGGGCGGGTCATGACCTCGCTCGCTCAGGACGTGCAGGCGCGGCTGCGCGCCGCTTTCGATGCCCGGCTGGGGGCGGCGGCGGCGACGGCCGGCCTGCCGGTGCGCTGGCCCAACACCCGCGGCGGCCCCCCGCCTGCCGCGGGTGCCTGGCTGGTGCCGTCCCCCGGTCCGATGGAGGCGGTGACCGCCGGCACCGGCGGCCATGCCATGCTGACCGGCCGCCAGGCCGTCGAGGTGGTGGCACCACCCGGCAGCGGCATGGCGGCGCTCGATGCCGCCGCGGATGTCGTGCTCGCGGCCTTCCCGCCCGGCACGGCGCTGGAGGCGGGCGGCGGGGTGATGGCTGAACTCACCGCGGTCAGCCGCGCCGCTCTGATGCTGGATCCCGAGGGCGCAAGGCTGGCCCTGGCGGTGCTCTGGCGGATCGACGGCGCGTGAGGAGGAGAGCATCGCATGCAGATCCGAAGCCCGGCGCCCCTGGCGGTACAGCTGGAGACGATGAGCGGCACCCGCCTGGTGCCGGTGGTGACGGCGCTGGACATTCAGATCAGGCATCCGATCCGCACCGGCGCCGATCCGGCCCGGCGGGGCCAGAAGGTCCTGCCGGCCGGGTCGGCCGCGCCGACGCTGGCGCTGGAAATGCCCGCAAGCCTGGCCCTGGTCGACCTGCTTCTGCCGTCGATGGGCGCGGAGCCGGCCCTGACCGTGCGGCTCGGCCCGTCGGCGGGCGGGCTCGCGAGCCGGATCACCGGTGCCCGTCTGGCGCGGCTGGTGCTCGACTTCGATGAGACCGGCCCGCCGCGGTTCGTGGCGCTGTTCCGCGGCCTCGTGGCGGTGCCGGAGACGGCGGCGGATTTCGGGCCGGCGGACGGGTCGCCGCGCCTGACGGGAGGCGATCTCCGGCTGTCGCTCGACGGGGCGGCGGTGATGCCGCTCCGGCGCTGCCGGCTCACCATGGAGGCCCGGCTTCATGCCATGACCGCGCCGGATCAGCCGGCGCCGGTTGCCTGGCTTGGCGGGCGCGTGGAGCTGACGCTCCGGCTGGTACCGGGGGTGACGTCTGGAACGCTCGCCAGCCGGCTGGCCCAGGCCGGGCCGGTGGCCGCGACCCTGGAACTGGGCCGGGCCGGATCCGGGCGCCGGCTGGCGCTGCCGCCCGGCCTGATCGGCGCCGGCGGTTTCGATGGCGCGTCGCTCGCCCTTGAGGCCATGGCGGCCGCACCCCCGACCTGTACGGAATTTTGAGGAGAGAAGAGACATGACCGAGACGGTCGATACCGCGCCGCGACCCGCCGCGGCAGATGAACTTGCCGGCCGGGCCGGCCGGCGCGACCGGCTGGAGCCGGGTCGCGCCTGGGCGGCCCGTGCCGCGGCAGAGGCGGCCGAACGGGCGCGCCGCCGCGATGGTTGATGGTCGGATGCGATGATCGAGGATTTTCACGACACCCGCTTCCCCGAGGACATCGCCTGGGGATCTGCCGGCGGGCCGGTGTTTTCCACCGATGTGGTGGTGCTGGCCTCGGGCCATGAACGGCGCAATGCCGACTGGGCCGAGGCGCGCGCCCGGTATGACATCGCCATGGGCGTGCGCGGACTTGAGCAGCTGGCCCGGTTGATCGCCTTCTTCCGCGCCCGCCGCGGCCGGGCCTGCGGCTTCCGCTTCAAGGACTGGACCGATTGCAGCAGCCATGCCGGCAACGGTCCGCCGGGGCCGCTGGATCAGCCGCTGGGCCAGGGGGACGGCAGCACCACCAGCTTCGCCCTGATCAAGCGCTATGAGGCGCCGCCCTGGCATGTGGACCGGCGGATCGTCAAGCCGGTCGCGGGCAGCGTGCGGGTGGCGGCTGACGGCGGGGAGCTGCCCGAGGCGGCTTTTTCCGTCGATGCGACCACCGGCCTTGTCACCTTCGCGGTGGCGCCGGCGGCGGGAGCGGTGCTCACCGCCGGCTTCGCCTTCGACGTGCCGGTCCGCTTCGATACCGACCATCTGCCGGCGACGCTTGAAGACTATGGCATCGGGGCCCTGCGCGCCGTGCCGCTGGTCGAGATCCGGCTTTGAGGAGGGCTTGAGCCATGCGCACGACTTCGGCGGCGCTTGCAGCTGCACTGGCCCGGCCGCTGGGCAGCCTGGCCAGGCTCTGGCGGGTGGAGCGTCGTGACGGTGTGGTGATCGGCCTGACCGATCACGATCACGACCTTCAGGTGGAAGGCACGCTCTATCGCGCCCGTGCCGGCATGGTGCCGGGGGCGGTGGACGCCCGTATCGGGCTGGGCGTCGACGGGCTGGATGTCGGCGGACCGCTGGATGACGGCGCGGTCTCGGCCACCGATATCGCCTGCGGGCGGTTCGATGATGCGCGGGTGGACTTCGCCATTGCCGACTGGACGGAGCCCGAAGCCGGACGGCTGCTGCTGGCGGCGGGCCGCATCGGCGAGATTTCCATGACGGCCAGCCGCTGGCGGGCGGAACTGCGCGGCGTGTCACAGCGCCTGCAGCAGGGCATCGGCATCGCCTACGGCCCCGATTGCGCAGCCGATTTCGCCGACCTCCGCTGTGGCGTGGCGCTGGCGGGGACAGGGTTCGAGGTCGAGGGGGTGATTGCCGCGGCAACCGCCACTGCGATCGCCGATCCGGCCCGGACCGAGCCGGCCGGCTGGTTCGATGGCGGCCGTCTGACGATCCTGGACGGTGCGCTGGACGGGCTGGTGGTCGATGTCGCGACCAGTACCCCCGGTGGCATCGTCCTTGCCCGGCCGCTGCCCACGGCCCCCCTTGCCGGTTGCGGCTACCGGCTTCGGGTCGGCTGTGACAAGCGGATCACCACCTGTGCCGCACGCTTCAACAACGCGGTCAATTTCCGCGGCTTTCCCTTCACCCCCGATCCGGGCGCGCTGGAGACGACGTGATCATGGCCGGGTTCTTTCTCACCTCGCTGATCAGCGGGCTGCTGCCCTCGGGCGGGCTGGGGGATGCCTTGGGCAGCCTGGCGCGCCGGGCGGCGAGCGGCGGGTTCGAGCCGCGCGAGGGGCCGCGGCTGCAGGATCTGGCGGTCCAGACCACCGGCCATGGCCGGATCATTCCGCGGGTCTATGGCAGCGTGCGGCTGGCGGGCAACATCATCTGGGCGCGGCCGATCAGCGAACGTCGCCGCATCATCCCCGTCACCACGTCCGGCGGCTTGTTCGGCAGTCTGGGCGCCGGCCGGCTGCTGTCGGCCGGACGGGTGGAGTACGAGTACTTCGCGAGCTTCGCCGTGGGGTTCGCCCAGGGCCCGATCCTGGGCATCCGGCGGATCTGGGCCGACGAGACGCTGATCTGGTCGGCCGATCCCGCGGCGGGGCTGGCGGGCATTGCCGCTTCTGCGGCGCCCGGCCGGTATTTCAGGCTCCATCGCGGCACGGCGGATCAGGCACCCGATCCGCTGATCCTGGCCCATGAAGGGCCCGCGGCGACCCCCGCCTTCCGCGATCTCGCCTATCTCGTCTTCCAGAATCTGCCGCTTGGCCCCTATGGCAACCGGGTGCCGCTGATCGAGGCCGAAATCGTGCGTGGCAGCCCCGTGGTGGCGGGGGTGGATCCCGCCGCTTTTGCCAGCGTCACCCCGGTCGCCCGCGACGGCCTGCGGCGGCTGCCCTCGCTGATCGCGGGCGCGCCGATCGACGCGCTGACGGGGCCGGCGGGCGGGATTGCCGGCGACAACGCCTATGCCTGGACGGATGCCTGTACCTTGATGGATGGCGGCGCGGAGGATGGCGCGATCGTCCGCCATGTGACCGCCAGCGACATGGTCAACCGCGTCCGTCATGTCGCCCGCCAGCGCAGCTCTGCCGGCCGCTGGCTGGCGGAGGAACGCTGGAGCCACGCGATCCCGCTGACCTCGGCCCGGCGCGGCTGCGCCTGGGCGCCGGCCGACCGCCCGGTCCAGCTTTATGCGCGCGACGGCGAGGCGGCGGCGGTGTTCGTGGAGATCGAGACCGGCCGCCATCGGCTGGTGGCGCTGCCCGGGATGGTGGCGGGCGATGTTCGCGGCGTTACCGCCTGGGGAACGCGGATCTGGATCCTGGGCGGGCGACCGGGCGGAACGCTGGCGCTCTGGGCGCTGGACGACGGCGGCAGCGATGCGGATGCCACGATGATCCTGGATGGCCTGCCGGCGGCACGGACGCTGATGCGCGGCGACGATGACGGCCTGCTGCTGCTGTCGGGGGCGCGGCTGCGCCATCTTGCGGGGCTGACCGCCACCGCCGATCGGGACCAGACGCTCACCCCCTGGCCGGATCAGCGGCCGGTCGGCCTGCACCGGGCGGCGGACGGAATCGTCGGCGTGGTCTTCACCGATCGGGTGGCGCTGATCGATCGGGCGGGGCGGGTGGTGACGACGCCGGTCGAGATCGAGCCTGGCCATGTGGTCGGTTTCGCCGCGGGGGGCGGGCGGCTGATGGCGGTGCCCTGGGTGCCGGCGGGAGACAATGCCGCCTGGATCGACCGCTGGCTGGCGCTCACCCGGCCGGCGGAGACCGCGGATCTGGGGGCGGTGATCGCCGATCTGGCCGCGGCTGCCGGTGTGGATCCGGACGAGCTGGACCTGACCGGTGTCGGCGGCATGACGCTGCGCGGCTATGTCGTCGCCCGCCAGGGCAGCGCGCGCGAGGCGCTGGAGCCCCTGCTTGCCAGCTGGTTCGTGGATGCGGTGGAGCGCGACGGCCGACTGGCCTTCGTACCCCGCGGCGGGCCGGTCGCCGCCGTGATCGAGCCGGGCCGGCTGGGCGCGCATGGTGCCGGCGACGAGCCGCCGCCGCTGGTGGAGCGCACCCGTATCCAGCAGGCCGAGATGCCGCGCGAGATCGGCGTCGCCTTTATCGACGGTGCCGCCGACGGCCGGCCGGGGCTTGCCCGCGCCCGGCGCAGCGTTCCCGGCGCGGAGGATCGCCAGGCTGTGGAACTGCCGCTGGTGCTGACGGCGGACGAGGCGGCACGCATCGCCCGCACCCTTGCCGACGAGGCGCTGGTGGGGCGCGATCGCTGGCGCTTCCGTCTGGGTTTCGGCGATCTGCTGCTGGAGCCGGGCGACGTGATTGCGCTTGCGGCCGATCCACGCCTGCCGATGATGCCGGCCCGGCTTCGGATCGAACGCATGGCTTTCGGCACGCCCGGGCTGATCGAGGTGGAGGCCGTGGCCGATCATGACGGGCTGCACGGCACCGCCCGCCCCGGCGCCGATGCCATTCCCCCCGTGACGGCGGCCCCGGCGCTGACTGAGGGCCTGCCCGAGGTGACGGTGCTCGACCTGCCGCCGGTTGTGGAACCCGCCCCCGATCCCGGGCTGGTCGTGATGGTGACCGGCGGTGGCGGCGGTCTGCGCGCGGCACGGGTGGAAGTGGCAGACACCCCCGGCGGCCCCTGGCGGGAGGTGGCGGTGCTGGCACCGGCGGCAAGCGGTACGACAACCACCCTGCTGGCCGCTGGGCCGCTGACGCTCCGCGATGATCTGGCCGGCGTCACGGTCGATTTCGGCGACGATCTGCGGGTCGATGCCGGGATCACCGAGGCCGATGCCGAAAGCGGCCGCAGCCTGGCCCTGGTCGGGGCCGAGATCCTGAGCTTCGGGGCGATCGAGCGTCTGTCGGCCGGCCTCTGGCGGCTGTCGCGGCTGCGGCGTGGGTTGCGCGGTACCGAAGCGGCGGTCGGTGCCCATGTGATCGGTGAAGCCGTCCATCTGCTCGATCCGGAGCGGCTGGCGGTGATGGGCTGGCGGCCGGCGGATATCGGTAGGCTGTTGTATTTCCGGGCGATTACGCTTGCGGGTACCATCGGCCCGACCCGCATCCACAGCCTGACCGGCGCCGGGCTGCAGCCGTTCCGGCCGGTCGATCTCCAGGCGAAGCGCCAGACCGACGGCTCGGTGCTGATCCGCTGGCTGCGGGCCGACCGCCTGGCCGGCTGGACCGATGGCGCCGACGAACCGATGAGCGAGACGGCCGAGCGCTACCAGCTGGACATCCTGGCGAGCCCGATCGAGACGGCAGCCGTCCGCCGCACGGTGATCGTCGAGGGCGCGAGCAGCTGGAGTTATTCCGCCGCACAGCAATATGCCGACTTCTTCACCTCCCCCGCCACTCTTGGCCTGAAGGTCGCACAGATCGGTGCGGCGACCGGGCCCGGCCCGGCGCGCTATGCGACCGTGGTGCCCTGAGGGCGCGGTCCGTCTTTTCCGTCAGATTCCGAAAGGTCCGGCCATGGCCGATGCCACGCCGCGCCTGGGACTGCCGCTGCTTGCGGCCGCCCAGGCGCAGAAACACGTCACCCATAACGAAGCGCTCGCCCTGCTGGATGTTCTGGCGCAGATCGCGGTCAAGAGCCGCAGCCAGACCCTGCCCCCCGCCAGCCCGGCCGAGGGCGATGCCTATCTGATACCACCCGGGGCCTCGGGCGCCTGGGCCTGGCGCGACGGGCAGCTGGCGCTCTGGACCGCGGGCGGCTGGCGGTTCGTCACCGCCCGCGACGGCTGGGTGGTTCTGGTCGAGGCCGAACAGGCCTTCGTCGTCCGCCGGGCCGGCGCCTGGACCGCGACCACCATGCTGGCCCATACCCATGCCACCACCGAGGTGACCGGGCTGGATGCAGCACTTGCGACCCGGGTTTCGAAAGCCGGCGATGTCGTCACCGGCCGGCTGGATATCGGGCAGAAGCTGGTGGTGGGCGACAGCAGCGCGGTGGATGGCGAGGGGCTGGTGGTGCGCCATGCGACCGCGGCCGCGGTTTCGGCCCATGTGAATGCCGGCGGCGAGGCGGCGCTGGCGCTGCGGGAGGCCGGCAGCCGCAAGGCAGCTCTGGCCTGGCAGGGCGGCACGCTGCGGCTGCGGACCGACATTGCCGCACCGCTGGTGCTGGCGACCCAGGGGGTGGATCGGCTGACCGTGCCGGCCGATCGGGCGGCACTCGGCATCGGCACCACGGCACCGGCGCGGGGGCTGCATCTGGCCGGTTCCGCCGTGGGGCTCCGCCTGCAGGCGACGGGCGGGGCGGCACGGAGCTGGGACCTGATCCAGACCGCCGAGGGCCATCTGGAGGTGATGGATGCCGGCGTCGGCACGGCCATGCTGAGGCTGCGCAGCGTGACGGCGGCCGAAGGGGCGGAGGCCGCGATGATCGGCGGCCATGCCGGAGTGACGGCCCGGTTCTACAACGTTGCCGGATCGGGCGGCGGCCCGGCCTGTGCCCTTGCGCTGGGGGTGAACGGGACGACCGGACGTTCCCTGAATGCTGCCGGCACGATCAATGCCGTCGGGGCGGATTTCGCTGAATATGTCCCCCTGGCGCCGGATTGCCCGCCGGCGTCACCGGCGGCTGCGGTCGGCATCGATCAGGACGGGCGGGTGACCGGCCGGTTCGGCGCGGCTATCGCCTTTGCCGTCGTGTCGACCGCGCCGGCGCTGGTGGGCGGCGATACTGGCGGGGATGGTGCACGGATTGCCTTCGCCGGCCGGGTGCCCCTGCGGTTGACCGGGCCGGTGGTGCCGGGGCGGGTGGCGATTGCCATGGCCGGCGGGGCAGGGGAGATCCTGGCCCGCTGCCTGGGGCCCGACGAGCGGCTGGATGACCCGTGCGATCCGCGGATCCTGGGGCGGGTCTGGCGCCGGCTTGGCCCTGACATGGCCGAGATCGCCGTGCGCATCGGCGCCTGAGACGGATCAGGAGGCCCGATATGAACAAAGCCCCCGGCATCCGAAGATGCAGGGGGCCTTGTCGAATTGGTGGGCGCGACAGGGATTGAACCTGTGACCCCACCCGTGTGAAGGGTGTGCTCTACCGCTGAGCTACGCGCCCGCAGGATCTGGTCGATGCCGGCTTTCGCCGTTCCGGCCGCCTGAGGTGGGCGCTTTATATGGCCACGCACCGGGCCTGTCAAGCGGGTGATCGCAGGCAGATTGCAGTTTCGTGATGGGCCATCCGCCGGGCCGCGCCCATGCCGCATCTGCAACAATTCGTAACGCGAAGTGATTGGCAGGGGCCATCCGGCTCTGCTACCCCCTGAACCTGGAACTGCGGCCTGATGGCTGCGGGCGGACAGACCAGAGACGGAGTTGGCCTGATGTGTGGCATCGTTGGTGTCGTTGGTGTTGCGGATGCGGCGGCGGTGCTGATCGAGGGGCTGCGCCGGCTGGAATATCGCGGCTATGACAGTGCCGGCATCGCCGTGCTGGATGCCGCAGGCCGGATCGAGCGGCGCCGGGCCGAGGGGCGCATCGCCCGGCTTGAGGCGCTGGTCGCCGAGCGGCCGGTTTCGGGCATGACCGGCATCGGCCATACCCGCTGGGCCACCCATGGCGCACCGACCGAGGCCAATGCCCATCCCCATGCCACCGGCCGGGTGGCGGCGGTGCATAATGGCATCATCGAGAATTATCGCGATCTGCGTGCCGAGCTGCAGGCGGCGGGCCGGGTCTTCGTCAGCCAGACCGATACCGAAGTGATCCCCCAGCTGATCACGGCGCTGATCGAACAGGGGCTGGATCCGGTCGATGCCTGCAAGGCGGCGTTGAAGCGCTTCGAAGGCGCCTTCGCCCTGGGCCTGGTCTTCGCGGGCGAACAGGAACTGCTGATCGGCGCCCGCCGCGGCAGCCCGCTTGCCGTGGGTCATGGCGAGGGGTGCATGTATCTGGGCTCCGATGCCATGGCGCTGGTGCCCTTCACGCGCGAGATCACCTATCTCGACGAAGGCGACATGGTGGTTCTGACCCGCGCGGGCATGACCATCTACGACGCAGGCGGGGCGGAAGTCGTACGGCCGCGGCGGCGGACGGAACTCTCCAGCGGGGCGGTCGGCAAAGGCGGCCACCGGCATTACATGCTGAAGGAGATCTACGAGCAGCCGGCCGTGATCGGCGACAGCCTCAGGACCTATCTGGATCCCGGCCGCGGCACGATCGAGATGAAGGAGATGCCCTTCGACCCGAAGACGCTGACCCGCATGATGATCGTCGCCTGCGGCACCTCGGCCTATGCCGGCATGGTGGCCAAGTACTGGGTGGAACAGCTGGCGCGGCTGCCGGTCGATGTCGACATCGCCTCGGAATTCCGCTACCGCGACACGCCGCTGATCCCGGGCGAGGTGGCGGTGTTCATCTCTCAGTCGGGCGAGACGGCGGATACACTCGCCGCCATGCGCCATGCCAAGGCCGCCGGGCTGATCACCATCGCCGTGGTCAACGTGCCGGAAAGCAGCATGGCGCGCGAGGCGGATCTGGTGCTGCGCACCAAGGCCGGCCCCGAGATCGGCGTCGCCTCGACCAAGGCCTTCACCTGCCAGCTGGTGACACTCGCCTGCCTCGCCATCGGCCTTGGCCGTGCCCGCGGCACCATCGATGCCGCCCGTGACCAGAAGCTGACCCAGGCGATCGCCGAAGTGCCCTCACGCGTGGCGGACGTGCTGAACAACGACGACCGGATGCGCAGCATCGCCGAAAGCCTGGTGCATGTGACCGGTGTGCTTTACGTCGGCCGTGGCACCTCTTATCCGATCGCGCTGGAAGGTGCGCTCAAATTCAAGGAAATCAGCTACATCCACGCCGAAGCCTATGCGGCGGGCGAGCTGAAGCACGGCCCGATCGCGCTGATCGACGACGGGCTGCCGGTGGTAGCGCTGGCGCCGTCCGGCCCGCTGTTCGAGAAGACGGCGTCGAATGTCGAAGAGATCGTCGCCCGCCGCGGCCGGGTGATCCTGATCACCGACGAGGCCGGCGCCGGGCGCCTGGCCGATCTGGTGGCGGAAGTGGTGGTGCTGCCGACGGTCGACCCGGTGGTGGCGCCTTTGCTCTACGCGATTCCGGTGCAGTTGCTCGCCTATCACACCGCCGTGCTGAAGGGCACGGATGTCGATCAGCCGCGCAATCTGGCGAAGTCGGTAACAGTGGAGTGACGGCGGGCAGCCCCCGAAGCGGCCGGCCAGCTGAGGTCGAAGACGGTTCCGCCCAGGGATGACGGGCGGCAGGTCACATCGCCGCCATGGGCACGGGCGATCGCCTGAACCACGGCGAGCCCCAGGCCGCTGCCGCGGCCATGGGGATCGCCACGCCGGAAGGCCTTGAAGATTTCGCCTGCCATCCCCTCGGGCACGCCGGGCCCGCTATCCTCCACCATCAGATGGCAGACTCCGTCCTTGCAGGCGGTCGTGATGCGCAGCGGCCCCGGCGTCGCGTGGTGTCGGGCATTTTCCAGCACAGCCAGCAGCGCCTGACGGATGCGGACGGGGTCGCAGTCGACCGGCTCCGTCAGCCCCGGCACACAGACCAGGTCGAACCCGGCTTCCGCCAGCCGTGGCTCCACCACCTGCACCACGGCCGCGACTTCTGAGGGCAAATCAACAGCCTTGAGTTGCAGATCCAGCCGGTCGTTCTCGGCCAGGCCGACCAGCCGCAGATCGTCGATCAGACGCCCCAGCCCTTCGACCTGGGTCAGCAGGGACCGATGCAGTTGCGGCGTCGGCTCGAAAATCCCGTCGGTCAGCCCCTGAAGACGGCCGCGCAGCACCGTCACCGGTGTCCGCAATTCATGGGCGATGGCCGCGTTCCAGAACCGGCGCTCGTGTTCCACGCGCTCCAGCCGGTCGGCCATGGCATTGAAATCATGCACCAGCTGCGTAGCCTCGTCGGGCAGCGGATCATCGGCCGTGGCCCGCGCCGACAGATCACCCTCCGCCAGCCGGTGCAGACCGCCGGCCACGGCGTTGATCGGCATCAGGATGCGTCGTGCCAGCCTGAGCGCCCAGAGGACCCCGAGACCGAGTGCCGTCAACGCGGTCAGCGCCATCCACCCCCATTCCGGTGTCGTCGGAATCCAGCCGCTGTCTTCGGGGCCGGGGATGCTCGTGGGGAAGAGGGCGAACCAGAGCGTATAGAAGATGTAGGTGCCGAGCAGCGCCAGTGCGCTGACGATCAGGGCGAGAGAGACCATCGACCGGATGATGCGGCGGCTGAGACCGCCATTGCCGGTCACGACGCTTCTCCCAGCCGATAGCCGACCCCGCGTATGCTGACCGGCTGGGCTTCCAGACCGGCTGCCTCAAGCTTCTTGCGAAGCTTGCTGATATGGCTGTCCACCGTGCGTTCCAGGGTCTCTCCCTCGGGCAGGCAGGCCATCAGCAATTCCCCGCGACTGAACACCCGCCGCGGCGCATGCATCAGATGGGTCAGCAGTCTGAACTCGGTCAGGGTCAGCGTCAGGGGCCGGTCGCCATCCGGGCTGCACAGCCGGATCTCGTGGCTTTCCATGTCCGCATGCAGCCGGCCGACGCGGATGACCTCCCGGCCGGGGCTGTGACCGGCCGGCCGGGAGCGGCGCAGGACCGCATTCACCCGCGCGATCACTTCCGCCGGATTGAACGGCTTCACGATGTAGTCGTCGGCACCGATCCGCAGGCCGGTCAGCTTGTCCATGTCCTGATCCATGGCGGTCAGCATGATGACCGGCGTCTCGCCGCGACGGCGGATTTCGGACAGAACCTGCCAGCCGTCCAGGCGCGGCATGCCCACATCCAGCAGAACCAGATCGGGCTTGAGCGACAGATGCAGGTCGAGCGCCTGACGCCCGTCATCGGCACGGACGCTGCGCAGGCCGTTGCGGTCGAGATAGGCGCACAGGATCTCGGCGATCTCGGGTTCGTCCTCGGCGACGAGGATCAGCGCCCGGGGGGCGGGAGGCCGAGACGCGGTGACCCGGGAGGCGGGGATCGGCGGGTGGGGCATGGCTGATCTGCATGTTTGCGGGCGGCCTCCACTCTATCTCCACACGCCGTCGACGGAAACGCCATTCCCCCGGCATAGGGTTCGCGCCGCTCGTCCCGCCTCGGGCGGAAACGACGCGCAGACGTGTTCCCTGAAAGGTCGATGCATGAGGATGGAACGCCTGCTCCGCGGCAGTGCAGGGCTCACCCTGGCGATGATTGTCCTGGCCGGGTGCAACGAGACGACGCCCAGGGCACCCACGCCGCTGCCCCGGGTGGCGGTGGTGGAGGTTGCGCCCGAGCGGCTGGAGGTCGTCGAGGATCTTCCCGGGCGTGTCGTTGCGGTGCGTGTGGCCGAGATCCGCCCGCAGATCAGCGGCATCGTGCAGCGCCGGCTGTTCGAACAGGGCGCCGATATCCGCGCCGGCGACCCGCTGTTCCAGATCAACCCCGCCCCGTTCCAGGCCGATGTCGGGATGGCAGCGGCTGCCTTGCGGCGGGCCGAGGTCGCCGCGGCGCGGGCCGGCCAGCAGGTCCGGCGGCTGGAACCCCTGCATCGGGCCGATGCGATCAGCGATCAGGTTCTGGACGATGCGGTGGCGCAGCGTGACCAGGCCGTTGCCGAGGTCGCAGAGGCCCGCGCCACCCTGGACCGGCGCCGGCTGGATCTGGCCTTCACCACCGTGGAGGCGCCGATCGCGGGCCGAATCGATCAGGCCCTGGTGAGCGAGGGTGCCCTTGTCTCGCCAACCGATGCCACACCCATGGCCCGCATTCAGCAGGTGGATCAGGTCTATGTCGATCTGCGCCAGCCGGCGCGCTCGCTGGAGGCCCTGCGTGAGGCCCTGAGACGTGAGATCGGGCCGGACGGACAGTCGACGGGCCGACAGGACGCAGAGAGGCGGGGTCTGCCGGTGACGATCCTGCGCAGCGACGGCACGGCCTACGGCGTGACCGGGCATATCCTCTTTTCGGGCATCACCGTCGATGCCGGCACCGGCGACCTGCTGCTGCGCGTCCTGGTCGACAACCCGTCGCGCGAGCTGCTGCCGGGCATGTTCGTGCGCGCCCGTGTGCCGCGGGCCGGATACGACGACGCCCTGATGATCCCCCAGCAGGCCGTGACGCGGGCGGGCGGCGTGCCGCAGGTCTGGACCGTTGCCGCCGATGCCACCGTCCGTCCGGTGCCCGTGACGCTGGGGGAGCTGGTCGATCACCGCTATCGCGTGGCCACCGGCCTTGAAGCCGGTCAACGGGTGGTGGTCGAGGGTGTGGACAGGCTGGCCGAGGGGATCGGCGTCGAGCCGCAGATGTGGCGCCCGGGCGCCGATGCCGGCTGAGATCGGAGAGCGACCATGCCGCAGTTCTTTATCGATCGCCCGGTATTCGCCTGGGTGGTCGCACTGTTCATCATTCTGGCAGGCGTGCTTGCGCTGCCCCGGCTGCCCATCGCCCGCTATCCCTCGGTGGCCCCGCCCACGGTCAGCATCTATGCCACCTATACCGGCGCCAGCCCCCAGACGATGAACGATTCCGTTCTGGTTCCGATCGAGCGGGAGCTGTCGGGCGTGAGGAACCTGCTCTATTTCGAATCATCCGCCGATAGTTCGGGCACGGCACAGGTCACCGTCACCTTCAAGCCCGGCACCGATCTGGAACTGGCGCAGGTGGATGTGCAGAACCGGCTGAAGGCCGTCGAGCCCCGCCTGCCGCAGGCCGTTCGCCAGAACGGCCTGACGGTCGAGTCCGCGACCTCCGGCTTTCTGATGCTGATCAGCCTGAAATCCGAGGATGGCCGGTTCGACGAGACGGAACTGAGCGACTATCTGGCCCGCAATGTGATCGAGGAACTGCGCCGCATCGACGGTGTCGGCCGGGTGCAGCTGTTCGGCGCCGAACAGGCGCTGCGCATCTGGGTCGATCCGTCGCGGCTGATCGCTTTCGGCCTGTCGATGACCGATCTGTCGGCGGCGATCCTGCAGCAGAACGCCCGAATCGCCCCCGGGCGGCTGGGCGATGCACCGGCCGTGCCGGGGCAGCGGGTGAGCGTGCCCCTGACGGTGGACGGGCAGTTGCAGACGCCGGAGGCCTTTGCCGGCATCGTGCTGCGTGCCGCGGCCGACGGCTCGCGGGTGGTGCTGGGCGATGTCGCACGGATCGAGACCGGTGCGGAAACCTACAGCTTCGCGAACCGCGAGAACGGCAAACCCGCGACACTCGCCGCCGTTCAGCTCTCCCCGGGGGCGAATGCGGTACGGACCGCTGCCGCGGTCGAGGCGCGGCTCGACACGTTGAGCCAGAGCATGCCGGCGGGGATGAGCATCGCCACCCCGTTCAACACGGCCCCTTTCGTCAAGATCTCGATCGAGAAGGTCATCTACACCCTGATCGAGGCGATGGTGCTGGTGTTCCTGGTGATGCTGCTGTTTCTCCAGAATCTCCGCTACACGCTGATCCCGGCCATCGTGGCGCCGATCGCGCTGCTCGGCACCTTCACGGTCATGCTGGTGGCGGGATTCTCGATCAACGTGCTCACCATGTTCGGCATGGTGCTGGCCATCGGCATCATCGTCGACGATGCGATCGTGGTGGTCGAGAATGTCGAACGGCTGATGGCGACCGAAGGGCTGTCGCCCCGCGACGCCACCCGCAAGGCCATGAAAGAGATCACCGGTGCCGTGATCGGCATCACCCTGGTGCTGACGGCGGTGTTCATTCCCATTGCCCTGGCCGACGGCTCGGTGGGGGTGATCTATCGCCAGTTCGCCCTGTCGATGGTGGTGTCGATCCTGTTTTCGGCCCTCCTGGCCCTCAGTCTGACGCCGGCCCTTTGTGCCACGCTTCTGAAGCCGGTCGGCCCCGGCGCGCATGACCGACGGGGCTTCTTCGGCTGGTTCAACCGGCGCTTCAATCACATGACCCGGTCCTATGAAACCCGTCTCGTCGCGGTCGTGCGGCGCAGCGGACGGGTGATGGTGGCCTTCGTGGCGATCACCGTGCTGCTGGTTCTGGCCCTGCGCACCCTGCCATCCGCATTTCTGCCCGAAGAGGATCAGGGCTATTTCATGACCTCGGTTCAGCTGCCTGCGGATGCCACGCGCGAACGCACGCTCGATGTCGTCCGGCGCCTGGAGACCCATCTTGCCGGTCGGCCGGCGATTACCTCGAACATGGTCATCCTGGGCTTCGGCTTCTCGGGGTCGGGGGCGAACACGGCCCAGGCCTTCGCGATGCTGAGCGACTGGGACCGGCGCGGCGGCGCCACGGCGGCCGACGAGGCCCGGCGCGTCGACGAGGCGATGGCGGACATCACCGACGGCACGGTGACGAGCCTTCTGCCGCCTGCGATCGACGAGATGGGCACGTCTTCGGGCTTCAGCCTGAGCCTCCTCGACCGCTCCGGTCGGGGGCATGACGCCCTGGAGGCGGCGACGGCCAGGCTGCTGGAGCTGGCGGGGCAGAGCGACCGGCTTGCCAATGTCTATGCCGACGGCCTGCCGGCCGGGACCGGCGTCCGCCTGGACATCGACCGCCAGAAGGCCGAGGCGTTGGGGGTGTCGTTCGCCGCGATCGGCGATACCCTGTCGGCCGCCACGGGCTCGCTCTATGTCGACGATTTCCCCCATGAAGGCCGTCTGCGGCAGGTGATCATCCAGGCAGACGCTGCCGCCCGTATGCAGGTGGATGATGTGCTGAAGCTGACCGTGCGCAATGCCGATGGCGGCATGGTACCGCTGTCCGCGATCGTCACGCCCGTCTGGCAGGATATGCCCCTGCAGGTGCAGCGCTATCAGGGGAGCCTGTCCTCCAGCATTTCCGGCAGCCCCGCGCCCGGTGTCTCCAGCGGCGACGCCATGGCCGAAATGGAGCGGCTGGCGGCGCAGCTGCCCCCCGGTTTCCTGGTCGAGTGGAGCGGTCAATCCCTGCAGGAGCGCATGTCGGCTGCGCAGGCGCCCCTGTTGATGGCTCTGTCGATGCTGGTGGTGTTCCTGGTTCTGGCCGCCCTTTACGAGAGCTGGTCGATTCCGCTCTCGGTCATGCTGGTGGTGCCGCTGGGTCTGATCGGCGCGGTGGCGGCGGTGATGCTGCGGGGCATGCCCGACGATGTGTTCTTCAAGGTCGGCCTGATCACCGTGATCGGCCTGTCGGCCAAGAACGCCATCCTGATCGTGGAATTCGCCCGGCAGCTGCACGCGCGCGGCATGGATGTGACGGAGGCGGCAGTGACCGCAGCCCGACTGCGTCTGCGCCCGGTTCTGATGACCTCGCTCGCCTTCGGCCTGGGGGTCGTGCCGCTGATGCTTGCACACGGTGCCAGTGCCGAAACCCAGCGGGCCATCGGCACCGGCGTCTTCGGGGGCATGGTCACGGCCACGCTTCTGGCGATCTTCTTCGTGCCCGGCTTTTTCGTGTTCGTGATCGGCGGCCGCGAGCGACTGGCGGGCTGGTGGCGCGCCCGTCGGGGCACGCCGTCACAGCCGCCGGACGTGCCGTGATGCCCGCAAAGTCGAGTCCGGTCCGGCGAGCCCGGTCATATCGGGAAACGGAGCGTTTTCGTTACAGCCACACCCCGCCATCCCGCTCCACCGGCCGTCCCCGGTCCGGCCTCTCGCCCTCGCGTTCGTCCGGCGCCTTGTCGCCGTCAAGCGGGGGATCCTGCCGGGGCAGGCGGCGCATGATGATGTTGCCGTCACCGTCGATCCTGGGGGCGGCATAGCGGGGCAGGTCTTCGATGGCGTCGCGCAGGCTGGTCAGGGCCTCGTCGGCGGCGCGGCCCAGGCGTTCGAGCCTGGGCCCCAGACCCTCGTCCGGATGTTCGTTCCCCGCGGCCAGGGCCGGGCCGCCGGCCAGCAGAACCGCCCCCAGCATGACCGTGGCGATGCGGTGCGTCGTCTTCCGGTTGCCGTGCGGGCGCATGACCTGATCCTCCAGCCCTGCATGATCCGCGGAACAGGGTCCACGGCGTGTGGGGGTTCCTTGCGGCACCCCCGGCCGCCATATAGTCTGATGCCGCATTCGGGCGGGTTCAACCCATGGCCGGCCCGGAGGGCGGCGAAGTTTCGCGTGCGGACCCCCGGGGCGGTCGCTCCGGAGCCGGGCCGTATGTGGGAGACATTCCAGGGAGGACTTCAGGTGATTCAGCTCTCGCACAAGGGTCTGATGCGCGAGGCGTGCTATATCGACGGCGCCTGGGTGGGCGCCGATGATGGCGCCACCATCACCGTCGACAATCCGGCGACGGGGGCCGTCATCGGCCGCGTGCCCAAGATGGGCGCCGCCGAGACCCGCCGCGCGATCGAGGCCGCCAATGCCGCGCTGCCGGCCTGGCGCGCGAAGACCGGCAAAGAGCGGGCGGCCCTGCTGCGCAAGTGGTTCGAGCTGATCATGGCGCATCAGGAAGACATTGCCCGGATCATGACCACCGAGCAGGGCAAGCCGCTGGCCGAGGCCAAGGGCGAGGTCGCCTATGCCGCGTCGTTCATCGAATGGTTCGCCGAAGAGGCCAAGCGCGTCTATGGCGACACCATCCCGACCTTCTCGGCCGGCAAGCGGATCGTGGTGACCAAGGAGCCGGTGGGCGTCGTCGGCGCCATCACCCCCTGGAATTTCCCGGCGGCGATGCTGACCCGCAAGGCCGGACCGGCCCTGGCGGCCGGCTGTACCATGGTCTGCAAGCCCGCCTCGCAGACCCCGTTCACCGCGCTGGCCCTGATGGTGCTGGCCGAAGAGGCCGGCATCCCCAAGGGCGTGCTGAACCTGGTGACCGGTTCGGCCTCGGCGATCGGCGGCGAGATCACCTCCAACCCGATCGTGCGCAAGCTGACCTTCACCGGCTCCACCGAGATCGGCAAGGTGCTGATCGAACAGTGCGCCGCCACCGTCAAGAAGGTGTCGATGGAGCTGGGCGGCAATGCGCCGTTCATCGTGTTCGACGATGCCGATCTGGATGCGGCGGTGGAAGGTGCGATCGTCTCCAAATATCGCAACAACGGCCAGACCTGCGTCTGCGCCAACCGGCTTTATGTCCAGCGCGGCGTGGCCAAGACCTTCGCTGAAAAGCTGGCGGCCCGCGTCGCCCAGATGAAGGTCGGCGACGGGCTGGAGCAGGGCGTGGTGCTGGGACCGCTGATCGACGACGCGGCGGTGGAGAAGGTCGACGAGCTTCTGGCCGATGCCACCTCGAAGGGCGCGGAAGTCATGCTCGGCGGCGGCCGTCACGAGCTGGGCGGCCGGTTCTACAAGCCGACCATCGTCTTCGGCACCACCCAGGAGATGCGGGTGGCGCGCGAGGAGATCTTCGGGCCCGTGGCGCCGATCTTCGTCTTCGATGAAGAGAAGGAAGCGGTGGCCTATGCCAACGACACCGAATTCGGCCTGGCCTCGTATTTCTATACCCGCGATGTCGGCCGGGTGTTCCGGGTGATGGAAGCCCTGGAATATGGCATTGTCGGCATCAATGAGGGCCTGATCTCCACCGAAGTCGCCCCCTTCGGCGGCGTGAAGGAGAGCGGCATGGGCCGCGAAGGCTCCAAATACGGCATCGAGGATTACCTCGAAGTGAAGTACGCCCTGATCGGCGGCATCGGCGCCTGATCCGGACCCGGCGGGGCAGGGCGGATCGGGGCGGCCGTGCCTCGGCCCCCTGTCCCCGCCGGATGACGACGCACCCAGGAGACGCGAACGCATGTACGATTACGACCTGCTCACCATCGGCGCCGGATCGGGCGGCGTCGCAGGCTCGCGGCGCGCGGCCGAATACGGCGCCCGTGTCGCCATCGTCGAAGCGGGCCGGGTGGGCGGCACCTGCGTGCTGCGGGGCTGCGTTCCGAAGAAGCTTCTGGTCTATGGTGCGCATTTCCGCGACGAGATCGAGGATGCCCGCGGCTTCGGCTGGACGATCGAGGGCGCCAGTCACGACTGGGGCGCGTTGATCCGCACCAAGAACCGCGAGCTGGAGCGGCTGGAAGGCATCTACGAGACGATGCTGGCCAATTCCGGCGTCACGGTACTGCGCGGCCGCGGCCGGGTGACCGGCCCGCACGAGGTGGAGGTCGATGGCCGCACCGTCACCGCCGAGCGGATCCTGATCGCCACCGGCGGCCATGCCTATCTGCCGAAGATCCCGGGCATCGAGCACGTCATCACCTCCGACGAGGCGCTGGACCTGACCGAGCGGCCCGGGCGGATCGTCATCATCGGCGGTGGTTATATCGCCACCGAATTCGCCTCGATCTTCTCCACCCTGGGCACGGCGACGACCCTGGTGCTGCGGGGCGACCGGATCCTGCGCGGCTTCGATGCCGATATCCGCAGCGCCGTCGAAGGCGAGATGCAGGCACGGGGGATCGGTTTCCGCAAGGGGGTCGAACCGGTGCGTGTCGACCGGCTTGCGGACGGCTTTGCCGTGACCCTCACCTCGGGCGAGGTGCTTGAAGCCGACCAGGTGATGTTTGCGACCGGCCGGGTTCCGAACACCGCCGGCCTCGGGCTCGAAGAGGTGGGTGTGCACACCCGCGAGAACGGCGCGATCGTGGTGAATGATCGCTACGAGACCCAGCTCCGCTCGATCCTGGCGGTGGGTGACGTCACCGACCGCTTCCAGCTGACCCCGGTAGCGATCGCGGAGGCGCGCTCGCTGGCCGAACGGCTCTATAACGACAACAGCTACCGGCTGCGCTACGACACCCTGCCGACGGCGGTGTTCTGCACCCCCCAGATCGGCACGGTCGGGCTGACCGAAGAGGCGGCGCGGCGGATGTATGCCTCGATCCGGATCTATCGGGCGCGCTTCCGGCCGATGAAGCATACGCTGACCGGCCGCGACACCCGGGTGCTGATGAAGCTGGTGGTGGATGGCGCCAGCGACCGCGTCCTCGGCGCCCATATGGTCGGCGACGATGCGGCCGAAATCATCCAGTCGCTGGCGGTGGCGATCACCTGCGGCGCCACCAAGAAGCAGTTCGACGAGACGATCGCCCTGCATCCGAGTGCCGCCGAGGAATTCGTCACCATGCGCAGTCCGGTGAAGGATTGAGCCGTCAGAACGGCTGAACGCGCATGTATTTGTTGCAACGCACAATGGCGGCTTGCCGGATATTACATCCGTCACTGACCCGCCGGGCGGCGGCGTTGCATCATCTTCCCGCCCGCGTTTTGTTTGAAAACCACCGGGGGCGGCGGTATAGGTTCGAAACCGGCACCCGCCCGGGCAGCGGAGAGGATCCGCCGCCCGACGTCCCGCCGCCGCTCTTTGTCTTTCCGGCCGACACTCCGGTGCCGGCCGACAGCCCCGTGACCAGCTCACGTCCCGCCCAACGCACCACGTAAAGCCGTCCGACCAGATCGGCCCGCCGATCCCGACGCCCGCGAGGACCGAGACCCGATGCCTGCCACCTGGACCCCGCAAGCCTGGCGCGCGCTGCCCATCAAGCAGCAGCCGACCTACGACGACCCCGCGCATCTCGCGCGCGTCGAGGCCGAGCTTGCAGGCTATCCGCCGCTGGTCTTTGCTGGCGAGGCGCGGCGCCTGAAGGCGCATCTGGCGCGCGTCGCCGAAGGCAAGGCCTTCCTGCTCCAGGGCGGCGACTGCGCCGAGAGCTTTGCCGAATTCAGCCCCAACAACATCCGCGACACCTTCCGGGTGCTGCTGCAGATGGCGGTGGTGCTGACCTATGGCGCCGGCATGCCGGTGGTGAAGGTGGGCCGCATGGCCGGCCAGTTCGCCAAGCCGCGCTCCGAGGATTTCGAGAGCCGCGACGGCGTCTCGCTGCCCTCGTATCGCGGCGACATGGTCAACGGCATCGAGTTCGACGCCGCGGCCCGCAAGCCCGATCCCGACCGGCTGATCCGCGTCTACAACCAGTCGGCGGCGACGCTGAACCTGCTCCGGGCCTTCGCCCAGGGCGGCTTCGCCGATCTCAACCTGGTGCACAAGTGGAACCTGGCCTTCGTCGGCGGCTCTGAACAGGCCGAGCGCTACCGCGCGACGGCCGAGCGCATCTCGGATGCGCTCGACTTCATGGCCGCCTGCGGGGTGAATTCGGAAACCGCGCCGCAGCTGCGCCAGACCGATTTCTTCACCAGCCACGAGGCGTTGCTGCTTGGCTATGAACAGTCGCTGACCCGCGTCGACAGCACCTCGGGCGACTGGTACGCCTGTTCGGCCCATATGCTGTGGATCGGCGACCGGACCCGCCAGCTGGATGGCGCCCATGTCCAGTTCATGTCGGGCATTGCCAACCCGATCGGCGTCAAGGCCGGCCCGTCGATGGATCCGGACGAGCTGCTGCGCCTGATCGACGCGCTCAACCCCGCGAACGAGCCCGGCCGGCTGACCGTGATCGTGCGCATGGGGGCGGACAAGGTTGCCGACAAGCTGCCGGCCCTGGTCCGCAAGGTTGAAGGCGAGGGCCGCAAGGTGGTCTGGTCCTGCGACCCGATGCATGGCAACACCATGAAGACCGAGACCGGCTACAAGACCCGCTCGGTCGATCGGGTGCTGGCCGAGGTGCGGAATTTCTTCGCCGTCCATCAGGCGGAAGGCAGCCATGCCGGCGGCGTGCATTTCGAGATGACCGGCCAGGACGTGACCGAATGCGTCGGCGGCCTGCGTGCCATCGACCAGTACGGTCTGGCCGACCGCTACCACACCCATTGTGATCCGCGGCTGAATGCGGAGCAGAGCCTGGAACTCGCCTTCCAGATCGCCGATGCACTCCGCCGCGAACGCCTGGGGCTGCCCCAGGCCCCGGCCGCGGCGGCGGGTGCCGCGCGGTGACATCCGTGTCCGCGACCCCCAAGGGTCGGATCGATGCGGCGGCCCCGGAGACCGGAGCCGCCGCCATTCCTTCCGCCGATGCGTCTCCGTCCGCCGAAGCGTCATCTGCGGATGCCCCGTCTGCCGGTGCCACGGAACTGCCGAGGCTGCGCATGTCTGCCACCAACGACTTCGTCGCCGCCTATACCGACGTCTACTTCAAGCGGACGCGCCGGATCGTCGAGCGGTTCGGCGACCGCAGCGTGACCTATGCCGTGTTCATGCGCCGCCCGGTGCTGGCGACGCTGAAGCTCGCCATCGACTGGATCGAGGCGATGGCCCGGCTGCGCGGGGTGGAGATCGTGATCGACCCCTGCCACGAGGAAGGCTCGTGGGTGGGGGCGGGCGAGCCGCTGATGTACATCACCGGTCCGATGTCGGCATTGGTGGAGCTGGAGACCGTCTATCTCCAGCGTCTGGGCGCTCCCTGCGTGGCGGCCTACAACGCCTGGAGCATGGCGGTCGCCCTGCCGCGCGCCGCCTTCCTCGCCATGGATGCCCGCCATTGCGCCGGCGCCGAGATGGCCGAGATGATGGCCTATGCGGCGAGCGTCGGCTCTGCGGCGGCCCAGGCGGAAGGGGCTGTGGGCTTCATCGGCAATGCCACCGATGCGACCGCGGTGCATTTCGGCAATGCCCACGGTTTCGGCACCATGCCCCATGCGCTGATCGGCTATGCCGGCTCTACGCTCCGGGCCGCGGAGATGTTCGTCGACACCTTCCCGGGGGATGCGCTTACGGTTCTCGTCGACTATTACGGCGCCGAGATCACCGACGCGCTGGCCGTCTGCCGCCGCTTCCCCGAGATGGCGGCGGCCGGCAAGCTGTCGGTGCGGCTCGACACCCATGGCGGCCGCTTCCTGGAAGGGCTGGACCCGGCGCTGTCCTATGCGGCGCTGGAGCGTAACCGCCCCGACGCGATCCGCCGCTATCGCAGCGAGACCGAGTTGAAATGGCTGCTGGGGCCGGGCGTTTCGGCGGCGGCGATCTTCCAGATGCGGAACGCGCTGGACGATGCCGGGTTCGACAAGGTGCGCATCGTCGCCTCCAGCGGCTTCGGGCCGGAGAAGTGCCGGGTGATGGGCAGCGTCGAAGCCCCGATCGACGTGGTCGGCACCGGCTCTTTCCTGCCCGAGAAGTGGAGCGAGACCTACGCGACCGCCGACATCGTCTCGTATGACGGGCGCGAGAGCGTGAAGGTCGGGCGCGAATTCCTGCTGCCGTCGCGGCGGCCCCGCCGCTGACGGCCCTCCGTGCCGTGCTTTCCGACAGGATCCGGACCGATATGACCCAGCTTCTGACCCTGGCCCTGGCCCAGATCAACCCCATCGTCGGCGATGTCGAGGGCAATGCCCGGCGGCTGCTGGAGGCACGGCAACAGGCGGCGGAGCAGGGGGCCGACCTCTGCATTACCGGCGAGCTGTCGCTGATCGGCTACCCGCCCGAGGATCTGGTCCGCAAGCCGGCGCTGATGCGTGCGGTGGCATCCTCGCTCGACATGCTGGCGGCTGCCACCGCCGATGGCGGGCCGGCACTGATCGTGGGCGCGCCTCTGGCCGAGGGCGGCAAGCTTTACAATGCCGCCTATGTCCTGGATGGCGGCCATGTCGCCGGCGTGGTGCGCAAGCACGCCCTGCCCAATTACGGTGTGTTCGACGAGCTCAGGGTGTTCGATCTGGCCCCCCCGGCGGGGCCGGTGGTGATCCGCGGCTGGCGGGTCGGGCTGATGATCTGCGAGGATATGTGGCGGCCGGATTCTGCCGAATGTCTGGCTGAAAGCGGCGCCGAATTCCTGCTGGTGATCAATGGCAGCCCCTATGAGGTTGACAAGCGCGACCAGCGCCTGGCCCATGCGGTGGCGCGTGTCCACGATACCGGCCTGCCGCTCGTCTATGTCAATCTGGTCGGTGGCCAGGATGAACTGGTCTTCGACGGCGCCTCTTTCGTGCTCAACCGCGACGGGGCGTTGAAGGTTCAGGCCCCGGCCTGGATCACCGGCACCACGCCTGCCCATATCCGCCGGACCGAGGCGGGCGAGGTGGTGGCCGAGGCGGGGCCGCTCTCGCCCGAGCCCGAGGTGCTGGAGGCGATCTATTCGGCCATGACGCTGGGCCTGGCCGATTACGTGAACAAGAACGGCTTTCCGGGCGTCGTGCTGGGGCTTTCCGGCGGCATCGACAGCGCGCTGTCGCTGGCGGTGGCCGTGGATGCGCTGGGGCCCGATCGGGTGCGGGCGGTGATGATGCCGTCGCGCTATACCAGCCGCGACAGTCTGGATGATGCGGCCCTCTGTGCCGACCTCTGCGGCGTCCGGCTCGACGAGATCCCGATCGAGCCGGCCGTACAGGCTTTCTCGACCATGCTGGCCCCGGTCTTCGGCAATCGCGCGCCGGATGTGACGGAAGAAAACATCCAGTCGCGCATCCGCGGCGTGATCCTGATGGCCATGAGCAACAAGTTCGGCGACATGGTGCTCACCACCGGCAACAAGTCCGAGATGTCGGTCGGCTATGCCACGCTCTATGGCGACATGTGCGGCGGCTATTCGGTCCTGAAGGACGTCTACAAGATGACGGTCTTCGAACTGTCGCGCTGGCGCAACGCCCAGAAGCCGGAAGGGGCCCTTGGCCCCGACGGGCCGGTGATGCCCGAACGGGTGATTTCCAAGCCGCCATCCGCGGAACTGCGCGAGGACCAGAAGGACGAGGACAGCCTGCCGCCTTATGAGCGGCTGGACGCGATCCTGGAAGGGCTGGTGGAAAAGGAACTGCCGCATCGGGTTCTGGTCGAGCAGGGCCACGACCGCGACGAGGTCGACCGTATCGCCCGCCTGCTCTATGTGGCGGAATACAAGCGTCGCCAATCGCCTCCGGGTGTGAAGATCACCGGCCGCGCCTTCGGTCGCGACCGGCGTTATCCGATCACCAACCGCTTCCGCGACCGGGCCTGAGGCCCGGTCGCTGCCCGTCGGAGCCGCGGCTGCGGACCGGCGCGGCCTTCTTTGCCCTGGTTCCACCGAGTATCGGCTCATATGACCGTCAAGACCCGCTTCGCGCCGTCTCCGACCGGACGCCTCCATGTCGGCAATGCCCGCACCGCGCTGGTGAACTGGCTCTATGCCCGCGCCCATGGCGGGGTCATGCAACTCCGGATCGATGACACCGACCGCGAACGCAGCCGCGAGGAATATGTCGACGGTGTGCTGGCCGATCTCGACTGGCTGGGCATTCCGGCCGATGAGCGCTTCCGCCAGACCGAACGCGCCGATCGTCACGCCGCCGCCTTCGAACGACTGGTCGCCTGCGGCCGGCTCTATCCCTGTTACGAGACGCCGGAAGAGCTGTCGGCGCGCCGCGCCGCGCAGCTGGCCGCCGGCCGTCCGCCGGTCTATGACCGTGCGGCCCTGGCCCTGTCCGATGCCGATCGTGCGGCACTGGAGGCCGGAGGCCGCCGGCCGCACTGGCGCTTCCGGCTGGATGATCGCGAGACATCCTGGGACGATCTGGTCCGTGGCCGGATCGACGTCCATGCCGGATCGCTGTCGGATCCGGTGCTGATCCGCGCCGACGGCGCACCGACCTATACGCTCGCAACCGTGGTCGACGATGTCGAGACCGGCGTCACCCATGTGATCCGCGGCGAGGACCACATCACCAACACGGCGGCGCAGATCCAGCTGTTCCATGCGCTGGGTGCCGCGGAACCGCATTTCGGCCATCTGGCCTGGCTGCTGGATGCCGGCGGCGCCGGGCTTTCCAAGCGCGTCGGCTCGCTTGCGGTGGCTGAACTGCGCGAGGACGGCATGGAGCCGCTGGCGGTGGCGGCCTTCCTTGCCCGGCTCGGCACCTCGGATGCAATCGAGCCGGTCGCGGGGCTGGACGAGTTGGTGGCGAGCTTCGACATCAGCCGCTTCGGCCGGGCGGCTGCCCGTTTCGACCCCGCCGATCTGGTCCAGCTGAATGCCCGGCAGATCCGGCGTCTGGATGCCGGGGGCGTGCGCACGCGGCTTGTCGGGCTGGGCGTGCCCGATGATCTGGTGGCCCCGTTCTGGGATGCCGTGTCGGGCAATATCGAGCGGATCGCCGAGGCGGGCCGCTGGTGGCAGGTCGTGGCCGGGCCGGTGACGCCGGTGATCGAGGCCGACGAGACGTCGCAGGCGGTGCTTGCCGCGGCCCGCGACACCTTGCCGCCGGAGCCCTGGGACGAGATGACCTGGAGCGCCTGGACCCGCGGGATTCAGGCCCTGACCGGGGTGAAGGGGCGGGGGCTTTTCAGGCCGTTGCGCCTGGCGCTGACCGCGGCCGAGCATGGACCGGAGCTGAAAAAGCTGCTACCGATGATCGGCGCCGCGCGCGCCGCAGCCCGGCTTTCGGGTCGGGACGCCTGACGCCCGCGGCCATCTGATTCAACCGGCCGGCGCCTCCGCCGTTCGCCCGTCTTTGATCGCCTGCCCCGAGGACGAGCCATCATGGCGCTTTCCGTCTACAACACCCGCACCCGTGCCAAGGAAGCCTTCGAGCCGATCGATCCGGACCATATCCGGATGTATGTCTGCGGCCCCACGGTCTATGACCGCGCACATATCGGCAATGCGCGGCCGGTGGTGGTGTTCGACACCCTTTATCGCCTGCTGAAGGCGAGCTATCCGCGCGTCACCTATGTCCGCAACATCACCGATGTCGACGACAAGATCATCGTGCGGGCGAAGGAGAGCGGCGAGCCGATCGAGACCCTGACCGCCCGCACCGCGCTGATGTTCCACGAGGACATGGCCGAGCTGAACGCACTGCCGCCGTCGATCGAGCCGCGCGCGACCGAGCACATCCCGCAGATGATCGACATGATCCGCCGGCTGATGGCCAAGGATCATGCCTACGAGGCCGAGGGCCATGTGCTGTTCAGCGTGCCGTCGATGCCCGATTACGGCGGGCTGTCGCGCCGCGACCGGGAAGAGATGGTGGCGGGGGCCCGGGTCGAGGTCGCACCCTACAAGCGCGATGCCGCCGATTTCGTGCTCTGGAAGCCCAGCGCCGACGATCAGCCGGGCTGGGCCAGCCCCTGGGGGCGTGGCCGTCCGGGCTGGCATATCGAATGCTCGGCCATGGCCGAGGCCCATCTGGGTGAGACCTTCGACATTCATGGCGGCGGCCAGGACCTGATCTTCCCGCACCACGAAAACGAGATCGCCCAGAGCCAGTGCGCCCATGACGGCGCGCTGTTCGTGCGCTACTGGATGCATAACGGCTTCATCAATGTCGATGGCGAGAAGATGTCGAAATCCCTCGGCAACTTCTTCACTGTCCGCGATCTGCTGGGCCATGTTCCGGGCGAGGCGGTGCGTCTGCTGATGCTCCAGACCCACTACCGCCGGCCGCTGGACTGGACGCAGGAGGGCATGGAGCGGGCGAAGCAGACGCTCGACCGCTTCTACAACACCCTGCGGCTGATGGACGAGATCGAGCCCGACGGCAATTGCGCGGACTATCCCGCCGCCATCCGCGCAGCCCTTGAGGACGACCTCAACACCCCGCTTGCGCTGATGCATCTGCACGAACTGGTGGGCGAGGCCAATCGCACCACCGATCGCGCGGCGCGGGCCTGCCTGAAGGCGCAGATCCTGGGGGCGGGTCATGCCCTTGGCCTGCTGCGCCTCGACCCCGAAGCCTGGTTCCGTGGCGGCCCGGCTTCAGGCGGCGAGACCGGCCCGGATGAAGCCGAGATCGAGCACCTGATCAACGAGCGCCTGGCTGCCCGCCGCAACCGGGATTTTGCCGCCGCCGACCGGATCCGCGACGATCTGAAGGCACGCGGCGTGGTGCTGGAGGACGGGCCGGACGGCACGCGCTGGAAGCGCGGCTGATCATCAGCAGGCTGTTGCAAAGAACGTTTGCGCGCGCCGCTTCCTCTTCTCGTCGCAAGGGTCGTGTTATGAAAGATATGCAAGAGCCTTCTCTACGGCCTTTGACGATCCGGTGATGGATGTTGGTTCAGTCGGATCTTTAGGCTGTCCGTCCCGAATGCGGTGTCGGCGCCACGGGTAGTCCAGCTCCGCTGTGACACCCGGGGAACGCAGGGGCACTTCGAGAATGTCTGTCAGTTCATGCGCGACAACTGGCTCTCGAACCAGATCCTTCGAACATGATGACCAGATCATTCGGGCAATCATGGCTTCTGAGGGTTGCATTGCTATACGTGATATAGCGCTCAGCCGGGCTCTTATCCGGAACATGGCACTCAGAGCACGGAATGGCGACGCCTCAAGGGCGTCGCCATTCGATCGACTCTCTCCGGTTTTGACTGCCGTGCTCACTTTTGAGGCGGCGGTGCGATCTCAGAGGACGAAATCGGCGGCTGTCAGAGCGTGATTTCCATTGAGAAGGATGGTCATGTCTGAGATCCGGTCGCCATCGGTATCGGCGTAGACGATGGTACCCTCAGCCGTGATGGCATATCGGACCTGTCCGGCGGTGCCGGAATAGGCAGCGGTTCCGATGAAGGTGAAGGTTTGATTGCCGGAAAGCGTGACGTTGGCATCGACGGGAGAGAGGTCGATGCGATCACCTTGAGTGTGGCTGAAGTCGAGGATGGTGTCGCGGCCGCTGAGGGTTTTGGTGCTTTCCGTGATCGAGCTGTAGACGAAGCGGTCAGCGCCGGCGCCGCCAAGGAGCAGATCGGCTCCGCGTCCACCGACGATGACGTCTTTGCCATTGCGGCCGTCGAGAATATCGTTGCCGTCACGGCCGCGCAGGGTGTCGTTTCCGTCGAATCCCCGCAGGGCGTCTGAGGACAGGCTGCCCTGGAGGACGTCGTCGAAGGCGCTGCCATTGACGCCTTCGACAGAGATGAGCTGATCGCCTTGGGCATGCCCGCCAGTTCCGGTTCCGTATGCCAGATCGACCTGGACGGCGGCATTGCTGTCGGAATATGTCGCAATGTCAGATCCGGTGCGGCCGTCGAGGACATCGGCGCCGCCGCGTCCGCGCAGGATGTCGTTGCCATCGAAACCGCGCAACGTGTCATCGTCGGCGCCGCCTTCGAGGGTATCGTCGTGCATGCTGCCATTGACGATCTCGATCGAAATCAGCCGATCGCCCTCTGCTTCACCGCCGAAACCCTGCCCCAGGGCGAGATCGATGTGAACGCCGGTGGTCGAGGTGGAATAGGTTGCAACATCGATGCCGTCGCGACCATCAAGGATGTCGGCACCACCGCGACCGCGCAGGGTGTCGTCTCCGGCGAAGCCGATGAAGTGATTGGCGCCGCCATCTCCCTCTAGAGTGTCGTTGAAGGCACTGCCATTGACGTTTTCGATGGAGATCAGCCGGTCGCCTTCTGCGTCACCGCCAGACCCGAGGCCGATACCGAGGTCGATCCGGACAGCTTCCGCGCTGTCGGAATAGGTCGCGATGTCGGTGCCCCCGCGGCCATCGAGGAGATCGGCGCCGCCGCGTCCGCGCAGAATGTCATCTCCGGCGAAGCCGATAAAGGTTTCTGGAGAGGATGTCCCGCTTATCTGGTCGGAATACTGGCTACCGTTCACTTGTTCAATGGCTATATAGGTATTACCTGTGCCGCCGCTGGCGGTCATGTCAACGACGACACCGGATGTCCAGAGGGAATGGGAAACGATATCCTTACCATTTCCCCCATTCAGGATGATCCCAGAGCCTGTCGGACGTAGAATATCATCGCCGTCCTCACCGTAAATTGCCGAGATGTGGTTGTTCGTTGTATTTCCGCCACGAAGCACATCACTATGAGCCGAACCGCGAATGATCTCGAACCCGCTGACATGATCGCCCTCGGCATCGCCTCCGAGCATGATGTCCAGTTCCAGATCAATGGCGACTGCGGTAGCGCTGCCAGAATAGCTGAGCGTATCAATACCTTCTCCGCCATCGAGGATGTCGGCGCCGCCACGTCCTTCTATGACGTCGTCACCACTCAGGCCATTCAGCGTGTTGTTGCCCTCGTCACCATACATTAGATCTTTACGAATCGTGCCATCGGCATTTTCGATTGAAATAAATCGGGAGGTATCCGTCATATCCAGAAGATAGGTATCATTTCCTTGGAAAACTCCAGCATTGGCTATGGTATCGTTGCCATCTCCACCATCATATAGAAGCTGACCAAACCCAAGAAGATAGTCATCTCCACCCATTCCCCGAACGATCTGGACTTCTTCATCTGCACGAAGCCAGTCGTTGAATTGACTCAGTTCAATTTCCTCGATGCCTTCCACTCCATCAAAATCCATGTCAGAAGTATCAAGCCGATTGTACTGGTCAATATCGACGCCAGATGTTGAGTATATGAAAGATAATTTATCGTGTCCCGTTCCTCCCATCACGTAAAGTCCAGGAACAATTACATATATATTGTCATCCCCGGATGCTCCGTGGAGTTCAGCATAGGATTCATTCAAATAGGTGATGACGTCATCGCCTTCAAGTCCATGCATAAAGGTTGTGTCAGAATCGGATGTCAATATGTCGTTATTTGGTGTACCGATAATTGACTGGGTCATTTTGCTGTGTCCATGTTGAGGGGGCTAGGCGCTAGGCTCAATCACACTCAAAAGGCGATGATGGCCGCAAGAGCCACTGCCGACAGGAAATTGGCCGTGAGCTTATCGTAGCGGGTCGCGCCACACGCCTGAAGTCCTTGAGACGGCAAAACGCGTTCTCGACGAGATGGCGATTGCGATAACGCTTCCGGTCATACGCCACCTTCCGTTTTCGGTTGGTCCGCCCCGGGATCACCGGAACGGTACCGCCGTCCCACAAAGACGCGCGGAGCCTGCCGCCTTGTCCGCGATGAGGTAACGAGTTTTCGGAATCCTGGACAGCAACAGATCCGCTCCTGTCATGTCGGGCACATTTCCAGGTGTGAGCACGAGCGTATGATGTCGCCCAAGAGTATCCGTCAGGAGGTGGACTTTGGTTGTCTGCCCGCCGCGCGATTTGCCGATCGCCTGAGATTTCGCCCCCTTTCCCCCAT
This sequence comes from Tistrella mobilis, assembly GCF_041468085.1. Classification (NCBI taxonomy): domain Bacteria; kingdom Pseudomonadati; phylum Pseudomonadota; class Alphaproteobacteria; order Geminicoccales; family Geminicoccaceae; genus Tistrella; species Tistrella mobilis. Next base: position 2,903,626 of record NZ_CP121017.1, on the reverse strand, counting down.
GTGCTGGCCGATGGGCTTTCATATAGGTGGAGTCGATCGACATTGACTTCGTCACGGCTCCGGATGCTGCCAAAGCCTCTACCAGCCCCGTCCAGAAACGACGCCCGGACCACCGGTGGAAGCGGTTGTAGATGGTTGTCGACGGGACCCGTATTCCTCAGGGCAGTCGCACCATCGACCCACGGTCCGCAGCACGTGGATGATCCCCGAAATCACCCGCCGGTCACCCACACGCCGGGCACCCGGCTGGTTCTTGGGCAGGTGCGGCTCAAGCTGAGCCCACTGTTCATCCGACAACCAGAAAAGCTGAGACATCGTGTTCCTCGTGATTACAGACCACTGGAATCACAGGACGATCTCATTATCAAGAGGTTGGTTGGGTTTTGACACTAGTACTACAGTTGCATTTTATATCTTTTCACCCAATGCGAAATGATCGCAGCCGCTTGATGTGACTGCCGCTACCGAAACCATGCCGAGATGCTTCTGGCATGGTGTTGCGTCGTCAACAGGAGTCTCGCGACGAGCCGCCTGATTTCAGCCGTAGAAATTGAAGCCGATCAGTCCCGACATCATGCGGCGGGCGGTTTCGGACTCGTTTTGTCCCGTTTACCGGGATCGTCCGGCTCGAGATGATGGTGGTGCCAGGCCGCACGGCGATGATCGGCTTACCGGTAACCGGGGCAGACCGGGCAGAACCACAGCATTCGGGACCATGGCGGGCGTGAACACCTTGATCGGTGGTGAGACTGTTTCGGCAGTCCAATCATATGCAAACTCAGAGGCTTAACCTTGCCCCGCTGCCCCAGCTTCAGCCATGCTGAATTATCCGCGCGGCCGAGTTCCTCTGACAGGACTCTTTCGTATCGGTTTATCCACTCGCTCGGCCCTTCTGAGGGGGCCTATGCCTTGACGAGATCACCCAACGGACTCACGTCTGGTGTTTCCGGAAAGACAGTTCGCTCTACTGCGCTGTGAGAGACTTTCAGATGGTCTATCAGGATTCCTTTAAATACGGCTCTCATGTCTAGAGTTGGCCTCAGATCGCGTCCTTCGTACAAAGAGGTTTGGGCTAATCCTGGCCAATCGGAAATAACTCGGCCTCCATTTACTGCTCCGCCACAGAGCATTACAGCACCGGCCGTGCCATGATCGGTCCCATTGCTCCCATTGGGACGAGCAGTGCGTCCAAATTCGCTGGCCACGAGGATTACTGTTCGTGCCCACCGCTCTTCCCCAAGAGTAGTTCTAATGAGGGCAAGGCCCTCCGCCAGCTTTGACAACGCGGCTTGCGACCGACCTTTAATAGTCCCTTGTGCGGTGTGCGTGTCCCAGCCGTCTACAGACAAAACAGCAATCCGCGGGCCATTCTCTTCAAGCAGAAACCGCGCAGCCATCGCAAAAAATTCTATTTTTGCCTTTCCTGCACCCATTGCCCGCTCAATGCTGTCCGCGGATTGTCTCATTGCATCCGCAAATGGCGCCAAGCGCGGATTTAGGTCATAGAGGGAAGCGAGCCTTTCCACGACGTCCGATGGGGGAACACTGCTGTTACCAGGCGACCAGTTCATGACACGCTTCGCGCCCGCCAGTACGAGTGGGATCCCCCCGTCAATGGCTACGGCTGGTGGCGCGCCGTCCCGTGCATGGAGAGCGCGCCCCAGCCAACCGGAGTCCGTCCGGCTCTGGTCAGCAAAGCCGTTTTCCAGGATGGCCTGCCCATCGAAATGAGAGCGACTTCGATAAGGGGTCGCCACAGCGTGAATGAATAGCAACTCTGAGCTGCTGTACCACGGCCGGATTACGCTGAGCGCGGGATTGAAGCCGAAGATTTCATTTTTCATTACCTCCACCTCGCCTTTGTTAAAAGCAAGGGCGCCGCGCAGCCCGGCGTAATCGGGATCACCAATCGGCGGCAGTGTTGCAATGCCGTCCGCTGCACCCCGGAGATTGACAAACACGAAGTATCTGTCGTCGGCGTTATTCGCGCCTGCTCGCGAGGGTGTCAGGAGTGAGAGACAACCGGTGCCTCCAAGCAGCAGAGCTGAGGCAAGGATAAATCGACGACGTGAGCACTCCGCCATAGCAGCATCCTCATTCAACGTAGGTTAAATTGGGGCATTGCGGCAATGAGAGCCAGTCCATCCTGAGATGACGGGGCGCCGAATATAATCATCCGCTCCGCCTCTCCAATGAAATCTCCGTATGCTTTAAGAATAGATCGTGGATCGGGTAGATCGTCTTTATCTTCTGACAGGCGTCGCGCCCAGGAGCTTCTGGCAATGATTGTTTCGGGTGTCAACCAAGCACTCAATTCATCAGGCCAGCCCTTTGGAGATGGAGCTGCATAACCCATTTGTCCCATAGCTGTAGCGGCATTGCGGATACGTGCTGGTGCATCGTCTCCGGTCAATGAAATCAGGCGAGCAAATGCGATACCCCAATCTTCCGGTGGCAACGCTTTCTGTGCCGGAGCTTTCCAGGCATCCTCGAACTCAATTAATCCCAACGCCAGTTCGCGCAGGTCCCCATCGGTTCTCAGGAAGCGGTCCTTCAATGCCTTCACCAAATCATCCGGGGGTGAATCGGCTATGAAATGTCGGGAAAACCTCCAGGCGACATGAGCGGCTGTAGCTGGTGACGATGCAAGATAGTCAAGAAGATCATCAAGTTCTTTGGCACCGTTCTCCTTGATCACCTTGCCCATAATCTTTTTATCACCTGGTTCATGATAGGCGGGGTCAAAAAACACCCGGACGGCCGCCTCTCCCGGGCGGGTTTCGGCACGCCACCCGGAAAGTATTTTTGCAACTTCCCGAACGTCTCGTTGGGTATATCCACCATTGACCCCCAGGGTATGCAGCTCTAGAAGCTCCCGAGCATAATTCTCGTTCAAGCCAGCATTCCTTCGACGACCGACTTCTGATCGGGGTCCAACGGATGTCAGATTATCAAGATACCATATCATAGCGGGATGTCGGGCGGTTGCACCAAGCATATCCCTGAAGCGTCCCAGTACATGGGGGCGGATTGCATCGGCCTCGTACCAGTCCGCGAGCCCAAGGATCATGAGCTTCGATACCGAGATGTTGAAATGGTCAAACCAGTACCGTGACAATCTTTCCGCAAAAGGGGTGGATGTTGATATACCTCGTGCAATACGCGAATCGCGCGCACGGTTTATAAACGCTTCCCGCTTGCGCGAGATCACCTTTGCGTCACCATCGCCTTTTTTAGGAAAAAGGATGTTCAGACGTTCCTGTAAAGATGGAATATGATATGATGATATTCCATCATTTGTCGCAATTTGCTGTGCCACCCAACCTCGAGGATCCCTTCCCATCTCGTGGATCATACCGGGTGTCACCCCCAGCCCGAAGCGGGTAGCGGCAACGACCTGCCCTTCCATCAGCATACCGATGCCCCCATGGGAACCTGCCTGACAATTTCAAGGCTAGCAGGAATTGCGAAGCGGTTGCGATGACGAATCGATGGCATCGCCCTGTGTCGGCGAAGCATTCTTATTTCCGTTTCGCATCGGCCGGTTCCGGGTGCTAAACATGTCCCGGAACAGCCGATCGACGGAGAATACGATCCCATGTCCGGTGAGCGCATCTATCTCTACGACAGCACGCTGCGCGATGGCGCGCAGACCCGTGGCGTTGATTTCACCGCGGCCGACAAGGCCGCGATTGCGCGTGAACTGGACCGGCTGGGCATCGACTATATTGAAGGCGGCTGGCCCGGGGCCAACCAGACCGACGATGCCTTCTTCGGCGATCTGCCGCGGATGCAGCGGGCGCGGATCTCGGCCTTCGGTATGACCCGGCGGTCGGGGCGTTCGGCCGAGAACGATCCCGGGTTGTCTGCCGTGCTGAATGCGCCGGTCCAGGCGGTCTGCCTTGTGGGCAAGAGCTGGGATTTTCAGGCGACCGTGGCGCTGGGGGTCGATCTCGACGAAAACCTGCGCATGGTGTCGGACAGCATCGCCCATGCCGCCCGGGTCAAGGCCGAGGCGATGTTCGATGCCGAGCATTTCTTCGACGGCTACAAGGCCAATCCCGACTATGCGCTTTCCTGCATCAAGGCGGCGTATCAGGCCGGCGCCCGCTGGGTGGTGCTCTGCGACACCAATGGCGGCACGCTGCCGCACGAGATTGAGGAGATCGTCTCCCATGTGGCGACGATCGTGCCCGGCGACCGGCTGGGCATCCATTGCCATGACGACACCGGCAATGCGGTCGCCAACAGTCTGGCGGCGGTCCGCGCCGGGGTGCGCCAGATCCAGGGCACGCTGAACGGCCTGGGGGAGCGCTGCGGCAATGCCAATCTGGTGACCCTGCTGCCGACCCTGATGCTGAAGATGGGGTATGTGACCGGCGTGGACGAGGCCGGGCTTGCCCATCTGACCAGTGTCAGCCGCGCCTTCGACGAGCGGATGAACCGTGCCCCCAACATCCACGCGCCCTATGTCGGTGCCGCCGCCTTCGCCCATAAGGGCGGGCTGCATGCGAGCGCGGTGCTGAAGGATCCGCGCGCTTACGAGCATATCCGCCCGGAGCAGGTCGGCAATCAGCGCCATGTCCTGGTCTCGGACCAGGCCGGCCGGGCCAATCTGCTGGCGCGGCTCGCCGAGATCGGCATCGAGGTCGACCCGTCGGATCCGCGCCTGCCGACCCTGCTGGAGCAGGTGAAGGCCAACGAGCATATGGGCTATGCCTATGACGGCGCCGAGGCGAGCCTGGAACTGCTGGCCCGCCGCGCCCTGGGCGAGGTGCCGGAATATTTCCGCCTGCTGTCCTTCCGGGTGATCGACGAGCGCCGCTACAACGCTCGCGGCGAGCTGGTGACCCTGTCGGAAGCGACGATCAAGATCTCGGTCGGCGGTGTGCCGGTGATGGCGGTGGCAGAAGGCAACGGCCCGGTCAATGCGCTCGATACCGCCCTGCGGCGGGCGATCGCCCAGACCTATCAACCGGTGCGCGACATGCGGCTGGTGGACTATAAGGTCCGGATCATGTCGGCCCCTGACGGCACCGGCACCGATGCGGTGACCCGGGTGGTGATCGAAAGCGCCGATACCGCCGGCGACCACTGGTCGACCGTCGGCGTCTCGGCTAACGTCGTCAATGCCTCTTACGAGGCGCTGGCCGACGGCATCACCTGGCGGCTCTATCGGGCCGGCGTGTCGGTGCAGGCGGCGGCAGAGGTCGCGGCGGCCAACAGCGTCGCCTGAGGGCACGTCGTCCGGCGGCCGCTTCCCTTCGCAGCAACAAGATATATGAGCGCATGACCGACCAGTCCGAGCAGCGGCCGCCCAAGGCGGCTGCCACCCGTGGCATTGAAGGTGCCGTCGGCAGCCAGGCCGCCATCATCCTGGTGAACACCCAGATCGCCGACAATATCGGCTCGGCTGCACGGTCGATGCTGAATTTCGGCCTGACCGATCTGCGCCTGGTGGCTCCGCGCTGCGACTGGCCGAGCGAGCGGGCGCGGGTTCTGGCCTCTGGCGCCGATGCGGTGCTCGACAACGCCCGGGTCTATGCGACGGTGGCGGATGCGGTCGCCGATCTGGATTTCGTGGTGGCTTCCACCGCGCGACCGCGCGACATGGTGAAACCGGTGGCGACGCCCGCGGCGGCGGCCGCCCGCATGCGCGGCCATGTCGAGGCCGGTGGCCTGGTCGGCATCCTGTTCGGGCCCGAGCGCACCGGGCTTGAGAATGACGATGTGGCGCTGGCCGATCTGATCCTGACCGTGCCGCTCAACCCGGCTTTCGCCTCGCTCAACCTGGCTCAGGCGGTGGCGCTGGTCTCTTATGAATGGTTCACCGCGCGCGACGAGACTGTGCCGGTGCAGCTCGACCTCGGCCGCTATGGCCGGGCGAGCAAGAAGGAGATCGACGCCTTTCTGGAGCATCTGGGCCAGGCGCTGGACTGGTCGGGGGTGGTGCGGAACCCGCAGATGCGGCCGACCATGCTCCGCAATCTGCAGGCCATGTTCCTGCGCGCCGACCTGACCGGGCAGGAGGTGCGTTCGCTGCGCGGCTTCCTGCACGGGCTGATGATCCGCGGCGCGCGCGACGAGGAACTGGCGGCCTTCCCCTCCTATCGCCGCCGCCGGGAAGCGCTGGACGTGGCCGATGCCTCCGCGGCCGTGCCCGGTGCCCGCCGGTCTTCCCGTCGCGGTCGTCATGCCGAAGCCGAGGCGCGTGCCGAGGCCCTGCGTCTGCGCCCGGGTGCCGGCGATGCGCTGATCGTGACCGACCCCCAGTATGATTTCATGCCCGGTGGCGCGCTGGCGGTGGCCGGCGGCGACGAGATCGTGCCGGTGATCAACCGGATCGGGCGGCTGTTCACCGAGGTGGTGCTGACCCAGGACTGGCACCCGGCCGGCCATGCCTCTTTCGCTTCCAGCCATGCCGGCAAGGCGCCGTTCCAGACCGTGGAGCTTGCCTATGGCACCCAGGTGCTGTGGCCCGACCATTGCGTGCAGGGTACCCGTGGTGCCGGGCTGCATGACGACCTGGACCTGCCCCATGCCCGGCTGATCATCCGCAAGGGTGACGATGCCGCGGTCGACAGCTATTCGGCCTTCCTCGCCGCCGACCGGCGCAGTGCCACCGGGCTTGACGGCTATCTGCGGTCGCGCAGCGTCAAGCGGGTCTTCGTCTGCGGGCTCGCCACCGATTTCTGCGTGGCCTGGACGGCGCTCGATGCCAGGGCCGCCGGTTTCGAGGTGGTGCTGGTGGAAGATGCCTGTCGTGCCATCGACACGGACGGCTCGCTGGCGCGCGCACGCGCCGAAATGACGACGGCGGGCGTGCGCTTCGCATCGGCCGACGATCTCTTCATCTGATCCTCACCCCCGCAGCGCTGCTGCCGGGGGTGTTGCACTGCGATAAAATAATATGTTATATCATAACAAATAATCAGGAGGACGGGGTGCTTGACCTGTCATGGGTCGCTCCACTACCGTCATCCGCGACGGTTCCCTTCGGGGATCAAAAGGGAACGGGGTGCAGGCGATGATCCGCCTCATGCCCCGGCTGCCCCCGCAACTGTAGACGGCGAGCCGGCCGTCAGCGATGCCACTGGTTGCCCCGTATGGGGCGCCGGGAAGGCGACGGACCGGCGATGACCCGTAAGCCAGGAGACCTGCCGTCATTCGTGGTCACGCGCGTGCCCATCGGTCGGGGTGTATCGATGGCGATCCGGGAGGCTCCGTCCGCCCGGGTCCGGCCTGCGGTGACGTGCCACGCAGGTGAGGCCCCGAATGTCCACCCTGTCCGAGGCGGCAGCGCCATCGGCTGCTACAGGCTCTCCGCCGGTGCCGCTGCCGGCCCCCTGGGCCGATCCCGATGCCGCCTTCTTCGCCGACCAGCTCGCCCGGTCGGACTATGCCCGCAATCTGGGCGATACGCTTCGTGCGCTTTACGGCGGCCGGCCGCGCAGCCTGATCGATATCGGCGCCGGCTCGGGACTGCTCGGCCAGGCCGTGATCGCCCGCGGCGGGCGCTGGTGCGCGATCGAGCCCAATGCCCATATGCGCGGCCGGCTGGCCGGGCTTGCCGAGGCGCGGCCCGACCTGTCGATCGAGATCCGCGACGCCGTCTGGCAGGAGCTTGCGCCATCCGATCCGGCGGTGCCGGCCGATCTGGTCCTCTGCGCCAATATTCCGGGGCCGATCGGCCAGGCCCGTGCGCTGCATGCCCGGACCCGGCCGCTCGGCCGGATGCTCGCCTGGATCGTACCGGCCCAGGCGGGGCCGCGCAGTTGGTGCCTGTCGGGTTTTCTGCCGGCGCATCTGCATGGCGAGGACATCACCCCGGGCGACCGGCTGGCGCTCGACGAATTGGGAGGCGACCTCGCGCCCGACACGGTCCATCTGGTGCCCTGGACCTTCCGGGCAGTCTTCCCCGACCGGGCTGCCGCCCGTGCCCATATGCTCGACCATCTGGGCCGCCGTGGCCATGCGGTCGACAATCTGGAAGCGCGGCTCGATCGCCATCTCGATCTGGCCCTCGTCGAGGGCGGCGACGGTGTGATTGCCGAGGCGCCGAAGCTCTCCGCCGTCTTCCTCTGGCACGATTGACATCATAAAAAACGGATCGTCAGCCCATGCGCATCCCCTCCCTGCGCCGGCCCGCCCTTGGCGTGCTGGCCGTGACCTGCTCCGTTGCCCTTCTTCCCGATCTGGCCTTCCCCAAGGGCGCACGTGCCGAAGACGCCACCGAACTCGACCGGATGCTGATCACCGCCCAGGGCCGCGATGAGCCTCGCGCCCGTGCCGCCGGTACCGTGCAGGTGATCGACACCGCCACCCTCCGGCGGTCGTCGGCCCGGTCGGTCACCGACCTGCTGGCCGAGAATGCGGTTGGCTTTTTCAGCGACTGGAGCCCGGGTCAGACCTCGTTCAACATCCGCGGCGGCGCGACCGACGGCCAGGGCCGCGACTGGCGCAGCCAGGTGACGGTGCTGATGAATGGCCGCCGTGCCGGCACCGCCAATCTTTCCAAGCTCTCGCCCGATGACCTCGACCGGATCGAGATCATCCGCGGCCCGGCTTCGGTGATCTATGGCGCCCAGGCGATCGGCGGCGTGATCAACCTCGTCACCCGCAGCGGTGCCACCGAGGATGCGGGCAGCGAGATCACCGCGCGTGCCGGATCTTTCGGTCTGGCCCGCGGCCATGCCGCCAATGCCGGCGGCATGGCCGGATTCGATCACTATATCGGCATCGGCGGCGGTGTCTCCGACGACTACCATACCCCCGAGGGGCAGCTCGCCAACACCGCCTGGAAACGCGGTGGCGGGCTGGCGGCGCTCGGCTTCGAGAACGAGGATGTCGGGCGCATCGACCTGACGCTCCGCACCGACGGTGTCTATGATGCCGGCTTCCGCGGGTCGCAATGGGATGTGGACAACACCGATGACCGGCGCAACGCCTCGCTCGATCTCGCCTGGGACACCGAATTCGGCGGCGGGCTGGGGCTTGCGGCCCAGGCCTATGCCGTGCGCGATGTCGACAGCTTCCATTGGGGATCGGAACGGCAGCGCAGCGGCGCCCCCGGCTTCTCGGTCGACGACAACCGCCGCCAGCTCGACGTGCTGGGGCTGAAGCTGGCGCCGCGGCTGGCGGTGGATGACGATACCGATCTTCTGTTCGGCATCGATGCTGAAACCGCGAAACTGCGCAGCGACCGCTTCCGCCAGTCGGTTTCGGGCGGGACCACCTCGCAGGTGCCGCCCTACGACATCAACCAGGACACCGAGGATTTCGGTGTCTATGGCGAGGGCGTGCACCGGGCCTTCGACGATGCGCTGACCCTGCGCGGCGGCGCCCGCTGGACCTATGGCCGGGTGTCGACCAGGGCCACGCCCAACCAGCCGCTGCTGGTGGCGCGCACCGAAAGCTGGGACGACGTCACCTGGAGTGTCGGTGCCGCCTGGGCGGCCTGGCCGACGGTGACCCTCAGGGCCGGTGTCGCCACCGGCTTCCGCGCGCCGACCGGTACCGAGCTTGCCGCGGATTTCACCGCCGTCGGCGGCGGCCGCACCTTCGGCAATCCGGATCTGGACCCCGAGCGCAGCCTGCAATACGAAATCGGTGCCGCCCATGCCGACGGTCCGCTGTTCCTGGATCTGGCATTGTTCCAGAACACCATCACCGACCGCATCACCACCGTCACCACCGGGCCGAATGAGCAGACCTACGCCAATTCGGCCGGTGACGCAGTGATCCGCGGGCTGGAGCTCCAGGCGGCCTATGACATCGCCCGCCGCCTGGGCTGGGACGGCTGGACCCTGGTGGCGCGCGGCTCCGGCGTGTGGAATTTCGAGATGCGCGACAAGGGCGCCGATGCGGCGCTGACCGGTCCCTATACCGATAAGCTTCAGCGCATGCACGAAACCCAGGCGGCGCTCGGCATCACCACCGGCCAGCCGGGGGTGTGGAGCCTGACCACCACGGCGGTCTTCCGCGGCCCGCTCTACTACGATACCGAAGAGAGCCTGGTGGCGGGGGCCGAGCCCGACAGCCGCTATGTTCATCGCAAGGGATCGAGCTGGCTGATGAACCTGCGCGGCGACTGGTTCGTGACCGAGACCCTCACGCTGTTCGCCGGCGTCGACAACCTGTTCGACGTCAACGACCACCCGCTGTTCATCGCCACCGACACCGTGCCGTCTCTGGGGGACCCGGTTTCGTCCAATGGCGGCGGCACCGGCAACAGCCAGGCGGGGCGGGCGGCCTATATCGGCCTGACCTATCGCTTCTGATGGGACGGCTGCCCGGCCTGCTGCTGCTGGTTCTGGCCTGCATCGCCGCCATGCCGGCGGCGGCGGAAGAGGGCTGGCCGCGGCGGGTGACCGATGCGCTGGGGCGCGAGGTGACGATCCCGGCGCCGCCGCGCCGGATCGTCGCGATCTTCTCCAGCAATGTCGAAATGCTGGCCGCGATCGGTGCGGGCCCCGACATCGTGGCGATCGAGGCCTGGACCCGCTGGCCGCCCGACCTTGTGGCCCGCACCGCCCGGGTCGGCGGCCGGCTCGGCTTCTCGGTAGAGGCGATCGCACGGCTCGGCGCCGATCTGGTGGTGATGACCCCGGCGCGGCAGGCGGCGGCGGCGCTGGTCGATCCGCTCGGCCGGATCGGCATTCCGGCCCTGGTGCTGACCCATGACCGTCTGGAGGACATTCTGGCCAATATCCGCCGGCTGGGGCGCGCCACCGGGCGTGAGGCGGCGGCCGAGGCCGTCGCCTCCGGCATGGGCGCGCGGATCGATGCGCTGCGCATCTGCCTGGCCGGTCGGGCGCCCGTGCCCGTTTATATGGAGACCGGCAGCGACGAACGCGGCGCCGCCTTCACCATCCGCGATGCCACCTATACCGGCGACATCCTGCGCGCGGCCGGCGGGATCAGCGTCTTCGCGGGCCGCGACCGGCTGGGGCGGGTATCGGGAGAGGCAGTCTGGCGGGCTGACCCGGAAAGGATCCTGATCGCCGGTTCCGCCGATCGGGTGCCCGCCCTGATGCGGCGCCCGGGCTGGGAGGGGATCCGTGCCGTGCAGGCCGGCCGGGTCGATGCGGTTTCCCGCGCGCTGCTGCTGATTCCCGGACCACGGGTGGTGGAGGGGGCGGAGATGCTGGCCCGCCTGCTCCACCCCGATGCCGTTGCCGAAGACGGCACCTGTCATACAGCTGCGGAGGGCGGCAAATGACGACGCGGACGGCCTTCGGCGCCCTGATTGCCCTGCTGCTGGCCGCGATCCTGGCGGGGCTCTGGCTTGGAACCGAGCCGGCGCGGCTTGCCGATCTGGCGGCGCTGGCCCGGGGTGAGGACGACCCCTTCACGCGGCTGCTGCTGGCCTGGCGGCTGCCGCGGGTACTGGCGGCGGTGGCGGTCGGCGCCTGTCTGGGGCTGGCGGGGGCGATCTTCCAGGGCGTGTTCCGCAACCCGCTGGCGGAGCCCTGGCTGCTGGGCACCGCCCCGGGCGCGGCCGTCGGTGCCGCGATCGCCCTTCTGGTGCCCCTGCCGGTCGCACCCGGTCTGGCGCTGCCGGTGCTGGCCGTCGCCGGTGCCTGGGGTGCCACCTGGGTGGTGATCGCGGCGGCGCGTGTCGCCGGCATCGCCGATGTTACCGGTGTGCTGCTGGCGGGGGTCGCGGTGGCGGCCGCACTCGGCGCCGTGCGCGGCTTGATGCTGCTGGCGCTTTCCGACGACACGGTCAACCTGCAGGTGGTGATGAGCTGGACCATGGGCGGCATCCATACGCCCGACATGGCCGGGCTCGGCCTGCTCTGGCTGGCGACGCTGGGCGCGCTCTTGCTCGCCCTGATACTGGCCCCCGGCCTCGACCGGCTGGGGCTGGGCGACGAGGCGGCGGGCGCCATGGGCCTGAATGTCCGCCGCTTCACCGAACTCGCCGTGCTGGCCGGGGCCGCGATCACCGCGATCGCGGTGGGTTGGGGCGGCCTCGTCGGGTTCGTGGGGCTGATGGTGCCGCATCTGGCCCGGCGGCTGGTCGGCCCGGCCCATCATCTGCTGCTGCCGGCCTCCGCCCTTGCCGGCGGGGCGCTGGTTGCGATCTTCGACGGTCTTGCCCGATCCCTGCTGCCGCCGGCCGATCTGCCGCTGGGTCTGTTGACGGCGCTGGCCGGGGCGCCGGTCTTTCTGCTGCTGCTCGGCCGGGCGCGGGGAGGGGTGCGATGACCGCGGCGGGCCTGGCCCTCGACCAAGTGACGCTCCGTCTGGGCGGGCGGGTGGTGCTGGATGATCTGTCGCTCGATGTCCGGCCCGGGGAGCTGCTGGCCCTGGTCGGCCCGAACGGCTCCGGCAAGACCACGGCGCTGCGCATGTTGACCGGCGCGCTCATGCCCGATGTCGGGCGGGCCCTGATCGACGGCCGATCGGTCGCCGGGCTTGGCCGGCGGGCGGTGGCAGGGCGGATCGCCCATCTGCCGCAAGGCTTTCGCAGCCACTGGAACCTGACGGTGCGTGATCTGGTCCGGCTGGGGGCGGCCCGCGGGGCAGGGTGGTGGCAGGCGGGCCGGCCGGCGGCGCCTGATCCGGCCCTCGACCTCGGCGACCTGCTGGATCGGCGGCTGGACGATCTGTCGGGCGGCGAGCGGGCGCGGGCGGCGGTGGCCTGGGCGCTGGCCGCGCCGGCCGGTGCCCTGCTTGCCGACGAGCCGGCGGCGGCGCTGGATATCGGCCACGCGCTGTCGCTGATGCAGCTGTTCGAAAGCTTGCGTGGATCGATGACGGTGGTTGTGGTGTTGCATGATCTGGGCCTGGCCCTCGCCCATGCCGACCGGGTGGCGGTGCTGGCGAAGGGGCGGCTGCTGGCTCTGGACCCGCCCGCCGCCGTGCTGCGAAACGGGGCGATCGAAGCGGCCTTCGGCATCCGGCCGGTTCCGGCGCCGATCACCCCGGGCGCCTGGCCGGTCGCCGTCAGGGCCCGGCCCGAACCCCGCGGAAATCCGGGCGATTCCCTTTGACAACCGCGGGAAGCGCCTGTATTCAGTCCCGATCCTCTACTGCGGTCTACCCCGTTACCGAACGGTTCGCTCTCAAATGACCAAGCGTATCCAGGCCAAGCACAAGATCAGCCGGCGGCTCGGCGTGAATCTCTGGGGCACGGCCAAGAGCCCGGTGAATGCACGTTCGTATGGCCCCGGCCAGCACGGTCAGCGTCGCCGCAAGCCTTCCGACTACGGTCTGCAGCTCGCTGCCAAGCAGCAGCTGAAGGGTTACTACGGCAACCTGACCGAGAAGCAGTTCCGTCGCGTCGTCGACGAGGCCACCCGTCGCAAGGGTGAGTCGACCGAGAACCTCATCGGTCTGCTCGAAAGCCGCCTCGACGCCGTCGTCTATCGTGCGAACTTCGTTGCGACGGTCTTCGCCGCGCGTCAGTTCATCAATCATGGCCATGTCGCGGTCAACGGCCGCCGCGTGACCATCCCCTCCTACCGCCTGAAGCCGGGTGACGTCGTGAGCGTCCGCGAGAAGTCGCGTCAGCTCACCTTCGTGCTCGAAGCCACCCAGCGCCGCGAGCGCGAGGTGCCGGAGTACATCGACGTCGATTTCGACAAGCTGACCGCGACCTATAATCGCATGCCGCAGCTGGCCGAAGTCCCCTATCCGGTCCAGATGGATCCGAAGCAGATCATCGAGTACTACTCGCGCTGATCCTGTCGGGTCCGGAGAGCCTTCGGGATCTCGGGCACCAGATACAAAACACCCCGCCGGGCGACCGGCGGGGTGTTTTGCTTTTACGGCAGGCAGAGGACTGCGGCACCGACCGAGGGGATAAGGGCGGAGAGCAGGCCCAGCGTCGCGATGGCAAGGCCCGCGGCCATGCGCAGGCCGGGACGTGCTGCCAAGCGGCGCAGACCCGCGAAACCAAGAGCGGTGGCGGCGACGGCCGGCACGGTGCCGAGGCCGAAACCGGCCATGACCGACAGCCCGCCTTCGGGGCTGCCGGTCATCATGGCGTAGAACAGCGCGCCATAGACCATGCCGCAGGGCACGCAACCCCAGGCGAGCCCCGAGACGAAGGCCCCGCCGGGCCCCGCCGCGATGCCGCCGCCGATGCCCGCCGGGCGCAGCACCCGGGCGATGCCGGCGGTGAGCGGCATGGCGAGCCGATCGAGCCGGGCAAGGGACGGCACCAGCCCCGCAACCGACAGCCCCACCCAGACCAGGGTGGCGGCGCCGATCAGCCGGGCGATTTCATAGCCCCCGGCGCGGTCCAGCCCGGCATAGACCGAGGTGCCGATCGCCCCCACCACCAGGCCGGCAGTGGCATAGGCCAGCACCCGCCCGGCATGGGCGGCGGCCAGCGCCTTGATCCGTCCGCGTGTGCCGCCTTCGCCGTCGAACGAGAACATCAGACCGGCGGCGATGCTGCCGCACATGCCGGCACAATGCAGGCTGCCGGCGAAGCCCATCAGGGCGCCGCCGGCAAAGGTGAGTTCGGACACTGCCATGGCCCCGTTCTCCGCGCGGGCAGCGGGATCAGTGCTGGGTGTCGCCGGCCGCGGGCACCTCGGGCTCGTCGCTGCCGTCGACGGCGACCAGCATCATGGTGGCGATCATCACCGGCACGGCGATCAGTGCGGCATAAAGCGCCACACCCATGCCCAGCAGCACGCAGCCGATGATCAGCGCCAGCAGAAGATTGGCGAGCAGCAGCGGCAGGCCGCGCTCCGAGACCATGCCCTTCAGGAAGCTGATCCCGCGGGCCTTGGCGCGCTGGCCCAGCCGGCCCGCCACGGCAAGATCCGGCAGGGTGGGCAGGGGGGCGGGCTGAACACCGGTGCTGGCAGCCCGGGCATGGGCCGCGCGTGCCAGTGCGGCCGGCAGGCCGATGATCAGCCAGACCAGGCTGGTGATGAACAGGCCGGGCAGGGCAATCGCGATGCCGCCGATCCGGCCGGCGGTGTACATGGCGCGGCCGGCGACCGCGAAGGCGCTGATGCCGCCGCGGCCGGCGATCATGATGATCCGCGGCAGCAGCGACACGATCAGGGCGCCCAGCCCCGCAACGACGGCCACTTCGGCCCCGGCGACCATGCCGCCGATCGCCGCGGCGGCGATGATGGCAACGATCAGGGGCCATACGGCCGGCCGGCCACCCGATACGCCGCCGGCAGGAGAGGTCGTCATGGACATGGCAGAAACTCCGGAAGATGTCGGACGTCGATCGGTTCGACGATCAAGGGGAGAGCAGAAGCGGGCAGGGGAGAGATAGCCGGTCAGCGGATCACCGGCAATTCGACGAGACGTCGCACCCCCTCATCCCCCTGCGTGACCTTCAGGCGGATGAACCAGTTGCCGCCATTGGGGAAATCGAGCGTGCCGACCAGCCGGTCGGGCCCCGCGGGCGCGAAGCTGACGGGCAGGAGCTGCGGGATCCGGCCGGTATGTTCGGCCTCTCCCTGGACGACCACATCGTCGAGTGGCTGCCCGCCGGCATCGGTCACCCGCACCACCAGCCGGCCGGTGCGGGGTTCACTGCCCGGCTCGAAGGCGGCATCCACCTGCCAGCCCAGGGCGGCTTCGCTCTCGCGCTCTTTCAGCACCCGGTCGTATTCGATGCCGGTGGCATAGGGGTCGTCGGTGACCAGGCCGGTGAAGCTGTCATAGGCCAGCGTCACGAAACCGGCCTGGACCGAGCCCAGCACCAGAAAGAAGCCCACGATCGCCCGCGGGATCCAGCGATCCGATGGCCGGGGCGGCGGATCCGAGGGGACGGTGTACTGTCGTGAACCGTGCCGGGGGGATGTCATCTCTCCGGCTCCCAGAAGCGGGTATCGACCCGGGCGAGTTCCGCGCCGGTCGACGTGTCGTGGAAGACCAGCACGATCGGGTGCGGCCCGGCCGGGGGCAGGGCGTCGCCCCGCAGCGGCGGCTGGATCACCAGCAGCCGGTTGGCGGCACTGCGCTGACCACCCACCGCCATCTCGGCCGCATCGGCCCCGTCACCGCTGGTGAAGCGGAGCGTCGCATCCGGCATGCCCTCGACCGAGGCGGTCACCCCGTCCAGCCGGGGCAGGCGGTGCGACAGGCGGACGGTGTAGTCGTTGCGCACGCTGCCGTCCGACAGCAGCACATAGCGCGGGGTGTTCTGCGGCTCGACATCGACCTGAACGTCGGTGATGTTCGCCACGCCGAAGCTGACCGCCGCCAGCGCCACGACCATGGCGCCGCCGAAGATCATCGCCTTGGGCCGGAAGAAGCCGATCCGGGCCGGCGGTGCCATCGGCGCCGGGTCGGCCTCTTCGGCATCGAAGCGGATCAGCCCGGTCGGCCGGTCGATCTTCGTCATCACCTCGTCGCAGGCATCGATGCACAGCCCGCAACCGATGCAGCCCATCTGCAGCCCGTCGCGGATGTCGATGCCGGTGGGGCAGACCTGGACGCAGCGGCCGCAATCGATGCAGTCGCCGCGACTGAGCGGTGCGGCGGTGACGGTAGCACCGCGGGCAAGGCCCACCGTGCCGTCGGCGGCAAAGGCGAAAGCCTGCGGCATGCCGGTGACGGGCCCGGCCGGGGGCGTCGCCAGCAGCTCGGGACGCAGGGCCACCCGCTTGCGGGCCCGCGGCTCGCCCCGGGTCCGGCGATAGGTCACGACCAGGCTGTCGCGGTCGAGCAGCGCGGCCTGGAAGCGGGGCCAGGGGCACATATGCAGGCAGACCCGCTCTCGTGCATGGGCCCCCAGCACATAGGTGAACAGCGCAATCAGGAAGACGGCGCCATAGACGGCACCGGGCAGGCTGCCGTCCAGGAAGCGGCCGGCCAGCCCGGGGGCGTCGATGAACCATTGGGCGAAGCCCAGCCCGGTCAGGATCGCGACGGCGGCGCTCATCGCCCCGGTCAGCGGCCCGATCGCGGCCTCGTTGCCCTTCGCGATCCGATGCGCCAGCCGGCGCACGCCGCCGAAAATGTCGGTCCAGACCGTTTGCGGGCAGGAAAAGCCGCACCAGACCCGGCCGGACAGGCTGGTGGCATAGAACAGGCCGAAGGCGCCGGCCACCATCAGCCCCACCGCAATTGGCAGATCCTGCGGCCAGAGTTCCAGACCAAAAGCGAACAGCCGCCGGCCGGGCAGGTCGAACAGCACCGCCTGATCGGGCAGGCCGGGCCCGCGATCCCAGCGGATCCACGGCACCAGGAACAGGATGCCGAGGAAGATCACGGTCAGCCGGGTCTTCAGCCGCCGGAAATGGCCGTGCACCGGCTGGGGCAGATGGGGTTTGCGCCGAGGCCGGCGGGCGGCCGGCGCTGCTCGCGCCGGCCGGTCCGCAGTGGCGGCATCGGTGGTGGTGACCGATGCGTTGGTGATGCCTGATCCTGCGGTCATTTCTCGCCACCACCCAGCGTGTGGACATAGACCGCAATCATCCGCACGGTCGATTCGTCCAGCCGTTCACCGAAAGCCGGCATCACGCCCATGCGCGGGTTGGTGATCTGCCGCTCGATCGCCTCCTGACTGCTGCCATAGAGCCAGATGGCGTCATTCAGCCGCGGCGCACCGAAATCACGGCCGCCCTGGCCCTCGGCCCCATGGCACGAGGCGCAGTTGGCGGCGTAGAGAGGGGCCCCCGGCATGCTGGCGCGGCTGCCGGCCGCGGTCGGATCCGACAGGCTCTTCACATAGGCGGCCGTCTGGCTGATCTGCTCGGGCGTCAGGATCTGGCCGAAAACCGGCATCAGCGATTGCCGGGTATCGGGATGGGCCGACCGGATGCCGTAGAGGATGGTCTGGCGGATGTCGGCGATCTTGCCACCCCAGATCCAGTCATCGTCCACCAGCGCCGGGAACTGGCCGATCTGGCCGCCGGCCCCCACGCCATGGCAGGCGGCGCAGTTCTCGTTGAACGCGGCCTGGCCGCCAGTGGTCGCGAACCGGCGGAGGCTGTCGTCGGCCTCGATCTCCTCCAGCGGGGTCTCGACCAGGGCATTGCGCATCGGGGCCTGGGCGGCACGGGCGGCGACCACCTCCCTGCGCAGCTCTTCGGCGCTGCTGTATTTCAGCGCGCCCTCGTAATAGCGCTCGGTCGACGCGAAGGACGGGTAGAGCACCATGTAGAGCAGGGCGACGGCGATCGAGATCAGGAACACGCCGACCCACCAGCCGGGGATCGGGGTCGACAGCTCTTTGATGCCGTCCCATTCATGGCCGGTGGTGTAGCGGCCGGTCAGATCATCACGTTCAGGCGCGGCCATCGTCTTCGTCCTTGATCAGGAAGGGGATGTTGGCATGCGCCTTCATCTGCTCGCGCGACGAAGGCCGGAAGGTGCGCAGCAGGATCAGCGCAAACAGCACCACCGCCGCGACCAGCCAGTACTTGTAGACAAGGGCGCTCAGTGCATCGATCACTGTCCGCCCTCCACCTTCGAGCCGGCGATGCCGGCACCGATGCCGCTTTCCAGCCTGACATCGGTGAAATCGACCATGGTGCCCAGGACCTGGAGATAGGCGACCAGCGCATCCATTTCGGTGATCCGGTCGGGCTGGCCGTCATAGTCGCCGACCTTCGCGCCCGGATAGCGACGCTGCATTTCTTCCGGATCGGTGCCACCCGCCTGGGCGGTGAGATCGGCCTCGGCGCGGGCGATCATCTCCTGGCTGTAGGGCACGCCCACCGCCCGCAGCGCGCGCAGATGCTCCGAGACCTCCGAGACGTCGAGATCGCGATCGAGCAGCGCGGCATAAGAGGGCATGATCGAGACCGGCACCACGCTGCGCGGATCGACCAGATGCGCCACCTGCCATTCATTGGAGTATTTGAGGCCGACCCGGGCGAGATCCGGGCCGGTGCGCTTCGATCCCCACAGGAAGGGATGGTCGTACATGCTTTCGGCCGCGATCGAATAATGGCCGTAGCGTTCCACCTCGTCGCGGAAGGGCCGGATCATCTGGCTGTGGCAGGTATAGCAGCCTTCGCGGGTGTAGATGTTGCGGCCCATCTGCTCCAGCGGCGTATAGGGGCGCACCCCTTCGACCGGCTTCACCGTGCTTTCCACCTTGAACAGCGGCACGATTTCCACCAGGCCGCCGATCGAGATGACCATCAGCGTCAGGATGAACAGCAGCGAGGTGCTGCGCTCGATACGGGCGTGATTGAAACGGGGCATGTGTCCGATCCTCCGCCTCAGGAACCCGCAGCCGGTGCGGCACCACGCAGCGGCGTGGCATCGCTCGCCTCCGGCAGGGTTGCCGGGGCGGGCTGACGGATGGTCATGAAGATGTTGAAGGCGAACAGCAGTCCGCCGGTCAGATAGAGCACCCCGCCCAGCGCACGGGTCACGTAATAGGGGTGCAGCATGGCGACGCTGTCGGCGAAGCTGTAGCGCAGGAAGCCGAACTCGTCATAGGCGCGCCACATCAGGCCCTGGGCGATGCCCGAGACCCACATCGCGGTGATGTAGAGCACGATGGCGAGAGAGGCGATCCAGAAATGCCACTCCACCAGCCGCATCGACCAGAGCGGCCGGCGCCAGAGCCGCGGCACCAGATAGTAGAAGGCGCCGAAGGTCATGAAGGCCACCCAGCCGAGGGCACCCGAATGGACATGGCCCACCGTCCAGTCGGTGTAATGGCTGAGCGCGTTGACCGGCTTCAGTGCCATCAGCGGGCCTTCGAAGGTCGCCATGCCGTAGAAGGCCACGGCCACGACCAGGAAGCGCATGATCGGATCGGTGCGCAGGCGGCCCCAGGCGCCCGACAGCGTCATGATGCCGTTGATCATGCCGCCCCAGGACGGCATCCACAGCATGATCGAAAAGGCGGCACCCAGCGTCTGCGCCCAGTCGGGCAGGGCGGTGTAGTGCAGATGATGCGGGCCAGCCCAGATATAGAGAAAGATCAGCGCCCAGAAATGGACGATGGACAGCCGGTAGGAATAGATCGGCCGTTCCGCCTGCTTGGGCACGAAATAGTACATCACGCCGATGAAGCCGGCGGTGAGCAGGAAGCCGACCATGTTATGGCCGTACCACCACTGGATCAGCGCATCCTGCACACCCGAGAAATTCGAGTAGCTCTTGGCGCCGACGAAGGAGACCGGCATCGCCAGGTTGTTCACCACATGCAGCACCGCCACGGTGATGATGTAGGCCAGGAAGAACCAGTTGGCGACGTAGATATGGGGCTCCTTCCGGCGCGCCAGCGTGCCGACGAAGATCGCCATATAGGCCAGCCACACGATGGTCAGCCAGATGTCGGCATACCATTCCGGCTCGGCATATTCGCGGCTCTGGGTGACGCCCAGCACATAGCCCACGATGGCCATGACCAGGAAGGCCTGGAAGCCCCAGAACACGAAATTCGCCAGCCGCGGACCGCCCCAGAGGCCGGTCCGGCAGGTGCGCTGCACAACATAGAACGAGGTGGTGAACAGCGCATTGCCGGCAAAGGCGATCACGACCGCGGTGGTGTGCACCGGGCGCAGGCGACCGAAGCTGCCCTCCAGCCCCATGTTCAGTTCGGGGAAGGCCAGCAGCAGGGCCACCCAGGTGCCGGCGGCAAAGCCGAACACCGCCCAGAACACTGTGGCGATCGCGAAGCGGCGGACGATCGCTTCATTATAGCCGGCGATGGTGTCACTGCTCACCGGTGTGGAAATGGCGGGGGCACGGCCCGCCACGGCTGTCGTCGCAGTCATTCCGAATGCCCCTGCATCGAGAGATGGCTGGTTTCTTCTGGTATCGACATCAAGCTGTTTTGTGCCTGACGACATGGTGATGCTGTCGGGCGGCAATCGCCGACGTTGATGGAAGAAGCCATCTCATGACCTCACGGTATTTCTTGGATGCCGTCCTTCTGGTCATGCGCGACGGCAAAGGTCGCGGCATGGCCGGCAGCTTGGGGATGTGGAGACGCGGCAGGGCAGATCCCCGGCGGGGGGCTGATCCTGCCTGCGCATGCAGACCTGTCATCGGTCCAGCACAAAGAGCCACCACGACCGCAGTCGTGATGGGGCTGGAACCGAACCGACGGTGCGCCCGTGATCGGGCTGTTTTGCTGCATCGCGCCATGGCGCGGACTATCGCGGATGCGTGACCGCGCATGCAATCGACAGACTGTCGCGGCGGCATTCTGTCGCACGCCGCCGCGCATCCGGCCGGACGGCGGATCCCGTTCGGGTTAATCTGGGGTCCGGAGTGATCGCCATATGCGGAAGCGGCCGGACGAAGCCGCCCCGCCGACCAAGGAGAGCTGCGCCCGATGACCACCGATGGCTTCGACCCCTGGGCTGCCCTGCCGGACGCCCCCCTGCCCGAAATCCAGGACAAGCGTGTCCGCGCCGGTGTGGCGGCACAGGGCTTCACCGCGCATCTGGGCGCGGAACTCACAGCCCTCGGCAGCGGTCGCTGCCGCATAGAGATCGCCGCCCGGCCCGAGCTGATGCAGAACCATGGCGTGTTTCATGGCGGGGTGATCGGCTATCTGATCGACAATGCCTGCGCCTGTGCCGCCGCCACGCTGGTGCCCCTGGGCCATGGGGTGATGACGGCGGATTTCGGCGTCTCGCTGCTGGCCGCCGCGGCCGGTGGCCGGCTGGTGGCTGACGCCCGCGTGGTGAAGCCGGGCCGTCGGCTGACCGCGGTCGAGGCGCGCGTCCACGTGCTGACGGACGGCGGCGTGCCCAGACTGGTGGCGACCGGCCGGGCCAGTATTGCAGTCATCGAGGGACGCGAGAGCCCCGCGGCAGCGGCGACCCATAGTGCAGCGGCAGGCGGCGGAGAACGTTCCACGGGTTGAGAAGCCGCCGCGGCAAAAAAAGGGCGGGCACTCGTTATAGACGAGGCCCGCCGAAGTCAAGCCGGTTACCCAGTCGACGGACAAGGCGTGTCGTCATCCCTCCCTGCCGTCCCGACCGAGGATGCGGTTTCGGCACCGGAGCGTCAAGTAAGGGATTGGCGAAACGCTTAGAAAATTTACCAATGGTTGTATAAAACGCCTGTATGATCGGTGGGACTGCTTTCTCTGCACCTGAATTTAGTGCAACATCATTGGATGAATTCTGTCGCCGATGTTCAGAGAGTCTGCACGCGATGGCACTTTTACCGACATCACGGGGCGCGATACTGCGCGTATCCTGAGGGGAAACCCGTATCAGACTGCCGCAACCTGAGGGTATTTTGCCCGGAAAACATCACGAAAGCTTATTGATCCCGTGTTTTTTTGAATTTTTTCTGACGCGACGGACGGCATAGGATCACTGCGACCCCGGCAGACGTCGCATCCCCCGGGGAAGTGGGGATGCAGATCAGGCCGTCCCGGGACGCTCACAGGGAAGGCAGAGAGATGAAGAAATTCCTGGCGACCGCCGTTCTGGGCGGCGTGCTGGCCCTCGGTCTCGGCGGTGCCGCCAAGGCGGAGTTCCCCGAGAAGAACGTGCGGATCGTCGTGCCGTTCTCGCCCGGTGGTGCCGTCGACTTCACCAGCCGTCTGATCGCCGAGGTCGGCTCGGACTATCTGGGCGGCCAGAAGATCATCGTCGAGAACATGCCCGGCGGTGGCGCTGTGGTCGGCCAGAGCTATGTGGCCCGCGCCAAGGCCGATGGCTATACGGTGCTCGCCTATACCTCGTCGGTGATCAACAACCCGATCGTCAAGAAGACCCCCTATACCTACAAGTCGTTCCAGACGCTGGCGATGTATTGCCTCGACCCCGAGGTCGTCATCGCGCCGTCGACCTCGGCCTTCGCGAATGTGGCCGATCTGGTGAAGGCGTCGAAGTCGGGGGCGGTCAGCATCGCGACCCCGGGGCATTCGACCTCGCATCACATCGCGGCACTGGTGCTTGCGAAGGAAGCCGGCGCGCAGTTCAACTACATCCACAACGAGAGCGCCGCCATGCAGTTCCAGCAGGTGATGGGCGGTCATGTGGATGCCGCTTTCGTCTCGATGGGTGAGGCGCTGAGCAATGCCAAGGACGGCCGGATCAAGATCCTGGGCGTGATGTCGGAACAGCGCGTGGCCGAGATGCCCGACGTGCCGA
Source organism: Tistrella mobilis (assembly GCF_041468085.1). Lineage (NCBI taxonomy): Bacteria > Pseudomonadati > Pseudomonadota > Alphaproteobacteria > Geminicoccales > Geminicoccaceae > Tistrella > Tistrella mobilis. The sequence continues at coordinate 2,880,608 of NZ_CP121017.1, read as the reverse complement.
CGCTGGCCGAAGTCGGCCTGCCGGTGCTGGATCACATGGCGACCTTCCGCGGCCTGGCCGTGCCGGCCGACACCCCGCGTGAGGTGGTGGACAAGCTCGCCGCCGCCATGGAGAAGGTCGTCGCCGATCCCCGCTTCGTCGAAGGCATGAACAAGGGCGGCTACCCGATCGCCTATCGCGGTCCCGATGCCTTCTCGGCCTATGTCGACAAGGTCGCCGTGGTGATGGAAGAGATCCTCCCCACGCTGAAGAAGCCGGAATAACGTCCGGCCCGGACGGTGTGACCGGCGGCGCCACCTCCCCCCAGGGGATCTTCGAAGCCCCTCCCTTCGCGAAGATCCCCGTCCCCCCACGGCCCGCCGGTCGCACCACCGTCTCTCGGGCGATCGCCGCTCCCGGCGATCGCATGCGCCCCGATTTCAGCAGGGATACGGCATCATGCCTCGTGCATCGGGCAACAGACTGCCCGAGATCTGCCTGGGTGCCGCGTCGCTGGCACTTGCGGCTTTCGTCTTCGTCGAGACCTCCGGCTACGACACGATGGCCGCGCTCGCTCCTGAGCTGTTTGCCGGCATCCTCGCCGTCTGCGGCCTGCTGCTCTTCGTGCCGCAGGCCGGCCGCAAGGCCTCGGAGATCGTGCTCCGCCAGCAGGTCCTGCCGGCTGCGATCGCGATCGGCATAGGCCTGGTCATCCTGGCCGTCGAGCCTGCCGGTTTCGAGCTTCCGGCCTTCATCCTGTTCATCGTGATCGCACGGCTTCTCGGCGATCCGATGTCGATTCGTCTGGTGGTGACCGCGATCGTGTTCACGGCGGCGATCCGCCTGATCTTCGGCGTGCTGCTCGGCGTGCCGCTGCCCACGATCACCGGCTGACCCGGAAGGGACGCATATGATCGATCAGATCCTTCCGGCCCTGCTGCATCTGGCAGAGCCCGCGGTCTTCGGCTTTCTGGTCTTCGGCGTGATCATCGGCCTGGTGGTCGGTGCCATGCCCGGGCTCAACGACAGCATCACCCTGGCGGTGCTGGTGCCGATCACCTTCGCCATGCCCGGCGATCTCGCCTTTCCGCTGCTGGTGGGCATCTATTGCTCCGCCTGTTTCGGTGGCTCCTTTCCGGCCATTCTGCTCAAGATCCCCGGCACTGCGTCATCCGTGGTAACCGCGATCGACGGCAATGCCATGGCCCGCAAGGGGCAGGGCGGTCTGGCGCTGGGCATCGCCACCTACAGCTCGGTCTTCGGCGGCATCAGCAGCGCGCTGGTCCTGCTGTTCTGCGCGCCTTTTCTTGCCGAACAGGCGCTGCGCTTCGGCCCGCCGGAATATTTCGCGCTGGCGCTGCTCGGCCTGTCGACCGTCATCGGCATGGCGACCGGCAATGCGGTGCGCAGCACCATCGCCTGCGTGCTCGGCCTGCTGATCGCCACGATCGGCTTCAGCCCGCAGAGCGGCTACCCGCGCTTCACCTTCGACGAGCCCTGGCTGTATGACGGCCTGCCGCTGGTGCCGATGCTGATCGGCCTGTTCGGCATCGCCAGCCTGCTCGACATGGCCGAAGAGGCCTGGGTCCGCCGCCGCAACCCGGCTTCGGCCTCTGCCGCCGAGGCGGCAACCGCCGGCGTGCGCTTCCGCGACCTGCTGCTGCCCGTTTCGATGATCCGCCGTCTGCTGCCGACCTGGACCCAGGCGTCGGTGATCGGCAACATCATCGGTATCCTGCCGGGTGCGGGCATGCTGATGGCGATCTACATGGCCTATGGCCGCGTTGCCCGGCGTTTCGGCGCCCAGGCCGGCACCGGCCTGCCGGAAGGCGTTGCAGCGCCCGAGGCAGCGAACAATGCGGTCGTGGCAAGCTCGATGGTGCCGCTGCTCTCGCTCGGCATCCCCGGCAACTCCACCTCGGCGCTGTTCCTGGGCGCGCTGCTGATCCAGGGTCTGCGCCCCGGCCCGTCGCTGTTCACCGACAGCCCCGACATCGCCTATCTGATCGTCGTGGCCTTCGTGGTCGCCAACATCCTGATGTTCCCGCTGGGCCTGGCCATGGCCCGGGCCATCCCGGGGCTGGTCGCCCGCATTCCGCAGGGCATGCTTGGCGCTGCCGTGGCGCTGCTCTGCATCGCCGGTGCCTATTCGGTCGCGAACAGCACTTTCGGTGTGGTCGTGGCGCTGGGCTTCGGGATCTTCGGCTATCTGATGAACAAGCTCCATGTCCCGCTCTCGCCGCTGATCCTGGGCGTGGTGCTGGAGCCGGTCATCGAACGGTCGCTCTATCAAAGCCTCTCGCTCTCGGGCAACTCGCCCTGGATCTTCTTCGAGCGGCCGATCTCGGGCGTGCTGATGGCGACGGCGATCGCCTTCATCCTCTGGCCGCTGGTGGGCAGCCGTATCACGCGTCGCCGCAAGGCTTGAGACCCGGCCGGAACGTCACCCGCGGGCGGCCATCAGCCGGAACAGGTTCTTGGCCGCTTCGGAAACCGCATCGTCGCGCTGATACAGGTAGTAGCGGATGTTGCCGAGCGGCGGCAGCCCGTCGGCCTCTCCCACCACCCGGAGTTCGGGCGTCAGCGCCTCGATGCTGCGGGCGGTGATGCCGAGCCCGGCTGCAACCGCGGCACGGATGCCGGCAAGGCCGGGGGCGGTATAGCGCTCGTGCCAGGTCTGGCCGCTCCGCTCCAGCGCCGCCAGCGCGATCTTGCGGAAGATGCTGGGCTCGTCGGCCAGGACCAGCGGCAGCGGCCGGTTCGGGTCCACCCGGAAGTCGTTGGCCGCGATCCAGACGACCGGAGAGGTGCGGAGCAGGAAATGCCGCCGGCTTTCGTCGAACCGGGTGGAGATGGTGAGGTCGATGGCGCCCTTCTTCAGCAGCTCCATCAGGTCGGGGCTGCGGCCGACATGGATCACCAGCGACAGGGCCGGGTTGGCCCGGGCGAAACGGCGCAGCATCTCGGGCAGCACCGTATCGGCGATGTCGGCGGGCGATCCCAGGCGCACCGGGCCGCCGGTGGTCACGGCATGCAGCGCCGCCAGGGTCTCTTCCTGAAGCGCCAGCATGCGCCGGGCATAGTCGACCAGTTTGCGGCCCGAAGGGGTCAGTTCCTTGGTGCGGCCGCTGCGTTCGAACAGGGCCAGGCCAAGCTGATCCTCCAGCCGGCGCATCTGCTGGCTGACGGCGGCCTGGGTGCGGTGCACGGTCTCGCCGGCGCGGGCGAAGGTCTCCTGATCGGCGATGGCGACCAGGGTGCGAAGGGCGGCAAGGTCGAAGTTAATCATAAGCGTTCCTGATGGGAATCGCGGGATTACTCGTTATTTTCGGAATGAGTTTAGCGCTAGCCTGCAGAGATGCAACGCACTGCCGCCGTGCAGGGCGCTGAACGGGAAGGAAGAAGGAACACGCGGATGATCGATCGTCGCCGGATTCTCGCCGACGGGATGGTGGCCGAAGCGCGCCAGATCCTGGCCGCCGAAGGTCTGACCCGGGCAGCCCTGGCCCAGGTGCTGGACCGCCTGAAGACCCTGGCCGCCCGCGCCGAACTCTGGTCCGCGGCGGATTTCCCGCCGCCGGAAGAGGGGGAGCGTCAGGCCCGTTACATGATCCGCGAGGACAGCGATCACGGCTTCGCGCTTTATCTGAACGTGATGCGCCCGGGCAAGCTGATACCGCCGCACGACCACACCACCTGGGCCTGCGTGGCTGCGGTGGAGGGGGTGGAGGTCAACCGCCTTTACCAGCGCACCGATGACGGCACCGTGTCGGGCCGCGCGACCCTGGTCGAGGCCGGGCGGATCGAGGTCGGCCCCGGACGGGGTGTCGCCCTGATGCCAGACGACATCCATTCGGTGGTGATCGAGGGCGAACAGATCATCCGCCATCTGCATTTCTACGGTCGGGCACTGGAGACCCTGTCGGGCCGTACCACCTTCGATCTGGCTGCCGGTACCTGCAAGACCATGGGCCTCGGCGTCCCGACCCGGTCGATCCCGGTGCCGCCGGCGCCGGTCGACGACACCCCGGCCGAGGGCGTGATCAGCGCCGCCCAGCTGAAGGCCGCCGTTCATGACGGTGGCGAGATCGCGCTGCTCGACGTGCGCGAGCACGGCCAATATGGCTGGTCGCATCTGTTCTATGCCGTGCCGCTGCCCTATAGCCGGCTGGAGCTGGATATCGAGCGGCTGGTGCCGAACAAGGCCACCCGCGTGGTGGTCTATGATGACGGCCTGTCGACCGTGGCGGCGCGTGCCGCAGCCCGCGCCCGGGCGATCGGCTATCGCAACGTTCTGGTGCTGGACGGCGGCGTCGCCGCCTGGGCCGCGGCCGGCTACGAGCTGTTCGCCGGCGTCAACGTGGTCAGCAAGACCTTCGGCGAGGTGGTGGAGCACGAGCTTGACACCCCCTCGATCTCGGCCGAAGAGCTGCAGGCGGCGCTGGCCCGCGGCGAGGATCTGGTGGTCGTCGACGGCCGCCCGGTCGATGAATACCGCAAGATGAACATTCCGGGCGCGATCTGCTGCCCGAACGGCGAGCTGGTGCACCGCATCCGCACGATCGCACCGGATCCGAAGACCCGGATCGTGGTCAACTGCGCCGGCCGGACCCGCAGCATCATTGGCGCCCAGACGCTGCGCGACATCGGCGTGCCCAACCCGGTGGTGGCGCTGCGCAACGGCACCCAGGGCTGGCGCCTGGCCGGTTTCGATCTGGAGCACGGCAGCGACCGGCTCTATCCCGAACCCGTCGACGGCAATGACGAGGCGGCAGACTGGCTGGTGGGCTTCGCCGCGGTCAACGGCATCACCTTCATCTCGCCCGAGGTTGCCGGCGCCTGGCTGCGCGATGTCAGCCGCACCACCTATCTTCTCGACGTCCGCACGCCCGAGGAATACGAGCTGCATCATGCGCCTGGCGCTCTTCACGCCCCGGGCGGCCAGCTGATCCAGGCCTCGGATCAGTGGCTGGGCGTGCGTAACGCCCGTGTCGTGCTGACCTGCGATACCGGCATCCGCTCTGCGGTCGTGGCCAACTGGCTGAAGCGCATGGGCTGGGATGTGGCTGTGCTGGAAGGCGGCCGGTCGGGCTGGGGCCGGATCGGCGCCTCGGGCCTTGGCCATGAAGAGGCGGCGGGCCGCCTGCCGGCGCTGGTGGTGCTGCGCCCGGCTGAGATTGCGGCCATGCAGGCCGATGGCGGCGCACCGGTGGCGCTGATCGATCTTCGCCCGGGCATGACCTTCCGCAAGGGCCATGTCGAGGGCGCTCGCTGGGCGATCCGTCCGCGGCTTGCCGCAGCGGTGGCCGATCTGGCCGCCGATGCCCGCATCGTGCTGATTGCGGCCGATCCGCGCATCGCGCGCTGTGCCGCCATCGATCTTGCCGGGCTTGGCCGCATGGTCGCGGGTCTGGTGACCGCCGATGCCGCCGACTGGAAAGCGGCGGGCTTCAGCGTGGTGGCGACCCCGGACGAGCCGTCGGAGGCCGATTGCATCGACTTCCTGTTCTTCGTCCACGACCGCCACGATGGCAATCTGGAGGCCGCGCGCCGCTATCTGGCCTGGGAGACCGGGCTGCTCGCCAAGCTCGACGATCGTGAGCGGGCAGGCTTCGCCATCATCGGTACGGACCATGGCGTCAAGGAAGGGAATGTGTGAATGAGCGCGGATCATGAGCTGTCTGAAGAGACCCGGCTGATCCATCTGGGTCGCAGCCAGCCGATGGAGGGCGTGCGGCCGGTGAGCCCGCCGGTGGTCCGCACCTCCACCGTGCTCGCCCCCGACATCGCCACCATGCGTGCCAACAAGGCGCGGCGCGAGGATGGCAGCCGGGTGTTCAGCTACGGCGCCCGCGGCACGCCCACCAGCCATGCGCTGGAAGAGGCCTGGGCGGCGCTGGAAGGGGGGGAGCGGGCACTGCTCTTCCCCACGGGGCTTGCCGCCATCGCCCATGTCCTGCTGACCTGCCTGCTGCCCGGATCGCATGTGCTGATCCAGAACACGGTCTATCCGCAGGTTCATGCGATCCGGTCGAAATTCCTGGAGCCGCGCGGCATCACGTCGACCTATTTCGACGGCACGGTCGAGGATGCCGCTGCGAAGATCACGCCCGAGACCCGGATGATCTATGCCGAGAACCCGGGCTCGTGGGTCTATGACCTGATCGACGTCAAGGCGCTCTCGACGCTTGCCCACGACCACGACGCGCTGCTGGTGATCGACAACACCTGGGCGTCGGGCCTGCTGCACAAGCCGCTTCTTCACGGCGCCGACATCTCGGTCATCGCCGGCACCAAATATGTCGTCGGCCATTCCGACGTCATGATCGGTGCCGTGGTCGCCAATGGCGAGCTGGGCCGCGAGCTGTGGCGGATGCAGGTGGTGATGGGCCAGACCGTCAGCCCGGATGACGCCTGGCTGACCCTGCGCGGGCTGCGCACCATCGCGGCCCGGCTGCCGGTGCATGCGGCAAGCGCGCTCCGCATCGCCCGCTTCCTTCAGGATCATCCGCTGGTGGAGCGGGTGCTGCACCCGGCGCTGGAAAGCCATCCCCGCCATGATCTCTGGCGCCGCGACTTCACCGGCGCCAACGGGCTGGTGACCATCGGCATGCGCCCGGATCTGGATCTGGCCGCGGTCGACCGCTTCGTCGACACGCTCCGCCTGTTCGGCATCGGCTCGTCCTGGGGCGGGTTCGAAAGCCTGGCCCTGCCGCAGGCCCCGGAGACCGTGCGCGGCTGGACCGGGCCCGGCGTGCCGGTCCGTCTGCATATCGGCCTGGAGAACCCGGCCGATCTGGAAGCCGACCTGGCGCGGGGTCTGGCCGCGATCGGCTGATCTTCCGGCATAGGCGACGATGACGGCCCGTCCCCGTCCGGGGGCGGGCCGTCGCTCTGTCCGGGATCAGGTGAGGTTGGCGAACAGTCCTGCGCCCACGGCATCAATCGTCGGGCACATGTTGACGGTGTCGGTGCGCACCAGGATCAGATCTGCATCTCGGTCTCGGGCGTCACCGACGGCCCGGCCCCGGCTTCGGCGATCGCCGCCTGTTCGGCTTCAGTCAGGGCGGCGCCATGCACGAACAGCAGGTCGGGGCCGGGCGCCCCGGCATCCGCCAGCTGCTGCACCACGCGATGGCCCTGATCGTAATTGCCCATGGCGACATGCAAAGAGATGCAGTGAGTGCCAAGCTCATGCGCAAGCTGCAACTCGCCCAGAAGATGGGGCAACGGCGTCGCCTCGGCCTCGGCGGGTGCCATGCCGAACAGAATCCGGTCCTGGCCCGAAAAACCCGTGCCTTCCCGCAGCCGGCGGATATCGGCGGCAAGCCAGTCCGGCGTAAGTTCGGCCACCAGCGGATCATGGCCGCGCGGATTGCCGAACAGCCTGTGGCAGAAGACGCCCCGCCCGCCGGCATCGATCAGCCCATGCGGCCGCTGGCGGTCGCGGCCCTGCCCGAACAGCTGGCGATCATGTTCCGTGGCGCCGCCGCACTCTGGTCCGGGGGGGAGATCGCCGACGACCAGTTCGGCGCCGCGGTCGATCTGGGCATCGCCACCTCGCTGATGGGCTATGTCCCCGCGGATCGGCGGGACGGCCTGACCGGGCGTATCGCCCGCGCCGCTGCCGTGCTGGCACTGCGGAGCGCAGCCGGGGAGAGTGTTATTGCGACCGGTTCGCAATCCGACTAGCATGCGGCCGCATCGGGTTTCCGCCCCGAAAGGCATGAAGGCGCCGTGCGCGACGACGATCCCAGGCTCAAACTGTTTCTCGATCACCGCGCGACGCTCGTGGATTACGCGACGCCGATCGTGGGCGATCGCATGCGCGCCGAGGATGTCGTGCAGGAGGCGTATATCCGCTTCGCCCCGGGCGCCGCGGATGGTGCCGCGGCCGGGCGGGTGGCGCAGCCGGTGGGCTATCTTTACCGCATCGTCCGCAATCTTGCGCTGGATGTCACCCGCAGGCGGCGGACCGAGGATCACAACCGCCTGCATCATCGGCCCGACTGGCTGGCGCCGGCCGCATTGCCGGCCCCCGATCAGGGGCTGCTCGATCGCGACCAGACCCGGCGGATGGCCGCGGCCCTTGCCAGCCTGCCCGATCGGGAACGGGTGGCGCTGACGATGCATCGGGTGGAGGGGCGCAGCCTCCAGCACATTGCCGATCATCTGGGTGTGTCGGTCACCACGGCCCACCGGCTGGTGCAGGGGGCGGTGGTGCGGCTGACCCTGGCGCTGCGCGACGAGGACGGGGCATGACCGTGGACCCTGCCTCCAGACCCTCCGCCGCCCTGCTGGCCGAGGCGGCCGACTGGCTGATCCGGCTGGAGGCGGCACCAGAGGATCACGCCCTCGGCCGGGCCTTCGCGGCCTGGTGTGCGGCCGACCCGGCCCATATGGCCGCTTTCGCCGAGATACGGCGCAGCTGGCTTGCCGTGCCCGAGGGGCTTGCAGCCATGACCCCGCCCCGTCTGCATCCGGCCCCGACCCGCCGGCCGCGCCGGGGGCGATGGGCGGCCGGCCTCGCCGGTCTGGCGGTCGCGGCGGGGCTGGCCGTGGTGCTGCTGCCGGGGCTTGCCCTGCGGATGACGGCCGATGCCGCAACCGGGGTGGGGGAGGTGCGGCAGGTCACGCTCGCCGATGGCAGCCGCATGCAGCTGGCGCCGCTCTCCGCTGCCGACATGCAGCTGGACGGCAATCGCCGGCGGGTGATTCTGCGGCGCGGCGAGGCCTTTTTCCAGGTGGTCGCCGATTCCGGCCGGCCCTTCGTGGTTCAGGCGGGCCGGGTGCAGGTCACCGTTACCGGCACGGGGTTCGAGGTCGATCGTGATGACGACCGGGTGATGGTCGCGGTCCGCAGCGGCACCGTGCGGGTGGAAGGCCCCGACAGGCCGGCCGTGCAGCTGACCCCGGGTGAGACGGTCGAGATTCCGGCCGACGGATCTGCACCGAAGCATGGCCGCATTGCACCCGATGCCGTGGCGCTCTGGCAGGACGGGCGGCTGTTCGTCGATGGGGCGACGGTGGGAGAGGTGGTGGCGCGGCTGCGGGCCTATACGCCCGGGCTGATCCTGGTTGCAGATGAGGCCCTCGCCGACCGGCAGGTGACGGGGCTCTACGACCTGCGCGATCCGCAGGCGGCGCTTTCGGCGCTGATGCGCGCCCATGGCGGGCGCCTCCGTCGGATCGGGCCGCTGCTGACCATCCTCGACGGCGCCTGAGCGCACAGCCGTATCTTCTTTCGGTAGAGGATGCGGTCTTTTCTCAAGAAAATGCCGGGGCGTGCGGAAAATCCGGGCGGGCTCTGCGTCTGTTGGTCCTGAAAATGCGAAGCACTCGCATGATGGCCCGAGCAGATGACAGGGGAGACGGGTATGAGCCAGGGGCAGCAGCGCCGCCGGAGGGTGCCGCAGAGGGTTGCGGCCATGGTCGCGGCATCGGTCGCGACGCTTCCGGGAACCATGACCATGGGGGGCGCGGGGCTGGTGGCCGGCATGGCGATCACCCGGGCCGAGGCGGCCGACACGGCAGCCGAGATCAGCTTCGACATCCCGGCACAGCCGCTGGCGGGCGCACTCGGCGCCTTCGGTCGTCAGGCGGGGCTTCAGGTGTCGGTGGATACCGCCGTCACCCGGGGTGTGGAGAGCCGCGGTCTTCAGGGCCGGATGACGCCGGCGGCCGGGCTGGCGCAGCTTCTGGCCGGCACGCCGGTCGCGGGCTCGATCACGCCCGACGGGGTGGTGGTGCTGCAACGTCTGGCAGGCGAGGGGGCGACCGTGCTCGATCCGCTCCAGGTGGGCGCGGTCAGGACGGCCGAGGTGGCGACCGGCCCCGTGGCCGGCTATGTCGCGACCCGCACCGCCACCGCGACCAAGACCGACACGCCGCTGCTGGAAACCCCGCAATCGGTGTCGGTGGTCACCCGCGACCAGATGTCGGCCCGCGCCGTCACCACCGAGGGCGAGGCGCTGGCCTATACCGCCGGTGTCCGCGTCGGTGGGCGTGCCGGCGGCGTCATGCCCGGCGGTGACAATATCCAGGTCCGCGGCTTCGGTGGCGACGGCACCTATGGCGCCTCGTCGAATGAATATCTGGACGGGATCAAGGTCGGCGGCGCCAATTTCGCGGTCGGCGGCTTCGACCCCTATCTGTTCGAGCGGATCGAGGTGCTGAAGGGCCCGGCTTCGGTGCTCTACGGCCAGAACACCCCGGGCGGCATCGTCAACCGGGTGAGCAAAACCCCGTCCGACCAGGCGATGAACGAGGTGATGCTGCGCGGCGGCAGCTTCGGCCGCCATGAAGCCGGCGCCGATATCGGCGGTCGGCTGGTCGAGGACGGCCGACTGGCTTTCCGGGTGGCCGGCCTGATGATGGACAGCGACAATCAGGTCGACGGCATCGATCAGGAACGCACCGCCATCGCCCCCTCGCTGACCTGGCGGGCGGGGGACGACACCACGCTCACCCTGCTCGGCAGCTGGCAGCGCGATGATATCGACGGCGGCTTTTCCAACATGCTGCCGATCGTCGGCACGCTGAAGGATGCGCCCTATGGCAAGCTGCCGCGCAGCTTCTATGCCGGCGACACCGATTACGGCCATTGGGACCGGGATCTCTACACCCTGGGCTACCGGTTCGAGCACCGCTTCGACGATGCCGTCACCTTTCGTCAGAACGCCCGCTATATCGCCAACCGGCTGGATTTCGCGACCGTCTACATCAAAGAGCTGAAGTCGGATGGCGTGACGCTGGATCGCAACGCCTTTGCCGCCCGCGAATCGTCGGACGTCTATGTCGTCGACAACCAGGTCCAGATCGATGGCAGCACTGGGCCGCTGGACCACACCCTGCTCGCCGGTGTCGAATACCGCCGCCATGACAGCGACACGATCCGGCGCTTTGCCCGGGTGAGTTCGATCACGCTGCCTCAGGGTGGCAATGCCACTTTTGCAGGTGAGCCGGCGATCTATCAGAATCTTGAGACGCGCCGCAACCAGTGGGGCCTGTATGCGCAGGACCAGATCCGGATGGGTGGCTGGATCGTCAATCTCGGCGGTCGCTATGATCGGGCGGACAGCCGGGTGAAGAACCGCCTGACGCCGGGCGAAGTCTCGCAGGATGACAGCGCTTTCACCAGCCGGGTCGGATTTGGCTATGCCTTTGACATGGGGCTCACCCCCTATGTCAGCTATTCGGAGAGTTTTGAGCCGCAAAGCGGTACCGATGGCAACGGCAAGGCTTTCGACCCCAGCCGAGGCACTCAGTATGAGGTTGGCGTCAAGTTTCAACCCCAGGGCTGGAATGCCATGTTCACAGCCTCGGTCTTTCATCTGACCCAGACCAATGTCTCCAAGACCGATCCGGCGACCGATCTTCAGTGGCAGATCGGCGAGGTGACCAACAAGGGGCTTGAACTCGAAGCGGTGGCGAGCCTGGCCTCGGGCTGGGATGTTCAGGCCGGGTTCACCTGGCTCGACAGCGAGGTGACCAAGAGCACCGAGCTGGATCTTCACCACCGCCCGACCATGGTACCCGAGGTGACCGCGGCGCTCTGGACCCGCTACACCTTCCAGGCCGGCTTCGCTGAAGGGCTGGGGCTGGGGGCCGGCGTGCGTTATGTCGGCAGCACCTATGGCAATGACACCAACACCCTGAAGGTGCCGTCCTACACCCTGTATGACGCGGCGGTCAGCTACGATCTGGGCCGGGCGTCGCCGGCGCTCACCGGCGTCGAGCTGGCGGTCAATGCCTCCAACCTGTTCGACGAGACCTATGTCTCGGGCTGTGAGGTCGACAAGCAGTGCTATTGGGGCCAGGGCCGCACGGTGCTGGGGACCCTGAAGTACAAGTGGTGATCGCCATGCAGGGCCTTGGGCTGCGCCTGCTGGCGGCGGGGCCGGGGGGCTATCTGGTGGCGGCGCTGGCCGCCACCCTTGCCGTCCGGCTGCTGCCGGGGCCGGTGATCGAGACGGTGCTGGCCGGCAGCATGGGCAGTTTCCTGGTCTGGGTGGCGGTGGTGATCCGGGTGTTCGCCGTCGACGACCCCCGCCGCGCCCTGGCCGAGGTGGCGGTGCTGGCCGGGCTGATCGCCGCGGCGGGGGGCTGGCGATGAGCTTCCGTCAGAAGATGTCCTGGCTTCATACATGGGCCGGGCTGGTGGTCGGCTGGCTGCTGTTCGCGATCTTCCTGACCGGTACGGCCTGCTATTTTCGGCCCGAAATCTCGGCCTGGATGCACCGGCTGGCGCCGATCGCTCTGCCCGATCAGCCGACCCAGGCGCGCCTGGCGGCGGCATGGCTTCAGGCCGAAGCGCCCGATGCGGTCAGCTGGCTGATCGATGTCTCCGACGGGCGGGAACCGGTGCTGAAGGTCGCCGCCGGCCGGCCGCACGGCTATGTCGCCCAGAGGCTCGATCCCGTGACCGGCGCGCCCGAGGCCGGCCCCGAGACGGTCGGCGGCGACTTCCTGTTCTATGTCCATTTCACCCTGATCATGTCCGACTGGGGCCGGATCCCGGGCCGCTATCTGGTCGGGATCTGCGCCATGATCATGGGGGTGGCGATCGTGACCGGGGTGATCGTCCATAAGCGGATCTTCAAGGACGCTTTCACCTTCCGCCCCCGTGCGGCCGCCCAGCGGGCCTGGCTCGACGGTCACAACCTGCTGGGGGTGATGTCGCTGCCCTTCCATCTGATGATCACCTGGAGCGGGCTGATCACCCTGATGCTGCTCTATATGCCCTGGGCGGTGGATGCCGGCTATCCGGGGGCGCGCGCCGGTTATGCGGCCGATCTCGACGGCATTCCGATGGTCGCGGCCCCCGCTCAACCGGTGCAGCCGGCAGCGCTCACCGATCTGGGGCGGGTGGTGGCGGCGGCCAGTGCCGCATGGTCGGCCGATGGCCGCGATATCCTGGTCGGGCGGATCGAGGTCGACCGGCCGGGCACCACGGCCGCGCGGCTGACCCTGACACCCCAGGACGCCGACCAGCTTGCCCGCCTGCCGGAGGCGCTGGTCTTCGACGGTACCACCGGCCGTCTGATCGCGGATGGCCGCGGGCAAGGCGGAGCGGTGGCCGCCGTCCATCACACGCTTTACGGTCTGCATCTGGCGCGCTTCGCCGGGCTGCCGCTGCGCTGGCTGTTTTTTGCGGGCGGTCTTGCCGGCACGGCGATGATCGCAACCGGGCTGGTGCTCTGGTCGGTCAAGCGCCGGCCGAAAACCGGCGCGGGCGACCGCGCGCGCGGTCATCGGCTGGTCGATGCGCTCAACATCGGCTGTCTGGTCGGCCTGCCGGCGGCGATCGCCGGCCAGTTTCTGGCCAACCGCCTGCTGCCGGCCGATCTCGGCGGACGGGCGGAGCTGGAGCCGGCCGCCTTCTACCTGGTCTGGCTGGCCTTTCTTCTGGCCGGCGCCTGGCGTTCCGACGGTGTCGGCTGGATGCGCGCCCTTGCCGCCGCGGCGCTGCTCTGGGCGGCGGTGCCGGTGGCGGATGTGCTGGTAACCGGCCGTGATCCGCTCGGCGCCCTTGCCGCCGGCGATCGGGTGTTCTGGGGCATGCAACTCGCCTGCCTCGTCACCGCGCTCATGCTCGGCCGGCTGGCGATGATCCTCAGGGCGCGCGGCCGGCGGGGAGGGGCGGCATGATCACACTGGTGATCCTCGCCATCGGCATCTCCGCCGCCACGGCGCTCGCCCTCGCCATGCCGCGCCATCACGAACAGGCCCATGGCCGCGGTGCGGTAATCCGCCGCCAACCGGTCCGGCGCCGCCTGGAAGGCTGGGCGCTGGCGCTGATTGCGGCCGGCTTTGCCGTCTTCACCGACGGCTGGGGCCGCGGTCTGGTTCTGGTCGCGGGCGTGGCCGGCCTTGCCGCGCCACTGGCCGCCGGCCTCTTCGCCTGGCGCCCGGGGCGGGCGGGGCAGGTGGTTGCCGGCGGCTGGCTCGTCGGCCTTGTGGGGCTCTGTCTTCTGATCTCCGGTCTTGTCTGATGCCGGGCACGAAACGGCCCGCCTCTCCATTCCGGAAAGGCGGGCCGTTCGGTCGTCAGGCGTTTTCAGTGCGGGATCAGCGCGCGCCGACCTGGCGGGCGTCGATGCCCTGGCCGTTCAGGTATTCGCTGAGTTCGCCGGTCTCGAACATTTCCGAGACGATGTCGCAGCCGCCCACGAACTCGCCCTTCACATAGAGCTGCGGGATGGTCGGCCAGTTCGAATACTGCTTGATGCCTTCGCGGATCGCGCCGTCGGCAAGGACGTTCACGTCACGGAACGGCACGCCCATATAGTTCAGCACCTGGACGACCTTGGCGGAGAAGCCGCACATCGGCCGATCGGCGGTGCCCTTCATGAACAGCACCACGGGCTCGGCATCGATATGGGACTGGATCTCGGCGAAAACCGGATTCGACTGCTCGGTCATGATATCCTCGGACCTTGAAGGCATTCATTCCTGGACGCCGGCCGTCTGGCCCGGCCGGCGGCCCGCCTCAGTCGGCGGGGGCGGAGGTCTGGAGGGCAAGGGCGTGGAGCACGCCGCCCATGCGGCCCTGCAGCGCCTGATAGACCATCTGGTGCTGCTGCACGCGCGTCTTGCCCTTGAAGGCCGACGAGACCACCCGCGCCGCATAATGGTCCCCGTCGCCGGCGAGGTCTTCGACCAGCACGTCGGCATCCGGCAGGGCGTCCTTGATCAGGCGCTCGATCTCGTTCTGGTCCATCGGCATCCGCGTCTCTCCCGTCACACGCGATCTTTGTGTCGCCGCACCGCGCCCCGGGGTCGCCGGAGCGCGGTCCCGCCGGCGATCAGGCCGGCGTCGACATCAACCCCGGCAGCCATCCCTCATGGGCGCTGCGCAGCGTCTCCAAGGATATCGTGCCGGCACCGGTCAGAGTCAATTCGGTGCCGCCGGTCACGCCGATCTGGGCGGCGGGCACACCGGTCACCCAGGCCTGGGCAATGACGGCATCGGCCGCCGGCGCCGGGGCCGCGATGACGTAGCGGCCCTGATCCTCACCGAAGGCCCAGGCGAGCGGCGCCTGGAAGACCGGCGGGTCGATCTTCGCGCCGATGCCCGAGGCCAGCGCCATTTCGGCCAGCGCCACCATCAGGCCGCCATCCGACACGTCATGGACGGTGTCGATCAGGCCTTCCGAAATCAGGGTGCGGACGAAATCGCCGTTGCGGCGCTCCACCGACAGGTCGACCGGCGGGGTCTCGCCGTCCTCGCGGCCCAGAATCTCGCGCAGATAGAGCGACTGGCCCAGATGGCCGCGGGTCTCGCCGATCACGATGATCGCGTGTTCCTGGCCCTTGAAGGCGATGTCGGCCCTGCGCGAGACGTCGGCGATCAGGCCGATGCCGCCCACCGCCGGGGTCGGCAGGATGCCGGTGCCCTGGGTCTCGTTGTAGAGCGAGACATTGCCCGACACGACCGGGAAATTCAGCCCGCGGCAGGCCTCGGCCATGCCCTGAATGCAGCCGACCAGCTGGCCCATGATCTCGGGCTTTTCAGGGTTGCCGAAATTCAGGCAGTCGGTGATCGCAAGCGGCCTGGCACCGGTGGCGGTCAGGTTGCGCCAGGTCTCGGCGATCGCCTGACGGCCGCCCTGATAGGGGTCCGCATAGCAGTAGCGCGGCGTGACGTCGGTGGTGATCGCCACCGCCTTCTGCGTGCCGTGGATGCGCACCACCGCGGCATCGCCGCCCGGGCGGCCGACGGTGTCGCCCATCACCATGTGGTCGTACTGTTCCCAGATCCAGCGCCGCGAGGCGAGATCGGGCGAGCCCATCAGCTTTTCCAGCGTCGGCAGCACGGCATCCAGATCGTCGCGGCCGCGGGGCAGCACGATCGGCCGGCGCTGCGGCGTGGGGGTCCAGGGGCGGTCGTATTCCGGGCTGCCATTGGCCAGCGGCTTGATCGGCAGATCGCCGGCCACGGCATCGTGGAACTTCAGCACCATGCGGCCGGTATCGGTCACCTTGCCGATGACGGCGAAGTCCAGCTCCCACTTCTCGAAGACCCGCCGGGCCTCGTCTTCACGGCCGGGCTTCAGCACCATGAGCATGCGCTCCTGGCTTTCCGACAGCATCAGCTCGTAGGGGGTCATGCCGACCTCACGGGTCGGCACCTTGTCGAGCCACAACTCGATGCCGGCATCGCCCTTGTCGGCCATTTCGAAGGAGGACGAGGTCAGGCCCGCCGCACCCATATCCTGGATGGCGACGATGGCGTCCGACTTCATCAGCTCCAGACAGGCCTCGATCAGCAGCTTTTCGGTGAAGGGGTCGCCCACCTGCACGGTCGGGCGCTTCTGCTCGGCATCCTCGCCGAACTCCGCCGAGGCCATCGAGGCGCCGTGGATGCCGTCGCGGCCGGTCTTGGAGCCGACATAGACCACCGGGTTGCCGATGCCGGCGGCGGCCGAATAGAAGATCTTGTCGGTATCGGCCAGGCCCACGCACATGGCGTTGACCAGGATGTTGCCGTTATAGGCCGGGTGGAAATTGGTCTCGCCACCCACCGTCGGCACGCCGACGCAATTGCCGTAGCCGCCGATGCCCGACACCACGCCCGAAATCAGGTGCTTCATCTTCGGATGCGACGGATCGCCGAAGCGCAGCGCGTTCATCATCGCGATCGGCCGGGCACCCATGGTGAACACGTCGCGCAGAATGCCGCCCACACCCGTCGCCGCACCCTGATAGGGCTCGATATAGGACGGGTGGTTGTGGCTCTCCATCTTGAAGATGATCGCCTGGCCGTCACCGATATCGACGACGCCGGCATTCTCGCCGGGGCCGCAGATCACCCAGGGGGCGGTGGTCGGCAGCGTCTTCAGCCACTTCTTCGACGACTTGTACGAGCAATGCTCGCTCCACATCGCAGAGAAGATGCCGAGTTCGACCAGGTTGGGCTCGCGGCCCATGATCTGGCGGATCCGCTTGTATTCGTCGCGGGTCAGCCCGTGCTCGGCGACGATCTCGGGGGTGATCTTGGTTTCGGCCGTCATCGGTCGCGATTCCCGTCAGTCTCGGAAACTTGGGGCCCGGAAAACCCCGGGATCCGGAAAACCCCGGGGGCCCGGAAATACTGGACGCCGGAGCCGTGGCTCAGGAGAGCCGGCCCAGCAGCGAGCGGAACATGGCAGTCCCGTCGGTGCCGCCCAGCGCCGGGTCGGCCAGACGTTCGGGATGCGGCATCAGCCCCATCACATTGCGCGCCTCGTTATAGACGCCGGCAATGTTGCGGGCCGAGCCGTTGGGGTTCGCCGCCTCGGTCGGGTTGCCGCCGGCATCGACATAGCGGAAGGCGACCAGGCCTTCGCCTTCGATCCGCGCCAGCGTCTCGTCATCGGCGAAATAATTGCCCTGATGATGCGCCACCGGGAACCGTACCACCGCACCCTGCTCATAGCCCGAGGTGAAGGGCGTGTCGTTGCGCTCCACCTTCAGCAGCACGTCGCGGCAGACGAATTTCAGGCCGGCATTGGTCATCAGCGCGCCGGGCAGCAGCCCCGCCTCGATGGCGATCTGGAAGCCGTTGCAGATGGCGAGCACGCGGGTGCCCCTTGCCGCGGCGGCCTTCACCTGCGCCATGATCGGCGAGTTTGCGGCGATCGCGCCCGAGCGCAGATAGTCGCCATAGGAAAAACCGCCCGGCAGGACGATCAGATCGACCTTGGGCAGTTCATCGGCACGGTGCCAGACCATGTGCGGCGCACGGCCCAGCGCCGCCTCGACGGAAACGGCCACGTCGCGGTCGCAGTTCGAGCCGGGAAAGACGATGACGGCGGCATCCACGGGCTTGGATTCCCTGATTTCGGATCGGGTCGGCAGGGGCTGAAACACCGCCGGCCCGGGGGGTAACCCGGGCCGGCAGCGGGATCAGTCCGCGATCTCGATCGCGTAGTTCTCGACCACGGTGTTGGCGAGCAGGCGCTCGCACATCTCGGCGACGCGGCTGCGGGCGGTCGCGGCATCGGCGGCATCGACGTCCAGCTCGATATACTTGCCGAGGCGGACCTCGCCTGCTTCGGTATAGCCGAGGCCGTGGAGCGCGTTGGCGATGGCCTTGCCCTGCGGGTCGAGCACGCCGGGCTTCAGGGTCACGTGAACGCGGGCCTTCATCATGCGTCCTCCTCGGTCGGGGTCTCGGTCACGTCGCGACCCGGATCCTCGGGCAGGATGCCAAGCCGGCGGGCGACTTCCTGATAGGCTTCCTCGACACGGCCCATGTCGCGGCGGAACCGGTCCTTGTCGAGCTTTTCGTTGGTCTTGACGTCCCAGAGCCGGCAGTTGTCGGGGCTGATCTCGTCGGCCAGGATGATCATGTCCTGGTCCTCGTCGAACACCCGGCCGAATTCCAGCTTGAAGTCGACGAGCTTGAGGCCGATGCCGAGGAACAGGCCCGACAGGAAGTCGTTGACCCGGATCGACATGTTCAGGATTTCGTCGATCTCGGGGATCGTGGCCCAGCCGAAGGCGGTGATGTGCTCTTCGGTCACCATCGGATCGTTCAGATGGTCGGCCTTGTAGTAGTACTCGACGATCGAGCGCGGCAGCCGCTCACCCTCTTCGAGGCCGAGACGGGTGGCGAGCGAACCGGCGGCGACGTTGCGGACCACCACCTCGATCGGGATGATCTCGACCTGTCGCACCAGCTGCTCACGCATGTTCAGGCGCTTGATGAAGTGGGTCGGCACGCCGATCTCGGCCAGCCGGGTCATCAGGTATTCGGAGATGCGGTTGTTCAGCACCCCCTTGCCGGTGATGACACCCTTCTTCTTGTTGTTGAAGGCGGTCGCGTCGTCCTTGAAGTACTGGATCACGGTGCCGGGCTCGGGACCCTCGAACAGGATCTTGGCCTTGCCTTCGTAGATGCGCCTGCGGCGGGACATGGGCGTCCTCCGGGGAGTTCGGACGGGCGATACGTCGTCGACATGTCCAAACACCCGGATTCGATTCCGGGCGTCAGATCTCGACGAGCCGAGCCCAGGTCCGTGAGCAAATCGGGTCCATGAGCAAATCAGTCGGGCCGGGCCGACTGGGAGTCGGTCCGGCGCGCGCGAAACATAGACAATCCGCTCCGCCAAGACAACGGCTTCCGACGCGACCCGGCCATGCGGTTTCGCCCGCTGCGCGAGCCTCGCCGGCCTGCTCCGGCAGGATCATCCGGCAGGCCCGCAAGACTCCGCACTCGCGATTGTCATGCTGCGGATGCACAATGCCGCTGAGCAGATGCAACCACGGAGCCGCGCTTCCATGACCGCCACCGCCATCCCCGGGCCGCTTGCCGGCCGTAAGGGCCTGATCGCCGGCATCGCCAACGAGCACTCGATCGCCTGGGGCTGCGCCAAGGCCTTCCGGGCGCTGGGCGCTGATCTGGCCATCACCTATCTGAACGAGAAGGCGCGCCCGCATGTCGAGCCGCTTGCGCGGGAGGTGGATGCGCAGTTGCTGCTGCCGCTGGATCTGCGGGTCGACGGCGCCCTGGAAGCCGTGTTCGAGCAGATCGAGGCAGATTGGGGCCAGCTCGATTTCCTGGTCCATTCCATCGCCTTCGCGCCGGTCGAGGATCTGCACGGCAGGCTGACCGACTGTTCCAAGGCGGGCTTCCTGCAGGCGATGGACGTGTCCTGCTGGTCGTTCATCCGCATGGCGAAGCTGGCCGAGCCACTGATGAAACAGGGCGGTACGCTGGTCTGCATGAGCTATTTCGGTGCCCAGATGGTGGTCGACCACTACAACGTCATGGGGCCGGTCAAGGCGGCGCTGGAATGTTCGGTGCGCTATCTGGCCGCCGAACTCGGCCCCAAGGGCATTCGCGTCCATGCCGTCTCGCCCGGGCCGCTTGCGACCCGCGCTGCGTCGGGGCTGACGGGTTTCGACGATCTGCTGGCCAAGGCGCATGAAAAGGCGCCGATTTCCTCGCTGCTGTCGATCGAGGATGTGGGGGCGGCGACCGCGCATCTGGCAACCGATGCCGCCCGGCTGATGACCGGCCAGACCCTGTTCGTCGACGGCGGCTACCATATCATCGACTGAGCGGCCATATGATTGGGAGAGGACCGG
Organism: Tistrella mobilis; assembly: GCF_041468085.1. Taxonomy (NCBI): domain Bacteria; kingdom Pseudomonadati; phylum Pseudomonadota; class Alphaproteobacteria; order Geminicoccales; family Geminicoccaceae; genus Tistrella; species Tistrella mobilis. The sequence continues at coordinate 2,860,553 of NZ_CP121017.1, read as the reverse complement.
GCCGGTTGCGCTAGGCATGGCCGCCTGCTGCTGGTATGAGAAGGGGCGACGGGGCCGTCGGACTGCGGGATGGCGAGAGCCGCCGCGGCATGACGGCCGAAGCCAGGTCCGCACCACCGATCAGGTTTTGCAGGAGTAGTCCAGCGATGAGCACCTTCGACAACCGCGAGCGCGCCGAAGAAAACCGCTTCGCCCATGACCAGGAACTGGCCTTCAAGGCCCGCGTGAAGCGCGCCCGGCTGCTCGCTGCCTGGGCCGGCCCGCAGATCGGCCGCGCCGATATTGCCGCTTATGGCGACGAGCTGATCGATGCCGACATGAAGCAGCCGGGCGACGAGGATATCATCGCCCAGCTGCTGGCCGACTTCGCCGCGGCGAATGTCGAGACTTCGCGACATGTGATCGAAGTTCAGCTCCAGCGCCTCGGCGAGGAAGCCAAGGCGGCGGTGCTCGCCCAGGGCTGATACTCCGCGCGGTCATCCCGACTGCAAAACCCCGCCCCGGCCACCGGCCCGGGCGGGTTTTTCCTGTCCTGGCGCCGTCAGATGGTGATCAGGGCGAAGCCTTCCGAAAGCCCTTCCTCGGGATAGCCCCACTGGCGGGCGACCACGCGGGTCCGGCCGATGCGGTAATCCACGTCGTGATGGGTGTGGCCGTGCAGCCAGAGCGCCGGCTCATGCGCCTGCATCAGATCGGTCATGTCCGAGACGAAGGCGGGGGAGAGGGGGCTGCCCTCGAAGCGTTCGGCCACCGATGCCGCCGCGGGCCCGTGATGGGTGACGACCACGGTCGCCGATGGATCCGAAGCGGCGAGTTCCCCAGCGAGCCAGACCCGGAAGTCCAGATGCAGGCCGCGGGCATCTTCCGGGCTGAACGGCCGGTCGCCCTCGCGGATGCGCTGGTGGTCGTAGAGCACCTGGCCCGCCAGATCCATGGCCGTGCCGGCGGCGGCATCGCCGTAGAGCCGGTAGTCTGTCCAGGCCGTGCCGCCCAGGATGCGGACGCGCCTGCCACGGGCCCCGATCTCGACCGCATCCCCATCCAGGAAGCGCAGATTGCCCGCAGCCGCCGCCGCCCGGCGCATCTCAGCGATCAGCGCGCCCCGGTCATGGCCATAGAATTCGTGATTGCCCGAGACATAGAGCACCGGCAGATCCCCGAAGGTCCTGGCCGCCCAGTGGATCCCGCCGGTACCGTTGGCGATATCGCCGGCCAGGATCACGACATCGGCCCCGGCTGCCCGTGCCGCATCGGCGGTCTGGCGGCCAAGATCGTCGATCGCCGCCACTGCCGCATCGGGATCGAGCCCGGCCCGCTCCAGCCGCCGGCGTCGGACGTCGAGATGAAGGTCTGAAAGCAGGACGAGGCGCATGTCGGTCATCGGGGGAGAACTCGCATGGATCGATGATGACGCATCATAGCATGGTGCGGCGGTCTGACCGTCGGCACAGCTTTTACGGGATCAGGACACGCGGAATGATCGAAAGAATTGACGCACTGATCCCGTATGATAGCGTGTGCGGTTAGATTTACCTTTTCCGAGTGCCGCCCGCGTCATGGACACTTTCAATCTCCAGGACTTCGAAGCCTTCGTCGAGAAGAACGACCACGGGTTTCACAAAAGCATCCCGATCGAGACCCTGGCCGAATGGCTGGAGATGGAGTATCGCGATGCGCTCGAAGCCGCCAAACGGATCGAGGCGCTGACCGACTGGCAGCTGGTGATCGGCCGCCGTGGCCAGAAGACCCGGCTGGTGAAGCGTGATGCCGCGACCATCGCGGCAGAGACACGCGAGTCCCAGGCGGTCGCCGCCTCCGATGCCGCGGTGCCGGCCCAGCCGTTCTATGCGGTCCGCAGCCGCACCGGCGGCCCCCGTACGGCCGAGACGGTGGAGGTCTATTTCCCCATCCGCCTGGGCCAGAACGTCGCCCTGCGCCTGCCGGCCGATGTGACGCGCGAAGAACTGGACCGTTTCGCAGCCTTCCTGAAAAGCCTGCCGGTTCGTGACCCCCTCGGTGACGACTGATCCATGAAAAAAACCCGCAGCAGGCGCTGCGGGGTTTTTTCGACATGTGGTGTCCTGGTCGGGACCGGATCAGGCCCGCCCGAACACCCGCCTGAAGATCGTGTCGACCTGCGCCATGTGATAGCCCAGATCGAACAGCCCTTCGATCTCGGCGCCGGAAAGGCGGGCGGTGACCTCCGGATCGGCCTTCAGCAGATCGATGAACTGACCCTCGCCGCGCCAGACCGGCATGGCGTTGCGCTGCACCAGGCGATAGGCGTCCTCGCGGCTGACACCCTTCTGGGTGAGGGCGAGCAGCACGCGCTGCGAGTGGACCAGGCCGCCCAGCGCATCCAGATTGGCCATCATCCGTTCAGGGTAGACCACCAGCTTGTCGACCACGCCGGCCAGGCGGTTGAGCGCGAAATCGAGCACGATAGTGGCGTCGGGGCCGATCATCCGCTCCACCGAGGAATGCGAGATGTCACGCTCGTGCCAGAGCGCCACATTCTCCATCGCCGGGGTGACATAGCCGCGCACCACGCGGGCCAGACCGGTCAGGTTTTCGGTCAGCACCGGGTTGCGCTTGTGCGGCATCGCCGACGAGCCCTTCTGGCCGGGCGAGAAATACTCTTCCGCCTCGTAGACCTCGGACCGCTGAAGATGGCGGATCTCCACCGCCAGCCGCTCGACCGAGCTTGCCACCACGCCCAGCACCGCGAAGAACATCGCATGACGGTCGCGGGGGATCACCTGGGTCGAGACCGGTTCGGGCTTCAGGCCCAGCTTTTCGGCCACATGCTCTTCGACCCGGGGATCGATATTGGCGAAGGTGCCGACGGCGCCCGAGATGGCGCAGGTCGCGATCTCGTCACGCGCCGCCACCAGCCGGGCGCGGGCCCGCTGGAATTCGGCATGATAGCCGGCGAGCTTCAGGCCGAACGTCACCGGCTCGGCATGGATGCCGTGGCTGCGGCCGATGGTGGGCGTGTCCTTGTATTCGAAGGCGCGGCGCTCCAGCGCGGCCAGCACCTTGTCGACATCCTCGATCAGCAGATCGGCGGCCTGCTTCAGCTGCACGGCAAGGCAGGTATCCAGCACGTCCGACGAGGTCATGCCCTGATGGACGAAGCGGGCTTCCTCACCCACATGCTCGGCCAGGCTGGTCAGGAAGGCGATGACGTCGTGCTTCACCTCGCGCTCGATCTCGTCGATGCGCGGAATGTCGAAGGCGCCGCGTTCCCACACCGCCTTCGCGGCTTCCTTGGGGATCACCCCCAGCTCGGCCTGGGCATCGCAGGCATGGGCTTCGATCTCGAACCAGATGCGGAACTTGTTCTCCGGTTCCCAGATCCGGACCATCTCGGGGCGGGAATAGCGCGGGATCATCGCTGGGCTGTCCTTCGCAGGCGAAACACACGCGAACCGGAGCCGTCCGGCCGCTTCGGGCAGGGTTATAGCCCGTGGCGCCTTCGGGGCAAAGGGCAGATGACCGGCTGCGGGCACACATGACGCAAAGCTGCTGCGCGCGCGGCCGTCCTGGCTTAGGCTGCCCTGACTCGGGTTGGCCCTGACTCATGTTGGGCCCGACTCAGGTTGGCCCTGACTCATGTTGGCTTGACCCGGGCCGTCCTTGCCGGCGCTGTCATGAAGATGTCTCGGGAGAGATGTCACACAGAGGTCGACAAGGTGACAGGGCGGCCCAATATCGACAATGAACACCATATGCGACGGTGTGCCGGGCAGGGCGTCGGGTGACAGGTGGGGGTGGCATGACGGAAGCGACCGCGCAACGTCTGCGCAGCGCGCTGGGCTGGCTGGGTTTCCCGCTCGCCGGCATGCTCTGCGGCCTGATCTTCGGCATACTGGAAGGTAAGAACGACGTCTGGATCGCCATGGTCTACGGCACCGGCGTCGGCGGGGTGATGATCGCCTTTGCCATGGGACGGCTGTTCCCCAGGGTCAGCCGCTGGCTGCGCGCCCAGGCGGCCCCGATCTATGTCGGCGGCACGATGCTGGTCTGGTCGGTGCTGTCCTTCGTCTCCTACGCCGGGATGGGGCTGCTGCTGATGATCGCGGACCAGTGGTTCGGGATCCTGGCCGGCCATCAGGATCACGGGCCACTGATGTGGCTGGTGCTGCGTTTCGATGTGCTGCTGTTCTCGATGGGGGTCTCGGCCGTGGGCGGCCTTCTGTTCCGGATCCGCGACCTGATCGGCACCCGGGTGTTCCTGGCCCTGCTGGTCGGCCGTTATCATCGCCCGACGCGCGAGGAACGCATCTTCCTGCTGGTCGATGTCGCGGGCTGGACCAGCACCGCCGAGCGGCTGGGCGAACTGGGGGCCACCGATTATCTGGGGCAGATCCTGTTCACCCTCGGCTCCCCCGTGCGCCGCAACCGGGGCGCCATCGACCGCTATGTCGGCGATCAGGCGATCATTTCCTGGAACATCAGCTGCGGTGCGCGCCAGGCCGCACGTCAGGCGGCGCGGGCGATCACCTGCACCTTCGACATTCTGGAGGCAGTGGAACGCGCCGGTCCGGATTTCATCCGCCGCTTCGGCGAGGCGCCGCGGGTCCGGGCGGTGATGCATGTGGGCACCGTCGTCGTCGCCGAACTGGGCGATGCCAAGCACGAGATCGCCTTCATCGGCGACACGATGAACACCGCCGCCCGGCTGGAAGGCCTCGCCAAGACGCTGAAGGTGCCGGTGCTGGTCTCGGAAGCCGTGCTGGCGCTGGCGCCGCTGCCGGCGGGGGTCGATTCGCGGTCGCTCGGCGCGCATATGCTGCGCGGCCGCACCGAGACCGTCGATGTCTATGAACTCTCCCGCCCTGCGCAGCGTCCGGCCCGTGCACCCACCGAGCCGCCGGCAAGGGCCGTGCCGCAGATGGCGGTCGACGTCACCCCGGCGGAGTGAGCGCTCAGAGCAGCCCCAGGGCCTTGAAGCTCTTATAGCTGCGCCGGCCGATGATGATGTGGTCGTGGACCGAGATGCCCAGATGGCGCGCGGCATCGACCAGACGGCGGGTGAGGTCGATATCGGCCGGTGAGGGGGTGGGGTCCCCCGACGGGTGATTGTGGACCAGAATAAGGGACGAGGCGGCGTGTTCCAGCGCCCGCTTCACCACCTCGCGTGCATAGACCGGCGTGTGGTCGACGGTGCCCTGCTGCTGGATCTCGTCGGCGATCAGCCGGTTCTTGCGGTCCAGGAACAGTACCCGGAACTGCTCCACCCGCAGATGGCCCAGATCGGCCATCAGATAGTCCATCAGCGCCTGCCACGAGGCGAAGAGCGGCCGGTCGATGACCTCTTCGCGCATGGAGCGGATTTTCAGCCCCTCGGCCAGCTTGATCTGGGCCAGCACTGCCGGGCCCACACCCTCTACGGCCTTCAGCCGGGCCGGTTCGGCATGCAGCACGCCGCCCAGGCTGCCGAAAACCTGAAGCAGGCGCTTGGCGATCGGCTTTACGTCGCCCCGCGGAATGGCGGCGGCGATCAGCAGTTCCAGCAACTCGTAATCGGCCAGCGCATCGGCACCCCGCTCCAGCAGCCGGTCACGCAGGCGCTGGCGATGGCCGTGGTAATGGGGCTTCGCCGCTCCGCTTTCGGGCGTGTCGGGCAGTGCCGGCCGGGCGACGCGGCCCGAGGCTTCGTCGAGTCCCGGAGCCGATGTCCGGACCGGACCCGCCTCCTGCCACCAGGGCATGGATTCCACGTCCAGTACCGGCGGCTGCGGCGCAGCCGGGGCTGCCTGTGGTACCTCTTCGGCAGGGCGCGCCGCCGCACGGGCGATCATGTCGGCGGCACGGGCGAAACCGGTTACCGGCGCCGCGGCGGTCTGGTTCGGGTCGGGGCGGCGCCGGTCGGTCATCGCGATCGTGGATCCCCTGCGGGTGCTGCGGTCAGGCTGCGATGTCGGTGCGATAGGGCGGGCGGTCGAGGCCGAGGGGGGAGCCGGTGAAGATCTCGCAGCCGGTCTCCGTCACCGCCACCGTATGCTCGAACTGGGCCGAGAGCTGGCGGTCGCGGGTGACGGCGGTCCAGCCGTCGGACAGGATCTTCACATCGGGCCGGCCCAGATTGACCATCGGCTCGATGGTGAAGAACATCCCCGGCTTCAGCTCCTCGCCCTCGCCGCGGCGCCCGTAATGCAGCACATTGGGCTGGTCGTGGAACACCCGGCCGATGCCGTGGCCGCAGAAATCCCGCACGACCGAGCATTTCTGCTTCTCGACGAAGCTCTGGATGGCGTGGCCGATATCGCCGAAAGTGGCACCGGGCTTCACCACGCCGATGCCCAGCATCATGGCATCATAGGTGATCTCGATCAGCCGTTCGGCCTTGCGCGAAATCTTGCCGACCGGGAACATCCGGCTGGTATCGCCGAACCAGCCGTCCAGGATGACGGTGATGTCGATGTTGACGATATCGCCGTCGGCCAGCGCCTTCTGATCGGTCGGGATGCCGTGGCAGACGACGTGATTGACCGAGGTGCAGATCGACTTGGGGAAGCCCCGATAGTTCAGCGGCGCAGGGATGGCGCCGTGGTCGAGGATGAAGTCGTGGCACAACTGGTCGAGGCGCTCCGTCGTCACCCCCGGTTGCACATGCGGGGTGATGAAGTCGAGGACGTCGGCGGCCAGACGGCCAGCCTTGCGCATGCCCTCGAAATCCTCGGGCGCGTGGATCTTGATCATCGTTTCCTGCTTTCCCCCGGCGTCATCCGCCGTACCGGCCCGGGTGTTCTGCGCAACTGAGTGTTCTGCGCGATGGCTGCTTTGACTGCATAGATATTACACCAGCGGCCGTCCGGCAATCTCGGGACATGCGCGTTTTCGTGACGGCCGTCATCCGCCGCTCGCAGAGCCGGCGACCGGCAGCAGGCCGGCGAAGCTTATGCCCCGGGGCGTGGCATCGAAGCCGAGTGCGGTGACGCCGACCCCCGCGGCGCGGGCGGCGTCCAGCGCTGCGGCATAGGCGGGATCGATATCGGCGGCGACGTCGACGCGGTCGGCATCGCTGCGCATCACCGCATAGATCAGCATGGCCCGTGCGGTGCCGCTCTGCGCCAGCGTCGCCAGTTCCGCCAGATGCCGGGCACCGCGGGCGGTGCGGGCGTCGGGAAATTCGCCGAGCCCGGCCTTGCGCGACAGGGTGACCGACTTGACCTCGACATAGACCGGCAGCGCGCCCGACCCGGCTTCGGGATCCACCACCAGATCGACCCGCGAGGCCGCACCATAGCGTACCTCGCGCCGGAGAGTCGTACCCGGACCGCCGAGCCCGGGGACCAGCCCGGCGCGGATCACCCCGGCGACCAGCCCGTTCGCACGCCCGGTATCGACCACCACATGGGCGCCGCCTGCCGTTTCGACCAGCACCCACGAGAGTGGCAGCTTGCGTTTCGGATCGGCCGAACGCTGCAGCCAGATCCGGGCACCAGGGTCGGCGAGGCCGGCCATGCTGCCCGGGTTCGCGACATGGGCGGTGGTCCCGTTTCCGTCGTTGAAAACGATATCGGCCAGGAAACGCTTATAACGCCGCACGAGACGCGCGGGTTCAAGCGGCGGTGTGAAGACGAGGCCGGGGAGATCGGGGCCGGGGAGATCGGGGCCGGGGAGATCGGGGCCGGGGAGATCCGTCGTCGGCTCGGGCAGCGTATCGGTCATGGCGCCAGACTAGGCGCCGGTCCGCACCGGTGCAAGTGGTGGCGGGATGGCCTGCGGACTGGAAGCCCGGGGCGAGCACGGTCATAATCCCCGCGAGCAGATTGGCCCGGCCGTATCGATATGGCCGGATGTGTGACGGGGACGAGCATGAACAGGCGCGGTTCGGGAACACAGATGCCTCGGCGCGCCGTGGTCACCGGGGCGGGCGGCATGCTTGGCCGGCATGTGGTCCTGCGGCTGACGCGGGATCCCGGCTGGGCGGTCACGGCCTTCATCCGGCCCGAAACACCGGTTGAGACCCGCAGCTGGCTGGAGGCACAGGGCGTGCAGCTGATCGAGGCGCCGCTGACCGACGCCCATGCCATGGCAGCGCGCACGCCCGACGACACCGATGTCTGTCTGCATCTGGCGGCCGACACCTCTACCGATCCGCGCGACAGGGCCCGGCAGTGGCGGACCAATGTCGACGGCACCGCCGCCGTGGCAGAGGCGGTGCTGCTGACCCGGGTCCGCCGGCTAGTCCATGTGTCCTCGGCCTCGGTCTACGGGTTCGATCGCCGGCGCATCGACGAGCATTGCCCCAAGGTCGGGGCCGATCATCCCGTGGGTTACGTGGCGAGCAAGGCGGCCGCGGAAGAGGCGGTGCAGGATGCGATCGCCCGCGGCGTCGATGCCGTGATCCTGAACCCGGGCCATATTCTGGGCGCCTGGGATCGTCACAACTGGGCCGGGCTGCTTCGCCTGGCGGCCGGTGGCCGCCTGCCGGCCATCCCGCCCGGCGGCGGTAGTTTTGCCGGCGCCGCTGCGGTCGCCGATGCCGTGGTCGCCGCCGCCGATCGCGCGATGATCGGCGAGAATTATCTTCTGGGCGGCCCGGAGGCGAGCTTCCGCGAGTTGATCCGTCGGACCGGAGACATTCTGGGCCGGCGGCTGACGGACCGCGTGGCGCCGCCCTGGGCGCTGATGGCGGCGGCACGGGCGCTGGGCGGCGTCTCGCGGCTGACGGGGCTGCGCCCGACCATCACGCCCGATGCGGCGCGGATCACCTGTCACATGGTCGCCATCGACAGCGACCGGGCAAAGCGTGATCTGGGCTATGCGCCGCCGCCGCTCGACACCATCCTGCGCGCGACCATCGACTGGCTGATCCGGGCCGGTGAGATCGAGGCGCCATCTTCAAGTACGGGACCCGCCAGATGACCGACACGACCCCCGCCGAGACCACCATCCCTGCCGAAACCAGCCCGGCCACCGGCGGTGCCTCCCGCACGGCTGCTGTGCTGGTCATCGGCAACGAGATCCTGTCGGGTCGGACCCAGGATGTGAATGTGCGGATGATCGCAACCAAACTCGCCCCGGCAGGCATCCGCCTGATCGAGGTGCGGGTTGTGCCCGATGTCGAGGCCGAGATCATCGACGCCATCCACGCGCTGGAGGCGAAGGCCGATTACGTCTTCACCACCGGTGGCATCGGCCCCACCCATGACGACATCACTGCCGAGGCGGTTTCCAAGGCGATGGGGGTGCCGCTGATCCGCCACCCGGAAGCCGAGCGCCGGCTGAAGGCCTATTACCCGCCCGACAAGCTGACCGAGGCGCGGCTGCGCATGGCCAACACGGCAGAGGGCGCGACGCTGATCGACAATCCCGTCTCGATCGCCCCCGGTTTCCGGATCGGCAAGGTCCACGTGCTGGCGGGCGTGCCCCAGATCGCCGCGGCGATGATGGACAATGTCGTCCCTACACTGGAAGGTGGCGCGGTCACCCGTGCCGTGACGCTGGTGGTCGACGGTGCCGAAGGCGAGATCGCCCAGCGCCTGGGCGAGGTTCAGGACCGCCATCCGACCGTCGAAATCGGCTCCTATCCCGCCTTCCGCGGCGGCAAGCCCTCGGTCAGCCTGGTGCTGCGCGGCACCGACGACACCGAACTGGCTGCCGCCGAGGCCGATCTCTGCGCGGTCCTGGCCGAGATGGCCGTTCCCGTCCTCTTCCGGGAGGGTAACTGAATGGCATCCGGAGGTACTGGACAGTGAAAGCCATTCCCGGTATTGGTGCGCGTGCATCGCATGGGTTACAATGTGCGTACCCTCGCGCGCGGACGTGGCGAAACCGGTAGACGCAGCGGACTTAAAATCCGCTTCCGTGAAGGAGTGCGGGTTCGACCCCCGCCGTCCGCACCATCTTCCTGACGGCATGCAAATTGCGACATCCCGCCCCGACCGGTTTCGGAACATCGGGGACGTGACATCATGGATGTGCAGGCGTGGGGTGCGGGCGGGCTTTCTGCCCGGTATTACAGGCAGATGGGGAGCGCGGAGCAGCTCACCCGTCTGACCGGGGCGGCGGCAAAACCTGCCGCCCTGGCGGTACCCCCGGCAGAAATTTCCGGGGCGGCATCTTCTGCCGGCTCCACCTCGTCCGGCAGCCCGACCTCTTCTGCGGGATTGATCGCGCCGGCTGCGGGTGGGGCGAGTGCCACCAGTCAGACATTGTTCGATGCGCAGATGATCGGCCAGTCCGAAGAGCCGGACGTGGCCGCGGGCAACGACGCCTCTGCATCTGCCGGGGCGCCGGAAGCCGCAGGCGCTTCTTCGGGCAGTGTGACGGCGTCGGATGACGACACCGGCTGGTCGGCGGCGGAGCAGGCCTTCATGGACTTCATGTCCATGACCCCCGCCGAACGCTACCGCCAGATGTTCCTGGCCGATGAGGGGCTGACCGAGGAAGACCTGGCGGCGATGTCGCCCGAAGAGCGGGCCAAGATCGAGACCAAAATCCGCGAGCGGATCGAAGCCGCCGTGAAGGATGAAACGACGCAGGGCGTGGGTGGGGCGGGGGCCGCCGACGGCACGACCGCGGAGCAGACGCCTGCGGCTGCGGGTACCCCGCTGCCGCAGATGGCCGGCACTGATGCCGGGACCGGAACCGGTGCGTCCGACGAGGCGTTCGGCTTCGGCTTCGGCGAGGGCAGCGATCTGGACGAGATGATCCGGCTGGCCACGCGCGCCTGATTGCCGGCCTAAAGCGGCCGATCGGGATGAGGATGGGCGCTGCCGTCGAACAGCTCCCCCTCGGCCCGGTCCAGATCCTCCAGCCCTTTGGCGAGACTGGCGCCCCAGACCAGATGCGCCGCGATCATGAGCAGATTGCGGCGCCAGGGATGGCGGGTGGCCGGCTTCAGGATCCGGGCGGCCGGCACCCAGCCCAGATAGCTCGCCGCCCAGACGGCGACGCCATAGCCGGCCCCCGCCGCCAGCCCGCCCCGCGGGCGCAGCAGGGCGAAAACTGCGCCCGAGGCGGCGCCGAAGGCGAAATGGGCGAGCAGGGTGTGGCGGCGCCGGGCCTGCTCGTCTTCGGCCCGGCCTGATGTCGCGTCGACAATCTCGCGCGGGGGCAGGGGATAGCTGTCCTCTGCGGGCAACAGCGGCCGCATGCGGCGCATGGCGGCGGTCATCGCCACGGTGGCCATGACGCCGGCGATCGCCCCCAGCAGGGGGGTGTCCAGACGGGAGGTCGACATCTTATCCTCCCCCCCTCACGCGCGGGCCGGGCGGCTGCGCCGGTCGCGCCCTGCCAGCCAGAGGCCCAGAACCAGCCCGCCCGTGGCCAGGGCCGCCATGCGCATGTACCGGCCATTGCCGCCGCTTTCCGCCCAGCCGCCATATACGGCATGGCTGTGCCGGCCGGGGCCGAACACGGCCGGATCGCGCCGGTCGGCCGCCCGCCGGCTGCGGGTGACCTGGGCGGTCCGGCCGAACCGCCCGGTCAGCCGGTCGGCCAGGCCCGGCATCAGCCGGTTCATGAGCGCAAGCCCGCGGGTGGCGCGGCCGACATAGGCGGTGCGCTTGCGCCGGGCAACCACGTCCCAGATCGCCTCCGCCACCGTCTCGGGTGGGTAGACGGGGGGTGTGGGGCGGGGCACGCCCCCGGTCAGCCGGGCACCGGCATGGGCGAAGAAGGGGGTGTCGGTTGCGGGCGGATGCACCAGCGCCAGATGAATGCGGCGGCGATCGTGGATCAGTTCGGTACGCACCGCTTCCGTGAAGGCGGCAACGGCGGATTTGGCCGCGGCATAGGGGGCGAGCAGTGGCATCGGGCGGAGTGCTACAACTGATCCGATGTTCACGATCACGCCTTGGTTGTGGGGGCGCATCCGGGCAAGAGCGCTGCGGGTGCCGTTGACCACACCCAGATAATCGACCTCGGTCACCCGGCGGAATTCCTCGTCGGCGACGTCCTCGAACGGGGCGTAGAAGCCCACCCCTGCATTGTTGATCCAGGCATCGATCCGGCCATAGCGGTCTTCGATCGCCGATGCGGCGGCATCCAGTGCCCGGGCGTCCGCGACATCGGCCACGGCGGCCACCGCCTCGCCACCCTCGCGCAGGATATCGCCGCGGGCATCGGCAAGCCCGTCGGCGCTGCGGGCGATCAACCCCACCCGCCAGCCGCGCCGGGCGAAGAGCAGGGCGGTGCAGCGCCCGATCCCCGACGATCCGCCGGTGATCACCACCACCGGGGCCGTCTGGTCCCGGTCGCCTGCCTGCGGATGCCGTCTCGTCGTTTCGCGCATCGTCAACTCCGTCTCGCCCTGATAGAACAGGATATCGTGTCATCGACCATGGCATTGCGGCGGCCGATGAAAGGTCAACCCGTTCCGCCTCGGCGGGTTCCGGTGGAACTGGCGGCGTCTGCCGTCGTTGTCGACGGTGTTGGCGGCCCTTGAAGGAATGAAATCGCGTGCATGTGCTCGTCACCGGCGCCACCGGCCTGATCGGATCGGCCGTGGTCGCCAGACTGGTTACCGAGGGCCACGACGTTACCGGCATGGCCCGCGATGATGTCCGCGGCCGGCGGAGCCTGCCGGCCGTGCGCTGGCACGCGCTCGACATGGCGACCGTCACCGGGCCCGAGGCCTGGGCGCCGTATCTGACGGGCGTCGATGCGGTGGTCAATTGTGCCGGCGTGTTCCAGCAGGGCCGGGGTCCGCGCGGCGCGGGCGACGATCTGGCGGTGCATGAAACCGGCGCCGATGCGCTGTTCGCTGCGGCCGAAGCCGCCGGTATCCGCCGGGTGATCCATTTCTCGGCGATGGGGGTCGACCGGGCGACGCCGAGCGGTTTTTCGGCCAGCAAGCGCGCCGGTGACCAGGCGCTGATGGCCCGCGATCTCGACTGGGTGATCCTGCGCCCCTCGGTGGTGCTGGGGCCCGGGGTCTATGGCGCCAGCGCGCTGATGCGCGGGCTCGCCGCCCTGCCGGTGCTGCCGGTTCTGCCCGGTACCGGGCCGTTGCAGGTCGTGCAGCTGGATGATGTGGTCGAGACGGTGCTGCGCCTGCTCGACCCCGGCGCGCCGGCGCGGCTGGCGCTTGATCTGGCGGGGCCGGAACCGCTCGATTTCACCGACATCGTGCTGGCCCATCGCCGGTGGATGGGCTGGGCGCCAGCCCGGCTGCGGCGCCTGCCGCCCATGCTCGCCCGGCTGGTCTGGCGGGCGGGCGATGCGGTGGCGCGGCTTGGCTGGCGCCCACCGCTCAGGTCCAATGCCCGGCGGGAAGTGGTGCGCGGCGCGACCGGCGATCCCGGCCCCTGGATCCGGGCCACCGGCATCACGCCCCGCACGCTGGGGCAGGCGCTGGCCGCCCGGCCGGCGACGGTTCAGGATCGCTGGTTCGCCGGGCTCTATCTGCTGAAGCCGCTGATCTTCGGCATCTTTTCGGCCTTCTGGATCACCACGGCGCTGCTCTCTTTCGGCCCCGGTTACGATATCGGTGTCGCGCTGATGCTGGAAGGCGGCGTCGGGCCGCTCGCCGGCCCCTCGGTCATTCTCGGCGCCCTGGCCGACCTGCTCATCGGCCTTGGCATCGCCTGGCGGCGCACCACCCGTACCGCCCTTTTTGCAGCGCTCGGGATCTCGATCTTCTATGTCGTCGCCGGTACGATCCTGGTGCCCCGGCTCTGGGAGGAGCCGCTGGGGCCGCTGGTCAAGATCTGGCCGATCATGATGCTGAACCTCGCCGCCCTCGCCATCCTGGAGGACCGGTGATGCTCTATTTCGGGCTCAAATTCCTGCATGTGATCGGGGCCGCCGTGCTGCTCGGCACCGGTGCGGGCATCGCCTTCTTTCTGGTCGTCGCCCGCATGACCGACGATGCCGCCCGCATCGCCGAAGTCGCCCGGATCGTCGTGATCGCGGATTTCGTCTTCACGCTCACCGCCGTCATCGCCCAGCCGGTGACCGGTGTGGCGCTGGCCATGCATCTGGGCCTGCCGCTCACCCAGGGCTGGATCCTGCTCTCGATCCTGCTCTATCTGCTCACCGGGCTGTTCTGGCTGCCGGTGGTGTGGATGCAGCTCCGCCTGCGCGACATGGCGCGAGAGGCCGCCTCGCGCGGGCTGCCTTTGCCCGGGGCCTGGGCCCGGCTCTACCGGGTCTGGTTCGCCTTCGGCTTCCCGGCCTTCTTTGCCGTGCTGGGGATCGTCTGGCTGATGATCGCCAAGCCGATGATCCCCTGGATCGACGGTTGAGTTGCCGGCCGGCATGCGGGCAGCCCCATTGCCATGGGACCGCCCGCCGTCGCTCAGCGCAGCTCGATCTCGACGAAGGCGAAGGGCTCGTCGCCGTCATTGATCACATTGTGGTCGGTGCCGGCCGTGCCGGTATAGGACGCACCGAAAGATCGCTCCACCGTGCGGGCGGCGCCGTCGGGGCCTTCGATGCGCAGCCGGCCATTGGCCAGCGGCACCACCACATAGTCCAGTTCGTGACGATGCGATCCCGTTTCGGCGCCGGGGGCGAAGCTCCACAGCGTCACCCGCACCCGGTCGTCATCGACCTGAAGGGTGGGCACGGCCTGGGGGCGGGCGGGGGTGGTGGCGTCGGTCATGGTGGCTGGCACTCCCTGTGCTTCGCCCGGACGGGCTCTCCCGCCGGTCCGGGCGCGTCTTCCGATCCGGCCAGCATACGACGGCGGGCTGTCTGCCTGCACCAGCGGATCAGTCGGCGGGATGAAGCGCCGCACTCACCACCGCACGGATGAGCGGTTCCAGCCGTTCCCGCCGGTCATCGCCCACAAGATCGATCTTCAGCACCTGACGAAAAAGCGCGATGCCCGTCATGCAGGCGGCAGCGAGCGCTGCGCGCTCGTCGACGATCTGTGGCGGCAGGGCCGGCTTGCCGGCCTCCCCTCTGACATCGGCCGTGCGCCGGGCGATCGGGCCGATCACGTCGTCCAGGATGAAGTCGCGCAGGATCGGTGCCGCCTGGGTGCTGGACAGCGAGTGGACGACGATGTCCATGGGGTCGACCAGGCCGAAGGTCCGGTCGAGCTGGGGATCGAAGATCTCGCGGGCGAAGGCCTGTTCCGGCGGATCGACCTGTTCCTCGATCATGCTCCGGGCCTGGAAGGCGGCGCGGACCACCTCGATGAACAGCTGCTCCTTGGAGCCGAAGGCGCGGTGCACCATGGCGACGTCGATCTCCGCATCGGCTGCGATGTCGCGCAGTTTCGCGTCTTCGTAAGGATGCCGGGCGAAGCGGATCATCGCGGCCCTCAGGATGCGCTGGCGCGTGGCCGCCGATGATCGCGGGGCGGGTTCCGGCATCAGATATCTCCGTCATCACGGGCGTGAACATGTACCACTGATCCTGCTCCGGGTCTCGTCAACTGCCGTTGATCTACCTCAAGGCCCGTCGACGATGTCCCTGTCAGAAACAGCCGGTACCGGAAGGACGGGCCATGGGCCGTCCGTTATCCTTCCGAAGATATAGCGGTTCCCGCCCTTGGCGAGGGCGACTTGAGAAGGGGGTGCCCCCCGCTGCCGGCAACGGCCGGAAGCGGGGGCGGTCCTGCCCCACCGTTTCCGGAGACTGCCATGATGATCGAGGTCGATGGTTTCCTGTCTTTCACCATCGCCATCCTGCTGCTCGTCACCGGCAAGATCCTGACGATCAAGCTGCCGGTGCTCTCGCGCTACGCCATTCCGGAACCGGTGGCCGGCGGCTTTCTCTGCGCTGCGGTGGTGGCGCTCGTCTTCCTGGCGGGCGGGCAGCGGATCGTTTTCGCACTGGAGGCCCGCGACTTTCTGCTCCTGCTCTTCTTCTCGGGCATCGGCCTGCGGTCGGATCTTCGGACCCTGGTCAGGGGCGGCCGTCCGCTGGTGGTGCTGCTGGGGCTCGCCACCCTGTTCATGCTGCTGCAGAACCTTGCCGGCATGGGGATCGCCGGGGCGTTCGGCCTGGATCCGCGGGCAGGGCTGATGGCGGGGTCGATTTCGCTGACCGGCGGGGTGGGAACCACGCTCGCCTGGGCGCCGCATTTCGTCGACGATCTCGGCATCGTCAACGCACTGGAACTCGGCATCGCCGCGAACACCGTCGGGCTGATCGCGGCCTGCGTGATCGGCGGGCCTATGGCCGCCTGGCTGATGGCGCGCCACGGTGTGGCGCCGTCAGGCGATGGCCGCCTCGACATCGGAACCACCACCGACGGGCCGGAGCCACGGCTCGATTATTTCGCCGTGCTCTGGGCGATGTTCATGCTCAACATCACGATCATGCTCGGCACGGCCCTGCATGCGGCGATCGTCGAGGCCGGCATCAATCTGCCGGCTTTCGTGACCTGCCTCATCGCCGGAATCCTGATCCGCAATCTGGCACCGATGGGGTTGAACCGGGCGGTGCTGAGCATGTGGCCGTCGCTGCGCCAGGGGCTGGCGCTGGTGTCGGATATCGCGCTCGGCCTGTTCCTGACCATGGCGCTGATGGGGCTGCAGCTCTGGGAACTCGGCGGCGTGCTGGGCTTCATCGTGGTCGTGCTGGCGGTGCAGATTGCACTCACCATCCTGTACACCCTCTTCGTGGTGTTCCGGGCGATGGGGCGCGATTACGAGGCGGTGGTGATGTCCGCCGGCTTCGGCGGCATTACGCTGGGTTCCACGGCGACCGCGATCGCCAATATGACCGCGGTCGCCCAGCGTCACGGTGCGGCGCACCGGGCTTTCATCGTCGTGCCGCTGGTCTGCGGTTTCTTCATCGATATCGTGAATGCCCTGGTGATCTCGGTCATGGCCGGTTGAGACCGGCCGAGACGATCGCCCGCCAGACCCGTTCGGGTGTCGCCGGCATGTCGACATGGCGCACGCCCAGATCGTGGAGCGCATCGGCAATGGCGTTGATCACCGCCGCCGGCCCGGCGATCGCCGAGGCCTCGCCGCAGCCCTTGGCACCGAGCGGATTGGTGGTGCAGAGGGTTTCCATCGACACCAGTTCCACCGGCGGCACGTCGGTCGCCCGCGGCATGGCATAATCCATGAACGAGCCGGTGAGCAGCTGGCCGCTCTCAGGGTCGTAGCGGCAGAGCTCCATGCAGGCCTGGCCGATGGCCTGGGCGGCACCGCCATGGATCTGGCCTTCCACGATCAACGGGTTCACGATCCGGCCGAAATCATCCACCGCCAGGTAACGGTCGACCTTCGTCGTGCCGGTGTCGGTATCGATCTCGACCTCGACGATGTGGCAGCCATAGGGGAAGGTGAAGGCTTCCGGATCGTAATAGGTGGTCTCGTCGATGCCGGGCTCCATCCCCGGCGGGTAGTCGACCGGGGCATAGGCGCGGCCGGCAACCTCGGCGAAAGTCAGGCTGCGATTGGTCGCGCGCATCCGGAAGATGCCGTCGGCCAGGTCGACCTCCCCTGGCGTGGTGCCCAGCATATGGGCGGCGATGCGGGTCATCTTGGTCACCACCTTGTCGGTGGTGACCGCCAGCGCCGAGCCGCCGACCGAGAGCGAGCGCGACCCGTAGGTGCCGACGCCATAGGGCACCTTCGCGGTGTCGCCATGGACGATCTCGATCAGGGCGGGATCGATGCCGGTCTTATCGGCCACGATCTGGGCGAAGGCGGTTTCGTGGCCCTGGCCATGGGAATGGCTGCCGGTCAGCACCATGATGCCGCCGGTCGGCCCCACCCGCACCGTCGCCACTTCGAACTGGCCGCCGCCGAGCCCGGCTTCGATCAGCAGCTTCGACGGGCCCATGCCGCAGGCCTCCATGTAGAAGGCGACCCCCATGCCACGGCGGAGACCCTTCGCGGCCGAGGCGGCCTTGCGGTCTGCATAGCCCTCCAGATCGGCGGCTGCACGGGCAAGATCCATCAGCGCCGGCAGATCGCCCGAATCATAGGTCCAGAGGAAGGGGGTGCGGTAGGGGATGGCCTCGGGCGGGATCGCGTTCATCCTGCGGATCTCGAACGGGTCCATGCCGAGTTCGCGCGCCGCCGTCTCGACGATCCGCTCCATCACATAGGTCGCCTCGGGCCGGCCGGCGCCGCGATAGGCGTCGACCGGTGTGGTATTGGTGAACACCCCCTCGACATGGACATAGACGTCGCGCAGGGCATAGGGGCCGGGGAAGGGGTTGGCATAGAAGAAGGTCGGGATCGACGGCGCGAAGGTGGAGAGATAGGCGCCCATATTGGCCAGCGTGTGCACCTTCATCGCCCGGAAGCGGCCGTCCTCGTCCAGGCCCAGCGACACCGTCGTCACATGGTCGCGGGCATAGGTGTCGGCCTGGAAGGCTTCCAGCCGGCTCGCGATCCAGCGTACCGGCCGGCCGGTGCGTTTTGCCGCCACCAGCACCAGCACCTCTTCCGCATAGTGATAGATCTTCATGCCGAAGCCGCCGCCGACATCGGGCGAGATCACCCGGAGCTTTTCCTCGGGCACCTTGAGCGTTGCGGCCGAGAGCGTCACGCGGATCGAATGCGGGTTCTGGCTGGAGGTCCAGAGCGTGTAGTCGCCATGGCCGCGGTCATAGACGCCGAGCGTGCCGCGGGTCTCCATCGGGCTTGCGTTCACCCGGTTCTGGATCAGATCCAGCGTCACCACCCGCGGGCTGGCGGCAAGGGCCGCATCCACCGCGGCCGCATCGCCCAGATCCCAGTCGAAGCAGCGGTTGTGGGGCAGTTCCGCCCGAACCCGTGCGGCGCCGGGATCAAGCGCGGTGGCAAGGTCGGTCTGGCAGGGCAGGGGGGCGTAATCGACCTCGATCGCTTCCACCGCCGCATCGGCCTGGGCCTCGGTCTCGGCGACCACCGCCGCCAGCGGGTCGCCGACATGCAGCACCCGGTCCACCGCCAGCACGGGATGCGGCGGATGGATCATCGCTGAGCCGTCGCGGCTGATGACCGGCCAGGCGCAGGGCAGGCCGCCGATGCCGATCTTCTCAAGATCGGCGCCGGTGATCACGTCGAGCACGCCGGGCAGGGCACGGGCGGCGCCGGTGTCGATTGCCCGGATCAGCGCCGCACCATGGGGTGAGCGCAGGATGCGCATATGCACCGCACCCAGCCGTGCGGCGGCGTCGGCGACATACTGGCCCGCCCCGGTCAGGAAGCGGGCATCCTCCTTGCGGCGAAGCGGTCGACCGATCTGGCCCATGAGCTTGCGGCCCTCCCTCGTGATCCCTTCCCGGAGGCTGATCGCGGCGCAGGCTCCCCCCTGCCGGAAACCGCGCGGGCGGTTTTCGGGTGCCGTGTCTCCAGCCATGTCCAGGTATGCGGGCGTGTGCTTCAGGTCAGGCTCACCCAGCACGGGGCGAGTGTAAAATAGAATTAATCGTCCGCGGGTATCGGCTTTTCTGATGACCTGAGCGCACGCTTCGCGGCCGGGGCGAGCGGCACGGTCAGGGCGAAGCGCGCCCCTTCGCCGGGGCGGCTGTCGAGCGTCAGCTCATGTTCCAGGATCTGGGCCATGCGCCGGGCGATGGAGAGGCCCAGGCCCACACCGGCCGAACGGTCGCGCCGGGCATCCTCGATCTGGGTGAATTCGGCGAAGATCCGCTCCTGATCGGCCGGATCGATGCCGGGGCCGGTATCGGCGACGGTGAAGCGCACCGCCGGCCGGCCGTCGAGCTCTGCGGGGGCGGCGATCAGGGTCACCGAGCCGGCGGCGGTGTAGCGCACGGCGTTCGAGAGGAAATTGCGCAGGATCCGGCCGGTGATCACCGGATCCGTGCGTATGCGGAGGCCATCGATCAGCCTGATCTCGACGCCGAAACCCAGCCCCTTATCCTCTGCCACCGGCTCGAACTCGCGGGCCAGATCGTCGATCAGGGCGGCCGGGTCGACATCCTGAAGTTGCGGCGTGACCGATCCGGTGTCGAGCCGGGCGGTGTCGAGCAGGTTGCCGAGCAGGCCGCGCATGCCCGAGAGCGCCTTGCGCATGTCGTCGAGCGGCGAAGACAGGGCCGGGTCGCGATTACGGCGGGTGATCGAGCCGGCGAGCAGGCGCAGCGATTCGATCGGCTGCAGCAGGTCGTGGCCGGCGGTGGCGAGGAAGCGGGCTTTGGCGACATTGGCCCGTTCGGCGCGTTCCTTGGCCTTCTGCAACTCCACCGTGCGGGCGGCGACCTCTCCCTCCAGCCGCTCGGCCGCGGCCTTGAGCGCCAGGGAGGCGGTCTCAAGCTCGCGGATACGGCGCCGGGCCGCCGTGGCCATCGGCTGGAAGATCAGCAGGGCTTCCAGCGCCAGGGTCAGCAGGGTGGCGATCAGCAGGGCGATATGCAGGTCGTGCAGCCGGTCGACGGCGGCCTCGCCTTCGGCCTGGAAGCAGGCGACGGCATGGTCGAGCACGTCGAGCAGGGGGCCCGGCCCTTCGCGCAGCACCAGCGCCACGGCCGGCGCATCGCGCGGGATCGGCGCGCGCGGATCGGTGAGCACCGCCTCCATCGCCGCCAGATATTCCCGCACCCGGCGGTCGATCGCCGACGGCTCGTCGTGGAACAGCCGCGACATCTCGGGCGAGAGGCCGACGGCATCCCCTTTGCCGGACCCGCCCTTCAGCAGCGCCTCGTGATTGCTGCGCATCTGCGCGATGACTTCCGACAGATGCTGGCGGGCATCCTGATGCTCCTGGGCCGAGACCGGATAGGTCAGGCGGCCCACGAACAGGGCACCGCGCTGCGACAGGAAGCGCTGCTGGCCACTGACATTGATGATCCCGGCAGTGGCCCGTTCACGGCTGATCACCTGGGTCAGCACCAGGAAGGAGCCGATCGCAAGTGCTGCGACCAGCCCCAGGGCCAGCCGGTAGCGCAGTGCCATCCGGGTCGGGTCGCCGCCGTCGATCCTCATCGCCGCCGGTGGCTCCAAAGGCTGCGGGCAAGGGCGTCGGCCGCCCATGGCGTCGAGGCACGGCCGGCGATGCGCAGCGCCACGGCCGCCGTGCCGATCACCGTCGCCTCGCCTTCTGGATCCTCGGCCTCGCCCCGCCAGAGGGCGGCGAGGCGGGCGGGGTCGTCGGGGCTGTCGGCCGGTGCCGCCGCCAGCAGGGCCGGCCAGTGCTCGACCTTCGATGTCCCCTGTTCAACCAGGCGCAGATCGACCGGCTTATGCGGCCGGCGCTCCCCCTCGCCACCCGCCCCTTTGACCACACCAAGCCAGCGCCCGGCATCCAGCAGCAGCGAGGCCTCGGCATGGCTGTCGAGATAGTTGGGATGAAAGACCCCGATCAGGGTCGCGGGGGCATCCAGCGGGTTCAGATGGCGGACCAGCGTGTTCACCGGCGAGCGCAGCCCCAGCACGCTGCGCAGGTCGAGCAGCCGCTTGAGATCGGGCGATAGCCCCGCCAGCGGCAGATAGACGAAACCCTCGTGCCCCAGCCGGCCGGCCGCTTCGGACAGATCCGCCGCGGGCGAAAGCCCCAGCGCCGCCAGCCCCTGTACCGCACCGATGCCGCCGGTCTGAAGATCGTTGTCGCCATGCATCAGCACCGGCACGCCGGCCTCGCCCAGCAGCCGGGCCGCGAGCAGATACCAGGGCAGGCCGCGGGTGCGGCCGGCGGCATAGCTCGGCCAGTCGAGCACCGGCCGGACGCTGCCCCCGGGCGCTGCACCGATATCGACCTGGGCGATATGAGCGCGGGCGGCATCGACCAGCCCGGCCAGTTCCTCGGCCGTCTCGCCGCGATAGCGCATGAGCAGCAGGAAGGCGCCGGCCTGGACATCGAGCGCGGTTCCCTGCAGCAGGGCCGCGAAGGCATCCCGGGCTTCGCTGCGGGTCAGCGGCCGCGATCGACCGGGGCCGCGACCGATGATGCCAAGGGCCTGGGCGAGGGTGGCGACGGCGTCGGATGTGATGTCGGTCATCGGCGTTCCGATACGGAAGGTCAGGCGGCGTCGCGCCCTTCCGCATCGGCCGGGCGGGCAGCGGTTGCGGAAACGGCGATCGCCTCTCCCACCAGTATCGTCACCGGGCCGTCGGCGTCGAGCCCTACCAACGCATCGGGGAGCATGACGAGCGGTACGCTGACCGATCGGGCATGCGGGCGCCCCGCCCATTCGACTGCGGCGGCGGGTTCCGCCGGATCGCGCCCCGCGGCGATCAGCGCCGCCACGATCGCGGGTGCCCGGTCGCGGCCCATATAGATCGCGAGCGTGCCCTCTGCGGCGGCCAGTCGCCCGATCGTTTCGGGCAGGTCGCCCGCCAGATCATGGCCCGCCACCAGCGACACCGAACGGGCCGTTCCGCGCAGGGTCAGCGGCCGGCGGAGATGGGCGGCGGCCGCGGCGGCGGCGGTCACGCCGGGGATGATCCGGGCAGGGATGCCGGCCGCGTCGAGTGCGCCGAGCTCTTCGTCCAGCCGTCCGAAGATCGCCGGATCGCCGCCCTTCAGCCGCACCACATGCAGCCCCTGACCCGCCAGCCGCACCATCAGCGCCGAAATCGCCGCCTGGCCTATGGCATGGGCGCCGCAGCGCTTGCCGACCGGGATCCGGCGCGCCTCGCGCCGCGCCAGTTCCAGGATTGCGGGATCGATCAGGGCATCGTGGAGCACGACATCCGCCGCCTCGATCGCGCGGGCGGCATCGCGGGTGAGCAGGCCGGGGCCGCCGGGGCCGGCGCCGACCAGATCCACCCGGCCCGCCTGGACCGGGTTGGCGTCGGCCGGCAGGTCGTCGATCGGGATTTCGGGGTGGTCCAGCAGCCGGGCGGCCAGCTGTCGCCAGAAGCCGCGGCGGGCAGCCGGATCGGTCAGGCGCCGGGCGATTTCGTCGCGGCGGTTCCCGGCCTCGGTGACCGCCGGGCCGAGCCCTGCCGGCAGCAGCGCCTCCAGCCGCTGGCGCAGCACCGAGGCCAGGGCCGGAAAGCGGCCGCCGGTATGGATCGCGACCCGGAGCGGCCCGCGCCGCACCAGGGCGGGCAGGGTGACGTCCGAAAGCGCCGGCCGGTCGACTGCATGGACCAGCGCGCCGGCCATGGCGGCCGCATCGGCGATGGACCGTGCCGTCGCCGCGTCGATCTCTGGTGCGATCACCACCAGCCGGGTGCCGGCAAGGTCGGGCAGGGGATGGAGCGGGTGAACCACGCGCCCCGAAAGTTCCGCACAGGCCGGAGCATCGTCATGAAGGGCGATGTCGGCCCCGGTATCGTCAAGCAGGGCGAGCTTGGCCGCGGCCCCCGGCCCGGCGCCGAAGACCACCACCCGCCGGCCGGTCAGCCGCAGGGCGAGGGGCAGATCAGCCACTGTATCAGGCCGGTTCGACATGGGGCATGACCTCGCTGAGGATGGAGCCGATCCGGTGGCGGCAGGATCCGCAACCGCCGCCGGCGCCGGTGGCTGCGGTCACCCGGGCCAGTCTCCGGTCGAGCGGACCCGTGCCGGCCGCGGCGAGGATGGCGCTTCGGCCCACCCCGGCGCAGGCACAGATCGCGGCTTCCGCCGGGGCGGCCCCGCGATCGGGATCATGATCGGCGAGCAGGGCCAGGCGCAGGGCGGCAGGGGCTGCGGCGCCGCGATCGGTTGCCGGGTCGAGCAGGCGGGCGACCGACATGGTGTCGGGCAGATGCTGCGGATCGCGGGCAAGCGCGATCACCGCCACGATCCGGCCGTCGGTCCCTGTCCAGGCCAGCCGCAACCGGCCGCGGGCGGCGTCGATCAGCTCGATCGCCGGCCCCGCATCGATCGCGGCACCGAAACCCCGGGCAAGACGGGTGGCGAGCTGCCGCCAGTCCTCTGCGGTGGCCGGCATCTCGTCCCCGGCCAGGGTCACCGCCCGGCCGGCCTCGACCGCGTGGCGGACCCAATAGGCGGGCAGGCGCACGCCGCGGCGCAGCGGCCCGCGGGTCGCGCGATCGACCATCACCCCCGACCAGCCGGGCCGCCAGGGGGCGAGGCGGATAACCGCATGCTTCAGCTCCGGCTGGCCGGAGACCGGGTCGGTGGCGGGGGAGGCGAGGCGGCCGATGGCGGCTTCGGCGGCGAAGGCATCGGACCAGTGCATGGGCGCGAAGACCTCGCCCCGCCGCTGGCCCGGATCGATCGTGACCCGCAAAAGGGCGGTGCCGCGCCGGCCGGTGATCCGCGCAAAACCGCCCTCGCCAAGCCCCGCCGCCTGTGCATCTGCCGGGTTCACGGCCAGCAGGGGTTCCGGGGCATGGCGGGCCAGCCGCGCGGCCCGGCCGGTCCGGGTCATGGTGTGCCACTGGTCGCGCAGCCGGCCGGTGTTGAGCACCAGCTCCCCCGGCTGCGTCGCACGCTCCATGGGCGGGCGATGGTGCAGGGCGATCAGGCGCTGGGACGGCACCACCCGCGCGGTGCCCTCGCGGCTGCCGGCCGGCACCGGCCATTGCACCGGCTCCAGTGCGTCGTACTGGCTGCGGGTCAGCCCGGACAGGCCGGCGATGTCGAAATGCCGGCCGAAGGCTGCCGCAGCAAGGCCCGACAGCCGGGCATGTTCGTCGAAGATCTCGGCCGGGTGGCGCCAGGCGAAGGCATGGCCGAAGCCCAGGCGCCGGGCGACCTCCGCAATCAGCCACCAGTCGGGGCGGGCGTCGCCGGGCGGCGGCAGCACCGCGCGTTGCCGGCTGATCCGGCGCTCGGAATTGGTGACGGTGCCGTCCTTTTCCGACCAGCCGGCCGCAGGCAGCAGCACATGGGCCAGCGCCTGGGTGTCGGTGCCGGCCACGCAATCCGATATCACCACCAGCGGACAGCGCGACAGCGCCCGGCGGAAGCGGCCGGCATCGGGCAGGCTGACGGCGGGATTGGTGCCGATGATCCAGAGCGCGCCGATCTTTCCCGCCTCCAGCGCATCGATCAGCTCCACCGCCTTCAGCCCGGGGCCAACGGCCATGTCGGTGGCCTGCCAGACATCGCCGACCAGCCGGCGCTCGGCGTCGGAGAAACCCAGATGCGCCGCCAGTTGATTGGCCAGCCCGCCGACCTCGCGCCCGCCCATGGCATTGGGCTGGCCGGTCAGCGAGAACGGCCCGGCCCCCGGGCGGCCGACGCGGCCGAGCGCGATCTCCAGATTCAGGATCGCGTTCACCTTGTCGGTACCGGCGCTCGACTGGTTGACGCCCTGGCTGAACAGCGTGACGCAGCGGGCCGTGCCCAGCACCATCTCGGCCAGGCGGGCAAGATCGGCGGGGGTGATGTCGGTCAGCGCCGCGCAGGCGGCCATGTCGGGGCAGTCGGTGCGCGCGGCTTCGATCGCCGCCGCAAAGCCTTCCGCGGCGGGATCGGCCAGGCCGCGGCGACAGGCCTCGACCAGCAGGAACTGCCAGAGGGCGGCATCGCTGCCCGGGCGGATGGCGAGGTGCAGATCGGCGGCGCGGCTGGTATCGGTCGCCCGCGGATCGATCACGATCAGCCGCGTGCCCCGGCTTGCGCGGGCCTCCATCAGCCGGCCGAACAGCACCGGATGGCACCAGGCGGCGTTGGAGCCGACCAGCACCGCCAGATCGCAGAGATCCAGATCCTCATAGGCCCCCGGCACCACATCCTCGCCGAAGCCGCGAACATGGCCGGCGACGGTAGAGGACATGCAGAGCCGGGAGTTCGTGTCGACATTGGCGCTGCCCAGGAAGCCCTTGGCCAGCTTGTTGGCGGCGTAATAATCCTCGGTCAGCATCTGGCCCGACAGATAGAAGGCGATGCCGCCCGGGCCGCGTTCGGCCCGTGCCCGGCGGAAGCCTTGGGCCACATGGTCGAGGGCGATATGGAGCGGGACCGGCCGGCCATCGATCCGCGCCCGGGTCAGCCGCCCGGCACCGCCCAGCGTGTCGGCGAGGCCGGCCCCCTTGCCGCAGAGCCGGCCGCGATTGGCCGGATGCGCCGGGTCGCCCGTAACCGGCAGCAGCCCGCCCTGGCCATCCGGCCGGGCCAGCACGCCGCATCCCACCCCGCAATAGGCGCAGGTGGTGCGGATGGCGGCCGGCGGCGGCAGGGCGGTCATTCCGCCGCCTCGGCGATCAGCCCGGCCCCGGCAGGTGCCGCCGGGCTCAGCGGCCGCAGCCGCACCAGCACCCGGCCCTCTGCCGTGACGGCAACGGGGTAGCGGGCGACGCAGTCGCGGTCGGGTGCGGCCGCCCGGCCGTCATCCAGACTGAACACCCGACCATGCAGCGGGCAGGTGACCGCGCGGCCGTGGACCAGCCCGTCCGCCAGGGGGCCGCCCCTGTGCGGGCAGGCATTGGCGATGGCGGCCGGCGGGCCGTCCGCCGGCCGGAACAGGGCGATGCTGCCGCCCTGGTGGCGGATCACCCGGGCGCCGCGCAGCGGCAGCTCGTCCAGCGTGCCGCAATCGATCCAGTCCGTGGTATCGGCGCGGGCGGCGGTCATATCGGCGAGGATGGTCATGGGCGCGCGCTTCCTTATTCGGCCGCCTGGCGGGCGGGGACGTCGATGGCCGCGAATTCGGCGCCGGGTGCGGCGGCGATGCTTGCCCAGGGGTCGTTCTGTGCATGGGCCTGAGAGGCCAGGAACCGGGCGGCGAGCGCCTGGCGGGCGGCGGTATCCGTCACCACCACCGCCTTCACGCGGTCGAGACCGATGCGCTCGATCCAGGGCGCCGTGCGCTCCAGATAGCGGGCGTCCTCGCGATAGAACTGGATGAAGGCCAGGCAGATCTCGATCACCTCGGCTTCGGTCGAAACCTTGGTCAGCGGGTCGGTGCCGCGCAGATGGATGCCGCCATTGCCGCCGACCACCAGCTCGTAGCCGCTGTCGACGCAGATCACGCCGAAATCCTTGATCGTCGCCTCGGCACAGTTCCGCGGGCAGCCCGACACCGCCATCTTGAACTTGTGCGGCATCCAGGCGCCCCAGGTGATCCGTTCGAGTTTGACGCCCAGCCCGGTCGAATCCTGCGTGCCGAAGCGGCACCATTCGGATCCGACGCAGGTCTTCACCGTGCGCAGGCCCTTGGCATAGGCATGGCCCGAGACCATGCCGGCGGCGTTCAGATCGCGCCAGACCGCCGGCAGATCCTGCTTGCGCACGCCCAGCAGGTCGATGCGCTGGCCGCCGGTCACCTTCACGGTCGGGATGTCGTAGCGGTCGACGATATCGGCGATGGCGCGCAGTTCGGCGGCCGACGTCAACCCGCCCCACATCCGCGGCACCACCGAGAAGGTGCCGTCCTTCTGGATGTTGGCGTGCACGCGCTCGTTCACGAAGCGCGAGGCCGGGTCGTCGACACCCGCGGCCGGATGGGCGCAGAGCAGATAATAGTTCAGCGCCGGCCGGCATTTCGAACAGCCTTCGGGCGTCTTCCAGCCCAGCACCGCCATGGCCTCGATCGCGGTCATGGCCGGCAGCTCGCCGAGCCGCGCGCGAACCGCATCATGGCCGAGGTCGGTGCAGGTGCAGATCGCCGGATCGGCATCCTCTGCCTCTGCCGGTGCTGCCCCACCCAGGCACAGGCCGAGCAGCGCCTTCACCTGGCCGCTGCACGACCCGCAGGAGGCGGAGGCCTTGGTATGGGCGCGCACCTCGTCGAGGCTGGTGAGACCCTGGGCCGCGATCGCCGCGGTGATCGTGCCCTTGCAGACGCCGTTGCAGCCGCAGATTTCGGCATCGTCGGCAAGGGCGGCCACGGCGGCGGTCGCGGCATCGGCACCCGTGGCCGAGGGGCCGGCGGCGAAGGACGGGCCGAAGATCAGCCGGTCGCGGAGGGCGCCCAGCGGCTCCGCCCTGCGCATGGTTTCGAAGAACCAGGGGCCGTCGGCGACATCGCCGTACATCACCACGCCGGCCAGCCTGTCGTCACGGATCACCAGCTTGCGATAGCTGCCGCGGGCGGCATCGCGCAGCGTGATCTCTTCGGCATCCGCGCCGCCCAGACTGCCGGCCGAGAACACGTCGACGCCCGAGACCTTGAGCCGGGTGGCGGTGGGGCGGAGGGCGAAGCCGTCGCCGGGCCGGCCGGCCAATGCCCGCGCCAGCACTTTCGCCTGATCGTAGAGGGGGGCCACCAGGCCGAAGCACTGACCGTCGAATTCGACGCATTCGCCAAGCGCCGCGATCGCCGGATCGGACGTCGTCAGCCGGTCGTCGACCAGGATGCCGCGGCCGACCTCCAGCCCCGCCGCGCGGGCGAGGCCGGTCTCGGGCCGGATGCCGACCGCCATCACCAGCAGCTCCGCCGGCAGCACCCGGCCATCGGCGAGTTCCAGCCCCGCGACCCGGCCGGTGCCATCGTCCAGGATCGCCCGGCTGTTCGCGGTGGTGACCGTGGTGATGCCGCGGGCGGCGAGGGCATCCGCCAGCATGCCGCCGGCCTCGGCATCCAGCTGGCGTTCCATCACATGGCCGGCCAGGTGGACCACCGTCACCTTCATGCCCCGCCCGGCAAGCCCGGCTGCGGCTTCAAGGCCGAGCAGCCCGCCGCCGATCACCACTGCCGGGGCGCCGGGCCGGCCCAGGGCCAGCATGGTATCGACATTGCCGAGGTCGCGGAAGGTGACGACGCCCGAAAGCGCCGCACCGGGCAGGGGCAGGCGGATCGGCTGCGACCCGGTGGCCAGCACCAGCCGGTCATAATCCAGCCGCCGGCCGGTGGCGGTGGTGACGTGCCGCGCGGCCCGATCGATGCCGGTTACG
Source organism: Tistrella mobilis (assembly GCF_041468085.1). Classification (NCBI taxonomy): domain Bacteria; kingdom Pseudomonadati; phylum Pseudomonadota; class Alphaproteobacteria; order Geminicoccales; family Geminicoccaceae; genus Tistrella; species Tistrella mobilis. The sequence continues at coordinate 2,831,990 of NZ_CP121017.1, read as the reverse complement.
GCGTCGCCGGCCAGGAAGGTCACGCCATGGCGATCCAGGAAGTCGTCGTCCAGCAGGCGGATCGCCTCTGCGGTCTTTTCCCCCGCCAGCACGGGCGAGAGCATGATCCGGTCATAGGGGGCGTGGGGTTCGGCGCCGATCAGGGTGATGTCGCAGGCGCCGGGCGCGAGCGCGACCAGGTCCTGAACCAGCCGCGTGCCGGCCATGCCGGCGCCGATGACGAGGATGCGGTCCCGGGTGGTGTGCATCTGAAGACCTCCGCTCATTCCGCCGCGACGGCGAGCATCGCCGCGGCGTCGGCATCCTCTGCGGCATCGCCATGGAGGAAGGACAGCATCTGCACCCGTGCCTCGATGAAGGCGGGGTCGCGCAGCACCTGCGACCGGCGGCGCGGGCGGGCGAGGGGAATATCGACGATCCGGCCGATCCGCGCGGCCGGGCCTTCCGTCATCATCACCACCCGGTCGGCGAGCAGGGCGGCCTCGTCGACGTCGTGGGTGACCATCATCACCGTCATCGACAGATCGGCCTGGATGGCCATCAACTCGTCCTGGAGCCGGGCGCGGGTGAGCGCGTCGAGCGCGCCGAAGGGCTCGTCCATCAGCAGCACGGCCGGGCGCATGGCCAGCGCCCGGGCGATGCCGACCCGCTGGCGCATGCCGCCCGACAGCTCGTGCGGCCGGCGCGCCGCGGCATGATCCATGCGCACCATCGCCAGATGCTCGTCGATCAGCCGTGCGCGGGCGGCGGCATCCATGGTCCGGCGATGGACCTGATCCACTGCCAGCGCCACATTCTCGCGCACCGTCAGCCAGGGCAGCAGGGCATGGGACTGAAAGACCATCGCCCGGTCGGGGCCGGGGGCGTCGACCACCTTGTCGTCGAGCAGGATGGCCCCGCGTTCGGGTGTGATCAGCCCGGCCACGATGTTGAGCAGGGTGGATTTGCCGCAGCCGGAATGGCCGATCACCGCCACGAATTCACCCCGGGCGATTTTCAGATCGATGCCGCGCAGGATCGGGCGGACACCGTCGCGGGTGCGGAAGTCGAGATCGACGCCTTCGATCGAGAGATGCGGTCGGTTGGTCATCGGGGTCGTCCCTCTCAATGGGCCGTCTCAGTGGGAAAGACGGCGCTGGACGGCGGCCATGGCGGCATCAAGGGCGATGCCCACCAGCCCGATCAGGACGATCGCCACCAGGATGCTGGGGACCGAGAGGTTGTTCCACTCGTCCCAGATGAAGAAGCCGATGCCGACCCCGCCGGTCAGCATTTCTGCTGCCACGATCACCATCCAGGCGGTGCCGAGCGACAGCCGCATGCCGGCCAGCACATAGGGCAGGGCGGCGGGCAGCAGGATGCGGCGGAACATGGCAAGCCGCCCCAGGCGCAGCACGCGGCCGACCTGGACGTAATCGGCCGGCACGGCGCGCACACCGGCGGCGGTGTTCAGGATCACCGGCCAGATGCTGGTGATCAGGATCACGAAGATTGCCGACGGATCGACCGCCCGGAACAGCAGCAGGCCGATCGGCAGCCAGGCGAGCGGGCTGACCGGGCGCATCACCTCGATGAACGGGGTGAAGGCGCGGGATGCCGCCTGGCTGGTGCCGATCAGCAGGCCCAGCGGCAGGCCGATCAGGCAGGCGAGGCCGAAGCCCGCCAGCACCCGGCCCAGCGAATAGAGCAGCTGCCAGAAGATGCCCTGATCATTGGGGCCCGCGACGTAGAACGGGTCTGAAAACAGCTCGATGCCGCGGGCGAGGGTTTCACCCACGCCCGGCAGGTCGGTCGCCACCGTCTGCTGGATCAATGTCCAGCCGCCGAGTGCGACGGCGAGGGTCAGAAGCGGCCAGACGATGCGTTCGGCCACAAGGCCGAGGCGCCGTCCGATGCCGGTGCCGGGTTTTGCGGCACCGTCGAGGGAGATGTCGGCCATGGGATCGGGCTCCTGGCTCAGGCGGCGCTGGCGCGCGGGGTGGTCTGGGCGGCGGCAAGCGCGGTCAGGTCCACGGCCGGGGCCTTGATCGCGAACCGGCGGATATAGCCGACCGGGTCGGCCGGATCGAAGCGGGTGCCGTCGAAGAACACATCCGGGCCCATGGCGATCGGCCGGGTGGCCTCGGTCAACGTCCAGGCGGAGGTGTTGACACCTTCGGGCTTGCGATCGATGGTCGGTGCCGCGATGCCCATCTGGGCGGCGACCCTGCGATAGAGATCGGGCCTGTAGACGGCGGCCGCGGTGGCGGCGATGTCGACCGGCCGGTCGATCTGGCCCCAGCGGATCATCTGGGTCAGCGTCCATTCGGCATGGCTGATCCAGGGAAAGTTGGCGGCGTAGCGGCTGAAGACGTTGAAATCGGGCAGCGGGCGCGGTGCCTCGTCGGCGGCATAGCGGAAGGTGCCGGTCATCGACATCCGCACCACCTCGGCCGGTGCATTCACATAGGCGCGGCCGGCGATGATGTCGGCGGCCTCCGCCCGGTTGGCCGGGTCGTCGAGCCATTGGCCGGCGGCGATCACCGCACGCAGCATCGCCTCGTGGGTCGCGGGGTTCTTCTCCGCCCAGTCGGCGGCGACGCCCAGCACCTTTTCGGGCTGATTGGCCCAAAGCTCGACGCTGGTGATCGCGACCTTGCCGATGCCGGCTTCGACCGCGCGCTCGTTCCAGGGCTCGCCCACGCAATAGCCGTCGCAATTGCCGGCACGCAGATTGGCGACCATCTGCGGCGGCGGGATCACGATGATGCGCAGATCGGCATCCGGGTCGATCCCGGCCGAGGCCAGCCAGTAGCGCAGCTCGTACATATGCGACGACACCGGGAAGACCGCGGCGAAGGTGAGCGGCGCCTTGCCGGCGGCCTTGTCGGCATCGATCACCGCCTTCAGCGCCCGCGCGGTCATCGGCCGTTCGGCCATAGCCGCCGGGTCGGCCGCGACCATCCGGTCATGGAGCGCATTGGACAGCGTGATGGCATTGCCGTTCAGGTCCAGCGACAGCGCGGTCACCTGGGCCTGGGGGATGGCCCCGAGGCCCAGGGTCGCGGCGATCGGCATGCCGGCCAGCATATGGGCGGCATCCAGGGCACCAATGGTCATCTTGTCGCGGATATTGGCCCAGGACGCCTCTTTCGAGAGTGTGACCTTCAGGCCTTCGCGCTTGAAGAAGCCTTTCTCATGGGCGATGACCAGAGGCGCGCAGTCGGTCAGCGGGATGAAGCCGATGGTGAGGTCGGTCTTCTCGGGCGCCGCACCGGTCGCGGCGGCAAAGGCACCCCCCGGAAGCAGCAGCCGCGCGGCGGCCAGCGTTGCGGCGGCACCCAGCAATCCCCGCCGGCTGATCCGGAAGCGGTGTGCCCCCGCAGCGGCGGTGGCGGCGTCGGGAGAGGCGGGCGGAACGATCTTGTCGGTCATGGGCTCAGGCTCTCGCAGATGGCGGCAGCAGGCGGGGGTCTCGGAAAGTGTGGGCCTTTTGGTATCAACACCAAGGTACCTACAAGATCCGTGCCAAGCCCGAAGGTCCAGCTGTATCCCGTGCTGCACAACGCTTTCAGCGCGGCGCAGGCAAAGCGGGCTCAAGGGGTCTGGCGCAGGGAATTGCCCGATTCATAGGCTGTATGTGTTTTATGCACATAAAATCATCATGCCCGAATTTCATATAGGATCTTTCAGGTCTATAGGTCGGCCTCGACTTGCCAACCGGCGGCGCGACGGGTATGCGGAACGGATCAGCCTGATCGGGGAGGGGATATGCGGATCATCGGCCTGGTGGGACCCGGCAACAGCGGCAAGACCACGCTGATCGAGGGGTTGATTCCGCTGCTCGCGGCCGGCGGCCGGCGGGTCATCACGGTGAAGCGCAGCCATCACCGCCCGGATCTCGACCGGCCGGGCAAGGACAGCGACCGTCATCGCCGGGCCGGGGCGGCCGCGGTGGTGGTGGGCGGCGGCGGGCTGGTGGGGGTGCTGCGGGAAGAACCGGCAACCGGGCCCGACGGCGTTTCGGAACCCGATCCGGCGGATCAGCTGCGCCGCTGGCTCGCCCTGGCCGGCCTGGCCGATATCGCCATCGTCGAGGGCTTCGCCGGCGCCGGCCATCCGCGGCTGGAGGTGCTGGATCCCGGCCGCCGGGATGCGCGCTGGCCGCTCTATCCGCGGGACGACCGGATCCTTGGGGTGATCGTGCCCGATCCGGCAGCCCTGACCTGTGCGGCGCTCGATCGCGATCTGCTGGGTGGCCGGCCGATCTTCGGTCGTGACGATCTGCACGCCGTGGCAGGCTTCGTACTGTCGGAGGCGTGGCCCTCCTGGTCCTGATAAACCATCGGTTTAGTCGATGGAAACGTCATGACATTCGCGTGGAACGCTTGCGCCCGCAGCCCGTATGGCGGAAAGTGCGGTCCTCTCCCCAGCCGTCTCCGGGACCCTGTTCCTTGCCGCTCGCTTCGCTCTCTGCTGCCCTCATTGCCGCCCTGGTGGGCTTCGGCGGTACCGTCGCCCTGATCGTTCAGGCGGGTCAGGCCCTGGGTGGCACGCCCGATCAGATCACCTCGGCCGTCACGGCCCTCTGTCTCGGCATCGCGCTGCCCGGTGCCCTGCTCAGCGTCCGGCTGCGCATGCCGGTCGTGCTGGCCTGGTCGACGCCCGGTGCGGCCCTGCTCGCCGCGTCTACCCTGCATGCCGGCTGGGCGGAAGCGACCGGTGCCTTCATGGCGGCTGCCGTGATGATGATCATCCTGGGGCTGGTGCCGGCGCTGGGGCGGCTGGCGGCCAGAATCCCCGCAGCCGTGGCGGCCGCCATGCTCGCGGGCGTGCTGCTGCCCTTCTGCATGTCGCTGTTTCGTGCCTTCCAGAGCGATGCCCTGCTTGCGGGCCTGGTGCTGGTCGTCTTCGTGATCGCCCGCCAGCGGGCGCCCACCTTCGCGCTGCTGATCGTGCTGGCGGTGGCGGTGGCGGCGGTGGTGCTTGGCGGCGGTTTCACCGCGCCGCATGACGGCGATCTCTTCGGCAGCCTGGTGCCAGTGACGCCGGTTTTCGATCCGGCGGTGATCGTCAGCCTGGGCCTGCCGCTCTTTCTGGTGACGCTGGTCTCGCAGAACCTGCCGGGTTTCGTGGTGCTGGCCCAGGCCGGCTATACCGCGCCCACCCGGCCGGTGCTGACGCTCACCGGCCTTGCCTCGCTGCTGCTGGCGCCGATGGGGGCGCATGCGGTCAACCTGGCGGCCATCACCGCGGCGATCTGCACCGGCCCGGATGCTCATCCCGATCCGCGCCGGCGCTGGGTCACGGGCATCGCCTATGCCGGGTTCTATGTGCTGCTCGCCCTCTTTTCGGCGCCGCTGGTCGACCTGTTCATGGGGTTGCCGCGGGAAACCATTCAGATCATCACCGGCGTGGCGCTGCTCGGCCCGCTCACCGGTTCGATCGCCGGCATGCTGTCGGATCCGGATGATCGCGAAGTGGCGGTGATGACCTTCGCGGCCACCGCTTCGGGGGTCACCCTGTTCGGCATCGGCTCGGCCTTCTGGGGGCTGGTGACCGGCTTTCTGGTGCTGGCGGCCCGGCGCCTGCTGGCCCGGCGGCGTGGGGTGGTGCGCGGTTCCGCATGACCGGTGCTGCCAGGGTTGCAGCATGGGCGCGTGTGCGCATCGCGGCCACGCGCTAAGGTTTGCGGCGTCATCCGCCAGCAGAGAGCCGGAACGCCGTGTCAGCAGAACTGCCCCGCCCCTCTGAGCCCGGCTCCGGCGGCCCGCCGCCGCGCAACCTGCGCATGGTCGCCGTGATGTGCCTCTGCGAAGTGCTGTCGATGGCCGCCTATGGCTGCTATCCGGCCCTGCTGCCGTTGCTGCGCGACGACTGGGGCCTCAGCAACGGCACGGCGGGCTGGATTTCCTCGGCCTTTTTCGTGGGCTATGTCGCGGCGGTGCCGGTGCTGACCGGCGCCACCGACCGGGTCGATGCCCGGCGGGTCTATATCGGCTCTCTGACCCTGATCGCGCTTGCAACGCTGGGCTTCGGCAGCTTCGCCACCGGGCCGGTTTCGGCCGGGCTGTTCCAGGCCCTCGCCGGCGCCGGTTTCGCCGGATCCTACATGCCCGGCCTCAAGATCCTGAGCGACCATGTCCGCGGCCCCAAGGCGAGCCGGGCGGTCGCAAGCTATACCGCCTGCTTCTCTCTGGGGGCGGGTCTGTCGGTCTGGCTGGCCGGGCTGGTGGCCGCCGCAGGCGGCTGGCAGGCGGGGTTCTGGGCGGCGGGTGTGTCGGCGGCCATGGCACTGGTGCTGGCGTTGGTTGCGGTGCCGGCAACGCCGCCGCCCGCACCGGCCGCCGGCATCCGCCACCGCCCCTGGTGGATGCCGCCGGATTTCCGGCCGGTGCTGCGCAACCGCCGCGCCATCGCCTATACGCTCGCTTATGCCGGCCATTGCTGGGAAATGTTCGGCCTGCGCAGCTGGCTGGTCGCCTTTCTGGTCCATGCCGGTGCCGCGGCCGCCTGGGCCAGCAGCCTGGGCGGTGCGATCATCGCCTCGGGCATCCTGACCAGCTTCTTCGGCAACGAAATGGCCATGCGGCTCGGCCGGCGGCGCTGGATCACGGTGGCGATGTCGGTGACGGCCGTGCTCGCCGGTCTGACCGCGGCGGTCGCCGGGGCGCCGCTCGCCCTGGTGCTGGTGGTGGTCGCGATCTACAATCTGATGGTCATGGCCGACAGTGCCTCGCTGACCGCGGGTGCCGTGGCCGAAAGCGATCCGTCGGTACGCGGGGCCGCGATGGCCATGCATGCGCTGCTGGGCTTCGGCGGCGCCATCCTCTCGCCGATCACCTTCGGCCTGGCGCTTGACGGGGCCGGGGGTGATGGCGACCCCTTGGGCTGGGCGGCGGGGTTCGCGGTGCTGGCGGCGGGTGGTCTGGTCGGCCTTGCCGCCTTCCGCCGGATCGGTGGCGACGGACCCGCGGATCCTGTGAGGATTTCGCGAGAGGATGGTGGCAACGGTTGATCCGTCATGCACGTGACCCATATGCTTGGCCATGATCCGCAAAGGTGAGAAGCAGGACGGCAGGACGGATGATCGGAGGGGGCCATTCCTGATCTCGCATCCATAGATCCGGTCTGGCTCGGCCTTGGCGGCAGCCTGCTCGCGGGCCTCGCGACCGGTCTCGGCGCCCTGCCGGTTCTGGTGATCCGGCGGCCGGGCATCCGGCGGGAAAATCTGCTGCTGGGCGGTGCCGCGGGGGTGATGCTGGCGGCTGCCCTGCTGTCCCTGCTTGTCCCGGCGCTCGACACGTCCGTTGCCCGCTATGGGGCACTCTGGGGTGCGCTCGGCATCGGGGTCGCCATCGGCCTCGGGGCGGCGGCGATCGCGGCCCTGCATGCGGTGGTGCCGCATCTGCACGTCCAGCAGGATGACCAGGCGGTCGAACGGACCCTGCGCGGCCCCCATGGGCCCGGTGGTCAGGCCATGGTTGCGGCCGGCGGTGACGCCCTGCTGGTCGTCGACGGTGGCGGCGTGGCGGCGATCGATGCCCGCCGGATGGCGCCGGCCCTGCTGATGGTGCTGGCGATCGCGCTTCACAACCTGCCCGAAGGGCTGGCGGTCGGCGTCGGCCTCGGCGGTTCGGGGCTGGAGGGCGGCGGCGATCTCGGCCAGGGCGTGGCGCTGGCGATCGGCATCATGATCCAGAACCTGCCCGAAGGTTTCGTGGCGGCCGTCGGCATGATGATGACCGGGGCCAGCCGGATCAACGCGCTGCTGGTTGCCTTCGGCACCGGTGCGCTGGAGATTATCGGCGGTGCGTTGGGGGTGGCGCTTGCCGGCCTCGGCGCCGGAGTGCTGCCCTGGACGATGGCGTTTGCCGCCGGCGCGATGATCTTCGTCGTCAGTCACGAGATGATTCCCGAAACCCACCGCCACGGCCAGGAGATGGGAGCGAGCTGGGCGCTGATCGCCGGTTTTGCGATCATGACCGCCATTGCCGCCGGCTTCGGCTGACGGCCCCGGATCTAGGGATGTCGGGATCACCCAAAACACGAAGCGGCGGCCATGCGGACCGCTGCCCGGGACGGGACGGCGCCGGCGGACCGGCGCAACGAAACCGAGAAGGAGACGAGCAGATGGCCGGAGAGGTCCTGCATGCCCCGCGCGAGAAGCTGAGCCGCCACACCCTGGCGCTTCATCATGCAATCTCGTCGCTGATGGAAGAGCTGGAGGCGGTGGACTGGTACCGCCAGCGCGCCGATGATTGCGAAGACGACGAGCTGCGCGAGATCCTGCTGCACAACATGCGCGAGGAAATCGAGCACGCCATGATGACGCTGGAATGGCTGCGCCGGAACGACGGCGACTTTGCTGAGCAGATCAAGACCTATCTGTTCACCGAAGGCCCGATCACCGGGGTGGAGGAAAGCGCCACCGGCGGCGGTGACGGCAAGGGTGGCGATGGCGATACCGGCGGCGACGGGCTGACCATCGGCCGCATGAAGAAGCGCCGCTGATCCGGCCCCGCTTTCCCGTTCGCCAGCTGCAGGAGTTTCACGAGATGGATTACCTGAACCGTTCCCAGGCCCCCTTCGGTGCCGATCTCTGGCGCCGCATCGACGAGGCGGCGATCGAGGCCGCCCGCGACGCGCTGACCGGCCGCCGCTTTCTGGAGGTCGACGGCCCCTATGGTGTGGGCCTGACCTCGATCGAGATCGGCAACGACGACTATTGCCGTGATCCCGGCCCGGACGAGGCCGGCGCGGTGATGAGCCGTGCGATCTCGGTGCCGATGCTGCGCAAGGGCTTCCGGCTGAGCGTGCGGCGCATCGCCTCGTCCACCGATCAGGGGCAGCCGCTCAATCTCGATCCGGTCGAGGATGCCGCCGAGGCCGTGGCCGCGCGCGAAGAGGAGATGATCTATTACGGCAACCCCGATTTCGGCCTGGAAGGCCTGCTGAGTGCCCGCGGCCGCCACGAGATCGCAGGCGGCGACTGGGCCAATATCGATCAGGCGTTGCAGGATGTGCTCGCCGCGGTGAACAGGCTGGACGAAAGCGGGATGCGCGGCCCCTATGCGCTGGCGCTGTCGCCCCGGCTCTACAACTCGCTGTTCCGCCGCTATGACGGCAGCGACGTGCTGCAGCTGGAGCATATCTCCCGCGTCTGCACCGTCGGCATCTTCAAGGCGCCGATCGAGGGTGGCGTGCTGGTCGATCCGCGGGTCGGCACGCTGGTGATCGGCCAGGATCTGCGGGCCGGCTATGGCTCGCATGACGGTATTCACCACCATCTTTATCTCTCGGAAAGCCTGGTGCTGCGCATCGACGACCCCAAGGCGATCTGCACCATCGGTGCGGATGTCGGCAAGGCACCGGCCGGCGACTGATGCCGGCCCGGCCCGCAGGGGACGGATCTGAACGACGAAACGCCGCCATCCGGACAGGATGGCGGCGTTTCGCGTTCGGCCCCATGACCGGCGAAATCGGCCAGCGAGGGGCGGGGGCTGGGGGCCGGACATCCGCGGGTGATATGCCCGTGCGGCAGAACCGGCCCGGGGCCTGATTACTTCTTGACCAGCGGGCACTCACCCTTGTCCATCGGGCGGAAAGCCTGATCGCCCGGGATGGTGGCCAGAACCTTGTAGTAGTCCCAGGGGCCCTTCGACTCTTCGGGCTTCTTCACCTCGACCAGATACATGTCGTGCACCATGCGGCCATCGGGGCGAATGGTGCCGTTCTTGGCGAAGAAGTCGTTGATCGGGGTCGCCTTCATCTGGTCGGCGACGGTCTTGCCGTCATCCGAACCGGTGGCCTCGATCGCCTTCAGATACTGGGTGACGCCGGAATAGATGCCCGCCTGCAGCATGTTGGGCATCTTGCCGCCGGACTTTTCGGCGAAACGCTTGGCAAAGGCCCGGGTCTCGTCGTTCATGTCCCAGTAATAGCCGGTGGTGACCACCAGCCCCTGGGCGACCTTCAGACCCAGGGCGTGGATGTCGTTGATGAACACCAGCAGGCCGGCAAGCTTCTGACCGCCCTGCGTGATGCCGAACTCGGCCGCCTGCTTGATCGAGTTGACGGTGTCGCCGCCGGCATTGGCGAGGCCGATCACGTCCGCGCCCGAGCCCTGGGCCTGGAGCAGGAAGGACGAGAAGTCGGTGGTCGGGAAGGGCGCGCGCACGCCGCCCACCACCTCGCCGCCCGCGGCGTTGACCGCGTTGGTGGTGTCACGCTCCAGCGCATGGCCGAAAGCATAGTCGGCGGTGATGAAGTACCACTTCTTGGCGCCCTGGCCGACCAGTGCCGAACCGGTGCCGGTCGCCAGCGCATAGGTGTCGTAGACGTAGTGGATGCCGGTGGGCGAGCAGGCCTTGCTGGTCAGGTCCGAGGTGCCGGCACCGGCATTCAGGTGCAGCTTGCCTTTTTCCTTGGAAATATTCTGAACGGCCAGACCCACCGACGAGGTCGGCACGTCGACGATCACGTCCACACCGTCGCGGTCGTACCACTGGTTGGCGATGTTGGAGCCGATATCGGGCTTGTTCTGGTGGTCGGCGAAGATCACCTCGACCGGCACGCCCTTGACCTTGCCGCCGTAATCCTCCACCGCCATCTGGGCGGCAATGACCGAAGCCTGGCCGGTGACGTCGGCATAAATGCCCGACTGGTCGTTGAGCACGCCGATGCGCACGACGTTGCCCGAGATCTCGGCCTGGGCCGCCCCCGCGGCGAGACCGGTCATGGTCGCAAGAACCGCGGCAGCGATCGCGTTCCTGGTGTTCATCTGTATCCTCCCTGGGCGGATCGGGGCCGACGGCCATGGTCCCCGCGTGGTCCCGGCGGGCATGCAGCCACCTGCTCTCCCTGCAGGAATGCCACTGCCCGACATGCCCGTCTCAACCCGCTCCCCAGCGCGTCGTCGGGCATGTCATGTTCCGGAATGATCCGCATCCTTGATCTGATCAGGAGACATTTCACAGAGGGTGAAATCTCACTCCCGGGCCGTCTTGGGAAAGATGATGCTGTATTCGAGGGGCTTCGTGAAAGGAAAAAACGCCGTTACCGCCTGAAAGCGATAACGGCGTTCCTGCCTTCAACCTGCGGCGGGTTTCATGCCGCGCGAATATCGCCGAGGAAGCGATCGACCACCTGCTTCAGATCATCCGCCTGACGATTGAGCCGGCCGGCGGCATCCCGCACCGTGCCGGCCGTGGCGCCGGTCTGGTTTGCGGCTGTGCCGACCGCGGCGATGCTGCTGGTCACCGCTTCGGTCGCCTGGGCGGCGGCCTGGGTGCTGCGGGCGATCGACAAGGTGCCGGCGCCCTGTTCCTGAACCGCGGCGGCGATGTCGCCGGCGATTTCGCTGATCGAACTGATGATCTTCGCAATGCCGTCGATGGCGGTGACCGCGCGGCGGGTTTCTTCCTGCACGGCGCCGATCTGCCGCGAGATGTCTTCGGTGGCGCGGCCGGTCTGGCTCGCCAGATTCTTCACCTCCGAGGCCACGACCGCGAAGCCCTTGCCGGCATCCCCCGCCCGCGCTGCCTCGATGGTGGCGTTCAGCGCCAGAAGATTGGTCTGGTCGGCAATGGCATCGATCAGCACCACCACCTCGCCGATCCGGTCGCCGGTATCCGACAGGCCGCGCACGATTTCAGTGGTGCGCCGTGCCTCTTCGGTGGCCCGCGCGGCGATGTCGGCGGCCTGGGTCACACGGCGGGCGATGTCTTCGGTGGAGGTCGACAGCTCTTCCGCCGCGGCCGCGATGGTCTGGACATTGGCATCGGCCTGGTTGGCGGCACCGACCATGGTGTCGGCCTGGCGGCCGGCCTGATCCGCCGCCTCGGTCAGCTCGGCTGCGGCCCGTTCCATGGCGCGGGCGGCGTCGAGCACCACTGCCAGCGACTGCCGGGCGTCGTCGTCGAAGCGGCCGGTCAGTTCGTCGACCCGGTGGCTCCGCGTCAGCCGGGCGGCCTGTTCGGCCTCGCGCTGGCGGGACAGTTCGTCTGCCGCGGCCAGCCCCTCGCGAACCACGACGAACGCACGGACGATCGCGCCGATCTCGTCGCGCCGCTCCATCCCTTTAAGGTCGATGGCCCGTTCCCCCTGCGCCAGGCGTTCCAGCCCGCGGCTCACGGCCTTCAGCGGCGGCACGGTCGAACGGATCACGACCAGGGCCAGCAGGCCGAGCACCAGCGCCGCCGTTGCGGCGATGCCGCCGAGCTGCAGCGCCTGGGCCTGGAAGGCGGCCTCGATGTCGTCGGTATAGACCCCGGTGATCACGCCGATATCGGTGCCGGGTACGCGCTGGATGAAGGACAGCTTGGGTTCCGGGTCACCATCCTTCTGGCGCGGCCAGAGATAGGCGAAGGAGCCCTGTCCGGTCGTGGTCGCGATCTTGATGGCATCCTGCACATAAGTGACGCCATTGCTGTCCTTCGCCCCGATCATGTTGCGGCCGACGATGTTCGGGAACTTGCCGTTCATGAGCATGACGCCGGTCATGTCGATTGCGGAGAGGTATTCCTCGCCATCGTCGTAGCGTACCGGCTCCAGCAGTGCGAGCCCGGTGCGGATTGCCTCCGCCCGGTCGCCCCCGCTGGCATCTGCACGGGCGATTTCCGCAGAGACAATGGAGACCCCCATCTCGACCAGGGCTTCCAGCTTATCCTGGCGGTCGGTGTAGAGGGCTTCGCGCAGGGTGGTGAGGGAAAGGTACATCGTCGCGGCCACGCCCAGGAACGCGGCGATGAGCAGGATGCCGAGTTTGGCACCGGTCGAGAGGTTCTGCATCGTCCGGAACTCCGAAACCTCGGGGCCCGAGAAGGGCGCCGGATCGGAGGAGTCTAGGCCTATCTGATTAATCAATGGTTGAAATTCTAAGGCAAAAAGCGAGCAATGCGCGCTGCATGGTTAACGAAACGTCGAAAGCCGCCATGCCCATCGGGGCATGGCGGCTTTCATGGAGTCAGACGTGATCCGGCGTGATCAGGAGTTGCGGTTGCGCCGCCGCTCCATGAAGGCCAGATATTCGCCCACGATACCGCGGCGGAACAGCAGCACGCAGGCGATGAAGATCGCGCCCTGGATGATGGTCACCCAGGCACCGACCTGGGCAAAGTAGTTCTGGATGCCGGTGACCAGGAAGGCGCCGACCGTCGGGCCCAGAACCGTGCCCACGCCGCCGAGCAGGGTCATCAGCACCACCTCGCCCGAGGCGTGCCAGTGAACGTCGGTGAGGGTGGCGATCTGGAAGACCAGTGCCTTGGTCGAGCCGGCAAGGCCCGCGATGCCCGAGGACAGCACGAAGGCCAGCAGCTTGTAGCGGTTGACGTCGTAGCCCAGAGAGATCGCGCGCTGCTCGTTCTCGCGGATCGCCTTCAGGGTCTGGCCGAAGGGCGAGTGGATCACGCGATGGATGAACAGCAGGCCGATCAGGAAGATCGCGAACACGACATAATACATGGTCATGTCGTTATGCAGGCTGATCACCCCGAACAGCATGCCGCGCGGAATGCCCTGGATGCCGTCTTCACCGCCGGTGAACGGCGCCTGAAGGGCCAGGAAGAAGATCATCTGGGCAAAGGCCAGCGTCACCATGGCGAAGTAGATGCCCTGGCGCCGGATGGCCAGGCCGCCGATGACGAAGCCCAGCGCCGCGCCGGTGAGCGTGCCGAGCAGGATGCCCAGCTCCGGCGGCAGGCCCCAGACCTTGACCACATGGCCGCAGATATAGGCGGCAAAGCCGAAATAGGCGGCATGGCCGAAGCTGAGCAGGCCGACATAGCCGAGCAGCAGGTTGAAGCCCGAGGCGAAGAGCGCGAAGCACAGCGCCTTCATCAGGAAGACGGGGTAGACGACATGCGGTGCCGCAAGGCCGACCAGGATCGCGATCGCGATGCCGATCATGGCAAGGCCGGCGGCCTTCTGGCCACGGGTGTTGCGGGCAGCGGGAACGGTGTTGACGCTCATGGGATCACGCCGCCTTTCCGAACAGGCCCGCAGGCTTGATGAGGAGGACGATGGCCATGACCACGAAGATCACGGTGCTGGAGGCTTCGGGGTAGAAAACCTTGGTCAGACCTTCGAGCAGGCCCAGGCCGAAGCCGGTCACCACCGCACCCATGATCGAGCCCATGCCGCCGATGACCACCACCGCGAACACGATGATGATGAGGTTGGAGCCCATCAGCGGGCTGACCTGGTAGGCGGGAGCGGCCATCACACCGGCGAAGGCGGCGAGCGCCACGCCGAAGCCATAGGTGAGGGTGATCAGCAGCGGCACGTTGATGCCGAAGGCCTGCACCATGGTCGGGTTTTCGGTCGCGGCGCGCAGATAGGCGCCGAGGCGGGTCTTCTCGATGATCGCCCAGGTTGCCACGCAGACCGCAACCGAGGCGATCAGGATCCAGGCCCGATAGGTGGGCAGGAACATGAAGCCCAGATTGGTGCCGCCCTGCAGCGCCGCCGGGATGGCATAGGGCTGACCCGAGATGCCGTAGAGCTGGCGGAAGAAGCCCTCGATCATCAGTGCGAGGCCGAAGGTGAGCAGCAGCCCGTAAAGATGATCGAGGTTGTAGAGCCGGCGGATCAACAACCGTTCAAGCAGCACGCCGAACAGACCGACGACGATCGGGGAGATGATCAGGGCGGCCCAGTATCCGATTCCGGCGTACTGCAGCACCAGCCACGCCACGAATGCGCCCATCATGTACTGGGCGCCGTGGGAGAAGTTGATGATGTTGAGCAGGCCGAAGATAAGGGCCAGGCCCAGGCTGAGCATGGCGTAGAAGGCGCCGTTGATCAGCCCGAGAAGCAGCTGGCCGAAGAGGACCTGCGGCGGAATGCCGATCAATTCCATCATGAAGGATGTGCCCCTCGTGTCGGCGTCGGATGTGATGGGTGACGGTTGTTCAAAGGCTGATCACTTCGTGACCAGCGGGCATTCGCCCTTGTCCATCGGACGGAAGGCCTGGTCGCCCGGGATGGTGGCCAGCAGCTTGTAGTAGTCGTAAGGCGCCTTGGACTCGGCCGGCGACTTGATCTGCATCAGATACATGTCGTGGACCATGCGGCCGTCCTCGCGGATGACGCCGCCCTTGGCGAAGAAGTCGTTGACCGGGGTCTTCTTCATCTGGTCGACCACGGTCTTGCCGTCGTCCGACTTGGTCGCCTCGACCGCCTTCAGATAATGCATGACCGAGGAGTAGATGCCGGCCTGGACCATGGTCGGCATCTTGCCGCCATTGCGCTCGCCGAACCGCTTGGCGAAGGCGCGGGTCTCGTCGTTCAGATCCCAGTAGAAGCCGGTGGTGAGCACCAGGCCCTGTGCGACGTCGAGACCGAGCGAGTGCACGTCGGACAGGAAGACCAGCAGCGAGGCCAGCTTCTGGCCGCCCTGGGTGATGCCGAATTCGGCCGCCTGCTTGATCGAGTTGACGGTGTCGCCACCGGCATTGGCCAGGCCGATCACGTCCGCGCCCGAGCCCTGGGCCTGGAGCAGGAAGGACGAGAAGTCGGTCGACGGGAAGGGCGAGCGCACGGTGCCCACGACCTCGCCGCCTGCGGCGGTGACGGCGTTGGAGGTGTCACGCTCCAGCGCATGGCCGAAGGCATAGTCGGCGGTGATGAAGTACCACTTCTTGGCGCCCTGTTCGACCAGCGCCCGGCCGGTGCCGTTGGCCAGCGCATAGGTGTCGTAGGTCCAGTGGATGCCGGTCGGCGAGCAGGCCTTGCCGGTGAGGTCCGACGTGGCTGCGCCGTGGTCGATCATCACCTTGCCCTTTTCCTTGGCGATGTTCTGCACCGCCAAGGCCACGGACGAGGTGGGCACGTCGAAGATCGCATCGACACCGTCGCGGTCATACCACTGGTTCGCGATGTTGGAGCCGATATCGGGCTTGTTCTGGTGGTCGGCCGAGACCAGTTCGATCTTGGCGCCGGCGACGGTGCCGCCGAAATCCTCGATCGCCATCCGGGCCGCATCGACGCCGCCGGGGCCCGACAGGTCGGTATAGATGCCCGACTGGTCGTTCAGCACGCCGAGACGGACGACATTGTCGGTGATCTGCGCCTGCGCCGCGCCGGCCGAGATGGCGGCGACGACGGCCGCGGTCACGGCTGCGAGGGTCAACTTGAACGTCATGGCTTGAAAACTCCTCCCCTGAGGTCTTCTGCCTGAGGCGGTGATTACGTTCGCGGGACAGTTGAGGTCGGGTCACGTGCAACCGGTCCGGCCCGGCCGGCATCGGTCCTGGAACCGGCCGGGCGCGGGCGCGAACGCCGCGTGCGGACTCTTGGCGGGAGACAGGGCCTCGATCGGACCGGCAGACCTTCTGGATGGGTCCGTCACGTTCCGGAGGCGCGCCGCCGCGACCTTCTCTGGCCCGACGCCATGAAGCATGGCGCCGAGAGTCGTGCCGGGACAGGCCCGGCCCCGGCGCCGGTCAGACGCCGAGATACTGCTTGAGCTTGTCCTGGCTGGTCGCGATATCGGCCGCGGTGAGCATGTCCACCACGTGACCTTCCTCGACCACATAATGCCGGTCCGCAACCGTCGAGGCGAAATGAAAGTTCTGCTCCACCAGAACGATGGTGAAGCCTTTCGCCTTCAGAGCACGGATGATCTCGCCGATCTGCTGCACGATGACCGGCGCCAGACCTTCGGTCGGCTCGTCGAGCAGCAGCAGATTGGCACCGGTGCGCAGGATGCGGGCAATGGCGAGCATCTGCTGCTCACCGCCGGACAGCTTGGTACCCTGGCTGCTGCCGCGCTCTTTCAGGCGCGGAAACAGGCCGAAGACCTCCTCCACCGACATGCCGCCCTGTTTGATCACCGGCGGCAGCATCAGGTTCTCGATCACGTCGAGGCTGGAGAAGATGGCGCGCTCTTCCGGGCAGAAGGCGATACCGGCACGGGCGATCTGGTTCGAGGACATGCCGATCGTCTCGCGGCCCTCGAAAGTGATGCTGCCCTTGCGGCTGCGCACGATGCCCATGATGCATTTGAGCGTCGTCGTCTTGCCGGCGCCGTTGCGGCCGAGCAGGGTGACCACCTCGCCCGGATTGACGTCGACATTGATGCCGTGCAGCACGTGGCTCTCGCCATACCAGGCGTTGAGATCGCGGACGGCGAGGAGGGGGGCGGCCGACGTGGCGGCCGACTTGCGGGCGGGCTCAGCCATGACCGGTTCCCATATAGGCCTGGATGACTTCGGGGTTCTGCGACACCTCGGCATAGGTGCCCTGGGCCAGGATGGCGCCGCGCTGGAGCACGGTGATCCTGTCCGAGAGGTTCGCCACGACCTTGAGGTTGTGCTCGACCATCAGCACGGTCCGGCCTTTGGCCACGCGCCTGATCAGCTCGGCGATCCGGCCGACATCCTCGTGGGCCATGCCCGCCATGGGCTCGTCCAGCAGCAGAACCTTCGGCTCCAGCGCCAGCGTGGTCGCGATTTCGAGTGCACGCTTGCGGCCATAGGGCAGCTCGGCGGTGATGGCGTCGCCATAACCTTCCAGGCCGACATCCGACAGCAGCTCGTCCGCACGATCGTGCAGGCCGTTCAGCACCCGGTCGGAGCGCCAGAAATGGAAGGAGTTGCCGAGTTTGTGCTGCAGGGCGATCCGCACGTTCTCGCGCACCGTCAGATGCGGGAAGACGGCGGAAATCTGAAACGACCGGACCATGCCCCGGCGCGCGATCGCGGCCGGCTTTTCGCTGGTGATATCCTGGCCGTCATAGAGAATCTGACCCGAGGTGGGGATCAGGAACTTGGTGATCAGGTTGAAGCAGGTGGTCTTGCCTGCCCCGTTCGGACCGATCAGGGCGTGGATGGTTCCGCGCCGCACCTGAAGGTCGACATTGCTGACCGCCGTGAAGCCCTTGAACTCCTTGGTCAGTCCCTTCGTCTCGATGATGATGTCCTGAGCCATGCATCTGTAAGCGTCCACGCCCACATGCGGCACGGCAGCGCGATCGCGCAGACCAATGGCCTGCGTGCGCATGCACGACCCCGTGTGTTCACGGACGGCTCACTCCTCCCCTAGATGAGCGCGCGTTGACCGGCTGTTTCGGGAGACAGCGTCCGGTCGCAGCGAGGATCGGGTCCCTGTGTTCTTTTTGTAATTATATTTTATGCCGCAAGTCTTATCGGAATTCCGCAAGGCGGTCAAGGCGTCCGCGTTCCACGATCTGCGCCGCCGGGGGAGGCCGGCGCCCTGGGCGTGAACGCGGACGCCGCGCATCAAACCTGAGGTGGTGTGATGCGGTTCCGGAGCCGGCCGATGCCGTCGATTTCCAGTTCGACGACATCACCCGGATCAAGGAGTTGGCCGGTTTCGATGCCGCAGCCATTGCCGACGGTGCCGGAGCCGATGAACTCGCCGGCATGCAGGGTCTCGTCCCGCGAAATATGGGCGAGGATCCGGTCGAACCGGTGCTGCATCGAGGCGCTGGAGCCCTCGCCGCGCAGCTCGCCATTGACGCGCACCCGCATGCCGAGGGCGTAAGGGTCGGTCATCTCGTCGGCGGTCACGATCCAGGGGCCGATGATGTTGCCGGTGTCGAAATCCTTGCCCTTCGCCGGCCCCAGGCTGCCCTGCATTTCGCTGAACTGCGAGTCGCGGGCGGTCATGTCGTTGAAGATCGTGTAGCCGAAGATATGGTCGTGGGCGGCCTCTGCCGGGATGTCGCGGCCGCCCTTGGCGAGCACGATGCCGAGTTCGAGTTCGTAATCCATCAGCTTCGAATGGCTTGGCCAGCGCACCGGCTGTTCATGGCCGATCACGCTGAACCGGTTCGCCTTGTAATAGATCGGCTGCTCGTACCACACCTGGGGCACGCTGACCGGCGGCAGGCCCAGCGCCTCGGGCGTGGTGCCCTTCAGCCCGGCCAGCAGGCGGCGACCGCCCTCCATGGCCTGGATCAGATGGGTTTCGAAGACCAGGCAGTCGCGCATCTGGCGCGGCCGGGGCAGGGGGCTGCGGAACGAGATCGCATCGAGCGCGACCGCCGCCTCGGCCGCGGCGCCGCCGCGTTCGGCTTCGGCCAGCAGATCGGCCGCGCGGCCGAGCCCGTCGGCGCCGGCATCGATCAGGGCGAGCATCGAGGCGGCGAAGCCGGCATCGGTGCCCATGCGGGCGGCGGCGGTGGTGAGGTCGAGCACGCGGCGACCGTCGGCCATCAGCGCACCGATCCGGCGGGTCTCGCCGGGCGCGGTTTCGAAGGCGCCGGCGCCGGGTACGAAGGTGAGCAGTTTCATCGGCAGGATCCGTCACAGGGGGGAGGCGGGGAAGGGGGGCGCGGAGAGGGGGCGGGGCGGTCAGTCGTCGAAAATTGCCACCGCCCGGGTCCAGCCTGCCGAGGCGCCGCGGATCTTCACGGGGAAACAGGCGACGGTGAAGCCGGTGGCCGGCACGGCTTCCAGGTTGTGCAGCTTTTCAAGATGGCAGTAGCCGATGTCGCGGCCGGCGCGGTGGCCTTCCCAGATCAGCCCGGCATCGCCGGTTTCCAGATACTTTTCGCGGGTATGGGTGAAGGGGGCGTCCCAGCTCCAGGCATCGGTGCCGGTCACCCTGACGCCGCGCTCCAGCAGATAGAGCGTCGCCTCGCGGCCCATGCCGCAGCCGGCATCGACGTAATCGTCCTGGCCGTAGCGGCTGCCGGCACGGGTGTTGATCATCACGATGTCGAAAGGCTGGAGCGTGTGGCCGATGCGGGCCAGCTCGGCCTCGACCTCGGCGGCGGTGACCACATGGCCGTCGGGCAGGTGGCGGAAATCCAGCTTCACACCCGGGCGGAAGCACCAGTCCAGCGGCACCTCGTCGATGGTGATCGCCCGCTCGCCCTGGTTCATGGTCGAGGCGAAGTGATAGGGCGCATCCAGATGGGTGCCGTTATGGGTGATCAGGTTCACCTGCTCCACCGCCCAGCCTTCGCCATCCGGCAGATCCTCGGGCTTCAGCCCGGGGAAGAAGGCGGTGATCTGCGCCGGCGTCTGCTCGTGGTTCATATAGGTGATCTTGGGCTCGAAGCCGGGCGGATCCGAGCGGACCCCGTTTTCCAGCATGATCGACAGATCGACGAAGCGGCGTGCCATGGACGTCATCCTCCTCAGGATCATGGGGTCCGCTCAGGGGGCGGAACCTCCGGTTGCCGGCATCATAGCGCGGCGCTTCGTCGATCCTGCACAAAAAAATCGAAATTCCGAGTCGAAATCATGTATGATCATTCAAGATCGATTTTGCGGCGCAATATCGTGTCGCAGCAAAAAGTCTTCGCCCCTCAGCCGGAGGCCGCCCATGGCCGATACTCTGCCCGACCTGCCGGAGGATGCCCTGCTGCCAGAGGGCGCGCGCGCCGCAACCCTGTCGCTGGAGGCGCTGGAGCGCATCCGTCAGGACATCGTGGCGGGCGCCCTGAAACCCGATACCAAGCTGCATCTGGGCAGTATGCGGGCGCGCTATGGCGTGGGGTTGAGCCCGCTGCGCGAGGCGCTGTCGCGGCTGGCCGCCGACGGGCTGGTCTCATTCTCGGGCCAGCGGGGGTTCCGGGTGGCGCCGGTCAGCCGGGCGGATCTGGCCGACATCACCCGATCGCGGCAGATCATCGAGGGGGCGGCGCTCCGGCTTGCCATCGCCTGTGGCGGCGATGACTGGGAGGCGGAGATCGTGACCAGCCATCATCTGCTGCGCCGGGCGACCGAGCGGCATCTGGGCGCGGGCGACGATGCCGGCTGGGCTGCCTGGGAAGAGCGCCACCGCGCCTTCCACGCGGCCCTCGTCTCCGCCTGTCCGCTCAATGCCCTCAAGGGCTTCCGGGCGCTGCTTTACGACAAGGCCGAACGCTACCGCCGGCTGATGCTTGGCGGCCCCTTCCGGGCGGAAGAGGTGTCGGCCGAACACGACCTGCTCCGGGATGCGGTGCTCGCCCGCGATCCCGACCGGGCGGTGGGGGTGCTGGAAGAGCACATCGCCATCACCGCCGACCTGCTCGATGCCGAGCTTGTGCGCCTGGAGGCATCGGGCGGCTGATCCTGTTCCACCACCCGCCGGTTCCGGCACCGATTGCGGCCCAGGATGCCGCGACGACCGAGCCCACCGGAGACGGCGGCGACTGCAATGACGGGCTCCTCCTGGGAGGAAACGACAGATGACAACCACCGCTCCGGTCCGCGGCATCCGCCGCGGCGTGACGGCAGCCATGGCTGCCATGGGCCTTGCCGCCCTGCTGCTGCCGGCCGGCCCGGCCACCGCCGCCGAGACCATTCCGATCACCGTGACGGCGGGCCACCCGCCGGCTTTCCTCTGGGTCAAGACCCTGAGCGAGAACTTCATCCCCGGCGTCAACAAGCGCCTGAAGGATGGCGGCGACCAGTATCGCATCGAGTGGACCGAGGCCTATGGCGGCACCGTCGCCAAGATCGGCAGCGAGCTTGAGGCGATCGAGGAAGGCATCTCCGACATGGGCTTCGTCGGTACGCTGTTCGAGGCCGCCAAGATGCCCCTGCACAACGTCACCTATATGGTGCCGTTCACCACCGACAACCTGTTCCTGGTGACCCAGACCGTCACGGCCGTGTCGAAGCGCGTGCCCGAGATGGACCAGGAATGGAGCCGCTACGGTCAGATCCCGCTGGCCGGTGCCTCGCTCGACAGCTACCACCTGTTCACCAATTTCCCGGTCAAGTCGATCGACGACCTGAAGGGCCGCAAGATCGCCGCCCCCGGCCCGGCGGCCAACTGGTTGAAGGGCACCGGCGCGGTCGCCGTCGCCGGCAATCTGCAAACCTATTACAACGACATCAAGACGGGGGTGTACGAGGGCACGCTGACCTTCGCGACCGCTGCCGCCGCCGCCAAGCTGCACGAAGTGGCGCCCTATATCACCAGGGTCAATATCGGCGCCCAGTTCGCCGGTGCGATCAGCATCAATACCGATGTCTGGGCCGATCTGCCCCAGCCGGTGAAGGATGCCATGACCGCCGAGGCGGCGATCTATGCCGATACCTTCGCCAAGGCCCAGGTCGCGCGGGTGAACGCCTCGTTCAAGACCATGCAGGATGGTGGTGCCACCATCACCGAGCTGTCGCCGGCCGAGCGCAAGCGCTGGGCGGATGTGCTGCCCAATGTCTCGAAGGAATGGGCGGCAGAGCTTGAAGCCAAGGGCATGCCGGCCAAGGCCGTGGTCTCGGGCTATCTGGACGGGCTGCGCGCGGCTGGTGTCCAGCTGCCCCGCAACTGGGACCGCGAGTGATGGCAGGACCCGGCATGAGCGGGCCGGGGCGGGTGGAGACGCCCGCCCCGGCGCCGCGCACCGGGCCGCTCGGCCGGGTCGCGGCCCTTGCCAGCGCCGTCGGCACCGCCTGGATCCTGGTGATGATGGTGCTGGTCAATGCCGACGTCCTGGGCCGTGCGGCCTTTGCCGCTCCGCTCAGGGGCGTGCCCGAATTCGTCGGCCTTTCCATCGTCGGCATCGTCTTCCTGCAGGCGGGCCATGCGCTCGCCTCGGGGCGCTTCACCCGCTCCGATGCGCTGCTCGACCGGCTGGCGGCGGCCCGGCCGCGGGCGGCGGCGGCGCTGGATGTCGTCCATCATCTGGCGGGTGCCGCCTTTTTCGGCATCCTCGCCTGGGCGCTCTGGCCCCGGCTGCTCCGCGCGATCGAGGCCGGCGACTATGTCGGCGCCGCAGGTGACTTCACCCTGCCGGTCTGGCCGATCCGGGCGCTGATGATCGGAGGCTCCGTGCTGGTGATCGGCCTTTATCTGATCCTCGCGGCTGCGGCCGCACGCCGTGCCGCAGGGGGGCGGTCATGACCGGTCTTGAAATCGGCCTGCTGTCGATCCTGGCCCTGCTGCTGTTGATCTGGGCGGGCATGCATGTTTCGGTTGCCCTCGGCCTGGTGTCGCTGCTGGCGATCTGGGAAGTGCGCGGCCGCTGGTCGGTCGCCGCGGCCGCCATTGCCCAGGCCGCGCTGGATTCGATCGACAGCTATGTCTTCGGCGTGGTGCCGCTTTTCGTGCTGATGGGCTATCTGGTCGGCGTTTCGGATCTGGGCCGCGACGCCTTCCGCCTGGCCGATCGGGTGGTCGGGCGGCTGCGCGGCGGTATGGGGGTGGCGACCGTCGGCGCCAATGCCGCCTTTGCGGCGGTCACCGGCATCTCGATCGCATCCGCGGCCGTCTTCACCAAGGTGGCCGTGCCCGAGATGATGCGCCTCGGCTATCTGCCGCGTTTCGCGGTGGGCGTGGTCGCGGGCTCGTCGGTGCTGGGCATGCTGATCCCGCCCAGCCTGCTGCTGATCCTCTATGCCGTCGTCGCCGAACAGTCGGTGGGCGACATGTTCCTGGCCGGCATCGGCCCGGGGCTGCTGATGGCCCTGGTCTTCGGCGTCTATATCGTCCTGCTCGCCCGCTTCCGCCCCGACCGGGTGCAGCCACTGGCGGCAGCTCAGGCCGCCGCCGCCGCCGCACGGCGGGAGCGTCCGGGCAATGTCTTCGCCGAAGGTGCCCCCCTGGTGGGCCTGATCGCCCTGGTACTGGGCGGCATCTATGGCGGCCTGTTCACGCCCACCGAAGCCGGTGCGGTGGGGGCTGCCGGTGCGCTGCTGGTTGCGGTTGCCCGCAAGCGGCTGGATGCCCGCGGCTTCTGGAAGGTGCTGGTGGAGACCGGCCATGTCACGGCCTCGATCTCGCTGCTGATCATCGCGGCTTCGCTCTACAGCCGCATGCTGGCGCTGACCGGCGTGCCCGAAGCGATGGGCGCGCTCTTCGCCGATGCCGGCCTCGGCCCGGTGGGCTTCCTGGTGGTCTATGTCGCCATCGCCGTTCTGCTCGGCACCATCCTCGATTCCAGCTCGATCCTGCTGATCCTGGTGCCGCTGGCCCTGCCGGTGGTCGACGGGTTCGGCATGGATCTCATCTGGTTCGGCGTGGTGACGGTGATTGCGGTCGAAATCGGGCTGCTGACCCCACCTCTCGGCCTCTCGGTCTTCGTGATCCGCTCGACGCTCGATGACCCGCGCATCACGCTGGGCGACGTCTTCGCCGGCGCCTTGCCCTTCGCCATGTTGATGCTGCTGGTGATCCTGCTGATCAGCCTGATGCCGGCGATCGCGATCGCGCCGGTCGGGTGGTGAAGGCAGGTTCGATCATGGCTGCGGGCAGGCGGCTTCGGCAGCCTGCCCGTATTGCGTTCAGCGAGACGGAGGGGCATCCTTCGGCAGGAAGGAGGCGACCATGAACGCCCACGACCATAAGGACTTCTTGATGCGCGCGAGTCCGCTCGTGACCCAGGATTCGGCCCTGGACCGGGGGATGATCGGCATGACGCCGGATTCTCTTGCCGACTTTTTGGCCGCGCTGTCCCGTCCGGCCGAGCCGGTTGCCGACATGGCCGAATTGCTCAGGCGGCCAGCGCCGTGGGAGCCTGGCTACCTGGCGAAACGCTGATCGCGGCCAGACTGGTTATTACCGATCAACTCTGATCGGGGGTGAGGTCCAGCCGCCGCGGGAAGCGTTCGGCCACGGCGGGCGGGGTCAGCGGCAGTTTCAGATAGTCGCCCCCGCGCCAGAGCGGCACCTGATCGGCGAAGGTGCTGGAGCCGAGCCAGCCGTCCTGGCCGCCCAGCAGCACGAACCAGTTGGCATCGGGATCGCCCATATCCGAGACATGGCGCGACTGGGCGCCATAGCGGGCGGCATGCAGTTCTTCCACCAGATCATGGGCGGTCTTCATCGGTGTCTCGCGCGATCCGCCGACCGGCCAGTCGCCATAGGTGAAGAAGCCGCCGATCACCGGCGCCTGGCCCAGCAGATGCGACAGGCGCAGCCGGTGCATATCGCCCCAGGCGGGATAGTCGTCGAGGGCCGCATCGGCGGCGGCGAGGCTGTCTTCCAGGATCCGGCGGCGTTCGGCTTCGGGCAGGCGGGCGAGGTCGGCCGCCAGATAGCGGTTGAGCTGGGTCCAGCTGGAGGCGAAGGCAAAGCGGCCGTCGGTCGCTTCGCCCCCGCCATAGACCCCCGCCGCCACGCGTGAGAGCAGCACTTCGAAGGCGACCGGTGCCGCGGCATCGGCGGCATAGGCGCCGTCCCAGCCGGTGATCAGCTCCAGGCTGCGGTGACTGCCGGCGACACCGGCATCACGCGCGGCCGCGGCCAGCATCGCCGCCAGTCCTTCGGCAAAATCCGAGGTCACGTCCTGCTGCAGCTGCTTCAGGTCGTCGACGGACACCGGCGCAGTGTCGCGCACCACATTCTGCAGGCGTCGCACCCGTTCATCGGCCGAGAAGAACAGCCCGATCGGGACCAGCCGGTCGGTATCGGTCGGCCGGTTGTTGGCGCTGGCCAGAAAACCGGCCGCGGGGTTACGGGCCGCCGGCAGGTTGCCGGCATCGACGAACCGCGCCCAGTCGCGGCCGGGGTCGCCGGCACGGGCGACCAGATCCTGGGGAACGCCGTCGGGCCGGACCGGCAGCCGGGCAGCCAGGACCTGGCCGACATGGCCCTCGGTATCTGCCCACAACATGTTCTGCGCCGAGACCGCATAGCGGCCGGCGAAGGCGGCGCGGAACTCGTCGCCGTCGCGGGCACGCATGGCGCCGAGCAGGGCGCCGATTTCGTCCGAGACGTCGTGGCCCAGCCAGCGCAGCGCGATCGCCTCTCCCGGGCGGGACGGGATCAACTCGCTGTCGGACACGACCGGTCCATAGGGCGAGACGCGGACGGTCACGGTCCTGTCGAACCAGAAGCGGGTGCGGATGGTGTGGGTTTCGGTGCGGAAGGCATCCGCGGGCAGGGCGGAGACATCGTACAGCTCGCTCGACAGCGCCCGCATATTGGTGCCGCCCCAGGCGAGATACGGGCTGCGGCCGACGGCGACGAAGGGCAGCCCCGGCGGCATCATGCCAACCGCCTGATAAGACGGCGAGCGCATGCCGGCCAGCAGCCAGAAGTTCGGCAGGCTCATGCCCAGATGCGGGTCGTTGGCGATGATCGCCGACCCCGTTTCGGTCATCCGGCCCGAGACGGCGACCGAGTTGGAGCCGGTGCGGGAGAGGCCGGCCAGTTCGGTCAGCAGGCGTTCGAGCCGGGCATGGGTCTCGTTGGTGGGGAAGCTGACGACACTGCCATGGCCGGCATCCGTGGCCCGCGCCCAGGTTTCGCGCCAGCGCGGATCCTGCGGCCCGTTGCGGGCACGTTCACGCAGCAGCCCGGCCCAGGCCAGCCAGTTGACGTCGGTGCCGGCCAGCCGGCCGATGGTCAGGACGTCTTCCACCGTCCACGGCTCGGCGCGGATGCCGAGCAGGCCGAATTCGGGCGGCCAGGGCCCGCCGGCCTTCGCCAGCCGGTCCTGATAGTCGTTCAGCCCCTTCACAAAGGCTTCGACCCAGATGCGGGTCTCCGGCGCAAGCGCGCGGGCGGTTTCTGCAGAGCCGCGGCCGAAGCCCAGAATGCGCAGCGCATGATCGATGTCGTTGGCGACGGGCCCGCCCATTTCCGACAGCCGGCCCTGTGACACCCGCTTCATCAGGCTGATCTGCGCCAGGCGCAGATGGGCATGGACCAGACCCAGCGTATAGGCGAGGTCGCGATCGGTTTCCGCCTCGATGAACGGCACCTGTTCATCCGACCAGCGCAGCGTGACCGGCCGTTCAAGGTCGAGCCCGCTGGTCGGAAAGGCGGCGATGCGCTCATCGACCGTCACGGGCTTCGGGTCCAGCGCCGCGCAGCCCGGCAGGATCAGGGCCGCGATGGCCGCGAAGGTGCGGGCTCCCCGGCCGGCAGGCCGGCGGAAGGGGCGCCGGCGGCGGGCGGGGGCGGTCGATCGATCGGTCATACGCGGGCTCCGGCCTGGTCGGACAGCGATGGGATACGAGACGGGATGCGGCAGAATGAATCCGGTCCATCCTGCACCAGGAGATGGGGCAGGATGGTGACGATCGGCACACTGCGAACATCCCGATCAACTTACGCCGGCTGAGAGAGCCCGGATCAGCGCAGCCTGTCGGTTGGTGCGCCCGATGCGTCAGCGCTTCTGGTACTGGGCGGCGCCGAACAGGGTCTGGAAGGCCTTGGGGTCGGTGGCGCTGCCGCTGCGCAGCTCCTTGCCCACGTCCAGACCCGTGGAGACGGCGGGCCGTGCCTTCATGGTCTCGTACCAGCGCTTCAGATGCGGGCGCTCGTCGAAAGACTGACCCTGACGTTCATGCGGCACGATCCAGGGGAAGATCGCGATGTCGGCGATGGAATAGCCGTCGCCTGCAACCCATTCGGTTTCCGAGAGCCGCTTGTCCAGCACGTTGTAGAGCCGGCCCGCCTCGTTGGTATAGCGGTCGATGGCGTAAGGGATCTTCTCGGGCGCGTACTGGCGGAAATGATGCGCCTGGCCCAGCATCGGACCGACGCCGCCCATCTGGAACATCAGCCATTCCAGCACGGCGTAGCGGCCGCGGGGGTCGGCCGGCATCAACCGGCCGGTCTTCTCGGCCAGATAGATCAGGATCGCACCGGATTCGAAGATGGCGATCGGCCGGCCTTCCGGACCCTCGGGATCGATGATCGCCGGCATCTTGTTGTTCGGGCTGATCTTCAGGAAGTCGGACTGGAACTGGTCGCCCTCGCCGATGTTGACCGGCCTGATGGTGTAGGGCAGGCCCAGTTCCTCAAGCGCGATGGAAATCTTCCACCCGTTGGGGGTCGGCCAGTAGAAAAGGTCGATCGGGCTGGTCATGCAATCCTCGCGACAACAGGACAGGGATACGGGGGAGACAACTCTGCCAAGCCTGCGACATGCAGCTGGCCGGCACAACAGCGTTGACCGATGACGGCGCATCAGCAACCCTCGGTCTCAAGCATGGCCGCCCGGAAAGATACCTGATGACCCTGGACCAGATCCTGATCAGTGCGCTGCTCGTCATCGCGCTGGTCCTGTTCGTGCTCGGGCGGCCGCGCTACGACCTCGTAGCCCTGGGCACGCTGATCGCCGGCGTGGTGCTGGGGCTGGTCCCGGCGAAGGATGCTTTTTCGGGCTTCGGACATGATGCGGTGATCACCGTCGCGGCGGTGCTCGCGATCAGCAGGGCGCTGGCCCTGACCGGTGCGCTGGAGCCGCTCACCAGCCTGGTGCGCAAGGCCTCGGCCAATACCGTCACCCATATCCTGGTGCTCTGCGGCATCGGTGCGGTGATCTCGGCCTTCATGAACAATGTCGGCGCGCTTGCCCTGCTGATGCCGATCGCGATCCAGAGCACGATCAAGGCCGGAAGATCACCGGCGGGTGTGCTGATGCCGCTCGCCTTTTCCACGGTTCTGGGCGGCATGGTCACCCTGATCGGCACGCCGCCCAACGTCATCGTCTCGGGTTTCCGCGCCCAGGCGGTGGGGGAGCCCTATCACCTGCTCGATTTCGCCTGGGTCGGCCTGCCGGCGGCGCTGGCGGGGCTGGTCTACATGGCGCTGCTCGGCTGGCGGCTGATCCCGGGCGACCGGTTGGGCAAGGGCGCCGTCGCCGATCTGATGGATGTCGGCGCCTACATGACCGAGTTGACCGTGAAGCCCGGCTCCAGCCTGATCGACCGGACGGTGGGCGAGGCCGAGGCGTCCTGGACCGACAGTGATCTGACGGTGGTGGGGCTGATCCGCGACGACCGGCGGATCTTCGGCGCCATGGCCCGGCAGAAGATCGCCGAGGGCGATGTGCTGCTGGTCCGCGGCGAAAGCGAGGCGATCACCCGGCGCGCCCGAGCGGCGGGGCTGGACTTCGCCGCTTCGGAACGCCCCTCGGCGGAGCATCTCCAGTCCCAGGACGTCGTGATGGCCGAGGTGGTGGTGGGCGTGGGCTCGCCGCTGATCGGCCGCCATGCGGGCGAGCTTGGCCTGCGCGAGACCTATGGCATCAACCTGCTGGCGCTGTCGCGGGAAGGGGCCGCTATCCGTTCGCGCCTGGGCCGGGTGCGGATGCAGATCGGCGATGTGCTGCTGCTCCAGGGCGATGCGCGCCGGCTTCAGGCGGTGATGGCCGATCTGCGCTGTCTGCCGCTGGTGGAGCGCGACATCATCAAGCACGATCAGCGCCGGGGACGGATCGCACTCGGCCTGTTCGGTGCCGGCATCGCCCTTGCGGCATCCGGCCTGCTGCCGGCGGCGGTCGCCTTTGCGATCGTGGTGCTGGGGCTGGTCGTCAGCAACGCCCTGCCGGTGCGCGAACTCTATACCGGCATCGAATGGCCGGTGATCGTCCTGCTGGGGGCGATGATCCCGATCGGGGCGGCACTGGAGACGACGGGTGTCACCGGGCTGATCGCCGACGGCATCGTCGGCCTTGGCGGCGACGTGCCGGTCTGGGTGCTGCTCGCTGCCCTGCTGGTCGTGACCATGACGCTGTCCGACATCCTGAACAATGCCGCAACCGCGGTGATCATGGCGCCGATCTCGATCGCGGTCGCCCAGGGTATCGATGTCTCGCCCGACCCCTTCCTGATGGCGGTGGCAATCGGCGCCTCTTCCTCCTTCCTGACCCCGATCGGGCATCAGAACAACGCCCTGGTCATGGGGCCGGGCGGCTATCATTTCGGCGATTACTGGCGGGTCGGCCTGCCGCTGGAGATCGTGGTCGCGGTGGTTTCGGTGCCGCTGCTGCTCCTGTTCTGGCCGCTCTGAGGACCGCTTTTCCGTCATGACCCGCAAGCCTGCCGACGCCGCCCGTGCCAATCCTGCACGAGCGATCGCCTTTCATCCGGGCGACACGCCCGATGGTGGGGCGGTCTCGCTCGCGCTTGCCGAACTGCGCCGGCCGGTGGTCGATCTGGCGCCGGCCGATCCGGTGATCGACCCGTCGGTCGCGGCCTTCATGGGCGACTGCCCCATGGCCTTCCGGCCGCCGGTGGTGGCGATCGCAGGCGGCGCGCCGATCACCGGTGCGGCGGCGATCCTGGCGGCGCTGGCCGCGGCCGAACCTTCGAAACTGCTGCCGCGGCGTCCGGCGGAGCGGGCGGTGGCCGAAGACTGGTCGGCCTGGATCGAGACCGATCTGGTGCCGCCGATGATGGCCTTGATCGCGCTCCGCCGCCTGGCGCCCCGCCATCTGCCGGACGCGATCGAGCAGGCCCGCCTGGTGCTGAAGGCGCGGGTGGCGCGGGTCGAGGCGGCGCTCGAAGACGGGCCGACCCTGGCCGGGCGCTGGTCCGTCGCGGATATGCGGCTGATGGCCTGGCTGCACCGCGCCGATTGGGTCGGGCTGGGGCTGGGGTCACGGCCGGCCCTCTCGGCCTTTGCCGACCGCGCCTATGCGAAGCCGCGGATCGTTCTGGCGCTGGCTGCAACGAAACGGCCCCCCGTCATCCTGGATCACGTCATCCTGGATCACGAGGGGCCGGAAGGATAGGCGGCGCGGCCGAGAGGCTCAGCCTTTCAGGTTGCGCCGCGGGTCGGGCTGGGGATGGGCCTCGGCCCAGGCCTTGATCGCGGCCTGAAGTGCCGGATCGGGATGGTCGGGCAGCACGATCTTCAGGTGCACGTAAAGGTCGCCGGTGCCGCCGCGGGCCGGCACACCCTTGCCCTTCAGCCGGAGCTTGCGGCCGCTGCTGCTGCCCGAGGGCACGGTGATCCGGGCATGGCCGTCGAGGGTCGGCACCTCGACCTTCGCGCCCAGGACCGCCTCGGCCAGCGTCACCGGCAGGTCCAGGTGGATGTCGTCGCCCTCGCGCCGGAAGGTCGGGTGGGGGGCTACCTCCAGGCGGACGATCAGGTCGCCGCCGCCCTGGCCCTTGCCGCGCAGGCGCAGCTTCGTGCCGTCGGTGGCGCCGGCTGGGATCTTCAGATCCAGCTCGCCGGCCCCGCTCAGCGAAATCCGCCGGGTGGCGCCCAGCGCCGCTTCGGTGAAGCTGACGGTGATCCGTGCTTCGGTATCGGGGACGCCACCTCCCATGCCGGCCCCCCCCATATCCGAGAACCCGCCGGCACGCGGCCCGCGCCCGCCCAGGATTTCTTCGAACAGGTCGGCAAAGCCGCCGCCGAAGCCGCCATTGCGGCCGTCGAAATGGGTCTCGAAGCCGCTGAAGCCGGCATTGCGGCCGCCCCCGAAGCCGCCGGCACCGAAACCGCCGGGGCCGAAACCCGCCGCGGCGCGTTCGCGGCCTTCCTCGTCGATCTCGCCGGCGTCATAACGCCTGCGCTGCGCCGGGTCGCCCAGGATGTGCCAGGCGGCGCTGATCTGCTTGAACTTCTCTTCGGCCGCCTTGTCACCCGGGCGGCTGTCCGGGTGATATTTCTTGGCCAGTTTGCGATAGGCGGATTTGATCTCGGCATCACTCGCGGTCGACGCGACGCCCAGACGGTCGTACAGGATCCGGCTCACCGCTCGATGCTCCTCATGCTCTCTCGTGTCAAAGCCATGCGTGCGTGCCGGCGGGCCGCATCCCCTGCCGGGTGCCCCTGGCGGGGCCTCCCGGTGAACGGGCGATGCCGCGCCGCCGGCCGCCGGACGGATCTGTCCGCACGGTATGGGGCGCGTCGCCTGCCGGCGCGAGCTGTCGCCTGATATTTAGGCATTCGGATGCGGCTGCGCAATCTGGTGCCGCGGGAATGTTTGCGGCTTCACGAAGCGGCAGGGGCGGGCAGCACCCGCCAGACCGTGGTCCTGCGCTGGGGCTTGTCCTCGATTTCGATCACCGTCGGGACATCGATCACCACCAGCGCTTCCACCCCGTCGCGCGGGGCGTAGGCGCGGGCCGGGTCGCCCAGCAGCACCAGAACGCCATCGCCGGCCAGCGCCCGCAACCAGGCGAAGACCCGCTCCGCCATCGGCTTCTCGTAGCAGACATCGCCCGCCATCACGACGTCGGGCGCGCCCGGCGGCGGCCGCTGCCCCACCAGATCTTCGGTCAGTGTGGTGATGTCGACACCGTTCACGCGCGCGTTCAGCCGCGCCGCCGCGGTGGCGAACGGGTCGATATCCACCGCTTCGACCGATGTGGCACCGGCAAGGGCTGCGGCGATCGCGGCAACGCCGCCGCCGGTCGCGAAATCCATCACCCGCCGGCCGCGGACCAGATCGGGGCGGTCCAGCACCAGCCGTGCAACCGCCTGACCGCCGGCCCAGGCGAAGGCCCAGAAGGGCGGCGGCAGGCCGGCCTCGGCAAGCCTGGTCTCGGTCGCTTCCCAAAGCGGCGTCACCTCGCTTGCCAGATGCAGGCGGATTTCGGGCAGCAGCGGCGGGGCGGCCGGCAGGGTGGCGCCGGCCACGAAGGCTTCGGCATCGGCGGCGGACAGGCCTGATCGGTGGCGGTCTTCGGTCATGAACGGGTGTCCTCGATCTGATCGATGCGGATACGCAGGTCGCGGATCAGATCGACCGCCTGCGGCAGATGGGGGGCTTCCATCTCCAGAATGGCACGAAACAGCCGGCATTTCGCCCGTACCGGATCGGGGGGTGTTGCGACACCGGCTTTGGCTGCCGCATCGACCAGCAGGTCGACCATGCGTTCGGCCCCATGCAGGCGGCCCCACAGATAGTCGTTCTCGCGCCAGGCGCGGCTGAAGAAGGCACCGAAATGCTGCATGCCGATGCCCTTCAGCGTGGCCACGGCCCCGCCCGGTGCCAGCAGCCGGGCGTCGTCGGGGCTGATCCGCATCACGCCTACGGTCTGCGACGGATCCTGTTCGGCGCCGTCCAGCAGCGGCAGCAGCAGCACGTCCAGCCAGGCGAAGCCGACATGGGCGGCGATCAGCCGGCGGCGGTGGATCAGGCCGAACCCCTTGCCGGCATCCAGCGCCGCCAGCCTTGCGTCCAGGGCCCGGGTCGCATCGATCAGTGCCAGCATTTCGGCCACCGCGGTGGCGGTCGCATCGGGCGAGAGGTCGACAAGCCCCGGCACCGCATCGCCACCGCCGCCGGCGCTGCGCTCGATCCGGGCGAGCAGGGCGTAGAGATCGGCCTTCAGGGCGGCGAGCGCATCCGGCGGCGGCGGATTGCTGCCGTCGGCGATCATGTTCACCACCCTCAGCAGGAAGCGCAGCCGCCGTCCTGCGAAGGCCGCGTCGAAGCGGCGCAGGAAGGTGACGGGCCCGTCGCGTTCGGCCAGGGCGCGAACCGCCGGGATCAGTTCGGCCCGCGCCGCGCCGGCAAGCGGTGCGGCCTCGTCGCCCGCCATCCCCGACATGCGGGCGATCAGCAGGGCCAATGCCTCGATCTCGCGCCCCGTCTTCAGGCGCAGATAGGCGTCGTAAGTGAAACCGGCATCGGCACGGGCGGCTTCGTGCCCGGCCTCGCGGGCGATCGCGACCGCCGCGGCGTCCGATCCGGCATCCAGCGCCGGCCCGGCGACGTCATGGACCCGGGCCTCGATCCGCCGCCAGGTCCGGCTCAGCGCATCCTGGATCTCGATGGCGCGGCGGTTGCCTTCGGCGATGTGCTCCAGCTCGTCGCGGATCGGCTCGTGGCGGGGAATGTCGGTCATCGCCGCCTTCATCGCCCCAAGGAAGCCCGGTGCGCGCAGATGGCCGTTTTCCGGCGCCGGATGGTCGCGCGGATGCGGGTCGACATAGATCAGCCGCCGGTCCACCGGCCGGGTGGCGGGGTGGAGCGGGATCCGCTCGATCGCCGCGCCGAAGGGTTTGTTGTCGAGCACGGCGCCGTCGATCAGCCAGATCTTCTCAGGGTCCACGCCGCCCCGTGCCTGGGCCGCGAAGCAGCCGGCGACGAAGCGCTGCCGATCGGGCCAGCCGAGGCCGCGGGCGGCCAGCGCCTCGTCGATCTCGGCCAGATGGGCCGGCGGAAAGGCGCCGGGAAAGGACGAGGTCGCGCGCATGGCGAAGGCAAGCGCCGGCAGGCTGCCCGGGCCGAAATCGTCGCGCCGGATGCCGGTACCGTCGTGGAGATAGGCGAAGGCCAGCCGGTGGCGATGGTCGCGCTCGGTGACCCAGGCCGGGTCGCCGACGGTTACCCGGCGGGGATGGCCGTGGAAATCGGTCGCGGTGACGATAAGGTCGAGCGGCACGCCCCGCGGCATCAGCGACGGCGCGACACCCGCCGCGACCAGATGCGGATCGGCCGGGGTCTGGGCGGTCAGGGCATCGAAAAACCGACCGGCAAGGCCCGGCCCGTCGAAGGGGGGCTCAAACCAGCGGGCGCGCAGGAAGCGCGAGAGCTTTTCGGCGAAATCTGCTTCTGCGGCGGCCGAGGGGCCGAGCGCCAGGCGGCGTGCGATCGGCAGCAGCGGCCGCAACACCAGCTTTGAGAACGGCCCGGCGCGGTTGCGTTCGGCCGTCAGCGCATCGACATCGGCCCCTTCCAGCCAGAGCGCGCGCAGGGGCTCCAGCGTCAGGTCATGGGCCAGCGTGCGGGCCAGGGTGACGGCGTTGACGCCGCCGGCCGAGGCGCCCGAGAGGATGTCGATCACCACCCGGATCGGCCGGTCGCGGCCGATGTCCGTCAGCAGGCCGGCATAGACCTGTTCGACCGGGTCGAGGCGGCCTTGCGGCCGGCCCTGGCGGGCGGCGCCGATGCGTTCCGACGCCCTGACCAGCCCGGCCAGTTCGCGCGTCACCCCATGAATATAGACGGCAAGCGAGATGCCGCCGAAGCAGACCACCGCCAGCCTGAGTTCGATCTCGCGCATATCCCCCGGTCCTTCCGGCGCCGTTCTGTCGCGGCCTTGCCTGCAGGCCCGCATCGTCGCGCAGTGCGGAAGGGCCGGCAAGTCCGGCGGTGATCGGGCGCCGACCCGATGACAGGAATTTTTCAGGAATGTCCCGGGTTCTTGATACAGGTCAAAGCCGCGACCCGCGCAGGGCGGCATCTTGTCTCTCGTGACCCACGTCTCCGGTCGCCGCCGGTCTACCGGACCACCGGCGCGGCCGACACTTCGGGGACCGCACCTTCTGGCTCGGTGCGGTCCCTTTTTTTATCCGGACAGGTGTTATCCGGACAGGTGTTATCCGGGCAGGTGTTATCCGGACGGAATTTTGCTCCGGAGCAGGACGTCAGCCGGCCGGGCGCCGTTCCGCCCCCCAGGCGACAAGGGTGCAGAGAAGCGTGCCCAGGCCGCAGCCGACCAGCACGAAGACCAGCGGCCAGGCATCGGCGCCGCGGGTCCAGCCGATCACCTGCGAGGCGACGGCGCCGCCGCCCATCTGCAGGAAGCCGGCAAGCCCCGCCGCCGCACCGACATTGCCCGTGCCGCCTGCCACCAGTGCACGGGCGGTGGCATTGGGCAGGATGATGCCGTTGGCGAGCGCAATACCGGTCATCGGCAGGAAGATGGTCATCGGCGCCATCGGCAGCAGACCGGCCGCCAGGATCAGCGAGCCATAGCCCAGCACCGCGGCGACGGCGCCCGCCGTCAGCATACGCATCGGCCCGACGCGCGAGGCGAGGCGCGCGGTGATGATGTTGCCGATCATGTAGCCGCCCGAGGCCACGATGTACCAGAGCCCGAACTCCGCCGGGGTGCGGCCCATCAGCTCGATGATCACGTAAGGTGCGCCGGCGACGAAGGCGAAGAAGGCGGCGGTTCCGAAACCGGCGGCGCCGGCATGGCCCATGAAGCCGCGATCGGCCAGCAGGCCGCGATAGGCACGCAGCATGGGGGCCAGGCCGGGCATCGGCCGGCGGTCGTGATGGGTTTCTGGCAGACGCAGGGCCACCGAGACGAAGATCGCCGCCGCGATGGCGGTGATGGCCCAGAACCCGGCCCGCCAGCCCAGCCATTGATCGGCATAGCCGCCGACCGCCGGGGTCAGCATCGGTGCCAGCATCATGGCGAGCGTGACCGTCGCGATCCGCGAGGCGGCCTCGGACGGATCATGGCGGTCGCGGATCATCGCCCGGCCCAGCACCAGCCCGGAACAGCCGCCGATCGCCTGCAGAACCCGGCCACTGACCAGCTGCACGGCATCCTCGGCGAAACCGGCGACGACGCTGCCCAGCGCCAGGCACAGCATGCCGAAGATCAGCGGCGGCTTCCGGCCGAAGCGGTCGGAGACCGGGCCGTAGATCAGCTGCGCGCCGGCCAGCGCCACCAGATAGAGGGTGAGGGTCAGCTGGATGGCGGCATCGCTGAGGCCGAGCCCGCGCTGCGCCGCCGGCATCGACGGCACGAACAGGTTGAGTGCTACCGGCCCGATGGCCGTGATGACGACCAGGATCCAGAGCGGCGCATCGCCGCCGGGCCGGCCGTCGGTCGCACCGCCGCGGACGGCTGCTGCGCGCAGTTCCGGCGGTGTGTCAGACCTCGGCATCGCGTGCCGCCGCCGCCGGCCGTATCTCGAAGACATGGTCGATTTCGGCGGTCTTGCCCAGCATGATCGAGGCCGAGCAGTATTTCTCGGCCGACAGCTTGATCGCCCGGTCGACCTTGGCCGGATCCAGCCCGTCGCCATAGACGACGTAGCGCACGGTGATCTTCGTGTAGACCTTGGGCTCGGTTTCGGCGCGTTCGCCCTCGATCTCCAGCCGGCAGCCCTGGATCGGCTGGCGACCCTTCTTCAGGATCTGGACGACATCGAAGGCGCTGCAGCCGCCCATGCCGAGCAGCAGCATCTCCATCGGTCGGATCCCGTGATCGCGGCCGCCGTGCTGGGCGGCCCCGTCCATCACCACCGTATGTCCCGAGCCGCTTTCGCCCACGAACATCATGCCGTCCAGCCAGGACACCCGCGCGGTCATCGTCGTCATCGTCATCCGTCCATTCACACCAGGTCCGTATGGCGGACCATTCATTCCGTTGCCCGCATGTCGCGGCGGCCGTCGAGTAAACCACGCCCCCGGCGGCGCGGCCAGCCCGGATGCCCGCAGGTCGGGCTGGCGCGGATTGCAGGGCCGGTGCAAGATCCGCGCATCGTTCTCTTCTGGTCCTCAACCATGCGGGGAGGAATCCATGTCCGTCGCTGATGCCCGGGGGCGTGCCTTTCTGACGGCCGACGTTTTCACCGACCAGGCCTTCGGTGGCAATCCGCTGGCGGTGCTGCCCGATGCGGCCGGGCTGGACGAGGCCGCGATGCAGCGCATCGCGCGCGAATTCAACCTGTCCGAGACGACCTTCGTCCTGCCACCGACGCGGCCGGATTGTGATCTGCGATTCCGCATCTTCACGCCTGAGATCGAGCTGCCTTTCGCCGGCCATCCCACGATCGGCGGCGTACTGGCCCTGGTGCATCTGGGGCGGATCGGCCTGCCCGGCGACGGCAGCCCGGTGCGGGTGGTGATCGAGGAAATGGCCGGCCCGGTGCCGGTCGATATCCTGGCCGATGCTGCGGGCGGGCTGCCGCGGGCGGTGATGGGTGCTCCACGCCGGCCCGCCGCAGTGGCCGATGCCCCGGGCCGGGCCGACCTCGCCGCACTTCTGTCCCTGCCGGACGAGGCGATCGCCGACGGGGCGCTGGTCGCCTCGGCCGGGATGCCTTTCCTGTTCGTGCCGCTGACGCGTGATGCGGATCTGGATCGCTGCCGTCCGGATCCATCGGCGTTGGCGCGTGTTCTGCCCGAGGGGGCACCCTCGCGTCTGGTCTATCCGATGGTGGTGGATCGGGCGGCGCGGCGGGTAAGGTCGCGGATGTTCGGGGCCGCCGCCGGTATCGGCGAGGATCCGGCCACCGGATCGGCGGCCATGGCGCTTGCGGCCTGGCTGGCCGGCATCGAAACGGGGCGGGGGACCGTTGCCTGGACCATCTTTCAGGGAGAGGCGATGGGCCGTCCCAGCCGGCTGGATCTTGAGATCGACCTGGATCACACCGGGATTTCCGCGGTGCGCCTGGCGGGTCGGGCCGTGATGATGACCACCGGCAGACTTATCAGCGGCATATGAGGGTGTGGTCTCAGACGCCCTGCGTCCACAGTATAAACGGACATTTGCTACAGATGCCGCAGTCCTGTTGCATCCGGGCAACAGAGCCCGGGTGTGATGCGATGCCGTGCGGTCCGCCCTCCGCAGACCGGTGAAACGTGACAGGTGTTGTGCTACGGTCGCCTCGGTACGCATGTGGGTGCGCCACATGCTGCCCAGACAACTGGAGATGTGCCATGACCATGAACCGTATCAAGCGCGTTGCGCTGCCCCTCTTCGGCGCCACCGCCCTGATCGCGGTCGCCGGCTGCGCGAACCTCTCGGACGAGGATCGTATGCTCCTCAACGAGGCGAAGGCTGCCGCCACCTCGGCGAAGCAGAGCGCCGATGCCTCGCGCGCTTCGGCCGCCGAGAGCGCCCGCAGCGCCCAGGCCTCTGCCGCTTCGGCCGATCGCGCCGAGCGGGCCGCCGAGCGCGCCGAGCGCGCCTTCAGCGCCGGCCAGCGCAAGTGATCGCTCGCGCCGGGTAACCGGCGCGACGGAAGCCCCCGGTCAGACCTGGTTCTGCCGGGGGTTTCGCTTGGATCCGGTTTCCGCTGCGGCGGAGGACGTCCACCGGATCCGGGTATCACCGGACGTCGACGAAAAGAAGGGCCGGCGGACATGTTCCGCCGGCCCTTCTTGTTTCCAGAGGCTGATCTGCCCCGTGTCGCAAGGCTGCAACCGGGGCAGCCCCGATCAGTCCGCGACCGGCTGGATCAGCTGCACCGGCGCGCCGCGCGGGATGCGGGTGTCGATGGCCGCCGGCTGTGCCGGCTGCGTGATCGGTGCGGCATTGGCGGTGACGGGCGGGATGGCGGCGGCCGCCGGAAGGGGGGCGGTGGTGGGTGCCGCCACCGGCTGCACTGCCCGGGCTTCGGCTGCGGCGCGTGCCGCGGGAGAGACGCTCAGCGTCACCACATTGGCAGGCTCTGCCGGTCGGGCGATCGGCTGTGCGGGCTTCAGCTCGGCCGGGAAGGTATGGGCCGTCAGCGGATCCTTCCGCGGATCGACCGCCGGCTTGGGCAGGCTGCCCGCGGGTGCCTGGGGGGCCGCGGTGGCCGAGACCGGCGTCATCCGTGCCGGTCCGCCATCTTCCGCCGGCACCGACTGCTGGCCGGGCAGGGTCTTTTCAACCGGCGTCCGCACCGGATTGACGGGCAGTGCCGCCAGTTCGGGGATCGTGCCGCCGCCGACGCTCACCTTCACCGGCAGACCGGTGCGCTCGATGACGGCGCGGGTCACGGCTTCCCAATCGACCTTGATGCCGGCCCTGGTTGCGGCAGCGGCGACCTTGGGCTCCACCTCGGGCATGGCTTCCGGGGTGAAGCGGCCGACTTCCTCGATCTGATCGACCTGCAGCTGGGTCGGGTGGACCTCAAGATAAAGCTGGCCGTCGATCACCTGCACCTTGGCCGGCTGGTCGATCACTGTCACCTTGGTGCCGCTTTCGGTCATGCCGAACAGCTTGATGATGTCTTCGGGGTAAAGCCGCACGCAGCCCTGGCTGACCCGGCGGCCCACGCCATAGGGCCGGTTGGTGCCGTGGATCACATAGTTCTGCCAGCCCAGATTCATCGCATGGGTGCCGAGCGGGTTGTTCGGACCGGGGCCAACGAAGGCGGGAAGGGAGGGGTTGCGGGCGCGCATCGAAGGCGTCGGCGTCCAGGTCGGCCCATCGCGCTTCATGGTGATGCGGGTCACGCCATAGGGCGTGGCAAAGCCCTCGCGGCCGATGCCGATCGGGAAGCTGAGCGGCGCCCCGCCACCCTTCGGGAAGTAATAGAGCCGAAGGTCGCCCATATTGACCACGATGCCTTCGCGCGGCACGTCGGGCAGCAGATGGGCGGTGGGCACCGTGATCTTCGTGCCCTCGCCCGGCAGCCAGGGCTCGACACCCGGATTGGCCGCCAGCAGTTCGACATAGCCGACGTTCAGCGTCCGGGCCAGATCGACCAGCGTGTCTTCATGCTTCGCGGTCATCGTCTCGATCCGGCCGATGATGCCGCGCGGCCCCTGGGGCACCGGTTTGGCGGCGGCGGCGGCCTTTTGTGCGGCGGCCCCCGTGGCGCCTGCGGCAACGCCTTGTGCCTGGGCAGGCAGGGCGACGCCGACCGCGACGGAGATCAGGGCTGCGGCGGTCAGATGTCGGAGAGCGGCAGGGACCGTGGTCACAGGAATTTCTCCACAAGGTCGATGCTCGACCGCTTGCCGACCAGATCGGCATTGACGGTGAGCCACGTGTCGGCAGAGGCGCGGCCGATGTCGCGAAGATGCAGGATGAAATCGCGATCGGCATTCA
This sequence comes from Tistrella mobilis, assembly GCF_041468085.1. Lineage (NCBI taxonomy): Bacteria > Pseudomonadati > Pseudomonadota > Alphaproteobacteria > Geminicoccales > Geminicoccaceae > Tistrella > Tistrella mobilis. Next base: position 2,791,893 of record NZ_CP121017.1, on the reverse strand, counting down.
TTTTAGAGAAACTGCCGAGCGGCACCATCTCCTGTTCGCCGTCGATCCAGTGGACCCGCATGCGCTTGTAGCGCTGCGGGTCCAGGCGGTTCTCGTCGAGCAGCCGGGCGACGAAGCCGATCGCGCGCATTTCGCGCATCAGCGACGAATTGAAGCTGATCTCGTTGACCCGTTCCCAGATCTCGGTCGCGGTCTTGGGGATTTCGTCGCGGTTGATCGGTGTCACCTGAACGATCACCACATCGGCACTGCGGGCGCCATAGATCAGCGGAAAGATCGCCGGATTGCCCATATAGCCGCCATCCCAATAGGCATCGCCATCCACTTCGACCGCCTGGAACACATAGGGCAGGCAGGCGGAGGCGAGCAGGGCTTCGGCGGTGATGCCCTCGTTCTCGAACACCTTGATCTTGCCGGTGCGGACATTGGTCGCCGAGACGAACAGCTTCATCGCCCCGCATTTGCGCACGGCGTCGAGGTCGATCGCTTCCGAGACCACATCGCGCAGCGGGTTGATGTTGAGCGGGTTCAGCTGATAGGGCGACAGCACCCGGCTGGTCAGGTCGAACAGCATGCGGGCCGGGCTCATATCCATGTTCCAGCCGCCCATCAGCCGGTCGAGCAGGGTGCGCCGCAGGGGGCTGTAGCGCCCGGCCTCCATCACCGCCTCCCACAGCCGGTTCAGGGCGTCGCGGGCACCCTGGCGGCCGCCGGTTTCGAATCCTGCGACCAGGGCTGCCCCGTTCAGCGCCCCGGCGCTGGTGCCGCTGACGGCTTCGACGCCGAAGCGGTCGTCTTCCAGCAGCCGGTCGAGCACGCCCCAGGTATAGGCGCCGTGCGATCCGCCGCCCTGAAGGGCAAGGGTGATGGGGCGTGTCCTGGCGGGAGAGCGCGCCTCGCGCTCGGCATGGGTCTGCGGGCGGCGCCGGGCATCCGTCACCTGCGCGGTGTCACCCACCGGATCGTCGACATGGTCCCTGACCCGGCGGTCGGGCGCGCGGTCGGTCATGCGGTCGTTCCTGCCCCTCATCGTCCCGGAAACCGCCGGAACCCGGGTGCCGCATTGCGGCACGAATCTGACTCCAGCGATATAGGCGCAGACGGGCCGTCCTGCAAAGTCCGCTCGTGGGCATGCGCCCGGAATGCCACGGGTTGTGGCTGTGCCGCAACCATCGCCGCACCCCCGTTTGCAAAAAAAACGGCGGCCGCGCGATGCGGCCGCCGCAAGAGGCGACAGGGTTGAGGCTTGCTGGAGAGCGTGCGTCCACTCGGCCTGGTCGGCGTCGCGGTCAGGGTCGATTGCCGGGCGAGGCATATCGACCGCTCACCATCGGGATTGATCTTGCCCCGGCGATCCGTGCCCTGGGCGTGTCAAAACCCTTCCGGCTGTGACCTTGAAGGGACATCTGCCAGCGGTTGGCCGGATCAGGACCCGATTCACCGATCATACGTTTGCTTGACGCTCCGGTGGGGCGCGGCCCAGGATCACCCGTCGCCGCGGTGGAGGATGGCCATGCGCGCGACCAACAAACATGCGGCCGGCAGGATCGGGAGGATGGACCATGGAGGCCAAAGGAGCGACGCGGGCAGAAGCCACCGACCCGTCGGGCAGCGACCGGCGCGGGCCGTTCCAGAGCGGCGTCCCGCAGGTGCTGACGGTCGCGGCGATCTGGGGGGTCAATTTTCCCATCGCGAAATCAGTGCTGGATCAGATGTCCCCGCTTGCCTTCTCGGCAACGCGTTACATCACTGGCGCAGTGCTGCTGCTGATCCTGCTGCGGTTGCGCGGCGTGCGTCTGCATTTGCAACGGCGCGACATTCTGCCGCTGATCGGGCTGGGGCTGGTGGGCATCACCGCCTTTCAGGGCTTCTGGGCCGCCGGCCTGCACATGACCAGCGCGTCGAGCGCGGCGATCGTCATGTCGGCGGCGCCGATCTTCGGGGCGATCTTCGGCCATCTGACCGGCCAGAAGGCGGGGCTGCGGGCCTGGGCGGGCATCCTGGTCGCCTTTGCCGGTGTCGCGCTGGTGGTCAACAACAGCCTGACCGGGCTTCATCTCGATACCGGCGATCTGGCCGGCGATCTGGTCATGCTGGGTGCCGCCGCGGCCTGGGCGCTGTATTCGGCGCTGTCGCGCCAGCTGCTGGCGCGGCTGGGCGCCCTGGCGGTGACCGCCTGGACCATGCTGTTCGGCGCCCTGGCGCTCTGCCTGCTTGCCTTGCCGGGGCTGGCGGATCAGCCCTGGGCGGCGCTCGGGGCCGCCGACTGGGCCGCCTGGGGATTCAGCGTCGTCTTCGCCTCTGCCCTTGCCTTCGTCTGGTGGTACGAAGGTATCGCCCGGCTGGGTGTCGCCCGGGCCATGGTCTTCACCTATCTGACCCCGGTGATCGCCGTGGCCGTTGCTGTTCTGTTTCTGGGGGAAGACCTCACCCTGGCCCGTCTTCTGGGGGCAGTTGTGGTCATTACAGGTGTTCGCCTTGCAAGGCGTGGATAACGAGGAGATTTGGATTAGTTTTTAAGAAAATTCTCCATAAATTCCATAGCCTGCCTCTGTACGTTTCGGCATTTATACATATACACTCCCAGTCGCGAGCCACCCTGTTGCAGGATGCAGCGGTGCTCGATATGGGGGCGAGGGTTAATAAGTTGTCAATGCTGTCGCGGGGTCTTTACGGACGGACCGATCGGGCAGGGCCTGGCCGTAACTGGCTGATATCACTTCTGCTCGCGGCTGCCGTGGCGGGGGCGGCACTGGCGCTTGCCGGAGGAGAACTCGTTGCCCGGCGTATGTCCGATGCGGCGCTTGAGACGCATCTGACCGAGATGGTGGCACGGTCGGACGAGGTTGCGGATGAAGTCGCCCGTATGCTGGTGGCCGCCAACCAGGACATGGCTGCCACCTGTTCCGAACTCGATCTCACCCTGCTGCGGCAGCGGGTTTTCGCCGCGCATCTGATCCGCGATGTCGGCCGTCTGAGCGGCGATCACATCCTCTGTACCGCCGCCTGGGGGCGCCTGGACCTGTCGAGCCCGCTGGACCCGCCCGATTACCTGTCACCGAGCGGGGCGCGGGTCTGGACGGCGTCGCGCGATCAGAGCGCCCGGCGCCTTACCACCGACATGATCGCGTTTGGCCGGACGATCGTGTTCATCTCCGACGCTGCCTACGATTTCATGCGCAACGCCGACCGGCTGGTGATGAGCTATGCGCGCAGCACCGGTCGCGTTTTCCGCACCAGCGAGGGGACGCCCCCGGATCCGTTAAGCGTCAGGGCGGTGGAGGGCGGTGTCATGCTGCATGATCAGTTCTATGCATCCGCCTGTTCCCGCCGCTTCGATGTCTGCATTGCCGCGGCTCCCGGCGACAGGGGCATACTGGGCCAGCCGAGGCCGGTCTTTGCCGGGGTGGCCCTGCTGGGGGCGTTGGCCGGGGCCGCATCGGCCCTGGCCGCAACCCAGGGGCGGCGGCCGAAACAGTCGATCGAACATGACCTGCGCCGGGCGCTGGCTGCCGGCCGTCTGCGGCTGGTCTATCAACCGGTCGTGCGCGTGCGGGACGGCATTGTGGTGGGGGCCGAGGGGCTGGTGCGCTGGGACCGGCCCGAGGGCGGGGAGATCCCGCCCGACATCTTCGTGCCGGTCGCGGAACGGACCGGGTTGAGCGGCGAGCTTGCCCGCTATGTTCTGATCCGTGCGCTGGAAGAAATGGCGCCGCATCTGACCGGGCCGGGCGATTTCCGCCTCGCGCTCAACGTCACCACCATGGATCTGCTCGATTCCGACATCTTCGATCTCCTGGAAGCCGAAACCCGCCGGCTCGGCATCGCGCCAGAGCGGATCGCGCTGGAGATCACCGAGCGATCGACGGCCGAATATCAGCAGCTGGCACCGGCGGTGGCCCGGTATCGTCGCCGGGGCTATCGCATCCATATCGACGATTTCGGCACCGGCTATTCCAGCCTGGCCCATCTGGGCGAACTGCCGGTGGATGCGATCAAGATCGACCGGCTGTTCACCCGGGCGATCGGCACCGGCGCGATCAGCGCCTCGATCGTGCCGCAGATCTTTGCGCTCGCCCGGCTTCTGGGGGCCGAGGTGATCGTCGAGGGTATCGAGACCGAGGCTCAGGCCTGTTATCTGGCCGTTGAGCATCCGGATGCGCTGGGCCAGGGCTGGTTCTTCGGCCGGCCGGTGGCGGCACAGGATTTCATCGTCTGAGCCGGCCGGGCGGGGTCAGAACCCGTCTGCTACCGTCTCCGGATCCTCGCCCTGCAGCACGGCCAGGAAGGCGTCGCCATAGCGGCTGAGTTTGGTGGAGGCGACGCCCGGGATCTCGGCGAGTGCGCGTTCGTCCAGCGGCCGGTTGCGGGCCATCTCGACCAGGGTCGCATCGTGGAAGATCACATAGGGCGGCACGCCCTGGGCGCGGGCGAGCGCCAGGCGCAGGCGGCGCAGCGCCTGGAACATGGTCTCGTCCTCGCCGGCCAGGCTCGGGCGTTCGGGCCGGCTGCGGTCGCGGGCGGGGCCCCGGCCGCGGCGGCGCGGCGCCGGATCTTCGCGCAGTGTCAGACTGGTTTCGCCGCGCAGCAGCGGCCGGCAGGTCTCGTTGTCGCCCAACCGGAGCCCGCCATGGCCGGCGGTATCGACCACCAGCAGGCGATGGGCGACCAGCTGGCGGAAGACCGCCTTCCAGCCGCGCTTGTCCAGCTCGCTGCCGATGCCGAAGACGCTGAGCTTGTCGTGGCCGAACTGGCGGACCTTGTCGGTGACGGTGCCGGTCAGCACGTCGATGACATGGGCGGCGCCGAAGAGCTGGCCGGTGCGATAGACCGCCGACAGCGCCTTCTGGGCGATGACGGTGCCGTCGAAGGTGCGGGCGGGTTCAAGGCAGGTGTCGCAATTGCCGCAAGGCTGCGTGCCGTGCTCGTCGAAATAGTCCAGCAGCACCTGGCGGCGGCAGCGGGTGGTTTCGCAGAAGCCGACCAGCGCGTCGACCTTGCGCCGTTCCACCCGTTTCTGGGTGTCGGCCGCTTCCGACGCTTCGATCAGCTGATAGATCCGGGCGATGTCGGGCGTGCCATAAAGCATCAGCACTTCGGATGCCAGGCCGTCGCGGCCGGCGCGGCCGGTTTCCTGGTAATAGGCTTCCAGCGATTTCGGCAGGTCGAGATGGATGACGAAGCGTACATCCGGCTTGTCGATGCCCATGCCGAAAGCGATGGTCGCCACCATCACCAGCCCGTCCTCTTTCAGGAACCGGTCCTGATTGCGGGCGCGGGCATCCTTGTCGAGCCCGGCATGATAGGGCAGGGCGTCGATGCCCTCGGATGTCAGCCAGGTTGCGGTCTCTTCCACCTTGGCCCGTGACATGCAGTAGATGATGCCGGCCTCGCCCTGGTGGCGGTCCAGGAAATCCTTGATCTGCTGGCGCGGGGTCTCTTTGGGCGCCACGCGGTAGCGGATGTTGGGGCGGTCGAAGCTCGACAGGAACACCCGGCCCTGGCCAAGGTCCAGATGGGTCTGGATATCGGTGCGGGTGGGGGCGTCGGCGGTGGCGGTCAGCGCCACCCGGGGGACATGGCGCCACTGTTCGTGCAGCACCGTCAGCCGGCGGTATTCCGGCCGGAAGTCGTGGCCCCATTGCGAAACGCAATGCGCCTCGTCGATCGCGAACAGCGCGATCTCGATCTCGTCGAGCAGGCGCAGGAAGGGTTCGGTCAGCAGGCGTTCGGGGGCGACATAGACCAGGTCGATTTCGCCGCGGCGCATCGCCTGTTCGATCGCCATCGCCTCGCGGAAGGTGATGGTGGAGTTGAGCGCCGCAGCCCGCACGCCCAGCTGGCGCAGCGCTTCCACCTGATCCTGCATCAGCGCGATCAGCGGCGAGACCACGATACCGACCCCCGGTCGGCAGAGGGCGGGGATCTGGTAGCAGAGCGACTTGCCGCCGCCGGTGGGCATCAGCACCAGGGCGTCGCCGCCCCGGGTGACATGGTCCACGATCTCGGCCTGAAGGCCGCGGAACGCTTTGTAGCCGAAGACCTCGTGCAGGACTTCGGCCGGGTCGCGCGTCGCGGCCTTCGAAGCGGTCGTGATGTCCGGGGCGTCGCCGCCCCGGGACGTGGTGTCTGGCGTATCCAAGGTTGCGCGTCAGCCCTGGATGTCGGCCTGCACCTTCAGGCTCTTGATCGCATCGGGCTTCCGCGGCGGCTCGCCGCGGGCGATCTTGTCGACCGCCTCCATGCCCTCGACCACCTCACCCCAGACGGTGTACTGGCCGTCGAGGAAGCGGGCCGGGGCGAAGCAGATGAAGAACTGGCTGTCGGCGCTGTCCGGATCGGGGGTGCGGGCCGCACCGATCACGCCGCGCTCGAAAGCGGTCTTGGTGAACTCGGCCTTGAGCTTCTTGCCCGAACCGCCCCGGCCGGTGCCGGTGGGGTCGCCGGTCTGGGCCATGAAGCCCTCGATCACGCGATGGAAGACGATGCCGTCATAGAAGCCTTCGCGCGCAAGTTCCTTCATGCGGGCGACGTGGCCGGGCGCGAGGTCGGGACGCAGGCGGATCACCACCGTCCCGTGGTCCAGGGTCATCACCAGCGTGTTCTCGGGGTCGAGCGCGGTGTCGGTCATGAGCGGAGGGCTCCGTAACGGGTGGTCGGAAGGATGTGGATGCAGGATCGTCAAAAAGCCACACGGCACCACCCGCAACCGGGTTCACCGCTGACGCGCCCCATCCTAGCCCGATCATCCGTCGATGCGAGCGAAAAAGCCGGGGGGGTGAAAAAGGCGGCGGCGGTGAGGTGTGCCATCGCGGGCATGGGCGGCGGAATGCGCCGAAAGGTCCGGATATAGAAGCCACTGTTCTCCGACCCCGCAGGGCGAGATCAGTGAGATTGACCGCCATTCAGACGATCAGCTCTTGAAGGCATCCACGTGCCGGCCTGGTAGCGGGGCGCACCCCACAAAAAACGGGTGACCGCCTGTGGCGATCACCCGTCGTCGTTCTGGCCGGCTGAAAGCCGGGCCGTATCCTGCAGGTCACGCGGCCGGCAGCAGGGCCTGGATGGGCCAGGCTGCGGCTTCCGCCGTCGGGCGGGCGACCAGCAGGCGGGCGCGGTAGAAGCCGTCGATTTCGGCGCCGCCGGTGTCGATGCCGAAATCGGCCAGGCGGTCGAGCGCGGCGGTCTGCTCGCTCTGATCGTGGAAGCGGCGGTGGCGGAACGTCTTGGAGCTGTGTTCCACCGCATAGCCGTGATCGGCCAGCATTTCTTCCAGGTCGCGTGTGTCGACCGTGCGCACCGGCATCGACAGCACCCAGGGCTTGCGGCCGTCTTCGGCCGCCGAAATCAGCCTGGCGATGGTCGCCTCGCCGACATAGCCCATGCCGCCGGCCTCGACGATCACGTCGGTATCGGCCGCCCAGCGGGCCAGCTCGTCGCTCGGCGCCGCCGCCTCCAGATCCTCGACGAAGGCCCGTTCGATCAGGCCGACGGTGCGGGAATAGCGCAGCGCATTTTCGGCCACGTCGACACCGGCGATGCGGTGCTGGGCCGCCGCCTTGCGGCGCTGGAGCATGTTGCGGTCATAGGCGATCCGGCCGGCATCATCAGGCTGGGCTGCGCGCTTGGGATCGGTATAGAGCCGGTGCAGCGTGCCAGGCTGCAGGTCGTGGTTCAACATCATCGGCAGCGCGCCGTAGCCGCTGCACAGATCGATCAGCTTCAGCGACCCGCGGCCACGTGCCACCGCCAGGCTGCCGAGCAGCGAGCGGTAGAAGCCTGCGGCGATCTCGGGGGTCTGGTAATCGAGAGGTGCCAGGCGCTGCCAGTACGCTGCCGGATCCGAGAGGTTGTACACATCATCGAACATGGCCTTGCCGGGGCCCCAGAGACTGGTATCGGGACGGCCGCTGTTCATGGGAGATCCTCCTTGCTTGTTGATCCGGAAAGTCTGCTGCATCACCTATCAACTTCGAGTTGATAAACGGACAGATGGAACGGCCCGCGGCGGCCTTTCGGGCCGCCGCGGCTGTGGGATTACTTCGGGGCTGCGTCGGCCAGGACCTGCATCTTCTCGATGCGGTCGGGGCGCCGCGGCGGTTCGCCGGGCGCGATGCGGTCGACGAGATCCATGCCTTCGACCACTTCACCCCAGACGGTATAGCTGCCGTCGAGGTGGCCGGCGCGGTCGTAGCAGATGAAGAACTGGCTGTCGCCGCTGTCCAGGTCGCTGCCGCGGGCCATGCCCACGGTGCCGCGCCGGAAGGGCGTGTTCGACAGTTCCGCCTTCAGCTTCTTGCCCGACCCGCCGCGGCCGGTGCCGGTGGGGTCGCCGGTCTGGGCCATGAAGCCGGGGATGACGCGGTGAAAGACCACGCCGTCATAGAAACCCTGCCGGGTGAGTTCCTTGATCCGCGCCACATGCCCCGGCGCGATGTCCGGACGCAGGCGGATCAGAACCTTGCCCGACGCAAGGGTCATGACCAGGGTGTTCTCGGGATCCGGTGCCCCTGCGGGGGCCGGGTTGGTCTGGGCCAGGGCGTTTCCTGCGATACCCGTGGCAGCTGCGGCGCCGGCAAGAAGGCCGAGGGCCGCGCGTCGGCTGATCGTCACCAAGCGAGGGGTCCTGATCATGGTCGTTGTGGCGGGTTCGAGCGAAATATAGGGGATCGGCACGCCGAAACCAACCCGTGGACCGAAATTCGCTGCGGGGATCTGCCGTAAGTTATTGACCCGGGGCGGGAAATTCTCCGGGGTCATGCCGTGGTCGGCGGCGTTGCGGACGATTTACATCGATGTCGATGCATCGGTTCTGTCTGCGGCGTCCGGATGGCGCGGGTCGGTGACGATCTGAACCCGATCGCCGGCAAACAGGGTGATGCCGTACTGGACGGGGCGGCCATTTACATCGACGTCGATGTATTCCGTCTTGAGCACCGGCCGGTTCGGCGGCTGGCGCAGCAGGCCGGCCTCTTCGGCGGAGGGCATGCGCGCGGTGATGCGGGTGCGGCCGCGGGTATAGTCGTGGATGTCGAAACGGGTGAGGGCGAGGGTCATGGAGGGCGTCTCGCGGAACACCTCGTCGATGCCGCGGAAGCGTTCGAAATCCAGGTAATGCCGCCCCAGGCTGACCGGCACGTTGTCGGCGAAGGAGAGGGTGGTGAGATAGATCAGCGGCGCCCCTTCCGGGACGCCCAGCCCCTCGGCGATGCGGCCGGTGGCGGCAACGGCGGCCGCTTCCAGCAGCATGCCGGCGGGGCGCCGCTCCTGCGCTTTCAGATTGGCGCTGAACCGGGTGCGGGGCCCCAGGGCGTAGTCCATCACGTTTTCATGCACGAAGGTGCCGCGACCCTGTTCCACCCGGATCAGCCCGCGGGTCTTCAATTCGCGGATCGCCCGGCGGACGGTGTGGCGGTTGGCGCCGAAGCGTTCCGCCAGCTGGTGTTCGGTGGCGAGCTGCGCGCCGGGCGTCATGATGCCGCGCTGGATCTCGTCGGCGAGCACCCGCTCGATCTGCCGCCAGAGCGTCACCCCCGGTTCCCGGTCGATGGCCATCCGATCCCCCTTCTGGTCCTGCTGCGGTACCGCATCGTCATGCAAACGTCACCCACCCGGGCTTGCCCTCAGGCGGTGATGGGGGCATCATGCCCTTGAGAGATACGGATGTCTATACAAATATACCAAGTTGTCGACATCCGCTACGACGCGGGTACGGAAGGAACAAGTCCGATGACGATGACGGCGGAAGCGGCCGGCGGCACGGCGGATCAGGCGGCGCGCAGGCGCTGGCTGGCCGTGCTGGCCCGGGCCGATCGCGCCCGGTTGCACGCGGCGCTGGATGATCTGCCCGGCGGCCGGGCCGGCGTGCTGGCGGGGGCCGTGGCCCTGCGCCGCCCGGAGACAGGGCTCGCCATGGTGCGTGGCCGCGCGGGCGGGGCAGGGGCCCGGTTCAATCTGGGCGAGATGACCGTCTCGCGCGCCGTGGTGCGGCTGAAGGATGGCGAGGCCGGGGTCGGCTATGTCGCCGGCCGCGACCGGGTGAAGGCCGAACTGGTGGCGGTTCTGGACGCGCTGCTCCAGACCAGTGCCCACGGCCCCCGGCTGATGCGCGATCTGGTGGAGCCGCTGGCGGCCGAACAGGCCGAGGCCCGGGCCCTTGCCTCGCGCAAGGCGGCGGCGAGCCGGGTGGAATTCTTCACCATGGTCCGCGGGGAGTGATGCAGATGAGCCCGATATCCGAGAGGCCGGCGGCCGCACTCGCCAGCCTCGCTCCCGGCTTTCCCGAACCGGTCCGCGATGCCCAGACCACCTTCCGCGCGGTGCTGGACGCGATGGCGCGCCCCGGCCGCATCCGGCGGGTGACGGCGGTGCCGGGGCTCGACCGGCCGCTGTCATGCGCCGCCGCCGCCGTGCTGCTGGCGCTGGCCGATCACGACACCCCCGTCTGGCTCGACCGGGTTTCAGCCCCGGCCCTGCCGTATCTGCGCTTCCACACCGGCGCCCCGCTTGCGATCGCACCCGACAAGGCGACCTTTGCGGTGATCGGCGATCCGGCGGCCATGCCGGCGCCCGATCGTTTTGCGCTCGGCACCGATGCCTATCCCGATCGTTCCACCACGCTGGTGATCGAGGTCGAGACGCTGTCGGCCGAGCCCGCGACAGGCTGGCGGCTGGAAGGCCCCGGCATCAATGGCGCGGCGCATCTGGCGGTGACCGGATTGCCGGCGGGCTTCGTTGCCGCCCGCGCGGCGCTGGCGCCGCTCTATCCCCGCGGGCTCGACATCGTGCTGACGGCGGGCGATCGCCTGGCGGCCCTGCCGCGCACCACCCGCATCACCCCGGAGGGCTGATCCGATGTATGTTGCGGTCAAGGGCGGCGAGGCGGCCATCGCCAATGCCCACCGGCTGCTGGCGGAAGACCGCCGCGGCGACCCGCAGGTTGCGGAGCTTGGCGTCGACCAGATCACCGGCCAGCTGGGCCGGGCGGTCGACCGGGTGATGACCGAAGGCTCGGTCTATGATCCCGAACTCGCCGGGCTCGCCATCAAACAGGCCCAGGGCGACCTGGTCGAGGCGATCTTCCTGCTGAGGGCCTATCGCACCACCCTGCCGCGCTTCGGCGCGACGGAACCGGTCGATACCGCGCGCATGGCCATCCGCCGGCGCATCTCGGCGACCTTCAAGGATCTGCCGGGCGGCCAGGTGCTTGGCTCGACTTTCGACTATACCCATCGCCTGCTGGATTTCGGCCTGCTTGAGGGCGGCATAGTGCCCGAGCCGGTTCTGCCGCTGGCCGAGCCGCTGGACGATGCGATGCCGCGGGTCACCGATCTGCTGAACCATGAAGGGCTGATCGAGTGTGAACGGCCTGCTGCGGACGAGGACGAGGAGACGGTACCCGACCTCACCCGCGAGCCGCTGGACTTTCCGGCCGATCGGGCGCTCCGGCTCCAGAGCCTCGCCCGCGGCGACGAGGGCTTCCTGCTGGCGCTCGGCTATTCGACCCAGCGCGGCTATGCCAACAGCCACCCCTTCGCGGGCGAGATCCGCATCGGCAGGGTCGCCGTCGAGATGGTTCCCGAAGAGCTGGGTTTTGCGGTCGAAATCGGCGAGATCGAACTGACGGAATGCCAGATGATCAACCAGTTCCGGGGCACGGCTGCGGCGCCGCCGCAATTCACCCGGGGCTATGGGCTGGGTTTCGGCCAGGTGGAGCGCAAGGCCATGGCCATGGCGCTGGTCGACCGGGCGATGCGCGCAGGCGAGCTGGGCGAGGCGGTGATGGGCCCGGCGCAGGATCCGGAATTCGTGCTCTACCATGCCGACAATGTCGAAGCCTCGGGCTTCGTGCAGCATCTGAAGCTGCCGCATTACGTCGACTTCCAGTCGGAACTCGACATGGTCCGCCGCCTGCGCCGCGCACATGGCGACCACCGGAATGCCGACGACCAGGGCGCTGACGACCAGCACGCTGACGACCAGGACAGGGACGCGGCAGAATGACCTCCCCCGCGACGACGACCGTTCTTGCTGCCGAAGCCGATGGCGACAGCACCGACGGCTACAATTTCGCCTATCTTGACGAACAGACCAAGCGGATGATCCGCCGGGCGATCCTGAAAGGCGTCGCCATCCCCGGCTATCAGGTGCCCTTCGCCAGCCGCGAAATGCCGTTGCCCTATGGCTGGGGCACCGGCGGCATTCAGGTGACCGCCGCCGTGCTGGGCCGGGACGACGTGCTCAAGGTCATCGACCAGGGCGCGGACGATACCACCAACGCGGTTTCGATCCGCCGCTTCTTCGCCCGCACCGCCGGTGTGGCGACCACCGAACGGACCCGCGAGGCGACGATCATCCAGACCCGCCACCGCGTGCCCGAGGCCCGGCTGACCGACGACCAGATCCTGGTCTATCAGGTACCGATTCCGGAGCCGCTGCGCTGGCTGGAGCCGCGCGAGACCGAGACCCGGCGCATGCATGCGCTGGCCGAATACGGTGCGATGCATGTGAAGCTCTATGAGGATATCGCCCGCCACGGCCGCATCGCCACCACCTATGACTATCCGGTGATGGTGGCGGGCCGCCATCTGGCGCGGCCGTCGCCCATCCCGAAATTCGACAACCCCAAGCTGGACGATGCGCCATTCCTGCAGCTTTTCGGTGCAGGACGCGAGAAGCGGATCTATGCGATCCCGCCCCATACCACCGTGCGCAGCCTGGATTTCGAGGATCATCCCTTCGACGTGGAAGGCTGGGACCGGCCCTGCGCACTGTGCGGTGCCACCGACAGCTATCTGGACGAGGTGATCGTCGACGACAGGGGCGGTCGGATCTTCGTCTGCTCCGACACCGATCACTGCACCAGCCGGCGCGAGGCCGGCCATGAGGGGCCGGGCATGGATGCCCCGCTTCACCCGGGCGAGGAGGGTGCGCGATGAACGCGATCGCGAAAACCGCAGAGACGCTGTCCCCCGCCCGGCCGCTGCTGGCGGTGGAGGGGCTGGAGAAGCGCTACGGCGCCGCCATCGCCTGCACCGACGTCTCGTTCCGGATGTGGCCGGGAGAGGTGCTGGGCATCGTGGGCGAGAGCGGGTCGGGCAAGACCACCCTGCTCGGCATGTTGTCGGGCCGGATCGAGGCCGATGGCGGACAGGCGCTTTACACCGACCGCGCCGGCACCACCCATGATGTGGTGACCATGGGCGAGGCCGAACGCCGGCGGCTGGCCCGCGAGGAATGGGGCATCGTTCATCAGAATCCGCGCGACGGGCTGCGGCTGGATGTTTCTGCCGGCGCCAATGTGGGTGAGCCGCTGATGGCGACGGGCGCCCGGCATTACGGCCGGATCCGCGACCGGGCGCTCGACTGGCTTGGACGGGTTGAAATCGATGGCGGGCGGATCGACGACCTGCCGCGCACCTTTTCCGGCGGCATGCAGCAACGCCTGCAGATCGCCCGCAATCTGGTGATCGGCCCCAGGCTGGTGTTCATGGACGAGCCGACCGGCGGGCTCGACGTCTCGGTGCAGGCGCGGCTGCTCGACCTGATCCGCGAACTGAACGAGGATCTGGGCCTGTCGGTGCTGATCGTCACCCACGACCTGGCGGTCGCCCGCCTGCTGGCCGACCGGCTGATGGTGATGCGCCGCGGCCGCGTGGTCGAACAGGGGCTGACCGACCAGATTCTCGACGATCCGCAGCACCCCTATACCCAGTTGCTCGTCTCTTCCGTGCTCCAGGTCTGATCCGATGGTGACCCCGATGACGCAAGATCCCGCCCGGGCGGCGATGCCGGTGCCCGAAGGCTGGCGGCTCAAGGCCGAAGGCATCTCCAAGACCTTCGTGCTCCACACCCAGGGCGGCGTGCGGCTGCCGGTGCTCGACCGGGTCGATCTGGAGGTGGCCCCCGGCGAATGCGTGGTGCTGGACGGCCCCTCCGGTACCGGCAAGAGCACCCTGCTCAAGACCCTTTACGCCAATTATCTGGCCGATCAGGGCCGGGTTCTGGTCCGCCATGGCGCAGATGTGGTCGACATGTGCACGGCCGAGCCGCGCGAGGTGCTGGATGTCCGCCGCCGGACCATGGGCTATGTCAGCCAGTTCCTGCGGGTGATCCCGCGTGTCGCCACGCTCCGCATCGTCGCCGAGCCGCTGCGCCGGCGCGGGGCAGGGGCGGCCGAGGCAGAGGCGCGCGCGGCCGAACTGCTGACCGCGCTCAACCTGCCGGAGCGGCTGTGGTCGCTGCCGCCGGCCACCTTCTCGGGTGGCGAGCAGCAGCGGGTCAACATCGCCCGCGGCCTGGCCGCCGGCCATCCGGTGCTGCTGCTGGACGAGCCGACCGCCTCTCTCGATGCCGGCAATGTCGATGCCGCCTGCGGGCTGATCGAAGCCGCCCGCAACAACGGTGCGGCGATCGTCGCCATCTTCCACGACCGGGCGGTGCGCGACCGCCTCGCGACCCGCCTTCTGCCCCTCACCCCCGCCGGAGCCGCAGCATGACCACCCAGACCATCCTGACCAATGCCCGGGTGGTGACGCCCGAGACCGTGCTGCCGCGGGCGACCGTGGTGGTCGCGGAAGGCCGCATCGCCGAGCTGGCCGAGGGGGTGTCTTCGGTGCCGGGCGCGATCGACCTTGAGGGCGATCATCTGATCCCGGGGCTGGTGGAGCTGCACACCGACAACCTGGAACGGCATTTCGCGCCGCGGCCGGGGGTGCGCTGGCCGTCGCTGCCGGCCGTGCGGGCACATGATGCGGAACTGGCTGCGGCCGGCATCACCACGGTCTTCGACGCCGTGACCATCGGCGATCTGAAGCAGGGCAACCGGGCGCGCGATCTGGCCGACATGATCGATGCGGTGGCCGATGCCAAAACCCGCGACCTGCTGCGTGTCGACCATCTTCTGCATCTGCGCTGCGAGATCGCGCATGAACGCATGCAGGCGCTGGTCGAGCCGCTGGTCGGCCATCCGCTGACCGGCATGCTGTCGATCATGGACCACACCCCCGGCCAGCGGCAGTTCGTCGACGAGGCGAAGTACCGCGAATATTATATGGGCAAGCATGGCGTGCGTGCCGACGAGATCGAAGAGATGATCGCCAACCAGAAGCGCATGCAGGCGGAATACGCCCCCGCCAACCGCGCTTATGTTGTGGAGCAGGCGCGGACGCGCGGCTATGCGCTGGCCTCTCACGACGACGCGACGGCAGAACATGTCGCCGAAGCCGAGGCCGACGGCTGCTCGGTGGCCGAGTTCCCGACCACGATCGAGGCGGCGCGCGCCTCGAAGGCGGCCGGCATGGCGGTGCTGATGGGGGCGCCCAATCTGGTGCGGGGCGGCTCTCATTCCGGCAATGTCTCGGCGGGAACACTCGCCAAGGCCGGGCTGCTCGACGTGCTGTCCTCGGACTATGTTCCGGCCAGCCTGCTGCATGCGGCGGTGATGCTGGCGGATGTGGCCGGCCTTCCGGCCGCGATCCGCACCGTCACCGACATTCCGGCGCGTGCGGTCGGGCTGGAAGATCGCGGCCGGATCGCGGCCGGCGCGCAGGCGGATCTTGTGCGCTTCTCGGTGGTCGACGGTCATGTGCCGCTGATCCGGAACGTCTGGCGCCGCGGCCGGCAGGTGCTCTGATCATGGCCGATGCGGCAGCGGCCGGGACCGGCGCCTGCGGTCTGCTCTGCCTGGTGGTGGGGCCGTCTGGGGCGGGGAAAGATACGCTGATGGAGCGCGCGCGGGCCGAACTGGCCCCGCGCGGCCGCCATCTCTTCGCCCGGCGGGTGATCACACGGCCGGCCGATGCCGGGGGCGAGGATCACGAGCCCGAGACCGCCGCCGGTTTTGAGGTCCGGGCGGTAGCGGGCGACTTCCTGCTGCACTGGCAGGCCCACGGCCTTTGCTACGGCATTCCGGCGACGGTTACGGCGGCGCGGCGCGACGGTCTGACGGTGGTCGCCAATGTGTCGCGCGCGGTGCTGGACGCTGCCCGGCAGCGGGCGGCGCCGGTCAGGATCGTGGTGGTCGATGCCCCCGATGCGGTGCTGGCCGAACGGCTGGCCGCCCGCGGCCGGGAGACGCCGGAGGACATCCGGCGCCGCCTGGCCCGGGCCCGGGCGGACATGCCTTCCGGGCCCGATGTGGTGGTGGTCGACAATGGCGGCACGCTGGAAGATGCGGTGGCCGCCTTCATCCGCGCGATCGGCGGGTAAAGCCGCTCAGGCGCGGCCTTCCAGCGGGTCCGGGCCAAACCGGTTCGGCCCGCGGGTGCCGCGCAGGAAGCCGATTTCGACCAGCAGCCAGATCCAGCCGATCAGCGGGATCAGCATGATCAGCTGAAACCAGCCGCTGCGGCCGCGATCATGGCAGCGCCGGGCGCCGATCGCGAGGCTGGGCCAGATCGCGACCAGAGAGAACAGGCCGCTGAACAACCCGCCCCCGGTTTCGGCATCATAGGTGCCGAGGCCCACATCCAGCAGGGTCAGCAGGATGCTGATCACGAAGACCGGCAGAATCAGATACAGCCAATAGGGCTTGCGGGTGGTGCGGCCGCGGAACGAGACATAGAACGCCCACCACGAGAAGTCGTCACCGCCCCGTGCGGTGGCCGGCGCCTGAATCGGAAAGATCGCCTGGGCCAGGTGGCCCTCGGGATTGAAATCGACCAGCACACCGGCCTCGGGGCGGATGACGCTCCGCCATTCGGTGCCCGAGAATTCATAGCGCAGGCCGTCTTCGCCCTCGATGGCGCCCGTGCCCGTCCGGCTGTCGAAGCCGATGACCTTGCCCTTCATGGAAATTCTGCCTTCGGATGCGGTAGGGGGATGCCGCGCTTTTGCGCCGTTGTCGTTGACGTGTCAGCATCCCATCCCGCGTCTGCCGCATCAACCGCTGAGCGCGAAGCGGCGGTGGCAAATGAAGGGCGCGCCCGGCTCGAACTCAACCGCGACCGCGATGGCATCGATGATGAAGGGTCGGCCGGCGAAACCCGCGGTGGCACCGGCCAGGGCGTCGAAGAGCCGGCCGACGGCCGGCTCGTCTTCGGGCAGCCGTCCGGTCAGGGTCATGTGGAAGCGGAAATCTTCCAGCACATGGGGATAGCCCCAGCGGTCCATCAGCTCGATCTGCCGCGGGGTCAGGCGGCTCTTGGCCAGCCGTTTTGCGCGGTCGTCCGCATCAAGCGGCCGGCGCAGATCATTGGTCCCCTCCACGATCCGGGCGGCGAAATTCTGCAGGGCCTCTGAGCGCACGGCCGGGACCAGCGCCAGGAAATGCGCGATCCGGCGCAGCTGCAGCCCCTGCGTGATCACCACAGGGGGCAGGGCCGCGGCCAGATCCGCTGCCCGTGCCTCGATCATGTCCAGATCGACGCCGTCTGCCGGGCGGAAAGGCGCGCGCAGGGTGGCATGAAAGCCGTAGCGCCGCGGCTCGGCCGTTACGACATCCAGCGCAGCGGCGGACCAGCCCGCCGGCTCCACCGGACGGGGGGGCAGGGGGGCGCCGTCCGCCGTGCGGCCCAGCCAGGCCGCTCCGAAGGCGCCGAGCGGATCCGAGGCACCGGGCATGACATAAAGGGCGGCACGGTACGGTACCGGCATGGGGCGGATCTCCTGATGACCACGGGGCGACATCCACCCGGAAAGATCCGGAATTACGGATGTGTATCAAGGATTTGTCTAGGGGGCAGGGCCCTCCGGCCGCTCCGTGATGCCATGGGGGCGGCCCTTCATCAATGCTTTACCGCTCCGTCACCGAAACGTCATCGAAGCCGGCTAATCAGATAGCCGACGGGCCGCGCAATGTGGCCGCCCGGGGTACGGCCGCAGGTGATCCCGCCCGCACGGCCTGCCCGACCGGGATGTACCCGACGGGGACACCCCCGGCGGGACGACATTGCCCCCTGATGCAGGACATTCGGAAGGACCGACCGGCGATGACCGACAGCGCCAGCGCACCCGCCATCGAGGTGGCGCGCCTGACCAAGACTTTCCGCGGCCATCGCGCGCTGGACAGCGTGAGCTTTCAGGTCGCCCGTGGCGAGATGGTGGCCCTGATCGGTGCCTCCGGCTCCGGCAAGTCGACGCTGATGCGCCATCTTTCGGGGCTGATCGCCTCCGACCGGACGGATGGCGGCGAGATCCGCATGCTGGGCGGCACGGTGCAGAAGAATGGCCGTATCGCCCGCGACATCCGCCGGCGCCGCGCCCGGATCGGCGTGGTCTTCCAGCAGTTCAACCTGGTCGGCCGGCTGACGGTGATCACCAATGTGCTGACCGGCACGCTGGGCAATCTGCCGCTCTGGCGGGTGCTCACCGGCCGCTTCCGCCGCGACGACCGCATGCGGGCGCTTGCGGCGCTGGAGCGGGTGGGCATCGCCGAATGGGCCCATCGCCGTGCCTCGACGCTGTCGGGCGGCCAGCAGCAGCGCGCCGCGATCGCCCGCGCGCTGGTCCAGCAGGCCGAGGTGATCATGGCCGACGAGCCGATCGCCTCGCTCGATCCGGAAAGTGCCCGGCGGGTGATGGACACGCTGGCCCGGATCAATGCCGAGGACGGCACCACGGTCGTCGTGTCGCTGCATCAGGTCGAATACGCGCTCCGCTACTGCTCGCGGGTCATCGCGCTGGCCCGGGGCAAGCTGGTCTATGACGGCCCGTCGGCCGCGCTCACCAATGACATGCTCGCCCGTCTCTACGGGACCGAGATCGAGGATATCGGCCTGCCCGTGCGCGATCGCGCCGCGCCGGCTGCCGTGTCTGCGGGGCAGGCGCTGGCGGTCTGACGCAGCGCCCGCCTCTCCAACGCTTCCGCCTCACGCATCCCACGCCCCATGGAAGGCATGCACCCCATGTTCCTGAAGCGTCTGACCCAGGTGGCCGTGGCGGCCGCCATCGCCGTCGGTTCGGCCCTGCCGGCCGCCGCTGCCGAAGACATGAAGATCACCTCGATGAAGGAGATCAACTTCGGCATCATCTCGACCGAGTCGACCCAGAACCTGAAGACCATGTGGGATCCGTTCCTGGCCGACATGTCGCGCAAGCTGGGCGTCGAGGTGAAGGCCTTCTTCGCCCCCGACTATGCCGGCATCATCCAGGGCATGCGCTTCGACAAGGTCGACGTCGCCTGGTACGGCAACAAGTCGGCCATGGAAGCGGTGGACCGTGCCGGTGGCGAGATCTTCGCCCAGACCGTGGCGGTCGACGGTTCGCCGGGCTACTGGTCGCTGCTGATCACCCAGGCCGACCGCACCGACCTGAACTCGGTTCAGGACGTGCTGGCCAAGGCCAAGGATCTGACCTTCAGCAACGGCGATCCCAACTCGACCTCGGGCTTCCTGGTGCCGAGCTACTACGTCTTCGCCCAGAACAATGTCGACGCCAAGACCGCCTTCAAGCGGACCCTTGCCGCGAACCACGAGACCAACGCGCTGGCGGTTGCCAACGGCCAGGTCGACGTCGCGACCAACAACACCGAGAACCTGGCCCGCCTTGAGAAGACCTTCCCCGAGAAGGCCAAGCAGATCAAGGTGATCTGGAAGTCGCCGCTGATCCCGTCGGACCCGATCGTGTGGCGCACCAGCCTCCCGGCCGAGGCGAAGGAGAAGATCGCCAGCTTCTTCCTGACCTATGGTGTCGAGGGCCCCGAGGTCGAGAAGGAGAAGGCGGTTCTGCAGGGCCTGACCTGGGCGCCGTTCCGCAAGAGCAGCAACGACCAGCTGATCCCCATCCGTCAGCTTGAGCTGTTCCGCTCCAAGGCGAAGCTCGAAGCCGATGCGAACATGGCGGCCGACGAGAAGGCGAAGAAGATCGCCGAGATCGACGCCCAGCTCGACGCGCTGAACAAGCGCGCCGCCGAGATCGAGAAGGCCGCCAAGGCCTCGTGATCCATCTGCCTGAAACGACCGGCGGCCCCCCGCGCCGCCGGTCGTTCTTCATGTCAGACCAGTTTCGACCATCGACGTCGTTTTCTCTGAAAGTTCCGGCCGCCATGACCGATCTTGCCCAGCCCCGCACGCCCGGCATCACGCCGCCGCGCGATCTCAAGGGATCGCTGCTGCGCTACGTCACCTATGGCCTGCTCGCCGCCGTGCTGGTCTGGTCGTGGGAAGGCGCCGAGATGCGGCCGCTCGACCTGTTCCGCGATGCCGGCAATATGGGCGTCTTCGGCGCCGAATTCTTTCCGCCGGATTTCCACCAGTGGCGCTTCTATCTGGACGAGCTGCTGGTGACCATTCAGCTGGCGCTCTGGGGCACGGTGCTGGCCATCGTCTTCGCCATCCCCTTCGGCATTCTGTCGTCGTCGAATGTGGCGCCGGTCTGGGTGGTGCAGCCGGTGCGGCGGATGATGGATGCGCTGCGCGCCATCAACGAGATGGTCTTCGCCATGCTGTTCGTGGTGGCGGTGGGCCTTGGCCCCTTCGCGGGCGTGCTGGCGCTGTTCGTCCACACCACCGGCGTGCTGGCCAAGCTGTTCTCGGAAGCGGTTGAGGCGATCGATCCGCGCCCGGTGGAAGGCATCCGTGCCACCGGCGCCGGGCCGCTGGCCGAGGTGATCTACGGCGTGATCCCGCAGGTTCTGCCGCTCTGGGTGTCGTATTCGCTCTATCGTTTCGAGAGCAATGTCCGCTCGGCCACCGTGGTCGGCATGGTCGGTGCCGGCGGCATCGGCGTGGTGCTGTGGGAAGCGATCCGCGGTTTCTATTTCGCCGAGACCTGTGCGGTCATGATCATGATCATCATCATGGTCAGCCTGATCGACGTGATCTCGGGCTGGCTGCGCAAGCTGTTCATCTGACCGGAACCTTCCCCCCCATCTCCTGTATCATCCCTGTCGAACCGCCGCCGGCCGGTGCCGCGGCGGTTCGTGGCGTTTGCAGGCAGGAGAAGACCCATGCGGTATCGCTGCGCGATCCTGGATGACTACCACGACATTGCGACCGGCTTTGCCGACTGGTCGGCGGTGGAAGAGCGGGCGGCGCTGACGGTCTTCCACACCGGCTTTGCCGATGAAGAGGCGGTGGTGGCGGCGCTCGGCGGCTTCCATATCGTCTGCGTGATGCGCGAGCGCACGCCCCTGCCGGCGCGGGTGCTGGAACGGCTGCCGGATCTGCGCCTGATCGTCACCACCGGCATGCACAATGCCGCGATCGACATGGCCGCAGCGCAGGCGCTGGGCATTACGGTCTGCGGTACCGAAGGTCTGGCGGCGCCGACCGTGGAGCTGACCTTCGCCCTGATTCTGGAGGTGATGCGTGGTGCCGGTGCCGAAAGTGCGCGCATCAAGGCCGGGCAGCCCTGGCAGACGGTGATGGGGCGGGGGCTGGAGGGCCGGACCCTGGGCGTGCTGGGCCTCGGCCGCCTGGGCGGGCGGGTGGCAGAGGTGGCGCAGGCCTTCGGCATGACGGTCGTGGCCTGGAGCCCCAATCTGACCGAGGCGCGGTGCCGGGAGGTGGGCGCAGCGCTGACCTCGAAAGAGGATCTGCTGGCGACGGCGGATATCGTCACCATCCATCTGAAACTGGGCGACCGGTCGCGCGGGCTGATCGATGCGGCGGCGCTTGGGATGATGAAACCGGGGGCGGTGCTGATCAACACCTCGCGCGGGCCGATCGTGGATGAGGCGGCGCTGATCGACGCCCTGTCGACCGGCCGCCTGGCCGGCGCGGGCCTGGATGTCTACGACCGGGAACCGCTGCCCGCCGACCACCCGTTCCGGCAACTGCCGACGGTGGTGGTCTCCCCGCATCTGGGCTATGTGACGGCCGAGAACTTCCGCATCTTCTATCGTCAGACGGCAGAGGCGGTGGCCGCCTGGCTGGATGGGGCGCCGGTCAGGCGGATCGTCCGAGCAGGGATGACAGATATGCATGGAAATACTCAGGCCCTGCGAGCAGCCAGTGCTTCCCGGAGCAGCACCGCGAAATGACGATTGAGGTCTTCTTCGTCAAGATCTGGCCGAGGGTCGGCATCGGCCTCCGCGATCTCGCGGCGAAGAACGTCTAAGTCGAGCATATCAAGGCCCAACGGGTCGACGTTTTGCATGAGAGCCTCCATCTCCGGCGCATCGTCGCAGAAGATGGGGTGCGTGCCTTCGAAGGTCAGCCCCGCGGCACGCCTTCGAGCGATTCGCTGCCGCCGCGATAGCGGAAGGTGCCCTGGGCCGAGGCGATGAGCGCGCCGGTGTCGTCGGTGACTTCGCCCGTGACCATGAAGATCTTGCGGCCGCCGCCCATCACCCGGCCGCGGGCGGTGAGAACCTTGCCGCGGGTCTGGGAGATGAAGCCGATGGTGAGCGACAGGGTGACGCAATAGCGCGCCCGGGTGGGATCGGGACAGTAATTGCCGGCATAGCCGCAGGCGCTGTCGAGCATCGAGGCGATCACGCCGCCATGGGGCACGCCGGCGCGGTTCAGATGCTGGGGGCCGAGTTCGATCGAGACCTCGGCGTAATCGGGCTGCCAGCGGACCAGCTTCGTGCCGATCAGACCGTTATAGGCGCCCGGCGGTTCGCCCTCGGCCAGGATTGCGGCCAGTTCCTCCGCATCGGGCGGGGAGGCAGGCGAGACGATGGTGGGACGTCCGGTCATGTCGGGTCTGGAACTCCTGGAGGCGTCAGTCGTGCCGGTCAGCGGCGGACCAGAGAGGCTTCGATCTGCTGGGCGATGCGCACCAGGCGGGGGCCGATATCCTTCTCGATCCGCTCGCGATGGACGATGAAGCTGGGGCCGCCGCAATTGATCGCCATCAGCCCGCCCGAGGGGCGGCGCAGCGGGACGCCCACGGCATTGACGCCCGTCGTCCATTCGCCGATCGAGGTGCAGAAGCCACGGGCATTCACCTCGTCCAGCGCCTGCATGATGCCTTCCCTGATCTTCGGCCATTCGGCGCCGGAACGGCGCTGGATATGCTCCATCAGGAAACCGCGTTCCTGTTCGGGCAGGCCGGCGAGGAAGGCACGGCCGATGGCGCTGGTGGCGATCGGGATCCGCGAGCCCACGTCGAGACGCAGCGTCACGGCGGTATCGGCCCTGCAGCATTCGACATAGAGCACGTTCAGCCGGTCGCGGTCACCAAGGGCGGCCGACACGCCGGAATAATCGGCGATCTCCTGCAGCAGGGGACGTGCGATGTCGCGCACCGTCAGGCCGGCGAGCATGCTGTAGCCAAGCGTCAGCACCGCCGAGCCGAGGCGATACTTGCCGATCCGTTCGTTATACGAAAGATAGCCCAGCCTGGTCAGCGTATAGGTGAGACGTGACACCGTGGGCTTGGGCAGGCCGGTGATCTCGGCCAGTTCCTGGTTGCCCATGGGCTGGTTGCCGACGCGGAAGGCGCGCAGCACCTCCAACCCGCGGGCCAGTGCCGTCACGAAATTCCGATCACGTGCGGCTTCTTCCGGGTCGAGCTCCGCAATCGGCTCGATCTCGGCACGTTTGCGCATGCCTGTACTCCCAACTTCCTCCCCTGGGGCGCTTCCGATCGTCTGCCGGAATTCATACCCCGTCGCCCCGTCGTTTACCCGCAAAATTTGTCCGGATGATATCCTGTCTCGGGCAAATTCCGCGGATGCGCATGCTGACGGATTGCGGTTGCAGGCCAATCTGACACTGCCTAACCTCCCCGTCAACGCGATGGAATATGAGTCCGCCCTGCGGAAATCGCATGGCGGCGCCTGCCGGAGGACCCCGCCCGTGCCCGATTTCGCTGCCCGAACCGACACTTCCGCCCCCCGCCGGATTGACATCGCCGGCGTGATCGGCACCGGATCGATGGGCCGCGGCATTGCCCAGGTTCTGGCCGAGGCCGGGGTCGAGGTGCGCCTCGCCGATGCCAAACCCGGCGCGGCCGATGCGGCGCGCGACTTCATTGCCGACATGCTGGCACGCAAGGCGTCAAAGGGCCAGTGTGACCGGGCTCACATCGACGCAACCCTGGCGCGGTTGAAGGTCGTGGAGGCCGCGCCGGCCTCGTTCGCAGGCGCGGATCTGGTGGTCGAGGCGATCGTCGAGGCGCTGGAAATCAAGCGCACGCTGTTCCGTGATCTGGAACCGGCGGTCGGCCCCGACTGCATCCTGGCCTCCAACACCTCGTCGCTGTCGGTGACCGCGATCGCGGCCGCCTGTGCCGTGCCCGAGCGGGTCGCCGGCTTCCACTTCTTCAACCCCGTGCCGCTGATGAAGATCGTCGAGGTGGTGGCGGGCGCCCGGACGGCCCCCTGGGTGACGGCGGCGCTGACGGCGCTTGCGGGTCGCACCGGCCATCTGCCGGCCAATGTCACCGACAGCCCCGGCTTCCTGGTCAATCATGCCGGCCGCGGTTTCGGGGTGGAGGCCTTGCGCATCCTGCAGGACGGTGTGGCCCGGCCGGTGGATATCGACCGGATCATGCGCGACGCGGCCGGTTTCCGCATGGGGCCGTTCGAGCTGTTCGATCTGGTCGGGCTGGATGTTTCGCAGCCGGTGATGGAATCGATCTACAATCAGTTCTTCCAGGAACCGCGCTTCCGCCCATCGCCGATCGGCCGCAACCGGATGGAGTCCGGCCTGCTGGGGCGCAAATCCGGTGCCGGCTTCTATACCTACGAGAACGGCCGTGCGCGCATCGAGCCGGATCCGGAACCCGATCCGCTGGCCGGCCGTGCGGTCGACGGCCCGGTCTGGATCGGCCCGGCCGCCGATCCGGCCTGGCGCCTGGCGGCGCAGGAGCTGGTGGCGCAGGCGGGCATGACGGTGGATGCGGGCAACCGGCCGGGGGCAGGTGCCATCGCCCTGCTGCTGCCGCTCGGGCTCGACTGCACCACGGCGGCGCTGGAGGCCGGGATCGATCCGGCCCGGGCGCTGGCGATCGACCCGCTGTTCGGCTTCGAGCGACGGCTGACCCTGATGACCTCGCCCGCCACCGATCCGGCGCTGGCAGAGGGGATGGCGGTGCGGCTGGAACAGGGTGGCGTGCCGGTGACCCGGATCCGCGACAGTGTCGGCTTCGTCGCCCAGCGCATCACCGCCCAGATCGTTAATGTCGGCTGCGAGATCGCCCAGATGCGCATCGCCGTCCCCGCCGATATCGATCCGGCGGTGGAGCTGGGCCTGGGCTATCCGAAAGGGCCGCTGCGTCTGGGCGACAGCCTGGGGGCTGCCCATGTGCTGACGGTGCTGGAGGGGCTGCTGGCGGCGACCGGTGATCCGCGCTACCGGCCCAGCCCCTGGCTGTCGCGCCGTGCCCGGCTGGGCCTGCCGCTGACCCGCGACGAAGCCTGAGACAAGACCAGAGAAAAGCCCGGAGGAACCGTTCCCATGTCCGCCACCACCGACGCCTTCATCTTCGACGGCCTGCGCAGCGCCTTTGGCCGCCAGGGCGGCGTGCTGTCGCGCATCCGCCCCGACGACCTGCTGGGCCAGGTGATCCGGGCGCTGATGGCGAAGACCGGCGTCGATCCGACCGCGATCGAGGATGTGATCGCCGGCTGCGCCTGCCAGGCCGGCGAGGATGCCCGCAATGTCGCCCGCCATGGCGCGCTGATGGGCGGCCTGCCGGTGGAGGTGGCGGCACAGACCGTCAACCGGCTCTGCGGCAGCGGCATGGCGGCGGTGATCGATGCCGCGCGCGCCATCCGTCTGGGCGATGGCGAGCTGATGATTGCGGGCGGGGTGGAAAGCATGACCCGTGCCCCCTTCGTGGTCGCCAAATCGGAACAGGCTTTCGGCCGCGACTTCAAGGTCTATGACAGCGCCATCGGCGCCCGCTTCCCGAACCCGAAGGTGATCGCGGCCTATGGCGGCGACACCATGCCCGAGACCGCCGACAATATCGGCCGCGACCTGGCCATCGGCCGCGAAGAAAGCGACGCCTTTGCGGCGCGATCGCAGGCGGGTTATGAAGCGGCGCGCGCGGCCGGCTTCTTCGCGGACGAGATCACGGCGGTGACCGTCGATCAGGGCCGCAAGGCGCCGGCGCTGGAGGTGACGGAAGACGAGCATCCGCGGCCCGAGAGCGATCTGGCGGCACTGGCGAAGCTTCGGCCGCTGGCGGCCGATGGTGTGGTCACGGCGGGCAATGCCTCGGGCATCAATGATGGTGCGGCGGCGCTGCTGCTGGGCACGGAAGCGGCGGGCGCGCGCTTCGGGCTGAAGCCCCGGGCGCGGATCGTGGCGGCGGCGGTGGCCGGGGTGGAGCCCCGGGTGATGGGGCTGGGTCCGGTGCCGGCGGCGCGCAAGGCGCTGGCCCGCGCCGGGCTGAGCCTTGCCGATATGGATGTGATCGAGATCAACGAGGCCTTCGCGACCCAGGTGTTGGGCTGCCTGAAGCAGCTGGATCTGGCCTATGACGACCCCCGGGTGAACCCCAATGGTGGCGCGATCGCAATCGGCCACCCGCTGGGCGCCTCGGGCGCGCGGATCACGCTGACGGCGCTGCGCGAACTGGAACGCCGGGGCGGCCGTTATGCCCTGGTGTCGATGTGCATCGGCATCGGCCAGGGCATCGCGCTGATTTTCGAGCGGGTCTGACGCTACCGAAGGGCGGCGGTTCGACCGGGGGGAGGGTTGGGGGGGAGAGGGTTGGCGGGGGGAGGGCGGGCTTGCCTGCGGCGGTTCAACCGCAGAGCAGGCCCACCCAGTCCATCGAGATCGCGCCGGAATAGCGGCCCCAGCCATAAAGGGCGGCGCCGAGCACAAGGCCGATGACGGCCGCGGCGGCATGGATGGTCCAGGCCGGCAGGGGCCGGTCGTCGCCCGCCTGTTCATCCGGCAGGCGTATCCGGTCGACGGGCAGCATTTCGCTCATCACGCTGGTCTCCGTAACGAGATATCCCGGGAGTATAGCCCGGATTGCTCCCCGGCTCACGCGGGTTTCGGCTGCCGGGCCACGGGCCGGTCGGAAATCGGCAGATGCAGCAGGGCGGCGATTGCCGAGATGACCGCCATCGCCGCCCAGACGGCATCATAGGAGCCGAGCAGGTCATAGGCGAAGCCGCCACCCCAGGCGCCCAGGAAGGCGCCCACCTGATGCGACAGGAAAACGACGCCGTAGAGGGTGGAGAGATAGCGCGGCCCGAAGATCCGCGCGACCATGCCGCTGGTGAGGGGGATGGTGCCGAGCCAGGTGAAGCCGAACAGGGCGGCAAAGGCCAGGATCAGCGGTGCCGAGGGCGGCAGCACCACCACCGCCAGCACGAAGGCGGTGCGCAGCGCATAGATCGCCACCAGAAGATTGCGGCCGCGGAAGCGGGCCCCCAGGCTGCCCAGAACATAGGCGCCGACGATGTTGCAGGCCCCGATCAGCCCCAGCGCCCAGGCAGCGACCCAGCCCGGAATGCCGACATCTCCGACATAGGCCGGCAGATGGACGCCGATGAAGGTGATCTGGAAGCCGCAGACCCCGAAGCCGATGGCCAGCAGCCAGAAGCTGCCGCTATGGGCGGCTTCGTGCAGGGCGCGGCCAAGGGTCTCGGCGCCGGCGGGGGGCGCGGCGACCCGGGCGGCCGGTCCGCCCGGCCCGCGCCGCCGGGCGCCGTCGAGCGCAAAGCCGAACGCGGCCATGGCGCTGGCGGCGATGGCGAGCAGCAGGATCGCATCCCGCCAGCCGAAGGCATCGAGCATGGCATAGGCGCCGGGCACGACCGCAAACATGCCGAAGGAGCCGCCGGCCGTGACCAGGGCGAAGCATTGCGGCCGCCGCGCTTCCGGCACGGCCCGGCCGACCGCACCCAGCACCACCACGAAACTGGTGCCGGCCAGGCCGAAGCCCACCGCCACGCCCAGCGTGACCATCAGCCCGGTGGGGGACCCGGTCGAGGCTGCGAGCACGAGGCCGGCCACATAGGCCGCGGTGCCCGCCAATACCACGCGGGAGGGGCCGAAACGGTCGGCGATCATGCCGATGAAGGGCTGCATCAGCCCGAAGAGCAGGTTCTGTACCGCGATGGCAAAGCCGAAGACTTCCCGGCCGATCCCGAGTTCGGCGACGACCGGGGTCAGGAACACGCCGAAGGCCTGGCGCACGCCCATCGAGATCGTCACGACCAGGGCCGCCGCGATCAGCACCAGGCGGGCTGTCCGGTCGAGCGACGGGCGTGACCCTGTCGGCTGGCCGCCGGCAGGCGGGGCGGCACTCGGATCCTGGCTCATGGGCACCTCACGCGTAGACATTCCGAAAAAAGATCGTAAGGGTTGTGTTTTGGTTGGAAGAAAAATCCCGCCACAACACCCCGGGAAGGGCGGTGTGGCGGGAGAAGTCAACCATACCGGGAACACAGTCAGATCATAATGTCGGATCTGATCATGACGCCAATGCATAATGGGCATAATGATCATTACCGGATCAGGGCGACTCGACCTGCGGTGGTGACGGCCGGGCAAGGGGGGTGATGTCACCGCCGCCATGGGGCTGCCCCGCTTTTGACGCGGATGATCCACATTATGCCCCTGTACCGGTTGAAGCCTGGTGCGTAGCAATGGTGTTGCTGGTAAAGCAGCGGGCCACACTCACCAGGGATGAAACCGATGGACGCGATACGCCGCGGCCGGCTGAATGAGATCGATACGGTACGGGGCCTTGCCCTGACCATGATCTTCATCGATCATGTGCCGGGCAATCCTTTGGAAAACATCACGATCCGCAATTTCGGATTCGCTGATGCGACCGAAATCTTCGTCTTCCTGGCCGGGCTTGCGGCGGCGCTCGCCTATTTTCGCAAATTCACCGCCGACCGGCCCTGGCTGGCCAGTGCCAAGGCGGCGAAACGCGGCTTCGACCTCTATCTGGTCCATGTTTTCTGCATCGCCGTGGTGGCGGCGCTGGTGGCGTGGATGGCCGGCACTACCGCCGATCCCGAGCTTTATTCCTGGATCAATCTGGGGCCGATCTTCAATGACCCGGCCGCCGGCCTGATGGGCGTGGTGACGCTGGGCCACCAGCCCGGCTACTTCAACATCCTGCCGATGTATATCTGCTTCATGATCGCCCTGCCGGTGATGATGCTGATCGCGCGGGCCAGCGCCGGCGCCATGCTGGTTGCCTCGGCCACGGTCTGGGTGGTGGCCAACATGACCGGCATGAACGCCCCAGAATGGCCGAACGAGGGTGGCTGGTTCTTCAATCCGCTGGCCTGGCAGTTCGTGTTCGCGATCGGTTTCGTGGTCGGTGCCGGCATTCTGGGCCAGGCGCAGGTGGTGCCCTACCGGGCCTGGGCCTGGTGGCTGGCGGCGGCCTATCTGGTGCTGGCGCTGGCGATGAAGCTGGCGGCCTTCTATCCCGAGCGTGACATGCTGCCGATCCCGTTCTTCCTCTATGGCCAGGACAAGACCTTCGTCACCCTGCCGCGCATCCTTCATCTTCTCGCCATGGTCTATGTTGTCGCCTATTCGCCGGTCGGCCGCTGGCTGCGCGATCTGGGGGCCAACAACCCCTTCGCGGTCATGGGGCGCCAGGGTCTGGCGGTCTTTGCCACCGGTTCTCTGCTCGCGGTCGCGGCGCAGCTGGTCCGGGTTCCGCTGGGTGGTGGCGTGGTTCTCGATGTGGTACTTGTGTCTGCCGGTCTCGTCATTCTCGTCCTGCTTGCCGGGGGCCTCGAATGGTTGAAGCGCAGCACCGCAAAGACTCCTGCCCGGCCCGCCGCTCCGGCGTCGGCCAGCCCCGCGCCTGCACCCGCCAAGACCTACGGTCCCGCCCGCGCCTGATCATGACCCGCCCGCTGCACCGCGTCCTTCGCCCGCTCGCCGTTGCCGCCGCCATGCTCGTGCCCGGGCTGGCGGCGGTGCCGCATGCGGCAGCTGCCGCCGAAACAGCTGCCGCGCCGATCCCCGCGCCTGAACAGGATGCCGGCAGTTTCGGCGCAGCCCTGGACACCAGCATCAACGGTGTCTGCCCGGTGCCGGAAGACGGCCCGGATCTGGCCGGCGAGCTGCCGGTCACCGAGGACAAGCTGGAAGAGGGGCGGCCGCTGGTGGTGCTGGCGATCGGATCTTCCTCCACCCAGGGCTATGGCGCCCCCCGGCCCGAGGCGAGCTATCCCTTCCGCCTGGAGCGCGATCTGGCCCGTCGCTATCCGCAGAGCCGGATCCGGGTCATCAATGCCGGGGTCGGCGGCGAGATCGCGGCCGATCAGCTGGCTCGGCTGGACGACCTGCTGGCTGAAAACGATCCCGATCTGGTGATCTGGCAGGCCGGCACCAACGACGCGCTGCGCGCGGTGGATCGTGCCCGATTTACCGACCAGCTGCGCGAGGGGCTGGAGATGATCCGCGACAGTGGCGCCGACGCGCTGCTGATGGATCTGCAACTTTATCCGGGCGCCAGAGATCCCAAGACCTATGCCGGCTTCGTCACCCTGATGCATCAGGTGGCTGACGAGACCCGCACGCCGATCTACAGCCGCTATGCGCTGATGACCGCCTGGGACGAGGATCGCGCGCATCCGACGCCCGACCTGCTGTTCACCGATCGGTTCCATCTGAATGCGCTGGGCTATGCCTGCATCTCCCGCGCCCTTGCCGCGGCCATCGCGCATACGGTGGATGAGGAGGATGCCGCGCCGGCCGGTCGTGCGCAGGTTCAGAGCGCCGCGACCGCGGGGACCGGGGCGGGCGCCCAGACCGCGGCGAGCGAGCCTGCCAGATGATCGATGGCGGGGGTGAGCCTGCCGGCGAGGGATGAGCGCAGCACCCAGACCGCCAGGGACAGTTCCAGCCCGCGGACCTCGATGCGCCGCAAATCGCCGGCCTGGGCGCTTTGCAGGACGCGGCGCGCCGGCACCAGGCCGAAGCCCACCCCCCTGGCGATCAGCGACAGCTGAATGTCGGGCCCCAGGACCTCGGCCGCGACTTCCAGCCGCGCGCCCATGCGGTCCAGCAGCCGCTGCACCACCATATGATAACCGCAGCCTTCGGGATTGAGCACCCAGCTTGCCCGGGCCAGATCCTCGGGCGCAATCGGACCGGGCGGCACCTTTTCCCGGGCGGAGCCGACGATCCACACCGGTTCCGACCCCACCCGAGCCCCCTCGATATCCTGGGGCGGATGCTCGTTCGGATCGATCAGCACCACGGCGGCATCCAGCCGGCCGTCGCGGACCTGCTCGATCAACTCTCCCGTCCAGCCGCTGCCGATCTGCAGGGAGACGAGCGGAAAGGTGGCGCGCAGCTCGTCGATCGGCCGGGTGACGGCCAGATCGACCACGCCATGGGCAAAGCCGAGGCGGAGCCGTCCGGCGGTGGCGCCTTCGGCCATGCCCATCGCCTTCAGATCTTCCACCGCACTCAGCACACGGCGGCAATGTTCCATGGCATCGCGACCTGCGGCGGTCAGCGTCGGCGGTTTGCTGCGCCGGTCGAGCAGGATCAACCCCAGCTCCGCTTCCAGCCGCTGGATCTGCCGGGTGACGGCCGGCTGGGTGAGGTGCAGACGGCGCGCGGCTCCGTTGATGGACCCGGCCTCGGCGACCGCAAGGAAGGTCTCGATCTCGCTGAGCTTGATGCCGAGCATCCTGTTGATCCTCCGTCGAGATGAGGGGGCGGATGAGCGGTGTCCGGGATTGCGGATGCCGAAAGATGATCGTTACGCGCGAGATCTGTATTCGTCAATGCCACTTCAGGGCCGGAGCCGCCGCCGATCGGGCCGGTTCCGAAATTCGTCACGGGCCGGGTGGGGAGCCCGGCTTGCCGTTCGGGGGCGGTGGTCGCTAAGGTGGGAAAGCGCTCTCCGCGCATGGCGAAGCTTGATCCGGAGGCCTCCCCCAGGTGCTACGTCGCAAGATCGGCCCATCTCACACCGCGCCTCTGCCGCTGGTTCCGGCGCTGCTTGCGGCCGCCCTGCTTGGTGGATGCGGGACCGTCGACGATGTCGGCCGCAGCCTCGGTCTCGTGGACGAGGAACCCGTCGCCGAGAGCGGCGAGCCGCTTTTCGCGACCGTCGGCGGGGTGACCTATACGACGCAGATCACCGTCGAGGGACTGGATCCGGAAGAGGCGGCGGAACAGCAGCGCCTGGCCGAGGCCCGTGCCGAAAAGCGGGCGCGCGAGGAAAAGGAGGGGGCGGCCAGCAGCGTCACCGGCAGCCAGCCGCAGGCGGACGAGCTTGCCGATGCACCGCTGGACGAGCTGTTCGGCAGCCTGTCGGAACTGCGCCGGCTGGAGGATCGTCCGCCGCCGAGCCTCGCGGCCCTGCGCCGCCGCGGGCAGGGCGATGTCGAGCTGTTCCAGAAGGCCCTGCGCTCCCGCGGCTATTTCGACGGCGAGGTGCGTCTGCGCATCGACCGTGATGCCGAACCCCCGGCGGCGCAGATCACCGTCCGCCCGGGGCCGCGCTACAGGCTGGCCGACTGGACGGTGGACTGGGCGGCAGGGCAGCCGCCGCTGGTCGATGCCGAAAAGCTGGCACCCAAGGCGCTGGGCCTGCCGATGGGGGCCGCCGCCGAAGCGGCCGAGGTGGTGGCGGGGGAGCGGCGCCTGCTGACGACGCTGGGCGCCAACGGCTATCCTTTTGCCCGCCAGACCGGCCGGCGAGCGGTCGTCGATCACGATACCCGCACCATGGCGGTGACGGTGACCATCGACAGCGGCCCTTTCACCCGCTTCGGGGATACCAGCGTCGAAGGGCTGGAAGACGTTCTGGCGACGGTGGTGGAGGGCAAGCGCCCCTGGCAGCCGGGCGACACCTATGATGCCAGCAAGATCGAGAGCTTCCGCGCCGACCTGCTGGCCACGGGGCTGTTCTCCTCGGCCGTGATCGAGACGCCCGAGATCCCGCCTGGGGACGGGGCCATGCCGGTCAGACTGACGGTGG
The DNA here is from genome assembly GCF_041468085.1 of Tistrella mobilis. Classification (NCBI taxonomy): domain Bacteria; kingdom Pseudomonadati; phylum Pseudomonadota; class Alphaproteobacteria; order Geminicoccales; family Geminicoccaceae; genus Tistrella; species Tistrella mobilis. Next base: position 2,759,118 of record NZ_CP121017.1, on the reverse strand, counting down.
TGGAAGGCCCGCCGCGCAGCATCGGTGCGGGTGCACGTTACTCGACCACGGTCGGCCCGGAATTGCGGGCCTTCTGGGAGCATCGCAACTTCACCGGCCGCGGCGACAAGCTGCGCACGGAACTCGACATATCGCCGGTGCTCCAGGAACTGGATGTGAACTACAAGCGGCCGCATCCGCGCGAGGACCGGTTCAATTTCGGCACGATCAAGCTGATCAACGAAGACACCGACGCCTTCCAGCAGACGGGTATCGAGACCCGTTTCGGCCAGGAACGGGCGCTGGGCGACGGCTGGCGCGGCTCTCTGGCCCTTGCCCCCGAATACAAGATCCTGGATGACGAGAAGGGGGAGCGGACCAGCTATCTGCTGGGTGTGCCGGTCACCCTGTCGCGCGATACCTCCGACAGCCTTCTGGATCCGCGCCGCGGCTATCGCATTTCGGGAGAGGTGATCCCCTATACCGGCGCGATCGAAGGGGCCGCGATCAGCTTCCTGCGCACCGAACTCAAGGGCTCGGTCTATGTGCCGCTTGACGAGCTGGGGCGCTGGGTGGTGGCCGGCCGCGGGCGCATCGGCTCCGTCGCGGGTGCCGCAACGGCAACGCTGCCGGCCGACAAGCGCTTCTATGCCGGCGGTGGCGGATCGGTGCGCGGTTACGGCTATCGCATGCTGGGGCCGCTGGACGGCGATGGTGACCCGCTGGGTGGCCGGTCGGTGGCGGAGGCCGGTATCGAACTGCGCATGCCGGTGACCCGGGACATCGCCGTCGTGCCCTTCATCGAGGCAGGCCAGATCTCGGAAGACCCCTGGCCGGATCTGTCGACCAATCTGCGCACCGGTGCGGGGCTTGGCCTGCGTTACTACACGCCGCTTGGCCCGTTCCGCTTCGATGTGGCGCTGCCGCTCGACCGCCGGGACGTCGACGACCCCTACCAGATCTATATCAGCCTCGGCCAGGCGTTCTGAGGCGGAGTGAGACCGAACGTGAGCAGTGACACGCCCGAACGGGCATCCGAGCCGTCGACACCGCCAGCCGGCGGCGGAGCCGAACCCCCCAAAGGCCGGGCGCGACGCCGTCGTGGCCGCCTCCGGAAGATCCTGGGATATGGGGGCATGGGCCTGGTGGTGATTTTGGTCGGCGGCATCGGCGGTGCTGCGATCTGGGCCGACAGCGAGCAGGGGCGCGAGACCATCGCCGGGCTTGCCCGAGACGGGATCGAGGCGGCCGGTCTGGGTCCGGTGGAGCTGCCGGCGATCGAGGGCAGCCTGTTCGGACGCCTGCATCTGCCGCGGCTCCGCATCGGCGATCCGGCCGATCCCTGGCTGGTGGCCGACGACGTCACCTTTTCGTGGCGGCCCTCGGCCCTGCTCGCGGGGCGGATCGAAATCGCGACCATCGCGGCGGAGCGGATCAAGCTTGCGCCGCCGCCCGATGACGGCACGCCGCCGCCGCCATCGGAGCCTTTCGATCCGCGGACCGTGCGCCTGCCCGACGAGGGCATGCTGCCGCCGCTATCGCTCGATCTCCGGAAACTGAGCGTTTCCCTGCTCGAACTCGATCCGCGGCTCACGGGTCTCGATGCACCGGCCATGCTTGGTGTCGACGGGGCGGCGCGGATCGGGCGCGGGGATATCTCGTGGGCCAGGCTCGACGTTCATCGTCTGGACGGGCCGGCGGGGCGGGTATCGGCGGCGCTTGAGACCGACCTCGGGACGGGTCGGCTGGATGTCGACCTCGTCGCCGAAGAGGCGGAAGGCGGGCTGGTCGCGACCATGGCCGATCTGCCCGGCCGTCCGCCGATCACGGCCAGGCTTGAAGGCTCGGGCCCGCTGGAGGGCTGGACCGGGCGGCTGACCGCCGGGGTGGAGGGGCTCGCCGATCTTGAGACCGGCATCAGGCTGGCACTTCGTCCGGACCCGTCGCTGCAGCTTCAGGGCGAACTCGACTGGGCCGGCATGGGCCGGGCGCTGGCGGGGGCCGATGCCGCCACACCCGCCGGGGGTGATGCACCGGCCGATCAGCCGGTGCCGCCGCTGGTGCTCGCCTCCGAGGCTCCGCTGACCTTCGATCTCTCGGTGTTGCAGCCTGATGCCCAAACACTGACCATAGACCGGCTGGCGCTCGCGGCCGGCGGTGTCATGTTCTCGGGCACGGCGGGGATGGATACCGGCACCGGTGCCGTTCAGGCGCGGCTGACCGGCAGTGCCTCCGGCACCGCCCCGATCCTGGCGCTCGCGCAGCCGGCGGCGCTGTCGGCGGCGACCCTGAGCCTGGATGTCGACGGCACCTGGCCCGCCATCGATGCCCGGCTGGCGGCAACCCTGGCGGCGCCGCAGCTGCAGGGCGTGGGCGATGGCGGACCTTTTGCCAGTGCCGCCCGGCTGACTGCCGCGGTCACCGGGCGCGCGCCGGCGCAGGATCTGCCGGCGGATCTGGATCTGGCGCTGGATCTGGACCTCGACGGGCCGCGCCCGGCGGCGCTCGGCCTGCCGCCGGAAGCTGCCGACGGCGTGCTGTCGCTGAAGACTCGCGGCAGTTTCGACGGTGCGGCGGGCAAGGTGGTGATCGATGCGGCCCTGCTCGATATTGGGACGGCCAATCTGTCGGCCACCGGCAGCTATGCCCTGGACGACGGCACCATCGACGCTCAGGCGGGGCTGTCGGCCGAGAAATTGAGCCGGCTCGCCACCCTTGCCGGCCTGCCGCAGCTTGCCGGCACGCTGGGGGTCGATGTGACGGTGACCGGCAATCCGGCGAGCCGTCTGGTTGCCGATGTCTCCGCCGAAGGCCGGTCGATGCAGCTGGGCATTCCAGAGGCCGATGCGGCACTGGCCGGCCGCATCGATCTGGCCACCCGGGTGACCGTGGCCGGCGATGGCGGCATCACCGCCGAAAACCTGTCGCTTGCGACCGGCACCACCCGCCTCGCCGGCCGGGCGGCACTCGGCGCGGGCGGCGGGCTCGACGGCACGGTGCTCAATCTTGCGGTGCGCGATCTGGGGCGGCTGGCGGAAACGCTCGGCGCGCCGGCAGCCGGCCGGCTGGAGGCGGATATCGCGCTTGCCGGCAATCTCTCCGATCCGGCGGCGCGGGTGAATGCCCGGCTGGCCGATGGCCGGCTGGGCTCGATCGACGTGCAGCGCCTGACGCTGGATCTGGATGGCCGCAATCTGCTCTCGGCGCCCACGGGACGCGTGGCGCTGGATGGTGCGACCGCGGAAGGTCCGCTCAGGCTGACGGCAGAGGCGGCATCTGCCGATGGCGGCAAGCGGCTGGATGTGACGGCGCTCGCCCTCGATTTCGCAGGGACGACGGCGCGCGGGCAGGCGGCGGTGACACTCGCCAACGCCCTGGTGCGCGGCCGGCTCGACATCAATGCGCCGGATCTGGCGCCGCTCGGCCGGCTGGCCGGGCTCGACCTGGGCGGCCGGCTGTCGCTGGATGTCGACCTGGGCGCCGACCGGCGTGGCCGCCAGACGGTGAAGGCCGATGGCGAGGCGGCGGCCCTGTCGGTGGCCGGCAGTGTTTCAGCCGACCGGCTGACGCTGGATGCCGACATGGTGCTGGACCAGGGCCGCCCGGGCGGCCGGGCGACGGTTGCGGCCGAGCGGGTGACTGCCGGCCTGGTGCAACTGGCCACACTTCAGGCCACCGCGACGCCCGAGGGGGCGGCGACCGCGTTCGCTCTGGCGGCGACCGGCAATTTCAAGGGCAGGCTGACCCTCGATGCCGGCGGCAATCTGGCGACCGACCGGCAGGGGGCGATGGTGCTGACCCTCGACCGGCTGAAGGGTCAGGCGCTGGGCGAAGAGCTGGGACTGGGGGCGCCGGCGACGGTGCGCCTTGCCGATGCGACCCGCATCGACCTGCCCGAGTTGCGGATCGGCAAGGCTGGCCGCATCGTGCTCGATGCGGTGATGGCACCTGACCGGGTGACGGCGGAAGGCCGGCTGACGGCCGTGCCGCTCGACCCGCTGCGCCGTTTCCAGGTCCCGATCGGCAATGGCGGTCGGCTCGACGGCACGCTCGATCTGGCGCTCGGCCCGCGCGGGCGGGAGGGACGGGTGGTCTTGACCATCCGCGACCTGCCGGTCGATGCCGAGGTCGAAGGCATGGAGACGCCGGTCATCTCGGGCGATATCGCCGCGACGCTGGGCGATCGGGTGGCGGATCTGGATCTGTCGATCGCGGGGCTGGGCGAGCAGCCGCTGACCATCACGGCCAAGGCTCCGCTCCAGCCCTTCCGCCGCGGGGCCCCCACGGACATCGCGCTCGACGAGGCGGGGCCGGTCGAGGGCCGGCTGCGCTGGCAGGGTGATCTGGGCCGGCTGGCACTTGCCGCCGGCATCGACGGCCAGCGTTTCGCCGGCCGGATCGATGCCGACATGACCGTGAACGGCACGATTGCCGATCCGGATGTCGCCGGCGGCATCAGGCTGCGCGATGCCGCCTATGAGAACCAGGATGTCGGCACGCTGCTCACCGGCATCACCGGCGAGATCGGTGTCTCGGGCCGCTGCTGTCTGTCGGTGAAGCTGGATGCGCGCGACGGCGGCAGCGGCACCGTTGCCGTGAACGGCACGGTCAATCTTCAGGATCTTGCCGACCCGCGCATGGACATCAACGTGAAGATCGATCAGGCGCGGCTGGTCCGCCGCGACGATGTCGACGCGGTGGTCGACGGCAATCTGGCGATGACCGGCGGGTTGGGCGACGGCCAGCTTGGCGGTACGGTGACCGTGCGCCAGGCCGAGGTCCGCCTGATCAGCACCGGCGGACCATCGGTGCGCACCATCGATGTGGTGGAGGTCAGAAACGGCCGGGTGGTGGCCGATCCAGGATCGCCCGAACAGCAGCAGCAGGCATCGGGCGGGCTGGCGCTCAACATCGATGTCCGGGCGCCGGGGCGGATCTTCGTCCGCGGCCGCGGGCTCGACACCGAATGGGAAGGCGATCTCAAGGTGCGCGGCACGACCAGCACGCCGGTGATCAATGGCGATCTGCGCGTGGTACGCGGCGAAGCCGATGTGGTCGGGCGGACGCTGACCTTTTCCAAGGGCATCATCACCTTCGATGGTCTGACCGAGATCGACCCGCGGCTCGACATCGAGGCGACGCTGACCAATGCCGATGTCACGGCGATCGTGCAGGTCACCGGACGGGCCTCGGCACCGCAGCTGACGCTGACCTCGGAACCGGCGCTGGCGCAGGACGAAATCCTGGCCCGGGCCTTCTTCGGCAAACCGGGTGCGAAACTCTCGGCCATGGATGCGATCAGGGTCGGTCAGGGGCTGGCGACGCTGACCGGCGGTGGTGGTGGCGGTTTCGACCCCACGGGCTTTGCCCGCGACCTGTTCGGGCTCGACGTGCTCGATGTCGGCACCGACGACACCGGCACCGGCGCCTCGGTGCGCGCCGGCAAATATCTGAGCGACGACCTGTTCGTGGGCGTCGAACAGGGGGCCGGCAGCAGTGCCGTGACGGTGGAACTGGAAGTGCTGCCCAACATCAAGATCGACACCGAAGTCGGTGCCGAGGGCGGCAGTTCCGTCGGGGCGACCTGGAGTTATGACTATTGACGTGGCGGCGGCGCGGCGTCAGTCGCGCCGCGCCGCCGCCAGCACATGGCGTGCGAAACTGCGGAAGCGGGGCAGCACGAGATTGCGCTGCTTGCCCCGGTCGCAATAGCGCCGGAGCCTGAGGGCGGCGTCGGCATGGCGGCGGATGCGAAATGCCGTCGCCTCCTCCGCCGACATCGCACCGCCGCCGACCGAGAGGGCGACCCGCGCTGCCGGGGTGAGGGTGGCGGCATAGCCCGAATCCAAAGCCGCCAGATAGCGCTTGGCCTGGACATGCAGGCGCACCGCCTCCGCCACCTCGGGCAGGAAATAGCTGGCGAGGAAGTCGCCGCCGACCCTGGCATGTTCCTCATCATCGGCGAGGCGATGGGCGTCTTCGGCCGCGCCGCGGATCAGCTGGCCCACGTCGTGGAGCAGGGCGGCAGCGATCATGGTCGATGCGGCACCATCGGCCTCGGCGATCATCGCCGATTGCACCGCATGTTCATAGACCGTCACCGGCTCGCCCAGATAAAGATCGTGCGCCCGGCGCTCATAGAGGCCTGCGACGAGGTCTGGCAGGTCGGACGAGGACTGGTAAAGCACGGACATGGGGCGGGGGCCACCGGGAAAAGCGGGGGCGACCGCAGGGATCCGCGATCGCAACCAGAGGGGGTGAACCCTATTCTTAGCCGCGCAACCCTCGGATCAGAAATGAAGTGTTGGTGACAAACCCTTGGTGCATGAATGGTCTTGCTCAGCCGAACAGTGCCAGGGCTGCGGCGCGACCGCTGTCGACTGCGGCTTCGGCACGCCCGCCGATGCACCAGTCGCCGGCAATGGCGAGACCGGCGGCAGGATCGGCCAGACAAGGTGAGCCGAGAGGCACCTCCGCGAGGGCATAGCGCCAGCGATGGGCCTGGATCAGGCGCGGGGTGATCGCCCGGCCGATCAGGCGTTCGAGGTCATGGAGCAGGGCCGCGGCGGCTGCCTCCGGCGTCTCCTCCAGATGAATCCGGCTCCAATGCGGGGTCGCGTGGACGACCAGGCTCTGCGGCGCAGACGGCCGGCCGGGCAAGGCGCGCTGATCGCCGATCCAGGCGATCGCCTCGTCCTCGGGGCGCCAGCGCGGGCCGGGCAGGGGCAGTTCGTCATCGACCACCAGCATCAGCGCCCAGCAGGGGGCGATGACGGTCGAGGCGATGCGGCGGCGCCAGCCTTCGGGCAGCACCACATCGATCAGCAGATCCAGCGTCTGTTCGGGCGGGGCGGTGACGATCAGACGGCGTGCCTGGATCAGCGGCAGCCCGTCCTCGTCATCCAGCCGCCAGAGGCCGTCGCCGGTGCGCGCAATGCCGCCGATGCGGGTACCGGTCCGGATCTCCAGCCCGCGGGCCAGATCCTTCGCGATTGCGGTCATGCCGCCCATGCCGACCCAGCGTGGCTGGTCGCGTTCGGCTTCGGCGGTATGGCCTTTCAGCGGCGGCGCGGGCAGCCGGCGCGCCAGATTGGCGGCTTCGGCCCCGGCCATGGCGGCGACCAGCGCAGGGCTGCGGGCGGTGATGAACTGGGCACCATGATCGAAATGCAGCGTGGTCCCGTTATCGAGCGTGACGCGCCGGGTGGCGAGCCGGCCGCCGATGCCGCGCCCCTTGTCGAAGATGCGGGTGCCGATACCCGCATGCCGGGCCAGCCGGCCGGCCGAAATGCCGGCAAGGCCCGCACCGATGATCGCAAGCCCGATCGGATCTTCGAAGACAGGGGGCGGCGCTGAGGTCACGGACGATTACTCCCTCGACAGATACCGGACGGGTGATCCGTTGGCTTCCGCCGTCGGTATATGGGGCGGGGACCGAAAATTGTGAGACCTGACCACCCGGGAGAAATGCGATGCCGAAAATGCGGCGCAAGGCCGATCTGCCGGTCAAGCTCTGTGTGGTGTGCGGGCGGCCCTTCGCCTGGCGGCGCAAATGGGCCCGCGATTGGGAAGAGGTGCGCTACTGCTCGGATGCCTGCAGGCGCGGGCGTGGCGGCACCGACCGCCGGTCCGTGCTGGCCGGGCTGCTGGGCGGCGGGTTGTTGCTGGCGGCACCGGGGGTGGCGGGGCGTGCGCTTGCGCTGGCGGCCGCCGGTCCTGCGCCGGCCTCGGGCGATCTGGCCTTCGACGTCTTCCGGGGGGACGCGGTGATGGGCCGCCATGTGCTGCGGTTCACGCCCGACGCCGATGGCCGGCTGACGGTGTCGGTGGAGATCGACCTTGCGGTCGCGTTCGGGCCGATCACGGTCTATCGCTATACCCATCGCAACACCGAAAGCTGGGCCGGTGGCCGGCTGGTTGCGATCCGGACCCGCACCGACGACGATGGCACGAGCTATGAGGTCGACGGGCGGGCCGAGGGCGACGGCTTCGTCGTCCAGGGGGCAGACGGCCGGGTGGAAGCGCCGGCCGATGTCATCCCGACCAGCTACTGGCATCCTGAAACGCCGGCACGGCCGCGCTGGCTGGATACGCAACGCGGCCGGCTGCTGGATGTGGCGGTTGCCGACCGGGGTGTCGTGGAACGCCCGGCGCCGGGCGGCGGTACGATCGATGCCCGTGCCTATGACGTCACTGGCGACCTGACCATGACGCTCTGGTATCGGACGGGCGAGCCGCGCTGGCTGGGGGTCGCCTTCGACGGGCGTGGCCGCGAGGTGAGCTATCGTCTGGCGCGCGACACGGCGCCGTCACCGCTGCGCCTGGCTCGCGGAGACTGGCAGGCGCCCGGGATGGGCGCCTGATCACGGTTTCAGTGAACATGGGCGCCCGGACCATTCTGCGCGGCGGCCCAGAGCTTGACGATCAGCACCAGCGCATAGAGCAGGACCGGTGCCGCCGCAGCGGCGGTGGCGAAAAGATGGCGCATCGGGGCCGTCCCGGCAGGCAGGACAAGTGCCGTGCGGCGGTGCATCACCCGCAATGACCAGAGGATCGCGACCCAGGGCAGCAGGGCGAAGATGTCGAGCCAGGGCGTGCCGCGGGCAACCAGCGGCCCGATCTCCGCGACAGGCAGACCGTAGGCCGGGATGGCGCTGTTCCAGAGCTTCGGCACATAGACGGCCAGGAAGAACACGATGCCATGGGCGAGCATGGCGATGCAGGCGAGCGGTGCCAGACCATGGCCCAGCACGGCCGCAACCCCCGCAGGATCCCGACCCGCGAGACGGGCGACGAGGCCCCAGCCTGCCCGCGCGGCCCCCAGGGTAAGGGCAATGGCGAGCAGCAGTGCCGCCACGCCCGACCATTGGAACCAGGCCGGCATCGGAACGCTGTCGGCCAGCAGCCCGCCCGCCAGGTTCCAGGGCATGGCGGCGGCAAGCGGCGTATGGTTGAGCCCGTGCTGGAACTGGACGCCGATGGCGGCGACCGCCGTCAGCCAGAGCAGGATCCGCGCCGTGCGGCCGTCGTCGCGGGCGACCGGCCGCGCCAGCTGATGACCCGGACGGCGCAGTTCCACCTTCACCGAGGTGCAGGCGGCCGCGCAATCCATGCACAGCGTGCAGTCGGCCATGTCGTTGCGGTCCTCGAAGCGGAACGGGCTGAGGTGGTGGGGGCAGGCGCGGGCGCAATCGAAACTGCGGCAGGACGCGCAACTGGCGGCATCGGTGGTGATCCAGGTGGATCCCGCCCGGGCATAGGCGGTGAGCACCCCGCCCAGCGGGCAGATGTGGCGGCAATAGGCCATGTCGCGCCAGATGAGGAAACTGGCGGCGGCAAGCAGGGTATAGGCCAGGAAGAAGCCCGCGGTGATCTCGGCCGAGCGGGCGAAGGCGGCAGGGGCGGCGAAGGAGACCGCCCAATAGGTCAGCATCACCAGCACCAGGCCGATATTGGCCCGGACCAGCCAGCGCGGCGCATGCCGTTTCAGGCCGATCCGGCTCAGATACTTGCCCATGAAGCCATGCGGGCAGACCGAGCAGAAGGCATTGCCCACCGTCGGGGTGACGAGGCTGGTGAAGAAGGGCCAGAAGATCCCCCACATCAGCGCCAGGGTGAAGGCGCCGCTGCCGCTGGGATCGGTCAGGCCGAACCAGATCGCCGAGACCAGCAGAAAGAGGGTAAGGCCGCGCAGGGCGTTCAGCAGATACGGCCGCCGCAGCACCCAGGCGAGGCCGGGGAGTGCGGTGAGGTCGATTGCTTTTGAAGGCGGGCGCGGTCGGATGACGACGGCCATGGTGACCTCTCCTTCCGGGCTCAATAGCGCAGATTGACGCCGAGATAGAAGAAGCGCTCCGCCGGCTCGAAGGGCTGAAGGTTGTCGGGCACGCGGGTGCCGATCAGCCCGTCGACACCGCCTGAAATCTCGACCAGCGGCGTCAGCCGGTGGCTGACCTTGACGTCGATCCGGCCGTAATCGGTGGAGACATTGCCGAGATTGCTGGCCCCGAACCCGACCGGTGCGTAATAGGACAGCATGCCGGTGCCGGCCAGATGGACCAGGGTGTCGTCATCGGCCGCCCAGTCGAGGCCGATCTTGCCCTGCTGGCGTGGCCGGCGGCCCAGCCGCTCGTCGGCGGCGGTGTCGCGGGCATCGATCCATTCGAGCGAGCCGGTCAGCATCAGATCGTCGCCGATCGGCGTGCGGCCGGTGATCTCGACGCCGCGGATCCGGGCGGTGCCGATATTGGTATAGTCATAGCGCCCGGGCGCGGTCAGCCGGGTGGTGATCAGGTCCTCGACCTCGGAATGATGGGCGGTGACGCCCAATTCCGCGCCATTGGCGAAACGATAAGCGGCGGCGGCCTCTGCCGTCCACGAGGTCTCGGGTTCGAGGTCGGCATTGCCGTAGATCACCGAGCGGCCGCGGTTGATGATCGAATAGAGCTGAAGATAGGTCGGCGCCTTGAAGGCCGTACCGGCGCCGATGCGCAAGATCCAGGGCCCCGGTGTCCAGGAGAGCGTCGCGCGCGGATTGGTGGTGGTGCCCACATCGCTGAAATCGTCGGTGCGGATGCCGGCAAGCAGGGTCCAGTCTTCGGCGAGCATCCATTCATCCTGGGCGACCGCTGCCCGGCTGCGCCGGTCGGCGGACCCTTTGGCCAGAACCGACAGGTCGATATCCTCGTCCAGATATTCAAAGCCGACGGTTGCGACGTGATCGGTGCCGATCGGCAGGGTGTAGAAGCCGGTCAGTTCGCGCCCGTCGATGCGGGTGGTGTCGAGCGAGCCGGTGCGCAGCACATCGCCTTCGGTGCGGTAGGCGCTGCCCGACACCGTGACCCGGCCGGGGCCGACCTCGCCCGCCCAGGTGAGCGACCCGGTGCGGCTGGTCTCGTGCTCCCGCGAATCGACCGGCATCGGCACCCGGCCGCCATTGGAGCCGAGCCCTTTCGCCCGCAGCTCTTCATAGCCGAGATCGAGGGTGATCTCGTGGCCGGGTGCGACATCCCAGGCCGTGCGCCAGGCGGCGTGGCGGGAGGATTCGCCCTTGAGGTCGTCAAAGGCGGAACCGGCCTCGCTCCACGGATCGCGGGAGCGGATCGAGAGGTCGAGCCGGTTGCGGGTCTGGCCGACCCGGCCGGTTTCCACCGCCGCCCGGCCGATCCGGGTCAGCCGTTCGCCGTTTTCCGATATGCCGGCCAGGGACTGAAGGCTGGCTCCCGGTTCGGCGGCGGCATCCCGGCTGATGATGTTGACGACGCCCGAGACCGCATCGGCGCCGTAGAGCGCCGACATCGGCCCGCGGATGATCTCGATCCGGTCCACGGCGCCGAGGTCGAAGGCCGAAAGATCGACATTGCCGAAACGGCCGCGGCGGCGGTGGCCGTCCACCAGAATCAGCGCCTGTCCGTCTTCGAAGCCGCGGATGGAAAAGCGGGTGGTGGCGCCGCCATCGGCGATGATCACGCCGGTTGCCTGTTCGATTGCGCGGGCGACCGTGGTCGCCGGCACGGCATCGAGCCGGGCCCGGTCGATGACCTCGATCGAGGCCGGTACGTCTTCGAGCGCCTGCGGGCTTCCGCGGCGGGCGGTGACGCTGAGTGCGGGCAGGTCGGTGCCGCCCTGGGGGCCGATATCGTCGGCGCGGGCGGGCAGGGGCGTGCCGAGGGCGAGGGCGGCGGCGGCACAGGCCGTCGCGGGCAGCAGCCGGCAGGCGCCGGCCGCAGTCTGGCGGAGGATCATGTCGAATGTCCTGGATCTGATACCGGTTCGGAATGAACGGAGGCGGTCTCAGACCAGGGGTGGGGCGCGTGCCGGTGGGCGGGGTGCGAGGCGGTCCCGCGGCAGCGGCAGGCCGCGTGCGACCGGCTGCAGCCGGGCCAGCACGTCCGCCGCCGGCTCGGGCAGGGCGGGGGGCGCCGCGATCAGCGCGGGCGCAAGGCACAGCCCGCCGCAGGGCAGGCCGTGATCGATGCGCAGATGATCATCGCCATCGATCGGGCGGCCGTCTTGATCGACGGCGATCTGCACCAGACCGGTCGGCGTGCAGATGACCAGCTGGCCGGTTTCCGCAGCCTGTGCCGCGGCAACGTTGAGCGCTGCACCGCCCAGGATCTGGGCGAGCAGCACCACCAGCATGGCCAGGGCGGCCGGCAGGCGACGGCCACGAACGGCCGACAGGCCGCGCGTCGCCGCACGGCCTCTGCTGCCGCCCATCCTTTGCTTCCGCCCCGTGGTCACGGCCTGTCCTGCTGGTTTAACAACATATCATTGTCTGATGATCGACACTGCGCAACGCGACCACCGGTCGCAGGGCGGCAGAACCCGTTCAGAGCCAGCCGCGGCGCTTGAACAGCCAGTAAGGCAGAACGGCGGAGCCGACCATCATCAGCAGGGCGAGCGGATATCCCAGATGCCAGGAAAGTTCGGGCATGACCTCGAAATTCATGCCGTAGATGCTGGCGATCAGCGTCGGCGGCAGGAAGACCACGGCCACGACCGAGAAGATCTTGATGATGCCGTTCTGCTCGATCTGAATCAGGCCGAGCGTCGCATCCAGCATGAAGGAGAGCTTGTTGGCCAGATAGCTTGCATGATCCGACAGCGAGACCACGTCGCGGGTGATGGTCTTCATTGCAGCCAGCCCGGTCTTGCTGGCCCGGCCGCGCAGATTGCGGCCGGCAAAACCCGCCAGGCGGCCGATCGAGACCAGGCTTTCGCGGATCTTGGAGGTGAGGTCACCCATCCGGCCGATGGCGGCGATCAGGGCCTCGTAATCCGGCGCCGGCGGCCGCTGACTGCTCTTGCCCTTCTTGCCGGCCTTGCCCCCATTGCCGGGGGTGATGCCGCGGGTGCGCTGACCGGCTTCGAAAACCGTCTGCGACACCTGGTCGATCTCGGCCCCCACCAGTTCCAGGACGTCGGCCAGCCGGTCGACGATCGCTTCCAGCAGGCCGAAGAGCACGCCTTCCGCCCCGGTCACGGCATTGGGATGCCGGTCGACATGGGTCGCGAAGGCGCGGAAGGGCAAGGGGTCGGTGTGGCGGACGGTGATCAGCCGGCCATGGGTCAGCACGAAGGTGATGGCGCTTGCGACCGGGCTGCCGGTTTCGACGGAACTCAGCACCGTCGCGGTCATGTAGAGCGCGCCGTCCTCTTCATAGAGCCGGCTCGACGCCTCGATCTCGCGCATCTCTTCCTTGGTGGGGATGTCGACGCCGAGGGCATGGTCGACGCGATGGAGTTCCTCCATCGACGGATCGACCATGTCGACCCAGACCACCGTCTCGTCGATCGGGCTGCCGGCGGGTGCGCGGCGGAGCACACCCGGTTCGGTGACATAGAGATTGATCATGCGCAGGGCCTCGCCGTGCTCGGGCGCAGCCGGGGCCTGTCGCCGCCGGCTGTGCCCGGTTTAGGCGCGCCGTTCGTTTCAGGCAAATGAAAACTCCGTGTCGGTGGCGTGGAGCGCGGCCGTCATTCGCCCGGCATCGGCATCGCCATCGCCGGGCGGCGATCGTCCTGCATGCCGAGGGCCGGGTCGATGCGCGGCCGCTCCTTCTGGAAGAAGATGGTGGCCGTGCCGAGTTCGATGCCGAACTTCGTCACCGTGGCGCGATTCAGCAGCACACCGTCCTCCTGCAGGAACATCCAGTCGTCGAAACGGACCTCGATCTCGCGGCCGCCGACCTTCAGATTCATGCGATAGGTCCAGTTGAGCGCATTGCCGAAGGCAGCGCCACGGGCCTCGCCCAGCACGTCGTCGGCCCGGCCGACATAGCCGTTGGGGCCATCGGCGCGGATGGTCCACACCCGGCGGTCCAGCTCGCCGTCGGCATAGCGGAAATGCTCGTCCAGGGTAAGGGTTTCACCGTCCCAGTCGCCGTCGATGTCGACGACGAACTGGCGACGCAGATTGCCGAAGCGATCCTCGAACATGCCCCAGGCCCTGGTTTTGCCGGCAAAGTAATCCTCCAGGCGGAAGCTCGGCCCGGCGCCGGCGAAATCTTCGACTTTCATGGTGCTGCATCCGGTGATCGTCAGGAGACTGAGGAGCGCGAGTGCGATGCCCGCGGCGAGGCGACGGAGAGGGGACATGACGGTTCCCGCGAAGAAGGTGGACCGCAGCCGGGTGGGGTGGCTGCCGCCGGGTTACGGCGTCGGGCGATCTCCCGGGCCAGGCCGGACTGGATCTCCCGGGTCAGGGGGAAGCGGCGGACCAGCAGGATCGCCGCGATCTTGAAGGGCACCGGCAGGGCGCCATAGACCAGCGCCAGCACGGTGAGTGCCGCTACCCCGCCACCATCGGCGGCGGCAGGATTGAAGCCGGCCGCCTCGATCAGCGGAAAGGCGACGCCGATGCCCAGCGCCAGCGCCGCCTTGGTGGCGAAGCCCCAGAGAGCGAAGAACAGCCCGGCCCGTTCCTGACCGGTTTCCACCCGGTCGATGTCGATCACATCGGCCTGCATGGCATTGGGCAGCGCCAGATCGGCGCCGAGCGTGGCACCGGTGGCGATGCAGATGATCAGGAACGGCACGACATCGCCGGTGCCGAGGAAGGCCGCCGGCAGGAAGGCGACCGTGGCGATGGCCATCGCGATCGTCCAGGCCCGGTGCTTGCTGGTGCGGGCGGCAAGCCGGAGCCAGAGCGGCGCTGCCAGGATGCCGGCGGCGAAATAGACGAAGAGCAGCGGCCCGGCCAGATCCGGCCGGCCGATGACGTGCGAGACATAGAGCAGGAACAGGGTCGCCGGCAGGCCGTTGGCAAAGCCGTTGGCGATATAGGCACCGATCAGCCGCCGGAAGGGGCGGTTGGCGGCGAGGGCGCGCAGCCCGGCCAGGCGGCTGCCCCCGGACGTGTTCAGGCGATCCGGTTCCGGTACCGCGATCACGGCTGCTGCGGTGGTGACCGGCAGCAGCAGGGCGATGGCCGCACCCAGCGTGGCGAGACCTGCCGCGGTGACGGCGGTGCCGCCGCCACCGGTCACGACCGGCAGGGCGATCGCCGCCAGCGTGCCCAGGATCACGAAGACCTCACGCACCGTGACGATCCGGCTACGCTCGTCATAGCCGTCGGACAGCTCCGCCGCCCAGGCCTGCTGGGACAGCACCATCATGGTGCCGCCCAGATGCAGCACGATCGACCAGACCAGCAGATGCACCGCCCCCGCCCCCTCGGGCGGGGACATCAGCATCCAGATGCCGGCGATGGTGAAGGGCAGGCCGGCGACCATCCAGCCCCGCCGCCGGCCACCGGGCAGGCGGATGGCATCGGCGAACACGCCGACCACAGGGTCGGTCACCATGTCCCAGATGCGGGCGGCGAGCAGCACGCCCCCCACCACGCCCAGGCCCAGGCCGAGCGTGTCGGCATAATAGGTCGGCAGGTAGATGTAGAGCGGCAGGGTGAGCGCCGCGAGTGGCAACCCGGGCAGGCCGAACAGCGCAAGGCGCCAGCCGGGCAGCGTGGCGGTGCCGGCGGCCGGGGTCACGCGGGCCCCCCGCCGCCGATCGGCGCGCCGATCGCGAGCGCGACCAGGGCACCCAGCGTGAGGCCGATCCGCAGCCGGAGATACCATCCGGGCAGGCCGGCGCGCAGGGGGCCCAGGGTTTCGCCGGCAAGCAGCAGGGCGAAGGCGGCGGTGGCGAGGGCGAAGCCCGGGACCTGCGGCAGCAGCAGGGCCGCCCAGCCGAGCAGGGAGGGCAGCACCGAGGTTGCAAAACGGAGCATGGCCCGCCCCGTCTCCGTCTGGCCCGATGCCAGCGCCAGCCCCCAATGCACGGCGCCGAGGAAGGAGAGGATGACCGCGCCATAGGCGAGAAGGGCGGCACGCGCAGCCGCAGCGTCATCCGACAGCAGGGCGAGGGCGGCACCGGCGGCGAAGGGGATCAGCCCGGCAATGCCCAAAGCCGTCGCCAGACGCGCCGGCCCCTGCGGCATGCGGCCGGTCCGTGCCCCATGCTCCTTGCCGATGACATTGCTGCCGCCCATGATCCCGTCTCCCTGACCATTTCAGGAGTGATACGGGGATCGGGGCATTTCGGATCGGTCGGCCGTGATCAGCGGGCGAGCAATTCGAGCCGTTGCAGCAGCCGTGTCGTGCGTTCGCCGAGGCCGCCCGTCTCGTCCACGATCCTGATCAGATCGTCGGTGATCGCGTTGAACAGCCTGGTCCGGTAGTGTGTCTTCAACAGACCCGCACAATCCCGGTCGAGCCCGGTTGTATCGAGGATCATGTCGAGCAACCGCTCGGCGCCGTTCAGCCGGCCGAGCAGGATGTCGTGCACCCGGGCATCGCGTGAGAGAAAGCCGGCGAAGGCGCCGAAATCATCACCCATGGCCCGGTCGATCACCCGGTGGGTCGAGCGGCAGTCGACGGGCGAGATCCGGACGATTCTTGCTTCCTGCGGCTCTTCGATCCGGTGGCGGATCATTTCGGGCGCGATGATGAGATCGACGAGATCGAACAGGCCGTCGGCGCCCCGAAGTGCCGTCGCCACGGGGCCGGCCGTGACCTGGGCCACGGCCGCATCGAGTGCAACGGTCAGGCGATTTGCGGCGATGGTGACGGCCGCCAGGGCGCAACGCAGGGTCGGTGTAACTGCCTTCGTCAAAGCCGCGAAGGCTGCATGGCCCGGCCCCGTGGGAGGATCGGCCAGCATGTCATCCATGGATGTGGGATCGAAGGAGATGCAGGTGCTGGCGCGGTCGAGCTCCGGACGGATCTCCGCGAGGTCGGTGAGAGCCGATTTGAAGGCATCGACCGCCCCGCGATCGGCTGCCGACGCATAGAGCTGGTTCGCCCGCCGGACCAGGAAACGTCGGCGGCGATCCTGGCGGGGGAAGGCCGCTGCGGCTGCCGCGGCCTGGGGATCCGCCTCGACATACAGCCGGGCAATCCGTCGGATCAGATGGGCTTGCCTGGATGGACGGGGCAGGCTCAGCGTGCCGTTGATCAGATCGGCGAGCATGGCGGCTGCCGACCGGCGGCAGGCCCGCTCGTACGGGGCGACCGATGCCGGTGCGAAGCTGTGGGCCGGGGCGTGGGGAAAGGCGGACCGGAAGTCCTGCGCTGCCAGAAGGGTTTCGTCCTCAAGCAGCTTGAGCTCCTGTGCCACCCGGTTGCGCTCCACCACCGCCTCCAGATCGTCCAGGATCGGCTCATAGCGGAAATGATGATAGAGCCGGCCGATCAGCGCGCCGCCGGCGAAGCGGACTTCGTCGGGGATCGGCACCTCCCGCTCGGGTGTCGGTTCGACATAGGCGATCAGGCGGATCACCTGGCGGCGGGCGGGCTTGTCGCCGATCGCGTCGATGACCGGGCCGAAGGGCTTGTTGTCATGCAGCCCGCCATCGGCCATCTGGGCGCGGCTGCCCCAGTCATCGCCTGTCATGCGATTGTCGCCGGCAAGGAGATGTTCGCCCAGATGGCGGCTGTGGAAGTCTGCGAGCCCCTCATGAGCGGACAGTTCTTCGGCGACATCGCTGCTCCGCAGCGGGGCGAAAGCGATCGGGAAGCCGGCGGTCGACCGGCAGGCATAGGTCAGCGCGAAGATGTCGTCGAAATCACCGGTCAGGCCGCCGCGGGTCTCGAACCGCATCGCATGCGGGAAGCGCCGTTCCTGTTGACGGCCCCAATGCAGCCGGCCATCGATCGGCAGGAAGCGCGGCCAGCCATGCAGATCACTGCGGGTGAGAAAGAGGTCCAGCCGCTGCCCGTCGGGCAGGAGATGGGCCGGGCTCCGGCCGATGCCGTTAAGGGCTTCACCGATCAGCCGGATGAATTTGCGGCCGTCGAGCGGTGTTCTGGTGCCGTCGCCGCCCTTGGCGAAAGCCGCCACCTGATCGATCAGCCAGCCTTGCGAGATCTGAGGTGGCAGATTGCTCGCGAAGCGGTTCAGGAGCACCCGGCCAAGCATGCGATACAGCCAACCGGCACGCTCTTCAGGATCGTCCTTGAGATTTGTGATATCGGCCTTGTCGATCCAGAAGCCGTTCATGTGACGCACGCCGCCGCCGGTCGCAATCGCCCGTGCCAGCACCGCGCCGTTGAGGCCGCCGGCGGAAGAGCCGGCGATGGTGTCGACGACGACGCGGAGGTCGACCGTCTTCTTCGCCAGCTCGTCCAGCAGGTCGCGATAGATGGCGCTGGTGGGTGCCGGGTCGGGGGCGTCAGCGGGCGGGGTGCCGTCGCTCGCCCGATCCCGCGAGGCGCGGAGCAGGGCGTGCAGCTCTTCGGTGATGCCGGCCATGTAGATCGCGAGCGACACCCCGCCATAGAGCACGATGCCGAGCCGGAGTTCCCGGCAGGGGACGGAGATGGGATCGGTCATGGTCTGCCTCCCTGGCCGTTGCGCAGGTTGCGGGCGGCAGCGATCCGCGCGACCAGTTCGGCGGCGGTCGGATCGCCATAGATCAGCATGCGCAGGATCCGGTCCTGGCCGACCTGCGAGAGCATGCCCCGGAACTCGTTGCTGCCGGCGAAATCGCGACAGGCTGCGGCGAGGTCGCCCGGCCTGGCTATGCCCGGCGTAGCGGCCAGTTCGGCCAGACACGCGGTCAGCAGGGCGTCGATGTTCGGGTCGTCCAGATAGGCCCGCTGCATGGCGACCATCGCTTCCGGCACGCCCATGCCGGCGCCGATCTGGGGCGCATTGCCGCCCTCGGCCCGCGGGAGCGTTTCCGTTCGGGCCGTCATGCTGCTGCCCGATCCCGCCGGTGCGGCGGCAGTCTGACCTCCGTTTTCGCCCGGCGTGTCATCGCCCGTCGTCGTGTTCGGGATGTTGAGGGTCGTGACCGACGTCAGCGTCTGAACCGGTGACGGCCGCCCGGCGGTGGCGGCGAATTCGGCGAGCAGCATGGTGATCATGATGTCGTCATAGCGCGCCACGATCATGCCGTAGGTCGTGGCCGAAATCGCATTGTTGGCATAGGCTTCGCACGCCCGGAACAGTCCGTCGCGCAGCAGCTGGATCGTGGCCAGGCGCTGCCCCAGCTGGGCCAGGGCTTCGGCGCGGGCGAGCGACGCCATGAGTGCCAGATCGGCATTGGCGACATCCTTTCCTGCGGCTTCTGCCGAGGCGGAGAGCGAGCCGGTGGCGCCGGCGCTCAGGATCTTTGCGACATCGGGGCTCGGCTCGGAACAGGTCACGACATGGCTGATGCCATAGTCGTCGAGACGCATGCTGCGGTTGATCACGCGCAGATCGGCAGTGGTGACCATACTGCTGCCGGGCGCAATCTCCGTGGTGCGGCTGACCGTCGAGGTCCAGTAATCCCCGCAGCCGGAGAGGAGGGGGTTGACCGTTACCATCCCGGCAACGGCCAGCCGAAGGCAGCGTAACGCATCGTTCTTCATGACGAACACATCCTATTGATGGTCGCTTATAAACGGATGGTCACTCTCTTTAACGGGGGCCGAAGAACACCATGCCGACAGAGGTTGCTTCCCCGGTCGAAAGGGCGGATCTGTCTGGGATATCGATGTAATCTGTCAGGGATGCAGTGGCGGCGACCGGCGGGGCGGCCTCAGAATTTCGCTCGATGGTAGATAAATTTTGATAGAATGTACAACGACATCCGCACGCATCAGGTGATGGCGGCCGCAGGCGACCCGGCCACCAGGCCTGCCGCGGTTTCCAGCCGATCGGCTTCGGCTGCTGGCTTGTCCCAGCGGATCCGGGCGATGCGGGGGAAACGCAGGGCCAGGCCGGATTTGTGCCGCGGGCTGCGCTGGACGGAATCGAAGGCCACCTCCAGCACCAGGCCGGGGGCGACGGCGCGGACCGGGCCGAAGCGCTCGGTGGTGTTGCGCCGGATCCAGCGGTCCAGCGCGACCAGCTCCTGATCGGTGAAGCCGGAATAGGCCTTGCCGACCGGCACCAGTGTTTCATCGTCGCGCCAGACGCCGAACGTGTAGTCGCTGAAATAGGACGAGCGCCGGCCATGGCCGCGCTGCGCATACATCAGCACGACGTCCAGGGTCAGGGGCGCGCGCTTCCACTTGAACCACGGCCCCCTGGGGCGGCCGGCGAGATAGGGGGTGTCGCGGCGCTTCAGCATGACGCCTTCGATGGTGGCGGCGGGCGGGTCGGCGCGCAGCCGGTCCAGCTCCGCCCAGCTTGAGAAGGCGACCAGGGGCGAGAGATCGAAACGGGGTGAGGGATGGGCGGCGACCAGGGCTTCGAGGGCGGCGCGCCGTTCGGTGAAGGGATGCGGGCGCAGGTCCACGCCACCTTTGGCGAGCAGGTCGTAGAGCCTGAGATGGGCGGGCAGGGATTTCAGCATCGTTGCGCCGACGGTGCGGCGGTTGATGCGCTTCTGAAGCTCGGCAAAGGGTGCGGGCTGGCCGTCCGGCCCCATCACCACCAGTTCGCCATCGACCGCCGCTTCGCCGAAGGGCCAGGCGTCGAGCAGGTCGGGAAAGCCGCGGCCGATCTCGTCGCCCGATCGGGCATAGAGCCGGATCTCGCCGCCGGCCGCCACCATCTGGGCGCGGATGCCGTCCCATTTCCATTCGGCGCTGAAATCGGATGGGTCGAGCGGCGCCAGATCTGCCAGCTCGGCAGGCGTGGCCAGCATGAAGGGGCGGAAATGCGGCAGGCCGCGCGGGTCGGGCCGGGGGCCGGTGCCAGTGGCCCAGGCGAAGAGCGCCTCGTAGGGAGGTTCCAGCCCGTGCCAGACCTCTTCCACCGCTTCGGAATCGAGCTTCGCCCAGGCGGCGAAGGCCGCTTTGGCGAGACCGGCGGAAACCCCCACTCGCAGCCCGCCGGTGGCGAGTTTGAGCAGCGCCCAGCGCCCGGTGGTGTCGAGCCCGTCGAGCCAGCCGGCAAGCGACCGCATGGCCGTCGCGGCCGAGGGGGCGGCGGCGAGGGTTTCGGCGACGTCCGACAGCCGCACACCCGGATCGTTGCGGCCGGGGGCCGTGGCCGCGGGTTCGGGCCACATCAGTGCCGCGGTTTCGGCCAGATCGCCGACATAGTCATAGGACAGCGCGAACAGCACCGGATCGGTGCGACTGCCGATCAGCTCGCGGATGGCCGAGGGGCGGGCGGCGCGCAGGTCGAGTGTCCCGGCCAGTGCCGCCAGGGCCCAGCCACGATCGGGGTCGGGGGTGTGGGCAAAATAGTCGCCGATCAGGCGCAGCTTGGTGGTGCGCGAGGGCGTCAGGATCAGGCGGTCGAGCAGGTCGGCGAAGCGGCGCATCGGCTCAACCCTCCGTTCCGCCGGCGCCGGTCGGGGCGTCGTCGTCCTCGTCGCCATAACCCGCGAGGCGCAGCGGCCGGGCATGGAGCCCCATTCCGGCCGCCGCATGGGCCAGGGCATCCTCGCGGCCATGGGTGATCCAGGTCTCTTCGGGGCGGAGATCGGTCAGCGTCTGCAGCAATTCGTTCCAGTCGGCATGATCCGAGATCACCAGTGGCAGTTCCGCACCGCGCTGCTTCGCCCGCTGGCGTACCCCCATCCAGCCCGAGGCGACCGCGACCAGCGGATCGGGCAGCCGCCGGGCCCAGCGATCGGCCACGGCGCCGGGCGGTGCCAGAACCAGTTCCCCGGCCAGATCGGCGCGCGCGCGCCCCGCCACCGGCAGCAGCGGGCCAAGCGGAACGCCGAGGCTTTCATAGAGGGTCGACAGCGGCGCCAGCGCGCCGTGGATGTAGATCGGCCGGTCATAGCCGGCATCGCGGATCATCCGGATCACCCGCTGGCATTTGCCGAGGGCGTAGACGCCCACCAGATGCGCCCGGTCGGGGAAGACTTCCAGCCCATGGAGCAGTTTCGCGATTTCACCGTCCGCCGGCGGGTGGCGGAAGACCGGCAGGGCAAAGGTCGCCTCGGTTACGAACAGATGGCAGGGCACGGGCTCGAAAGCCGGGCAGGTGGGATCCGCCCGGCGCTTGTAGTCGCCCGAGACGACGGCGGTCCGGCCCCGATGGGTGATGACGATCTGGGCCGATCCCAGCACATGGCCGGCGGGTGCCAGCATGACCGAGACATCGCCCACCGTCAGCCGCTCACCATAGCGGACCGGCTGGCCCCGGACCTGATCCGGGCCGAAGCGTGCCGCCATGATCGCCAGCGTTTCGGGCGTTGCCAGCACCGCAGCATGGCCCGGGCGGGCATGATCGGCATGGCCGTGGGTGACGATCGCGCGCGGCTTCGCACGGGTGGGATCGATCCAGAAATCGCCCGGCGGGCAGTAGAGACCCTCCGGACAGGGGACCAGCCAGTCGATACCCGCCCCGCGCGGGGCGGGCGGGGCCGGATCGGCGGGCGGCAGGCGGATATCGTCCGGCATGGGGGATCCCGGCTGGGGGAGAGGCGTGGTTGGCGGGAGAGGAGTGGCGTACCCGGTTTGTGCTCCTGCCAAGATTGGGTGGCCGGGGGCCCAAGTCCACCCCGGCGACATCATGCCGGGCTCGCCTTCTGGGTGGCCTGCACCATACTATCCGGCCATGAGCGTGCATGAACCCCGTCTGCCGGTACTGGTGCCGGATGCCGACCTGCCCCCGCCCGCGCCGCTGCCTGCGCCGGTGGCGGGCTGGTTCGGCGCGCGCGGCTGGACCCCGCATCCCCATCAGCTGCGCATGCTGGCGGCCGCGGAAGCGGGGTTGCCGGTGCTGTTGATCGCACCCACGGGGGCGGGCAAGACGCTGGGCGGCTTTCTGCCCGCGCTTGTCCGGGCGGCGGCGGGGGAGGTGGCCGGCCGGCTGGATACCATCTACGTCTCGCCGCTGAAGGCGCTGGCGGCCGACATCGCCCGCAATCTGGAACAACCGATCGCCGAAATGGGCCTGGGGCTGCAGGTGGGCGTGCGCACCGGCGATACCGATCAGCGAACCCGCGAACGCCAGCGCCGCACCCCGCCCGAACTGCTGCTGACGACGCCCGAATCGCTGGCGCTGATGCTGTCCTATGCCGATGCGCCCAGGATCTTTGGCCGGCTGGCGACGGTGATCGTCGACGAGGTTCATGCCATTGCCGGCACCAAGCGCGGCGATCTGCTGGCGCTGGGGCTCGCCCGGCTGAAGTCGCTGTCGCCGGGGCTGCGTGTGGTGGGGTTGTCGGCGACGGTGGCGGATGAAGCGGCGGTCCGGTGCTGGGTCGACCCCCGGGCGGTGATCGTGCGCGGGCGTGAAGCGGCGCAGGCGGAGGTATCGCTGCTGATCCCCGAAGGCGAGCGGGTGCCCTGGGCCGGGCATCTGGCCCGCCACGCCATGGCCGGGGTCTATCAGGCGATCCGCGACCACGGCACCACGCTGGTCTTCGTGAACACCCGTGCCCAGGCCGAGCTGGTCTTTCAGGAACTCTGGCATCTGAACGAGGACGGGCTTGCGATCGCGCTGCATCATGGCAGCCTGGCGGCGGAGCAGCGGCGCAAGGTCGAGACGGCGATGGCCGAGGGGCGGCTGCGGGCGGTGGTCGCCACATCCTCGCTCGACCTCGGCATCGACTGGGCGGCGGTGGATCTGGTGATGCAGATCGGTGCGCCCAAGGGCGTGTCGCGGCTGGTGCAGCGCATCGGCCGGGCCAATCACCGGCTGGATCTGGCATCGAAGGCGATCCTGGTGCCGGCCAACCGGTTCGAGGTGCTGGAGTGTCGCGCCGCCCTGGAAGCCGTGGCCGAGGGCGAGCTGGATGGCGAGCCGCCACGGCCGGGCGCGCTCGACGTGCTGGCGCAGCATGTCCTGGGCACGGCCTGCATGGCCCCTTTCGATGCCGATGCGCTGTATGCCGAGGTGACCGGTAGCGCGTCCTATGCTTCGCTCGACCGCCCGACCTTCGATGCGGTGGTCGATTTCGTCGCCACCGGCGGCTATGCGCTCAGGGCCTATGACCGCTTCCGGCGAATCGAGCAGGACGAGGCCGGGCGCTGGCGGGTGGCGGGGCCGGTGGCGGCCCGGCAGTACCGGATGAATGTCGGCACCATCGT
This sequence comes from Tistrella mobilis, assembly GCF_041468085.1. Lineage (NCBI taxonomy): Bacteria > Pseudomonadati > Pseudomonadota > Alphaproteobacteria > Geminicoccales > Geminicoccaceae > Tistrella > Tistrella mobilis. The sequence continues at coordinate 2,735,203 of NZ_CP121017.1, read as the reverse complement.
CGAGATGCCGATGCTGAACGTGCGGCTGACCAGATCCGGTGGTCGCGGCATGGGCGGACGGATGCTGGGGCGGATCGAGGAATGGTTCGTCCAGGGGCTGGTGCCGGGCGACAGCTTCGTCTTTGCCGGCGAACTGCTGGTCTACGAGGCGCTGCGGGAGACCGACGTTCTGGTCAGTCGCGGCCGGGGCGGCGACCCGAAGATCCCGTCCTATGGCGGCGGCCGCTTCCCGATCTCGGCCTCTCTCGCCCGACGGGTGCGGGCGATGCTGTCTGATCCGGCCCATCGCGAGGTGCTGCCGCCGGCGGTTGCCGAATGGCTGGCGATGCAGGATCTGAGGTCCGAGCTGCCCGGCCCTGACGGGCTGCTGGTCGAGACCTTTCCCCGCGCCGGCCGCTGGTTCCTGATCGCCTATGGCTTTGCCGGGCGCAACGCGCATCAGACGCTGGGCATGCTGCTGACCCGGCGGATGGAGCGGATGGGCTTCCGGCCGATGGGCTTCGTTGCCAATGATTATGCCATCGCGATCTGGAGCCTGGACGAGCCGGAGCAAATCGAGGCGCTGTTCGGCCAGGACATGATGGGCGAAGATCTGGAAGCCTGGATGGCGGAGTCGAGCATGCTGCGGCGCACCTTCCGCAATGTCGCGGTGATCTCGGGCCTGATCGAGCAGCGCCATCCGGGGCGCGAGAAGACCGGCCGGCAGGTGACGTTCAGTTCCGACCTGATCTATGACGTGCTGCGCCGCCATCAGCCCGATCATGTGCTGCTGAAGGCCACCTGGGCGGATGCGGCCGGCGGGCTGACGGATCTCGGCCGGCTGAACGATATGCTGGTGGCGGTGCAGGGGCGCATCCTGCATCGGGCCCTGCCCAAGGTTTCGCCGCTGGCGGTGCCGTTGCTGCTGGAGGTGGGGCGCGAAAGCGTGCCCGGCCAGGCCGATGACGACCTGCTGGGCGAAGCCGCCGCCCTGATCAAAGACGCCACCCATGGATGACCGCCCGTGACGATGCTTTCAGCCCCCCACCGCACCGCCCTGCCGATCGGGTTTGGCGGCGAATCCTTTCTGGCCGATCCGTCGGGTGCGCTGATCTGGCCACGGCGGGGGACGTTGCTGGTGGCGGATCTGCATTTCGAGAAGGGATCGGCCTATGCCCGCAAGGGCCAGCTGCTGCCGCCCTATGACAGCCTGGAGACCCTGATCCGGCTGGAAGAGGTGGCGGCGGCCCACAGGGTCCGGCGGATCCTCTGCCTGGGCGACAGCTTTCACGATCAGGGCGGTCCGGCACGGCTGGACCCGGAGGATCGGCGACGGCTGGAGCGGCTGGTGGCGGCGCATGACTGGGTCTGGATCACCGGCAATCACGACCATGGCGCGGCGGCGGGCCTGGGCGGCATGGTGGTCGACGAGTTGCTGGAGGCGGGGGTGGCGCTGCGCCATGAAGCCGCGACAACCGCCGCACCGGGGGAGCGGCTGGAGATCAGCGGCCATTTCCATCCGAAGGCGGTTCTGCGCGTGCGCGGCCGGCGGCTGTCGCGGCGCTGCTTCGCCGGCGGGCGGGCACCCTGCGGCCGCAACCGGCTGGTCCTGCCGGCCTTCGGGGCCTATACCGGTGGGCTGAATGCGCTGGACCCGGCCGTCGCGCGGCTTTTTGCCGGCGGGTTCGATGTCTGGGCGCTGGGCGAGAGCACGGTGCATCGCCTGCCGTCGGCGCGGCTCGATCCGGATCAGCCGCGGGTGGGCGGGCACCGGCCGTCATCGGGCCGGGCGGCGCAGGGCGCCGTATCGGGCATCACCATCGGCGCGGACGAAGCCTGACCCGCAGGAAGGCCCAGATCAGCGGTGCCGGAAAGGGGCGGGCGCGATGGGCGGCCGCCCCCGGGCCGTTGCGCAGGGCGATACCGGCCGAGAGCGTCCAGCGTCCGCGCACCGTGCTCCAGCTGATCGAGACCAGCGCCCGCGATGGTCCGCCGCCCTGCACGGGTGCCGGCACGAGACGCAGCCGGGCGGCCCGGCGTCCTGGCAGCACCTGATGGATCGTGGCGGGCGGCAGGGCCATGGGGCAGCGGTTCCGTACCAGATGGGGTGGACTCCAGGACGGCTCCGGTGGCCGGGCGATCCGGAAAAGCCCGGGTGGAAACCGCAGCACCGGTGACGGTGATACGGCTTCCACCCGAAAGTTTTGGATCGGTCAGCACTGGCTTGGTCCGTGGAGTGCGGGGGCCGCATCCGTCCGCGCTTCCGGCATGGCCCCCGCCACCGGAACGGGCTTCACCCCGGACGGATGTTCTGGCTGTTCCCGGCGGTCGCGAAAATTGGCGATCCCCTGGGAACCAATTCGGTCAGTTGGCGGTTCGGGGCTGGTCCTCACCCTCACCATCGAAGAGGTCGCCAATGGCGGAGAGAAGTCGTTCCCCCAGCCCCGGCTCAGCTGCGGCTGTCGCCGGCCGCGGCGTTGCCGGCCCCTGCGGGGCTGCGGCCTGCGGAACCGTCGCCTCACGGACAGGCGTGGTCGCGGTGGCCGGGGGCGCGTCGCCCGCGGTCGACGTCATGGCCGGGCCTGCCGCAGCTCCCGCCGGATCCGGCCGGTCCAGCTCGTGGCGGGCACGAAGTTCCCCGACCAGGCGCATCAGGGCGGGATCATGTTGCGCCATCGAGTCATCGGTCACGATATCCGCCTTGCGCGGCGCTTCCAGTGCGGCGGCGGCCGCCGGGCGAATCAAAGTCGACGATGCCCCCGTGGTCGCGCTCTGCCAGGACGGCGTGGCAACGAAGGCGAGAAGAGCGGCGGCTGACACGGCCGGCAACACTGTGTAGCGAAGAGTCGCCATGTGAAGTCTCCTGAGCGGAAACCGGATGCGGGTCCGGTTCCGACCGCGACGACCTTGGGTGCGGTCGCGGCTTGACCGACACTATGTGAAATCCCGTGTGGCGCCGCACGCGGCAAACTTGTGGCAAACGGTCGCTGATTTACGTCACGGACCGCTGCCGTGACATGTTGTATCGTGACGCCGAGTATTCGGACGCGGCGTTTCAATATATGAGCATGGCGCATTTTGGGACGGATGCCCCGATTGCATTGCATGCGCTGCAAAGCAAATGCGCGGTAGCCCGCAACCTTGACTGTTCCATCCTCGGGCACTTCGGCTAGAATACAACCCGCGTCGACGCTGCAAGTTGCAATGTCAGCGTTCGACCGACGACCAGGACGATAAATAAGAGAACCAGAAAATTGGAGCCGGTCGGGCGAGACCAGGTTCCTGGATCGAGAGGCTGAGGTGACGGCATCCTCCGTCGAGCGCCGGGCACGGCGCCGCGCAGCAGTCGCGGCAGTGTTTGCGGCCGCTCTTACGTTGTCCGCATGCGCGGCGCCAAGATCCGCGCCGATCGCGTCAACGGCTATGACGGCGCAGCCGGGTCCCGCGCACGATCCGCGGCTGATGGCAGCTGCCGGCATGTATAACGGCGTCCTGTTGACCCCGCAGGAAAAGCCGGCCCCGCCGCCTCCGAAGCCGGACAGCACGCCGGCGGCCCAGGCACAGCCCGTCTCCGGCAGCCGGGAGACTGCCGGCGAAAGCCAGCAGGCCCTTTTGACCCCGGTTGTGCCCGATGTCGGACCGGACGATTTGCGGGGCCTGCCGCCCGAGCGCGTGCGTGCCCTGCTGGGCGGACCGGTGTCGGTGGCCGAAGAACCGCCTGCGACCGTCTGGCAATACCGCACCGGATCTTGTGCAGCCGATCTGTTTTTCTATCTGGACATCACGTCACAGGAATTGCGGGTGGTGACGCTCGCGGTCCGTGGGGCCGAGGATACCGAGAAGGCGCGCAAGGCCTGTCTCGCCGACATCAGAGCAAGGAACCGGAATGGCGGACGAAGCTGAACACGGCATGGCGGGAACCACCCGCGCGGATCATCTGCATGTCGCGATCGTTGACGATGACGACCTCTTCCGGGAGTCGATTGCCCAGAATCTCGTCGATGCGGGCTTCGCCGTCGCCGATTTTCCAAGCGGTCCCGGCTTCCTGTCCTACCTCGCCGAAGGCGAGGCGCCGGGGCTGATCCTGCTCGACTGGAAGATGCCCGAGATGAACGGCATCGAGGTGCTGCGCCGCCTGCGTGCCGATGGCTGCGAAATCCCTGTGATCTTCCTGACCGTGCTCTCGGATCAGATCTACGAGGAAGCGGCCCTGACCAGCGGTGCGGTGGACTTCGTCGAGAAGTCGCGCAGCTTTTCGATCCTGCGCCGGCGCATCGAACTGATCCTGGGCGGGCAGAAGCGCCGGGCCGAAGCCGCAGCCCAGGGCCAGACCGGTGAGACGGCCGGCACTCAGGCCGATGCCGGTGCCGCATCCGACGTGCTCCGCAATGGCGAGATCGAACTCAGGGTCGAGACCCACCGGGCCTATTGGCGGGGCCAGGAGGTTCCGCTCACCGTGACGGAATTCCGCATGGTGCTGCATATGGTGGAACGCGCCGGGCTCGACGTCCGCTATCGCGACCTTTACGACCTGGTCCATGGCGCCGGGTTCATGGCCGGCGACGGGTCGGAAGGTTATCGGTCCAACGTCCGCACCTTCATTAAGCGCATCCGACAGAAATTCCGTGATCTGGACCCTGATTTCGGCCAGATCGAGAATTATCCGGGCTTCGGATACCGCTGGCTCGACGCCGAACAGCCGCGGTCGAACGACGCGACCGCGACGGAAGACTGAGAGGCGGCGGCAGGATGACGCTGCTGCGTGCGCTGAGACGAACGGTCGACAGTTTCGCCGTCAAGCTCGGCATTCTTCTGGTCGTGTTCTTCAGCGTCCCGATGATCCTCTACGATCAGTTCGAAGAGGCGGATCGTCAGCAGCGGACCCTGCTTCTCGACAGTGTCCAGCGCCAGGGCAATCTGGTTGCCCAGGCGCTGGTCCCTCTGCTGTCTGAATTCGATGCGGCGGCCGTTCCCAGGGTGCGCCAGACGATCGAGCGCATGGCGCAGCCCGACGTCTCGATCAAGCTGATGCTGCGCCCGTCGAACGAGGCGAATCGCAATTCGTTCTTCTACATCGCCTCGGTGCCCGCGGTGCCGGTGGATTACCTACAGGAAGAACGCGCCGAGCTGATCGAGACCGGAGTGCTGGACCGGCTGGCCGATACCTGCGGCGGCGGCCGGCCGCTGGCGGTGGAATACACCAATCCCAAGGGGCAGGTGGAGGTGCTGACTTCGCTGACCCCGATCGATGCCCCCATGGGCTGCTGGGTGGTGATCACCGCCCATGCGACGGATGGGATCGTGGGGCAGAGCCTGGCCCGGCCCTATTGGCAGATGCCGGAGGTGCGCTTCGCCGGCGCGGTCTATCTGACCCTGGCCCTGGTCGTGCTCTGGCTGTTCACGAGCGTCTGGCGCAACATCCGCGGTTTCGCCGGCGTTGCCCGTCGCATCCGCAAGGATCCGGGCACGCAGCGTTCCTTCTCGGAAATGAACCGGGTGCCGGAGCTGAACGATGTGGCGCGGTCTTTCGATGACATGGTCCGCGACCTGCGCGGCACGGCGGAAACCATGCGCCGCACGGCCGAAGAGAACGCCCACGCCTTCAAGACCCCGATCGCCGTCATCTCCCAGAGCATCGAGCCGCTGAAGCGCTCGATCCCGGCGGATGATCTGCGCGGCCGCCGTTCGCTCGATCTGATCGAACGTTCGGTACAACGGCTCGACGTGCTGGTCAATGCCGCGCGCCGGATCGAGGAGACCGTGGCCGACCTGCTCAACCCGCCGCGTACGCCGCTCAATCTCTCCGCCCTGCTGGAAGACATCGTCGACGAATATCAGGAGAACGCCCGCACCACCGGCGATCGCCGCGTCGTCGGCCGGATCGACCGCAACATCCCGGTCAGGGTGGGGGCCGACATGATCGAGACGGTCATGCAGAACCTGCTCGACAATGCCCTGAGTTTCACCAGGCCCGGCACCGAGGTCACGGTGACGGCGACCGTCGCCGACGGCCGGGTGCGGGTGCTGGTCGATGATCAGGGCCCGGGCGTGCCGCCGGGGGATCTGGAGCGGATCTTCGAACGCTATGTCTCGATACGCGACGACAGCCAGCGCATGCCGGGTGCAGGGAATTTCGGTATCGGATTGTGGATCGTCCGGCGCAATATCGAGGCCGCCGGCGGGTTGATCCGGGCAGAGAACCGTAAGGAAGGCGGTCTCCGGATGGCTGTGGAGCTGCCGTTGGCCCGGTGATCTGTGCTCTTCAGGTGATCGGTCAGGGGCGTTTTCGCTCGACCTTCGGGCTGTCATGCTGCAGCTTGATGACACCCCCTTATTCAGGGGGGCGCGACACCTGAGACTGGCATGAGTGATGCACCGTTCCCCCCGATGGTCGATTACCCTTTCTCTCGTCATCTCTATGATGCTGCCGATGGCGCTGAATGCCCGTCCGGCCCGGGCCGACAACGCCCACACCGGCATGTGCGCAGCCTCAGCCGTGGTGGAACCCGCCGCGACGGGCATTTTCGGAGATAACCTGGACAGTCATCTCTCCGAGCAGGATCGGCGCTGCCTGACCGTGGTTCTGAACGAGGCGGCGCCGGCGCAGACGGCAAAATGGACCCTGACCGACGGCACACTGATGCTGGTCACGCCGGGCCGGGAGCGCGGTACAAGGGGGCTGCGCTTCTGCCGCGACCTGCGCGCCAGCGTGCTGGAGGGGACGAAGACCGACACGGCTTATGTCACGGCATGCCGGGTGGGGGCAGGTCCCTGGGGGCCCGTGAGCTGATCCCCCCTGGCCAGGGGAGGTTAAACAGACCACCATGCTTTCCTCTGGACCCGGTCGGGCGCCTCGGCTATCCATCTGAGCATGATGCGATACAGATACAGCCGTCCGATCGCGATCCGGTGCCGTGTTCGCCTGCTGGCCTGCGCGCTTTGCGTGGCTGTGCCGATGGGGCTGGCCGGGGGCCGGAGTGCCGTCGCTTCCGAGCTGATCCGCCACCTGCCGCCCCGCACGCCCCTGGTCACCATGCCTTGGGCGGCGGATGAGGGTGGCCTGGATGTTGCTGTGTTGAGCACGCCCCGGCCTGTCGTGGCACCGCTTGCGACTGCCCGGTCCCAGCGGAGCGCGCTTCCGCCGATCCGGCTGCCGGGCGATATCGACGCCGCTATGGGCGACGAACGCAAATCGCGCTTTCTCGGCACGGTGCTGCCGGCCATCGTGGCGGTCAACAATGCCGTGCTGGGTGAACGGGCCCGGCTTCAGGGCATTCTTCGCGACATGCGCATGGGGATTGCCCCAAGCCCGCGCGATCAGGCCTGGCTTGCCCAGATCGCGCGCTTCTATCGCGGCAAAGCGACGGATCTTGAGGATCTGCTCACCCGCGTCGACGCCATTCCGACCTCTCTGGCGCTGGGGCAGGCGGCCCTTGAATCCGGCTGGGGCACATCCCGATCGGCGCGGGAAGGCAATGCGCTGTTCGGCGTGATGACCTGGGACGACGCGCTTTTCGTGGTCAAGCCCTACGAGACGATCGTCGAATCGGTCATCGATTATGTCCGCACCCTGAACAGCCATCCGGCCTATGCCGAGTTCCGGGCCGAGCGTCAGATGATGCGCCGCATGAACGAACAGCTGGATGGCGGTCTGCTGCTGCGCCACCTGACCCGGTATTCTGAACTGGGCGGTGACTACATCGAACGGGTCACGGTGGTCATCCGGCAGAACGGCTTCGCCGATTACGACCGCATGGATCTGCTGGCCCCCTGGGTTCCGCACGGCTGACCTGCGCGAGGCATCGCCCCATGACGGGTTCCGACCTTCCTCCGCCGGTTGAGCATCACGTCCAGTCCACCGTGCGGGGGCCGGGCGAGGGCGGTGTGGTCGTCGGGCTTGCCGCCGCCATCGTTGCAGTCACCGACGGCGATCCGCGCATCCTGGTGGTGCATGGCGACGAAGGTGACGCCCTGCCGGCCGGCCCGTTCCGGCCCGAGGCACACCGGACGCTGGAGATCGGGCTTCGCGCCTGGGTGACGGCGCAGACCCGGCTGCCGTTGGGCTATGTGGAACAGCTGTACACCTTTGCCGATCGCGGCCGCGACCCGCGGGAATGGCAGGGAGGGCCGCGGATCGTCTCGATCGGTTATCTGGCCCTGGTCCGCGAGGCGGTGCCGCCGGCCGGTATCGAGGCGGGCTGGCGATCCTGGTACGACCTGTTTCCCTGGGAAGACCGCAGGGCCGGCGTGCCGCCCGTGGTGCGGGATTTCATCCGTCCGAAGCTGGAGGCCTGGGTGGCTGCGGCGGCATCCGCCGAACGCATACGGCGCCGGGCGCGGGTCGACCTTGCCTTCGGCCCTGGCGATGGGGCTGCCGAGGCGGTCGACTGGCATGACGAGATGGTGCTGGAGCGCTATGAACTGCTCTATGAAGCGGGCCTGGTTGCCGAGGCGGTGCGCGATCGCAGCTTCGGGGTTGCCGCAGCGCCGGGTGGCGGCAGTGACGGTGGGGGCCCGGCGATGGGGCGGGCCATGGCCTTCGACCATCGCCGTATCCTGGCCACCGCGATCGGGCGCATCCGCGGCAAGCTTGCCTACAGGCCGCTGGTTTTCGAGCTGATGCCGCCCGCTTTCACTCTGACCGGCTTGCAGACGGCGGTGGAAGCCCTGGCCGGCCGTGGCCTGCACAAGCAGAATTTCCGCCGGCTGGTGCTGCAGGCGGGGCTGGTGGAGCCGACCGGCCGGATGACCAACGAGACCGGTGGCCGCCCGGCCGAACTGCATGCCTTCCGCGAGGATGTGATGCGCGAGCGCGGCGGGGCCGGGCTGCGCCTGCCTGGCCGCCGCTGAGGCCCGCCGTCGCGACGCCCCCACGCCCCGCAATGCCGCGATCTCAGAAGCCGATGCGCAGACGCAGCCGACCGGTATGTTCGGTCCGGTACTTGTCGCCGGCGAGCGTTGCATAGTCGGCGGTCAGCGCGACATCGTTGCCGATCAGCGCGGTGACGCCGAATTCCAGCCGAGCATAGTCCGGGTCCACCTTGTCGATCGGGGCGGTGCCGCTCGACAGGGTGACGGCATCGGCGCCGTCTTCGTATTCATGCTCCCAGGCCATGCGGCCCGAGAAGATCAGTGCGCCCCAATCCATCGACCGCATCACAGAGGCATGCATGCCGAGCTGTGACGTCACCGATTTTGCGGTCTGGTCTTCGAACGAAACGCCGCCCGTGCCCTGTTCGGTGAAGCCGTCGATATCGGCCTTCAGATACTGGCCCTGAACGAAAGGCCCGAACACCCAGCGGGTGGGGGAAAAGCGGCTGATGCGGGGCCGGAAGTCATAGCCGACCCGCAGCGTGCCGCCCCATTCCCGGCCATCCGGCGTGGCGGTGACGTCGCCGGTGCCGGTGTCGCGGCGATAGTCGTAGTCCAGCCAGCTATGGGCGAGGGTCAGATCGGCATAGGCCGATTTCGCGAAGGTCGCCGAGCCGTAGAGCATGGCGGTATAGCCGCGGGTATCGATCCGGGTCCGGGTGTTGTCGATATCGCCGCCGTAATCGCCGTAACCGAAGCCGGCGCCGAAGAGCAGGCTGTCGAAGCCGCTTTCGTCGCGCAGCACCTCGTAGTCGACACCGCCGACGAGGTTGATGGCGTCATAGTCCACCGTCACGCCGCTGGCCCGGGTGCCATCGATCTCACCCACGGAGTATGAGGCGGCGACATAGGCGCGCAGACCTTCGACACCGCCCATGTCGCGCGCCTGGGCCGTGTTGCCGGCGGGCGCTGCGGCGGCATTCTGGGCCAGCTGGGCCAGTTGGATGCCGCCATCCTCTTCAGCCGAGACCAGCTGGGCGAGCGGGGCGGCGAGGGCGGTGATCATGCCCGAACGCCCGCCCCAGAACACTTCGGTGCCTTCACCGCCATGCGAAAGGCCGGTCAGACGCTGCGAGACCAGGCGCATATGTTCGCGCGCCATGGCGAAGGCCATCTGCCGGAAGGCATTGGCATAGGGGATGGTCAACCCGCCGCCGCCACCGCCGCCGCCGCCGATCGGCGTGCCGCCGACGCCCGCGAATGCGAAGATAAAGGTATTGGGCGTGCCGGCCTCGGCATCGCTTCGGGGGCCGTCGGAGGGCTTGCCGAGCGAGTAGATCTCGGCGCCGACCGCCTTAAGGGCGGCAAGCGCCTGGGCCTCGTCGCCGGCCGCCCCGTAATAGATGGTGAAGGTGACTTCTTCCCCGACCGGCAGCTTGCCGAAATCGAAGTCGAACACGGCGCCGTGATCCGACGGCCCGCCATTGGTGAAATTACCGTCGACCGTCGTGCCGGCAGTCGCAATCGCACCTTGCGGCGTGTTGGGGTTGCCGTCGGCAAAGCCGTTATTGCTGACGGCGATCAGCTTCGATGCCGGCCAGCCCTGAATGGTGACCACCTCGGAGAACTGGGTGGGCGGAATATCCCAGTCCATCGCACGGCGATAGATCAGCTTCGCGACCTCGCCGGTTGCCGTCGCCGAGACGTTCTTCACCGTAACGTCGACCTGATACAGGTTCTTCACGCCGTCGATCGGCTTGAAGTCGTGGGTTACCTGCAGCACGCGGCCATCGGCGCCCGGCTCCACCACATTCACCACCGATCGGGCGGCGCTGCCGGCGGAGGTCGCATGCGTGCCGGTGCCGCTGATGGTGAGATCGATGCTGGTCGCGTCGATGTTGACGGTGCCGAAGCTTTCGCCCGCCTTGCCGAACAGGGTGGTGCCGAAATCGGCGATACCCCAGCCTTCGCAGGCGCAGCCGGGACCCAGTGCTTCGCCGAAGCTGCCGCCGGTGTTCTTCTCGGGAAGATAGGTCAGGCCGATAGGCACGGGGGCAGAACGCGGAACGACCAGATTGCCTTCAGGGTTGATGCCGAGCTGTACCGTGCCGTTGTCGATGATCGCCTGGGCGACGGCGCTGGTGGAGGCCACGGTGGACGAAAGCGCAACCGCCAGCGCGGCGACCGAGGCCGTGCCCCGGAACCGGAGAGAAATCTGCATGGCCTCTAGCCCCTGATCGTGTTGCGTCCTGATGCACCGGCCCGGCGATGACGGGCCGTCTTTATGGGCGATGGTTAATCCATCGTTGACGCGACGATGGCATTGCGGCCGGCCCCCCTACAACCATCCGAACGGGGGGCGCCTGAACATGGGGGCCCGGACGGGGGGACCTGAACGGAGGGACCTGAACAGGGGGTGGCACATCCCGGTGTTCCGGCCGTCCTGTCCGCGATCCGGCAGGCCGCTTCCCGCCATCCGCGGCCCGTCGGGCTTGCGGCCGAGGGGCGCTGCGCTTAGGCTGATCGACGGCCGGACGGGCGGCTGTCGGGATGGGGCGATCCCGGCCTTCGTGGGGGCGGGCAAGAAGAACAAGAAGGGGTGCGTGTCGATGGAACATTCGCTGTTCCGCTATATCGTTCGCCATAGCCTGCGCCAGCAGATCATCCTTCTGATCCTCACCGTCGCATCCTTCCCCTTTCTCTATATCTTCCTGGATCTGCCCAAGGTCATCCTGAACAAGGCGATCCAGGGCAGCGATTTCCCGAAGACCTATTTCGGGTTCGAATTCGACCAGCTTGAATATCTTTTCGCCCTGTGCGGAATTTTCCTGCTGCTGGTCATCGTCAATCAGGCCTTCAAATACGTCATCAACGTCTACAAGGGCCTGCTGGGCGAGCGTATGCTCCGCCGGCTGCGCTATGATCTGTTCATGCGGGTCCTGCGCTTTCCGCTGCCGCATTTCCGCCGGACCAGCGCCGGCGAGACCATCCCGATGATCACCAGCGAGGTGGAGCCGCTTGGCGGCTATATCGCTGAGGCGATCGCGACACCCGCCTATCAGGGCGGCACCCTGCTGACCATTCTGGTCTTCCTGTTCGTCCAGGACCCGTTGATGGGCCTGGCGGCGATCTCGCTCTATCCGATCCAGATCTATCTGATCCCGAAGCTGCAACGGAAGGTCAATAACCTCGGCAAGACTCGCGTGCGGCTGATGCGCAAGGTCTCTGATCGGATCGGCGAAACGATCACCGGTATCCAGGAAATCCGATCAAACGATACGGCGGCATATGAGTTGGCGGATTTTGCGGATCGCATGAATGCCGTATTCTGGGTCCGCTACGAGATCTATATCCGAAAATTCTTCATCAAATTCCTGAACAATTTCATTTCTCAGCTCGGGCCGTTCTTTTTCTTTACGATCGGTGGCTATCTGGTCATCAAGGGCGAGCTGTCGGTCGGTGCCCTGGTGGCGGTGATCAGCGCCTATAAGGAGCTGTATTCGCCCTGGAAGGAGTTGCTCGCCTATTACCAGATGAAGGAAGACGCGCGGATCAAGTATGAGCAGGTCGTGGCGCAGTTCGAGCCCGCCGGCATGATCGATCCGGAGCGCCTGCTGTCGGATCCGCCGAAGATCGAACCCTTCACGGGGGAGATCGTGCTCTCGGGTGTCAATCTGGCGGATGAGGGCGAAATACAGCTGCTGGAAGGGGTCAGCCTGCACCTGCCGCTCGACGCACATACCGCCGTGGTCGGTGGCGCCGGCAGCGGTAAGCATGAGCTGGCGCTGATCCTTGCCCGGCTGGCGGATCCGCAATCGGGCCGGATTACCATCGGCGGCCAGGATCTGGCGGGTTTGCCCGATGCGGTGGTGGGCCGCCGGATCGCTTTCGTCGGCGCCTCGACCGTGTTCTTCAACGCCACACTTGCAGACAATCTGCTCTACAGCCTGAAACATCGCCCGGTCATCGCCCGTGAGCTTGATGCAGAGGCGAAGCGGCAGTGGGAGCGCGACCTGAACGAGGCCCGCCGCTCGGGTAATTGCGAGTGGGATATCCATGCCGACTGGATCGATTACCAGGCGGTGGGCGGCCAGGGGATCGAGGCGGCCGAACGCCGGATGATCGAAGCCCTGAAGATCGTGCGGCTGGACGATGATGTCTTCGCCTTGGGCCTGCGCGGCCGCATCGACCCGGATGCCGAGCCTGAACGCGCGGCCCGCGTGCTGGAAGGCCGCGAGAAGTTCCACCGGGCACTCGGCTCAGAGGGGCTGGGCAGGCTTGTGGAACCCTTCGAGGTGGAGCGCTGGAACGACAACGCCAGTGTCGCCGAGAACCTGCTCTTCGGTGCGCCGCGCGGCGATGGCGAGGAACTTGAGACGCTGGTCGAGCATCCCTTCGTCGAAGAAGTGCTGACCGACGGCGCGCTCGATGCCGATCTGGTCGAGGCCGGCCGGCGCATTGCCGCAACGATGATCGAACTCTTCGCCGATCTGCCGCCCGATCATGAATTCTTCGAGCAGTACAGCTTCATTTCGTCCGAGGATCTGCCGGGCTATCAGACACTGCTGAACCGGATCGAACGCGAAGGTGTGGGCGCCCTCGACGCCCAGGAGCGCCGCCGTCTGGTCGGTCTGGCCCTGCAGCTGATCCCGGCCCGCCACCGGCTCGACGTGCTCGACGACCGGGTGCGGGAGCGGATCCTGATCGCACGCAAACGCCTGATGGAACACGGGCCCGGTGATCTGAAGGCACGAATCGAGTTCTTCGACCGGACGCGCTATCATGCCCGCAGTTCCATCCAGGACAACATCCTGTTCGGACGCATCGTCCACGGTCAGGCCCAGGCCCGCGGCAAGGTGGGGCAGAAACTCGCCCAGGTCATCGACGAAGCGGAGCTGCGCGATGTGGTGATGGCAGCGGGGCTCGCTTTCCAGGTGGGATCCGGCGGCTCCAGGCTGTCCAATGCGCAGCGCCAGAAGGCGGCGATCGCGCGGGCGCTGCTCAAGCGGCCGGATCTGCTGGTCCTGTCGGAAGCAACCTCCGCCGTCGACACGCTGGAGCAGATGGATCTGGTGGAACGGCTGCGCGAGGCGATGGCCGGGCATTGTATCGTCTGGGCGCTGCAACGGCCGGCGCTGGCACGGAGTTTCGACCATGTGGTCGTCATGCAGGGCGGCCGGGTCGCACAGACCGGCAGTCCCGACGAGATCGACCAGGAAGGCAGTGCCTTCCGCCGCCTGACGTCGGAAGGCTGACGGCACGCAGCCGGGGAATGCGTTCTTCGGGACGAATGCGAAAGCAGGACGCATGCAGAGGGAAGACGCATGCGAAGGGAATCGGTGCCGGCGATGACCCGGCGGCCAAGGTGCAGGAGGCGACGGTGAGCCTGATCCGTGATGTCGAGGTGCTGCGCAATGTGCCGATGTTCGCCAACATCGAACCGGCGAAGCTCAAGCTCGTTGCCTTTACCAGCGAACGGCTGACCTTCGATCCGGGCGACCGGGTGTTTTCGGAAGGTGATGTCGGCGATGCGGTGTTCATCATCGTCGAGGGTACGGCCGAGGTTCAGGTCGCAACACCCCGCGGCCCCTTGAAAGTGGCCGATCTGGGCCGCAACGACGTGGTCGGCGAAATCGCCATCCTGTGCGACGTGCCCAGAACCGCGACGGTGGTGGCGGCCACCCCCGTCACAGCGCTCCGGATCTCCAAGGAACTGTTTTTCCAGCTGATCGCGCAGGTCCCGCAGATGGCGGTGGAGATCATGCGCGAGCTGGCCCGGCGCGTCGACCGCACGACGGAGCGCTATCGCCTCGCCGTTGCAGGCGAGGAGAGCGGATCGGCAGCGGCAGAGCCGGCTGACGCCTGATCCTTCGCGCGGCTTCCCACGACACTCTTCGCGCGGCCTCCCACGACATTTTCCACGCCCGGCCCGTGACGCGGCGTTGTGTCGCGTAGGCCGGCGGCCTATCTTTGTGGCATCAACATGTCACGCCTCGGGCGACGCCGGTCTCGGGCCGATTTACCGGTCTCTGGCCGATACGCCGGTTCGGGTGCGTGACGTGTCCGAGCCAAGAGGAGGCGCCCCGTTCCGACCGGTTTCCTGACCGGAACCGGTCCTGCGGGAAAAGCCTTCCCGGCACGTGGGTCTCGAGCCCGACGGACGAACCGCCGGGCGGACCGCGTCACGACGTGTTGTGAGGTTAGTGATGGACTATCAGGCGTTTTTCGAGGCCGCGCTCTCTGATCTGAAGCGCGAAGGCCGCTACCGTGTCTTCGCCGATCTCGAACGCCATGCCGGCGCCTTCCCGCGCGCCACCCATCATGGTCCCCAGGGGACCCGCGACATCGTCGTCTGGTGCAGCAATGACTATCTGGGCATGGGCCAGCACCCCAAGGTGCTTGCAGCCATGCAGGATGCCGTGCGGAACATGGGCGCCGGCGCCGGCGGTACCCGCAACATCTCTGGCACCAATCACCTGCACGTGCTGCTGGAGGCAGAGCTTGCCGATCTGCACGGCAAGGAAGCCGCTCTGCTGTTCACCTCGGGCTACAACGCGAACGAGGCGGCGCTCTCGACGCTCGCCCGCGGCCTGCCGGGGTGCCATCTGTTCTCCGACGCGCTCAACCATGCCTCGATGATCGCCGGCATCCGGCATTCGGGGGCGGCGCGGCACATCTTCCGGCACAACGACCCGGCCGATCTTGAGGCGAAGCTCGCCTCGGTCGATCCGGCGGCGCCCAAGATCGTGGCCTTCGAATCAGTTTATTCGATGGATGGCGATATTGCGCCGATCGCGGAAATCCTGGATGTCTGCGAGCGCCATGGCGCCTTCTCCTATATCGACGAGGTCCATGCGGTCGGTCTCTACGGCCCGCGCGGCGGTGGTGTCGCCGAGGCGCGGGATCTGATGGGGCGGATCGACCTGATCCAGGGCACCCTCGCGAAGGCATTCGGCATCGTCGGCGGCTATGTCGCCGCCTCGGCTGCGACCGTCGATTTCATCCGCAGCAATGCGCCGGGCTTCATCTTCTCGACCTCGCTGCCGCCGGCGATCGCCGGTGGTGCGCTGGCGAGCGTGCGGCACCTGAAGGAAAGCACGGTCGAGCGCGAGCGCCATCAGGAGCGCGCCGCCCGACTGAAGCGGCTGCTCGCCGAAGCGGGCCTGCCGGTGATGCCGTCGGTCAGCCATATCGTGCCGGTGATGGTGGGCGATCCGGTCGCCTGCAAGAAGGCGAGCGATCTGCTGCTCGACGAGCACGGCATCTATGTCCAGCCGATCAACTACCCGACCGTGCCGCGCGGCACCGAGCGGCTGCGCTTTACGCCCAGCCCCTTCCATGACGACGCGATGATGGATCATCTGGTCGAGGCGCTGCTGTCGGTCTGGGCCGAACTCGGCCTCGATCGCCGACAGGGGGCTGCGGTCGCCTGACGCGCGTCATCCTCCACGCATATTCGACCCGACGGCGCCGGAAGGCTTCTTCCGGCGCCGTTCGTGTGTCGGTCCCCTTGTGCCGCGGACCGGACATGGCCAGATTATCCGGATCATCCGCTGAAGGATCCGCCCATGGCCGCCGATGCCGACATCCTGCTGGAGATAACGGCCACCGCAGGTTTCCTGCGGGTTGCAGCCGTGGATGCGGCGACGGGCGAGGAAGTGGCGTTCATGGCACCCCACGGCACGCCCGAAGCGGCACTGGTCCGGCTGGCACGCGACAAGCTCGCCTATGTTCGCAAGCGGCGCAGCCAGGCCGCACGGCCCGGGCAGGATCGGGCACCGGCCGCCTCGCCCCGCCCCGGCGGCCGTTCGATCATCGCCTGACGACAGAGTTCGGCCGGCCGCTCCGACCGCTCGTCCACCCACAGTGGACGGGCTGGTAGAAGATGTTCGAAGTTGCATGTGCGTCGGGAAATTCCCGGAAGGAACGCAACGCGATAGTGCCGCCCGGGCAAATCTTCGGCAAGGCGGCATTCGGGGCTTGCCGCGCCCCGCGGCCAGTGGCTACTCTTTTGGACAGATCGATGACAGGGGATCGAGGCCGCGACCGGGGGGTCGCAGAGAAGCCTCGACACCGGGGGCTGCAAGACGATTGCAGGGTATTGACGGGCGATCGCGGATGACCAGGGGGAAGACGTCATCCGTCCGGACCATGTTCATGACCGGTGCGGCAGGCAAGGCTCTGCCCGAAGCACAAGGCCATTCTCTCGGGGGAGAGGGAATGCCGGTCGAGGGGCGTGTGGCCTGACGGTTGGGATCTGCCGGGCAGACGGGATGGCGACGTCAGGGGCTGCACGTCGTGCCGGCCGTGACCAAGACCGTATCGGGGGGTCATGGACTATTTTCTTCAGCAGTTGGTCAACGGGCTCACGCTCGGCGGCATCTACGGCCTGATCGCCATCGGCTACACGATGGTGTACGGCATCATCGGCATGATCAACTTCGCCCATGGCGAGGTCTACATGATCGGTGCCTTCATTTCGCTGATCGCCTTCTCGGTGCTCGGCATGGCCGGCGTCACTTACGTGCCGCTGGCCCTGCTGATGGTGCTGTTGATCGCGATGGCCTTCACTGCCGCCTATGGCTGGACGATCGAGCGCGTGGCCTATCGGCCGTTGCGCGGATCCTTCCGTCTGGCGCCGCTGATCTCGGCCATCGGCATGTCCATCTTCCTGCAGAACTATGTCCAGATCGTGCAGGGCGCGCGGACCAAGGCGCTGCAGCCGGTGATCTCGGGCGGGATCAGCCTGCATGGCTTCGGCGATAATGCCGTCACCATCTCGTACATCCAGATCCTGATCGTGCTGACCACGGTTGCGGCGATGACCGCCTTCACCCTGGTGATCAAGCAGACCCCGCTTGGCCGCGCCCAGCGTGCCTGCGAGCAGGACATGAAGATGGCCTCGCTGCTCGGCATCGACGTCAACCGGACAGTGGCGCTGACTTTCGTGATGGGTGCCGCGCTCGCCGCCGTGGCCGGGCTGATGGTCACGCTCTATTACGGGGTGATCGACTTCTTCATCGGTTTCCTGGCCGGGCTCAAGGCCTTCACCGCGGCCGTGCTGGGCGGTATCGGCTCGCTGCCCGGCGCCATGCTCGGCGGGCTGCTGCTGGGGCTGATCGAGGCCTTCTGGTCGGGGTATTTCTCGGCCGAATACAAGGACGTGGCGGCCTTCTCGATCCTGGTCGCGGTGCTGATCTTCCGGCCCACCGGCCTGCTCGGCCAGCCTGAGGTGGAGAAGGTCTGATGGCGACCACCACCGGAACTCCTGCCGCCGGCCGGCCCAACCCCTTCGGCGCGGCGATCAAGGATGCAGGCCTTGCCGCCTTCGTCGCCTTTATCCTGGCCCTGCCGATGCTGGGCCTTAAGACCGTCGCCGAAGGCCCGGTCGTGGTGGTCGAACCACGCTGGGACTGGCTGATCATCGCGGTCGTCGCCGTGTTCTTCGGCCGGCTGGCCATCACCAGCTGGGCCCGGCTCCGCGGCCCGGCCCATGGCGGCGCCCGGGCGGGCACCCATGCCGGCCAGGGGGTGGCGAAATATCTGAAGGGCATCGGCTGGGGCGGTATCGTCGTGGCCATCATCCTGCCGCTGATGCCGTTCATGGACCGCACCTCGGTCGACCTCGCCACCCTGGTGCTGATCTATGTGATGCTGGGCTGGGGGCTCAACATCGTCGTCGGCCTGGCCGGCCTGCTCGACCTCGGCTATGTCGCCTTCTATGCCGTGGGCGCCTATTCCTATGCCCTGCTGAATGCCTATTTCGGCTGGTCCTTCTGGGCCTGTCTGCCGCTGGCCGGCCTCTTCGCCGCCTCGTTCGGCATCGCGCTCGGCTATCCGGTGCTGCGCCTGCGCGGCGATTATCTGGCGATCGTGACGCTGGGTTTCGGCGAGATCATCCGCGTGGTGCTGTTGAACTGGAGCTGGTTCACCGGCGGCCCCAACGGCATCGCCAGCATTCCGCGGCCGAGCTTCTTCGGCTTCGAGTTCACCCGCAATGCGGGCGAGGGCGAGATTGCTTTCCACGAGCTGTTCGGATTCTCCTATTCCTCCGAACACCGGGTCATCTTCCTCTATTATCTGATCCTGGCGCTGGCGCTGATCACCAATCTGGTGGTGCTGCGCATGCGCAAGCTGCCGATCGGCCGTGCCTGGGAGGCCCTGCGCGAGGATGAGATCGCCTGCCGGTCGCTGGGCATCAATCCCACCAATGTGAAGCTCTCGGCCTTTGCGCTGGGTGCCACATTCGGCGGCTTCGCCGGTGCCTTCTTCGCCACCCGTCAGGGCTTCATCAGCCCCGAGAGCTTTGTCTTCACCGAAAGTGCCGTGATCCTGGCGATCGTGGTGCTGGGCGGCATGGGCAGTCAGGTCGGCGTGGTTCTGGCCGCGATCCTGCTGATCCTGCTGCCGGAACTCGCCCGTGATCTGCAGCAGTTCCGCATGCTGTTCTTCGGCCTTGCCATGGTGCTGATCATGATCTGGCGGCCGCGCGGCCTGCTCGCCTTCCGCGAGCCGACCATGCAGCTCTCGCGATTGAGGTCCAGGCTGGGCCTCGATGGACGCGACGGATGAGGCGGGGAGGATCCATCGGATGACGACGACCGCAACCGCGGCGCCCCGTGCGACCACCGCCCCGGCACCGCTGCTCGAAGTCGAGCACCTGACCATGCGTTTCGGCGGGCTCACCGCCGTGAACGATCTGAGCTTCACCGCCGCCAAGGGCGAGATCACCGCGATCATCGGCCCGAACGGCGCGGGCAAGACCACCGTGTTCAACTGTCTGACCGGTTTCTACCGGCCGACCGCAGGCGCCCTGACCCTGCACACCGCCCAGGGCGCCCGCAAGCTGGAGCGGATGGACGGCTTCCGCATCGCCCGGGCCGGCGTGGCACGCACCTTTCAGAACATCCGGCTGTTCCCGAGCCTGTCGGTCCTCGAAAACCTGCTGGTGGCACAGCACAACCTGCTGATGCAGGCTTCGGCCTTTTCCATCGCCGGCCTGTTCGGCCTGCCTTCCTATCGCAAGGTGGAGACCGAAGCCCTTGAACTGGCGGTCGACTGGCTGCGGCGGGTGGAGTTGATGGACCATGCCGACCGGCTGGCGAGCGAACTGCCCTATGGCCATCAGCGCCGGCTGGAGATTGCCCGGGCTATGTGCACCCGCCCGGCCGTGCTGTGCCTGGACGAGCCGGCGGCGGGTCTGAACCCGCGCGAATCGCTGGAACTGAACGATCTGCTGCTGTCGATCCGCGATCGTGACGGGGTGGGGCTGCTGCTGATCGAACACGACATGAGCGTGGTGATGACCATTTCCGATCACGTCGTGGTGCTGGATTACGGCCGCAAGATCTCCGATGGCCTGCCCGAAGCGGTACGTAACGACCCCGCCGTCATCCGCGCCTATCTGGGCGAAGAAGAGGATGACGAACTGCCGCCCGAGGTCGCAGCCGATCTCGGCATCAGCCCGGAGGCGCAGTGATGCTGGAGATTTCGGGGCTGGAAACCTTCTACGGCAACATCCAGGCGCTGAAGGGCGTGTCGATGTCGGTGGCCGAGGGGGAGATCGTGTCACTGATCGGCGCCAACGGTGCCGGCAAGTCGACGCTGCTGATGAGCATCTGCGGCAATCCGCGGGCACGCACCGGCCGGATCGTCTTCGACGGCCAGGACATCACCGGGCTCGACACCCATCAGATCGTGCGTATGGGCATTGCCCAGTCGCCCGAGGGCCGGCGGGTCTTCCCGCGCATGTCGGTGATCGAGAACCTGCAGCTGGGTGCGGTGACCACCGATCCCAAATATTTCGCGCAGGATCTGGAGCGCGTCTTCGACCTGTTTCCGCGGCTGAAGGAGCGGCGCAATCAGCGCGGCGGCACGCTGTCGGGCGGTGAACAGCAGATGCTGGCGATCGGCCGCGCGCTGATGAGCCGGCCGCGGCTGCTGCTGCTCGACGAGCCCTCGCTGGGGCTGGCGCCGCTGGTGGTGAAGCAGATCTTTTCGATCATCCGCGAGATCAACACGGCCGAGAAGATCACCATCTTCCTGGTGGAGCAGAACGCCTTTCACGCGCTGAAGCTGGCCCATCGCGGCTATGTGATGGCCACCGGCCAGATCGTCACCTCTGGCACCGGCCAGGCATTGCTGGCCGATCCGGAGGTGCGGCGGGCCTATCTGGAGGGCGGGCATTGATGCGCGGTATCGACGGGGGGAATGCGTCATGGAAGCCGTGATCGGAAGCAGCCTGCCGGTCTTCATCGGCGTGACGCTGGTGCTGATGGGCTTTTGTGCCTACATGACCGGCCGTGCGCTGGCCATGACCTGGCGGCCGGTCTGGCATGCCGTGCCCTATGGCATGCTGCTGGCGGCGGCATCGCGATTCCTGAAATACGCGCTCTATGATGGCGAGCTGCTATCCTTCACCGGCTATGTGGTGGATGCGGTGGTGCTCGTCGCGATCGCGATGATCGTTTATCGTGCGTATCGCGCGATGATGATGGTGAAGCAGTATCCATGGGCCTATGAGCGCGCCGGGATTTTCGGCTGGCGTGAGAAAGGTGGGGTGGCCGGCTGAGACAGGCAGGCGCCCCCAGGGCCTGAACAAGGGGCCTGAAACCACAGGCCTGAAACCACGGGCCTGAAATCCACGGGCCTGAAGGTTGAGACGGGTTTCCGTGCCGGGGGAGCGGGCGTGATCGCCTGTCGGCACGGGTCAACAGGGAGACGACCAGACCATGACCAGGACTTCGATCAATCGCGGTCTCAAGGGGGCGCTCCTCGGCGCCGTGGCGACGCTGGCGCTGGCCGGTGCGGCGCAGGCCGAGATCGTTATCTCGGTTGCGGGCCCGATGACCGGCCAGTACGCCGTCATCGGCACCCAGATGCGCAACGGCGCCGAAATGGCGGTGAAGGACATCAACGCTGCCGGTGGCGTGAACGGCGAGCAGCTGCGGCTGGTGGTGGGCGATGATGCCTGCGACCCGAAGCAGGCGGTGTCGCTGGCGAACAAGCTGGTGTCGGATGGCGTGGTCTTCGTCGCCGGCCACTGGTGCTCGTCCTCGTCGATCCCGGCGTCGGACATCTATAACGACGAGGGCATCGTCCAGATCTCGCCGGGTTCGACCAATCCGCAGCTGACCGAGCGCGGCCTGGCCGGCGTGTTCCGCACCTGCGGTCGCGACGATCAGCAGGGTGAGGTGGCTGCCGCCTTCATCAACGAGCACTTCAAGGGCAAGAAGGTCGCCATCCTTCACGACAAGACCACCTATGGTCAGGGTCTGGCGGACGAGACCAAGAAGAACCTGAACAAGCTCGGCGTCCAGGAGGCCATGTATGAGGCCTACACCGCCGGCGAAAAGGACTATTCGGCCCTCGTCACCAAGATGAAGAACGAGGGCATCGAGCTGATCTATGTCGGTGGCTATCACACCGAATCGGCACTGATCCAGCGCCAGGCCAAGGAAGCCGGCCTGAATGCGGTGCTGATGTCGGGCGATGCCATGGTCACCGAGGAATGGTGGTCGATCACCGGCCCCGCCGGTGAGGGCGCGCTGATGACCTTCAGCCCGGATCCGCAGCTGAACCAGGCGGCGGCGCCGGTGGTGGCGAAGTTTAAGGAATCGGGCTTCGATCCTGAAGGCTACACCCTCTACACCTATGGTGCGGTTCAGGCCTGGGCCCAGGCGGCCACTGCCGCGAAGTCGGTGGATTTCGAGGCGGTGAACAAGAACCTGCACTCGATGAAGTTCGACACCGTGCTCGGCAATATCAGCTTCGATGCCAAGGGCGACGTGGCTGCGCCCGGCTACGTGGTCTATAAGTGGAGCAACGGCAAGTACGCCTATTATTGATCCGCTCATTGATCGGCAGCGATCAGTGATATCCGGCGGCCCCGCGCGTGATGCGCGGGGCCGTTTTCCTTTTCGGCATCATGCCGTCAGCCGATGGCGGGGC
The DNA here is from genome assembly GCF_041468085.1 of Tistrella mobilis. Classification (NCBI taxonomy): domain Bacteria; kingdom Pseudomonadati; phylum Pseudomonadota; class Alphaproteobacteria; order Geminicoccales; family Geminicoccaceae; genus Tistrella; species Tistrella mobilis. The sequence goes on along the minus strand of NZ_CP121017.1, from coordinate 2,712,463 downwards.
CGGTTTCGACGATCCACTCGGCATCGCGGTCCCAGCGCCAGTGGCGGGCGGCCGGGTCGATCTGCACGCCACCGATCTGGCGCGTCGGCGGCGCGAGGCTGAGAGCATCACGTCGACCTGCGAGCACTGCGTGTCCGGCGTCGGTGAGCGCGACGATCGCCCGATAGGGATCGCCATCCGCAGCCCCGACAAGGCGGATCGCCGGATCACGGGCCTGCGCCAGCTGGTGCAGGATTGCGAGATACATGGCATCGCCCAGCCACGGCAGGGGATCGGTTTCGCGCATCAGCCGGCCGAACAGCCGGCCGGCTGTCGGCGGGGCGGCCGGGGTTTCTGCGATCATTTCCAGCGTCAGGCGTTCGGTCAGGGACAGCCCGTCGGCGAGGCCCGGCAGTTCGGCCAGATAGCGGCGCAGCGCCGGAGCCATCTGGGGCAAAGCGGGCGTGCCGCCGGCTGCAATCGCCGCCAGATCGCGCGGATCGGGCCGGCGCAGCGCCGCCCAGACGGCCTGACCAAGGCCGAGCATCGCCGGGGTGACCGGTCGCCGATCGGCCCAGAGCAGGCGTAATGCCGGCGGCGGCAGCTGGCCCAGGCCAATGAAGCGTGCCCGGCCGGGAAAGCCGTCGCGGAGGATCAGCTGCAGCCGGTCCATACGGCCGGCCGCGGCAAAGGCGGCAAGACAGCGTGCCAGGATCAGCTGGTCATAGGGGTCATGTTCCATCCAGATGACCACCGGGCCGGTGCCGGTTGCGGCTGCGGCGAGCCCGGCCGCTTCCCGGGTGAGTTTTTCGGTGACCGCCGCCACCGTCAGTCCGGGCAGGCTTTGATAGCTGCCGGCGATGAAGCGGGCGCGGACCCTGATCAGGTCGTCGCCCTCGGGCACGGGGCCATGGCAGATCGGGTCAGAGACTTCAAGGAAATCCCCCCGGAAGCCGGCGAGGTGCAGACCGTCCCGGATGTCACTGCCGCAGCGCAGATGGACGGTTCCGGGCTCTTCGTCCGCCACCGGATATGCCCGGGCGATGGCGGCTTCGGCCGCATCGAGCGCCGCGACATGGGTCTTGAGCGTCGACCATGAGGCAAGGCCCAGCTCGCGGGCGATCACATGAAGCGCATCGGCCAGCACGGCCGGCCGGTCTGTGCGATGCCAGTGGCGGTGCAGCCGGGCCCGTGCCGCGGGCTCGCCTGCCCGAACGGCACGGAGCAGGTCACGTGCCCGGCGGCGCTGCTGATCGAGATCGAGAAGGAATGGTTCGGGCCGCGCTGCGGGCGCAAAACGCCGGTCGGTCATCACGGAAACCCTTTCCGGTACCGTCCGTGTCCGCCGGCGGACGAGGGAAAGGGCGATGGACTGATCGGCCAAGCCTCTCGTCGGTCGCGGGCGCAGCCCTTTCCGCGGACGGGCGGGGCCGACCGGACCCCATGCCAGAAGCATAGGTCAGGTCGCGGGCGTGAGACAAGCGTCAGCCGACCAGCAGGGCCGTGAGGAGGGCGTGGCTGGCAAGCCCGATCGGCACGATCAGCAGAGGGCGATCCAGGCGCAGCGCGATCAGAAAGCATTCAACCACGACCACCACCGAGACCAGCGTGCCCGGATGGACATAGCCCATCAGCGGTCGTCCGGCCTGGGGCGCCAGCAGGGCGCTGCCGATGATCCCGCCCAGCACGGCGAAGGCGGCATAGTCGAAAAAGCGAAACAGAGGGCTGGCGGCGGCGTTGTCGGGTGCCTTCAGCACGACGAAAGGCAGCAGCCGGAGCGCATGGCTGATCACGCCGGCGAGCCCGATGGCCAGCCAGACCCGCCAATCGGTCATCAACGAGTCGAGCAGAGCGGTCATGCAGCCCTCCCGCGGCGGGTGCCGACTTCCTCGACCAGAACGATGACCAGTCCGGTGGTGACCGCCACGATCATCAGGCCGAAGCCGGGGACCAGCTGATCCGCAGGGTCGACCAGCACGAAGCCGATGAGGCCGGCAATGAAGGGCGCCCGCCGTCGGGCCGCCTTGGCGAGAAGCGTGGTGAAATAGACCGGCATCACCAGCAGCAGCAGGGCGGAAAGCTCGGTCGGCAGAATGTCATCGGCCAGGAAACCGGCGACGGAACCGCCCGCGGCGAGCGGAACCGACAGCGTGACCACCCCCACATAATAACGCAGCTTTTCAGCCGCCGACCGGGTGGCATGCTGATTGGCCCAGGTGTAGCCGAGAGCGAAGGTGCTGGCCGAGAGGAAGAGCAGCGGCGGCAGTACCCGGCGATGCGGCAGGGACCCGTAATGCGGAACCAGCGCTGCGCCCATCAGCAGGAAGCGGAAGTTCACCACCAGAGCGATACCGGCAACCGTGATCCAGGCGTGCTGCTTCAGTGGCTCCAGGATGACAAATTGCGCCGGCGCGGCGAAGATCGCAAGGGTGACCGCCACGGTTTCTGCGGCGTCGAGGCCGGTCTGCCGGGCGACGGCCCCATAGGCGGTGAAGATGAACAGGAAGGTGATCGCCACCGGTACGGCATCACGCATGCCCTGCATAAAGGGGGATAGAGTCGTTTCGGCTGTCGATACTGTACTCATTCCACCCGGCCTCGACAGATCGCGTCAGAGGCATCATGGCAGCCGATGCTGCAGTGCGCCACGCGGAAAAGAACGCAAGGGTTGCATGGGTGACCTGCAAGCTTCAGGCGGCATGGCGGCCGCGACGGCGCATCTCGTCGAGGGCGGCGACCAGAACCTCGGGTCCCGCCCCTTTGCGGGCATGGTTCTCGCTCAAATATCGGCGATAGGCACGCGCGCCGGGCAGACCCTGGAAAAGGCCCAGCATGTGGCGGGTGATCGCGATCAGATTGGTGCCGCGGCTGCACTCGGTCTCGATATAGGGCAGCATGCGCTCGGCGATCTCGAACCGGTCGGGAATCTCGGTCGTCTCACCGTAGAGCCGGGCATCGACCTCGGCCAGGATATAGGGGTCGTGATAGGCCGCGCGGCCCAGCATCACGCCGTCGAGCCCGCCGCGGATCTCCGCTTCGGCCTGATCGAGCATGGTCAAGCCGCCATTGAGCACGATCTCCAGGTCCGGGCGGGCGCGCTTCAGCGCATGCACCAGCGGGTAGTTCAGCGGCGGGATTTCCCTGTTTTCCTTGGGACTCAACCCCTTGAGCCACGCCTTTCGCGCATGGACGTAGAAGACGCCGACCCCGGCCGATGCCACCGTTTCGACGAAGCGGAACAGGGTTTCGGTCTCGTCCTGATCGTCGATGCCGATGCGGCATTTCACCGTCACAGGCACGTCGACCGCAGCCTTCATCGCGGCCATGCATTCGGCCACCAGCTCGGGCTCCGCCATCAGGCAGGCGCCGAAGCGGCCGGACTGAACCCGGTCGCTGGGGCAGCCGCAGTTCAGGTTGATCTCGTCATAGCCGGCCTCGGCGGCGATGCGGGCCGCCGTCGCCAGATCTTGAGGATCCGAGCCGCCGAGCTGAACCACGACCGGATGCTCCGACGGATCGTAAGCCAGATGCCGGGCGGCATCGCCGTAGATGAGGGCGCCGGTGGTGATCATCTCGGTGAACAGCACCGCCCGCCGGCTGATCTGCCGCAGAAAATAGCGGTCATGCCGGTCGGTCCAGTCCATCATCGGGGCAACGGCTATCTTACGCCATTGATCTTTCACGGGTTTCCAGCGGCCTCGGCTTGTTGAGGAGGGGCGTGCACATGACGGCACGCCCTTTTACGACGTTTTCGGCCCGGTTTCGATGGCGGAGTTGAAGGTTCTGAGCCCCTTGGGTGGGGGGCCCGACCTTCATATTGAGGGGATGGCCATGATCGGCAAGCCCCTCGTCGCCCCCGGGCGACGAGGTCGGACAGGGGGCCCCCGTGTCAGAGCCGGACGATGATCGTGTGGGATGTGCTGATGGGCAGTGCGGTTTTGTAGGTGATCTGTTTGAGAACCAGGTTGGACCGGATGGTGGCGACGCCCTCAATTTTCGACAGTTTGCTCGTGATCAGGTGTTCGAGGTCTTCGACGTTCCGCAGGATCACACGCAGGAGGAAGTCGCAGTCGCCGGTCATCCAGTTGCATTCCATCACCTCCGGAATCCGTTCGACCGCGTCCCGAAAATTCTCCAGCGCCGACTGCGGCTGCTTGTCGAGTGTGACCTGGATATAGGCGTTGATTTCGAGCCCCATCGCCTTGGGGTTCAGAAGGGTGACCCTCCTCTCGATGATGCCCATCTGCTCCAGCTTCTTCACGCGCGTGAGGCAGGGCGACGGAGACAGGTTGATCCGGCCGGCAAGCTCGACATTCGTCAGATTAGCGTCCTTCTGCAACTCGTTGAGGATCTTGATGTCCGTCCTGTCGAGCGTCAGCGTGTTCATGATGGTGACTCCCGTTCATCATGGCGACTCCCCTTCGCACAGCGGATGGCCTGGCTCAGAACCGACGCGACGGCAGGAAATGCCGAGGGACAGGCCCGTTGCGGGCTGCATGCGTTCCGTCTGCCTTCCGGCTGTGCACATCGGAGAGTGTATCCGACACCGGCCCTTGGCAGGATCTATGGGATTGCCATTTTATGTCGCGAAACTGTCAAATTGGGCGTATGTTTCGCGTCAGAATGCGTGAGGGGCCGCAATATTGCCGAAGATTGTGCGGAAGGGTGCGAAACGGCCGGATGCCTCGATGACCGGTGAAGCGGTGTCGCGGCCATGGGATCTTACGGGCCTGCGTGTCAGCTTTGCCGCGCTTGATCCTGACGAGCTTACCCGGCCGGTGACCTCGTTCCTGATCCGCCGCAATGTGGATGACGATGAATTGCCGATCCACCAGCACCGGAAGGGCCAGCTGGTGGTGGCGGCAGAAGGTTCGGTCATGTGCCGGACGCTCGACGGGCTGCGTATCGTTCCGTCCAATGGCGCGGTCTGGATTCCGGGAGAGATCCCCCACAGCGTCTCCATGTCGGATAACGGCCGGGCATATTGCCTGTTCATCACCACAGGCGTTTCACCGCTTCCGAATGCCTGTGCGACATTTTCGATCAACCCGATGCTGCGCGAGATGATCTTTCATCTGGCCAACCAGCCGCCGTTCTATCCCCTGGAAGGCCCCACAAGCCGTCTGGTGCAGGTCATTCTGGACGAACTGGCGCATATGAAGGCGGAGCCGCTGCATTTCCCGGTGTCGAGCCACCCACGGATACAGCGCATCGCAACACAATTGCTGGAGGCGCCGGACGATCGCAGGACCCTGAAGGACTGGGCGGCAGCGGTTGCGATGAGCGAGCGGAGTTTTGCCCGGCTGGTCCTGAAACATACCGGGATGCCGTTCGGCCGGTGGCGCCAGCAACTCCATATCGTGATGGCCGTTCAGCGGCTGTCGATGGGGGCGACGGTCCAGGCGATCTCGCAGGAGCTGGGATATGATTCCCCAAGTGCTTTCACCGCCATGTTCAGAAAGCACATGGGACAACCTCCGCGTCGATATCTGCGGGACCGGACGGAGGTCGTGGGGGATTGACGCGGGGTCGGCGCGGGCATCCGGCACGAAGGGGGCCCGATCAGGCGACGCCGCCTGATCGGGATCTGCTTCGGGCGCGAGCCCTGCGGGACGATCAGCCCGTCAGCTGACGATGTCCTGATGGATGCTCTTTCGCGCAGCCAGGAAGGCCATGGCGGCTACGATAAAGACGACCGCGGTGCTGATCAGGGCCCAGCGGATGGCATCACCGGAGCCGAGCGAGGGCGCGAGAAAATCGCTGACCAGGCCGACCGACAGCGGCCCGAGACCGAGCCCGATCAGATTGGCGAAGAACAGGAAGATGGCGGTGGCCGTTGCCCGGCTGCGCGGGCGGACCAGGCTTTGGACGGTTGCGAAGATGGGGCCGTAATAGATGGATTGCAGCATCATGGGCAGGCTCAGAAGGCAGAGCGCCGCCAATGTGTTCGAGGTGAGATAGGTTGCGAGCAGCGCAAAAGGCAGGCAGAGCGCCGCCACGGCGGGAATGGTGGCATAGGCATTCAGGTTGCGGCGTACGGCGCGGTCGGTGACCCAGCCACCCAGCCAGGTGCCTGCCGCGCCGAAGATGCCGATGATGAGCCCCAGTGCCGTGCCGAGAAAGCCGGTGGCACCCAGCTGAAGACCGGTGAGGTCGTTCACCGCAGCGGCCAGGGTGACCAATCCCTCGGCGTGGTTGCGCAGGTAATGGGAGCCCAGAAATCCGAGATTGCTGTAGGTCCCGAAACTCATCGCGACCATGGCGATCGTCAGGCAGATATAGGTGCGGTTCCTGCCGAGTTCGCGCAGCGCGTCCCTGAGGGGTGGCGTGGTCTGCACCTCTTTTGCGGCGAAGGCGGATTTGCGCGGCTCAGGCAGGGTAAAAAACGCGAGAAGCCCCAGAATGATGCCGGGCACGCCAACCAGGGCGAAGGAGGCACGCCAGCCGAGCTGATCCGCGATCAGGCCGCCGACCATCATGCCGACAAGCGAACCCGCCGGAATGCCCATGGAAAAGAAGGCCAGCGCCGAGGCCCGCTTCTCTCTGCTCGTGTAGTCGGTGATCAGAGACTGGGAGGCGGGGGTGCAGCCGGCCTCGCCGACGCCGACGCCGACCCGGGCGAGGAACAGCTGGGCGAAGTTCTGGGCGATGCCGCAGAGGGCTGTGAAAAGGCTCCAGATGATCGCTGAGAGTGCCACGATCCTGGCCCGGTTCGCACGCTCTGCCCATCGCGCGATCGGAAGGGCCAAAGCCGCATAGAAAAGGGCGAAGGAAAGCCCGGTCAACGACCCCAGCTGCCAGTCCGCAAGGTTCAATTCCCGTTTGATCGGTTCCGCCAGAATATTGACGATCTGACGATCGACGAAATTCAGCATGTAGATGAGGAACAGCATCATCAGGGCATAACGCCGATGGGGGGTCGGGGTGGCTGTCAGCGGCGGCGCCGACACCTTTGTGGTTGCGTCTTCGATCATACTGCAGTCTCCAAAAGGACCGGGCATACGCGGTTGTGCCGGGTCGGTTTCGGTCGGAACCCGGTATCGGGCAGCACGCAGTGCTCACGTTTCCGCTCCCGGGGGAGGGGAGGCGCGTGGGCGAGCAGGACAAGGGGCTGGTCCATATCGACGGGGAGCGTCGGACAAGCAGCATCGAAGGGGGGAGGGAAGGGAGGGAGGGGGCGATATGAGGGAGGAGGGGGCGATATGAGGGTGGGCGAGACGGCGCGCACGGATCAGCACCGCACGCGCCACCCTCTCTCCGGATCCGAGATGCCCGGAAAGCCTGTCTGGAGGACAGTCATGGTGCAGGATCGGGAGAGGAGTTACTTCTCCGGGACGGCGAGGTCAAAATATTCCAGGGATCCGAATCTGCCCGCGGCATAGATCAGGGGGCGTTTGTCATGGTTGTGGCTCTGCGCGACAACCGCGCCCATGATGATGGTATGTGTAGAGACCTGGAGAGTGTCTTCTATCCTGCAATCGAAACTGCAGACCGAGTGCAGAAGAACCGGCGCACCGGTGGCCAGGTCGTGCCAGTCGGCGGGGGTGAAACGCGATGCGCCCTTGCTGCCGTCCATCGCGGCGAAGCGTTCCGCCAGCCGGACCTGATCGGCGGCGAGCACGTTCCAGGAAAAGGCGCCGGTGCGGAGAATGACGTCATGCGCCTCGGCATTGCGGTTGATGCAGGCAAGAACCATCGGCGGCTCGACGCATAGCGAGGTGGCGGCGGTAACGGTCAGACCACGTCTGTCGGGCCCCTGGCCTGAGGCCACGATGGAGACCGACCCGGCAACGGATCTGAGGATCGTTCTGAAGGCTGCCGTCTCCACATGTTTCAGAACGGCATGTTCGTGCGCGGACATGCTGAGCCTCCCACAAGGCGATGGAATGACATGCTGTCGACCTTGATTGTGACGGCGGACATGGTCGTTCAGCATAAGTGCCGGATGTCGGGTGAACCGGCTCTACAGGGCGGCGGTGACGACCGGCAGCTTCCGGTGCTCCACGATGTTCAGGCCATACCCCCTGAGTGCAACCGGGGTGTGCTGCGAATTGGAGAGAAGGATCATGTCGTGGATGCCGAGTTCCGCGAGCACCTGGGCGCCAACGCCATAGTTGCGTAGCTCCGCCTTGTCGACGAGCGGCTCACCCGACTTGACCCGAAGAAGCTGTGAGAGGGGCATATCGCGGCTGAACAGCACGACGACGCCTCTGCCTTCAGCTGCGATGTCCTGCATGGCGTGAGCAACGATTTTGCTGCGGTCGCCGGTCTGGCCGAGGACGTCCGACAGAATGTCGAGCGCGTGCATGCGCACCAGGGTCGGCCGCTCGTCGATCACGCCCTTCACCAGTGCGATCGCTTCGGTATCGATCGCCTTGATGCGGAAGGTGATGGCGGTCCATTCACCACCCCATCGACTGTCGAATTTCGTGGTGACGACACGCTCGACATCATGATCATGGCGGCGACGATAGGCGATCAGGTCGCGGATCGTGCCGATCTTGAGCCCGTGACGGCGGGCAAAGGCGATGAGATCGTCAAGACGGGCCATCGTGCCGTCTTCCTTCATGATCTCGCAGATCACGCCGGAATGGTTGAGGCCGGCCAGGCGCGCCACGTCCACCGCCGCCTCGGTATGTCCCGCGCGGACCAGCACGCCGCCGGGTCGTGCAACCAGCGGAAATATATGGCCCGGTGAGACGATATGCTCGGGGCCCCTGGCGGTGTCGATCGCCACCGCCACGGTCCGTGCCCGGTCGGCTGCGGAGATGCCGGTGGAAACACCCTCGCGCGCCTCGATTGAAACGGTAAAGGCCGTTCCGTGCCGGGTACCGTTCTCCGCACTCATCAATTTGAGGCCGAGCTGATCGACCCGTTGCTTGCTGAGTGCGAGACAGATGAGGCCCTTGCCATGTGACGCCATGAAGTTGATCGCCTCGGGCGTCGCCATCTGCGCCGGGATGACGAGATCGCCCTCGTTCTCCCGATCCTCGTCGTCGACAAGGATGAACATCCGGCCATTGCGCGCCTCGTCGATGATCTCCGCCGTCGAGGACAGGAACGGATGGCGTGAGGTGCAGGACAGCATTGTCATGACAATCCTTCGATCAGCAGATCTTACCGTGTACGCCGGAACCGGCGGCACGATTCGACTGCATCATGTGTTCGAGAGGGCGCTGCGGATCAGGCTGTCTTCGGAATGGTCATAGAGAGAATCGATGAGGTCCTTGTAGCGTTCATTCAGGACCTTCCGCTTCTTCTTCCTGGTGGCCGTCATCACGCCATTCTCGGCGGTCAGTTCCTCGGGGAGGATCCGGAACGACTTGATCTGTTCGACAGGGGCCAGTCTCTGGTTCGCCTTGGCGACTTCGCCCTCGATCAGGCGGATGACAGCTTCCGACGAACAGAAATCCGAATATGTGTTGATGATTTCGTTGCGGCTTTTGGCCCAGTCGGCAGTCGAGATGTGGTCGACCTCGATCAATGCCACGAGGTATTTGCGCCCGTCGCCGCAAACCGCCGCCTCCGAGATGTACGGACTTTGCCGCAATTCATTCTCGATCTGTGCCGGGCTGATCGACTTGCCGCCGGAGGTGTTGATGATTTCCTTTTTCCGATCGATGATCGCCAGCAGGCCATCCGGGCGGCGTTCGACGACGTCGCCCGTGTGAAGCCAACCGTCGCGGAGGGCCTCCAGCGTATCCTCGGGCTTGTTCAGATAGCCGATGAACAGGCCGGGCCCCGCAACCAGCATTTCGCCGTCGCCGGCGACCCGCGTCTTCCAGCGAGGATCCGCGATCGGCACGCCGATCGTGCCGGGCGTCGACCAGTCGCGCATCTGGGCGACATTGGCTCCGACCAGTTCGGTCTGCCCATAGGCTTCCTTGAGATTCACACCCCATGTCTGCCAGAGCTTCATGACGTCCGGCGGCATGGGTGCGGATGCGGTATAGGGAGATGTGAGCTGGTCGAGCCCGATCTCCGCCAGAAGCGGCAGAAAAATCTGATCGCGACAGGTGGCGAAAAGCGCCTGGAGAAACGGATCATCGGGGCCGTCCGCCTGGCGATCCGCAAGGGCTTTCTGTGCGATCGACATCGCGAAGTGATAGGACGTCTTCCGTGCCGACGAGGATGCGTTGATCCTGCTGACCAGTTCGGCGGCATAGCGTTGATAAAAGCGCGGTGGCGCCATCCAATAGGTCGGCTTCACGTCCTGAATGGTCGTCGCGAAATCGGCGCCGGTCTCGCCGAAATAGGGCGTCACCTTGCTGATGAGGGGAAAGACGATCCCCTGTCCGAGCCCCACGACATGAGAGAGCGGGAGATGGACGACCACCCGCTGGGGGTCGCGGTAAAGGGCCGGGCAATAGCTTCGGGTGGTCGCGGCCCCCTGGATCAGCGACCGGTGGGTCAGGATCGCGCCCTTGGGATTGCCGGTCGTCCCTGAGGTGTAGACGATGCAGGCATTGTCGCCGGGACGTGCCAGGCCGGCCTGATCGTCGAGCAGCGCGACACAGGCCGAAGCCGGCGCCGAGAACTGCGACAGCGTCACGAGGTTGCCAAGGGACGGGACCGTGGGATCGAACACCACGATCTTTTTGAGCGTCGCCGCCTGCCGGCTGCGCAGGAGGATGTCGAGTTCCTTTTCGCCGGCAACGAAGACGAATTTGCTGCCGGAATCTTCCAGGAAATATTCCACCTCCTCTGTCGACGAGGTGAAATAGATCCCGACCGCCACACCCCCGCAACAGGCCGTCGCCATGAAGGCGATGACCCATTCCTGTGAGACGTCGCCGATGATGGCGACGTGGTCCCCTTTCTGCAGGCCATGATCGAGGAGGGCGCGCGACAGGCAGGCAACCTGTCTTGCATAGTCATCCCAGGTCGAGGCGTGCCACGAGCCGCCCCGTTTCTGAAAGAAGGCGACGTCCTTGCCCATTCTGTCGCGGCGGTCACGAAGCAGCGACGGCAGCGTCCCGTCTTCGGGGGGCATCGGCGAAGGAGCAATGGCAGAGGGGGCCGCCGTGGCAAATGATTGTGGCCCGCCCATGTCAGTAGCCACCTTCTGCGAAGCGCTTGCGCTTCTCGCGAAACGTAGCGACGGCGTCTCTGCGCTCAGGGCTGTGGAAGGTCAGCATTTCGAGCGCCGCCGCCGTGTCGAGGTTCAGATGAACCTGGTCCTTGATCAGCTTGTTGACGGCATATTTGGTCCAGACGATAGCGTCGCGGGGGCCGGAGGCCAGCATCTCCGCATAGCGGATTGCGTGCTGAACGACGGTTCCCTCCGGCACGACCTTGTTGATCATGCCGGCCGCGGCTGCTTCCTCCGCCGAAATGAAGTCGCCGGTCATCAGATAGTGTTTGGCCCGGACCGGCCCCAGAAGAAGCGGCCAGATCACCGCGCCGCCGTCTCCGGCAACGACGCCGGCCGTCACATGGGTGTCGGCGAAGCGGGCGCCGGGTTCCGCGAAGACGACATCGCAGAACAGGGCGAGCGTGGCACCGAGGCCCACGGCAACGCCGTTGACGGCGGCGATCAGCGGCGATTCCAGTTCGAGCATGTTGCGGATGAGATGACGCCCGGAGCGGGTGGCGGAAATCGTTCCCACCTCGTCATCGAGCGCGTTCTGATCGCCGCCGGAGCAGAAGCCCCGACCCGCACCGGTGAGCACGATGGCCTTGACGGTCGGGTCGTTGTCGAGGTCCACGAACAGCTCTTCGAGCGCTGTGTGCATCGGCCAGTCGATGGCGTTGAGAATTTGGGGGCGATTCAGGGTGATGATCGCCACGCCGCTCGTGCGCTTTTCGACGAGCAGGCCCTTATAGGTCTTGTCGGTCATGAGACTCTCCGGATCGGTCGAAAAAGGATCAGGCGGAGGTGCCCGTCTTTCGCATCATGCGGATCTGTTCAAGTATCTCGTCGGTCGGACGCACCACATTGTTCCGGTCGTTGAAGTGCGGAATGACATGGCGCCCGACCAGATCGATCGCCTTCATGATCTCGGTATGTGAAACAGAGTCGATGTGGAACAGAATCTCTTCGGCGCCGGCGTCGATGAACCGTTCCAGCTGACGGATGACCGTGTCCGGACTGCCACAAACCAGGCTGGCCGATTCGTTCAGGAGATAATCCCAATCGGTGGCTGCGCGCTGGAGGGCCTCCAGCCCTTCACCCATATAGGCGTAGTCGTCGGCGATCTTCGCGAGACGCGGATAGGCATCGGTCGAGATGCGGGCATACTGCATCAGCGGTTCGGCATAGATGTCCTTCGCCGCCTGATCGGTTTCGGCGATCCCAAGGAATACCGGCATGCCGAGACGCGGACGGTCGAGGGGGCCGTTCGGATCCCGGCGCCAGTTCGACCGATAGGCTTCCACCATCTTCGCCTGTGCCTCCCAGCCCTGATAGAGCGTGTGGCTGAGGACCGCGAGCCCCTGCCGGGCCGCCCAGACGTGACTGCGCTCGCTGGTCGCGGCGATGCCCATCAGCGGATAGGGCTTCTGAAGCGGCTTCGGGACCAGCATGCGGGGCGGAACCTGATAATGCTCGCCCTGGAAGGAGAAGATGTCCTTGCTGAAGGCTTCGCGGATGAGCGCGATCCCTTCCTCCATCTGCGCAAGGGTTTCAGCGGGCTCCACATTGAAGGCCCGCATCGCGATCGTGGTGTTCGCGCGGCCGCAATACAGCTCCAGGCGCCCGTTGGACAGGATGTCGGTGACGGCGGCACGCTCTGCCGTGCGCAGCGCGTGGTTGATCTTTTTGGGCATCAGCGAGACCGCCGGCCGCAACCTGATGCGGGATGTGACGGCCGCGAGGTAGCCATAGACGACTTCGGGCGCAGAGCTGGAAATCCCGCCCAGTGCGACATGCTGTTCGGACAGGCTGACGATGTCGAAACCCATCTTCTCGGCGAAGACCGCTTCCTCGACAAGCTCATGAAGCCGGCGCGAATAACTCTGGCCAACCAGAGTTTCCTGCTCGGACCAGAAGCCGAACGTGACTGCCATTTTGGGATGCCCTCTCGGGTTTGTTTGGAATGCCCCTTCAATGACTGGAAGCTTGTCACGAAGCCGGCGGCAGAACCTGCCGAAGATCCGTGATGCCGGCTGCGTGTTCGGAATATTGTTCGGCAGGCGGGGGAGCTGCCCCGTTACGCCGGATCGCCGTGAGACAGGCCCGCGACGAGGAGGGCGGCGATGCGCTCGATGCAGTGTCGGCCGATGGCCGCTGATGATCCGTCGGGGTCACCAAGAATGCCGTTGGCGCTGACGGCAGAAAGCCCGTCGCGCCACATCAGCTCCAGATCGCCTTGTGAGAGAAGACCCAGTCTCCCGGCCTCGTAGTTCCTGGTACGCACCCGCTCTGGGTGAAGGTCGAGCATCACCGAGGTTTCAGCGATATCGGCATGGCCCCCGACCTTGACCGGCTCGCCGCCCGCTTCCGCGACGGCATCGCGCCATGTCTCCAGCCATGCCCTCGCATCGGTGAACGCAGAGACATGGCAGGAGGCGGGCATGGCCGACCGCAATCGCGGCAGCATGGCGGCAAGTGGCGGAAAATTGCCCACATGCGCGGAGAATATGAGGATACGCTCGAAACCGTGCCGCGCCAGGCTGGTGCAATAGTCCCGGCAGATCATTTCGAACGTATCGTCGCGCAGCGAGATCGTGCCGGGAAAGGCGAGATGATGGGACGAGCAGCCGACCCGTATGGTCGGCGCAAGCAGCGCCCCTCCCACACCCTTCGCCACCAGAACGCCCAGATGTTCCGCGTGGTCGGCATCGACGCTGAGCGGCAGGTGTGGCCCATGCTGCTCCACCGCGCCGCAGGGGATGACGATGGTCCGGATGCCGCTTGCAATGGCGAGAGCGACCTCGGCAGAGGTCATGAACTCAAGCCGGAGATGATCGCCGTCAATCATGTTTCTGCCTCGCCTTGCGCTGGAGGAACTGTTCACGTGCTACGGCCGTCTCTTCACGACTCAGATAATCCTGCATATCCTTAAGTGTTCGTGCTTCGAGTTCTTCATCGGTCATATCGGTTGCATCGTTGAAGGTCCGTTTGATTGCCGAGAACAGGTGCATGTCCTTGAGGCGAAGGGCCTCGGCAACGATACGGGTCCGGTTCTGCACGTCCTGGAAGCCGACAACCTCGTCGACGAGACCCATCGCCCGGGCCTCCTGTGCCGAAACAAGTTCACCGGAATAGAGAAGGCGCTCGGCAGTCCGGCGGCCGAGGCGGTTCATCGCCTGGCGCATGCCCTTCGCCGCCGGAAGCAGCCCGTGATTGATTTCGGGGAAGCCGAACCGGGCGTCTTCGCTCGCCACGACGTAATCGGCATACAGCACCAGTTCCAGCGCGCCGCCCACCGCATAGCCGTTGACGGCGCACAGCAGCGGGCACCGGTAGCCTTCGAGCACGGTCAGCAGGCGGTGGAAGCTGCGCATTCTTGGAAGCGCCGTGTCCGCCGTCGTCGTGATCTCGCGAATATCGCCGCCGGCACTGAAGAAGCGCTCGCCGGCACCGGTCAGTATCACGGCCGGCGCCTCGGCCTCTTCCCCGAACCGGATAAGGGCATCCGTCAGCGCCTGGATCAGGTCAAGGGTCAGCGCGTTGGCGGGCGGCCTGTCGATGGTCATCCGGACCAGCGCCGGGGATGCACGATCGATCCTCAGCATGTCGCATCCTTTCACGTCAGCATGTTCAACCCGGCCTCGTCATCCCGGCGGTTGTTCACCATCGGCATGCGGGACCTGCCTGCTGACGCGACGTTAGCGCGGGCGCCCAAATGGGTTCTGCCGAAGACGTATCATGCGCGCCGGCCTGAAAGAACATCGTGGCGTGACGGCGCAGTTCGGCGGTGGTCCATGCCGAATGCGCCATTGGTGGCGGCCGCAAAGAAAAGCGGAACCTGCACGATCCATGCGCAGGTTCCGCTAAAGCCGTTTGAAAACGGGGCGGCCGCCAGGGGCGGTTCGGGAGGTGTCAGAGGTCGGTGACGCTGGTCCAGTCGATCCAGCCGAACACCCAGGTCGCCAGGATGAACAGGCCGAAGGCGATGCGATACCAGGCGAACACGGCATAGCTGTGCTGCCCGATGAATTTGAGCAGGCCCCGGACGGCGATCATGGCGAAGATGAAGGAGGTGACGAAACCGATCGCCAGCACGCCCAGATCACCCGCAAGCAGGGTGGAGCCGTGCTTCATGAACATGTAGGCCGTGGCACCGATCATCGTCGGGATGGCGAGGAAGAAGGAGAATTCGGTCGCCGCCTTGCGCGACATGCCGAAGATCAGGCCGCCCATGATGGTGGAACCTGAGCGCGAGGTGCCGGGGATCAGCGCAAGACACTGACAAAGGCCGATCTTCAGCGCGTCGGACCAGCGCATCTCTTCGGTCGAGTGTGCCCGGATGCGGTGATCGCGCTTCTCTGCCCAGAGGATCACCACGCCGCCGACCACCAGCGCCGTGGCCACCGTGATCGGGTTGAACAGGTATTCCTGGATGATGTCTGCAAAGAGCAGTCCCAGAATGACCGCCGGGAAGAAGGCGATCAGCAGGTTGCGGGTGAAGCGCTGCGCCTCGCGATCGCTTGGCAGGCCGGCGACGACATGGACGATCTTTCCGCGATACTCCCAGACGACGGCGAGGATGGCGCCCAGCTGGATGATCACGTTGAAGGCGATGGCAAAGTCGCCACGGAAATTCAGCAGATCGGCGACGACGATCTGATGGCCGGTGCTGGAGACCGGCACGAATTCGGTCAGACCTTCGACAATGCCCAGAACCAGGGCGTCGACGGCATCTCCAAGGGTCACGGTAGCGCTCCGGAAAGGATGGATGCGGCGGGTGCGGCCGCCCTGTTTAGCACATCATCCGCTGTCAGATCATGGTCCGTTTGGGGGTTCAGCCCGGCGCCGCATGCAATGCCCGGGACGCGAGCGTGACGAAACGTCACTCTCAAACCGCTTACGCTCATGCTAGATTTGATCTGCAACAAACACGCGGTGCATGAACGGCACCGCAAAGGCGCCCGATATGCAACGGATGCGCCCTTCGACGATAAGGTCCGAGAGCCATGAACGACAGCCGCCTTCTGCCCAGTTCCGGACAGCCGCCCACGAGCTGCTCGCGTGTTGATTGCGACGCCTGCGATGTGCGTGCCCTGACTTTCTGCGGTGATCTCGGCCATGATGCGATGTCGGCGGTGGCGTCGATCGTGTCGCGGATCGAAGTTCCGGCCCATGCGCTGCTTGCCGAGGAAGGCGAGCGGTCGCCCTATGTGTACAACGTCACCGCGGGTACGGCGAAGCTGTACAAGAGCCTGCCGGACGGGCGCACCCAGGTTCTGGGCTTCCTGCTGCCCGGAGATTTTCTTGGCCTGGGTGATGACCGCCTGGGCGGCCTGGCCGCCGAGAGTCTGACCCGGGTCTCGGTCTGCCGCTTCCGGCGCCGTGATTTCGAAAACCTGCAGGAGCGGATCCCGGTTCTGGGTCGCCGACTGCTGAGCCTGGCTCAGGACGAGATCGCCCGCTCGCGCGAGCAGATGTTGCTGCTGGGCCGCAAGAGTGCCCGCGAACGCCTGGCGTCGTTCCTGCTGGGCCTCTATGACCGGCTGGAGGCACGCGGCGAGGCGAACGATCCGCTGCCGCTGCCGATGACGCGGACCGATATCGGCGATTATCTTGGCCTGACCATCGAGACGGTCAGCCGGACGCTCGCCGCCTTCAAGCGTGACGGCATCATCTCGCTCGACGGCGTCCATGCCGTCCGCCTGCTCGACCCTGAGCGGCTGCGATCGCTGGCGACGGGTGACGAGGCGGACCGGATGGCGGCCTGCTGACCCGAGACCGGATCGGACCTTAAGACAATGAACGCCGGCCATTGAATGGCCGGCGTTCGTTTTTCAGGCGATCCGGCCGAGGGCTCAGTTCTGGTAGGGGTCGGCCGCATCACGCAGCCCGTCGCCCAGGAAGTTGAAGGCCAGCACCGTAAGGACCACCGGCACCACCGGCAGCAGCAGCCAGGGGTACTGGGTCACGACGTTGATATCCTGGGCATCGTTCAGCAGCACGCCCCAGGAGATCAGCGGCGCACGCACGCCGAGGCCGAGGAAGGAAAGCGCGGTCTCGCCAAGGATCATGGCCGGGATGGTGAGCGTCGCCGAAACGATCAGATGGCTCATGAAATTGGGCAGGAGATGGCGGAGGATGACCCGCCTGGGGCGTGCGCCCATCACCACCGCGGCGGTGGCATAGTCCTCTTCGCGCAGCGCCAGAAGCTTCGAGCGCACCGCCCGGGCAAGCCCCGTCCAGTCGAGCAGGCCCAGGATCACGGTGATGCCGATGAAGATCCACAACGGATGCCAGGTGACCGGCATGGCGGCCGACAGAGCCATCCAGAGCGGCAGTTCCGGGAAGGAGCGGATAACCTCGATCAGCCGCTGGATGGCACTGTCCACCCAGCCGCCGTAATAGCCCGACAGGCCACCGAACAGGATGCCGAGGGTGAAGCTGATGGTGATGCCGATCAGACCCACCGTCAGCGAGATCCGTGCACCCTCGATCACCCGCGAAAGCATGTCGCGCCCCAGCCGGTCGGTGCCGAGCAGGAAGACCGTACCGCCCTTGGGCGGGCAGATCAGCCGGATATCCATGGGGATCAGCCCCCAGAGCCTGTAAGGCTCTCCCGAACAGAGGAAGCCGATCGGCAGCGGCCGCACCCGGTCTTCGGAATAGGTCCGGGTGAGCGTGTCCATGTTCAGCGCATAGCGGGTGCCATAGACGAAGGGACCGACGAACTCGCCATTGTGGAACAGATGCACCGTCTGCGGCGGGGCATGGATGTTGTCGATATGGCGGGTGTTGGGGTTATAGGGGCTGAGGGGCTCGGCAAAAATCATCACCAGATAGATGAAGCCCAGGAACCAGAGCGAGGCCATGGCGAGCTTGTGCCGGCGCAGCCGCCAGAACATCAGCCGCCATTGCGACGCGAGATAGTATTTCTCCTGCGCCGGGGTCAGGGCCTCGTCATGGACGGGATCGAAGGCGGCGTGGGAGATGTAGCGCTCGGGACCGCTCATCGCGAACGTCCTCCGTCGAGGCGGATACGCGGATCGAGCAGGGCGAGCAGCAGATCCGACACCAGCACGCCGATCACCGTCAGCAATGCCATGAACATGAGGAAGGACCCGGCCAGATACATGTCCTGCGTCTGCAGGGCGCGCAGCAGCATCGGCCCCGTGGTCGGCAGCGACAGCACCACCGAGACGATGGCCGCGCCCGACACCACCTGCGGCAGCACATTGCCCAGATCGGCGATGAACGGGTTCAGCGCCATGCGCAGCGGATATTTCACCAGGATCTTTGCCGGGTGCAGACCCTTGGCGCGGGCGGTGGTGACGTATTGCTTGCGCAGTTCGTCGAGCAGATTGGCCCGCAGCCGGCGGATCATGCCGGCAGTGTTCGAGGTGCCGATCACCACCACCGGCACCCAGAGATGTTCCATCACCGAGAGGAATTTGGCCCAACTCAGCGGCTGGTCGAGATATTCCGGATCCATCAGCCCGCCGATCGAGGTGCCGAACCAGATGTTCGACAGGTAGAGCAGGACCAGGGCGAGGAGGAAATTGGGCGTGGCGAGGCCCAGGAAGCCGATGAAGGTGAGGCCATGGTCAAGCGCGCTGTACTGGCGGATGGCGCCGTAGATGCCGATCGGGAAGGCGACGGCATAGGAGAAGATGATGGTTGCAAACGACACCAGCATCGTCAGCCAGAGGCGATCGCCCACCACTTCCGCCACCGGCAGCTGATACTCGAAGGAATAGCCGAGATCGCCGACCAGCAGGCCCGAAGCCCAGCGGAGGTACTGTTCCCAGAGCGGCAGGTCGAGCCCGTATTCTGCGCGCAGAAACTCGATCTTCGCCTGGCTGGCCGCCTCACCTTGGGCCGCCAGCTCGGCAAGCTGGGTCGTCAGATAGTCGCCGGGCGGCAGCTGGATGATGACGAAGACCAGGATGCTGATCAGGATCAGCGTCGGAATCATCATCAGCAACCGCCGCGCGATGTAGGCGAACATCGCCTGCCTTGCTCCCCCTCCTGGATCCGCCGCGGGGTTCTGTGGTGCCCCTCAGCTGTCGCGGCGGATCTTCAGCCCGATCGGTTCTCGGGCGCCTGTCAGTCGTCGAGCCAGAAGCGTTCCGGCCGGTAGAGGCCGAAATGCGCACCCGGATCCCAGTTGTAGAGCCCGCGGTCGGGCAGGTTGCGCAGCCGCCGGTTGGCGACGACCGGCTGCAACACGCCTGCCACCAGCGAGATGGTGTAGACCTGATCGGCATTGATCGCGAGCATCTCCCGCCAGATCCGTGCGCGATCCGCCGAGGAGGGTGCCACCGTCCAGGCCTTGTAGAGCGCCAGCAGCTGTTCAGCCTTGTCGATATCGGGTGCCTCGCCCGAACGGCCGCCGGTCTCGAAATACTGGCCCCATTTCGGCCATTGCAGCGATTGCTGGCTGACCGGCGCCAGTTCCCACGGGTCGGTCTCGGCGGTCGCAAGGCCGGCTTCCAGCCCGAACCAGACGCTCATCAGCGTGTCGCCGGCGAAGATCCGGTTGCGGAACAGGTCGCGCTGCATCGGCCGGGCATAGATCTTGACGCCGAGCTGCAGCCACTGGTCGTGGAGCAGTTCCAGCACGTCCATCTGCTCGGTGCTCTCGCCCGCAGTCTCGATCACCAGCTCCAGCGGCCGGCCATCGGGCATCAGCCGGATGCCGCGCTCGTTGCGCTTGTCGAGACCCATATCGTCGAGCAGCTTGTTGGCCCGGTCGACATCGTGATTGGCCCAGACCTTCCGGTAGCCAGGGCGCGACAGCGGGCTTTCGTCGAGCACACTGTTGCCGCCACCGATGGTCAGGCCGTAATAGAGCACGGCGTCGATCTCGTGCCGGTCGACGCCCATGGACAGCGCCCGGCGAAAGCGCGCATCGCGAAACAGCGCCCGCCAGCCCGGATCGCGGGCATTGAGATTGGGGTAGAGCGCCAGATGGGCGCCGCGCCCGGTACGCCACAGTGTGACCTTATAGTCGGAGCGCGTCTCGCCGGCCTTAAGGAAAGTGTAGTCGGTGAAATCGAGCCCGCGCGCCTGGAGCAGGGCATCGCCGGTGCCGGCGCGTGCCGAGATCAGCTTTCCGTCGACGATGTCGATCGCGATCTGGTCGAGATAGGGCAGCTGGTGGCCGTTCAGGTCGATGCGATGGTAATAGGGGTTGCGCTCGACCAGGAACCGGACGGCCGGCGGCGCCGTCACCAGCCGCCAGGGCTGCAGGGTCGGGAAATCCGGATTGCTGAAATCGGTCGCCGTGTCCATGCGGTTGTGCAGCGCCGCCCAGCTCGACTGCTTGCGCTTTTCGATCATCGCGGCAAGCTTTTCCGGGTCGGCGTAGCGCTCGTGGAACTGGCGCAGGTAATGGGCCGGCCGGTAGAGGGTCAGCGGCAGCGGCCCTGCAATTGCTGGCAGCAGCCGAGGGTTGGGCTTCGACCATTCGTAGCGCACCGTGGTTGCGTCGATCACGGTGAAGCGCGGCAACTCGCCATCCACCAGAAGCTCGCGCGGCGGGCCTGCCGGGTACAGATTGCTGTTGTTGACCACGTCTTCCCAATAGTAGCGGAAGTCGTCGGCCGTAAAGGGTTCGCCATCGGACCAGCGATGGCCGGGGCGCAGATGCAGGGTGAAGATCCGCCCGTCCTCGACATCCATCTCCTTCAGGATATCGGCTTCGAACGAGAAGTCGCGGGTGTAGCGGACCAGCCGGGCATAGCCGTAGACCATGGCCATGCGCACATCCTTGGGCCGGCCGACCAGCATCGTCCAGCTGCCGCCATAGCGGCCGGGGCTGAGATCGGGGCCGACGACATCATCGACGGCCGGCACCGTCGGCAGACGCTCGGCCATCGGCGGCAGTTTGCCCTCGGCCACCTGCCGTTCAAGCACCGGCGGTTCGATCAGCCGGTCCGGCATGGGGGCGCTGGGCGCGATCATCATCTCGATGATGCTGCCCATCGCACGCCCGTCATCGCCGCCGTTCGATGCGGTGGCAGGCGCAGCCCCGGCAAGCAGGGCGGCGACCAGGATGGCGGCGAGGCGGATCATGCCGCGGCCTCCGCGCTTGCCGCCACCCGGACGAAATGGCCCGGCGTCACCTCTTCCATCACCGAGGGCCCGTCCGGCACCAGCCGCCAGGGCTCGGGCCATGCAGACGGATCCGAGGCGCGGCCATCCATCAGCGCCGCGAAATCGAGCGGCCGGTCGGGATCGGCCTCGGGCACCGCGGCGATCAGCGCCTTGGTGTAGGGATGGCGGGCATCCTCGAACAGTCGTTCGCGCGGCGCGCTCTCGACGATCCGGCCGGCACACATCACCAGGATGCGGTCGCACATGTAGTCGACCACGGCCAGATTGTGGGAGATGAACAGATAGCCGAGGCCCAGCACATCCTGCAGATCCTTGAGCAGGTTCAACACCTGCGCCTGGACCGAAACGTCGAGCGCCGAGACCGGCTCGTCCAGGATCAGCAGTTCGGGGCCCAGGGCCAGCGAGCGGGCAATGCCGATGCGCTGCCTCTGACCGCCCGAGAAGCTGTGCGGATAGCGGCGGAGATGGCGGACATCAAGCCCCACCATCTTCATCAGCGCCTTCACCCGGTCGGCACGTTCCTTCGCGGTGCCGATGCCGTGGATTTCCAGCGGCTCGGCGATGATGTCGAACACGGTCATCCGCGGGTTCAGCGAATGGAACGGGTCCTGGAAAACGTATTGCAGCCGCTTGCGGAACGGAATCCAGCCGCCCTCGTCGAGGGCGGCGAGGTCGGTGGGGGCGGCGTCGTGATCACCCTGAAACAGGATCCGGCCTTCATCGGCGCGGATCGCACCCAGCAGCATGCGCGAGGTGGTGGTCTTGCCGCAGCCGCTTTCGCCGACCAGGCCGACGCTTTCGCCGCGGCCGACGGTGAAGGAGACATGGTCGACCGCCGTCACGCTGGTGCCGCCGCCGCGGGCGAAGAGCCCGGTGCCGCGGCTGGTGAAGCGCTTGGTCAACCCTTCGACCGCGAGCAGAGGCGTGCCCGCCGCCGCCCTGGGGCCGGTGCCCTGACGGCCGACGACATCCACCGCAAGGCGGGGATCCAGCGCGATTTCGCGCAGCGGTACCAGGCGCTCCGACCGCTCCATGCCGATCCGCGGCACGGCACCAAGCAGGGCCTTAAGATAGGGATGTTCCGGCTTGCGGATAAGCGCGGCCGCCGGGCCTGCCTCCATCACCTTGCCGCGATAGAGCACGACCATGTCGTCGGCCAGGCTTGCGACCACGCCCAGATCATGGGTGATCAGCAGCACGCCCATGCCCAGCTCGTCCTGAAGGTCGCGGAGCAGTTTCAGGATCTGGGCCTGAAGCGTGACGTCGAGCGCGGTGGTCGGCTCGTCGGCGATGACCAGGGCCGGGCGGGCGGCAAGCGCCATGGCGATCACGCCGCGCTGACGCAGGCCGCCCGACAGTTCGAACGGGTAGCGGTCGAGGGCGGCTTTCGGGTTCGGGAAGCCCACCTTGTGCAGCATGTCGGCGGCGATGTCGCGTGCCGCTGCGGCATCTTCGTTCAGATGAAGCCGCACCGCCTCGGTGATCTGGTCGCCGAGCGTGTGTAGCGGCGACAATGCGCTCATCGGCTCTTGAAAGATCATGCCGATGCGCCCGCCCCGGATCCGGCGCATCGTCCGGCCGGTGGGGGCGAGCGTTGCAAGGTCGGTGGCCTGGCCGTCGAGCGGATCGGTGAACACCGCGGCCCCGCCCTCAATCCGGGCAAGCGAGGGCAGCAGGCCCATCACCGCCTGGGTCAGCACGCTTTTGCCCGAGCCGCTTTCGCCGACCAGGGCAGTGATCCGGCCCGGATGGATGGTGAAGGACACGCCGTCGACCGCCGTCAGCGGCCCTTCGGGCAGATGGAAGCGCACGACCAGATCGCGCACCGACAGCAGTGGCCGCGGCTGCGGCCACGCATGGCGCCGCCCGCTCATGCGATCCCCCGGGCGAGGCCGAGCGCTGCCAGGTTGTGGGTGGTCACGTCATCGAGCGGCAGGGCGCGGGACTCGGCCGCGGTGAGCGCCAGGGCAACGAGGCGATGGAAGTCTTCCAGCGTGTCTTCGGCGGCAAGCCGCACGCCGCTGTCGTCGATCAGACGCAGGCGGAACCAGCCGGCACCCTTGCGGGGGGCGAAATGTTCCAGCCGGAAGGTCCTGAGGCGGGCGAGATCCAGCCGGTTCCGACCGAAGGCGGTCTGGCGGATGATGAGATGGCCATCTGCCGTCCAGCTTTCGGCAAGCTTGAGCCCACGCTGAACCGCGAAGCTCGCGAACAGCATCACCAGGGCGATCAGTATCAACCGCAGCACGCCGTTCATGCCGTCGACGACCAGCAGCGGCAGGGCGATCACTGCGCCGCCGGCGGCCGCGCGGGCAAGATCGGCGATCAGGGGGGGCGGCCGATGACGCAACCGCGGCAGGGCCGCAGCCGTCGGGCGTGCCGGCACGGGCCTGCCGGTCAGGTCCATGGCAGTCTCCGGCGTGGTCGGGAGCGACGTCGTGGAAAAGGTCACCGGTCCGGATCATCCTCGGCGTTGCGCGATCCCCATGTCGCGCCGTCGATAGGATGCCCGTTGCCCCCCGCGCCTTGCAAGCCGTTCTGCGCCGATGTGGACGAGCATCGACATGTTGCGCCGCGATGCCAGGGATCAGGGCGAGAAAATGGTCGGCAGATCCGGCCAGATTACCGCCGGATGGCCGGCGAAATATGCCATCAGCCGGTCGAGAAATTCATCCAGTGCCGGGTCGTGCACAAGATGATGGGTCAGCAGACCGGTGGGCTCCTGTGCATCGGCGTGACCGCTGCGCCGGGCGGCGAGATGTGCGGTGATGGCGGCGACAGCAACGGCTTCGCCGATGAAGCCGCGATTGCCGCGCCAGTCGATCGGGTCGATATGGGTGTTGACCTCCACCACCCCGGGCGCCGGGCATCGGGCCTTGCGCGGCTTGAACCGGCTGAGACCGCCGAGGCCGATCAGGGGCAGTTCCCTGATCAGCGGCACCGGCAGCCGGTTCCAGGGCGGGGTGAGCACCGGCAGCAGGCGAGGCCCGAACAGATCCGCCAGACGGGCATGCCCGCGGGCGAGATCGCCGGCCATCTCTACCATCGGCCGGCCGCAGGCGAGTTCGGATTTCTTCTTGTCGGGGCGGGCATGGTTGGCATGCGACCAGCCATGGACCAGCACCCGGATCGCCGCGGGCGCAGCGGCCAGCCGGGCGGCTAGGGCGGGTTCGGCGGCGGCCGGGATCACCGCCAGTGCCAGAGGCACCCGGTATGCATTCACGCGTCCGAGCAGCCGGTCGAGGGCGGGAGAGGGGGCGACGGCATCGTCATCGCGCCACCAGAACGTCGCCTGCCGGCCGGCGGCGGCCCAGGCATCGAGTTCGGCGGTAAGATCGGCCCAGGGGTCCGCAGCCATCCGGCACTAACCCCCGGCCGCCAGCCGGTCGTGCAGCAGCCGTGCCGACGCGGCAGCCCCGTCCATGTCGAGCCGTGGCCAGTTCCGTTCGGCCGCGAGGGCACGATCGGCGGCGGCTGCCAGTGCCCGGGCGGTGAGCGCGTCTTCGTCGACCACCTCGACCAGGCCGCGCTCCGCCACCAGACCGGCGCGCAGCCCCTGTTCGGTTTCAAGCCCGCCGGCATAGGGCACGACCACTGCCGGCACCCGGTTCTCGATCACCTCCAGCAGGGTGTTGTAGCCCGCCTGAGAGATCGAAAGGGCAGCACGTCCCAGCATGGCGACGAAATCGGGACGCGCGCGTTCCACCACGAAACCCTCCGCGTCGGCCTCTGCCGCCACCTGGCGCAGATCGTCGAGCACGGGATCCGCCAGATTCCAGCCGACCAGCAGCCGCCAGCGCCGGCGCGCCAGGGCTGGCGAGGCGAGGGCGCGGGCGGCGATGGCGGCGCGGAACAGGGCCTCGCTGACGGCCCCGCCGCCGGCCGAGACCAGAACCTCGTCCCGGCCATCCTGAACGCTTCCACCGGGCGGGGGCGCGCTCTGGCGCGCCCGGTCGACCACATAGCCGGTATAGCGGACGAGGTCAGAGACCTCGGCCATCAGCGGAAAAGTGCGCTCGAAGGGCACCAGCGCCGGATCGCCGTGGACCATGACCAGATCGTAGAAGCGCCGGGCGCGTTCCAGCATCTCGCGGCGACGCTCTTCCTTCGGCGGCTCGACCAGGATGTCGCGCACCGACGAGACGATCAGCGCCGGGCGGGGAAGGGCGCGGGCCGCTTCGACCATCGGCACGATCTCGGAGGCCAGCTGGCGGCGGCCGAAAGGAAAGAGTTCCGTGATCACGGCCACCGGCCGCAGACGCTCGACGATCGCCACCAGATGATCGCGGCGCCGGGCCCGCCAGGCATCGTCGACCACCTGTCCGTCGGGGCCGACCAGCACCTTGAAGAACTTGTCCACCGCCCGCGTCGGCGGCAGCTGAACGAAGTCTGCCCGTCCGGTATCCAGCCCGCGCACCGGAAAGCCGCCGCTGACATAGGTGACCGCGAAGCCCGCCGTCTCCAGCGCCCGGGTCAGGGTCGCCGCCCGCTTCTGATGGCCGATGCCGAGCAGGTGCTGGACATAGAGCAGGATGCGCGGGCGATCGGTACGGCTGGTGGTGGCGGGGCTGACGTCGACCATGGGGGTGTCGGGCATGGGGGCGGGCGTCCTCAGGCGAGCTTCAGGTTCAGGTGATGCACCGCGACGGCGCCGGTTTCGTCCACCCGGAACAGATGGGCGGCGTCGCGGGCGAGCTTTTCCGGTGGCTTGCCCAGCATCGGCCAGCCGGTGGCGGCGGCATAGATCGCACGGATCACGCCCTTGTGGGTGACGGCGACGACATTGCGGCCATTGGTGCCGATGGCCGCAAGCCAGGGCTTCAGCCGGCGCTGGACGTCGCGCGGGCTTTCGCCCTCGGGCGGGCGGAAATCCAGGCCCCGGGCTTCCATCAGGCTCATGTGGTCGGGCTGTTCGCGGCGCAGATCCTCCAGCCGCCGGCCTTCCCAGATGCCCCAGGCCATCTCGACCAGTTCGGGCGCCACCCGGGCGCCCGGAGCCCCCAGGCGGGCTGCGGTCTCGCGCGCCCGGAGGAGGGGTGAGGTGTACCAGTCATAGGCGGTGGCGATGGCCGCCGGCACCTGCCAGCCGGTCACCTCGGCGCGGCCCCGATCGTTGAGCGGCAGATCGTGCCGGCCCTGCATGCGGCCCTGATCGTTCCAGTCGGTGCGGCCATGGCGGATCAGGGCCAGGATGATACCGCCGGTGGTCGGGCGGGCGGGTCCGGTCATCTCGTCTCCTCCGTGGACCGGGGGCGCCGCGCCGCATGATTGCATGCGGCGCGCAGCAGGGCGTCGTCGAGTGCCGCGGCGGCCGCGGCCAGATCGCGGGCCGACGCCCGGCCGGCCGCCGCTGCGGCCAGCCGGGCGCGGGTGCCCTGATCGTCGATCAGCCGCCGGGTGAGGGCGGCGAGGGCGGCAGCGTCTTCGGGCGGCGCCAGAAGGCCGGTCACACCGTCTTCGACCACATCGGGCACACCGCCGGTGCGGCCGGCGACCACCGGCAGCCCTGCCGCCTGTGCTTCGAGCAGGGCCATGCCATAGGCTTCGCGCACCGCCGGCCAGACCAGGATATCGGATGCCGCCATCGCTGCGGCCAGGGGGGCGGGGGCAAGCGCCCCCAGGAAATGCACCCGGCCGCCGCCTGCGGGTTCAAGCGCCGCCATCACATCGGTCCTGGCGGGACCGTCACCGGCGACCAGCAGATGGAGCGGCGCGGTGGCGAGTGCCGGATCGGCGAGCATGCGGCCGATCACGCGATAGCTGTCGAGCTTGTCGCCGGCCCGCATCATGCCGACCGCGAGCAGCCAGGGCCGTGCCGGATCGAGCCCGGCCATGGCGGCAAGCCGGGCGCGGGCCTGATCGCGACCGGTGCGGGCGGCCTGAAACACGCCGATATCGTCGAGAAAGGGCGGCAGCAGGCGAAGCCGCTCGGGCGGCAGCAGGCGCGCCAGGCAGACGGCGTCGAGCCGGGTCATCGGCATCACCAGATCGGCGGCGGCAAGCGCATGGCGGGCGGCGCGGAAGCCGGTTTCCCACGGGCCGGTGGCGCGCTTCGGGGCATCCGATGCCTCGATCACCAGATAGGGGATGTCGAGTGCCGCGGCGACAACCGGCCCCAGATGGTCGGGGGCCTTGTGATAGAGGTGATAGGTGATCCAGGCTTCGGGGCGCGCGGCGGCAGCGGCGGGCCGACGCGCGTAGCGGCGGGCGAGAGCATGGCCGAGGGCGGTGCCGGTGCGCGCGATCCGCACCTGCCGGGCGGGGTCTCCGCGGCCGTCGCGGCTGCCGAAGCGGCAGGCGACCTCTGCCTGATGGCCGGCCTTGCGGAGCGCGGCCAGGATCTGGCGCGCCATCCGCCGGTCGCCGCTCGGCACCGGATGGTCCGGATGCTTCAGAGGGCAGTAGAGGGCAACCCGCATCAGCGGCCCCCGCGCGCCGCCACCGCCGCCCGCAGCCGGTCGATCAGCGGCCCGACCGAGCCGGTCAGCGAGAAGGCGCCTTCGAGCTTTCGGCGCCCGGCCTCACCCATCTCCGACCGGCGGGCCGGGTCGCGGATGAGATCTCCCAGGGCGGCCGACAGACCGGCCGCATCGTCGGGCGCCACCAGCAGGCCGTTTTTGCCGTCGTCGATGAATTCGGGGATGGCAGAGACCCTGGTCGCCACCACCGCCAGACGCTGGGACTGGGCTTCCATCAGCACATTGGGCAGGCCGTCGCGGTCGCCGTCGCCGGCGATGCGGCTGGCGAGCACGAACAGATCCGCCCGGCCATAGGCCTCGATCACTTCGGCCTGGGCGCGGGCCCCCAGCCAGTCGACCCGGTCGGAGATGCCAAGGCGGCCGGCCTGTTCCTTCAGCCGGTCCCTGAGCGGCCCGCCGCCGATATGGAGGAAGCGCCAGGAAAGGCCTGCCGGCAGCTCCGCCAGGGCATCGAGCACGGTGTCCCAGCCCTTCTTCTCCACCAGCCGCCCGACGCCGACCAGGATGACCGGGCGGGTGGGGTCGGTGCCGTCCGGCCCTGCCGGCAGCGGGCCCGGATCGGGAAAGCGCGAGAGGTCGAGACCGTGATAGAGCAGCCGGACGCGGCCTTCGGGCGCCAGCGACGCCAGATGATCACGATTGGCGGCGGTGCAGGTGACGGCCCAGGCGCAATCGGCCAGCTTCTCGGCCTTCTCCCAGTCCGGGCTGGTCCAGATGTCCTTGGCATGGGCCGAAACCGACCAGGGCAGGCCGCGCATGATCGCGGCATAGCGCGCGACGGAAGCCGGGGTGTGGAGGAAATGGGCGTAGATCATCGCCACATCGTCTTCCAGTTCGGCGGCGAGCACGGCAGCCTGGCCGAAGCGGCGGATGCGGTTGCGGGTCCGGTCTCGGGCGAGATCACGCAGCCAGAGCGCCCGGGCGCGGGCGAAGCCCGGCAGGCGTGCGGCACGGCGCAGGCCGTGCAGCACCCGGAACGGCTCCTGATGAAGATATTCCGGCAGATAGCGGACCCCGGCCGTAATCTCGCGATGGACCGGATGGACGCGGGTATCGGTGGGGTGGCGCAGCGACACCAGCCGAAGCGGCAGCCCGGCCAGTTCCAGCGCCCGGATTTCCTGGGCGATGAAGGTCTCTGACAGGCGGGGATAGCCTTTCAGGACCACGGCGATGGTCGGCCCGCCGTCAGGCCCGCCGCCGCCGGTCACACCGGGGCCGGGCGTCCAGCCGTCAGGGTGCCGCACGGCGCCGTGTCCCGAAATCGGCCTCGTCGGACCAGGTTTCCTCATCCGGGGCGGCTGCGACCTGCGATGTCTGTATCGGGCCCGCACTGCCGCCGGCCACCTGCCGGATCCGTGTCTGGGGCCGGCCGCGCCGGTCCAGCTCGGCGCCCACCAGATCGGCGACCGCATCCAGCCCGTCGAGCATGCCGGCCGGCATTACCGAAGACGGGTGAGGCTGGTGCTCAAGGCCGCGCAGCGCATCGGCCATGGCGGCGGCGCTGCGATCGGGCCCGGGATCGAGCAGCATGCGGGTCAGCCCCAGCCTTTCGGCCCGGTCGGCGCGGATGAACTGCTCCAGCCGTGGCTCCGTGCGCGGGACGATGACGGCCGGCTTGTCGAGCGACAGGATCTCGCAGAAAGTGTTGTAGCCGCCCATGGCCACCACACCCAGCGCGCCCGCCATCAGGGTCTCTATGTTCGCGTCGAAGGTCAGCGCCTCGATCTTGTCGAGCTTCTGGGCCCGGGCGCGCAGCCGGTCGCGGGCCTCGCGGTTCATGAACGGCCCCAGCACCAGCACGGCGCGATGCGGCAGGCTTTGCCCATGCTGCTCATAGGCCTTCAATACCCAGTCGATCAGTTCTTCGCCATCGCCGCCGCCACCGGTGGTCACCAGGATGTAGGGGGCGCCGGCGACCAGCGACTGGATACGCTCCGACGCGGCGCCGCGCATGGCCTCGCGGCGCAGATAGCCGGTGAAGGTCATCTTGGCGCGGACATCCGCCGGCAGGTCGATGCCCTCCAGCGGATCATGGATTTCCGGCAGACCGTAGACCCAGATGTCGTCATAGAGGTCGCGCAATGCCGGCAGCACCCGCTTGCGCTTCCATTCGGGCGCCAGCTGGGCGGGCTCGTCCATCACATCGCGCAGCCCCAGCACCAGCCGGGTGCCGCGGCGCTTCAATCGCTTCAGCGTGCGCGTGACTTCGCCGCGCAGGCCCAGCGGTTCCTTGTCCACGATGAAGACATCGGGTTCAAAGACCTCGGCCGTGCGCTCGATGATCGCCCCCCTGAGCTTCAGGATGTGGTCGACGTCCATCTTGAGCTTCAGCGAGGTGTAGTCGCCATTGCGCAGCTTGATCACACCCGGCACCCGAACGAAATCGGTGCGGGTTCTGAAATCGAAGCTGCCGATGATCGGCGAACCCGAGAGGATCAGCACCGACATGTCGGGGAATGTCCCGACCAGGCCGTGCGCAATCTCGCGGCATCTGCGCAGATGGCCGAGCCCGAAGCTGTCGTGGCTGTAGATCAGCACACGCGCGCCGTTCATGCGTCCCGGAACCTCCAGCTTGCGGCGTATCGGCCGGACTATGGCACAGCCCGGCGGCGGACGGGAAGTGCGGATGTCGCGGCGCGGCAAGGGCACATGCGGGGCGCGGCATCCGTGCAATAATATGCTTATGAAATGAATCTTATGACTGGAGATCATAAAAGTCATCTGATATACAGCTTTTGTCCGGGGGAGCGGTTCCTGCGTGATCCGTCGTGTGCCGGACCCAGATCAGATTCAAGGTTCCGGAGAGTTCCGCATGTTGAGCGACGCGACCATCACCCTGGTCAAGGCAACGGTGCCCGTGCTGCGCACCCATGGCGAGGCCATCACCACCCGGTTCTACGAGCGCCTGCTGGCCGCCCCGGAGATCGCGGCGATGTTCGATCCGGCGCATCAGCGCGACGGTTCGCAGCCGCGGGCGCTGGCGGCGGCCGTGCTGGCCTATGCCGAGCATATCGACAATCTCGGCGCGCTGGCGGGCGCGGTGGAGCGCATCGCCCACAAGCATGTCGCGGTCCAGGTGCGGCCCGAGCAGTATGATGTGGTGGGGGCCAATCTGCTGGCCGCGATCTCGGACGTGCTGGGCGATGCCGCGACCCCGCCGATCCTGGCCGCCTGGGGCGAGGCCTATGGTCTGCTCGCAAAGGTGTTCATCGATCGCGAGGCGGCGCTGGCCGGCGAGGGGGCGGCGCGGCCGGGCGGCTGGCGTGGCTTCCGACGCTTCGTGGTCGAGGCGGTCACCGAGGAAAGCCGGGTGATCAAGAGTTTCCTGCTGGCGCCTGAGGATGGTGGGCCGCTGCCGGATTTCGCGCCCGGCCAGTATCTGACCCTGCGCCTGACCCGTGCTGATGGCAGCCAGCTGCTGCGCCATTACAGCCTGGCCGGCCGCGCTGCCAATGGCCGCTGGCGGATTGCGGTGAAGCGCGAACCCGAAGGCCGCGGGTCGGGCCTGCTGCACGACACCATCCGCCCGGGTGCGGTGCTGGAGGTGGCGCCGCCGGCGGGCGACTTCTTCCTGGACGCGGCGACGTCGCGACCGATCCTGCTGCTGGGCGCCGGCGTCGGCCAGACGCCGCTGCTGGCCATGGTCGAGACCCTGGCCGCCACCCGGCCCGATCATCCGGTGATCTGGGCGCATGCAGCGATCGACGGCGAAACCCACGCCTTCGGCGCCCATCTGCGTGCGCTCGCCGAGGCGACGCCCGGCCTGGATCTGCACATTGCCTATGAGCGTCCGGGCGTATCCGACCGGGTGGGCGTGACCCATCATTCGGTCGGCCGCTTCGATGCGGCGCGGATTGCCGGGCTGCTGCCCGATTGCGAGATCGATGTCTATATGTGCGGGCCCCGGGAGTTCCAGAAGGCACAGGCCCGACACCTGATTGCGGCCGGGGTCGCGCCTGCAAACATCCGCTACGAACTGTTCGGGGTGACCGACGAGGCCATCCTCGGCGCCGCCTGATCATGACGGTCTGAAACGCCGGAGACGCCCCCGCCGCCTGCCGCCTTGAAGCAATGAGGTGGCCGATGCGACGCGTTATGCGCGATCATCCGTGCAGATGCGGAGCGGCGGGGGCGATCGGACATGGGTGACGGACAGAGATCGGTTGCGCGGATGATCGCGGCGGTGCTGGAGGATGAGGGCGTAACGCACATCTTCGGTAATCCCGGCTCCACCGAACTGCCGCTGCTGGATGCCGTCGCCCGCGCGCCCGGGCTTACCTATGTGCCGGCGCTTCAGGAGGCGGTCGCCGTCGCCATGGCCGACGGCTATGCCCATGCGGCGGGAAAGGTGGGCGTCGCCCATCTGCATACCGCCTCGGGGCTGGGCCATGCCATGGGGGCGGTGATCGGGGCGGCGCGCATGCGCACGCCGCTGGTGGTCATCGCCGGCCAGCAGGACAGCCGGCATCTGATCCGCGCGCCCTGGCTGGCCGACGACCTGGTGGCGATCGCCCGGCCGGTGGTGAAACAGGCCCATGAACTGACCCGGCCCGAGGATGCCGGCCAGGTGCTGCGCCGGGCCTTCGCGCTGGCCCGGGCCTGGCCGCCGGGGCCGGTCTTTCTGTCGCTGCCGGTGGATCTGACGCTTGCCGCCGCCGATCCGCCACCGCCGCGCATTCCCGCGCCGGCCCCGGCTGCGGGTGACATCGATGCCGCGGCGTCGATGATCGCCGGCGCGGAGGCCGACGATCTGGTGCTTCTGGTGTCGGACACGCTGGCCGGGCCGCAGGGGATGAGGGCGGCGATCGCCTTCGCCGATGCCACCGGCTGCCGGGTCTTTGCGACCCCGGTGCCGCGCGCCCATCTTTTCCCCACCGATCACCCGGGCTGGCGCGGTGTGCTGCCGCCCGATCTGGCGGAGATCCGCTCGATCCTGGGCGACGCGCGGCTGGCGGTGCTGGCGGGGGAGGGGGCGATCCGACCCTATCATTACCGGCCCGGCCCGGCCCTGCCGCAAGGGATGCGGGTCATTCAGCTGGCCCGCGATCCGGCGGCGCCCGGGCTCGACATTGCGGCCGATCTGGTGATCGGCGGCGATCCGGGGGCAGGCCTTGCCGCACTCTCCGCGGTCGTGGCGCGGCCGGGCGTCGCCGCCGTCACTATGCGGCGGCGGGCGGAGAAGGCGGTCGCCGATGCCGGCTTCACGGCCCGGCTGGACAGGCTCCGCGACCGGCTGCCGCTGCATCCGATGATCGCCGCCGATGCGGTGCTGAAGGCGGCCCCACGGGGCGTGACCGTGGTCAACGAGGCCTCGGCCCTGATCGAGGGGCTGCGCCGGCTCTGGCAGGGCGGCATCGGCGACCGGCATGATTTCGTCGCCAGCGCCGGGCTGGGCTGGGGCATGCCGGCGGCCACGGGTGTGGCGCTCGCAACCGGCTGGCCGGTGCTGTGCATCACGGGTGATGGCGGTGCCATGTATGCGCCGCAGGCGCTGTGGACGGCCGCCCGGCTGCGGCTGCCGGTGATCTTCGTCATCCTGAACAACCGGCGCTACGACATTCTGATGCGGACGGCGACGGCGATGGGGCTGGAGAGTGCGGCGGCAGGGCATGCCGTCGGCATGGTCCTGGACGATCCCGCCATCGCCTTCGATCAGCTGGCGGCGTCGATGGGGGTGGCGCATCTCCGTGCCGATACCGTGGGCGCGATCCGTGAGGGCCTGCCCGGGCTGCTCGGAGCAGGGCGGCCGACGGTGCTGGAGATCACTATCGGCGGCGCCGACCCGTATTGACCGGCATGTCGCTCAATGAGATTGCGTCGCAATCAAAGTTGCGGTCCCATGGGCGCCCTGATCGCCTTGCCGGAGATGCCTGTCGTGCGCCTGCTGATACCCTTTGCTGCCGCTTTCGTTCTGGCTTTCGCGCTGTCGGGGGCGCCACTGCCCGCCAGGGCCGCAGAGGAAACGGTGGTGACGGATGCCGCGCCGGTGGCGCCGGGCCTCCACGCCTTCGATCTGACGGCAGCCCGCAACGGGCTGACCTATCGGGTGGATGTGTCGGTACCACCGGTGGCGCCGCCGCCGGGTGGATTTCCGGTGCTGTATCTGCTCGACGGCAACGCCTTTTTCGGCATTGCAGCCACCAGTGCGCTGCTGCTGGGCGGATCCGAGGGACCCGTGGTCGTGGTCGCGATCGGGTATCCGGGCGTGGCGGGCTTCGATCTTACCCGGCGCTATCTGGACCTGACCTCGGCGGTGACGCCCGAGGGGCGGACGATCATGGGGGCTCGTGCGCCCAAGGTGCCGACCGGCGGTGATGAAGCCTTTCTCGACGTGATCCTGAACGAGATCCGCCCCGAGGTCGCCCGGCGTTTTCCGGTGAATGACGACAGGGCAACGCTGTTCGGCCATTCACTGGGCGGGCGCTTCGTGCTGCACGCCGCCTTCACCCGGCCGGATGCGTTCCGGCGCTGGGTGGCGTCCAGCCCGTCGATCTGGTGGAACGACCGCGAGGTGCTGAAGGAAGAGGCGGCCTTTGCGGCCCGCACCGGCCGGCCGGCTCTGGATCTGACGCTTGTCGTGGGAGGGGCCGAACAGGATCCGGAGCGGGAGGAGGCGCCGGAGCGGGCCGCGTTCCGGACCATGGCCCGCATGGTCGATGGCGTACGCGACATGCATGACCGGCTGACCAGGCTGCAGGCCGGCGCCGGGCGGATCGATCTGCTGGTGGTGCCCGATGAGGGGCATATCAGCGTCGTGCCCGCCTCACTCGGCCGCGCGGTGCGCCGCGCCGCCGGGTAGGCCGGGCGCCGCTCTGCAAAGGCGTGACGGGCTGCGGCTTGCATCGACCGTGACGCGCGCCTAGGCTTGGCACCAGGGTTCCGGCGGGCGATGGCCGTCCATAATGGCCAGGTGCCGGCAGGGGGGAGATGCAGGCTGGATGGAGCGGCTGATCGACAGCGTGGCGGCGCGCAGGCGCCGGGCCGCGGTCGCACGCGAGGCGGGCCTCAGGGACCGGGTCGCGCGTGCGGCGGTGGAGCTGTTCGACCAGCTCTATGAAGGTGCCGTGCTGATCGATGCCGCCGGCACCGTTCTGTGGATGAACGACAAGTACCGCGCGATCCTGGGCTGGAACGGCATGGATCCGGTCGAAGGCCGGCCGGTCGAGGACATCATTCCGAACAGCCGGCTGCGCGAGGTGGTGGCCAGTGGCCGTGCCGATCTGATCGACATCTTCGAGGTGGAAGGCCGGCAGCTGGTGGTCAGCCGCATTCCGCTGAAAGACGAGGATGGCAAGGTCTCGGGCGCGGTCGGCATGATCCTGTACGATCGGGTACAGTCGCTCAAGCCGCTGGTCGACAAGTTCCAGGGATTGCAGCGCGATCTGGAAGCCGCGCGACGCCAGCTGGCCGATGCCCGCCGGGCCAAATACGGTTTCTCTCAATTCATCGGCAATTCCGAGGCGGTGCGGTTGCTGAAGCGTCAGGCGCGCCGTGCGGCCGAACGCGACATCACCGTGCTGCTGCTGGGCGAAACCGGCACCGGCAAGGAGATGCTGGCCCATGCGCTGCATGCCGCGAGTGAGCGGCAGGCCGGGCCGATGGTGCGGGTGAACACTGCCGCCATCCCCGAAAACCTGCTGGAGGCAGAGCTGTTCGGTGTGGCGCCCGGCGCCTATACCGGCGCCGGCAACAAGCCGCGTGACGGCAAGATCCGGCTGGCGCACGGGGGCACGCTGTTCCTGGACGAGATCGGCGACATGCCGCTCAGCCTGCAATCCAAGCTGCTCAGGGTATTGCAGGAACGCGAGGTCGAGCCGCTCGGCTCCAACCGGGTGATCCCGGTGGATGTGCGGGTGATTGCGGCCACCAGCCGCGATCTGGGTCGCATGGTCGAAGACGGCCGGTTCCGTGCCGACCTGTATTACCGCCTGAATGTGTTGCCGCTGCGCCTGCCACCGCTGCGCGAACGGCTGGAAGATATCGAACTGCTGGCCGATGCCCTGCTCGAACGGCTGGCGATCGAGCAGGGTGGCCGGCCCCGGCGGCTGACCGATCGGGCGGTGGCCCGGCTGCAGCGCCATGACTGGCCGGGCAATGTGCGCGAGCTTGCCAATCTGCTGGAACGGGCGGCGCTGCTGACCGACGAGGCCGAGATCGATGCCGGCCATCTGGACGGGCTGATCGCTGCCGGCCAGCCGGGCACGACGGAGGCAGATCCGGTCGCTGGGGCAGATCCGGTCGCGGGGGCCGATCCGGTGACGGCGGACGAACCCGTCTGTGTCGCCGAAACCGTGGAACCACTGCGTGAGGCCCTGGCGGCGGCCGAGCGCGACGCCATTCGCCGTGCCCTGGCGGCGGCAGGCGGGGTGAAGACCCAGGCCGCAAAGCTGCTGGGCATTTCCCGCGCGCAGTTCTATGAAAAACTCGCCACCCACGGCATTGAGGCAGGGGTGCCCGGCACCCGCAGTTGACCCGTCCGGAATTCCGGACAGGCGGTGGGGTGTCCGGTCGACCGGACGCTCCGACGTCCGGAAAGCCGGACAGGATGCGGTGCCGCATTCGCTGTTGCGCCGCGGTAAGTGATTGCTTTCCGAACATGTCCCGTAAGTGGCATAGGCCTTGCTTTTTGTATCCTGAAACGGATGCGCCGGGAGCGTGGTGCAGCCGTCAGGGCACCAAGAACAGGGTAGGGAGGCTGACCCCCATGTCGCTCAACTGGAAGCGCCTGGCCGTCGCGGCAGCGACGGCGGCGGCGATCGGCACGGCACCCGCGATGGCGGCCGATCCGATCAGGATCGCGCTGATCTCGGGCAAGACCGGCCCGCTGGAAGCCTATGCCAAGCAGACCCATACCGGCCTGATGATGGGCCTGGAATATGCGACCCAGGGCACGATGGAACTCGACGGCCGCAAGATCGAGGTCATCGAGAAGGACACCCAGCTGAAGCCGGAAATCGCCCGCGCGGTGCTGGCGGAGGCCTATGGTGATGACGAGGTCGACCTCGCCATCGGCCCGACCTCTTCGGGCGATGCGCTGGCGATGCTGCCGGTGGCGCAGGAATACCAGAAGATCCTGCTGGTCGAGCCGGCGGTGGCGGATTCGATTACCGGTGACAAGTGGAACCGCTACATCTTCCGCACCGGCCGCAACTCGTCGCAGGATGCGATCTCGAACGCCGTGGCGCTGGGCAAGCCGGGCGTGAAGATCGCGACCCTCGCCCAGGATTATGCTTTCGGTCGCGACGGCGTCACCGCCTTCCGCGAGGCGCTGGCATCGACCGGTGCCGAGATCGTGCACGAGGAATATGTCCCGCGCGACACCACCGACTTCACCGCCCCGGCGCAGCGCATCTTCGACGCGCTGGATGGCGTGCAGGGCGACAAGGTGCTGTTCGTGATCTGGGCCGGCGCCTCCACGCCCTTCGCCAAGCTGGCGGCAATGGAGCCCGAGCGGCGCGGCATCAAGATCGCGACCGGCGGTAACATCCTGCCGGCCATGGCCGCTTACAAGGCGCTGCCGGGCATGGAGGGTGCCACCTATTACTATTACGACATTCCGAAGAACCCGGTGAACGACTGGCTGGTGACCGAGCATCAGAAGCGCTTCGGCACCCCGCCGGACTTCTTCACCGCCGGTGGCATGTCGGCCGGCATCGCCGCGGTCGAGGCCATCCGCAAGGCCGGGTCCACCGAGACCGAAGACCTGATCAAGGCCATGGAAGGCATGGAGTTCATGTCGCCCAAGGGCAAGATGATCTTCCGCAAGGAAGACCATCAGGCGCTGCAGGAGATGTACCACTTCAGGATCAAGGTCGACGACACCGTCGCCTGGGGCATCCCCGAGCTGGTGCGTGTCATCGGTATCGACGAAATGAATGTGCCGGTGCGCAACAAGCGCTGACCGGAGCGGGTGCTGATCCCGTGATCGTGTGTGACGGGGCGGGGCGGTTCTGCATGCCTCCCCCGGGTGCGGGCCTCTCTTCCCCCGCCGCCGTTACACACGGGTCCTCCGCCGCAGCCCGGGTGGTCCATGAACCCCGGTCGCCCGGCTGCGGCGGCAGAACCCTCACGGCTGCCCATACCAGTTGCTTCCCATACCAGACGCCGCCATCTGCGGCGCAGGCATCCACGGACACGGCATGACCGCTTCATCCGCCGCGGGCCAGGGCGGCGCCAGGCCGGCGCTCGAAACCCGCGACCTCACCGTGCGCTTCGGCGGCCACGTCGCCGTGAACGGCGTCAGCTGCCGGTTCGATCGCGGCACGCTGACCGCCATCGTCGGCCCCAACGGTGCCGGCAAGACCACCTATTTCAACCTGATCTCAGGCCAGCTGAAGGCGACGGCGGGCGAGGTGCTGCTGGACGGCCACGACCTGTCCTCGCATGGCGCCGCCGGGCGTACCCGGCGCGGCATCGGCCGGGCCTTTCAGCTGACCAACCTGTTTCCCAACCTCACGGTGCGCGAGAATGTCCGCCTGGCGGTGCAGGCGCGCCGTGGCCGCGGCTTCGACATCTTCTCGATGGCGGCCCATGGCCGGCATCTGATCGAGCGGGCCGACGAGATCCTGGAGCGGGTGCGTCTGGCCGCGCGCGGCCAGGATGTGGTCGCAACCCTGCCGCATGGCGACCAGCGCAAGCTGGAGGTGGCGATCCTGATCGCGCTGGAGCCTTCGATCTTCATGTTCGACGAGCCGACCGCGGGCATGAGTGTCGACGAGGTACCGGTGATCCTGGATCTGATCCACGAGATCAAGGCCGACCCGGCCAAGACCGTGCTGCTGGTGGAACACAAGATGGACGTGGTCCATTCGCTCGCCGACCGGATCATCGTGCTGCACAACGGCTATCTGGTCGCCGATGGCGACCCGCGCGAAGTGGTCGCCTCGCCGATCGTGCAGGAAGCCTATCTGGGCATGGGGGCCGCCACACATGTCTGACGCCCTGCTCACCCTCGCCGGCGTGCACACCCATATCGGCCAGTACCACATCCTTCAGGGGGTGGATCTGGTGGTGCCGCGCGGCGGGTTGACAATGCTGCTCGGCCGCAACGGTGCTGGCAAGACCACCACCCTGCGCACGATCATGGGCCTCTGGCAGGCCTCGCAGGGGCAGATCACCTTCGACGGGCGCGACATCACCAGGGCTCATACCGCCGATCTCGCTGCGGCCGGCATCGCCTATGTGCCCGAGGATATGGGGATCTTCGCCGGGCTGACGGTGCGCGAGAACATGGTGCTGGCGGCTCGTTCCGGACCCATGGACCAGAAACGCCTTGCCTGGATCTACGAGCTGTTTCCGGCGCTGGAGAAGTTCTGGAACTGGCCGGCCGGCAATCTGTCGGGCGGGCAGAAGCAGATGCTCGCCATCGCCCGGGCGATCGTGGAGCCGCGTGAGCTGCTGATCGTCGACGAGCCGTCCAAGGGGCTGGCGCCGGCGATCATCGGCCATCTGATCCAGGCCTTCCGCGAACTCAAATCCACCCACACGACCATTCTGATGGTCGAACAGAATTTCAGCATGGCGACCGCCCTGGGGGATACGGTGGCGGTGATGGATGACGGCCGCGTCGTCCATGCGGGCTCGATGCACGAGCTTGCCCATGACGGAGATCTTCAGCGCCGCCTGCTCGGCCTCAGCCTGGACGCTCATCAATGACCGCGCGCGCTCTCAAGACCGCCGGACTGGTCGAGCGGCACGCCCCGCTCGCGATCGCCGGCCTGATCCTGTTCCTGCCGCTCATCGCCATCGATCCCGGCACCTGGATGGTGCTGGCGATCGCCGGCCTCGCCATGGGCATGATGATCTTCCTGATGGCCTCGGGCCTCACCCTGGTCTTCGGCCTGATGGATGTGCTGAATTTCGCCCACGGGGCTTTCGTGGCCGTCGGCGCCTATCTTGCGACCGGGCTGCTGGCGCCGGGCGGGCCCTTCCACGACATGCTCGGCATCTCGCTGCTGGGGGATGTGGGGGCGATGCTGCTCTCGATCCTGGTGGCCTGCGTGGTGGCCGGCATACTGGGTCTCGCCTTCGAGCGGATCATCGTGCGCCGGGTCTATGGCGCGCATCTGCGCCAGATCCTGATCACGGTCGGCGGTCTGATCGTCGCCGAACAGCTGATCACCGTGATCTGGGGGCCGGATCCGATCCCTCTGCCCAAGCCCGAAACGCTGCGCGGCTCGATCTTCTTCGGTGACATCGCGGTCGAGCGTTACCGGCTGGTCGCCTGCGTGCTGGGCCTCGTCGCCTATATCGGCATGCATTTCGCGCTCAACCGCACGCGGATCGGCCTGCTGGTCCGTGCGGGCGTCGAGAACCGCGAGATGGTCGAGGCGCTGGGCTATAAGGTCCGCCGGCTGTTCGTCGGCGTCTTCGTGGCCGGCACCGCACTCGCCGCTTCGGGCGGGGTGATGTGGGCGCTCTACCAGGAACTGGTGACCGTCCATATCGGCGCCGATGTGATGATTCTGGTGTTCATCGTGGTGATCATCGGCGGGCTGGGCTCGGTGGGCGGCTGCTTCCTCGGCGCCCTGCTGGTGGGGCTCACCGCAAATTTCATGGGCTATCTCGCACCGACGCTGGCGCTCGGCTCCAACATCCTTCTGATGGTGGCGGTCCTGCTCTGGCGCCCCCGCGGGCTCTATCCCGCGACGAAGAACTGAGCCGGAGACCCGCACCCATGCTCAACTGGATCATCTCCGGCGACCATCCGCGCAGCCGCATCCTCACCATCGTTCTGCTGGTGGTGCTGCTGGGCCTCGCCTTCGCCCCCTTCGTCTTTCCCGGGACCCGCTCGCTTGCGGTCGCGGCACGCATCTGCGTTCTGATCGTGCTGGTTGCGTCCTACGATATCCTGCTCGGCTATACCGGCATCGTCTCCTTCGCCCACACCATGTTCTTCGGCATCGGCGCCTATGGGGTCGCGATCTCGCTGAATGCGCTGGGCCCGAGCTGGGGGGCGGTGGGCCTCGGCACGGTTGCGGGCGTGCTGCTCTCGATCGTGGTGGCGGCAGTGATCGGCCTGCTGTCGCTCAGGGTGAGGGCGATCTTCTTCAGCATGATCACCCTTGCGGTGGCGAGCTTTTTCCTGATCCTGGCGTCGCAGCTCTCGTGGTTGACCGGCGGCGAGGACGGCATGTCGTTCAGCATCCCGCGGCTGCTGAGCCCGGCTTACAGGCTGGTCGACGGCGAGGTGCTGGGCCAGAAGATCAACGGCCGGATCATCGGCTATTATCTGGTCTTCTTCGTCTCGCTCTTCCTGTTCCTGTTCATGCTGCGCGTGGTCAACTCGCCCTTCGGCCGGGTGCTTCAGGCGATCCGCGAAAACGACTTCCGGGCCGAAGCCCTGGGCAACCGGGTGGTGATCTATCGCACCGCCGCCTCCTGCCTGGTGGCGGCGCTGGCGGCGCTCGCCGGTGTGCTGAACGCGCTCTGGCTGCGCTATACCGGGCCCGATGCCACGCTTTCCTTCGCCATCATGCTCGATGTGCTGCTGATGGTGGTGATCGGCGGCATGGGAACGCTTTATGGTGCGGTGATCGGCGTGGTGATCCTCAGCCTGGCGCAGTTCTATCTTCAGGACCTGATGGGCTCGGCCTCCGAAGCGCTGGCCGGCATCCCGATCCTGCCGGAACTGATCGCCGCCGATCGCTGGATGCTGTGGCTCGGCATCCTGTTCGTGCTTTCGGTCTACTTCTTCCCGTCCGGCATCGTCGGCAAACTCAGGGAACGCTGATCCATGACCCCGACCACCACCCCCGCGTCCGAATTCCTGACCGCCTGCGGCCACGAGATCCACCTGATGCACTGGTCGAAGGACCGGTCGGAACCGGTGGTGATGTGGCACGGCCTCGCCCGGACCGGCCGTGATTTCGACCCCTGCGCGGCGTATTTCGCCGATCGCTACCGCATCGTGGCCCCCGACACCATCGGCCGCGGCCTGTCGTCGTGGTCGAAGACGCCCGACGCCGAGTACCGGCTGGAACATTATGCCGATATCGCCGTCGAACTGCTCGACCGGCTGGGCATCGAGCGGATGCGCTGGATCGGCACCTCTATGGGCGGCGCCATCGGTATGGTGCTGGCCGCAGGCCCGCTGCGGGACCGGATCACCCATCTGGTTCTGAACGATATCGGCCCGGCATTGTCGCCGGTGGCGGTCGGCCGGATCCGGTCTTACGTTACCCAACCGCCGGTTTTCGACACGGTGCTGGAGCTGGAGGCCTATCTGCGCACCATCTACGCCCCCTATGGCGCGATCACCGATGCCCAGTGGCGGCAGATGGCCGAAACCTCCACCCGCCGCCGCGATGACGGCAAGGTGACCGTGCATTATGACCCTGCCGTCATGCGCGTTTTTGCAGAGACGACAGACGATTTCGAGATGTGGGATGCCTGGGATGCCATTCGTGCCAAGACCTTGGTCATGCGCGGCGAGACCAGCGACCTGCTGACCCAGGATACGGCCGAAGAAATGACCCGACGCGGGCCCAAGGCGAGACTTGCGGTCATTCCCGGCTGCGGGCATGCTCCGGCTCTGAACGTTCCCGACCAGTTGCAGCTGATCGAGGACTTCCTTGCCAGCTGATTTTTGACGCCCTTCCTCACCGCGGCCGGTTCCGGGAACCGGCCGCGGTGAGGGCCTCGATCGGCGGGGCCGGGAGACAGCCCGCCGGTCGAAACTGAACCGCCCTGGAGGCAGTGCCTCCGGGGCGGTTTTTTCGTCTGTGGCGGACGGGCCTGAGCGGCAACAAAAAGCCCCCGGAGACGGGCTCCGGGGGCGGCATCGATTGGCGATGGCCGGCAATCAGCCGGTTCGCGCCGATTTCAGCATGAAGGCCGGGATGTCCTTGCCGAAACCCAGCGGCGTGTCGTCCTCGCGCGGGCGGCGTTCGGACGAACGGGGCCGTTCGGGCTTGCGCTCGGCCGCAGGGCGGGGTGCCGGGGCCGGGGCGGGCACCTCCTCGACAACCTCAGCCTCCTCAATCTCGGCCTCGACCGGCTCGATCTCGGTGGGCCGAGCGTCGGTGGAGCGGGTTCCAGCGGAGCGGGGCGCACGGCGCTTGCGACGCTCGGGCTTCGCAGCCTGGGCCGGCGCCTCTTCGGCAGCCGGCAGCTCTTCGGCCTGAGCTTCGACGGCCGGCACTTCGGTCACCTCGACCTCAGTCTCGACCTCGCGACGGCGGCGCGGACGGGCGCGCGGGCCACGGGGCGGGCGGCCCCCGGCGGCGGCGGCTTCGGTCTCGGTGTCCGCCGGGACCTCTGCGGTGACCTTGGCCGACAGCTCATTCAGCTCTTCCAACGGCTTGCCTCCCAGCAGGGCGACCACGCGGTCGTAGAGCTTCTTGTCATCGGGGGTCACCAGCATGATGGCGGTGCCGCTGCGGCCGGCACGGCCGGTCCGGCCGATGCGGTGGATATAGTCTTCGGCAGCCAGCGGGACGTCGTAATTGAAGACGTGGCTGACATGCTCGATATCGAGCCCGCGGCCGGCGACGTCGGTCGCAATCAGGAACTTGATCCGGTTGTCGCGGAAGGCGGCCAGCGTCTCGTTGCGCGCATCCTGGGTCATGTCGCCATGGAGCGCGCCGACATCGTGCCCGGCCCGCTTCAACGTTTCGTAAAGCGTCGCGACCGTGCGCTTGCGATTGCAGAAGATGATGCCGTTGCCGATCGGCTCGTTGCGCATCAGGGTTTCGAGCGGGCGGCGCTTGGCGCGCTCGTTCGGCACCTGGACCACCAGCTGACGCACGGTCGATGCGGCCGTGGACTGGGGCGCGACCGACACTTCCCTGGGGTTCATCAGGAACTTGTCGGCCAGCCGCCGGATTTCGGGCGGCATGGTCGCCGAGAACAGCAGGGTCTGGCGGATCTGCGGCAGCAGGCTGGCGATGCGCTCAAGATCGGGGATGAAGCCCATATCGAGCATGCGATCGGCTTCGTCGACCACCAGGATGCGCACGTCGGTCAGGAGCACGCGGCCACGCTCGAAATGATCGAGCAGGCGGCCGGGGGTCGCGATCAGCACGTCGACGCCCTTGTCGAGCGCCTTCTCCTGGTCGGAGAATGACACACCGCCGATGAGCAGGGCCATCGACAGCGGCGTGTACTTGCCATAGGTGTTGAAATTCTCGGCGATCTGCTGCGCCAGCTCGCGGGTCGGCGTCATGATCAGCGACCGCGGCATGCGCGCACGTACCCGGCCCTGGGCCAGGATGTCGATC
The DNA here is from genome assembly GCF_041468085.1 of Tistrella mobilis. Taxonomy (NCBI): domain Bacteria; kingdom Pseudomonadati; phylum Pseudomonadota; class Alphaproteobacteria; order Geminicoccales; family Geminicoccaceae; genus Tistrella; species Tistrella mobilis. The sequence goes on along the minus strand of NZ_CP121017.1, from coordinate 2,668,595 downwards.
ATCGGCAGGGTGAAGGAGGCTGTCTTGCCAGTGCCGGTCTGCGCGCAGCCGAGCACGTCCCGCCCCTGGAGCACCCAGGGGATGGCCTTTTCCTGGATGGGGGTCGGCTGATTGTAGCCGGCGTCAGTGACCGCCCGCAGGACTTCGGCGCTCAGGCCCAGATCTTCGAATGTCATTGCGAGACGGTACGCCCGATCTGCTTGTCGATATCCGGATGTGTGGGCCATATATAACCGCCGGGGCGTGCAAGTCAATCACGGCGACCGGCCTTAACCCGCAGGAGGCAAGGACTTGGCTGATTTTTCCCCCCGCCGCCCCGAAAACCGCACCCGTCCGGCCGGTGCGCTGATGGATGCAGATGCCGACCTGCTGGTTGTGATCGACCTTCAGGCCCGGCTGATGCCTGCCATTTCCGGCGGAGAGGCGGCGGTGGCCGATGCCGGCCGTCTGATCGACGGCGCGCGGGCACTGGGCATTCCGGTGCTCGCGACCGAACAATATCCGCAGGGGTTGGGCCCGACGGTCGATGTGATCCGCGACCGGCTCGACCCGTCGGAGATCGTGTCCAAGATCACCTTCTCGTCCTGGAACGAGCACGCTTTCCGCGATCGGGTGATCGCCTCGGGCCGCCGCCGGCTGGTGGTCTGCGGAACCGAGGCGCATGTCTGCGTGCTGCAGACCGTGCTTGACGCGGCGCGTGCCGGCTTTCAGCTTGCGGTGGTTGCCGACGCGGTCGCGAGCCGCGCCCCCGCCAGCAAGGCGCTCGCGCTCGACCGGATGGCGCGCCACGGTGTCGAGATCGTCTCGACCGAGATGGTGCTGTTCGAGTGGCTGGGCCGGGCGGGCGATGACCGCTTCAAGGCGGTGCTGCCGCTGATCCGTTGAGCGCTTTGCACGTTCCGAAAGGTTGTTACGGATGTCCGACCGTCTGCCCCTGGTCCTGCTGCCGGGCCTGCTCTGCGATCACGACCTCTGGGCATCGGTGCTGGACGGGCTGGCCGACCGGGCGGAGATGACGGTGGCCGACCTGACCCGCGACGACAATGTGGCGGCCATGGCTGCCCGGGTGCTGGCCGAGGTGACGGCGCCGCGCTTCGCCCTGGCCGGGCTGTCGATGGGCGGCTATGTGGCCCAGGAGATCATGCGCCAGGCGCCCGAACGGGTGATCGGCCTTGCCCTGCTCGACACCTCTGCCCGGGCGGATACCGAAGAGCAGACGGCCCGGCGCCGCGCGCTGATCGATGTCGCGAGCCGCGGCCGCTTCAAGGGCGTGACGCCGCGCCTGCTGCCGGTGCTGATCCACGAGCGCCGGCTGACCGATGAAACATTGACCGGCCGGATCATGGCGATGGCGGAGAGGGTCGGCCATCCGGCCTTTCTGCGCCAGCAGGAGGCGATCATGGCCCGGCCGGATGGCCGGGCGGATCTCGCCCGGATCACCTGCCCGACGCTGGTGGTCTGCGGGCGCGAGGATGTGCTGACCCCGCTGCCGTTGGCCGAAGAGATGGCGGCTGCCATCCCCGGGGCCATGCTGCACGTCATCGAGGATTGCGGCCATCTGCCGCCGATGGAGCGTCCGGCCGAGGCGGTCGCGGCGATGGCCGGATGGCTCGATCGCCTGACGGTCTGATCCGCTTCAACCGGCGAGCAGGGCGATGCCGGTGGCATCGGCATGGACCAGCCGCCCGCGGGCGATGGTGAGGGCCACGCGCGGCACCATCGGATCGGCGTCGTCGACCACGATCAGATCGGCGCGCAGGCCGGGTGCAAGCCGGCCACGATCGGCGAGACCGGCGGCGCGCGCCGGGCGGGCGGAGACCAGCGACCAGGACTGTGCGAGGTCGAGCCCGGTCGTGGCGGCGGTGACGAAGGGGGCCGTCAGCATCGCGGCATGGCTGTAGTCGCTGGCGACCAGGGTCGCCGCACCGGCCGCGACGGCATCTCGCGCCCCCAGCCGTCCGGCATGGCTGGTGCCGCGCAGCAGGTTCGGCGCGCCGACCATCACCTCGTCGCCGGCAGCGACCGCCGCCTGAGCGGTTGCCATATCGACGGGGAATTCGGCGATGCGGGCCCCCATTGCGCGGGCGGCCGCGCGCATCTCGGGCGTTTCGTCGTCATGAGAGAGAAGCGGGATGCCTGCCGCACGGGCGACGGAAGCCAGCCGGCATGCCGAGGCCCATTGTTCGCTCCGGTCGGCCGCAAGCGCGTCGATGCGCGTCAGAAGCTCGTCGGTCGAAAGCCCGGAACGGCCGGCGGCCACGGCGAGCTTCGCCGGCCGCGCCCGCATGGCGATGAAGTCGGGCAGATGGTCGTTCAGGGCGAGAAGATCGACCAGACCGCGGGAAAGCCAGTCTTCGACCCGGGCGGCACCTGCGGCATTGGCGATCTCGTGGCGCAGATGAATGCGGGTGTCGACCATCATCCGGGGCCGGAGGGCGTGGATCGCCAGGATGAGTGCTTCCGCCGCATCGAGGCTGCGCAACCCGGGCTCCCAGGACGCGGTGATGCCATGGGCGGCCGTGGTGATGCCCAGTGCCGCCATCTGACGATCGGTGTCGATGAGACCCAGATCGATCGGGAAATGGACGCCGGGGCGCGGCATGATCTGGCGTTCGAAGGCATCGCCATGGAGGTCGACCAGACCGGGCGCGACCAGCAGATCACCCAGATCGACGCCATCGCCACCGGTGTGTCGCGACGTCTCGACGATGCGGCCCTCCGCGAGGGTCAGCCGGCCGGGTGCCACATCGCCATCCGCCAGCAGCATGCGCCGGCCGGACAGGGTGAACGGAGAAGTGGAGGAAGGAAGGGGCGCCGCCGTCATGATGCCGTTCCGCGTGCAGGATCGGGGAGGGAGGCGGACGATAGGACGGCGGCGGGGGGAGAGGGGGTGAAACTCTTGTGACAGCGTGTCTGTCGCCGGTGTCGTCAGCCGACACTGGAGATGAAGCGGTCGACCTCGCTGCGCAGATGATGCGATTCCTGATCGAGTTCCGACGCCGCGTCGACAACCCGGCGGGCGGCAACACCGGTTTCACGGGCGGCATTGCCGACACCGGTGATGATGTCGGACACCTTGTGGGTCGCATTGGCGGCATCCACCGTCGAGCGCGCCACTTCACGGGTTGCGGCGGTCTGTTCCTCGGTGGCGGCGGCAATGGTGGTGGTGGTGCCGTCGAGCGCCGCGATGGCCGAGGCGACGGCATCGGAGGTGCTGGCGACGCGCGAGATGATCGAGCGGACCTGGTCGATCTGCCCGCCGATCTCTTCGGTCGCCTTCTGCGTCTGGCCGGCGAGGGTCTTCACCTCGTTCGCCACCACGGCGAAACCGCGGCCGGCCTCGCCGGCACGGGCTGCCTCGATGGTGGCGTTGAGCGCCAGGAGATTGGTCTGTTCGGCGATCGTGCGGATCAGGGTCACGATCTTGCCGATGCTCTCGGCCGCACCGACCAGTTCATTGATCGCGGCCCGCCCGGCATCGACATGGCCGACGGCATCCGAAGACAGCTGCTTCATCCGCTCCAGCTGATGGGCGATCTCGCTCGCGGCCCGGCTCATCTCCTCGGTCGCCGCGGCAGCAGAGCCGACCGCGCGGGTCGCATCGGCCGCGGCCATGTCGACCGTTTCGGCGCTGGTGCTCGTGGCCTCGGCATTGACGGCCATCCGGCCGGCACTGTCACGCATGGCGCCCGCAGCATCGCCGACGCTTTCCACGATCGTTCCCACCGTGGAGCGGAAGGCATCGACCAGATGACGCAGGGCTTCGGCCTTCTCGGCCCGCCCGCGTTCCAGATAGACCGAGATGGCGAAGTCCATGTCCAGCATCGCCGCGCGGATCAGGACGGTGCCGTAGCGCGAGAGCTTTTCCGAACGTCGACCGAACAGCCCGCTTTCCATCTCGCGGGTCAGACGCTCCATGATCCCGGAGAGGATGAAGGCGTAGCCGCCGATATACCAGCCGGGTTCAAGGCCCAGCCGCGCATGGGTCTGACCGATCCGGCGAACGGAGTCTACATAGGTTTTGTCGAACCGGCCGTCGGCGATGACCAGCCAGTGATTGAGCTGTGCGTTGCGGGCGCGGTCCTGGCCGGTCGATCCGCCGAACATCCGGCCGAGCTCCGGATACTGACGCAGATGCTGATAAAAGGCGGCGAGCACATCCGGGAGGTGCTTCTCCAGGAAGGGCTTCATCGATCTGAGATCGGTCCGCGCTGCGTCGTCCAGACGCAGAAACGCGAGCCGTTCCGACGTTTCATCCGTCTGGGACAAGGCGGCCGCCATATTCATTCCGATTCCCCCACTTCTTGACGCGGCAGGTCATTCTTGCTGATGCGTCAATTTATCCGATCAGAGGTTATCGAAACGTAAAGCCGTAGCGCAATTCACATGGTAAATAAGAGATGAATCGGCTCGGGAGATATGGGTTTCATCTGCGGAATATTAGTATTTTATTAAGCAACAAGATTGTTGTAGTGGATGTGACGGGAACGGACGTGCTGAATTTTTCGGTGCCGTGATCCGGGGGGCTCAGTGACGTCGTAACAGTAACGTTGGTACCCGTATCGAGGATGTCCACCATGGTGGATCATGTCTCCCGGCTGTCGCGTGAATGCGACGTCATCACCGACGCCCTTCGCTCACTGGCCCAACGCATGAAAACAAGCCGTGAGCATCTGACGGTCGCTGCACAGAAATTCCAGGAGGCGTCGAGCCGCAACAGGCTGTTGTAACCACCTGGTCTTGCACTGCACAAGGAATAGGGGGAGATGATATCTCCCCCCCCTTTTTTGTTGGCCGTCCGCGTCGCCTCAGCCTGCCATAAACCAGGGCGTCATCGGCGCCCGGGCGTCATTGCAGAACCCCAGACAGTCGTTGTCCATATTCGGGTTGCGCGGCGGCGTGATCTCCAGCAGCAGGGCGCGAAACAGTGGCGCGTAGCCTTCCCCGTCTGCCGTCGGCACCGACAGCCCGCCCTGAGTGGTGCTGACCGTGGTATCGCCATAGCAGATGGTGAGGCCGAGCTGCTGCGGCCCCGTCGCGGCCGTTCCCGGGGCCGAAGCAGGATCTGTCATGTGCAGCGCCTTTGCCGTGCAGGCCTCGGGCCGGGTCGTGACATTGCCACCGGCCTGGACAACCAGATAGTAGCCGGAGGGCACGGTTCCGGGGGCGGGATCTGCCACGGTGAAACCCGCGGAGGCGCGCGGATAACCACGTGTCAGCGCATCGACCACCACGGCGTCGCTGGCGGCCGCGTCCAGGCCTGCCAGGGAACGCGGCACCACGACCGGCATCGGTTGCGCCCTGAAGGCACGATCCACGGCGTCCCGGTCGTAGAACGTGCCGACGAAGGGTGGTTCGATCCGTGTCAGGGCCATGCCGGCACAGGCGGCGAGCGTCGGGGCGGCCAGCAGGGCAACGAGGGACAGGGCGCGCAGGCGGGAGGCGTACATGGCGGGCGATACCCTTGGAACGACGTCAGTTGCCGCCGCGGCGCGTGCCGGAATCGCCGGGCTGCTTGAGAAGAATGACGGCCTGACCCAGCGCCTGATCAAGGGCGGCCGGGTCCGTGGCACGGACCGTGGCGGCGCCGAGCGGATCACCCGTATCGGCGCAGAGGGCAAGCTGCAGACGCTCCGTACCGGTCGGCCGGCCGGCGGCCACAGGGTCGCAGGCGTTGAGGACGATCGGCTGCGTATCGGCCCGCAGCAGGATATGCGGCCCGTCGGGCGGCGTAGCGGCAACCGGCAGGGGATGACCGACCGCCCGCCCGACGGCATCTGCCAATGGCCGTGCCTGGTCGGGGGTTCCGGCAGCGACCACCACCGGCGGGCTGTCGGACAGGAACATGGTGACGTCCTGGCTGGTTGCCCAGCCGACGCGGCGGGCATTTTCGACCGTCGTACCGGCGCCGGCACAGCCGGCGAGTGCCGCAAACAGGGCGATCGTCCCAAAAATCAGGGGGCGGCGGCGTGCGCTTGCGGGGCGTGCGGTCCTGATCCGATCCATCTTGATCCAGGCTCCCATGACCGGCAGGGAAGCCGGCCGCGGCCCGGTCAGCTGCCTCTGCGTTGAATGTTCTCGCGCGGGTCGCGCAGGAGAACCAGGCTCTGGGCGGCGATGTCTTCAAGCGGAGAAACCGCATGAAGGTCGAGTGGGCCGCGCGCCGTCACCGTTGCCACCATGGATCGAGAATTGCACAGGCTGATCCGCCAGCTGATGACGGGTGTCACCGCGTCATCGGCATCGCCATCATTTTCTCCACCCGGATCATGATCGCCGCCCCCGAGATCGGCGGTACAGACCTCGTCGGTGTTGGCGACGGGCGGATCGAACCGCACGAGGATGTGCGGCCTGGTGCCGGCGTCCGCCAGGATTTCGAGCGAGTTGCGGCTGCGGGACACCGCTTTCGCGATCCCGTCGATGACCGCGGCTTCGGTCGCAATGCGAGAAAGGCCGGGCAGGTCGCCGCGCACCACCACCATCAGCGGCTGATAGGCGAGCATCATCCGGATGTCGGTGTCGGACACCCAGCCGGCATGGCGGACATTGCTGACGACCACCACATCTTCGGCATCGCAACCGGCGATGGCGACAAGGCAGAGCGCTGCGGCCAATGCCCGCAGGCGGGAGGAACATCGCGCCCGAGAGCGACGAAGGGGGCGTCCAGGGGGCATGAATGACGCTCGCGATCTGGCGATGCCGGAGTGTGAGCTGCCAGCATCGCCCCTTCGCGATCAGACGTCGAGAGCTTCGGTGACGAAGCGGGCGTTTTCCTGGATGAACTGGAAGCGCTTTTCAGGCCGCTTGCCCATCAGGGTCTCGACCCGTTCCGCCACGAGCATCCGGCTGCCCTGGTCGATGCTGACCCGGAGCAGGGTGCGGGTCTCGGGCGCCATGGTGGTCTCTTTCAGCTGCCGCGCCGGCATTTCGCCCAGGCCCTTGAAGCGGCTGATCTCGGTCTTCGCACCCTTGAAACGGGTCGCGAGGATATGCTTCAGATCGGCGTCATCACGGGCATAGGCGGTATCACCGCCGCGCGCCACCCGGTAGAGCGGCGGCACGGCCAGATAGAGCCGGCCGGAATCGATCAGCCCGGGCATCTGGCGGAAGAAGAAGGTCATCAGCAGCGAGGCGATATGCGCGCCGTCGACATCGGCATCGGTCATGATGACGATGCGTTCGTAGCGCAGATCCGCCAGCTTGAACTCCCGGCCGGTGCCGCAGCCCAGCGCCAGGATGATGTCGTTGATTTCCTGATTGCCCTTCAGCTTGTCGAGCGAGGCCGAGGCGACGTTCAGGATCTTGCCGCGCAGCGCCAGAACCGCCTGAGTGTCGCGGTTGCGGGCCTGCTTGGCCGAGCCGCCGGCGGAATCGCCCTCGACCAGGAAAAGCTCTGTGCCATCGGCCTCGTCGCGCGTGCAGTCGGCAAGCTTGCCGGGCAGGCGCAACCGCCGGGTGGCGGTCTTGCGGCCGACGGTCTTTTCTTCCTTGCGGCGCAGACGCTCCTCGGCCCGGTCGAGCACGAAGGCGAGCAGATCGCTGGCGGCGGCCGGGTTGGCGGTCAGCCAGTGCTCGAACCGGTCGCGGATCGCGTTCTCCACCAGCCGCGAGGCCTGAGGCGAGGTCAGACGGTCCTTGGTCTGACCCTGGAACTGCGGATCGGGAATGAAGATCGAGAGCAGCACCACCGCGCCGCCCAGGATGTCGTCGGCGGTGATCTGCTGGGCGCGCTTGGCCGCCCGCGCCTGCTTCTGCGACAGTTCGGCGAAGTTGCGCAGCGCCTTGGTGAGGGCCGAGCGCAGGCCGAGTTCATGCGTGCCGCCAAGGGGGGTCGGCACGGTGTTGCAGTACCAGGAGGTGAAGCCCTGGCCTTCGAGCGGCCAGGTGATCGCCCAGTCGATCTTGGACTGGCCCTCGCTCTCCACAAGGCCGGTGAATGCCTCGGGCGTGACCGTCGGACCATCGACCAGCGTCGCCATGAAATCGGCGAGGCCGCCCGGGAAATGCAGGGTCTCTTCCGCCGGCACGTCGCTATCGGCGCCGAGCAGGGCCGGATCGCAGGCCCAGCGGATTTCGACACCCCGGTGCAGATAGGCCTTCGAGCGCACCAGCCGGTAAAGGGTCACGGGCTTGAAGCGGAGATCGCCAAAGATCTCGGCATCCGGATGGAACCAGACCGTCGTGCCCCGGCGATTGGGCGCGGCGCCCTTCAGCACCAGCGGCCCCTGGGGCCGACCGCGGGAATAATCCTGGGCCCAGAGTTTCCGGTCGCGCGCGACCTCGATCACCATGCGGTCGGACAGGGCGTTCACCACCGAAATGCCAACGCCGTGCAGGCCGCCCGAGGTCGCATAGACCTTGCCGTTGAACTTGCCGCCGGCATGAAGGGTGGTCAGCACCACCTCCAGCGCTGACTTGTCCTTGTATTTCGGGTGCGGGTCGACCGGGATGCCGCGGCCATTGTCGCGGATCATCAGCGTATTGTCGGCGGCGAGCCCGACCTCGATCCTGGTCGCATGGCCGGCAACGGCCTCGTCCATGGAATTGTCGAGGATTTCGGCCGCGAGATGGTGCAGTGCACGATCGTCGGTGCCGCCGATATACATGCCGGGACGGCGGCGCACCGGCTCCAGACCCTCGAGAACCTCGATGTCCGCCGCCGAGTACCCAGTGCCGCCGGTTCCGGCTGCGTCGCTTTCGAAGAGATCTGACATGGCGCGGATTATAGGAATCGCGCGGATCAGCGGCAAGGGCTACAGTCGATGTCACGTCGCGGGTCGGGCAGAAGCCGGGATGACCGGGCTGTTGCACTGCAATCCGTCCGGCCCCGCAGCCATCGATGAGGGGAGGCCTGCGCATGACCCAGACCCACGAACCCGGTACCGCACGGCGCCGTCCGGAAGGTGCGGCGGAGCTGCGCACCGTTGCCATGCCTGCCGACGCCAATCCGGCGGGTGACATTTTCGGCGGCTGGGTGATGTCGCAGATGGACATCGCCGGCGGCATCGCAGCCGGCCAGTATACCCGCGGCCGTGTGGTCACGGCGGCGGTGGATGCGATGAGCTTCCTGAAGCCGGTTCGCATCGGCGATGTGGTCAGCGTCTATTGCAGCCTCACCAGCAGGGGGCGCAGCTCGCTCCGTCTGCATCTGGAGACCTGGGTGACCCGCCGACGTACCAGCCTTGAAGATCCGATCGAGGAACTGGTGACCGAGGCGGTGTTCACCTTCGTGGCGGTCGATGCCGAGGGGCGGCCGCGGCCTTTTCCGGGGTGAGCGCTGCCGACACCGCCGCGAGATCCCGGTCCCGTCGCAGTTCCAGGGCCGAAATGAAGGCCGCGGCCAGGGCGTCGGCGCGGCCGGTCGTGACCTGCAGCCGGGTGGTGACGAAAGGCAGATCTGCCGCAAAGCGCATCATGACCAGACCCTGCCCCAGGAAGTCCAGGGCGGTGATCGGGTTGACCACGCCGATGCCGACCCCTTCGACGACCATGGCGCAGAGCGCTGAACTGGTCGGCGTTTCGACCAGCCGTGCCGGTGTCACCCCCTCACCAGCCAGAAGACGATCGAGCCGCTGGCGGTAGGGGTCGCTTGCCCCCAGCATCACCAGGGGCTGCCCGGCCAGATCTGCGGGGGTGACGCTCTGCCGGTCGGCGAGAGGGTGGCCGGCCGGAACCACCGCGATCTCGGGGCAGTCGGTGAACGGGCGGGTGTCGAGCCCGGTGACGTCGATGTCATAGGCGGCGATGCCGATATCGACCTCGCGACTGCGGGTGGCGCGAACCACGTCGGACGACATCAGCGGCGTGACCGACAGGCTGGCTGCGGGATGGTCGGCCAGGAAGTCGGCGATGGTCCGGGCGATGAAGCCCTGGGCGAAGGCGGGCAGGCAACCGACGCGAAGATGGCCGGTATGGCGCCGCCGTAGCTGGCTCGCGACCTGGGCGATGCGGTCGATGCCGGCATAGCTTTGCCGGACCGTCTCCATCAACTCGCGCGCATCCGCCGTCGGCTCCAGCCGGCCACGGACGCGGCGGAACAGCTGAAGACCGGTTGCATCTTCCAACTGCCGGATCGACCGGGTGACCGCCGGCTGTGAGGTGGCGAGCACATTTGCGGCTGCGGTGACGGTACCCAGCGTCATCACCGCCTGAAAGGCATCGAGCTGGCGCATGCCGAGTTTCATGATGGGCGCGCTCCTCCGTTATCCATATCAGAAACGCATGAAGTACCGCCAAAGTGGCATTGGACGGATATGGTATCCCTGACCGATGCTCCGAGGCGAGCCGCCTGTTGCGGCGTATGCGGAATGGAGCGGCATCATGTCCATCGATGGTGACGACGGCGCGGCCCTGCGGCGGATTGCCCCCCGTGCCCCTGTGGTCGGGGCCGAGGCGCAGGGCATTCTGTGGGCCGTGACGGCAGTGGGGGTTTTCGCCCTGATCTTCATGTCGGGCAAGATCGCCGGTGGGCTGATCCCCGCGCTCCAGATCATGTGGTTGCGGTATCTGGGCGGGCTGGTGACGGTTATGGCCACGGTCACCAGCCTCGGGCGCTGGCGGTCGATGGCGACGCGCCAGCCGGGATTGCATGCCGTCCGCGCCGGATGCGGCGGGTTGGGGGGCATGGCAGCCATTCACGCCGCAACCGCGATGCCCGTCGCCAATGCCGCCGCGATCGGCCTGCTGGAGGGGCTGTTCACGGTGGTGCTGGGGGTGACGCTGCTTGGCGAGCGGGTGCGGCCGGCACGCTGGGCCGCCGCAGCCCTGTGTCTTGCCGGTGCCGCGATCGTCGTCTTCGCGGGCGGGCAGGGGGTGCGCTTTACGCCGGCCATGTGGGCGCCGGCCCTGGTGGCGCTGGGCGGTGCCGCGCTGATCGCGATCGAGGCGATCATGATCAAGACGCTGGCGCGCTCGGAAACCCGGCTGGTGGTGCTGTTCTATGTGAATCTGTTCGGCAGCCTGCTGCTGGCCCTGCCGGCACTGCTGGTCTGGCAGCCGATGTCGGGCTGGATGCTGACCGCCTTCTTGTGCCTGGGGCCGGCGGCGATCCTGGGGCAGACCTGCAACATTCAGGCCTACCGCCTGGCGGATGCCGCCACGCTCGGCCCGGTGCGTTATGTCTGGATCGTGTTCAGCGCCGCCCTGGGCTGGCTGCTGTTTGCCGAAGTGCCGGGGCCGGCGGCGCTGGCGGGCGGGGCGGTCATTCTGGCCGGTGGTATCTGGCTTGCCAGGACGGGTGTCGCAGCCCGCTGAACGAAGAACAGATGGCCCGAAAACGCCGAGGCCGCCGTTCCCACCCGAAAGCGGAAACGACGGCCCCGTCGGTCGACCGTCACCGGCGGTTCACGAAACGAAGGCCCCCGCTCCTCGATCCGCGACCCAGTCCGGCGCGATCAAACGCTTGGAGATCACACGCTGTAGTAGTTCCGGAACTCGACCGGATGCGGGGTGTGCTCCCACTCGTAGACTTCTTCCATCTTCAGATCGATATAGGCATCGATCTGGGCGTCGGTGAACACCTCGCCCTTCTTCAGGAATTCGCGATCGGCGTCGAGAGCCGCCAGAGCCTCGCGCAGCGAGCCGCAGACGGTCGGGACGTCCTTCAGCTCCTCCGGCGGGAGGTCGTAGAGGTTCTTGTCCATGGCGTCGCCGGGATGGATCTTGTTCTCGATGCCGTCGAGGCCGGCCATCAGCATCGCCGAGAACGAGAGGTAGGGGTTCGCGGTCGGATCCGGGAAGCGAACCTCGATGCGCTTGCCCTTCGGGCTCGCAACATAGGGGATACGGATCGAGGCCGAACGGTTGCGCGCCGAGTAGGCGAGCAGCACGGGGGCTTCGAAGCCCGGGATCAGGCGCTTGTAGCTGTTGGTCGACGGGTTGGTGAAGGCGTTCAGCGCCTTCGCATGCTTGATGATGCCGCCGATGTAGTAGAGGCACATCTCCGACAGATCGGCATAGCCCGAGCCGGCGAAGAGGGGCTTGCCATCCTTCCAGATCGACTGGTGGGTGTGCATGCCCGAACCGTTGTCACCCGAGACCGGCTTCGGCATGAAGGTGGCCGACTTGCCGAAGGCATGGGCGACGTTGTGGACGACGTACTTGTACTTCTGCACGCCGTCGGCGGTCGCGGTCAGGGTGCCGAAGCCGGTGCCCAGCTCGTTCTGCGCCGGTGCCACTTCATGGTGGTGCAGGACCGGGGTCATGCCCACGGCCTTCAGCTGCTCCAGCATCTCGCCGCGGATGTCGGACATGCTGTCGACCGGCGACACCGGGAAGTAGCCACCCTTCACCTTCGGACGATGGCCGGTGTTGCCCTCGTCATAGGCACGGCCGCTGTTCGAGGGCAGTTCCAGCTCGTCGACCGAGTAGGAGGCGCCGAACATGCCGACATTGAAGCGGACGTCGTCGAACAGGAAGAATTCCAGCTCGGGGCCGAAGAAGGCGGTGTCGCCGACGCCGGTGTACTTAAGGTAGGCCTCGGCGCGCAGCGCGGTCGAGCGCGGGTCGCGCTCATAGCCCTGGCCGGTCGACGGCTCCAGCACGTCGCAGACCACGACCAGGGTCGGCTGCGCGGCGAAGGGGTCGATGAAGGTGCTGGTGCAGTCGGGCATCAGGATCATGTCCGACTCGTTGATCGCCTTCCAGCCGGCGATCGACGAACCGTCGAACATCACGCCGTCCGTGAAGGTGCCCTCGTCCACCGCCTCGGCGAAGTAGGTGGTGTGCTGCCACTTGCCGCGCGGGTCGGTGAAGCGGAAATCGACGAACTTGATTTCGTTGTCTTTGATCTGCTGAAGGACAGTCTTCGCGTCCGACATTTTCTATCCTGCCTGTTGATTGGCCTGCCTGTTGACGGGCCTGCCTGGACTGCGGCATCCGGACCACCGTGTCCCCGGATGATCCGTCATACCGACCGGTCGGCCCGCCGTCAGGCGTCTGCGGGGGCGGGGCCGAGCTTTTTTCAGTCTCGTGAGTGCACCACCGGCGGCGGTGCGGATCAATGGCGATCTGGTTGCAGGGCAGATCCGTCCGGGCCGGTCGTCTCCGGCCTGCTGCCCGGTGCCCTGCGGAACCGTTCAGAGGGCGTCGTTGCCGCGCTCACCGGTACGGATGCGGATGGCATCCTCGACCGGCGTCACGAAGATCTTGCCATCGCCGATCCGGCCGGTATGGGCGGCCTGCTGAATGGCTTCGATCGCGCGCTCGACCTGGGCGTCGCCGACCACGATCTCGATCTTCACCTTGGGCAGGAAGTCGACGACGTATTCGGCACCACGATACAGCTCGGTGTGACCCTTCTGGCGCCCGAAACCCTTGGCTTCGGTCACGGTCATGCCCTGAAGGCCGATCTCGTGCAGCGCCTCCTTCACCTCGTCGAGCTTGAAGGGCTTGATGATGGCTTCGATCTTCTTCATCTCGGCGGCTACTCTCGTCAGTCGCGCGCATGAACCGGAAGATCCGGGCCCCTCAATCCGACTGCCGGTCACGGCGGCCAGGACCTGCGGGGCCTGGAGGCGGGGGGTGCCGGTCATGCGCTGGACGCGCCCGAGCCGTACACCGGCAGGTGGCGCGCACCACCCACGCCGACCAACGTTTGCACGTGCCGTGCCAATCTGCGCAAGTCACTGGTACATCACGGACCAGCCCGCCCGGAGGCGCCGCGACGGTGCGAGGGTCCACGGGCTTTGGCTAAAACACGGGCAGGTGCTGCCCAAAACGAAGGCAGATGGGCCAGCATCTGTGCGGCTGCCTTGTCGGATGGCTCCGCTTCTGCGATCCTCGGGCCCTCGTCTTCACTCAACCCAACCCGAGATTGAGAAATCCGGGGCGGCGCATCAGCAGGAACGGGCCGTGCAGTTCGCCAATCAGATCCTCTCCGGCTATGGCACCACCATCTTTACCGTGATGAGCGCGCTTGCGCAGGAGCACGGGGCCGTCAATCTCGGCCAGGGCTTCCCCGACTGGGAGGGGCCCGAGGAGGTGCGGCGTGTCGCCGCCGACGCCCTCATGGCCGGCGGCAACCAGTATCCGCCGATGGCGGGGATCCCCGAACTGCGCCGCGCGGTGGCCGAGCATGACCGCCGATTCTATGGCATCGAGGTCGATCCGATGCGCGAGGTCATCGTGACCTCGGGCGCGACCGAAGCGCTGGCGGCGGCCCTGCTGGGCCTGCTCAATCCCGGCGATGAGGTCGTGCTGATCGAACCGCTTTACGACAGCTATCTGCCGATCGTGCAGCTGGCGGGTGCCGTTCCGAAACTGGTGCGGGTCGAGCCGCCGCATTGGGAGCTGCCGCGCGAGGCGCTGGCGGCCGCCTTCGGGCCGAAGACCCGCATGCTGCTGATGAACTCGCCGATGAACCCCACCGGCAAGGTGTTCAGCGACGACGATCTCACCTTCCTGGCCGATCTGGTCAAGGCGCACAACGCCGTGGTGGTCTGCGACGAGGTGCATGAGCATCTGGTCTTCGACGGCCGCGCCCACCGGCCGATGATCACCCTTCCGGGCATGCGCGAGCGGACCGTCCGGGTCGGCTCCGCCGGCAAGACTTTCTCGCTGACCGGCTGGAAGGTCGGCTATCTGGTGGCGGATGCGCCGATCGCCGCGGCACTTGGCCGGGCCCATCAGTTTCTGACCTTCACCACCGCCCCCAATCTTCAGCGGGCGGTTGCCCATGGCTTGACCATGGACCGCAGCTATTTCGACGGCCTGGCGGCGGACCTCGCAGCCAAGCGGGATCTGTTGTCTGCCGGGCTGCGCCGGGTGGGCTTCGACGTGCTGGCTGCCGAGGGGACGTATTTCATCGGCGCCGACATCCGGCCGCTGGTCGGCGACATGGACGACGTGGAGTTCAGCCGCCGTCTGACGGTGGAGGCGGGGGTGACCTGCCTGCCGTTCAGCGCCTTCTATCAGGCGGGCGATATCCGCAACTTCGTCCGCTTCTGCTTCTGCAAGCGGGAAAGCGTTCTGGAAGAAGCGGTTGCCCGGCTGGAACGTTTCTTTGCCGCCGGCGGCTTCCAGTAGGCCCGCAGCGCCTGAGCGGAAAAACTCGCCGGGCCGCTTCACAAACCGCTTGACCCGCCACGGGCCGGCGTATTAGAGAAACGGCACTCCGGTGGCGGGTGTAGCTCAGTTGGTTAGAGCGCCAGATTGTGGCTCTGGAGGCCGTGGGTTCAAATCCCATCACTCGCCCCACTCCCCCTCCTGTCGCATGTGACAGTATGAGGGTCAGAGACCCGGATAGAGATTTAAGCCGGTTCTAGCGATCGGCGAAAGGCGCGGATGCCATCTGGTTCCGCGCCTTTCGTATTTTCGGCACCGGGTTCAGAGTGGCAGGTCGATCAGCAGGGCGTCGTGGTCCGAAAGCCCGCCATGCGGCAGGATCCGCACCGACGGCTGCGGCAGGTCTCCGGCAATCAGCACCCGGTCGAGACGCAGCCGGAGTGGTCCCAGGCGAAAGCTGCCGCCGGCAGGTGTGGTGTCCTGCCAGCCCCGCAGGCGCAGCGCCTCTGGCCAGTTGAAATCGCCGGCGATCAGGGCGGGGCGATGGCCCGCCACCACCCCAAGTTCCCGCCGATGGGCGAGAGGGCCGTGGGACAGCTGCAGATTGGCGGCAACGGGTCCCCGGGGGGTAAGGCGAAAGAGCTGCGCGATGCGCGGCCAGGGCCAGCCGCCGAGCATCAGCGGCTGAACGGGGCCGACCGGATCATGCCGCCGCCAGATGAGATGGCCCTCGGCGCTGCCGCGGAGCGGGAAGGCCGCGGTGAAAGCCGATGCACCTCCCAGCAGCCGGCCGAGTGCCGGTCCGTCCCCCGGGCGGGTTTCCTGCGCCATCAGCAGATCCACCTCCAGATCCCGCAGCTGCCCGGCGATGCCGGCAAGGCGGCGGTCATCGGGGCGCTTCAGGTTCCAGCACAGGAGGCGCATCCGGTGCCGGTCAGCCCGCGGGCGGTGCGCTGCGCTTCTCGGCCAGCGCCACGAATCCGCGGGCAAGATCGGCAAGGGCATGTTCCGACCGCTCGCGGTGCTCGTTGAGGGTTGCTTCAAGCCGGGCGAGCCGCGCCTCGATCTCGGCGATGCGGCCGTCATCCACCGCCGCCGCCGTTGTGGCTGCCGGAGCCGGGGTGGCGGGATCGTCCCAGCGATTGCTCTCTGCGGCATGGACGGCCTGGGCTTCGGCGAAGGCGCGGATCGCTTCGGCAAGCCAGATGCCGAGCGTCTGCCCGGACGCCTGGGCGGCACGTTTGGCGATGTCGCGGGCATCTCGGTCGACGCCTTTCACGCTCCAGGGCGGTGTGGTCGCCATCGTCTCCAGGGCCTCCGGGGTGATTGGGGTCCGTGTCGTGCAGGGTGACATCCCGAACTTTAGGTGTGGGGCAGGATTCTTGTCAAAGCCGGCCCGCACGCCGAAGATGCGGAGCGTGTCGCGCGGGCCTCGCCCCTGCGGCCGACCTCCATCGCTGGAAGGACCTGCGAGCCATGAGCCACGAGCTGCTGACCTGTGCCGAGATGGGTCGCGCCGACCAGGCCACGATTGCCGGCGGAACCGCCGGTATCGTTCTGATGGAAGCCGCCGGCGCGGCCGTGGCACAAGAGGTGATGGCGGCCATGGGGCCGCAACCGAGGCGCGTTATGGTTCTGGCGGGCCCGGGCAACAACGGCGGCGACGGCTGGGTGGCCGCCCGGCATCTGGCGGCGGCCGGTTGGCCGGTCGAACTGGCCTCAATGGTGGATCGGGAGGCGCTTCGCGGCGATGCCCGTCTGGCCGCTGATCAGTGGATGGGCAGCGTGCTGCCGATTTCACAGGCAGCCGCTCGTTTTGCAGCCATGCCCGACGAGACGGTGCCGCCGGTGGTGATCGACGCCCTGTTCGGTGCCGGCCTGTCACGACCGATCGAGGGAGAGCTGGCCGATCTTCTGGCCTCGCTCGCCGCCTCGACTGCAAGGGTGGTCGCGGTGGACGTGCCGAGCGGCGTATCGGGAGACGACGGCGCGGTGATGGGCATGGCAGCCCCGGCCGTGTTGACCGTGTCGTTTTTCAGGCCCAAGCCCGGCCATTGGCTGATGCCGGGCCGTGCCCTGCGCGGCCGGCTGGTGATCGCCGATATCGGCATCCCCGACAGCGTGCTGCGCGAGATTGCGCCTGCCACTATGCTCAACCGTCCGTCGCTCTGGCGCCGTGCCCTGGGGGCACCCATGGCCTCGGACCATAAATACCGGCGCGGTCATCTGGTGGTGGCTGGCGGTCCGCCCGAGACGGCGGGGGCGGCGCGGCTTGCGGCCCGGGCGGGCCTTCGGGCAGGGGCGGGGCTGGTGACCATCGCCTGCCTGTCGGACGCGCTCTCGATCTATGCCGGTGCCGATCCGGCAGTGATGACCCGGGTGGCGCCGACGCCCGAGGCCTTCGAGCAACTGCTCCACGACCGCAAGGTGGCGGCCGCCGTGCTCGGGCCGGGGCAGGGGGTGGATGCGCTGACCCGTGACTGGGTGCGTCGCGCGCTGGCCCGGCTGCCCGCTGCGGTGCTGGATGCCGATGCGCTGACGGCCTTCGCTGCTACACCCGACCTGCTGTTTGATCAGATCCGCGAGGTGACCGGTCATGGTGCGCGGGTGGTGCTGACGCCGCATGACGGCGAATTTGCCCGGATCTTTCCCGACCTGTCCGATATGGGGCGGCTCGATCGTGCCCGGATCGCCGCCGACCACACCGGGGCGGTGGTGGTACTGAAGGGGGCAGATAGTGTGATCGCGGCACCCGGCGGGGCCGGAGCCCGCATCGCCATTAACGGTAACGCCCCGGCGCGGCTGGCGACCGCCGGGGCCGGGGATGTTCTGGCCGGCATCGCCGGCGGCCTGCTGGCCCAGGGGTTGCCGGCCTTCGAGGCGGCGGCGGCGGCGGTCTGGCTGCATGGGGCCGCCGCCCGCCGGCTGCCGCGCGGGCTGATCGCCGAAGACCTGCCCGATGCCCTGCCTGCGGTGCTGGATGCGGTGGCGCCGGGCACCGACCCGACCCTCGATCCGCTGGGCTTCGGGCTCGACGGCTGAGATGCCACGAAAGCTTCACCACTCCTGGGCATGTCAAGACTTGAACGCGAAGGTCCGCATCCCCTGATCCTCTGAAGGGCCGCAAGAGCCGAAGGAGGACCGCCGTGACCGATACCGTGACGCCCGCGCAGACCACGCTTCCCGTTCCGGCCGGAGTTGCCGTCACGCCGCCGCCCCCGACCGATACCGGGGCGGAAGGTCCGGGCTTTTTCGACCGGACCCTGGACCGGCTGAACCGGCTGTGGCGCGAGGTGTCGCAGCAGGCGCGGGCCCGCATTGGTGCGCCGATCCGACCCGAACTGCCGGCGGAGGATCTGGACCGGATCCGCGGGCTGATCCGCCAGTCGCTGGATGCCGTGGGCGGGGAAGTCTCGGCCCGGGCGCGCACGGCGGAACTGGGGCAGGTCTATCTGGGCCTGGCGCCGAAAGGCAAGGCCGCTTTCCTGACCCTGCTCGCCGCCGAGTTCGACGTGCCGCCGGCTGATCTGGATGCGGCCATGGCGGCGGTGCGTGACGCCGGTACCGATCAGGCGGCGCGGGTGGGGGCGCTGGAACGGCTGCGGGCGACCCTGGTGAGCCCGCGGGCGCGATTGCTGCGCCAGTTCAGCAGCCTGCCGCAGGGCGTGAAGTTTCTCGTTGATCTGCGCGCCGATCTGCTGCCGCTGACCCGGACCGATCCGGCCGCGCGCGGCATGGAGCACGAGCTGCGCGAGGTGCTCTCGGGGCTGTTCGACATCGGTCTGCTGGATCTGACCCGGATCACCTGGGATGCGCCCGCCGCCCTGCTCGAAAAGCTGATCGAATACGAGGCGGTGCACGAGATCCGTTCATGGTCGGATCTGCGCAACCGGTTGGAAAGCGACCGGCGCTGCTATGCCTTCTTCCATCCCAAGATGCCCCGCGAGCCGCTGATCTTCGTGGAAGTGGCCCTGGTCAAGGGGCTGGCGGGCGATGTTCACACCCTGCTGGACGAGAC
Organism: Tistrella mobilis; assembly: GCF_041468085.1. Classification (NCBI taxonomy): domain Bacteria; kingdom Pseudomonadati; phylum Pseudomonadota; class Alphaproteobacteria; order Geminicoccales; family Geminicoccaceae; genus Tistrella; species Tistrella mobilis. Next base: position 2,649,574 of record NZ_CP121017.1, on the reverse strand, counting down.
AGCGCCAACCGCGGATCCGGAAACCGCCGACACGGCGATCTTCTATTCGATTTCCAATGCCCAGAAGGGCCTGGCAGGCTTCAGCTTCGGTAATTTCCTGATCAAGCGGGTGGTCGAGGATCTGTCCCACGACCTGCCCAACCTGAAGACCTTTGCGACCCTGTCGCCGATCCCCGGCTTCAGGGCCTGGCTGGACGAGTGCCTGGCGGCCGGTGGGGAGGGGCTGCTGTCAGAGGCCGAGCGGTCGAAGCTGAAGGCCGCCTTGCCCAGGGACACCGACGGCCATCCGCTTGCGCTCGCGCTCGATCGCGACTGGCCGGCCGAGCCGCAGCTCGCCGAGGCGCTGAAGGCACCGCTGATGCGGCTGGCCGCCCGGTATCTGACCCAGGAGAAGACCCGCGGCCGGGCCCGGGACGGCGTGGCGCATTTCCACCTGTCCAATGGTGCGCGGGTGGAGCGGATCAACTGGCGCGCCGATCTCAGCGCCAAGGGGGTTCGTCAGTCAGCCGGCATGATGGTCAACTATCTCTACAAGCGCGGCGAGATTGAGGATAATCATGAGGCCTATACCGGGGGCGCGCATGAGGTCCGGGCCGGCTCTGCCGTACGGGGGCTGTTGCGCTGAATCTGAGATCTGTTGCAACAAGCTGGTGGTCGCCAGATCCGGGATACTTCCTTCATATTCTGAATGGCGAATGATCGCCGTCGATATGAGGAAAAGAACATGCCGGTTACTTATACAGCCCACTACCCGGGTGCTGTGGCGCGCGACCTCTCGGAGAAGCTCTCCGATTTTGTGACACCGATGGATTTCGGGGCGGTCGGCGATGGTGTCGCCGACGATACCGTTGCGGTTCAGGCGGCGCTCGACAGTGGTCGTCATGTGATGCTTGTGTCCAACCGGGACGGTCAGTCCGGTTTTGTGAAGCATCTGATCACGGCGCCGCTCAACGTGACGACTGATGGTCAGCGGATCTTCGGGTCCACCGGCGCCGGCTATATGGGGAAGGCGTCGATCAATTTCCCGACGCTCGGCGCAAACCAGGCAGTCATCAACGTCAAGTCGTCGGGTGTCGTCCTCGACAGCCTTATCGTGAAGGGGCGCGACAGCGACGGTTTTCCGGCCGGCTCGTCGATCATCTTCGCAAATGAAGATGCGGCCGTGGGGCCTGATACGGCCAACAACGGCGATGTGGATCTGACCATCAGTCAGTGCTCGCTCGGCGAGGCCGAGACACTGGTGCGGGTGACGGGTCGTACCATCCGGCTGACCAACTGCAACCTGGTGCGTGCCCGTGATGTCCTGCAGATCGACTGGCCGGCGGACTTCGAGGATGGTCCCAACGACGACAACACGGCATTGAGCGGCATGAGGGGCTATACCGTCCGCGACAATCGGATCCATGGCTGCACGGGCGGCTACATCGTGACCAACATTGGCGCAAACAAGGCCAACATGCGTGGTCTGATGGTGATCGGCAATTTCATCGACACCAATATCCGCCTCTTCCGGGGCGTTGCGAAAGATGCGCTCTTCTCGGACAACGTCGTGATCCACAGCACGGTGGCAGCACATCTTGTTCATCTCGAGGCCGGCTCCGACAGCGTGCGGATCGCCAGCAATATCTTCTACGGGATGGAGCCGAACCGCCTGGAGGCGACGCCAGAACACCCGATCGTCACGCGTGAGATCCATTCCGGCGTCCTCATCGCGGCGGCACGCAACGTCTCGGTGGATGGCAACCATTTCAAGCGTGTCAACAACGCGGTGGTCGACATCGGACCGGGCAGCGCCAACATCCTGGTGCGCAACAACGTCATGAAGGATGTGTGCCTCGCCAATATCGCCACGCCGGCGGCCGATCGGGCTCCTGTGCGCGTGAACGGCCAGTCGGCAGATGTCGATGGTCTGGTGGTCGACGGCAACATCGTCGACCAGTCCAACCCGACCGGTGGCTCGCTGATCGGGATCGTCAATCCCGGTTCGACGACCATCAAGAATCTGTCGGTCGGCGCGAACGTCGTGCCGACGGATATGTACATCTCCGACTTCAGCTCGACTGCCGTGACCAATGCGCCCGAGATGCTGGATACGGCGCAGAAGGTGATCCCGTATGAAGGGGACGGCAATGCGACGCAGGCCTTCACGCTGAAGTTCACGCCCAGCTATGTGACGGTGACGCAGGTGAGCGGTGCCGCTCAGGGCCAGAGCGTCTCCGTGGGCACCGCCAGCGCGGCGGCCTCCGGGCTTGTGGAAATCACCGGCCGCGTTGTGACGGTCAAGGGCGCGTGGAATACGTCGTCGACTGCCTATACCCTCTTCGCCGTCGCCTGACAGCACGGGTCGTCAGAGAGTTACAGGCTGTTCCGGGCCCGTCCGTCAGTTCGCTGGTGGACGGGCCTTTCGACATTCTGGCGGCGCCGCAGCCGATCTGCTATATCCACCGCCGGTTCGCGGGCGTGGCGGAATTGGCAGACGCGCGAGATTTAGGTTCTCGTGCCGAAAGGTGTGTGGGTTCGAGTCCCACCGCCCGCACCATCGTTTCCCAGACTTCATTCTTCGGGCGCGCCGCGGGCATCCGGATATGACCAGCCTGCCGACCATCTTTCATGTCCAGTATCTGCGTATCTTGGCAGCCATGATGGTCGTGCTGCTCCATGCCAGTCACAGCTATGCCGTGCACCTGCAGGGGCGTGGTTTGTCCGTCTTTTCGGACGGGCAGAAGGGCGTCGACCTGTTCTTCGTGATCAGCGGCTTCATCATGACCTGCATGACGGCGCGGGAAGGCGCGCGGCCGGGTGACTTCTTCCTGCGGCGGCTGACGCGGGTCGCCCCGCCTTACTGGATCGTGACCGCGGCAGTGCTGGCGCTCGCGATCCTGGCACCGTCGATCTTCCACACGATGGGACTGGACGCGGCCCATGTGGCGGCATCCTTCGCATTCCTGCCCTGGACGCATCCTGAGACGGGCACGGCCTTGCCGCTGTTCCAGCTCGGCTGGTCGCTGAACCTCGAGCTTGAATTCTATCTACTGTTCGCTCTGGTGCTGGCCGTGCTACCCGCCCGCCGCGTCGCGGCGATGGTCACCATCGTGGCCGGGTTGGTGGCGGCGGGTCTGATCTTTCGTCCCGGCGTGGCGGCATTTCGGGTCTGGACCTCGCCGATCCTGTTCGACTTCGTGCTGGGGATGGCGGTCGCGGTCGCCTTCCTCGGCCGGATGCGGCTGTCGCGTCCGGCGGGTCTGATCCTGCTGACGGCCGGATCGGTTGCTCTTTTCATGACACCGGCCCCGCAGACGACCTATGACCTCTGGCGGTGGTTGACCGCCGGGGTTCCCGCAGCGGTCATCCTGCTGGCGGCGGTGATTCTGGAGAAGGGCGGGCATGTCCGGCGGATCGGATGGCTCCGCCTTCTGGGGGGACGCCTCCTATGCCCTTTATCTCTGTCATTATTTTGCGATCGGTGCAGTGCGGGCGATCTGGCCTCTGGCACTTGCCGATGGCCGCGCCGGCGGCATCGCATTCCTGGCTGTCGCCGCAACTATGGCGCTTGCCGGATCCTGTATGTTTCATTTTTTTGTCGAAAAGCCGGCGGTTCGTCTGGTGCGCCGTTCCTTCGACCTGGCGCCCCGCATGCAGATCAAAAAGCAGTCCCTTCGTCCAGAATCGTAATGCGCCGCAATGCGGCAACGTCTCCGGCGGCACCGGCTGCGGCCTGCTCGCCTAACCTTCCTGCGGGCATCCGGCCGGCTGGGTGCCGGACCGGGGCGAAGGATGGGCGGCTATGACGTACGCTTGCCGTTCAGGCTGCCCTGGATACCGGCCGCAACGTGTTGATCACCGGTCGTCATCGCATCACCCAGCCGCTGCTGGTCAAGACCATCGGTCAGAAGATCCAGGGAAGCACCGGGCCGGGTTATATGGCCGTGGCGGGCCTGTATTTCGCGGATCTCGCAAGCGGTACGGCCGGCCTGAATGTTCTCACTTCGGGTGTCGTCATCGATGGCCTGGTGATGCAGGGTAATCCGCAGGACAAGCTGGAGTGGGACACGACACTGGAAACCACGGGTTCCATGATCGTCTTCGCCAACCAGGCGGCTGCCTACACCCCGCTTGGGCAGAACAGGGCGGATGTCGACCTCACCATCACCAATTGCTCGCTCGGTAATGCGAAGACGCTGGTGAAGGTGGTCGGGCGTGGGCTTCGGCTGTCGGGCTGCAACCTCGTGCTGGCCGTGCATGTTCTGGAGATCGAGTGGCCCTCGGATTTCGTTCAGGGGGCAGCCTATTCAGGGGCGTGGCGAACGAATCGCTCTTCTCGGACAATGTGATGATTCACGGCAAGTCGGCCGGCTATGTCTTCACGATCGAAGGTGGCGATTGCATCAGAATTGCCGACAATACCTTCCACGGCATGGAAGACACCGGGAATATCGAGCCCAATGTCGAGAGGCACCGTGAACTTGTCTCGGGGATCTACGTTTCCAACGCGTCGAACGTCGCTATCGTGGGGAACAACTTCAAGCGCGTGCTGCGCGATGTCGTTCTCATCGCCTCGGGCGTGCCGAATGTCAGCATCTGCGACAACGTGATGAAGAATGTCGGGATGGACAACGACGATACGACGATCAGTCCGCCGACCACGCGCTACGGGGTGCGTGTCGCAGCACCGCTGGATGGCTTTCTGGTGCGGGGCAATGTGCTCGACAATCCGTTGCGCACCGTCGCTAACCCGCCTCTGGTGGGTGTCGTCGTGGGCGGAAGCCTGACGAACTGGATCATCGACGATAACATTCTGCCGACCCTGACCGATGGAACGCAGACGATCGAGATCGGCGCCCACGCCTTCGCGTCTCCCGTCTCCGGGGCATCGGCCGACACCAGCCGCCGCGTCGTTGCCTACACCGGCGACGGACAGACGTCGCAGGAATTCACGTTTCGCTTCACCCCCGTCTTCGTCCTGGCGACGATCGTGAGCGGCCCTGATCGCGGGCGTAGCATGGCGGTGTCGGTCACTGCGACCGCCGGCTCGGATCAGGTGGAGATCTCGGGACGGACGGTGAAGGTGAAGGATGCCTGGAACGCCAGCGGGATTTCCTACACGCTGCCTGCCTTCACCTGACCATGAATGAAGCGGTGCCCGACGGAGAGGGACGGCACCACCTGGACGACCGCGACGGCCGCAACCCGGCGGATGGCTGCCATCTGCCGGGTTGCATTGTTTGTCAGGACAGGGCCTGGAGTGCCGTATTCGTGCTCTTGTCTCTCGTGTCTGAATATTAAAGTATACCGAATTGTGTTGCGGCAATACGCAACACATAAAACAAAAAAATATCGTCCGAAGTTTTAAAATGAAAATAGCCGCTAAATCTGGCGGTAAAAAATGGAATTTGATATGTCTATATCTTCAGACGACGTGCTGTATACGGCGCCCTATCCCGGTGCGGTCGCGCGGACGTTGACGGCCAGGCTGGCCGAGTACGTGACACCCGAAGACTTCGGGGCCGCAGGTGACGGCGTCACCGACGACACCGTCGCCCTGCAAGCCGCATTGGCAAGCGGGCGCGACGTGGCCCTGAGCGGCAAATATCTCGTCAGCGCCACGCTGCATCTCCGCACGCGATGTCAGCGCATCTTCGTCACCATGGGCCCCAGCGTCACTGCCCGCCCGGCCATCACCATGGCGGCGACCTCGACCGGTGTGAGCCCGGTGGTCCACGTCCATTCGGATTCCGTCTGCCTCGAGAACCTGGTCATCATCGGCCGGGCTGAAGCTGAAGCCGACAGCGTGCTGATTTTCGCGGAGGAGGACTATCTTGTTACGCCGGACGGGACAAACAACGCCGACGTTGATCTGCGCATCACAGGCTGCACGCTGGCCAAGGCCCAGACCCTGGTGCACATCAAGGGGCGCGGGCTCAACATCACCCAATGCAACATGGTCCTGTTCATCGACGCGGTCGTCCTCGACTGGCCGGATCCGCAGGACGACCCTTATGCTGATCCGCTCAACCCGGCGCAGTTCAATCCCGGCAAGAACGTCGATCAGGCGCTTGGCAGCGGCATGCGCGCCTATATGATCCGTGACAACCGTTTTCACGCCGGATCGGGCGGCTTCCTGCTGCGCAACATCGGCTGGAATGCCTCGCGCATCCACGGCATCCAGTTTTCCGGCAACTATATCGACACCAACTGCCGGGTTTTCGAAGGTTATGCCAACGAATCCCTGTTCACTGACAATCTGCTGATCCATTCCGGCGCAACCTTCCAGCTGTTCTCCATCAATGGCGGCGACAGCATCCGCATCGGCGGCAACGTCTTCTACGGCATGACGGACAATGCGGCCGGGACCGGCGGATCGACCCCGGGCGACACGCGCCAGATCATGTCCGGCATCGTCATGAAGAACGTCAGCAACGTCTCGGTGGACGGCAACCACTTCAAATACGTCCGTCGTGACATCCTCACCTGCCATGAAAATTGCCGGAACATTGTCTTCCGCGGCAATGTGATGAAGGATGTCTGCACCGACAACGACGTCGAGACCACCGATCCGTATGTCGGCGCCGTGCGCCACATCGTGCGGATCAACCAGCCGGTGGACGGTGTCATCGTTACCGACAACGTCGTGGACATTCCCGTCATGCTGCGGGAGGGCATGCTCATCGGCCTTCCCACGGGCACCGCGGCCGTCACGAACCTTGTGGTGCGCGACAATCTTCTGCCCGCTCATATGGAGTCGCACAATCTGCCGGCCGCCTGGCGTCAGGCGGTCGCCGACACCAGCCGGGACGTGACGTCTTATGATGGCGACGGCGGTGCGTCCAAGGTTCTGACCCTGCGTTTCGCACTGGTGTTCGTCTCGGTGACGATTGCCACCGGTCCGGGGCGGGGCCGGTCGATGGCCGTGTCGGTCCACTCCTCCGCCGCGGCGGATCTGGTGCAGATTTCGGGGCGGGATGTCATCGTCCGTGATGCGTGGAATGCGTCAGGCACGACCTATACCCTGCATGCCCTCACCTGAACCCGCGTGCCGATGCGGGCGGGCTGCGGCTGCGATGCAGGCCCGGCTCTCCGGCGGGGGATCCCGCCGGAGAGCCGGTTTTCGCAACGTATTGGACTTGCGTAACCGGGTGATTTCGTGCCACATGGCTGCCGCCCGTGTCGTGGTGCAGTGCTGCCCGCGATCACGTCTCTTCGCGCACCCGGCGTTTCGTCCGGAGGCGGTCCCGGCCGGCCCGGGATGCGTCTCCTTCCCCGCGACGCACCGGGTGCTGCCGCAGTCAACCGACCCTGTGAGACCGTTTTGATGCAGATCACCGAGACCAACGCCGAAGGGCTCAAGCGCGAATACAAGGTCGTCGTGCCGGCCGCTTCGATCGACGAGAAGATCGACGCCCGCATCGCCCAGATCGCGGCCACGATCAAGATGCCCGGCTTCCGTCCCGGCAAGATCCCGGCCAAGGTCGTGAAGCAGCGCTACGGCTCCTCGGTGATGGGCGAGGTGCTGGAAGAGGCGGTGAACGAGACCTCGCGCAACGTGCTGGACCAGAACAATCTGCGCCCGGCCACCCAGCCGAAGATCGAGATCACGGCTTTCGACGAGGGCCAGGATCTTGAATACAGCATGGTCGTCGAGATCATGCCGGAATTCGAGCTGGGCGATTTCTCGGATGTCGAACTGGTCCGCGAGGCGGCCGAGGTTGACGAGAAGGAAGTCGACGAGGCGCTGGAGCGCATCGCCGCCGCCAATCGCGAGTTCGAGACCGTCGAGGACCGCGCCGCCGAGACCGGCGACCAGGTGGTCATCGATTTCAAGGGCTTTGTCGACGGCGAGGCCTTCCAGGGTGGCGAGGCCGAAGGCTACGCGCTGGCGCTGGGTTCGGGCACCTTCATCCCCGGCTTCGAGGACCAGCTGATCGGCGCCAAGGCCGGTGAGGAGCGCAAGGTCGAGGTCTCCTTCCCCGAGGATTACGGTGCAGAACACCTGGCGGGCAAGGCCGCCGTGTTCGAGACCACCGTCAAGGAAGTCAAGGCGCCGAAGACCGCCGGCATCGACGATGCCCTGGCCGAGAAGCTGGGCCTCGACAACCTGGATGCGCTGAAGGCGGCGATCCGCGATGACTTCCGCGGCCGTTACGACCAGATCTCGCGCCAGAAGCTGAAGCGTGCGCTGCTGGATGCGCTTGCGGGCCGCTATGCGTTCGACGTGCCGGCGGGCATGCTTGAAGCCGAGTTCGACGGCATCTGGAAGCAGCTGACCGACGAGATGGCCCGCACCGGCCAGACCTTCGAAAGCATGGAAAAGACCGAGGACGAGGTCCGCGAGGAGTATCGCGCGATCGCCCTGCGTCGGGTTCGTCTGGGTCTGGTCCTTGCAGAAGTCGGTCGCGTGAACGATGTTCAGGTGGCGGACGAAGAGGTCAACCGCGCCCTGATCGAGCAGGCGCGCCGCTTCCCCGGTCAGGAAGCGCGGGTGATCGAGTATTACCAGAAGAATCCGGATGCGCTGCGTGCGCTCCGGGCGCCGATCTTCGAGGACAAGGTCGTCGACCACATCCTCGCCCAGGCGAAGGTCGAAGAGAAGGTCGTCAGCGCCGAGGATCTGATGAAGGATCCCGACGAGGACGGCGAGGCCGGAGAGGCGTCGGACAAGTCCGAGGCCTGATCCGCCGCCCTGCCGAGAGACCGTCCGCGACCGCCCCCGTATCCCGAGGGCGGTCGTGACGTCTCAAGCGCCCGGCAGAGGCCTTATGAAGATCGGTGATGTCAGTCGAGGGGAGCGGAAAGCGCATGAGCGACATGCTCGATACCTACATGAATTCGCTGGTGCCGATGGTGGTCGAGCAGACCAACCGGGGCGAGCGCGCCTATGACATCTATTCGCGTCTTCTGAAAGAGCGCATCATCTTCCTGACCGGGCCGGTCGAGGACAATGTTTCGAGCCTCATCACCGCCCAGCTGCTCTTCCTGGAGAGCGAGAATCCGAAGAAGGACATTTCCTTCTACATCAACTCGCCGGGTGGCGTGGTGACCTCGGGCCTCGCGATCTACGACACGATGCAGTACATCCGCTGCGACGTGCAGACCCTCTGCATCGGACAGGCGGCATCGATGGGCTCGCTGCTGCTGGCTGGTGGTGCGCCGGGCAAGCGCTACGCGCTGCCCAACGCCCGGATCATGGTCCATCAGCCTTCGGGCGGGTTCCGTGGCCAGGCGACCGACATCGAGATCCATGCCCGTGAAATCCTGAAGCTGCGTGCCCGGCTGAACGAGATCTACGTTCAGCACACCGGCCGCCCGCTGGAGGAAGTTGAGCGGGCCATGGAGCGCGACAACTTCATGTCGCCCGAAGAGGCCAAGGCCTTCGGCCTGATCGACACGGTCGTGGCTCAGCGGCCGAAGGCCGAGGACGCAGCGTCCTGACCGTCCGGCCGGTCGTCGTGCGCGATCGTCGGTCCGCACGACATCGTCCGGAATGGCGGCCGATGGGGCGTTCCGCTACATGCAACCCGCCATCGCGCGCACGCGGTGGCGGGTTCTTCATGTCCGGGGTGGAAGCGGGAAGCGTCGCCCGATGATTTTTCCCCCTTTGGCAAGCGCGAACTGCGCATTACATTTCCATTGACCGCGGCACGGTGAAGATGCTGCGGTCTCCCGGTCCGGACCCCCGCACCGGCAGACGACCTGGGGCGCGTTCCCGAAGCCAGGACGGTTCATCGTCGGTCTGCCGCTTTTTAGGGTTTGTGCCCGGGCGCGACCGGCGGCTAACATGGGCGCCGGGCAGAGCCAACGAGTGGAGACACGATGACCAAGTCCAGCGGCGGCGACGGCAAGAACACACTTTATTGCTCGTTCTGCGGCAAGAGCCAGCACGAGGTGCGGAAGCTGATCGCCGGGCCAACGGTGTTCATCTGCGACGAGTGTGTAGAGCTCTGCATGGACATCATCCGCGAGGAGAGCAAGACCTCGCTGGTCAAGACGCGTGATCGCGGACCGACCCCGAAGGACATCTTCAACGTCCTGGACGATTATGTGATCGGACAGGATCAGGCGAAGCGGATCCTGTCGGTTGCGGTGTACAATCACTACAAGCGTCTGAACCAGGGCGGCAAGGGTGCCGAGGTCGAACTCGCCAAGTCCAACATCCTGCTGATCGGCCCGACCGGTTGCGGCAAGACGCTGCTGGCCCAGACCCTGGCCCGCATCCTCGACGTGCCGTTCACCATGTCGGACGCGACCACGCTGACCGAAGCCGGCTATGTCGGCGAGGATGTCGAGAACATCATCCTGAAGCTGCTTCAGGCCGCCGACTACAATGTCGAGCGGGCGCAGCGCGGCATCGTCTATATCGACGAGGTCGACAAGATCAGCCGCAAATCCGACAACCCCTCGATCACTCGCGACGTGTCGGGCGAGGGCGTCCAGCAGGCCCTGCTGAAGATCATGGAGGGCACCGTCGCCTCGGTGCCGCCGCAGGGCGGGCGCAAGCATCCCCAGCAGGAGTTCCTGCAGGTGGATACGACCAACATCCTGTTCATCGTGGGCGGCGCGTTCGTCGGTCTCGACCGGATCATCAACGACCGTGGCCGCAAGACCTCGATCGGCTTTGGTGCGAATGTGGAGCCGGTGGAAACCCGTCGTTCGGGTGATGTGCTGCGTCAGGTCGAGCCTGAGGATCTGCTGAAGTTCGGCCTGATCCCGGAATTTGTCGGGCGCCTGCCGGTGATCGCCACGCTGCACGATCTGGACCGCGACGCTCTGGTTCAGATCCTCACCAAGCCGAAGAACGCGCTGCTGAAGCAGTATCAGCGCCTGTTCGAGTTGGAGAACGTGCATCTGACCTTCTCGGACGATGCGCTGGGCGCGATCGCCGAGCGGGCCATCGAGCGCAAGACCGGTGCGCGGGGCCTTCGCGCCATCATGGAAGAGATCCTGCTCGACACGATGTTCGATCTGCCCGACCTCGATGGGGTCGAAGAGATCGTCGTCAATCGGGAGGTCGTTGAAGGCCGGGCCAAGCCTCTCCATATCTATGCGGACCGGCGGGGCGACGTGGGCGGCAACGCTTCCTGATCCCTGCGACAATTCGGCCGCGGCACGGTCTGACCCGTGCCGGCTGTGATGCCCCGGCCATCGCCGGCCTCTTCGGAGGCGGGATGGCCGGCATCCGGTGGGCGCGTGTGCGCGGCCTCAACAGGAATCGGGCCGATGTGACGTCGAGGCGCCATGTCGGCCTTCCGGGGCCGCGTGTCCGACGCCGTGCCGATTCCGATAAATGCGAGACTGGCCATGACCGAAACTCATCGCACGCACACCTACCCGGTCCTGCCGCTGCGCGACATCGTCGTCTTCCCGCATATGATCGTGCCGCTCTTCGTCGGTCGCGAGAAATCGGTGCGCGCGCTTGAAGAGGTGATGCGCAGCGACAAGCAGATCCTGCTGCTGGCGCAGAAGGATGCCGCCCAGGAGGACCCGGGTGCTGACGACATCTACATGGTCGGCACGATCGGCACCGTGCTCCAGCTGCTGAAGCTGCCCGACGGCACCGTGAAGGTGCTGATCGAGGGCGCCAGCCGCGCACGCGTCGAGCGCCTCATCTCCGACGGCGACTATTTTCAGGCGGAAGCCCAGGCGATCGCCGAGGGCGAGGATGCCGGCCGCGAGGTCGAGGCCCTGTCGCGCTCGGTCGTGGCCGAGTTTGAGCAGTATGTGAAGCTCAACAAGAAGATCCCGCCGGAGGTTCTGGTCACCCTGAACCAGATCGAGGAGCCGGCGAAGCTTGCCGACACCATCGCCTCGCATCTGTCGCTCAAGGTGGCGGAGAAGCAGGAACTGCTTGAGACTCCGACTGTCGTCGAGCGTCTGGAACGGATTTACGCCCATATCGAGGGCGAGATCGAAGTTCTGCAGGTGGAAAAGCGCATCCGCTCGCGCGTCAAGCGCCAGATGGAGAAGACCCAGCGCGAGTACTATCTGAACGAGCAGCTGAAGGCGATTCAGAAGGAACTGGGTGAGGGCGAAGACGGCCGTGACGAGAGCGCTGAAATCGAGGAGCGCATCCGCAAGGCCCGCATGCCCAAGGAAGCCCATGACAAGGCCATGGCCGAGCTGAAGAAGCTCAAGACCATGAGCCCGATGTCGGCCGAGGCGACGGTGGTGCGCAACTATCTCGACTGGCTGACCGGCCTGCCCTGGAAGACCCGTTCGAAGGTCAAGAAGGACCTGAAATGGGCCGAAGAAGTCCTGAATCAGGATCATTACGGCCTGGAGAAGGTCAAGGAGCGGATCATCGAACACCTGGCCGTGCAGATGCGCGTGGCCAAGCTCAAGGGTCCGATCCTGTGCTTCGTCGGCCCTCCGGGTGTCGGCAAGACCTCGCTCGGCAAGTCGATCGCCCGGGCGACCGGCCGGGAATTCGTGCGCGTGAGCCTGGGGGGCGTGCGCGATGAGGCTGAGATCCGTGGTCATCGCCGGACCTATATCGGCTCGTTGCCGGGCAAGATCATCCAGTCGATGAAGAAGGCCGGCAAGACCAACCCGCTGTTCATGCTCGACGAGATCGACAAGCTCGGCGCCGACTTCCGCGGCGATCCGTCCTCGGCGCTTCTGGAAGTGCTGGACCCCGAGCAGAACGGCACCTTCGCCGACCACTATCTGGAGGTCGATTACGACCTGTCGGATGTGATGTTCATCTGCACGGCCAACAGCCTGCGCATGCCGCAGCCGCTGCTCGACCGTATGGAGATCATCCGCATCTCCGGTTACACCGAGGATGAGAAGGTCGAGATCACCAGGCGCCACCTGATCTCCAAGCAGGTTAAGGCGCAGGGGCTGAAAGAGGGCGAGTTTTCGATCTCCGACGGCGCGATTCGCGACCTGATCCGCTGCTACACCCGGGAAGCCGGTGTGCGCAGCCTGGAGCGGGAGATCGCCGGTCTGGCGCGCAAGGCGGTCAAGGAACTTGTGATGGGCACCCGTAAGCAGGTGTCGATCACCTCGGCCAACCTCGACAAATATGCGGGCGTGCGGCGGTTCAAGTTCGGCGAGGCGGAACTTGAGGACATGGTGGGCGCCGTTACCGGCCTCGCCTGGACCGAAGTGGGTGGCGACCTGCTGACGATTGAGGCGGTGAAGATGCCCGGCAAGGGCAAGGTCACCATCACCGGCAAGCTCGGCGAAGTCATGCAGGAGAGCATCCAGGCGGCGCGATCCTATGTCCGCTCGCGGGCGGTGGATTACGGGATCCGGCCGACGGTGTTCGAGCAGGCCGACATCCATATCCACGTGCCGGAGGGCGCGACGCCGAAGGACGGCCCGTCCGCCGGTATCGCGATGGTGACCTCGATCGTGTCGGTTCTGACCGGCATCCCGGTCAACCGCAGTGTCGCCATGACCGGCGAGGTCACGCTGCGCGGCCGCGTCCTGCCGATCGGCGGTCTGAAGGAGAAGCTGCTGGCCGCCCTGCATGGCGGCATCAAGACAGTCCTGATCCCGCGGGACAACGAGAAGGACCTGGCGGACATCCCGGCCAATGTGAAGAAGGGGCTGACCATCATCCCCGTCTCGCATGTCGATGATGTTCTGGCCCATGCCCTTCTGAAGCCCCTGACGCCGATCGAGTGGCCGGAGCGGACCGATGACAAGGCGGCAGACAGCAGCCGCGACGAGACGACCGAACAGGGCGAGGCGCCCGGCGCACGGGCACATTGAGCACCCGTCCGAGGGGCTGCGCACCTTCGGTTGAAAAGAATGAACAGCCCTCGCGCCTTCGGCGGTGCGAGGGCTGTTTTTTGGCGGATTTGTGCGGTTTTCGACGGGCTGGCCGATTGACGCGCTTCTGCCGGGGGATTTACACTCCCCCCTGGTCGACGTATCACCGAGATGTGATTTTTCGAACCGCCACTCCAAGAAGGGGAGCCTCAGAAGTGAACAAGAACGATCTCGTTGCACGCGTGGCCGACAGCACCGGGCTGTCCAAGACCGACGCGGCCCGGGCCGTCGACGGCGTGTTCGATGCCATCACCGCGGCTCTGGCTGCGGATGACGAGGTGCGTCTGGTCGGCTTCGGTACGTTCAATGTCGCGACCCGTGCTGCCAGCGAAGGCCGCAATCCGCGGACCGGCGAAGCCATCACCATCCCGGCTTCGAAGCAGCCGAAGTTCCGCGCCGGCAAGGGCCTGAAGGACGCCGTGAACGGCTGATCCTGCCTGGATCACGCCGGTAGCCTGCCCAGGCGGCCGCAGCCGCCCAAAAATACACGCATGTGCCGTTCAGGGTCTCGCAGACCCGGGCCGCATAGAAGGCTGGCACCTCATCGAATTTCTGTGCATCGGGCGCCGCCCCTCAAGGCGCCGGATGCCGGCGGCGCCATCGGGTCCGGCGGATCGGATCGACCATATGGCGCCGCGATGCGGTTCGTGGCACCGCAGATCATCAGACGCGGCCGTTCGCTCCTCCCGACGGGGCGGGCGGCCGTTGTTCGCCGATGAAGCTTCTGCCGTGCATTAGGCCGGGCGATTAGCTCAGTTGGTCAGAGCGTCTCGCTTACACCGAGAAGGTCGGGGGTTCGAGCCCCTCATCGCCCACCATCATCTGCCAGGCAACCACAACCTCCGGCAGACCGCTGTTTGGTTCATCAACTAAAACGTTTAATCCGCATCCCGAATTTCATATAATCGGCAAAGAGCGGCCCGATCACATATGGCGGCGCATTATGATCGCCAGACCGGCCGTTCCCGCCGCTGACGGGGAGAGCGGAGATGAACGACCGGACGGTAACGCCGCGGGCGCGCGACATGCGTGTCATCATCGTCGGCGCGGGCTTCGGGGGATTGTGTATGGCCATTCGCCTGCGTCAGGCGGGTTTCAAGGCCGTCACGATCCTGGAAAAAGGTGAGGCGCTGGGCGGAACCTGGCGCCGGAACACCTATCCCGGGGCCGGCTGTGACGTGCCTTCCCACCTCTATTCCTTCTCCTTTGCGCTGAAACCGGACTGGAGCCGTACCTATGCGCGCCAGCCCGAGATTCTGGCCTACATGGAAGAGACTGCCGATCGCTTCGGCCTCCGACCCCTGATCCGCTTCGGAACAAAGGTTGAGGCTGCGGCCTTCGACGATCAGCAGGGGCTCTGGACCATCGACCTGACGGGCGGCGGCCGGCTGGAAGCCGAGGTGCTGATTTCGGCCGTGGGGCAGCTCGATCGGCCCGCCGTGCCGGAGATTCCAGGGCGCGACAGCTTTGCCGGTCTGCAGTTTCATTCAGCGCGCTGGCCGGCTGGTCTCGATCTCGGGGGCCGGCGTGTCGGCGTGGTGGGCAATGGATCCAGTGCCGTTCAGTTCATCCCCGAGATAGCGCCGGCGGCGGGACATCTGACCCTGTTCCAGCGCAGCCCCGCCTGGATCGCTCCCAAGCCGGATCGTGCCTATACCGAGGCTGAGATCATGCGTTTCCGCCGGTACCCGGCGGCGTTGCGTCTGCATCGGCTGGGCATCTTCCTGTCTCTGGAGAAGAACTTTCTGGTTTTCGGTCGCAACGGCTTCGCCCGCCGTCGCTTTGAACGCCAGGCTCTGGCCAGTCTGGCCGACAGGGTGGCCGATCCGATGCTGCGCCGGCGTCTGACGCCGGATTATCCCGCAGGCTGCAAGCGGATTGTTCTGTCCAACGACTGGTACGACACGCTGGTGCGGCCAGGCGTTGAGGTGGTTGCCCGCCGCATCACCCGGATCACGCCCGAAGGCGTGGAGACGGCGGATGGCGGGCGTCATGCGCTGGACGTCCTGATCTGGGCAACCGGCTTCCGGACGACCGAGTTCCTGATGCCGATGCGCATCTCCGGCCGGGGCGGCATTGATCTCCACGAAGCATGGACCGGCGGTGCCGAGGCGCATCGGGGCGTGGCGGTGGCCGGCTTCCCCAATTTCTTCATGCTGTTCGGCCCGAACACCAGTCTCGGGCACAATTCGATCATCTTCATGCACGAGGTGCAGGCCGATTATGTGGTCCGCTGCCTGCAGCGCCTTGCCGGCGAGGGACGCAGCCGTCCGGTGATGGATGTCCGGCCCGAGGCCATGGGCGGCTATAATCGGAAGCTCAGGGCAGCGCTGGACCGCACCGTCTGGGCTGCCGGATGCAACAGCTGGTACAAGACGGGGGAGGGGCGCATCACCGCACAGTGGTCCAGCTTCGCGAGCCGCTACTGGTGGGACATGCGCGGCGCCCCCCTGGACGAGTATCTTTTTGCCGATGCCGGGGAGGCGACGGGGCCAGGCATCGCGGGTGCCATCATCGACCGGCGTGAGCATGCCGTGACATGAAATCGGAGCCCCTTGCGGAAAGGCGTTGACAGAGGGGGGCGGACCGGATAAACACCGCGCATCGCCTGAGGGGGTGTAGCTCAGTTGGTTAGAGCGCCGGCCTGTCACGCCGGAGGCCGCGGGTTCAAGTCCCGTCACTCCCGCCAGCGATCTTCCGGAAACGGCTGAGGTCGTCATCGGTCGAGAGTATGATCCGCGTGCTCACGCATGCAGAAACGTCTTCGGACGGTCAGGCCTCACCGCCGGACCGCCTCATCAAGACCCGCGCATGTCAATGCGCACTCTGTGGGCCCGCCCGATCTTCGTCGGTGCGGGCCTGTTCGTTTTTGGCCCGAAGTCCCTGTGACAACGTAGATGTCAAGCCTTGCCGCACTGCGATGCCGGGGCATATTCGTGGCTGAAAATGGGGATTTTGTTGGCGAGCACGTTCGCCTATAGTGAGGCCGCCGCGCGGGGGTGCCCGTGGCGGACCATCGGGCGTGGCCGGCGGTATGGCGCTCTTCGCGCATGCAGCATGGCACCCGCCGGAACGGTCTGCCGGTCTGCCCCGCAGCGTCGCCGGCGATGTTCCGACCGTGACGGTCAGACCGCACCGGCCGGCATCCGCCTCAGGAGGGAAGCCTAGCCCATGCAGACCTTGCTGGCCGAGTACCTGCCGATCCTAATCTTCCTCGGCATCGCGACCGGTCTCTCCGCGGTGATCGTGATCGCCTCCTACTTCATCGCGCCCCAGCGGCCGGAAGCCGAGAAGCTTTCGGCCTACGAATGCGGCTTCGACGCGTTCGACGACAGCCGCGGTCAGTTCGACGTGCGGTTCTATCTGGTCGCGATCCTGTTCATCATCTTCGACCTTGAAGTCGCCTTCCTGTTCCCGTGGGCGGTGTCGCTCGGCGACATCGGCATGTTCGGCTTCTGGTCCATGATGCTGTTCCTGGGCGTGCTGACCATCGGCTTCATCTACGAATGGAAGAAGGGGGCGCTGGAATGGGAGTGACCGATCCTCGCACCGCCTCGGCCGGGGCCATGGGGCATGGCCCCCTCGCCGGTGCCGATGCCGAGCGCGTGGTTGCCGCCGCGACCGATGAGCTGAAGGAAAACGGCTTCATCACGGCGCGCCTGAACGAACTCGTTACCTGGGCGCGCACTGGCTCGCTCTGGCCGATGACCTTCGGTCTGGCCTGCTGCGCGGTAGAGATGATGCACGCCGCGGCAGCGCGCTACGACCTCGACCGGTTCGGCTTCCTGTTCCGGCCGAGCCCGCGCCAGTCCGACGTGATGATCGTCGCCGGCACGCTGACCAACAAGATGGCGCCCGCTCTCCGCAAGGTCTATGACCAGATGCCGGAGCCGAAATACGTCATCTCGATGGGCAGCTGCGCCAATGGCGGCGGCTACTATCACTATTCCTACTCGGTGGTCCGCGGCTGCGACCGGATCGTTCCGGTCGACATCTACGTGCCGGGCTGCCCGCCCACGGCTGAGGCGCTGGTCTACGGCGTGCTGCAGCTTCAGAAGAAGATTCGTCGCACCGGTACGCTCGAGCGCTGATCCCAGCGTTCGCGGCCGAAAAACAGCGGCGGCGGGCATCGGACCGGAAAACCGGACGGTGCTCAAGGTTTTGTGTCGAGGCACGAGAAGGCGGATGCCGTGAGTAACGTCAACGAAGACGCACTCCGGGAGCTGGGCGCATATGTCGCATCAGCACTCGGCGACGGAGTGGACGGCTGGAAAGTCGCATTGGGTGAACTGACGGTCCGCGTCTACCGGACATCGCTCATCCGGACGCTCACATTCCTGCGCGACGACAGCAACTGCCTGTTCAAGCAGCTGATCGACGTCTGCGGTGTCGACTGGCCGGAGCGTGAAGAGCGCTTCGACGTCGTCTATCACCTGCTCAGCCTCAAGCACAATCAACGCATCCGCGTGACCGTGTCGGCCTCGGAAGACACGCCGGTCCCGTCGGCCGTGCCGGTGTTCAATTCAGCACTGTGGTTTGAGCGCGAGACCTGGGATCTCTATGGCGTGTTCTTTGCCGACCATCCGGATCTCCGCCGCATCCTCACCGATTACGGCTTCGAGGGACATCCGCTGCGCAAGGACTTCCCGCTCACCGGGTATGTCGAAGTGCGCTATGACCAGGCCGAGAAGCGTGTGGTTTATGAGCCGGTGCAGCTGACCCAGGAATTCCGCCGGTTCGACTTCCTGAGCCCATGGGACGGTGCGAAATACGTCCTGCCCGGGGACGAGAAGGCGCAGCAGGGGGCGAAGTGATGTCGGCGACCGAAACTTCCATCAAGCCGATGATGCTCAACTTCGGGCCGCAGCATCCCGCGGCCCATGGTGTGCTCCGGCTGGTGCTCGAAATGGACGGCGAGGTGGTGACCCGCGCCGACCCGCATGTCGGCCTGCTGCATCGCGGCACCGAGAAGCTCATCGAGTACAAGACCTATCTTCAGGCGCTGCCGTATTTCGACCGTCTGGACTACGTCTCGATCATGAACCAGGAGCACGCTTATGTGCTCGCGGTCGAGAAGCTGGCGGGCATTGAGGTTCCGCTGCGCGGCCAGTATATCCGCGTGATGTTCGCGGAGCTGACCCGCATCGCCAACCACCTGCTGAACATGACGACCTTCGCCATGGACCTCGGCGCCACCACACCGCTGCTGTGGGGCTTCGAGGATCGCGAGATCATCATGGGCTTCTACGACAAGGTCTGTGGCGCGCGCCTGCACGCGAACTACTTCCGTCCCGGCGGTGTGTCGATGGAACTGCCGGCCGGGCTTCTGGATGAGATCTGGAAGTTCACCGAAGAGTTCCCGAAGCGCTTCGACGACCTTGAAAACCTGATGAGCCACAGCCGCATCTGGAAGCAGCGGACCGTCGATGTCGGCGTGCTGTCGGCCGAAGATGCGCTGGACTGGGGCCTGACCGGCCCGATGCTGCGCGGGTCGGGTGTTGCATGGGACCTGCGCAAGGCGCAGCCTTACGACGTCTATGACCGCATGGACTTCGACATTCCGGTCGGCCGCAACGGCGATGTGTACGACCGCTACAACGTCCGCATGAAGGAAGTGCGCGAGTCGCTCAAGATCGTGCGGCAGTGCGTCCAGCAGATGCCCGACGGCCCTTACCGGACCGAAGACCGCAAGGTGGCGCCGCCGGCCCGTGCCGATATGAAGCGCTCCATGGAAGCGCTCATTCATCACTTCAAGCTCTACACCGAGGGCTTCAAGGTGCCTGCTGGCGAGGTCTATGTCGGGACCGAGGCACCGAAGGGTGAATTCGGCGTGTACCTGGTGTCGGATGGCACCAACAAGCCCTATCGCTGCAAGATCCGTGCGCCTGGATTTGCCCATATCGCGGCCATGGATTTCATGTCGAAGGGCCATCTGCTGGCCGATGCCGTCGCCATCCTGGCGAATATGGACATCGTGTTCGGCGAGATCGATCGTTGAGGGGACCGGGACCAGTGAGCGACACCAACGTCGAGCCTGCGAGCTTCGCCTTCACGGAAGAGAATCTCGCCCAAGCCGCGAAGATCATCGCGAAGTATCCCGAAGGCCGCCAGCAGAGCGCGGTGATGCCGCTGCTCGATCTGGCTCAGCGCCAGGGTGGCGGCTGGCTGCCGCGGGTGGCCATGGATTACGTCGCCGACCTTCTGGGCATGCCGCCGATCCGCGTGTACGAGGTCGCGACCTTCTACACTATGTACAATCTGAAGCCGATCGGCCGGCACCACGTCCAGGTCTGCACCACGACGCCGTGCTGGCTGCGTGGCTCCGACGAGGTGCTGGGCGCGTGTAAGAAGCATCTCGGCATCGAGGTGGGCGAGACCACCGAAGACGGGCTGTTCACGCTTGCAGAGGTGGAATGCCTCGGCGCCTGCGCCAACGCCCCGATGATGCAGATCGGCGACGACTATTACGAGGACCTGGACGCGGAGCTGACCGTGCGGGTGCTCGAAGCGCTGAAGCGTGGCGAGACGCCGAAGCCCGGTCCGCAGACCGGCCGCCGCAGGGGCTCTGAGCCCGAGGGCTGGCAGCCGTCGGCGACCCAGGCCGTACCCGGGACCGCAGGAGGCAACGATGCTGCGTGATCAGGATCGCATCTTCACCAATCTCCACGGCTATGACGATTTCCGTCTGGCCGGCGCGCGCCGTCGGGGCGATTGGGACGGCACCAAGGACATCATTGCCAAGGGTGCCGACTGGATCGTCCAGGAGATGAAGGCGAGCGGCCTGCGCGGCCGCGGTGGCGCGGGCTTTCCGACCGGTGTGAAGTGGTCCTTCATGCCGAAGAACGATCCGCGTCCGTCCTATCTGGTCGTGAACGCCGATGAAGGCGAGCCCGGCACCTGCAAGGATCGCGAGATCATGCGCCACGACCCGCACAAGCTGGTCGAGGGCTGCCTGATCGCCGGTTTCGCGATGAAGGCCGTCGCCGCCTACATCTATATTCGCGGCGAGTTCCTCCGCGAGGCCCAGGCGCTGCAGACCGCGATCGACGAAGCCTACGAGGCCGGGCTGATCGGCAAGAACGCCTGCGGCACCGGCTATGACTTCGACGTCTACATCCATCTGGGTGCCGGCGCCTATATCTGCGGCGAAGAAACCGCGCTGATCGAGAGCCTGGAAGGCAAGAAGGGCCAGCCGCGCCTGAAGCCGCCGTTCCCGGCCATGGCCGGCCTCTACGGCTGCCCGACCACGGTGAACAACGTCGAGAGCATCGCGGTGGCGCCGACCATCCTGCGCCGCAGTGCCGCCTGGTTCGCCGGCCTCGGCCGCGAGAACAACACCGGCACCAAGATCTTCTCGATTTCCGGCCATGTGAACAAGCCGTGCAACATCGAGGAAGAGATGGGCATCCCGCTGAAGGAGCTCATCGAACGTCATGCCGGTGGCGTGCGCGGCGGCTGGGACAACCTGCTGGCCATTATCCCCGGCGGTTCTTCGGTGCCGCTGCTGCCGAAGTCGATCTGCGACGATGTGCTGATGGACTTCGACAGCCTGCGTGCGGTCAGGTCCGGCCTTGGCACTGCTGCGGTGATCGTGATGGACAAGTCGACCGATGTGGTCCGCGCCATCGCCCGGCTGTCGAAGTTCTACATGCATGAGAGCTGCGGCCAGTGCACGCCCTGCCGTGAAGGCACCGGCTGGCTCTGGCGGACCATGGACCGCATGGTCAAGGGCCAGGCGACCGTCGCCGAGATCGACCGGCTGGAACAGGTGACCTACCAGATCGAGGGCCACACCATCTGCGCGCTGGGCGATGCCGCGGCGTGGCCGGTGCAGGGCCTGATCCGTCACTTCCGTCCGGAACTCGAGCGGCGCCTCGGCGCCGCCCGGGACGCGGCCCGCGCGGCCTGAGGAGGATCCGATGCCTAAACTGACCATCGACGGCCTCGAAGTCGAGGTGCCCGCCGGGGCGACCGTGCTTCAGGCCTGCGAAGCGGCCGGCGCCGAGATCCCCCGCTTCTGCTATCACGAGCGCCTGTCCATCGCCGGCAACTGCCGCATGTGTCTGGTCGAGCAGGAGCGGGCGCCCAAGCCGATCGCGTCCTGCGCCATGCCGGCCGCCGACGGGATGGTGATCCACACCAACACCGAGCGGGTGAAGAAGGCCCGCGAGGGCGTGATGGAGTTCCTGCTGATCAACCATCCGCTCGACTGCCCGATCTGCGATCAGGGCGGCGAGTGCGATCTGCAGGATCAGGCCATGGCCTATGGCCGCGGCCAGAGCCGTTACGACGACGAAAAGCGCGCGGTGAAGGACAAGGATCTGGGTCCGCTGATCCAGACCTGGATGACCCGCTGCATCCACTGCACCCGCTGCGTGCGTTTCGCCACCGAGATCGCCGGTGTGCCCGAGATGGGCGCGACCGGTCGTGGCGAGCACATGGAGATCGGCACCTATGTCGAGAAGGCCCTCAGCTCCGAGCTGTCGGGCAATATGATCGACCTGTGCCCGGTGGGGGCGCTGACCTCGAAGCCCTATGCCTTCAACGCCCGCCCCTGGGAGCTGAAGAAGACCGAATCGATCGACGTGCTCGACGCGGTCGGCGCCAATATCCGCGTCGATGTCCGCGGCCGCGAGGTGCTGCGCATTCTGCCGCGCCTGCACGAGGACGTGAACGAGGAGTGGCTGGGCGACAAGAGCCGCTTCGCCTATGACGGGCTGAAGCGCCAGCGCCTGGACCGCCCCTATATCCGCGAGAACGGCCGCCTGCGTCCCGCCGGCTGGGATGAGGCCTTCGAGGCGATCCGTGCCCGCCTGGCGGGCCGTGATCCGAAGAAGGTCGCGGGTCTCGTCGGCGATCTGGTCGATTGCGAGGCGATGACCGCCTTCCGCGATCTGATGCGCGATGTGATCGGGACGGTCCATGTCGATTGCCGCCAGGACGGCGCCGCTCTGGACCCGACCCAGCGTTCCAGCTGGCTGTTCAACAGCACCATCGCCGGCATCGAACAGGCCGATGCGGTGCTGCTGGTCGGTACCGATCCGCGCCGCGAGGCGCCGCTCGTCAATGCCCGCTTCCGCAAGCGCTGGCGCAAGGGCGGCTTCCGCGGCTGGTCGATCGGGCCGAAGCTTGAGCTGACCTGGCCGGTCGAAGATCTGGGCGACGACGCAACCCGCCTTGAGGCGATCGCGTCCGGCGCCGATCCGCTTGCCGAAGTGCTGCGCAATGCCGAGCGGCCGATGATCGTGGTCGGCATGGGGGCGTTGACCCGTGCCGATGGCGCCCGGATCCTGGGGGCCGCCCGCAAGGTTGCCGAGCGTTGCGGCATGGTCCGCGACGGCTGGAACGGCTTCAACGTCCTGCAGACCGCGGCTGCCCGCGTCGGCGGCATGGAGCTGGGCCTGGTGCCGGGCGAGGGCGGTCTTTCGACCCGCGAGATCGTGGCTGCGGCCGGCCGTGGTGAGATCGACACGGTGTTCCTGCTGGGTGCCGACGAGATCCAGACCGACGCGCTGGGCGATGCCTTCGTGATCTATCAGGGCCATCACGGCGACGCCGGCGCGCATCGCGCCGATGTGGTGCTGCCGGGTGCCGCCTATACCGAAAAGAACGCGACCTACGTGAACCTCGAAGGCCGTCCGCAGCGGGCGCATCTGGCAGTGTTCCCGGTGGGCGAGGCGCGCGAGGACTGGAAGATCCTCCGGGCGCTCTCGGGCGTGCTCGGCAAGGCGCTGCCTTATGACGACCTCTCTGGCGTGCGTGCCCGGATGGCGGCGATCGCGCCGCGGCTGGCGAAGATCGACCGTATCGAGCCCGCGGGTCTGGGCGGTGCCTTTGGCCAGACCGGCGCTCCGGACAAGGCGCCGCTCGCCTCGTCGGTCACCAACTACTACATGACCGACCCGATCTCGCGAGCGTCGAAGACCATGGCGACCTGCACCGCGATCTATGCGGGCAACCCGCTCCAGCAGGACAAGGTGACCGGCACCAATGGCTGAGTTCTTTTCCGGATATGTCTGGCCCGGGGTGATCATCGTCGCCCAGATTCTGGCCATCGTGCTGCCGCTGCTGATCGCGGTCGCCTATCTGACGCTGATGGAGCGCCGCGTGATCGGCTATATCCAGCTGCGTCGCGGCCCGAACGTCGTCGGTCCTTTCGGCATGCTTCAGCCCTTCGCTGACGCGCTGAAGCTGCTGACCAAGGAAACCATCATTCCCTCGCGCGCGAACCGGTTCCTGTTCCTGTTCGCGCCCATGCTGACCCTTATCCTCAGCCTGGTTGCCTGGGCGGTGATCCCCTTCGATGACGGCTGGGTGCTTTCCGACATCAATGTCGGCGTGCTCTATCTGTTTGCGATCTCGTCGCTCGGCGTCTACGGCATCATCGTCGCCGGCTGGGCCTCGAACTCGCGCTATGCCTTCCTGGGTGCCCTGCGCTCGGCGGCACAGATGGTGTCCTACGAGGTCTCGATCGGCCTCGTGATCATCACGGTGCTGCTGTGCGTCGGATCGCTGAACCTGTCGGAGATCGTGCGGGCGCAGGAGACGGTGTGGTTCGCCATCCCGCTCTTCCCGATGTTCGTCGTGTTCTTCATCTCGGCACTGGCCGAGACCAATCGTCTGCCCTTCGACCTTCCGGAAGCGGAAGCGGAGCTCGTCGCGGGCTATAACGTCGAATACTCGTCGATGCCCTTCGCGCTCTTTTTCCTGGGCGAGTACGCCAACATGATCCTGATGAGCGGGATGACCACCATCCTGTTCCTCGGCGGCTGGCTGCCCCCGCTCGACATCGCGCCGCTGAACTGGATTCCGGGCGTGGTGTGGTTCGCGATCAAGATCTTCCTGCTGCTGTTCACCTTCATCTGGATCCGTGGCACGTTCCCGCGCTACCGCTACGACCAGCTGATGCGCCTGGGCTGGAAGGTCTTCCTGCCGTTCTCGCTGCTGTGGGTGGTGCTCACCGCCGGTGTGCTGGTCGGTTTCGGCTGGCTGCCCGGGCAGTAAGGCCCCTGATGCAGCCTGTCCGGCCGGCGGCCGGGCAGGGGACCCAGAATGCGGGGACGCGTGCTTGCCAAGCGCGCTTCCCGGAGTAAGGTAAGCCCGCCATCCGGGCCGGTCCATGCCGGGCCGTCCCGGACGGGGGAGGAGAGGTTGAGATGGCATCCATCGGCCAGACCGCACGCGCATTCCTGCTCACCGAGATCGTGAAGGGCATGGCGCTGACGTTGCGCTACTTCTTCAAGCCGAAGGTGACGCTGAACTACCCCTATGAGAAGGGCCCGATCAGCCCCCGCTTCCGCGGTGAACATGCGCTGCGCCGGTATCCCAACGGCGAAGAGCGCTGCATCGCATGCAAGCTGTGCGAGGCGATCTGCCCGGCTCTGGCAATCACCATCGAGGCGGAGCCGCGTGCCGATGGCAGCCGGCGGACCACCCGCTACGATATCGACATGACCAAGTGCATCTATTGCGGGTTCTGCCAGGAGGCGTGCCCGGTGGATGCGATCGTCGAAGGCCCGAACTTCGAGTTCGCGACCGAGACGCGTGAGGAACTGTTCTACGACAAGGCCAGGCTCCTCGCGAACGGCGACCGGTGGGAACGGGAAATCGCGGCCAATCTGGCCGACGTTGCCCCCTACCGTTGACGGTAAGAGATCGCCGGCCCCGATGAGGGGCCGGCGGACGGTTTGAAGGGACCCGCCGCCGCAGCGGGTGCCATGCGACAAGAAACGAGATCGGACGAGGGCGGAGAATGGTTCTTCAGGCGCTGGCCTTCTACCTCTTCGCCGCGGTGACGGTGGCATCGGGCGTGATGGTGATCACCGCCCGAAACCCGGTTCACTCGGTGTTGTTCCTCATTCTGGCCTTCTTCAACTCGGCCGGCCTGTTCGTGCTGCTGGGTGCCGAATTCCTGGCGATGATCCTGGTCGTCGTCTATGTCGGCGCCGTGGCGGTGCTCTTCCTCTTCGTGGTGATGATGCTGGACATCAACTTCGTCCAGCTCCGCGAAGGCTTTCAGCGATATCTGCCGGTCGGCGCGCTGATCGGGCTGGTGCTGGCAGCGGAACTGGTGCTCATCGGCGGCAGCTACGGGCTGTCCGATGCATCCCAGCCGCTGTTCGCTGCACCGGTCGGCGTGCCCGAGGGCGTCTCGAACGTCGAGGCGCTGGGCCAGCTTGTCTACACCAAGTATGTCTATCTCTTCCAGGCTGCCGGTCTTGTGCTGCTGGTCGCGATGATCGGTGCGATCGTCCTGACCCTGCGCACCCGCCCCGGCGTCGTCCGTCAGGACCCTGCCAAGCAGAGTGCGCGGACGATCGAAGAGTCGGTCGAGATCAAGAAGGTCCCAACGGGTAAGGGCATCTGATGAGCATCGGCGTCGAGCATTATCTGGTCCTGGCCGCGATCCTGTTCACCCTCGGGATCTTCGGGATCTTCCTGAACCGCAAGAACGTCATCACGATCCTGATGTCGATCGAACTGATGCTGCTTGCGGTGAACATCAACTTCGTCGCTTTCTCGACCCAGCTCCAGGATCTGGTGGGGCAGGTTTTCGCGATGTTCGTCCTTACCGTCGCTGCGGCCGAAGCAGCGATCGGCCTCGCCGTGCTCGTGGTCTACTTCCGGAACCGCGGCTCGATCGAGGTCGAGGACATCAACCTGATGAAGGGCTGAGGCCGCGATGTACGTCGCACTGATCCTGCTTCCGCTCGCGGCGGCGATCGTCGCCGGCTTCTTCGGCCGTGTGATCGGCGATCGGGGGTCGCAGCTCGTGACCACCGGCGCCGTCGGCCTGGCCGCGCTGCTCTCCGTCGTCGCCTTCTTCGATGTCGCCGTCGGCGGCAACGCGACCACCGTCAACCTCTTCACCTGGATCCGCTCGGGCGAACTCGCCTTCTCCTGGGCGCTCCGGATCGACTCGCTGACCGCCGTCATGCTGATCGTGGTCAACGGCGTCTCGTTCATGGTTCATATCTACTCGATCGGGTATATGAGCCATGACCCCCACAAGCCGCGCTTCATGGCCTATCTGTCGCTGTTCACCTTCGCGATGCTGACGCTGGTGACGGCCGACAATCTGGTTCAGATGTTCTTCGGCTGGGAAGGCGTCGGTCTGGCCTCGTATCTGCTGATCGGCTTCTGGTACAAGCGGCCCTCGGCGAACAAGGCGGCGATGAAGGCCTTCGTGGTCAACCGCGTTGGCGACTTCGGCTTCTCGCTGGGCATCTTCGCGCTGTTCCTGGTGACCGGTTCGGTCGGTTTCGACGCGATCTTCGCCGATCTGGGCTCGGTGGCTGGCACCAGCATCGACTTTCTCGGCATGACCCTGCCGACGATCGAGGTCATCGCGGTGCTGCTGTTCATCGGCGCGATGGGCAAGTCGGCGCAGCTTGGCCTGCACACCTGGCTGCCGGATGCGATGGAAGGCCCGACCCCGGTTTCGGCCCTCATCCATGCCGCCACCATGGTGACGGCGGGTGTGTTCATGGTCGCGCGCCTGTCGCCGGTCTTCGAGCTCACCAGCTTCACCAGCGACATGATCACGGTGATCGGCGCCTCGACCGCCTTCTTCGCGGCGACGGTCGGCCTCACCCAGACCGACATCAAGCGGGTCATCGCCTATTCGACCTGCTCGCAGCTCGGCTACATGTTCTTTGCGGCGGGTGTCGGCGCCTATCCGGCGGCGATCTTCCATCTGATGACCCACGCCTTCTTCAAGGCGCTGCTCTTCCTGGGCGCGGGTTCGGTCATCCATGCCATGTCCGACGAGCAGGACATGCGCCGGATGGGCGGCATCTGGAAGCTGATCCCGGTCACCTACACCTTCATGTGGATCGGCTCTCTGGCGCTTGCCGGTCTGCCGCCCTTCGCCGGCTTCTTCTCGAAGGACATGATCCTCGAGACCGCCTATGCGGCCCATACCGGTGTCGGCGCCTATGCCTTCTGGCTCGGTATCGCGGCGGCGTTCATGACCGCCTTCTACAGCTGGCGCCTGCTGTTCATGACCTTCCATGGCAAGCCGCGCGCCGACAAGCACACCATGGACCATGTCCACGAAAGCCCGCTGGTCATGACCGCGCCGCTCTTCCCGCTGGCGGTGGGCGCGATCGTCGCCGGCTATATCGGCCTGCCGATGGTCGATCCGGAGCTGCACTTCTGGAACGGCGCGATCACCATGCTGGGTGAGCACAACATCCTGGAAGAGGCACATCACGTGCCGCTCTGGGTGAAGCTGCTGCCGCTGGTGATGAGCGTGGGTGGCATTGCGCTGGCCTGGTTCCTCTACATCCGCCGGCCCGATCTGCCGGGCAAGATTGCCCGCGACTTCTCGGGGCTGCACAAGTTCCTGCTCAACAAGTGGTATTTCGACGAACTCTACGACGCGATCTTCGTGCGGCCTTCGCTCTGGATCGGTCGCCTGTTCTGGCAGACCGGTGATCGCAAGATCATCGACGGCCTCGGCCCCGACGGCATCGCCGCGGTGTCGGTCGATCTGGCGCGGCGTGCCGGGCGCCTGCAGTCCGGCTACGTCTACCACTACGCCTTTGCCATGCTCATCGGTCTCGCGCTGATCGTGTCCTACTTCTTCTTCGGTCTGGAGGCCGGCTGGTGATGACGGATTGGCCGCTTCTCTCAACGGTCGTCTTCCTGCCGCTGATCGGCGCGGGTTTCATCCTGCTGATCCGTGGGGACGAGGCGACCGTGGCCCGCAACGCCCGCAGCGTCGCGCTGTGGACGAGCGTCATCACCTTCCTGATCTCCCTGCTGCTGTGGACGGGCTTCGACAGCTCGACCGCTGCCTTCCAGTTCGTCGAGAAGGCGGAGTGGTTCCCGGGCTACGGGATCGACTACCATCTCGGCATCGACGGCATCTCTCTCTGGTTCGTTCTGCTCACCACCCTGCTGATCCCGATCTGCGTGCTGGCGAGCTGGGAATCGATCACCAGGCGGGTGAAGGAATACATGATCGCGTTCCTCGCCATGGAAACGCTGATCATCGGCTCCTTCGTTGCCCTCGACTTCGTCCTCTTCTACTTCTTCTTTGAGGCGATGCTGATCCCGCTGTTCCTGATCATTGGTATCTGGGGCGGCAAGCGGCGGATCTACGCGTCCTTCAAGTTCTTCCTCTACACCATGCTCGGCTCGGTGCTGATGCTGGTGGCGCTGCTCTACATGTACTTCCAGGCCGGCACCACCGACATCCCGACCCTGATGGCGACGCCCTTCGGCCGTGAGGCGCAGATCTTCCTGTGGCTGGCGATGTTCGCCTCGTTTGCGGTGAAGATGCCGATGTGGCCGGTGCACACCTGGCTGCCGGACGCCCATGTCGAGGCGCCGACCGCCGGTTCGGTGCTGCTGGCGGGCATCCTGCTGAAGGTCGGCGGCTACGGCTTCCTGCGGTTCAGCCTGCCGATGCTGCCCGATGCGAGCCAGTATTTCGCACCGCTGATCTTCGGCCTCTCGATGGTGGCCGTGGTCTACACCTCGCTGGTGGCGCTGGTGCAGGGCGACATGAAGAAGCTGATCGCCTACAGCTCGGTAGCCCATATGGGCTTCGTGACCATCGGCATCTACACCTTCAACACCCAGGGCATCGAAGGCTCGATCATTCAGATGCTCAGCCACGGGCTTGTTTCCGGCGCGCTGTTCCTCTGCGTGGGCGTTGTCTACGACCGCATGCACACCCGCGATATCGACCGGTATGGCGGCCTGGTGAACCGGATGCCCGGCTATGCGCTGATCTTCCTGTTTTTCACCATGGCCTCGATCGGCCTGCCCGGCACCTCGGGTTTCGTGGGCGAGTTCCTGGTTCTGGTCGGCGCCTTCCAGGCCAATACCTGGGTTGCCTTCGTTGCCGCCTCCGGCGTGATCCTGGGCGCCTGCTACATGCTGTGGCTCTACCGTCGGGTGGTGTTCGGCGAGCTGGTCCGCGAGGATCTGAAGGGCATTCTCGACATGAACCGTCGTGAAGTCCTGGCCTTTGCGCCGCTGGTGGTGCTCACCCTCTGGATGGGCATCTATCCCGAGACCTTCCTCGAGCCGATCCGCGCCTCGGTCGCCAACCTGCTCACCCAGGTTCAGGTCGAGAAGGCCGCCATGGTGCTCGACACCGTGAACCAGCTCGCACAGCGCTGACGAGAGGCATCGAGGCACAAGATGACGTCCTATCCTCTTCCCGATCTCGCCCCGGCGCTGCCCGAGCTCTGGCTCGCAGCGCTGGCCCTTGCCCTCGTCGTCGTCGGCGTCTTTTCGGGCAAGGACAAGGCCACCGGCCTGCTGTCCTGGCTGGCCGGCATCGGCTTCGCCATTGCTGCCGTGCTGATCGTCACCGGCCCCGAGGGGCGGGCGGTGACCTTCAACGGCATGTTCGTGACCGACAGCTTCGGGGCCTTCATGAAGGTGCTGGTGCTGATCGCGTCGATCTTCTCGCTGATCATGGCCCGCGACTACCTCGTCCGCGAAGGCGTGGTGCGCTTCGAATATCCGCTGCTGATCGTGCTCGCTACGGTCGGCATGATGATGATGATCTCGTCGAATGACCTGATCGCGCTCTATATGGGCCTGGAGCTGCAGAGCCTGTCGCTCTACGTGCTCGCCGCCTTCAAGCGTGACAGCGTGCGCTCGACCGAGGCGGGTCTGAAGTATTTCGTTCTGGGGGCGCTGTCCTCGGGCATGCTGCTCTATGGCTGCAGCCTGATCTACGGCTTCGCCGGTTCGACCAGCTTCGAAGCCCTGGCGCAGAGCCTGCAGGGCCAGCCCTCGCTGGGCGTGCTGGTGGGCCTGGTCTTCATCCTGGTCGGTCTCGCCTTTAAGATCTCGGCGGTGCCGTTCCACATGTGGACGCCCGACGTCTATGAAGGCGCGCCGACCAGCGTGTCGGCCTTCTTCGCCATGGCGCCTAAGATTGCGGCGATGGGCCTGCTGATCCGTGTGCTGGCCGAGCCGTTCGGCGGCCTGGTCCAGAGCTGGCAGCAGATCACCTGGTTCATCTCTGTGGCCTCGATGGTGCTGGCGGCCTTCGCGGCCATCGGTCAGACCAATGTCAAGCGGCTGCTCGCCTACAGCTCCATCGGCCATGTCGGCTATGCCCTGGTCGGCCTTACCGCCGGCACGGCGGACGGCTTCCGTGGCGTTGCCGCCTATATGGCGATCTACCTGTTCATGACGCTCGGCACTTTCTCGATCGTGCTGGTCATGCGCCGCCAGGGCCGCATGGTTGAAGAGATCGCTGATCTGGCCGGCCTGTCGCGCTCGCGGCCGGTGCTCGCCTTCGTCATGGGTGCGATGATGTTCTCTCTGGCGGGCATTCCGCCGCTGGCAGGCTTCATCGGTAAGCTGTTCGTCTTCCGTGCGGCGGTGGATGCCGGCTTCATCGTCCTCGCGGTGATCGGCGTGGCATCCAGCGTGGTGAGCGCCTTCTACTATCTGCGCGTCGTGAAGGTCATGTATTTCGACGAGCCGGCCGAGGCGCTGGACCGGGGTGTCAGCCCCGGCCTGACGGTGACGCTGGGTGTCAGCTTTGCCTTTACGATGCTCTACTTCATCTGGCCGGGCCTGCTGCTCGACTATGCCGGGCAGGCCGCAGCGGCGCTGATGCCGTGACCGCGGTTGCAGACGGCGTGCCGGAACTGCCGCCGGCCTTCACGGTGGTGGCGTTGGACGAGGTGGAAAGCACCAACCTCGAAGCGCGCCGCCTGGCCGAGGCCGGCGCGCCGGATGGCACCCTGGTCATCGCGTCCCGACAGACGTCGGGGCGCGGTCGCCAGGGCCGCCAATGGCTGTCACCGACCGGCAATCTGTATATGAGCCTTCTGCTGCGCCCGCAGGTTCCGATCGGACTTGCGGCGCAGCTTTCTCTCGTCTCGGGACTGGCGATGGCGGATGCCGTCGGGGCGATCCTGCCCGCCGGTGCCGCCCTGCGCCCGGCGGTCAAATGGCCGAACGACCTGCTGCTGGCGGGCGAGGGGACCGTCGGCAAGCTGAGCGGCACCCTGCTGGAGAGTGGCGAGGACGCCCGCGGCCTTTATGTGATCGCGGGCATCGGCGCCAATATCCGGGTGCATCCCGGGCCGACCGATGGTGTGTTTCCGCCGATCGTGCTGGCAGAACAGCCCGGCGCACACCATCTCATGGTTCGGGATCTTGTGGAGGCGTTCGGCCCCGCCTTCCTCAACCGTCGTGCGGCCTGGATGCGGGGCGGCCTGGCGGCCATCAGGGAAGATTGGCTGGCGGCAGCCTATGGCATCGGACAGACGGCGACCGTGCGCTATGGCACAACGCCGGTGACCGGTCGGTTTGACGGCATCGATGAAGACGGATCGCTGTTGCTCACACAGCCGGATGGCAGCATCCGCCGGCTGGCAGCCGGCGAGGTGGTATTTGCGAAACCGCCGGTAACGGGCGGCGCATGAACGATATGACACGGGAAGGACGACGCCCATGCTGCTCACCATCGATGTCGGCAACACCAACACGGTGTTTGCGGTTCATGACGGCGATGGCTGGCGCGGGCAATGGCGGGCGAGCACCGATGGCCGGCGCACGGCGGATGAATATGCTGTCTGGCTGCTGCAGCTGTTTGCGCTGGAAGGGCTGACCGTCGACGACATCCATGCGGTGATCATCTCGTCGGTGGTGCCGCAGACCAAGTTTTCGCTCCGGCAGCTGTGTCTGAAGTATTTCCGGTCCGAGCCGATGATGATCGGCGATCCTGAGGTCAATCTCGGGCTTCGGATCGATATGGATCGTCCGCGCGAAGTGGGCGCGGACCGCCTGGTGAATGCCATCGCCGCCCACAAGATCTATGGTGGCGACCTGATCGTGATCGACTTCGGCACCGCCACGACGTTCGACGTGGTTGGTGCCGACGGCTCCTATCAGGGTGGCGTGATCGCGCCGGGCATCAACCTGTCAATGGAGGCGCTGCACCGCGCCGCCGCGAAACTGCCGAGGATCGCCGTGGAACGCACGGAGAAGGTCATCGGCAAGGATACCGTGCCGGCAATGCAGGCCGGCGTCTTCTGGGGGTATGTCGGGCTGATCGAGGGTCTGGTGCGCCGGATCGTCGATGAATACGGCAAGCCGATGACGGTGATCGCCACTGGCGGTCTCGCCCCCATCTTCTTCAACGCGACCGATGCGATCCAGCATGCCGACCCGGATATCACCCTGGTCGGCCTGCTGGAAATCCACCGGCTCAACATTTCCGAGAAGGCATGACACGACAGAAGGATGACGCGCTACCCCCGACCGTGAGGATCGAGCCGGGCGAGGAATTGCTGTTTCTGCCGCTGGGTGGGGCCAACGAGATCGGGATGAATCTCAATCTCTATGGCTGCCGCGGCACCTGGGTGGTGGTCGATTTCGGCCTGGGCTTCGCCGATGACCGGCTGCCCGGTGTCGATGTCGTCCTGCCCGACATTGCATTCCTTGAGGCCCGGCGCGACGCGATCGCGGCGATCGTGCTGACCCACGCCCACGAGGATCATCTGGGCGCGGTTCCATATCTCTGGCGGCGGCTCCGGCTGCCGATCTACGCCACGCCTTTCGCCGCCGCCGTGGTGCGTGCCAAGCTGAAGGAATCCGGCGTTTCGGAGCGCGAGATCGACATTACCGAGATTCCACTCGGCGGCCGCCTGCAACTGGGGCCGTTCGACATGGAATTCGTGTCGCTGACCCATTCCATCCCCGAACCGAACGCGATCGCGATCCGCACGCCCTTCGGCACGGTGATGCATACCGGCGACTGGAAGATCGATCCTGAACCCCTGGTCGGCGACGTGACCGACGAGGACCGGCTGCGTGAGATCGGCGAGGAAGGCGTCCTCGCCATGGTCTGCGACTCGACCAACGTGTTCCGTGAAGCGGATGCGGGGTCGGAAGCCGATGTGCGCGCGAAGCTCGGAGATCTGGTCAAGGGCCGTAAGGGCCAGGTCTTCGTGGCGACGTTTGCCTCCAACATCGCCCGGGTCGAGACGGTGGTCAAAGCCGCGGCCGATGCCGGGCGCAAGGTCGTGGTGCTGGGCCGCGGGCTCGACCGTATGATTCGGGCCGCGACCGAGACCGGCTATCTCGACATTGCCGATCTTCTGGCCAGCGATCGCGAGGCCGGCCGGCTGCCGGCGGAGCGTCTGCTTTATCTGGTGACCGGCTGCCAGGGCGAGCCCAATGCGGCACTGGCCCGCATTGCCCGCGGGGAGCATCCGGCTGCGGATCTGCGCGAGGGCGATACGGTTCTGCTCTCGTCACGCCAGATCCCCGGCAATGAACGCAAGATCGGCCGGCTGCTGAACCAGCTGGCCCGTCAGGGCGCCGAGGTGATCACCGAGAAGGATGCCGACATCCACGTCTCGGGCCATGGCGGCCGCGACGAGCTGGCACGGATGTATCGTTGGGTGAAACCACGTATCGCCGTGCCCGTGCATGGCGAGCCGCGCCATCTGATCGAGCACGTCGCCCTGGCCCGCAGCCTTCAGGTCCCTGAGGCGGTGACGGTGGAGAACGGTGCGTTGATCCGCCTGGCACCGGGGACGCCGGGGCGCGTCGCCAGGATCGCGAGTGGTTATCTCGTCGCGGACGGCACGGAGATACTGCCGGCAGATGGCGAGGTGATCCGTGCCCGCAAACGCATGCTCTACGAAGGGGCCGCCTTCGCCACCGTGGTCGTCGATCAGTATGGCGAGTTGAAGGTTGACCCCAGAGTGGCGCTGCCCGGCCTGGTTGACCCCGATGATGCCGAGGACAGCCTTGCCGCCGATCTGGTGGAGGATCTGGCCGAGGCGATCGACGGGCTGGACGACGATGAGGTGCTGAAGGACGAGCGCATCCACGAAGTCGCCCGCCTGGCGCTGCGCCGCCGGCTTCGGACCCGACGGGGTAAGAAGCCCTTGATCGACGTGCATGTCGTGAGAATCTAGGTCATGATGTTGCGTTGCGAGCCGACAGGACGCAATGCGGCCACCGCAACGCAACATCCGCCCCGACGGTGCGGGAGACCACCGGGTACAATCAACAGCAAGAACGGGTGCCGGCATGCGGGTCCGGCCCCATCGTGAGGAGACAAAGAGCCGATGATCGGACGCCTCAACCACGTGGCCATCGTCGTCCCCGACATCGAGGCAGCGGCGAACCTGTACCGGAACACCTTCGGCGCCACCGTCTCGGCCGCCAAGGACCAGCCGGCCCATGGCGTGACCACGGTCTTCGTGCGTCTCGACAACACCGCGATCGAATTGCTGCATCCGCTGGGCGAGAACAGCCCGGTGGCCAAGTTTCTGGAGCGCAACCCCACCGGTGGCGTGCACCATGTCTGCTACGAGGTCGAGGACATCTATGCCGCGCGCGACAAGCTGAAAGCCGACGGCATG
Source organism: Tistrella mobilis (assembly GCF_041468085.1). Lineage (NCBI taxonomy): Bacteria > Pseudomonadati > Pseudomonadota > Alphaproteobacteria > Geminicoccales > Geminicoccaceae > Tistrella > Tistrella mobilis. The sequence continues at coordinate 2,614,433 of NZ_CP121017.1, read as the reverse complement.
CGGGTGCTGGGTGATGGCGAGCCGAAGATCGGGGCCCATGACAAGCCGATCCTGTTCCTCCATCCCAAGGACACCAACGGCACGCTGGTCGAGCTGGAGCAGGTCTGAGCGGTCGTCCGGTCAGATCCGGGTCTTTTGCGACGCCCGCCGGTCAGATGCGCCCGGCGGGCGTCGTGCGTCATGGTCCTTGCACATACGGGAGCCCTCGCCCGATGCAGAGCTGGTTCACCGCCGCCCTGGTCTATGTCATCGTCTGGTGGCTGTTGTTCTTCATGGTCCTGCCGATCGGGGTGCGACACGACCGGAAGGACGAGCACGCCGAAGCTTCGGGCGCGCCACGCAACCCGCGCATGTTGATCAAGGCGGGGATCACCAGCCTGGTGGCCGTTGCCGTTACCTACGGCATTGATCAACTGATCCGTTCAGGCATGCTGGCCGGCCTGGTGCAGTAGAGGCGGGCTCAGACGCCCCGCACCAGTGCCAGCCGCAGCCCCAGAGTCATCAGCACCCCGCCGGTCAGGCGATCGATCCAGGGGCCGATCCGCAGCAGGCGATGGCGGATCCCGGGGCTGCCGATGAAGCAGGCGACACTGCCGAACCAGAGCAGTTCGACGGCGACCATCGTAACGCCGTAGAGGATCTTCACCGGCTCGGGCGTTGCCGGGTCGATGATCTGGGTGAACAGCGCCAGGAAGAAGATCGACACCTTGGGGTTCAGCAGGTTGGTTGCGAAGCCGGCCATCATCGAGGCTCGGTAGCTGCGCGGTTCGATGGCCGTATCGGCGGCCATCCCGGCAGCCACGATCGGGGAGTGGCGCGAGAACAGGGCCTTGCCGCCGATCCAGATCAGAAAGGCGGCCCCCGCCCAACGCAGCACATCATAGGCCCAGGGCGTGTTGGCGATCAGCACCGTGATGCCGACAAGGCCGAATGTGGCGTGCACGGCGTTGCCGCAGGCAAGGCCGGCTGCCACCGCGAAGCCATGGGCACGACCGCGGCTGAGGGTGGTGCGCATGGTGATGATCAGATTGGGGCCGGGCGACATCGCCCCAAGCATGCCGATGCCAAAGATCGCAGCCCAGGCCAGGAACAGGCCGTCGGGCAGTGTGTTGCTGACCATGGGACGCTCATCCGTCGAGGAAACCGCTGGTCATGATCGGGCAGCATGGTCGCTGGTGCAAGCGTCGGCCTAAGCCGCGCAGCGTCCGGGGAGCAGGGCACGCAGCCGTTCGGCGACGAAGCCCGTGAAGGATTGGGCGAGGGCCTGCGGCGCCCTGGCCTCACCGAAGACGGCCAGTTCCACTTCGCCCAGGGGCGGGAAACCGTGTTCGTCGGTCAGCAGCCTGAGCCCGGCGGGCACGGTCGAATCGCAGAGTACCCCGATGCCGAGGCCGGCGGTCACCGCCGCCGAGACGCCGGAGACGCTTTCCGAGGTATAGACCACCCGCCAGCGCCGCAGACGCTGGTCCAGTGCCTCGATCGCCCGCGCGCGGAAGATGCAGGGGGCGGGCAGGGTGCAGAGCGGCAGTGGTGCCTGGACATCGATCTGGAAATCGGGAGCAGCGACCCAGCGCAGCGGCTCGGTCATCAGCACCCGGCCCCGGTCGACCCCGGCATCGCGGTTGGCGATGACCAGATCGACCGTCCCCCGATCGAGTGCCTCCATGAGGCTTGAGCCCATGGCGGCGCGAACCTCTACCCGCACCCGCGGATGAGCGCGGGCGAAGGCCGACAGCACCGCCGGCAGATGGCGCGGGACAAAATACTCCGCGACGCCGATGCGCAGCTCCCCCTCGGCCTCGGGTTCCGAGAAGCGGTGCAGGGTTTCATCGTGGAGCGCCAGCATCCGCCGTGCATAGCCGAGCAGCAGCTCGCCATCGGCAGTCAGGGCCAGCGAGCGGCTGGTACGGGCGAAGACCCGCCGCCCCAGAATCTCTTCCAGCCGGCGGATCTTGACGCTGACAGCCGACTGCGTGCGGCCAAGCCGTTCCCCCGCCGTGGTGAAACCACCGGTCTCGGCCACCGCCAGGAAGCTGCGCAGCAGATCGATATCCAGATCGGGCTGGCTCATCACCCACCATCCATGAAGAAACGTGTTTCTTGGGATTGAGACTATTCATTTCCATCATGAATCAGGCCGCGCTTCAATACGGTTCTACGGAATGCCTCTCACCCCGGAGACCGACAGGATGACCACGATTCCGAGCGAAATGTCCGCCGCCGTGCTGCACGGCTTCGGCGATCCCGAGAACCTCAGGCCCGGACGGGTGCCGGTGCAGCCGCCGCGCCGCGGCGAGGTGCTGGTGAAGATCCATGCCGCCAGCGTCAACCCGGTGGACTGGAAAATCCGCCGCAACGGTCCGCCGATGGCGCCGGCCCTGCCCGGCATCCAGGGTTGCGACATGGCTGGAGAGATCGTGGCGCTGGGGGAGGGTGTCACCGGCTTCGCGGTCGGCGATCGGGTGTTCGGCTCACCCGGCGGGGTGAAGACCGTCGACGGCACCTATGCCGAATATATGCGGGCCGATGCCCGGCTGATTGCCCGCATGCCGGCGGAGCTGGGCTTCCGCGAGGCGGCCGCCCTGCCGCTGGTCTCGATCACCGCCTGGGAAGGGCTGATCGACCGGGCACGGGTACAGCCGGGTGAACGGGTGCTGATCCATGGTGGCGCCGGTGGTGTCGGCCATGTCGCGATCCAGATCGCCAAGGCCGCCGGCGCCCATGTCACCACCACCGTCTCGTCGCCAGAGAAGGCGGCAATCGCCCGGGATCTTGGTGCCGACGAGGCGGTGAACTACCGCGAGGAGAGTGTTGAGACCTATGTCGCACGGCTGACCGGTGGCCGTGGCTTCGATGTGGTCATGGACGCGACCGGCGGTAAGGATCTCGTCACCTCGTTCGCCGGTGCCCGGCTGAACGGCCGCGTGGTGACGATCGTGTCCCAGTTCCCGGCGGATCTGACCCTGATGCATCTGAAGGGGCTGGATCTGCATGTGGTGTTCATGATCATCCCGGTGCTGCACGATGTGGGGCGCGAACATCATGGCGAGATCATGCGCCGGATCGCGGCACTGGTGGACAGCGGGCGGATGAAACCGCTTCTCGATCCGGCGCGCTTCGATCTGGCCCATGCCGCCGACGCCCAGGCCCATCTGGAGCAGGGCCGGGCAACGGGCAAGGTCGTGATCGACGTGGCCGGCTGAGCAGCAGCGGCCTGATCGACGGGCACGGATCACTCCGCGGCCGCCAGTGCCGGTTGCCGCCGCGGGCGCCCCGGGAAGACCAGGGCGCCGGCAAAAACTGCACCGCCAAAGGCGGCAAGAACCGGGAACAGCCCGGCGAAGCCCGTACCGTGGTCATGCATGAAGGCGACCAGCGGCACCGCGCAGGCGCTGGCCCCGAACGAGACCAGATAGCGTATGGCATAGGCCCGCGCGCGCCAGCGATCGGCGGTGTAATGGGCGACCATGCCGTCATTGATGGTCACCTGGCCGAAAATGGCGAACATCATTACCACCGCCAGCGGCAGCAGCACCCAGCCGCCGGTGGTGGCGGCCAGCAGCAGGCACGGCGCCTGCAGGGCGGCAAGCGGTATGAAGACCGCCCGCAGGCTGTAGCGGTCGATCAGCCGGCCGACGATCAGCTGCGAAGTGGCGCCGAGCACGAAAACCAGACAGGTGAGGGCACCCACGCCCAGCGGTGTTGAGACCAGATTGACGAGCCGTTCGGTGAAGAGCTGCGGCATGACGATGGTGGTGGCGTTGAACACCAGCCCGCCAGCGATGGTGACCACGGCCAGAATGGCGAAGGCGCGGACCATCACACGGCGCGGAATCGGCCCGGCGGAGGCCTTGGCCCTGGGGGCCGGGGCCGGCCGGTCTGGCACCAGCAGCAGGAAGGCGACACCCACCGCCATCACCAGCACGCCTGGAATGATGAATGCCGCACGCCATCCCAGATACTGGGTGATGCCGCCGGTGATCAGCGCCGCAAAAGCGACCCCCAGATTGCCGAACACGCCGTTGACGCCGATTTCATGGCCTAGCCGGTCGGCATGAGCGGTGAGCATCGCTGTCCCCACCGGGTGGTAGATGGCGGCGAACAGGCCGATCAGGGTCAGCCCGGCGGCGATGCCCGTGGGGCCCGAGGCGAAGCCGGTCAGGATTGCTGCGGTCCCGATGCCGAAGAAGAACACCGCCATCATGTTCCGTCGGCTCCAGACATCGCCCAGCCAGCCGGCGGGCAGCGAACCGGCGCCGAAGGCGATGAAGCCGCCGAGCGACAGGGTGAGCAGCTCACCATAGGACATGTCGAAACTGGCGGTCATGCCGATCACCGCGGTCGGGAAGATCAGCATGAACATGTGGTCGACCACATGGGCGATGTTGATGAAACTGATGACACGGCGGGCATGGGTCATGGCGGCTGGTCCGGGGGGCGGGTTGACGAGGGGGCGATGCCGGGCTTCCCGGCGATCTGGTCTCAGTCTAAAGTCGACCGATTGGCGATGTCTGGTCGAAGATCGTCGGGAATCCGACAGAGCGGCCATCGGCTGATCCGGAGGGCAGGGGCATGCGCAGCACCGATGCAGCCGACTATCAGCACGTCTCCAGGCCGGTGGCGGCGATGGCCAAGGAACTGACAGCCGGCACCATCATTCCGCCGCATGTCCATCCGCGCGGCCAGCTGCTCCATGCTGCCGCCGGGGTCATGGAGATCACCGCCGCCGACGGCATCTGGCTGGTGCCGCCGATGCGCGGGCTGTGGGTGCCGCCCGGGGTGGAGCATTCGGTGCGGATGATCGGGCCCGTGTCCATGCGCACGGTCTATGTGGCGCCCGAACCGGCCAGGCGATTGCCTGCTGCCTGTACGGTGATCGAGATCACGACCCTGCTGCGCGAGCTGATTCTGGCGGCGGTGGCAGAGCCCGTGGATTACGCCGACGGCAGCCGAGGCGAGGCGGTGGCCGCGCTGATCCTTCATGAACTCCAGGCGCCGCGGACCCTGCCGCTCCACTTGCCCTGGCCGCGCGATCCGCGGCTTCAGCGTCTGTGCCGGCGGGTTCTGGACGATCCCGGAGAGGATGCAGGTTTTGAGCGGTTGGCCGAAAGCGCCGGGGCCAGCACCCGGACGCTTGCCCGCGCCTTCGCGCGTGAGACCGGCATGGGTTTCCTGCGCTGGCGCCAGCAGGCCCGGCTGGTCGAGGCGGTGTCGCTGCTGTCGCAGGGCACGGCCGTGGCCACGGTTGCCGCCCGTCTTGGCTATGACAGCCCGAGCGCCTTCACGGCCATGTTCCGGCGGATGCTCGGCACCACCCCCCAGCGATATGCCGGCCGTGATCACCGCTCCGACAGGGGGTGAGCGGTTATGGTCGCCGCGCAAAAAAAAAGACCGTGCGAGCACGGCCTTGATCGAAGATTCCGCTTGGTGCTGATCACCACGTCCGATTCGACGGCAACCGATCGGCGCAGTGGATTGTTATCATTGTTATTTTGTGGACGGCCCGATCGTTTGTGCCGGGACGTCGGAACTCTTTACTCTCCTGGGACCGCCGTGGCTCCTGGCGCCGGATCTGTGCTGAACCCGGCGTGGTGGCATCGTGGCCACCGGATGCTCTTGCGGTCGATCCCTCCGGCTCTCGCCGGTTACACCCTCCCTAGACGTTGGGCCGGTTCTGATTGCCGGTGCCCTTCACGTCGGCAAGGGGAGAGTACGCAGGAATGTGACGATCGTCACCAGATTTTTGCATGTGTGCGGTGCAAAAAATGCAAAAATCGTCAGGTCATTACAAAAAGGGCGGAATTCCGGTAAGCTTCGAACAGGGCTCGCTCGTGCGATGGTGCGGTGCACAGGGGCGGGTGCGACGAAAAAAGCGGCGACACATCACGCTGTGTCGCCGCTTCTTTCAAGGGATATCAGTGCCTCAGCCGATAAAGGCAAACTTGAGGACGAAGACCACGGCCAGCACCCAGACGGCGATCGAAACTTCGCGGGCCCGGCCGGCCAGCAGCTTGATCGCGGCATAGGAGATGAAGCCGAGGGCGATGCCGTTGGCGATCGAGTAGGTGAGCGGCATGCTGATGGCTGCCAGCACGCCCGGCGCCACCTCGGTCATGTCGTCCCAGTCGAGTTCGGCCAGGCCGCGTGCCATCAGCAGGGCCACGAAGAGCAGGGCCGGTGCGGTGGCATAGGCCGGCACCGAGCCTGCCAGCGGCGAGAAGAACAGAGCGACCAGGAACAGGATCGCAACGACCACTGCGGTCAGGCCGCTGCGGCCGCCGGCATTGATGCCCGAGGCGCTTTCGATATAGCTGGTGACGGTGGAGGTGCCGAAGACGGCGCCGACCATGGTGGCGCTGCTGTCGGCGAGCAGGGCCTTGCCGATGCGCGGGAGCTTGCCGTCCTTGTCGAGCAGACCGCCGCGGTGGGCGACGCCGACCAGCGTGCCCGCGGTGTCGAACATGTCGACGAACAGGAAGGCGAAAATCACCCCGAACATGCCGGCTTCAAGGGCGCCGGCGATATCCAGCTGGAAGAAGGTCGGTGCGATCGAGGGCGGAGCGCTGACGATGCCCTGGGCCTGGTTCAGGCCGAGCAGGATCGACAGGATCGTCACTAGCAGGATGCCGATGATGATGCTGCCGGTGATGTTGCGATAGTGCAGGGCGCAGATCACGAAAAAGCCCAGGGCGGCGAGCAGCACGGTCGGCTGGCCGATATCACCCAGCGTGAGCAGGGTGGCCGGATGATCGACGATGACCTTGGCGTTTTCGAGCGCGATGATCGCAAGGAACAGACCGATACCCGCTGAAATCGACAGCTTCAACGTCATCGGGATCGAGTTGATGATGTATTCCCGGACCTTGAGCAGGGCCAGGATGAAGAACACCACGCCCGAGATGAAGACCGCGCCCAGAGCCTGATTCCAGGTGTAGCCCATCTCCATCACGACCGTGAAGGTGAAGAAGGCGTTCAGGCCCATGCCCGGTGCCAGCGCCACGGGATAGTTGGCATAAAGCCCCATGATCAGCGAGCCGACCGCCGCCGCCACGCAGGTGGCGACGAAAACCGAACCCTGATCCATGCCGGTGTTGGCGAGGATCACCGGATTGACGAAGATGATATAGGCCATGGTCAGGAAGGTCGTCACACCTGCGACGACTTCCCGGCGGACCGTGGTGCCGAGCTGATCGAGCTGGAAATAGGTTTTGAGCATTCCCGCAAGCTCCTGGACGGGTAAGGCAATGCCGATTGGGAAGACCGATCCGATGCTCCGGCGGCGGGGCTGCACACAAGCCGCACAGGGCCTGCGTCAGCGGCCCCGGGGGTCGCTTCGGTTTCTGTCGTTGTCGAGGGCGCCGCAACCGGAGGGACGTCACGGATCCGGTCGGCATGCGACCGGACGTGCGGCGGGGATCGGCGCGATTGTCCTTCTCGGCTTATACACCGGCGCGGTGGCGGCTGGCGAGCATGCTACGGCACCGATCCGCATCGACGGCAATGGTCGTGGCGTGACCGTCACGGTCGACCGGGCCTTTTGCAACCGTCTGACCGTCCACAGGCCGGATGCCGACGTGACCTATCAGCCGGGCGTCGACGTCGACGGAAACCCCGTCGCACCTGCCGATCTGGACGGCGGCTACGGGGCGCGCGCGGCCGAACGCGCCCTCGGCCGCGGCATCACTATCGATCTGGGGCTGCCGCTCGAGCGTTTCGGCTATTTTAAGGACCAGCCGCTGGGCTCGGCCGAGGTCGATCTCGGCCAGGTGACGATCGCGGCCGACGGCACGGTCACCTGGAATGGGGAGCGGCTGGACGATCCTGCCCGGAATGCGATTGCGGCGGCCTGCGCGCGGCTGGAGCGGGAGAGACGGTGAGGGCCTGTGATCAGAACCGTTCGGCGGGCGGGCGCAGCCACCACCAGAAATCGAGCGGGCCACGGCGCTCGCGATGAGATGGGTGGGAAACCGGTGACGCCGCTCCGGCGGATGTGATGCCGAGGCCGAAGGCATAGCCGGTTGGGCTGCCATGGGCCGTCCATCGGGCCAGATGGGCGAAGAGCGCGTCACGCGCGCCCGCATCGCCATATGCCGTGACATAGCCTGCGCGCCACAGGGCGGCAGATCCGGCCGCTGCATCCACCAGACCGAATCCATGGACCTGCGGATCACCGAAGAGGGATGGTCTTGCATCGCCTGCACCCAGCCGCCATGCCCGGAAGCGCGGATCCAGCTTTGACAGCCAGCCGGTGAAGGCGAGGGCCGGCGGCATCATCCGCTCCGGCTCCGCCTGGCCGAAGTCGAGCACGTCGGGCAGGCCGGTCATGGGGAGCCGGGTGATGTCCGGGTCTGCATCCAGGCGGGGCATGAGCACGTCTGCATCGGCACCGTCGCGGCCGGTGAGGGGTACGAAGCGGCAGAGGCGCGTCAGTCGTGACACAAGGGTGGACCCGTCCTTTCTCAGAACGTGAATTTCTTGCGACAGCCCTTTGTTCTGAATGGGAAGAACTGCGATGCCGTCATCCGCAAGCAGGGTCAGGACGGTTGCCGGCAGCTGCCAGGCCGAAGCAGTCATGATGATGCGGTCGAACGTCTTCCGGCCTGCGGCAGCCAGGCCGTCGCCCGTGACGGCGATGGCGTTCGCGACACCTGCCGTCGCAAGATTGCGGGCTGCCAGAGCCTGCAGACCGGGATCGATCTCGACGCCCAAAGCCTCTCCATCCGGCGCTGCGGCATGTGCGAGAAGCGCGAGCAGCCAGCCGGTGCCGCAGCCCACCTCCAGGACCCGATGGCCGGGCCGGACGTCCAGCAGTTCGGCCAGATGAAAGATGAAGCCCGGCTCGGAGCAGGAGGCGGGCAGGGAGGCGCCATGATCATCGACATAGCAGAGCGGGCCGTCGTCATAGGCATGGTCGAGGAAGGCGGCATCGCCCGGGGCAAGCGCCGGCCCGTCGGGTTGATCTGCCGGGCGATAACGCGGCAGGAAGAGGTGGCGTGGGTACCGCCTGAACGCTTCGATCAGGGCCGGCCGGGGTGGCGCCGGCCGTCCACGCACCGGCATGTAGGCCTCAATCCTGCGCAGGAGCCTGTCCTGCAAGGCTTCAAGATGAGGATCCGTCGTCATCGCCGCCTGCTCCGCCTGCACGGTTTGCGAAATCATGAACCGGTTTTCGGGTCTGATCCCGTGACGATGCCGTGATCGGCCCTGCATGACGGGGCATTTGGTTGCACCGCGGCCGGGCTGTGCCTAAAGTCGGCCCGCACGCATCCTCCCGGATCTCCTCTCGATCCTCTGGCACATCCCGATATCTCCGGCACTTCCCGATCCTCTGGCCAACGGAACCCGCATGTTCAGGACAGTCGAGCGTCTTCTCGCCTTCCGCTATCTCAGAGCCCGGCGGAAGGAAGGGTTCATCTCGGTCATCGCCGGCTTCTCGCTGCTGGGCATTGCGCTCGGCGTGGGCACCCTGATCGTGGTGCTGGCCGTGATGAAGGGCTTTCGCGACCAGCTGGTCGACCGGATCCTTGGCCTCAACGGTCATATGACCGTGTTCAGCGCCTCGGGGCGCGGCATTCAGGATTACGGCGGCATTTCGGCCGATCTGGAGAAGGCCCAGGTGGTTGTCCGCGCCCTGCCGATGGTCGAAGGCCAGGTGCTGGCGAGCGGGCCCGACGATGCCCGCGGCGCACTGGTTCGCGGCTTCACCCGCGAGAGCCTTGAGCGCAAGACCCTGATCGCGAACAACATCCGCGCCGGCAGCCTTGAGGATTTTCAGGGCAAGGGCGTGCTGATCGGCACCCGCATGGCCCAGCGGCTGGGGCTGAGGCTCGGCGACGAGTTGAACCTGATCTCGCCGCGCACCGTGGCGACACCGTTCGGCGGCATGCCCCGGCAGGTGAGTTTCCCGGTGGTCGGCCTCTTCGAAGTGGGCATGTTCGAGTTCGACAGCTCGCTGGTCTTCATGCCCTTCGATACCGCCCAGGCCTTCTTCCAGACCGGTGACGCGGCGACCGCGATCGAGGTGGACGTCACCGACCCGCAGAACGTGAAGGCGATCCGCGGCGAGATCGGATCGATCATTGCCGATCGCGGCGTGGTGCTGACCGACTGGCAGCAGACCAATTCGACACTGGTCGGCGCGCTTGATGTCGAGCGCAACGTGATGTTCCTGATCCTGACCCTGATCATCCTGATCGCCGCCTTCAACATCATCTCGGGCATGGTGATGCTGGTGAAGGACAAGTCCCGGGACATCGCCATCCTGCGCACCATGGGCGCCACCCGCGGCATGATCCTCAGGATCTTCATGATGACCGGCGCGTCGATCGGCATCGTCGGCACCTTCATCGGCTTCGTGCTGGGGCTTGCCTTCGCCACCAATATCGAGAGCATCCGCCAGGCGTTGCAGGCGCTGACCGGCACGCAGCTCTTCTCGGCCGAGATCTACTTCCTGTCGAAACTGCCGGCGGATGTCGTCTGGTCGGATGTGGTGAGCGTTGTGGGCCTGTCGCTGGTGCTGTCTTTCCTGGCGACGCTTTATCCGGCGTGGCGCGCTGCCCGCCTCGATCCCGTGGAGGCGCTGCGCTATGAGTGAGCCGGTCCTGATTCTGGAACGCCTGGTCCGCCGTTTCGAACAGGGCGGCCAGGTGCTGGAGGTGCTGCGCGGGATCGATTTCCGCCTGCATCCGGGTGAGATGGTCGGCCTGATCGGCCCGTCCGGTGCCGGCAAGTCCACCCTGCTGCACGCCGCCGGCCTGCTGGAGCGGCCCGATGGCGGGCGGGTTGTGATCGACGGCACCGATGCCGGCCGCGCCGACGACAGCGTCCGCACCCGGCTGCGCCGCGCAACGATCGGCTTCGTCTACCAGTTCCATCACCTGCTGCCTGAATTCTCGGCGATCGAGAATGTGATGATGCCGCAGCTGCTGGCGGGGCAGAGCCGGTCGAAGGCCCGCGCCCGTGCCGCCGACCTGCTGGAGCTGATGGGGCTTTCGGCCCGCGCCGATCACCGTCCGGCACGGCTGTCGGGTGGCGAGCAGCAGCGGGTGGCAATCGCGCGTGCGCTGGCCAACCGGCCCCGGCTGCTGCTGGCCGACGAGCCGACCGGCAATCTCGACCCCGAGACGGCGGAACGGGTGTTCGGCCTGCTGGTTGCTGCGGCAAGGGATCAGGGTGTGGCGGCGCTGATCGCCACCCACAATCCCGAACTCGCCGCCCGGATGGACCGGCGGGTGCGGCTGGATCAGGGGCGGCTGGATCACGTCGCCTGAGAGTGATCCGGCGCCCTTCTCAGAAGAAAAACAAGGGACTGACGTCATGTCTTCCACCGAACTCACCATCACACCCCCGGCGGATCCGGTGCCGGCGGCAGAGCTTGCGGCGCGCTTTCCCGGTGCGATCATCCTGCCCTTCGACGGCATCTGGCCGAAGATCGATGCCAGCTGTTACGTGGCGCCGGGTGCGGTGGTGGTGGGCCAGGTGGAGATCGGGCCCGAAAGCAGCATCTGGTATGGCTGCGTCTTGCGCGGCGACGTCAACCATATCCATATCGGCCGCGGCACCAATCTTCAGGACGGCACCATCGTTCATGTCAGTCGGCTGGCCCATCCGACCCTGATCGGCGATGACGTCACCATCGGCCATCGGGCGATGATCCACGCCTGCACGCTGATGACCGGCGCCTTTGTGGGCATGAGCGCCACCGTGCTGGATGGCGCGGTGGTCGAAGGCGGTGCGATCGTCGGCGCGGGTGCGCTGGTCGGCAATGACAAGCGGGTCGCGACCGGCGAGCTTTGGGGCGGCGTGCCGGCCAGGAAGCTGCGCGATCTGGGCGAGGAAGGCATGCCCCGCCTTGCCGCCACGGCCCGCCACTATTCCGGCCTGGCGGCTCGCCATCAGGAGGTGGCCCGCGACGTGCTGGGCGCTGCGGTGGTGCCCATCTCTTGACCGTTCGGTCCAATCGATCATAACGAGCTGTATAATTCATTGGAGCGAATGATCGTCTGCGGTCATCTTTCGGTCATGAACCACACCCCGGGAGGTGCAAAAACCGCCCCCGGGCAGGACGGACCGGAGATCACGCCATGGCGAGCCTTCCCACCACTGAAACCGCAGGACCCCTGCCACGGCTCGCGGCGAAACTGCCGGGTCTGGCGCTTGCCGGCGTCATCGGCGGTGCCGCGATCCTGATGGTCCGCGCCTCGGGCATGCAGGCGGTGAGCCCGGTTCTGGTGGCGATCGGGCTGGGGCTGATCCTGCGGGCGATGATCGGCCGCGCGCCCGCCGTGGCGGCTCCGGGCCTGGCGGTTGCCTCTAAGCCGCTGATGCGGCTGGGCGTGGCGCTGCTCGGGCTTCAGGTCACCGCCGGCGACATTCTCGGTCTTGGCCTCGACGGTATTCTGGCGGCGCTTGCGGCCCTGGGCGTGACCCTGGCGCTCGCCCGGCCCTTGGGCCGGCTGGTGGGCGTGGAGCCGCGGCTCGCCACGGTGATCGGCGGAGGCACCGCGATCTGCGGGGCGTCCGCAGCGGCGGCCGTCGGCTCGGCCGTCCGTGCCCGCGATGACGAGATCGCCTATGCGGTGGGCGTGGTCACCCTGTTCGGCACGGCGGTGATGGCGCTCTGGCCGCTGCTCGGCACGGCACTGGGTCTGGACGATCGCGCCTATGGCCTCTGGATCGGCGCCTCGGTGCACGAGGTGGCGCAGGTGGTGGCGGCCGGCTTCCAGCACGGTACGGCGGCCGGTGAGGTGTCGGTCATCGCCAAGCTCGCCCGTGTCGCGATGCTGGCCCCGGTCGTCGGGCTGCTGGTCTGGGCGGCGGACCGGGCCGCGCGCCGCGGCGATCATGCGATCGAGGATGCCGAGGCGGCGGCCGCCAAGGTGCCGGTTCCCTGGTTTGCGGTCGGCTTCGTGGCTCTTGCCGGGTTGAACAGCCTGGGGGTGGTGCCGGAAGAGGTCCGCCAGATCTCGGCGGCGGCGACCCCGATCATGCTGACCGTGGCGCTGGCGGCGATCGGCTTCGGTACCGATCTCGGCAAGGTCAGGGCCCGCGGCATCCGCCCGGTGATCCTGGGCCTGCTGCTGACCCTGGTGGTCGGCGCCGTGCCGCTGGCCGTGGTCTCGGTGCTGGGGTGACCCATCCGGCCCAGCCATTCGGCTGCCTGCCGAAGCCGTTGCCCTGAAGAGCCAGGCGGCTGCATGATGCAGGGATGAGCCCGCCCGAGATTTCCAGATCCGGTCTGATGGCGGCGCCCCCACGGGCGCCGTTCCTGCGTCCGGCGCCGATCATCTTCAATGGCCGGACAGTGACGGCGCCATGACCCTTGAGCAGCTGAGAATTTTCGTTGCGGTTGCCGAGCATGCCCATGTCACCCGGGCGGCGCGGGCGCTGAACCTCACCCAGTCGACGGTTTCGGCGACGATCGCGGCGCTGGAAGCGCGCCACGGGGTAGCTCTGTTTCACCGTGTCGGCCGGGGAATCGAACTGGCCGAGACCGGCCGGATTTTTCTGGAAGAGGCTCGTGCGGTGCTCACCCGCGCCGCAGCGGCCGAACAGGCGCTTGCGGACCTTGCCGGCAATCCGCGGGGCCGGCTGCGCATTCACGCCAGCCAGACGGTCGCCAATTACTGGCTGCCTGCGCGGCTGATCGGCTTCATGGCCGACTTCCCGGCGGTCACCGTCGAGATCGCGATCGGCAACACGGCCGAGGTCGCGGCGGCCGTCCGGGCCGGAACGGCCGATCTGGGATTCGTGGAGGGGCCGGTCGAGGATCCCACGCTGTCGGAACGGCTGCTGCCCGGAGACCGGCTGATGCTGGTGGTGGGGGCGGCGCATCCCTGGGCGGCGCTGCCGCAGGTGACGCCGGAGCGATTGGCGGAAACACCCTGGGTGCTGCGTGAACGCGGCTCCGGCACCCGCGCGGAGTTCGAGACCGCCCTTACGGGGCTCGGCGTCGATCCTGCGGCCCTGAATGTGGTGCTGGAGCTGCCGTCGAATGAATCGGTGCGGGCCGCGGTGGAAGCCGGGGCAGGGGCCACGGCCCTCTCTGCCCTGGTGGTGGCGGGCGGCCTTGCACTCGGCAGCCTGTGCAGCCCGGGGCTCGACCTGCCGCAGCGGGCCTTCCACCTGCTGTTGCATCGCGAGCGTTATCTGGGGCGGGCGGCGCGGGCCTTCCTCGACACCGTTACCGCCTGAAACGGCACCCGGCGGTTCCTCTGTGGGAGGAACCGCCGGGTCGTGCGTCAGTCGCGCATCTTCACATAGCTGCCGGGAGCATCCTCGATCACCCCCAGGACGTCACCGGGAGCGCGGGCCGGCACCTGGGCACCGCCCAGACGCTTGATCCATTTCGCCCAGTCCACCCACCAGGAGCCGGCATGCTTCTCGGCGCCGGCAAACCAGGCCTCCGGATCGGCGGGCAGGTCCTTATTGGTCCAGTAGTTGTATTTGTTGGCGGCCGGCGGGTTGATGACACCCGCAATATGGCCCGACGCGCCCAGCACGAAGCGGGTGTTGCCCGAATAGAGCTGGGTGGCGCGATAGGTCGATTTCCAGGGCGCGATATGGTCCTGCTGCGCCGAGAGGATATAGACCGGAATGTCGATCTGCCTGAGGTCGATCGGCACGCCGCGCATGGTGATACCGCCCGGCTCCACCAGCTTGTTCTCGCGGTACATATGCCGCAGATAGAAGCTGTGCATCGCCGCCGGCATGCGGGTTGCGTCGCTGTTCCAGTAGAGCAGGTCGAAGGGGAAGGGATCCTTGCCCAGAAGATAGTTGTTGACCACGAAGCTCCAGATCAGGTCATTCGACCGGAGCATGTTGAACGCGGTCGCCATCTTGCGTCCTTCGAGATAGCCCTTCTTCGACATCACCTTTTCCAGATTGCCGATCTGGGTCTCGTCGACGAAGACCTTGATGTCGCCGGCATCGCGGAAGTCGGTGAGGGTGGTGAAGAAGGTCGCGCTCTTGACCCGCTTGTCGCCCTGCGCCTTCAGATAGGACAGGGTGGTGGCCAGCAGCGTGCCGCCGATGCAGTAGCCGATGACATTGACCTCGGGCACGCCGCTCTCTTCGGTCACCTTGTCGAGGGCGGTGATCAGACCGTCGACCATGTAATCTTCGAAGGTCTTCTTCGCCATCTCCTCGTCCGGGTTCACCCACGAGACCACGAAGACGGTATGGCCCTGATCGACCGCAAAGCGGATGAACGAGTTCTTGGGCTGAAGGTCGAGGATGTAGAACTTGTTGATCCACGGCGGCACGATCAGCAGCGGCCGCTTGTGAACCGTCTCGGTGGTGGGCGTGTATTGCAGGATCTGCATCAGCCCGTTCTGGAACACCACCTTGCCCGGTGCGGTCGCGACATTGCGGCCCAGCTCGAAAGCCTTCTCGTCAGTCATGGAGATGCGCAGCTCGCCGCCGCCCTTCTCCATGTCGCGGATCATGTTGTTGAGGCCGCGAACCAGGTTCTCGCCCTTGCTCTCGATCGTCGCCCGCAGCACTTCGGGGTTGGTGGTGACGAAATTCGACGGCGCCATCGCATCGACGAACTGGCGGGTGTAGAAGTCGATCTTGCGCGCCTCGTCCGGGTCCATGCCCTGAACACCATGGACGGTGTTCAGGATCCAGCGGGCGGTGAGCAGATAGGACTGCTTGATGAAGTCGAAGAGCTGGTTCTCGCTCCAGTCCTTATCCTTGAACCGCTTGTCCGACGGGTCGGGGGCGATGACGGGCTTTGCATCGCCGCCGGCCATGCGGGTGGCGGTGGACTGCCAGAGATTGAGATAATCCTGCCAGAGCGCTGCCTGGGCCTCGACCAGACGGGCCGGGTTCTCCATCATGCGCTCGGTGAGGTGGGTGAAAGCGGTGGTGAGGTTCAGGGGATCGGCGGGAGCGGACGTGTCCAGGCCTTCGTTCCGCGACAGAAAATCGCGGATGATCTGCTGGCTGCGCTCGGCAACCTCGCGCATGTTGCGTGCGAAGGCGTCGGCGTCGTCACGGCTGCCGGTGCTGCTTCCCCGGTCGGCTCCTTGCTCGGCCATCCTTACGTCCCTTATAGTTGCGCCGCCACAGTCGGCGATCGGTGGTAGTGCGAGGTCGAGGTGAAGGCCATGATACGGGTGCAGGCGGCGGGGCTCAACGCTGCCTCGGTGGGGATGCGACGGAATTTCGCGGGACACGCGGGCGGCAGGATGGCCGTGGCCGTTGTGTTCGCGCTTGCCCTCGGCGCCTGTGCCGAAGGCCCGGGCGCCGGCACCGATCCCGATATCCGGGCAGCCCGTGCGGAATTCGCGGCAGCGCCGTTCCCGACCCTGAATTCGGTGCCCGAGACGGCCCCCCCGGTCACGCCGACCGCCGAGCGCGCCCGGATTCGCCAGGACCTGGTGGACGACCAGAGCCGGGCCGGTCAGGCGATCGCCGAGGCAGCGGCTGCGGCCGCGGCGGCGGCGAACCGCCCCGTGGCCCCGAGGCCCGGCCTTTCGGTCGGACGGATCGGCTTCGCACCCGGCAGTGCCGCCATTGACGACGGCGCTGCGGCGGAGCTGCGTGCCGCCTGGCGGATCGCCGAAGCCCGCAACGAGGCCCTGGCCCTTGTGGCCGGCACCGACCAGGGAACGGCACTGGCCACCGCGCGGCTGGAGGCCGCATCCCGTCGTCTCGCCGAGATGGGGGCACCCGCCACCCGGATCGCGCGGATCCAGGCGCCGGCAGGCTCGATGGCCCCGGATTTTGAAATTTTCATCGCACCCACCGGGGGCATCCGCTAAAAAGCGAAAATTTTCCCCTGTAGCGGACGACGGGCGCCGTACGGGGGCGGCGCCTTGGCGCCGATGCATCCGCGCCCGGAGACAGTCGAACCTCCCTTGCGGGCGACGGAGATTCCGCCACCTGCTTCACCTGGTCTCCAAGACACGAGACGATCGACGGGAAGTGGTCCCATGGCAGACGAATTCGCGCGGATCCGGCGGCTGCCGCCGTATGTCTTCGCCGAAGTCAACCAGATGAAGGCCCGGCTGCGCGCCGCCGGCCGCGACATCATCGATCTCGGCATGGGCAATCCCGACACCCCGACGCCGACCCATATCGTCGACAAGCTGGTCGAGGCGGTGCGCGATCCGAAGACGCATCGCTATTCCCAGTCGCGCGGCATTCCGGGCCTCCGCCGTGCGGCGTCGAGCTATTACCGCCGCCGCTTCGGGGTCGAGATCGACCCCGAGACCGAGGTCGTGGTCACGATCGGCTCGAAAGAGGGGCTCGCCAATCTGGCCTCGGCGATCACCACGCCGGGCGACGTGATCCTGGTCCCCAATCCGAGCTATCCGATCCATCCTTACGGCTTCGTGATCGCCGGCGCCAATATCCGCCACGTGCCCCATGGCCCCGGCTATGATTTCCTGGCCGAGCTGGAATATGCGGTGCGCCACACCTCGCCCAAGCCGGTGGCGATGGTGCTGAACTATCCGGGCAATCCCACGGCCGAGGTGGTCGACGTCGCCCAGTACGAGAAGCTGGTCGCTTTCGCCCGTCGCCATGAGATGTACATCCTTTCGGACCTGGCCTATGCCGAGGTCTATTTCGACGGCGTGCCGCCGCCCTCGATCCTGTCGGTGCCGGGCGCCCGGGATCTTGCGGTGGAGTTCACCAGCCTCAGCAAGACCTACAACATGGCCGGCTGGCGCGTGGGCTTCGCGGCTGGCAACCGCCGCCTCATCCAGGCGCTGGCCAAGATCAAGTCCTATCTCGACTATGGCCAGTTCACCCCCGTCCAGGTGGCGGGTGCGGCGGCGCTGAACGGGCCGCAGGATTGTGTCGAGGAGATGCGGACGCTCTATCGCGAGCGCCGTGACGTGCTGGTCGAAGGCCTGCACGGCATCGGCTGGCCGGTGCCGACGCCCAGGGCCTCGATGTTCTGCTGGGCGCCGATCCCCGACGAGTTCAAGCATCTGGGCTCGCTCGAATTCTCCAAGCTGCTGCTCGCCCGCGCCGATGTGGCGGTGTCGCCGGGCATCGGCTTCGGCGAATATGGTGACGGCTATGTCCGCATCGCCATGGTCGAGAACAGGCACCGCATCCGTCAGGCGGTGCGCAACATCAAGCGGTTCTTCAAGGAATATCGTGAAGAACAGGCCCTGAAACCTGCCGAAGCATTCGAGGAAGTCCGATGAACGCCAGTCCCCTCTCCGCCGCCTCCGGGCATGCCGTGCCGCTCCGTGTGGGTGTGGCCGGCCTCGGTACCGTGGGCGTCGGGGTCGTCGAGATCCTGCGCAACCAGGCGGCACTGATCGCCGCCCGTGCCGGGCGCCCGATCGAGGTGACCGCGGTCTCGGCGCGTGACCGCAGCCGGGAGCGCGGCCTCGATCTGGATGGCCTCGGTTGGGAGGATGACGCCGTGGCCCTGGCCCGGCGCGACGACGTCGACGTGGTCGTCGAGCTGATCGGCGGCGCAGAGGGGACGGCACTGGATCTTGCCCGTGCCGCCTTCTCGGGCGGGAAGTCCTTCGTGACGGCCAACAAGGCGATGATCGCGGCCCATGGCCCCGAACTTGCGGCAGCCGCCGAGGAAAGCGGCCTGGCGCTGGCTTTCGAGGCGGCGGTGGCCGGCGGGATCCCGATCCTGAAGGCGCTGCGCGAAGGTCTGGCCGGCAATGCGGTCGGGCGGGTCTATGGCATCCTGAACGGCACCTGCAACTACATCCTGACCGAGATGCGGACCACCGGCCGCGACTTCTCGGAGGTTCTGGCCCAGGCCCAGGCGCTGGGCTATGCCGAGGCTGACCCCACTTTCGACGTCGACGGCATCGATACCGCCCATAAGCTTGCGATTCTGGCGGCGCTGGCCTTCGGCGGCCGGCCCGACATCGACGCGATTCATGTGGAAGGCATTCGCCACGTCACCATCGACGACATCCGTTTTGCCGAGGAGCTGGGCTTCCGGATCAAGCTGCTGGGGGTCGCGCGGATGACCGGCCAGGGGCTGGAGCAGCGGGTGCATCCCTGCATGGTGCCGCTCTCGGCGCCGATCGCGCATGTCGAGGGGGTGTTCAACGCCGTGGTCGCCGAAGGCGATGCCGTGGGCGGCACGATGTTTCAGGGCCGCGGCGCCGGCCGCGGTCCCACGGCCTCGGCGGTGGTCGCGGACCTGATCGACATTGCCCGCGGCTATGCAGGTCCGGCCTTCTCGGTGCCCGCGATGGCGCTGGGCGCCCCGGCGGCGGCGCCGATCGATGCGCATGTCGGCGCCTTCTACATCCGGTTGATGGTGCTGGATCAGCCGGGCGTGCTGGCCGATGTGGCGCGCGCCTTCGCCACCGAACAGGTTTCGCTGGAAAGCCTGATCCAGCGCGGGCGCAGCGAGGTGGAGGCGGTGCCCGTGGTGCTGACTACCCATGCCACCTCAGAGGCTGCGCTGCGCCGGGCGCTCGACACCATTGCCGCCCTGCCGGCGGTGATCGAGCCGCCGCGGATGATCCGGATCGAGAACAGCCTCTGATCCAGGCGACGAACGGGTGAACGGGCGGGACAGTCTGCATATCCCGCCCGTTTTCCATCCGGTTGGTGTCCATCCCCCGATTCAGCCTCTGGCGCCCGAGGCGCTTCGGGCTTAGGGTATCGCCGGAGTGGGATGACATCCGTCGTCGGCGCGACCCGGCCGCAATCAGGCTGTCCGGAACCTTGATGATTCCGGGCAGATCTTGCGTTATTTTCCCCCGCGGGTTTCAGACCGACGCTGAACGGCTACAAGACGAGAGCGATGATCACTTACAGCATGGATCGCAACCTGGCCCTTGAGGCCGTGCGTGTCACCGAATTCGCCGCGCTGGCCTGCGCCAAGATGATCGGTAAGGGTGACGAAAAGGCCGCCGACCAGGCCGCCGTGGACGCGATGCGCCGCGCGCTGAACAGCCTTGAGATCGACGGCACGGTTGTGATCGGCGAGGGCGAGCGCGACGAAGCGCCCATGCTGTACATCGGCGAGAAGGTCGGCACCGGCAAGGGCCCGAAGGTCGACATCGCCCTCGACCCGCTGGAAGGCACCACCATCTGCGCCACCGGCGGCCCGAACGCGCTGGCGGTTCTGGCCATGGCCGAAGAGGGCAAGTTCCTGAATGCGCCCGACGTCTACATGGACAAGATCGCCGTCGGCGGCGGCCTCCCCGAGGGCGTGGTGAGCCTTGAGAACACGGTCGAGGAGAATCTGAAGAGCCTGGCCAAGGCCAAGGGCGTCGAGATTTCGGACCTCACCGCCTGCATCCTGAACCGTCCGCGCCATGCCGAGCTGATCGCCAAGGTCCGCGAGTCCGGTGCGCGCATCCAGCTGATCGGCGACGGCGACGTGGCTGGCGTGATCGCGACCGCGCGCCCCGACACCGGTATCGACATCTATATGGGCTCGGGCGGTGCGCCGGAAGGCGTGCTGGCGGCGGCGGCACTGCGCGCCATCGGCGGCCAGATGCAGGGCAAGCTTCTGTTCCGCAATGATGACGAGCGTGGCCGCGCCCATCGCCTGGGCATCACCGACCTCAACCGGATCTACAACCTGCTGGATCTGGCCTCGGGCGATGTGATCTTCTCGGCCACCGGCGTCACCGACGGCTCGATGCTGCGTGGCGTGCATCGCGTGGGCGTGAACCACTGGTCGACCCAGAGCCTGATCATGCGCTCCAAGACCGGCACCGTCCGCGTGATCTCGGCCGAGCACAATTTCGGCCGCAAGACCGCCTTCGACTGATCTGTCCGGTTCCCCCGACCAGCCCTCGTTCCTGGAGTATCGAGCCCACCCATGGACGTTCTGCTCCGTGATGCCGCGGTTCTCGGCGTCGAACGCTCGCTTGGCGGACGACGTTGGGAAACGCGGCTCGCCGATCAGCGCCTGGGATTGGCCCTGGCCCAGCGCCTGGGCCTGCCCGAGATCGTCGGGCGGGTTCTGGCCGGGCGCGGGGTCGGCCTGGACGATGCCGACGACTTCCTGAACCCCAGCCTGCGCGTCGCACTGCCCGACCCGTCGCATCTTCGCGATATGGACCGGGCGGTGGACCGTCTGGCTGCGGCGATCGCCGCCCGCGAGCCGATCGCGGTGTTCGGCGATTACGATGTCGACGGCGCCACCTCAACCGCCCTCGTGACCCGCTTCCTGCGCGGGATCGGCGTGCCGGTGGTGGTCTATATTCCCGACCGGATGACCGAGGGCTATGGCCCCAACGCGGCCGCAATGACCGCGCTCGCCGCCCGCGGTGTGCGGGTGGTGGTAACGGTCGATTGTGGTACGACGGCCTTCGCCGCCCTTGAGGCCGCCCGTGCGGCTCGTCTCGACGTGGTGGTCGTCGACCATCACATCGGCGAGCCGGAACTGCCGGCGGCTCTTGCCGTGGTCAATCCCAACCGTTTCGACGAAACCAGCCCCCATGGCCAGATGGCCGCGGTGGGCGTCGCCTTCCTGCTGCTGGTGGGGCTGAACCGGGCCCTGCGCGACGGCGGCGTCTACGACCGGCTGGGTGTGAAGGCGCCCGATCTGATGGGGCTGCTGGACCTGGTGGCGTTGGGCACCGTCTGCGACGTCGTGCCGCTGACCGGTGTCAACCGGGCCTTTGTCGCTCAGGGCATCAAGGTCCTGGCCCGGCGCCGCAACACCGGGCTGGCGCGGCTGGCCGATATCGCCCGTCTGGACGAGACCCCCGAAGCCTATCATCTGGGCTATGTGCTGGGCCCACGCATCAATGCCGGCGGCCGGGTCGGTCAGGCCGATCTTGGCGCGCGCCTGCTCGGCACCGACGATCCGGACGAAGCCACCGGCATCGCCATGGAACTCGACCGGTTGAACACCGAACGCCGCGAGATCGAGGCAGCGGTGGAGGCCGAAGCGCTTGAGGCCGCCGAACGCCAGGCCGATGCACCCTTCATCCTGGTCGCCGGTGACGGCTGGCATCCGGGCGTGATCGGCATCGTTGCCGGGCGGATCAAGGAACGCTTTCATCGCCCGGTCTTCGTGGTTGCGGTCGATGGCGCCACCGGTATCGGCAAGGGCTCCGGCCGGTCGGTGCCGGGGGTCGATCTGGGCTCAGCGGTGACGGCGGCGCGGCAGGCCGGGCTGCTGGTCAATGGCGGCGGCCATGCCATGGCGGCGGGACTGACGGTGGAGGTGAGGCAGATGGTCGATCTGCATGCCTTCCTGGCCGAGCGCATCATCGCCCAGACCGGCGGCGAGCCGCCGGCACCCAGGCTGGGCCTGGATGGTGTGCTGGCAGTGGGGGGGGCCACCACCGATCTGGTCTCGGTGCTGGAACGCATCGGGCCGTTCGGCACCGGTAACGCCCAGCCACGCTTTGCGCTTTCGGGCGTGCGGATCCTGAAGGCCGATGTGGTCGGCCAGGGCCATATCCGGGTGATCATGGGCGCTGAGGATGGATCGCGGCTGAAAGGCATGGCCTTCCGCGCGGCCGACAATGCCGTCGGCAGCGCCCTGCTACAGGCGCGCGGCATGCCTTTGCATGTGGCAGGTGGCCTCAGGCGCGACCGTTGGCAGGGCCGGGACGACGTTCAGATGTTCATCGACGACGTGGCGGCCGCCCGCTGACCCCGCCGGCCCGCCTCAGAGCCGCGCGGTCGGCAGCGGCACCTGCCGGCCGTCGATCTCCACCCGGGTGACCGAAACCCCATAGGCACGCGCAAGAGCGGCATCATCGAGCGCCGTCTCGGGCGGGCCGTCTGCCAGAACCCGGCCTTCGCCGAGCAGGATCGCCCGATCGGCGAAGCGGGCGGCAAGGGCCAGATCGTGCAGAACCACCACCACGATCCGCCCCTGGGCGGCGAGGTCGCGCAGCAGCGCCATGACTTCCAGCTGATGGGCCGGATCGAGCCCCGCCAGGGGTTCGTCGGCGAGGATGACCTGCGGCTCGCCGGCAAGCACGCGGGCGAGATGGGCGCGCATCCGCTCGCCACCCGACAGATGATCGATCCGCCGGTCGCGGAAGCCGGTCATGTTGGTGCGGGTGAGGGCGGCGTCGACCGCCGCCTCGTCGGCACGCGGATCCAGGCTGCCGAAGGCACCGCGATGGGGCAGCCGGCCAAGCCGGGCAAGGGCTGCGACGCTCAGCGGCCAGTGGCATTCCGGCTGCTGTTCCAGATAGCCCATCACCCGCGCCCGGGCACGGTCGCCCAGACGGGCGAGCGGCTCGCCGTCCAGCCGGACCTCGCCCGTGGCAGGGCCGAGCAGCCCGGCCAGGATCGCGAGCAGGGTGGATTTGCCCGCGCCGTTCGGGCCGACCAGGGCGATGAGACCGCCGGCGGACAGGGTGAGGGTGATGCGGTCCAGGATCGTGCGCTCGCCCAGCACCGCGCGGACATTCATCAGATCCAGTGCCGGCATCGCCCTTACCATGTGCCACGCTCCGCCCGAGCCCGGGTCAACAGGATGTGCAGGAACACCGGCGCGCCGATCAGCGCGGTGGCGACACCGACGCGGATTTCGGTGCCGTCACCGATCAGCCGGCCGGCAAGATCGGCGAGCGGCAGCAGAACCGCGCCACCGGCCATGCTCGCCGGCACCAGCCGGCCCGGGCGATGGCCGACGAAGGGCCTGAGGGCATGGGGTACGATCAGCCCGACAAAGCCGATACCGCCGGCGACCGCGGTGGCCGAGCCGACCCCGATCGCGGTTGCCGCCACCACCTGCAGGCGCAACCGGCCGAGGCGCACGCCCATCGAGCGGGCAGTGCGTTCCCCCAGCCCCAGGGCATCGAGGCCGGCGCCGCAGCCGGTGAGCAGCAGCAGCGAGAGGGCGGCAAAGGGGGCGAGCAATCCGGCATCGGCCAGCGTGCGATCGGCAACCGATCCGATCAGCCAGTCGACCATCTCCAGCGTCGCATAGGGGCTGGGCGCGAAGGTGAGCGCCAGCGAGACGAAGGCGGTGGCAAGAGCGCCGACGCCGACACCGGCCAGAATCAGCGACAACCCGCCGCCGCGCCCCAGAGCCAGCACCAGCGCCAGGCCGATCGCCGCGCCGGCAAGCCCCGCCGCGGCCGGTGCGGGACCGTCGAGCACGCCGGCATGGCCGAAATAGATCGCGGTCACGGCGCCCAGTGCTGCGGTGGACGAGGCGCCGAGGGTAGAGGGCTCCGCCAGCGGGTTACGGGTCAGACCCTGAAGTGCGGCCCCGCAGGCGCCCAGCACCGCGCCGATCATCATGGCGATCAGCGTGCGCGGCAGGCGCAGCTCCAGCATCACGATTTCCGACGCAGTGGACGGTGCATCAATGCCGAGCAGGACCCACGGATCGGGCGCAATCCAGCCCGACGGGCCATAGCCGAGCGAGGCCCAGCCCACGATCAGGGGCAGGATCGCCAGCAGGATCCAGGCCGCCCGGCGGATCGCCGCGTCGCTCACGAGGCGTCTCCTTCGGCGGCAGCCACAGGTCTGGCGGACAGCCGCTCGGCGACCGGCAGCAGGGCTTCGGCGATGTCGAGGGCGTCGGGTAGCCCGCAGACCAGGAGATTGCCCGGCACGCCGATCATCTCGGGCGCCATGTCGCCCAGTGCGGCGAGACGGGCGAGGGCGGGATGGCGCGGCAGGCGATGGACCAGGGCGGGTGCGGCACCGGGCATGCTCTCGATCAGGATCGCCTCGGGCCGGGCGCGGATCGCGGCTTCCAGCTCCACCCGCCAGTCGCCGCCCCGGCGGGCGCGGCCGGCCGGGTCGAAGCGATGCTCAAGGATATTGTCGAAGCCGCCCATCACCAGCATGGCATGGGCAAGGCCGCCCGGCCCCACCATGCTGCCATCGGCGCGCAGCATCAACGCGCGGGGGCGCCGGGGCAGGGCGGCTGCCCGTGCGGTCAGGGCGGCGGTACGGGCCTCCAGCCCAGCGACTTCAGCTTCTGCCCGGATGCGGGCCTCGGGGCCCAGCAGATCGCCGGCACGCAGCAGGCCGTCGCGGATCATGTCGATGCTGGCGGCAGGGCGGAAGCGTTCGACCCGCGTGCCCAGCCGCTCCAGGGCAGCCGCGGCTGCGGTCGCGCCGAACCGGCCGGCCAGCACCAGATCGGGTTCCAGCGCATGAACCGTTTCGGCCGAGGCGGCCACCTGGGGAACGGTCGCCGCGCGTGCAGCTTCCACCGACAGCTTCGGGTCGCGCGACAGCGGACCGATCCCGGAGATCTGGTCGGCATTGCCCAGGCGCAGCAGCAGCTGATCGGTACAGAGATTGATCGACACCACCCGCATCGGTCCCTCCGCCGCATCGGCGGATGTGGCGAGCACCAGGAGCGCCAGCACGGCGCCGGTCGTGGCACGGCGAAGGGACAAGATCGGGCGTGGATCCGGAGGAATGGGAATGGGGGCGAATGGTGGCGCAAGCCCCGCCCGAGTGCAAGCTGCAGAGCGCCCGGAGGGCCTCCTGCAATCTCTCTGCGTAAAATGCTTGACGCGGCGCCCGGCGCCGAATATGTGTACGCCCCGTGGACGGCGGCGGCGCCCGAAGGCACCGCGCACCGGCCACGGAAGACAGGCAATGCCCCTATCGTCTAGAGGTTAGGACACCGCTCTTTCAAGGCGGAGACACGGGTTCAATTCCCGTTGGGGGTGCCATCTTCTCGCATTCCGATGAATGCGCTTCCGCAGGCCGGTCCGGGTTCGGGCCGGCTTTTTTTGCGTCTGATGGTGGGCGGTACCCGGCTTCGGATCAGGCGCCGTCGGCGAGGGGGTAGACCTCGTTCGGCCCACGGCCCTTGCGGCGCAGGGTCTCCAGCGCTTCCGACACCAGCGTGTCGTCACGTCCCCAGACCACCCGATCGCCCTGGAGCGAGGCATTGACCATCGCACCGGTGCGCACCGTCACGGTGGAACTGGCGGGGAATTCGGCGGTGACGTCGTAGGGCAGAAGGAAGGTCGAGATGTCCGGCGTCGTCTCCGCCGACTCAAGGATCTTGTGCCAGCGCTCGGAGGCGGTGTAGAGCCAACGCCCCTCGTATTCCGTCTTCGGGAAGGTGGCCGCGACCGTGACCGTCGTATAGCCTGTTGTGGCGTCATAGCTGGCCGAGGCGACGGTGGTGTTCAGCAGCGTGGCGAAGATCGGCAGGCGGTATTCGAAGTTCACCGGATTGAGCTTCACGTCCAACCCGTGGTGAGGGGCGTGCTCTATGAACACATCAGCATTTACGCCCATGCCCAGCGACGAAGCGGTCACACCGACCAGACTGTACCAATGCTCGTCTGACGTTGTGTAGTCGATCCACGCCAGAGCGCGATCGGTATGGCCGGAAGCCGCCGAGGCGACCGAGCAGCGGTTGTCATAGGCTGCATCTGCACTCAGATCGATCAGAGAGCCGACGTGGATATTGCCCCCTGATGCCGTCGTCACCTTCCCCTTGCGCTTGAGCGGGGTCGGCATCCTGGCATCGATGAAGCAGGTCGCCAGCTGATCGGTGTTGCCGCCCAGATAGCCAATATGGCCCATCCACGCAATTTTCGGCCAGGTCGGGCGGAGCGACGAGTAGGTGGCGCCGGTGTCACTGTAGCTGCCTTCGAGCACGATCTGTGGCGCATTGCCGCCACCGCCCATGATGCAGGTCTCGTCGGCGATGAGCGACGCGGTCTTTTTCATAATCACGCGCGGCGCAACCACGCCGGCGAACCGGAAGGTCGAGAGCCTGACGGATCCGCCGTCGATGTAGAACCCCGCCACACTTGGCGAGCTTGCCAGTGATCCGAAGCAGTCGATCTTTCCTTCCTGAATGGAGATTTCGGCGCCACTGGCGATATAGACACCGCAGTAGCGAGGCTGCTCAATATGCAGCCCATCGATATTCACATTGTTGGTGCCACTGAGAAAGATCACGGCGGAATCGGTTTCCGGAGCGCTATCACTGCCTGGACGTGCTTCGGGGTGATAAATGTCGATGTCCGACCAGTTCATGTCGTAGACACCATTCGTGACGATTGCCGGCCCTTTCTGTCCCCAAAATCGCAGCTTGTGCAGCATCCAGAGATGTGCACCCTTCTCGATATCGGACGGATGGCCCAGGTAGATGGCTCCCTTGGTGGTGCAGTTCTTGAAGGTGATGTTTTCGATCAGCCCCGAAAGGCCGGTTTCGGCGTACAGGATGTAGTCTTCAGGCAAGTTGGCGCTGATAGAGGCTCCCTGCCCGGTACCGATCAGGCTTGTCTTGCCTGTCATGGTGATACGCCGGGTGATCTTGTAGCTGCCGTCGCTGACATGCACGGGACCGTAGAAGCAGGCCGCTTCGAAGGCGTCGCTGTCGTCGGTGCTGTTGTTGCCGCGGGCGCCGAAACAGCGCACGTTCAGCCGGTCTCTGGATGCCATCACGCGCCGCCACAGGCCGGGGCCGCTCGTCTGCCCGGTGGGCACGACGCGGGTGCCGCCGTCATCGGGCGTGCTGCGTCCGGGGATGATCTCACCGCTGTTCCAGGCCGAGGTATCCCAGCGGAACAGGCCGCCGGCACCATCGCCGGCACTGTGATAGCCGAGCACCCGGACCATGGTCCAGGGACCGGTGGTGGCGAGGCTGCGCAGATCGGCAATGGTGTCGACGATCGCGAGTTCGTCGATGTCGTGAAGTGCCATCGGGTGGTCTCTCCTCGTGTCGGACCGGGCGCTGGTGTCGGCCCGTTCCGGTTGATTGCAGGGAGAGGCTAGAGGATGCCGCGTCCGTCGTGTTCGCCGGGGATGTCGCCGCATTGCTGCCGCATCACCGCACTTGACCCGTCCTCGCCACTTGACCCGCCGGGCCCGACGCGGTCTTAGTATGGCCCGAGCGCGGGAGCGTGGCCGGAAGACGCCGCGCCTGGCGCCGCGGTCGGTACCGGCCGGTGGCGGTTGCGGCGAGAGCCGTGGAAGGCCACCGGTCTGACACCCATAGCGGACGCTGACGAGGAACGAAGACGGCATGTCACTGGGGCTGAACGCCAGCCGCCGCCGAGAGAAGCGGCGCCGGCGGATGATGATGCTGAAATGGCTGGCGGGACTGGCGATCATTGCCGGGGCAGGCGCCTATGCCTATCGCACCGGCGCGATGCTGGCCGAGGGCGAGGTCCGGCGGCTGGAACAATCCGTGGCCGAGCTGAATGTCAGGCTTTCGGAACTTGGGGCGGAGAATGCCCGCCTGCGTGAGGCGCGCGAGAGCGCGCTGATCGAGGTGGAGCAATGGCGTCAGCGCTATCAGAAGGACGTGCCGACGGGGCAGCTGGCCGAGATCCTGACCCGCGTGCAGAGCCGGATGGCTGATGGCGTGAAGCCCGAGCGGTTGAATTTCGTGATCGGCGCGGTCAGCAACGAGCGTCGTTGCGAGGGCGGGCCGGTCACCAAGCGCTTCATCCTGCCGACCCCGCTCTCCACCGGCAGCAATGACGCGGTGACCTTTGCCGACGGGCTGATCACCGTCACCGGCCGGGGGGAGACCTCTGTCAACGACAAGGGGGATCGTGAGGCCTGGTTCGACCCGTCGCAGCCGGTCACCCTGCGCTTCATCGAGATCGGCGGCCGCGCCACCGAGGCGACCGGCACCCTGCCGTTGCAGCACAGCATGGTGATCGGTGACCGCGAATACCGCTTCGCGATCCGGGCCAGCAATCGCAGCTTCGTCGAGGTCTCGTCCGACGTCTGCGCCTATCCCTGAACGCCGCTTTTTGCGCCCGCCCCGCCGTCATCGAATGATCATGCGGCGGTCATGGGGGCGACATGCAGCCGGGGCATCCTCTGCTCCGGCTTCCGCGGCGGCCTGATGGTCGGGCGGAAGCGGCGATTGCATTCACGGAAAGGCCGACCTTCGCCCCGGGCTCGCCCCCGGGGCTTTTTTTGTGTCCGGCGCGACCCGGGGGCGGGTTCCGGTGCCCTTGCTCCGGATCGCCGGACGTGCCAACGTCGCGCCCGATGTGCGACCAACGGTTTCCGGAGATGCCAGGATGATCCGACAGGGCTGGCGGCCACTCACGGCCGCGGATCTCGACCGGCTGAACGAGATCGCCAATGCCGTCCATCTCGATTTTCCCGAGCGCGAGGAGGTGCCGGCCGAGCGGCTGCGGCTGTTTCCGGGGGGCTGCTTTGCGGCGGTGGTGGATGGACAGATGGTGGGATACGCGGTGACCCATCCCTGGATCGACGGACGGCCGCCTGCACTCGACAGCCTTCTGGGTGCGCTCCCCGACGATGCCGATTGCCTCTATGTCCACGATGTGGCCCTGCTGCCGGAGGCGCGCGGACGGGGCCTGGCCCGGCGGCTGGTTGCGATGCTGGAGGAGCTTGCCCGCCATCACCGCCTGCCGCGCATGGCATTGACGGCGGTCGGCGGCTCAGCGCCCGGATGGGCCGCGATGGGCTTTACCGCATGCGAGGTCGATCCGGCGTCGCCGCTTGCAGCCAAGCTGGCGAGCTACGAGACCGATGCCCGCTACATGACCCGGGAGCCGGCCTCTCATGGATGACCGCGTGATGGCCATCGAGGAACGCCTCGCTCATCTTGAGCGCATGCTGGATGAGGCCTCGGCTGAGATCCTCCGTCAGGACCGGCTGATCGACGGGCTGGTCCGCCATGTCCGGCGTCTTGAAGCCCGGATCGCCGGGCTGTCGTCCGCCGACGGCGGTGACGGGCCGGAACCGGGCACCCCCTTCATCCCCTGACACATACTCCGATCCACAGGCTGATCGGGGGCGACCGATTTTTTGTCGGGTCACCGGAGCGCGGCGGAATGCCGCAGCACGGCCGGATTCCCGTGCCGCATGCCGGGTTCCGGCAGGTGGGCGGTGCGGCCGCTCGGCGATTTCTTCTTGAAGCCTGCGTGTCCGGGCAACAAGTGATTCATATCGGAGCCTGAATGAACCCGCATCGCTCCGGTCCGGATGGCGTACGGCAGCGCCGTCCGGCAACTGATCGCGGCTTTGAACCGCGACATGCGCGATAGACCTTCACGTCTGCCGTCGTTCGACGATCAGGGTGACCTTTATCCGGCCGCATGGGCCGGTCGATCCGACGTCGGCGGACGCGAACCAGACGCAAGGGCTCTGGCTGGCCCCCGCGGCAATCGCTTCAACGGACGGGAAGGGCGATCATGGAGCAGCCCAAAACCTCTTTCGCCAGTCTGATCGAAAAGGATCGAGAGGAACGCACCTCGCAGGAATGGTCCGGTACCTTTCTCGACTATCTCGAAAAGGTTCGGGACAATCCCGAGATCACCAAACTGGCGCATGCCCGCATTTACGACATGATCATGAGCAAGGGTGTGGACCTGATCGGCGGCGCCGATGATCCGCGCCTGCAGCGCCTGTTCGGAGACGAGCCGGTGAAGACCTATCGGTTCTTCTCCGACGAGTTCTTCGGCATGGAACGTACCATCCAGCAGTTCGTGCGCTATTTCCACTCCGCCGCCCTGCAGGGCGAGGAAAGCCGGCAGGTGCTCTATCTGATGGGCCCGGTCGGTTCGGGAAAGAGTTCGCTGGTCGAACGCCTGGAACGCGGGCTGGAGGAAGCCCCACCGATCTATGCCATCGACGGCTGCCCGATTCGCGAGGAGCCGTTGCATCTGATTCCCCGCCATCTGCGCCGGGAATTCGAGAAGATGCTCAATGTCCGCATCGACGGCGATCTCTGCCCGATCTGCCGCTGGCGGCTGAAGGAGGAGTTCAACGGCCGGTATGAAGAGATGCCGGTGAGGACCGTTTCGATCTCTAAGCGCGCCCGGCGCGGCATCGCGGTGGTGCCACCGGTCGATCCCAACAACCAGGACACCTCGGTCCTGATCGGATCCGAGGACATCTCGAAGCTCGATCGCTTCTCGGAAGGCGATCCACGGGTTCTGGACCTCAACGGCGCCTTCGATGCGGGTAATCGCGGCATCGTCGAGTTCATCGAGGTCTTCAAGAACGAAACCGAATATCTGCACGCCATCCTGACCGCGACCCAGGAGAAATTCGTGCCCGCACCCGGCCGGCACGGCACGGTCTATGTCGATGAATGCATCGTCGCCCACTCGAACGAAGCCGAGTGGCAGAAATTCAAATCCGACCATACCAACGAGGCGATCCTGGATCGCATCGTGATGATCCGGGTGCCGTACAATCTCAGGCTCTCGGAAGAGGTGAAGATCTATTCGAAGATCCTGGGCAAATCGGGCTATCGCCATCACATCGCGCCGCACACGCTGGAAGTGGCCGCGATGTTCGCGATCCTCTCGCGGCTGGCGCCGACGCCCAAATGCGATCTGATGACGAAGCTCAGGCTCTACAATGGCGAGGAGGTGGTCGAGAAGGGCCGGGCCAAGAAGATCGATGTCGACGAACTGCGCGACGAGGCGATCTCCGAGGGCATGAGCGGCATCTCCACCCGCTTCATCGTCAAGGCGGTGGACAATGCGCTTGCCGACAGCCCCGAGGGCATCACGCCGATCCATATCCGCGAGGCGCTGATCGCCATGGTCAAGGGCAGCGAAATGCCCGATGACCGGCGCAAGCATTATCTGGAGCTGCTGCAGGACACCATCCACAAGGCCTATCTGGAAATCCTGGAGAAGGAGATCACCCGCGCCTTCGTGTATGCCTATGAGGAACAGGCCGAGACCCTGTTCCAGAACTATCTCGACCATGCCGAAGCCTATATCAACCGCACCAAGGTCAAGGACCGCAACACGCGGGAGGAGCTGCAGCCCGACGAGGCTTTCCTGAAGTCGATCGAGGAGCAGATCGCGATCATCGGCACGGCTGCCGAGGGCTTCCGCCAGGAGGTCATTGCCTATCTCTGGGCAGCCACCCGGCGCGGCGAGAAGGTGCATTACTCGTCCTATGAGCCGCTCAAGGATGCGATCGAGCGCAAGCTGACCAATTCCGTGCGCGACATCAGCCGCATCATCACCAAGGCCCGGACCCGCGACGAAGATCAGCGGGAAAAATACGACCAGCTGGTCAGGAACCTGCTGGGCAATGGCTACAACAGCTATTCGGCCGATGTGGTGCTGAAATACGCCGCCAACAATCTCTGGAAGGATTGAGGCGGGCGGCGGTTCGATCCAGCAGATCACGGCCGGCCGGTGGTCCCGTATTCCGGGTGCCGCCGGCCGGTCGCGACAGCAGAGGGATGGCAGAGCTGCATGGCGACGATTTTCCGGGACTATGCCCAGAGCGAGGGCCTGCGCAGCGACCGCAGTGCGGGCGACCGCCAGCGTCACCGCGAGAAGGTGCGCCGGGCAATCCGCGACAACATCGCCGATCTGGTCGCCGAGGAGGCGATCATCGGCCAGTCGCGGGACAAGACCATCAAGGTGCCGATCCGCGGCATCAAGGAGTACCGCTTCATCTTCGGTGACAACCAGGGCGGCGTCGGCCAGGGTGATGGCGATACCGCAGAGGGCCAGGTGGTCGGCAAGGCCGGCGATGGTCAGGGAAAGCCCGGCCAGGGCCCTGCCGGCGATCAGGCCGGCCGCGATGTCTACGAAACCGAGATCACCCTGGACGAACTGATCCAGATCATGTTCGAGGATCTGGAATTGCCCGACATGGAGCGGCGCAAGCTGCGCGAGGTGATTTCCGAGCGCACCCACCGTCGCAAGGGGTATCGCAAGAGCGGCATCCGCGTCCACATGTCGAAACGGCGCACCGCCATCGCCCGCGTCCGACGGCGGATGGCGACCGGCACACCGCCGGTCTCCGACCCTGAACTTGAAGCGGCAGAGGATGCCGAAGACGACCTGCCCGATGATGAGGAGGAGGTCGATGACGGTGGTGCTGCCGTGGCGGGACCCCGCTTCCGGTTCCGTAAAGACGATCTGCGTTATCACCGCATCCGCCCCCAGGTAGAGCCGGAGAGCAACGCCGTGGTGATCTGCATCATGGATACCTCGGGCTCCATGGACACGATGAAGAAGTATCTGGCGCGGAGTTTCTTCTTCATGCTCTACCAGTTCGTGCGCACGAAATATGACACGGTCGAAATCGTGTTCGTCGCCCATGACGCTATCGCACGTGAAGTGAACGAGCATGATTTCTTCCACCGGGGAGAAAGCGGCGGTACGCTGATTTCCAGCGGCTACGAGAAGGCGCTGGAAATTATTCGCGAACGCTATCATCCGTCGCTCTGGAACATCTATTCGTTCCACTGCTCGGACGGTGACAACTTTCCATCGGACAATGACCGGACGGTCGCTGCAGCGAATGAGCTGTGCGAAGTGTCGAACCTGTTCGGCTATGGCGAGATCAAGCCCAATGCCTGGCGGTTCCGCGACGCCACGATGCTGGATGTCTTCCGCCGTGTGACGGCGCCGAATTTCCACATGCTGTCGATCGAACGGAAGGAGGATGTCTGGCCGGCCTTCCGGGCTTTCCTGACCAAGGAAAAGCGCCCGGAGGAGGAACCTGCCCAGGCGAAGGCCGGCGCCTGAAGGCGCGCCTGCCATTCTTCATCTCGTCTCGTCGGTGACCGGGAGGGCCTGCCACCATGGGCATGAGCTGGACCATGCGCGATCTTGAAGACTGGGATGCGCGCATCCGCGACAAGGTCGCGGAATATGAACTCGACTGCTACGACCAGGAATTCGAGATCTGCGACCGCGACCAGATGATCGGCTTCATGGCCTATCATGGCATGCCGTCGCACTATCCGCACTGGTCGTTCGGCAAATCCTATGAACGCCAGCGCACGCTCAATGATCTGGGTGTCGCCGGGCTGCCCTACGAAATGGTGATCAACAGCAGCCCGAGCATCGCCTATCTGATGCGCGACAATTCGCTGTGCCTGCAGATCCTGACCATGGCCCATGTCTACGGCCATAACGACTTCTTCAAGAACAATTTCTACTTTGCCCGCGGCACCCGGGCCGAGCTGATCCTGGGCCAGGTGAAGATGCATGCCGATCGGGTGCGCAGCTATGTCGAGGATCCCTCGATCGGGCTGGAGGCGGTGGAGAAGGTGCTGGATGCCGCCCATGCATTGTCGTTCAATATCGGCCGCAACCCGGCCGTGCCGCGCCTGTCGCCGGCCGAGCAGCGTGTCCGGGCGCTGGACCGTGCGACGGGCACGCCCGACCCTTATGCCGCGATCCATGCCCGCAAGCGCACCGACGAGGCGGCGACCCGGGCCGATCTGGAGCGGCTGCCGCTGGATCCCGACCCCGACCTGCTGCTGTTCATCCGCGACCACGGCGCCTATCTGGCCGACTGGCAGCGCGACCTGATCGGGATCGTGGACGAAGAGGCGCGCTACTTCCTGCCCCAGATGGAAACCAAGATCATGAACGAGGGCTGGGCCAGCTTCTGGCACCGCGCGATCATGAACACGCTGGGGCTGCCACCCGATATCCACATGGAGTTCCTGGTCCGCCATAATCAGGTGGTGCGACGGATCCCGGGCGACGTGAACCCCTATTGCCTGGGTCTCGCGATCTGGGACAGGCTGGTTGCCGAGGAGGAAGGCACCTGGGATCCACGGCGCGGTCTGCCGGGCGCGCCTTCGGCTGCCACCCGCCAGAAGCTTTTCCAGATCCGCGAGAGCGAACGTGATGCCAGCTTCCTGCGTCGTTTCCTGGACGAGGAACTGATGCGTGATCAGGATCTCTTCGCCTATGAACCGCGCGGCAATGATCTGGTGGTGGCGAAAGTGTCGAATGAGAGCGGCTGGCGCGAGGTGCGGGACCGGCTGATCCGCCAGACCGGCACAAATGCCATGCCGATGATCCGGGTGCTGGACGGTGACTACGGCCGCAGCCGCGGGCTGCTGCTGGAGCACGTTCACGACGGGCGGGATCTGCAGCTGGGCTATGCGGAGAAGACCCTGGATCACGTCTACACACTTTGGGGTCGAGAGGTGCACCTCAAGACAATGGTGAATCGTGAGACGGTGATTCTAAGTCGCGGAACGGATGGGTTTCGCACAAGGGTGGTCCGTGACGAGTGACCTTATGTTGACAAGCCGCGTCATTGGTGGTTGAGTTCATCGTCGACTTCGCTCCGACAGCGAACAAGAACACCGGGAAAGCGACCAGGACGGGCCCGATGGTGTCTTCATCACCATGAGGCCCGATGCCGTGGTTGAAGCGGCGTAACCGCCTCCGGCAATGGCCGGAGGGGGTGGCGGGTCAAGAGGTTCGACGACGTGGCCTGGGGAGGCGTGCAGTTTTCGCGCGAGCCGTCAGAGGCCGGTATGCCCGTGGAGGCGGGGATGCCGGAGGGGGCCCTTGCGCCGCCTGCTCCGGCTGTGCCGCCCGTCCTTACCGTGCCTGTGGCTGCCTGTGCCGGTTTCGAGCCCGCGCTCATCGCCGCAGCCCTGCTGTTTGCGGCTGTCGGCATCTGCGCACTGCTTGATCTGACCGGTATCGTCCAGCTGCCTGCGGCGGCGCTGGGCAGCGGGCTGCTGCTGCTCTCGGTTGCCGGTGCCCTGGTCGCAGGCGGGTTGTGGTGGCGTTCCAGACGCATCACCTCTTCGCCCCGCCATCTGATCGATGGAACGGGGCTTCTGTGGGACCGCACGAATGACGGCGTGGTCCTCTTCGATGCCGCGGCACGGGTGATCGGATGGAATGGCGGCGCCGCCCGGATGACCGGGTTGGAGGCGGGGCGCGTCGGCGGTTACACCATCCACCATGTGCTGGCGGGCGAGGATCTGCCGCGCCGGCTGGAGGCGATCCGGGACCAGGTGATGGAGACCGGCAGCTGGCGCGGCGCCCTGGACTTCCGGCGCCCCGACGGCGCGATCGGACGGTGTGAGACCCTGGTCATGAGGCTGGCCTCGCCGCAAAGCAGCGGCGCCGTGTCGATGATCGCCATCGCGCGGGATGTCACCGACCAGACCGAGGCGGAACGCGCGGCTGATCTGAGGGATCGGCGGTTGAAGGCGCTGATCGAGAACGTGCTGGACATGGTTCTGGTGCTGGATCGCGACGGCAGCGTTGCCTTTGCGAGCCCGAGTACCCTCCGGGTTCTGGGACGGGCGCCGGGGGAGGTGGCCGGGACCGCCTTTGTCGCCCTGCTTCATCCCGAGGATCGAAGCCGTGTCGCTGAATCCTATCGTGCGGTCCTGGCCGACCCTGGCGTAACGGCGGTGCTGGAATTCCGCCTGCGTCATGCGCTGGGCCACTGGGTAACGGTGGAGGCCATCGGCCGCAGCCGGATCGAGGATCCGGCGGTGGGCGGTGTCGTGGTCAATCTGCGCGATGTGACCGGCCGCAAGCGGGTGGAAGTGGCCCTGCGTGCCGCGAAGGAACAGGCTGAGTCCGCCAACCGGATCAAGTCTCAGTTCCTGGCCAATATCAGCCATGAACTGCGAACGCCATTGAACGCGGTGATCGGGTTTTCTGAAGTCCTGACGGCAGGTTATGCCGGAGACCTCAGCGCCAAGCAGAGAGAGTATGTCGAGGATATCCGGGTCTCGGGCCAGCATCTGCTGTCGCTGATCAACGATATTCTGGACCTGTCGAAGGCCGAAGCCGGCAAGCTGGAACTGGTCGAGGAGCAGGTCGTGATCGGTACGCTCATCGGTCAGGCCGTGGGGATGCTGCGGGAACGGGCCGAGGTGGCGGGCATAGACGTATGCTCCGAGGTGATGCCGGGTCTGCCTGCGCTGTCGGGCGATGGTCGCAAGATCAAGCAGATCGTGCTCAATCTCCTGTCCAACGCGATCAAATTCACACCCGCAGGCGGACGGGTCACCATCATTGCTGGCCGCAGCAGTGACGGCGGGTTGCGGATCGTGGTGGCAGATACCGGGATCGGCATGTCGCGCGAGGAGCTGGAGGTGGCGCTGGAGGCCTTCGGTCAGGTCGACAGCAAGCTGAACCGGCGGTTCGAGGGCACCGGCCTTGGTCTGCCGCTTGCCCGGATGCTGGCCGAGCTCCATGGTGGATCGCTGACCCTCGACAGCGAAAAGGACACCGGCACGACAGCCACGCTGCTGCTGCCCGCTGCACGACTGGGCGGAACCGTCGGCTTGGGGGCCGCTGCCGGTGGCTGCCCACCGGATCGTGCGGCGGCGGGGCCGTCTTGATGTCGACCGCGTCCGGCGTCAGCCGGTCAGCAGATCCGGATGACGGCGATAGGCCCAGACCGAGGCCGGCCACAGATTGAACGGCACGAAACGCGTGCGGCGGCCATCCACCCGTGCCCGGTCGAACGGCACCGGGCTGTCATACCAGTAGGTGAACTGAACGAAGCATCCGGCTGCCGGCCGGGCGAGGTCGAGCGCGTCTTCCAGCAGCCTTGTGCGCAGGCCATCCGGTCGGCCGCGGAGAGGCAGGCCCGAGACCACGCCGG
Source organism: Tistrella mobilis (assembly GCF_041468085.1). Taxonomy (NCBI): domain Bacteria; kingdom Pseudomonadati; phylum Pseudomonadota; class Alphaproteobacteria; order Geminicoccales; family Geminicoccaceae; genus Tistrella; species Tistrella mobilis. The sequence continues at coordinate 2,577,197 of NZ_CP121017.1, read as the reverse complement.
CAATCTGCGGCTCGGCGCCACCGCCGATTTCGGTGGTGATCAGCCGGCGCATGTCGAAGGCGGAGCCGTTGAGCACGGTGGCCCGCGGGAAACTGCGGCGGACATGGTCTGCGAAGCTTGGATTGAGTTCGATCAGGATCAGACGGTCTTCCGGGATGCCGCGGTCGAGCAGCGCCCGGGTGACGACACCCGTCCCCGGCCCCAGCTCGACCACCGGACCGTCGGCCGCAGGATCGATTTCGGCGGCCATGGCGGTGGCAAGCGCACGGCTGGAGGGCTGCTGGGCCCCCGTGCGGAGGGGCGCGCGCAGGAATTCACGCAGAAAGAGGCTGTCGGCCATATGTCGCCATCCGTTCATGCGCGCGCCCCGCGGCTGAAACGGCCCGGCCGGGGCGGGTGCTGGTTCATCTGAAACGTCATCTTCCTTTATAGGAAGCCGACGGATGCACCCGGGTGATAAGGCGAAGGCAAGTGCATGCCCTTGTTGGGACATGCAGTGCCGTGCACGGAAGAAGCACATCCGCCTTCATCATAGTCATGAAGCTGATCTGCGATCCATGGTTGATGAGATCATGGCCCGGCTCATATCCTCATCCATGCTATCGAAGATCAATGAAAGTCGCGCGAACGCAACCGGATCTGGCCAGCGGACGCGGTCGTCGTCGGGGCGGTCGCGTCCAGCCGGATGCCAAGGGCCGCCAGATGTTCGGCTGTCGCCTGATCGTCGGCATGGCCGACTGCGGCGGTCAGCATCGGCTCGGCATCGGTCAGGGTCTCCACCAGAAGGTGAATGATCTGTCCTGAACGCTCCAGCCGGCCGCGGGCGGTGAGCACCCGGCCGGTATGGACCAGCACGCGATGGCGATCGCGGATCTCGGGGCGGACAATCAGGTTGGCATAGCCGGTCTCGTCTTCCAGCGTGATGAACACGATGCCCTTGGCGGTGCCCGGCCTCTGGCGGGTGGTCACCAGCCCGGCCACGGCCGTGCGCCGGCCGCCGGCGATGCCGCCGAGCGCCGAGACCGGCACCACGCCGCTCCGGTCCAGTTCCGCGCGGATCAGGGTGATCGGGTGGCGGCGGAGCGTGAGACCGGTTGAGGCATAATCCTCGACCATCGCCCGCGCGGCCGGTGTCGGCGGCAGGTGGGCCGGTGCTTCTCGGGGCCTGCCGCCATCATCCAGCCCGGCGAACAGCGGCAGGGCTGCCCCGGCCTCCATCCGGCGCAGCGCCCAGAGCGCCCGGCGCCGGTCCAGCCCCATGCCGCGGAAACCATCGGCTTCGGCGATGCGCATCAGCGCAGCCGGCATCACCCCAGCCAGCCGGGCGACGGCTGCCGGACTGTCATAGCCACCGGGCGGTCGCCGTTCTGCAATCCGCCGCCCATCCGCTTCCGCGAGCCCCTTTACCAGACGAAAGCCCAGGCGCAGGGCCGGCAGGCCTGCCGTGCCGGTTGCGGTCGTGGTCGGCTCCAGCGTGCAATCCCAATCGCTGCGGGCGATGTCGATCGGCCGGATCTCCACCCCATGGGCTGCGGCATCGCGGACCAGTTGGGCCGGCGCATAGAAACCCATCGGCTGGCTGTTGAGCAGCCCGCAGGTGAAGGCCGCCGGGTGGTGGCATTTCATCCAGGCCGAGACATAGACGATCAGGGCGAAACTCGCCGCATGGCTTTCGGGGAAGCCGTATTCGCCGAAACCCTCGATCTGGCGGAAGCAGCGCTCGGCGAAGTCGCGGTCATAGCCGCGTGCGACCATCCCTGAGACCAGCTTGTCGTGGAAGCGGTTCACCGATCCGGTGCGGCGGAAGGCGGCCATGGCCCGGCGCAGCTCGTCGGCCTCTTCACCGGTGAAACCGCCGGCAACCATGGCGATGCGCATCGCCTGTTCCTGAAACAGCGGGACGCCCATGGTTCTGTGCAGCACCGCCTTCAGTTCTTCCGAGGGATATTCCACCGGCTCCAGCCCGTCGCGCCGGCGCAGATAGGGGTGGACCATGTCACCCTGGATGGGACCCGGCCGCACGATCGCCACCTCGATCACCAGGTCGTAATAGGTCCGCGGTTTCAGGCGCGGCAGCATGTTGAGCTGGGCCCGGCTTTCCACCTGGAACACACCCACCGCATCGGCCCGGCAGAGCATGTCATAGACGGCAGGATCCTCGGGCGGGAGGGTGGCCATGGTCCAGCTTCGGCCGGTGGTCTGCCGGATCAGGTCGAAGCCCTTGCGCACCGCGGTCAGCATGCCCAGCGCCAGCACGTCGATCTTCAGGATGCCGAGCGCATCCAGATCGTCCTTGTCCCATTCGACGAAGGTGCGATCGGGCATGGCGGCATTACCGATCGGCACCGTCTCTTCCAGCGGCCGGCGGGTGAGGACGAAGCCCCCGACATGCTGTGACAGATGGCGCGGAAAGCCGAGCAGGCTGCGGGCGAGCGCGATGGTCGCACGGATGCGTGGGGCATCGGGATCGATCCCGGCGGCCTGCAGGGCCTCGCGGTCGAGCGGCTCTTCGGAATGACCCCAAATCTGGCCTGAAAGCCGGCCGGCGGTGTCCTCGTCCAGCCCCATGGCGCGGGCAACCTCGCGCAGCGCACTCTTCGGCCGGTAGCTGATCACGGTGGCGGCAAGCGCGGCATGGTCGCGGCCGTATTTTTCATAGAGATGCTGGATCACTTCTTCGCGACGTTCATGCTCGAAATCGACATCGATATCGGGTGGTTCGTCGCGGGCATCGCTGATGAAACGCTCGAACAGCAGGTCGACCCGGGTGGGGTCGACGGCGGTGATGCCGAGCAGGAAGCAGACCACGGAATTTGCTGCCGATCCACGGCCTTGTGCCAGAATGCCGCGATCGCGCGCGAAGCGCACGATCTCGTCCACGGTGAGGAAATAGGGTGCATATCCCTTGCGGCCGATCAGGCTGAGTTCGGTTTCGACCCGCTTCACGAGCCCGGCCGGGGCGCCCTCGGGATATCTCCAGGCGAGACCTTCCCGGGCCCGGCGTTCCAGGGCCTGCTGGGGCGTCTCGCCAGGCAGGCCGGTTTCCATCGGGTATTCATAGGACAGCTCGTCGAGCCGGAAACTCAGCCGGTCCGAGACCCGGCGCGCCGCCGCCAGGGCGTCGGGATAGCGGGCGAAGCGGCGGGCAATCTCGTGGGGCGGTTTCAGATGGCGTTCGGCATTGCGGGTGAGCCGCCGGCCGGCCCGGTCGATGGCCACATGCTCGCGGATGCAGGTCATCACATCGGCGAGCATCCGCCGCTCCGGCACATGCATGCGCACATCGCCCGTGGCGATCATGTCGATGCCGAGCCGGCCGGCCAGGGCATCGATCCTGGCGATGCGGGCATCGTCGTCTCCGGCAAGCAGATGGCGCGCCGCCAGATGTACCGCATCGGGGAAGGCGGCGGCCAGCCGGCTGGCCGCGGCCGCATGGGCATCCCAGTCGGGATGAGGACCGGTGGCGGGGCACGACATCGGCGGCAGCAGAATGATCTCGTGATCCCCCGCCATGGCCAGAATCTCGGCCATCGTCAGCCGGCAGGCACCCTTGGGTGCCCGGCGCTTGCCCAGGGTCAGCAGACGGCAGAGCTTGCCATAGGCCTCCCGGTTGCGGGGGTAGAGCAGCATCGGCGGTGCATCCTCGGGATCGAGCCTGGCGCCGACATGCAGGATGAGGCCCAGCTTGCGGGCTGAGACATGCGCCCGGACCACGCCGGCCAGGCTGGACCGGTCGGCGATCGCAACCCGGTCATAACCGAAGGCGGCTGCGGTCGCGACCAGCTCCTCGGGATGCGAGGCCCCGCGCAGGAAGCTGAAACAGCTGGTGATCTCGAACTCGACATGGGCAATGGGCTGCATCGATGCGGAACCTGTGGCGACAGCTGAGGGTCCATGGATAATTTATTGGAAAATCAGGCAAAGATTCCGTGGACGAACCAGCCGTATTCAGGCGCTCCGTCATCGGCGCTTCCACCGTCTTCCAAAGCCAGCCCGGCCGATCCGCGGCTGCGGAACACCCACAGTCTGAGCCCTTCCTCGGTTTCGACCCGGTAATAGTCGCGCGCCTCGGCCGGGGCGCCGGGGCTTTCCCACCAGGGGCCGGTCAGCCGTTCTGGGCCGTCGGCCAGATGCACCCGATGCAGCCGGCCGCGCCAGCGCAGCCGGGCCGGCGGATCATCGGGCAGGGCCGCCACTACCAGGGCCGGCTCGGGCCGGGTGAGCAGCCGCGCCGGCCGGGGCGCTGTTGCCCGATGGGGGCCGTCGTCAATCTGCATGGCCTGTTCCGGGGCGATGGCCGCGGGAATCAACCTGATGGCCGTCTCGGGCATCACCCCGGCTTCGATCCTGACCGTCCGGACCCGGCCATTGCCGAGCCGGGCATCGATCCGGTCGATCAGCGCAGCGACCGCAGCGCCGCCGGTACCGGTTGAAAGCGGGGGCTGCCCAAGCCCCGGCAGTGGCCGGTCCAGATCAGCGAGCGGTTGAACCACGGGGGCGGCCAGAACCATCACCTCGATCCCAAGGCCGGGATCGATCCGGTCCAGCCGTTCGGCCAGCAGCCGCATCATGTGCCGGGGCTCGCGGCTGGCGAGTGCCAGGCCCAGCTCAACGCGCTGCAGGCGCCCGTCGACCAGATGAACCGACAGCGCCAGGCGGCGGGCGCCGAGACCGGCCGCGCCCAGATCCGCCACCAGATCGCCGACCAGGGCCGCGGTGGCGGCGGCGATGTCCTCGGCCCGTCCGATCGGCTCCGCCCAGCTCATCCGTACCTCGGCCGGTGCCTGCGGGCGTCGGGGGTGCAAAGGATCCGGCGCCCGGTCGTACAGCCGGTCGAGCAGGTCGAGCAGGCCGGGGCCGAAGCGTTCGGCAACGGAACTGCGGGGCAGCGCGTCGAGGGCATCGATCCGCCGGATGCCGAGCCGGGCCAGACCTTCCGCGATCCGCCGCAGTCTTTCGCCATCCTGGCTGAGCATCTCGGGCGGCAGAGGCCCGACCAGTCGCGCGAGGGCGGCATGAATCTCGTCGGACATGGCCCGGTCATCTGCCACCACCACGGCGGCAACAGATCCGGTCCCCATCCGATGATCTGCGCGGGCCTGATCTGCGCGGGCCCGGGCAAGGGCAGAGGCTGCAAGTGGAGTGGGGGCGATTGCGGCCGTCAGGCCGAAGCCGCGGGCACCGATCAGGGCGCCGGCCCGGGCGATCAGACCGGCTTCCCCCCGAAAGAGATGTGCAACCCCGGTGATGTCCAGTAGCAACCCCTGATCGCCGTCAAGGCTGACGGCGGGAGAGAAGCGGTCGGCAAGATCGGCGAGGCAGGCCAGAGCCCGGCGGTCACCACGCGGATCAGCAGGTGCGAGCAGGATGTCGCCGCCGGTCCGCGCCCTGGCTTCGGCCAGCGTCATTCCCGCCCGGACCCCGGCGGCCCGGGCGGCAGGGTTCGGGGTGGTGATCATTGGTCCGCGCGGGCCCGGGGCATGACAGGCGGCAGGGCTGTGGCGCCAGTGTCGGGCAGCGTCTGCGGCGCCGTTTGCCTGCGCGATCAGAACCTGGCGGTCGATGGCGAGCAGCGGCAGATGCAGGGCCAGAATGCGCCGGCCGGAGCCAGTGCCGGGGCGGACGGGCCGTGCGGGATCAGGATGACGGGTGGACATGAGAGACACTGAACCCCGGGACAGGACGGGACAGCTGCCCCGCCCGGCGCGGATGTCCGGTTCCGGGGGGCGGGTCAGCCGACGGTGAGGGGCCGGCTGATCAGGCTGCGGGTAAGGGTGCGGCCCAGCCAGCCGCCAGCTTCGGTCTGACTGGCCGGCAGGCCCTGCACGACCTGGCGTGGCGATCCGATGCCCGGGCCGTGGATCACGTCCAGCCTGTCGGCCGTGACCGGATCCTTCCCCTCTGCCGCCCAGGCGACCGTGAAGCGGGCGGGCAGGGCTCCGCGGGCGCGGAGCAGGTCCAGCCGCCAGTGCAGCCGGCCGATCGGGCGGGCGGCATAGCCTGCCGCAGCGGGCCATTGTGCGCCGGTGCCCGGAGCCGTGGTCACCGCCCAGCGGCTGGCGGCGGAACTGGCCGGCAGGCGGTCGAGCAACAGGGCGGGATCGGCATCATGGGCGGCCGTGGCCGCAAGACTGTCGGCGGCGACCGGGCGGAGCATCAGGGCGAGCGCCCCGCCCTCGGCCGCGGCGAATTGCAGGCGCCGGGTGGCGAGCGGGTCGGCATCGGCGACCTCTCCCACCACTGCGGCGACGGCACCGCTGCGCACCGCCTCTTCCATCACCCAGAGCCGTTCGGCGCTGCGCCGGGCCGGTACCACCAGCAGCCGGGACGGATCCAGTCCGAAACCGGCCAGGCCCGGTGCATAAGGAGGGGGCCAGCCGCCGACCCAGAGCACCGGCCCGCTGCGCAGACGCGCTGCGGCAGCGGCCCAGCTGGCGGCAAGGCCAAGCCCGGCACCATGGGCGGCACCGGCCGAGGGATGATCCCCCGCCTCTGCGGTCACGATCTCGTGCAGCCGGGCCAGGCTGAGACCGCCTTCGCCAAGACGGGCGTCGATGGCGGCATGGCCGGTACCGATCATCACGCCCGCCGGCTCCCGATCGCGTCCGACGGTGGAACTGCCCCGGGTTTCGATGCGCGCGATCACTGCCCGCAGCTGGTCGACCCGATCGGGCACCGGGGCCGCGGCGAGACCGGCTGCTGCGGTATCGTCGAGCTGATCATCGCTGGCCTGGGGCTCGGGATCGACCGCGGCCCGTGCGGTTGCCGCGGCGGCAGCCGCAAGCAGGCGCGAAGGCCTGACCCGGATGGCGGGATCGCGCCGTGTATGGGGCGAAAGGGATGTGATGCGGGTTGCGGATCCGAAAGCCATGCCATCCTCCGTCGTCGGGCCGCTTTCCGGCGCTGGCCCCGGGGTGGAAGGAACACCGGCGCGACCGGCCGGTGACGAGATCTGACGGGCAGCACGTTCCGGCACCGGGTATGCGCCCCCGGCCACCATCAGCTGCAGCTCCGCCACGGCCAGGGCGTGCGACCGGCCGGCCTTCACGGTCGCCGGAGAGGTCGTGCTGCCGGCCCGGTCATCGGCCACGGTCCGGGCGTGCGGGCGGCGGGGGCCGTCCCTGAGGATGCGCCCCCCCCGGCCTGGTGCCGGCGCGATGGTTGTCGGCCTGATCGGTATCATCGCTGCCTTCCTGCAAGAGGGGCCCGGTGATGCAAGCGAGGCATGCGAGCCGGGTTTGCGGGGCCGTTTCAGCGGATCGGGGGGGTCCGTTTGTTCTCTTTTTGTTCTAGTCCGGGCCGCAGGTGGAGTCAAGCAGGGGTGCAGGCATCCTGTGGCTGTGACCAATGGCTGCGACAGATCGGCATCGGATGACGGTTTCGCTTGCCTCGGCCGGCCGGCCGCGCGAGCATCGGAATGTAATGAGGCCGTCATATCGCCCGATGGCGATACGGAACGGCCCGCGATCTGACGGGGCCGCCTTCGCTGCGGGCATCCTGCATCGCCGCCGACGGTTCCGCTGCCAAGGAAGGGACGGATCGTCCGATCCGCTTCGACGCGTGGCGTGCCTTTTCGTGCCGACTTCCCGTCCTGCCGCCCGCGCCTGTAACACCCGACATCGGACGACCTCCATCCGTTCCGGATGCTGGGGAGGATGCCATGTCCACCAACACGGCAGAGGGCAGGCCCGCGGGGGCCATGCCCGACAGAGTTCCAGCGGCGCCGCGATGCGCCGTCCTCATCGGACCTTATGGAACCGGCAAGACCAGCCTGCTTGAGGCCATGCTGTGGATCTCGGGCACCACCGGCCGGCTTGGCCGGGTGGCCGACGGCACCGCCCGGGGCGATGCCTGGCCCGAGGCGCGCGGCCAGATCTCGGGCGGGCTTACCCTCAATACCGCCCGTATCGATTATCTGGGCGAACGCTGGACGATGCTCGACTGCCCCGGCGCCGCTGATTGCCGCCAGGATATGCGCGACTGCCTGACGGTCGCCGACGTGGCGGTGGTGGTCTGCGACCCCGATCCTGCCCGGGTTGAGGCGCTGGCACCGATCTTTACCCTGCTTGAGGAGATGCGTGTTCCCCACATGGTGTTCATCAACAAGGTGGACACCCTGAGCGTGCGTGTCGCCACCATCCTCGATGCCCTGCAATCCGCCAGCCGCCGGCCGCTGGTGCTGCGCGAAGTGCCGATCCGCGAGCGCAGCGCCTCGGGCGAGGAGCGGGTGGTCGGCCATGTCGACCTGGCCAGCGAACGTGCCTATCGCTATCGCCCCGGATCGGCGTCGGAGGTCGTGCGGCTGCCCGCCTCGCTCAGCGCCCGCGAGCAGGAGGCCCGGCAGGTGATGCTTGAGACGCTGGCCGATTTCGACGATGTGCTGCTGGAGCAGCTGCTTGAGGAAACCCATCCCGACCGCAAGACCATCTATCGCGATCTCGGCCGGGAATTCGGCCGCGAGACCATCGTGCCGGTGTTCTTCGGCAATGCGCTTGAAGGGTTCGGGGTCCGGCGGCTGATGAAGGCGCTGCGCCACGAGACCCCGGGTGTCGCCGTCACCGCCTGCCGCGAAGGCGTACTCGACCCGGTCGATACCGAGGACGAGGGGGAAGATGCGGTCCTGCGCGGACATGATGACGGCCGGATGCGGGCCCGGCTGTTCAAGGTGCTGCATCTGCCGCATCTGGGCCGGGTCGGGATCGCCCGGCTGTGGTCGGGCCGGCTGGCCGAAGGGGATGACTTTGCCGGTCAGCGTCTGGGCCAGATCGGCATGTTCGACGGCCCGGCCATGATCCGCCGCACCGATGCGGCGGTCGCGGGCGAGGTGGTGGTGCTGCCCCGGCTTGAAAACGTGCCCGTCGGCGTGACGGTCGATGCCAAAGGCGTGATTGCCGAAGGGCGCCGGCATGTGCCGATGCCGGTGGCCGGGCTGGTGCTGGCGGCCGCCCGCGCCGCCGATGAAGCCAAGCTGGGTGCTGCCCTGGCGCGGCTGGTGGAAGAGGATTCGTCCTATCGGATCGATGCGCGCCCCGACATGTCCGAAACGGTGCTGATCGGCCAGGGTGCCCGCCATCTGGCCCTGGCGGTGGAGCGGCTGAAGCTGCGCTTCGGGATCGAAGTGGAGGCCCGGCCGCCCCGGATCGCCTTCCGCGAGGCACCGCGCCGGCCGGCGGCGGCCCGGGCGCGCCACAAGCGTCAGAGCGGCGGCCATGGCCAGTTTGCCGATGTGTCGCTGGAACTCACCCCTCTGGGCCGCGGTGAAGGTTTCCGCTTCGAGGACCGGACCGTCGGCGGTTCCGTGCCCCGCAATTTCGTGCCCGCCGTGGAGGCGGGGGTGCGCGACGCGATGGTCACCGGGCCGCTTGGCTTCCCGGTGGTCGATCTGGCGGTCTCCCTGACCGACGGTCTGCATCACGCGGTCGACAGTTCCGACATGGCCTTCCGGACCGCTGCCCGTATGGCGATGACCGAGGCCCTGGGCGAGGCGGATCCGGTACTGCTGGAACCGGTGCGGCCGGTGCGGATGACGGCACCGGGCAGTGCCACCGCCCGCATGCATGCCGCCATCCAGTCCGCCCGCGGCCAGATCCTGGGCCTGGAGGCGGTGGCCCAGCCCGTGGGCTGGGACCGGCTGGAAGCGATGGTACCCGACGCAGAACTGCCCCGGCTGATCGATGATCTGGCGGCCGCTACCCAGGGGCTGGCAGTGATCGAAGCCGGGGAGGCCGTGCTCCAGGAGGTGCCGGGCAAACTGGGGGAGAAGCTGGCCAGAACCCACGCCGCCTGATCACCGGGCACGTGCACCGGCTGTCATCTGCCATCGCCCGGTCCCTGTGCGGTACCGGGCGATGGCACATCTCCGGCATGGTCTGGAAAAATGCCGGGCTCCGCCTTGCGTCCGCCTCGGGGGCCTGCAACACTTCCCGGGCTGGATGATGGAGCGCGGTCGTGGGGGGATGGCGACCGGCAGGCGACGACGGCAGGGGCCCGTGGCTCCGATCGCGAGAGGGCATCGCGCAGGTGCGCATCGGCAGGCATCGGGACAAGATTTCATCCGCGCCGACGACGGCGGCCGGAGCAGCGGATCACGATCACGGCGGGGCCTCGGCACCGCTGTCCCATTCTGCTGCCACCCCGGCTGATGTCAGCTTTGGCCGCTTGATCCGGCCCATCCTGGGGGTGATGGCCATCGGGCTGGTTCTTGTCGGTGCAATCGTCGTAACCGCAGCCGGGGTGCAGGACCAGGCGGCCCTTAACCAGCAGCAGCGCCTGATCCGCGATCTGCTCAGTGCCCGGATGTCGACCCTGGAGCGTACCGTCGTCGATTATGCCTGGTGGGACGAGGCGGTCATCGCGACGCAGGCGCCCGTCGACGACACCTGGCTCAACGACAATTTCGGGGCCTATCTGCGCCAGACCTTCGCCGTCGACGGCAGCCTTGTGATGGGGATGTCGGGACCGCCGGTCTATCTTTCCGTCGGCGAAAGATTTTCCGGGACCGAGATCAATACCCTGCCATCGATGCTTGCCCCCCTGATTGAAGCCGCACTGGCGACCGGCGGGCCGGAGCCGCAGGCCGTGAAACGGACGATCAGGATCGGTGACAGCATCGTCTTTGCCGTCGCCGCCCGTATTGCACCTTTCGTGACCAACGGAACGGTTCCCCCGATGGCGGCCCCCGGTCAGGCGCTGGTCATCTTTCAGCGCCTGGACCGGTATTTCCCGGGCCATGACATGATCGGGGGCCTGCCCGAGGTGACCCTTACCCTGGCGATGCCGCAGAGTGACGCTGCACTGGCGCTGGACGGTCCGGACGGAACCCCCATCGCCTGGTTCACCTGGAGGCCAGATCAGCCTGGCCGGACGCTTCTGGAAAGCACGGTGCCGCTGGTCGTCATCGCGCTTCTGCTGATGTCGGCGCTGGTCTGGAGTGCGGCCGCCCGGGCGCGGCTGGCCGTGGGAAGCCTGACGTATAATGCGCGGCTGCTTGCGGACCGCAACCGGCGGCTCAGTGAGCAGGAGCAGCGCTTCCGTGATGTCGCCGGCATCGCCAGCGACTGGATCTGGGAAACCGATGCCGATGGCCGGTTCATCTACGTCTCCCGCCGGATCGTGGATCGACTGGGGATTCCGGCCGACCGGCTGATCGGCACCCGTCGCGCCGATTTGCCGGCCATGGCCTGGCGGCGCGCCGAAGAGCGGCGCTGGCGACGGCACCTGGACGAGATGGCGGCCGGTGTCGCCTTCGACGGTCTGCGTTATGAATTGCTGGATGCTCATGGGCGCCGCCGGGTGATCGAAGAAGCGGGGCGGCCGATCCTGGATGCTCGTGGTCGGGTGATCGGCCATCGTGGTGTTTCGACGGACATCACCGATCGTATGGAAGCGGAAGCCCGGGCCTGGGCCGCACATCGCTTGATGCTGGATGCGCTGGACAGCACGCGTGAGGGGATCGCGATCTATGATCGCGACCTCAGGCTGGTGATCGTAAACCGCCGCATGGTCGATCTGTTTCAGGTGGTCGCCGACCTGCTGGTGCCCGGCACCCTGCTAGAGGATCTGGTGCGTGCCGCGGTCGATCGCGGTGCCTATGGTGGCGACAGCCGGTTTTCGGTCGAGACGGCGATGCGTCGTTATGGCGATATCGTCCACCACCGCAGCGATGCGCTGGTCGATGTCCGCATGGCCGATGGCCGCCTGTTGGAACTGAGCGAACGTGCCACCGCCGATGGCGGGCTGGTGGTCGTTGCCCGCGATGCGACCGATGTGCGTCGGCGTGAACGCGCCCTGGCCGAAAGCGAAGAGCGGTTCCGGGCAATTGCGGAAGCGGCGCCGCTGCCGATGCTGATCGTGATGCAGGAGGGCCGGCGCCTGCTCTTCGCCAACCGTGCGGCGGTAGACGCCTTCGGACTGGACGATCTGGTCGGCGGCCAGACCGAAGGCGGTTTGATCTTCGACCGGCTGTTCGCAGACCCGGGGGCGGCGGCGCTGATCATGGCCGAGTTGAGCGGCCGGGCCGCGGCGGAGCGGGTCGAAGCCCCCATGATCCGGGCCGGAGATCGTGCCTTCTGGGGGCTGCTCAGCGCCTGTGCCCTGCGCTATGGCGGTGCGGCATCCCTGCTGGTGGTCGTACACGACATTACCGACCGGCGCATGGCCGAAGATGCGCTGCGCAGCCGCGAAACCCGCCTGCGCCGTCAGAACGGGGCCATTGCCGCGATCGCCCATGGCGGTGGGCTGTTCACAGGCGATCCTGCCAGCGTCATCCGGGTCGTCAGCGAAACGGCGGCAGAGATCATCGATGTCGGCCGGGTCTCCGTCTGGCTGGCGGGGACGATGCCGGTCAGGACGGACAGCCGGTCTTCCGATCCGGTCGATTTCATGTGCATCGATCATTTCGACGCGCGTGCCGGCAGTCATCTGCCGACGGATGGGCAGCATATCTCGGTGGCCGGTATGCCGCGCTATTTTGAGGCACTGCTGCCTGAACGCGTTCTGGTCGTGGGGGATGCCTGGGACCACCCGGCGATGGCCGAGGTGATGACATTGCCGCGCTATGGCGACAGGCTGGGTGCCCTGATGGACGCGACCGTCCGGGTGGATGGCCGGGTGGTCGGTATCCTGTGTTGCGAACATTTCGGCACGTCCCGTCACTGGGCCCAGGACGAGGTGAATTTCATAGGCTCCCTGGCTGATCTGATCGCCCTTGCCCTGGTGGGCGCAGAGCGCAGACGCGCCGAGGCGGCCCTGCTGGAGGCCAAGGAAACGGCCGAACTCGCCAATCGTGCAAAGAGCGAATTCCTGGCCAATATGAGCCATGAACTGCGCACGCCGCTGAATGCGGTGATCGGCTTTTCCGAAATGATCGCCCTGGAGACCCTTGGTCCGGTCGGCAATCCCCGCTATCTGGAATACGCCCGCGATATTACCGAGAGTGGCGGCCATCTGCTGGCGGTGATCAGCGATATCCTCGACATGTCGAAGATCGAAGCCGGCCGGCTGGATCTGGACGAGAGGCCGGTCGATCTGAGGGCAATGGTCGCCCGGACCCGGGGCATGGTTCAGGCCCGCGCCGATGCCGGCGGGATCACCCTGGAGACCGAGCTGCCACCCGGCCTGCCGCCCGTTCTGGTGGATGAGCGGCGCATGAAGCAGGTGCTGCTCAATCTTCTGTCCAATGCGGTGAAGTTCACCGAACCGGGCGGCCGGGTGACTGTGGCGGCGGTACCGGGCAGGGATGGCGGTATGGATATCACCGTCACTGATACGGGCATCGGCATCGCACCTGGTGATCTGTCGAAGGTGCTGACCCCGTTCGGCCAGATCGAGAGTGCCTTGAGCCGCCGGTTTGAAGGCACCGGGCTCGGCTTGCCCCTGTCCAAGGCAATCGTGGAGCTGCATGGCGGCCGGCTGCTGCTCGACAGCCGGCCGGGCCAGGGGACCACCGTCACGATTCATCTGCCTGCGGCGCGGGTTGCCGGTCGCGGTGGGCGCTGGGTGGTGGGATCGTCGGGCTGATGACATCCCGCGCCGGGGTGATCATGCGCGAAACCCGTCCCTGCAGGACAGGCGGTCCCGGCTCCGGCGGCAGCGGATCGCCCGGCGGCGGTGGCGGCAGGGCCAGAGCCGAGAGAGCCGTAGCCAGAACCGCCACACGCACCAGCATCGCCACAGAAGGGCAGGGCCGGACCGACCCCACTACATCAGCACCTGAATAAGGCAGGTATCCGTTGCAGCCAGATTGTAGATATTGCTGCCGGTCACCTGACAGGCGGCTGTGCTGGTGACCACCGATCCGGTACCCGGCAGTCCGTCATCCAGTTCCGCATCCAGCCGACGGGCCTGATCGACGCTCAGCAAGGGCGTTGAATTACCAGTGGTTGAACCGGTGGTCATGCTGCCGATCCTGAGCCAGACGCCGCTCGTTGCTCCGACCGTCGCCGAGACCAGCTGGTATTGTCCACCCAGTGGCGTGGACGGCGCGGATGTACCCGCCGGCGGCATTTTGAGATTGGTCAGGAACTGCGCGGCGGTCAGATGACGCCAGGCATTCAGGCTCTCCTGGCTGGCGCCGTCGCCTGACAGTGTGCCATTGCCGTCGCCGGCCGCGACGCCGCTTGCAAGTGCTGCCGCATCGGCGTAGTCGCCGGGCAGGGCGCCATAGCGTTCCTGAAACTGGCCGAACGCGGTGCGGATGGCACCAACCTCTGATACGAAGGCCTGGACGCGGCTGTTGCCGACCATGCCCTGGGCCTGCAGAACCGTACCGACCAGCAGGGCGATGACGACGAGCGCAATGGCCACCTCGACCAGGGTGAAGCCGCGATCGTCTTCGGTTATGCCAGACCTGGATACGTCAGGCCCGGATACGGACTGTCTGGAGCCGGAATGCCCGGCTGCGGAACGGGTGCGGATGCTCATCACTGTGGCTCGCTTTCGCTTTCAGGAACGGGCCGGCCGGGTATCGGTGCCGGCATGGGGGAAGGCGGTGTGGAGGGGGAAGGCGCGGGGAAGGGCAGGGGCCGCGGATCGGTGGTGAAGCCGCGATAGAGGTCGATATCGGCGGGGGCGATGGTGCCGCCGGTGTCGTCGCGCAGGATCGTGGCGCGCAGGAAGACCACCAGCTCCACCGTATGGCTGGCATCGGTATCGGCGCGGAACAGCCGCCCCACCCAGGGCAGATCCTTCAGCACCGGAGCGCCGCTTTCATCGAAGCGGGCGCGTTCTTCCATCAACCCGCCCATGATCATGATCTCGCCCGACCGGATGCGCAGAACCGAGTCCAGCTCGCGGACCTCCACCACCGGTACCAGGCTCTCCACCTGGTTCTGCGAGGCGATGGCGACGCCCGGATCGGCGACTTCGCGCGCGATGCGGGTGATGGTCGGCCGCACGGTCATGACCACCGAGCGCTCGTCGGCGGCAATCGCCGGCTGCACGCTGAGCACGAGCCCGATGGGGACCGTGTTCAGCTTCGAATTGACCGTCAGGGTCACGTCGCCGGTGTCGTCGTCGGTCTCGCGCTCGACATCAAGGGTGAAATAGACGGCATTCTCGGCCACCTTGAGCAGGGCCGTCTGGTTGTTGAGCACGGTGAGCCGCGGACTGGAGAGCGTGCGCACCGCACCGAAGCGCGCGGCCAGACCGACCAGGGCGTCGATATCAGATCCGGAGACCCGAATGCCCAGGACGTCGTCGACCCCGTTCGCGATCCGGGCGGCCGGTGCGCCGAACCGGCCGGAGATGGTGACATCCCCCGACAGAATTGCCGACCAGTCGATTCCGGCCTCGTAGCCCTCGTCGAGCGCCACCTCTACGACACGGGCTTCGATCAGGACCTGCCGCCCGGTGGTGCGGCGCAGACCGGCGATCACCCGGCGGGCGGTTTCCTGGGCACCGCGATCGCCATAGACGGCGATCACGCCGGTGCGCGGGTTCACGCTCAATCGGGGGCGGCGGTCATCCGCCGGATCTGCGATCTGGGCGGCGTCATCACCGGCGATGCCAAGGGCGGCCGCCAGTGTTCGGGTGGCATCGTTCCAGAAGGCGCCGTCGGTCTGGTTGCGGATGGCGATGGACGAGCCGTTGCGGTCGGCTGTACCGCCACTGCCGGTGCCGACGGTGTCGAGTTCTGACGAGGCTGCGACACCACCATCCACCCGGCGGACCATATCGGGCTGATCAATGCGGTAGATGCGGACCACCGGCCGGTCGCGTTCGACCAGAAGCACCCCGCCTTCGATCCGGTAGACGAAATTCACCTGGCGGCCGATCGCTGCCAGTGCTTTGCCGAGCGGTACACCAGAGAGGCTGACCCTGACCATGCCGCTGACGGCCGGATCGATCACCACGCCCGCCCCTGCCTGATGGGCCAGATCTTCCACCACCTCGGCGATCGGGATCTGACCAGCCACCCGGATATCGACCGGGCGTGTCAGGATTGCCCGGGCCTCCGGATCGGGGGCCGGATCGTCCGGATCGTCATCGTCTTCCGGGGGCAGCGGTGCCGGCGGTATCGTCTGCGGAGCTTGTCTGACCCCCGGTGGTGGTTCCGCTGCCGGCGCGCCCCCGATCGCCCGATAGTCGCGGCGGTCCAGGCCCAGCGCCCGGTCGCGCAGATCGGCAGTGCCGCAGGCGGTGAGGACGAGGACAAGAAGGACAGACAGGAAGGGCCGGGCGGGGCAGAGCATACCGGTCATGGACAGACCTCATCAGGCAGTACCCCGTCGATACCCAGACAGATCCGCTGTCCAAGGGCGAGAGGAACCACGACCCGACCTTCAGCCAGACGGATGCTGACGGTGTCGCGACCGACCGCTTCGACGACTGGGGCATCTCTCTGACCCTGCTCTCCCCTGGCGATCCGTTGGCCATTGATCCAGATGCGCCAGTCCGGCCCCGGCCCGCGCGCGATGCCGTCGAGCGTGATGCGGCGTGCGACCGGGGGCGGTTCATTCCCGGCCGGCCGGTCGGAGCCGGTCAGCCGACGCTGATGTGCCGCCGGCTCCAGGGCAAGGGCGACCACGGTTCCCGGCCTGTCGGGCAGGACGACGGGCATCGCCAGGTCGTGGCGGGCGAGGAGGGTGGCCAGCGGATCCCCGGCCGGACCGTCGGGCCGGGGCGGCAGGCTGGCCTGATCGATGGTGGCGAAGCGCAATACGGCGCGGGCATGCGCCAGGCCTTCATCCGGGCGGTCGGCCAGATCCAGGCGGTCGATCACGGCGCGACCCGGCAGCGCGGCACGCATGGCCACAAGCCCGGCACGGATTTCGGCATCCGAGGGCGCTGTCAATTCTGCGGTGACCAGAACCGGCCGAAGCAGAGGCAGAGCCTCTGCCGTCGGCGGATAGGGCAGCCGCCGATCTGCCGGCCGCGGCGTCACCGTCTCGGCCGGTGCATCGGCGAGCGACAGGCGGATGGTTCCGATACCGGCGGCCAGGGCCAGATCATTCAGCTGCCGGAGCAAGGGTGCCGGTGCCGGCGGCCCGAACAGCGGCCGCGGATCTGCGGCAAGCCGCCCGGCACCGGGGCCGAGCCGCCAAGCCGCCGCTTCTGCCTGTCTGAAACGGGCTCTTGCCGCCTCGGCGGTTCGGGCCAGGCTCTCGGCATGAGCCTGTGCCCGCTCCACCTTCAGTGCCATGCTCAGATCTGCGACGATCACGGCCAGAGCGCCAAGAGCCAGCCCCGCCAGCCGGCGCGAGCGCCCGGCCGGGCGGCGGCCCGGGCTGCCATCCGCCGACACCGCGGCCGGGCGGGCTGCACGCAAGCCGAAGCGCCGTGCCGAAAGCCGCGGTCTGCATGCCGCCCCGGACCTGCCGGCATCGGCGGGCAGCGGTGCCAGGATCAACTGACCGCGGAAAGGGCTGCCTTCGGGCAGAGTGCCCCCGGCAGGATCCTCCTGGCCATTGCCGCTGAATGCCGGGGGCTGGCGTGTGAGAGGCGGGCGGCCGTTCGGACCGGGTGGCGGATCGGCAACCGCGGCCATGCCGAGCCCGGCGGTGGTGACGGTCCCGGCAAAGCCCCGCCGCAGGGCCTCGGCTGCCGCGGCATCGCTGCGGGTGATCTCGATGTCGAGCATCAGCCGGCCGGCTTCCGTACCGTTGCCGCCCCGTTGATGACGTAGCCCGGTGATGGCGAGGCCTTCCGGCCTGAGCACCGCCAGGCGGTCCAGCACGCAGAGCAGGTCTACCGGTGCCGCCTGTTCCATGGCGGCAAGTCCGCCCAGGGCAGAGGCGACCCGTGTGGCATGGGCCAGACGTCCGGCATCGGTGCCGCCGGCTGCTGCGCTGCGCAGATCGAACTCCGTGGCGAGCATCAGATCGCGCTGGGCGGCAACCATCGCCTCGTCGACCAGCCCGGCCGCCTGCAGGCCTGGCAGAATCAGGGCGGCAGACAGAAGAATGGCGGCAGCGGGCGCGGCCGCATTGCGCATGCGCATCGGCTGATCGTGCCAGGAACGGGCGGCGACCGTGCCGGTTGCCGGGATCGGTCCGAAGGCCTGGACACGCAGCGGCGGGGTCTCGTCAAGCAGGGCGGCAAGAGCCAGACGGGTGAGCAGGCCCGGCAGACGGTCTCTGTCCGGGATGGTGGGGTCCGGCATGGTAAGGAATGGCGGTTGATGATGACGCAGCGCCATCTCTTCCCTGTCGGGGGATGGGGCGATCAACGGGGCGTGGTCGTCGATCAGCAGCGTGATCAGATCAAGGGTGGCGTGATGTCGATGAAGATGGCGGCGGACCGCCCGGCTTCCGTCCATGGCGGCTTCGACGGGTCGCAGGCCCGATAGCGGGCGACGGCTGGCGAAGACCGGCAGACCTGCTTCGCAGAGGATCTGATCGATCCCGGCGTCCGACGACTGGTCGGGTGATACCGGCACGTGCAGGGCCAGCCACCGTGCCTCGTGCTCCTTTGCCAGGGCCATCCCGGCCGGCAGCACCGGCGGCAAAGGCCGGAGATGCAGCCCGACAATGGCCGCAGCCCTGGTGCAGGCTTGAAGTTCCGCCGAGGCGGCGACGAAAACGAGCGCCCGCCTGTCCGGCCGGCGGGCCGGATCTATGCCCGGATCCGTGCCCGTGCCGCCACCCCCATCTCCGCTGCCGGGTGGCAGGGGGCTGATGGCGACGAAGCCCTGATCCAGGCCAAGTTCACCTGCGGCGGCGGTGATCCGGCGGGCTTCGATCTGCTGCCGGATCCGCCGGCCCAGCCGGGGGAGGGCAATGGTCGCAACCCGTGGTCGGTCGTCTTCCACGACCAGCGGCAGCGTACGGCGCAGCCCTTCACGCCGCCCCATCGTTGCAAGGCTGCGCCAGTCGGCCGGCGTTTCCGGACCCGGGTGCAGGGCCACGCCGTCCGGGGCCCGTGTCGCCAGCCAGAGCCGGCCGCCCCGATCGAGCAGCAGAACCTGTCGGGCTGAGGAGTGCGTGCGCAGGTTCATCCACCGACCTCCGCCAGCCCGGAATACAGGGCACCCAGCACCAGCCGGCCGATGCCGGCGACGATGAGGGCCAGAAACATGACCAGGGCGGGTTCCAGCAGGGCGGTCAGCCGATCGACCGAACGCTCGATGCTGCGGTCCAGCGCCCGGGCGGCACTGCGGGCGGCATCGGGCAGCCGGCCGGCTGCTGCACCGGCAATCAGTGGCGCCTGGGCCACGGCAGGCCAGGGTTCGAGCAGGGCGAAGGCCTCGGCCGGCGGAACCCCGCGAATGATCAGGCGGCGGACATTGCCGATCTGTCGGGCGAGTTCGGGATCTGCGGCACCAATCGCCGCCAGTTCCAGTGCCTCCGTGACCGGTGCGCCGGCCTCTGCGGCCAGGATCAGGGCGCGCAGGCTGCGGGCCGCCGCGAGCTGATGGCGCAGGCGTATGATCGGTGTCCAGCGGTCGATCCGCCGGGCAATGGCCGGATGGCGCCGGGCGATCAGCAGCCCTGCCAGCAGTGCCGTGGGCAGGCCGGCGATCGCCCCGATTGCGAGGCCGGGCGCGGCACCGATGGCGATGGCCAGTTGCAGCGTCGGGTCATCGCCCGCAACACCGAGTTCGGTCATCAGACCGGCAAGTTCGGGGAGCGCGCCGCCGATGAGGGCGACGAGAGAGGCGAAGGTGGTGGCACCCAGCACGATCGGGTAGCGCAATGCCCGGGCGATCCGGGCATGGATCAGGGCCTCGGTTTCATGATGATGGGCAAGATCGTCAATCGCCGGGGTCAGCCGCCCCGTGCGTGTGGCAACCGCAAACACCGTTGCGGCCACCGGCCCGAGATCCCGCCCGGCCGCCGCCGCGGCCTCGGCCGGGCTCCGTCCGGCGCGGATGGCTGCGGCCATGCCGGTGAACCCATGGGCCGCGGCGTGGGAGATGCCACCCCGGGCCGCGGCATCCAGCGCCGCCGGCAGGTCACGGGCGGCAGCCAGATGCAGACCCGCCGCAGACCAGGCTTCGGCAAGTGCGGCATGACGTTCGGCCGGGCCCGCCACCAGGCTGCCGGAGCGGGTAAGCCCCTGCCAGACCAGGGCCAACCCTTCCCGAACGGGACGGATGGAGAGCGGGTCGAGCCCACGCGCTTCCAGCTGGCGGAGGGCCGTGTCGACATCGCCGGCCAGAATGCGGCCGTGCAGCAGGTTGCCCTCGGCATCGATCGCCCGGAACCGCCAGCGGCGCATGGCGGCATCCGGCATATCTGCCATCGGCGGACAGGTGGTCGGGAGCATGGGATCGGGCCGGTCGATCATGGCCGGTCAAGCGGCCCGACCACCGCCTCGATTTCGCCGCGGGTGCTGAGGCCGTGTCTCTCGATCTCGCGGGCATCGGCCAGCAGGCTCTGATGACCGCATCGGGCCAGATATGCGGCCAGATGCGGCCGTGCCGCATCCCCGGCAAGCAGGTCGTCGAAGGCATCGTCGGGGATCAGCAGTTCGGCGACTGGCACCCGGCCGCGGAAACCGGTGAAACCGCAGGCCGGACAGCCGCGACCTGCCATCCCCGGTGCGGGTGAACAGTCCGGACACAAGCGCCGCACCAGCCGTTGAACCAGAACGGCGGCCAGAACACCCGCCAGCCGGCGTGGCGCCAGACCCAGATCACGCAGCCGGTCGATGACGCCCAGGGCATCGCCCGCGTGCAGCGTGGTATAGACCCGGTGGCCGGTCACGGCGGCACGATAGGCCATGGCTGCGGTGGTCTCGTCACGCATTTCGCCGACCAGCAGAACATCGGGATCCTGGCGCATCAGGGACCGGATACCGTCGGCGAAGCTCAACTCCGGCAGGCGTGACAGATCGGTCTGGCGCACCCCGTCCAGCGGGTATTCCACCGGATCCTCCAGGGTCGCGACCGCCAGCCGGCGGCGATCTATCAGGCCGGTCAGGGCGCGCAGGGTGGTGCTCTTGCCGCTGCCGGTCGGGCCGGCCACAACCACGATCCCGTCAGGCCGCCGGGCAATGCGGCGCAGCCCCTCGACGATTCGGGAGGTGAGGCCCAGGCCGTCGAGCTGTCGCAGCCGGCGGTCAGCATCCAGCAGCCTGAGAACCACCGCCTCGCCGTGGACGGTGGGATGGGTCGCCACGCGGATTTCCACCGCCAGCCCGTCGATCCTGCTTGTGATCCGCCCGTCCTGGGGGCGCAGGGTGACGACTGCATCCAGCCCCGCCATCACCTTGAAGCGGGTAACGAGGCCCGATGCGATGGCGGCATCCAGCAGCCGGAACGGTGTCAGAACGCCATCGATCCGCAAGCGGATGCCCAGATGCCCCGGTGCCGGATCGAGATGCAGATCGGAAGCACCGGCCCGGACGGCCGCAGCGATCAACATATCGGCGAGGCGCGTCACCGCACTTTCTTCGGCATCGGCGACCGGCCGGTCGCGAAACGGATCTTCGGGCATATGCTCGGCGGCGATGGTCAGCCCTGGGGTGGCGCCACTGCCGGCCGCCGCCGCGATCATGGCATCGATCATCGGGTCATTGCGATGCAACCGGCCGATCAGCCGTGCGAAGGCGGTTCGCCCGATGACCATCCGTCGCAGCTGCCCTGCATGGCCCAGCCTGCGGCGAATGGTTTCCGCCGCAGTGAGGTCGTCGGGATCAATCATGGCGAGTAGCAGTTCGCCCTGTTCGACACCAAGCGGAACGGCACCGGCGGTGACCAGCATCTCGGCCGAAAGCCCGGCCGCATCCGATGGAACCGGATGGCCCGGCCAGGCTGCCAGACCTGACTCGGCGGCCAGTACCGCTACGAGATCGGCCTCGTCGACCAGTCCCATATGTTCGATTGCACGAAGCAGCGATCCGCCGGGAAGGCGACCCGCCTCGCGCCGGACCAGTCTGGCGGCATCCGCAGTCAGCAGGCCGCGTGCCATCAACGCATCGGCCAGATCCCGTCCGCTAGTCTCTGAATTGCTACCGTTGATCATGTTCATAATGAAAATCCACCACCTATACAATTAAACCAAAAGATGTGGATAAAGATCGTTCAAGATGTATTGTTATCAAGTACATCTCCTTTAAAGATTGCATACGCAAGGGGTCACGATTTGTCGAGTCGAAATCGCCTGAGGCGCGTGAATACCGAAGACGGTTTCGTCTTGGTGGAAATTGCTGTTGCCGTGTTCGTGCTTGCCCTGCTTCTGGGCAGCGTTCTGCCGCTCTTGCGCGCGGAAACCGTCTCGGCACGAAGCGCGTCGACCGATCGGCGCATGGCGGCGGTCATGGCCGTGCTGGCAGCCGAACTAGCCCGGAGCGGACATCTGCCATGTCCGGCAAGCGGTACGGACGGGATCGCGCAGGCCGCATGCAGCGGCGCGGTAACCGGCCAGGTTCCGGCTGCGAGCCTTGGACTGCCGGCGGCAGCGGTTCAGGACGGCTGGTCGCGGCCCTTCACTTATGCCGTGGATGCCCGTGCGACGCAGACCGTGGATCTGGCGGACTGGTGCGGGCGTGCCGATGGCTTTGACGTGCTGACGCTGGAAGGGGCCTCGCCGCAGCACCCCGTGGTGTTGCTTGTGGCACATGGCCCGGGCGGCGGAGCATGGCTGGCCGGGGGTGGGCGGGCACCCGGCACCGCGTCGGAGGCCGAGACGGAAAACGCCGATGATGACGGGGTTTTCGCAGTCGTGCCGTTCGTGGCCTCAGGGCCCGACAGGTTCGATGACCGGATTCTTGCCTATGCAGAGCCGGCATTCACCAGCCTGCATGGCATCCATTGCCCAGCCGCCACCACCGGCCCCGGCCAGGAGGACCAGGCGATGATGGATGCGGCCGCAGTCCATGAGCGCAGGGCAGAGGATAATCAGCTGGCCCTGATGGTTGCCCGGGCGGCCGTCACCTCGGTCTCAAGCCGGGACGCAGCCGTTACGTCAGGAACTTCCACTTCGAGCGATGCACAGGCGGCGGCCAGACGCTGGTAGCCATAATTGGCTGCCAGGCCCTTGAGGGCATGCAGCCCACTTCTCCATGCATCTGCATCCCCCGTCGTTGCAGCGACGGCGATCTGTTCATGGGTGCTGGCCGCGCTTTCCGCGAACATGCCGTAAAGGGCGCGTGTCCGTTCGGCACCAAGGGCCTTTTCAATCTCACCCTGCCGTACCGGGTCGAGCACCGGGGGCATCCCGCCGGCATCTCCTGACGATCCGTCTTCCGGTTCGGGCCCGGCCAACGGGGGATCGTCGTTGAGCAGAGTGGCCAGGGTGTCGCGCAGCTCGCCCCAGTTCACGGGCTTTGCCACAAAGGCGTTGATCCCGGCATCGAGATAGCGTGACCGGTTCTCAAGCATGGCATCAGCGGAAAGGGCCAGGATCGGCACCTGGCCGTCCTTCCCCGACCGTGCGCGGATCCGGCGGGTTGCCGTGACGCCGTCCATCCGCGGCATCTGCATATCCATGACGATGGCGTCGAAGGCGGTACGGGCAGACATCTCGACGGCAGCCGCACCATCCTCTGCGATCGCAACGTCGAAGCCCATGCGTTGCAGGGCTTCGTTCAGGAGCTCCCGGTTGACGGGATTGTCCTCGGCGATCAGGAGCCTGCGGCCCTTGAAACCGGCGACGGCCATCAATGCGCCGGCGTTGTGACTGTCCGCCGGCCGGGAGGGGGAGCGGGAATCGCCCCGGCGGCTGGCCGCGTGTCCGCCCTGGGTCCGGCAGGGGAGCATGATCGTGAAGACCGACCCGACACCGGGCAGGCTGTCGACGGTGAGCTCACCGCCCATTGCCGCCGTCAGCCGGCGCGAGATGGCCAGGCCCAGACCGGTCCCCGAGGGGGGTGTCGCATCGCCCTGAACGGCGGCGGCATCAGAGCGATCCGCCGCCTGAACGAAGGGCTGAAAGATCGCATCCAGTGCATCCGCGGCAATGCCGATGCCGGTATCGGCGACGGCGATGGACAGGAAGGACGGATGATCCCCCTCGCCCTTGCAGTCGACGCGGATCTCGACAAAGCCGGTCTCGGTGAATTTGATGGCATTGCCGACCAGGTTCATCAGCACCTGCCGCAGGCGCATCGGATCAGCCAGCACCGTCTCGGGAACGCCGGGGCCGCGGCGGATCGACAGATTGATGCCCTTCTGCGACGCCCGGCCCTCGAAGAGCCCGACGACGTCGTCCAGCAGCCGGCCGATCATCACCGGCTCCTCGTGCAGAACCAGGCGTCCCGCTTCTACCTTCGAGAGATCGAGGATATCGTTGAGCAGTGTCATCAGCCCTTCCGCCGACCGCCGCATCGCGGTTACCCAGCGCCGCTGGCGACCATCCAGATCGGTACCGGCCAGCAGGTCGAGCATGCCCAGAACCCCGGTCATGGGGGTGCGCAGTTCATGGCTCATATTGGCCAGAAACATTGATTTGGCGGCGTTGGCACGTTCGGCCGATGCGCGTGCGGTCCGCAGATCCTGTTCGATGCGATGCAGGCCGGTGCCGTCGATCGCCAGCACGTCGGCGATCAGGCAGCCATCGGCCGTGGGGCGCGGCGTGGTGGCATAGAGGAGCACCCAGCGCGTCACCCCGTCGCGGCCGGGAAGCGGCAGGCCGAAGCCGGGTGGCATATCACCGCGGATGGCGGCTCTGATGGCGGGCAGCAGGCGCTGGTCGTCGCGCAGGGCCATTTCGTCCAGCTGCTGCGGATCGGAGCGGATCATGTCGGGCGAAAGGCCGCCGGTCAGATTGCGGATGCCGGCGCCTGCGTAGAGCACGGCAATATCGCCGCCCGGATCCAGGCGGATCTGCAGGATTGCGCCCGGTACGTTGTCGGCGATCGCCTGAAAGCGCCGTCGCTCCGACGCCAGGGCCCGTTCCGCGGTCAGACGCCGGCGTTCAACCGTCAGAAGTCCACCCAGGACCACGGTGGCGATCAATCCGCTGAGGAAGAGGAGGGGGGCGAACTGTTTCAGCAGGCGCCCGTCATACATCAGGCCGTGGATGGTCGGGACCAGTACCATGGCTGGAGCACCTACCAGGGCGCCGGCAATGAACAGATCGGTCATGCGGATGCCGGTTCTGCGTCGCAGCGCCCACCAGCCCACCGACATAAGGCTGACAATCACCAGCGACAGCGCCGTTCCGGTCGCAATCGGCCCGCCCTGCAGCACCCGTGACGCAATCGTCGTCGCACCCACCACCAGTGTGGCTGCCGGGCCGCCGAATGGTGCAGACAAGAGAACCAGTATGGCCCGGCCGTCGAAAGCAATGTCGGGAGCGATCTCCACAGAGATCATCATCGAGATCAGGGCGGCAGCCGCAAAGATCAGGCCGACGACGATCCCGCGGGTCAGCCGGCTCATCTGCAGGCGGCACTGTCCGAAAGCGCCGAAGGCGACTGCGGCAAGCGCGACCACCCCCAGATTTTGTATCAAGGGCAGCAGCAACGGGCCCCAATGCTGCATGAACATGTGACGGGTGGTCCCTGGGTGAAGTCCATGGCGTGCCGCTCCCCGTCGCCGGTCGTGCCGCCTGTCGAGAGCTGCATTTTACACCGACGTGATATGCCGCGGTACTTGCAACGACGTATTTTCTCACACAATCAAAAGTTGAAATATGTCGGAAATAATAATGTGTGTATGCACGCCATTCGGCTGGAACCACAGGCCCCGGGCAGGCATTCTGCGAAGAGGGTGCGCTTGACGTCGTCAATCTTTACGTTTACGTTAACGTTAATCAGCGACCGGCTGAAGCCGGCCTGTACGGGGAGGGGAAGCATGAGCACAGACGATCTGGTCCGGCGTATGCAGGAAAAGGCAGCCAGGGGCGGTGCCCTTGGGGCGACCGTGAAGTTCGAGCTTGAGGACGGCACGATCTTCATTGACGGCCGGTCCACCCCTGCCGAGGTTTCAGCGGCGGATCGGGAGGCCGATTGCACCATTCGCTGTTCGGCGGAAACCCTGGACCGGCTGATGACCGGCGATCTGTCGGCGACCATGGCCTTCATGACCGGCAAGCTGAAGGTCGAAGGCGACATGGCGGTGGCGATGAAGCTGTCGTCCATTCTCTGAAAATTCGACCGGCTGCGGGTATCGCCCGATACCCGCAGCTGGTGATCCGATGCTTCCGTCTGCCGGCACGGATGTGCCCGGCAGATCCCCCCGGAAGCAGGCGAGGGGATGCAGACCCTATGGCTGCATCCCCTTTTTCGTGGCCGGTACGGGACAAGGGGCGGATCTGAACGAAGCAGGGCGGCATCCTCCCGGATACCGCCCTGCTTCGTGTGTGTGCGTGTGCCGACGGTCGCCGGATCAGCCGGCCTGCTTCATCAGCCAGTCGCCATAGGCCTCACGCAGCTTCAGCTTCAGCAGCTTTCCGGTGGCGGTGTGGGGCAGCTCCTCGACGAAAATCACATCGTCGGGCAGCCACCACTTCACGACCTTGGTCTCCAGGTAATCGAGCATGCCCTGCTTGTCGAGCGTCGCGCCTTCGCGCCGGATGACCAGGAGCAGCGGGCGCTCCTGCCACTTCGGATGAGCGACGCCGATGACGGCCGCTTCCTTGACGTCGGGATGGCCGACCGCCGCGTTCTCCAGATCGATCGAGCTGATCCACTCACCGCCCGACTTGATCACGTCCTTGGCGCGGTCGACGATCTGGGCATAGCCGTCCTGATCGACCGTCGCGATGTCGCCGGTATCGAACCAGCCGTCCTCGTCGAGGATGTTCTCGTCATCCCGGCGGAAATAGGATTTGAGAACCCAGGGACCGCGAACCTTCAGATGGCCGAAGGCGACACCGTCATTGGGGAGTTCATTGCCTTCGTCGTCGGTGATCCGCATTTCGACGCCATAGGCCGGCTTGCCGATCTTGGTCTGAAGCTTGTACTTCGCCTCCTGATCCAGCGACAGGTGCTTGGCCTTGAAGGTGCAGGCGGTGCCGATCGGGCTGAGTTCGGTCATGCCCCAGGCATGGAGCAGGAAGGTGCCGTGCTTTTCCTGGAACTTACGGATCATCGACTCAGGCGCAGCCGAGCCACCGACCACGGCGATGCGCACGCCGTCCATGCGCCGGCCGATCTCGTCCAGATGGTTGAGCAGGGCGAGCCACACGGTCGGCACGCCGGCCAGCACCGTCGGGCGCTCCATCTCGATCAACTCGGCCAGGCCGGGGCCGTCCAGCCGCGGCCCGGGGAAGATCAGCTTGGCCCCGACCATCGGGCAGGCATAGGGAAGGCCCCAGGCATTGACATGGAACATCGGCACCACCGGCAGCACGGCATCGGTCGCCGAGATGCCGAGCGTGTCGGTCATGCACACGCCGTAGGAATGCAGCACGTTCGAGCGGTGGGAATAGAGCACGCCCTTGGGGTTGCCCGTGGTGCCCGAGGTGTAGCACAGCGACGAGGCGGTGTTCTCGTCGAAGGTCGGGAAGTCATAGCTGTCAGACTGATCCGCGATCAGCTCTTCATAGCAGATCGCATTCGGGATCGAGGTTTCGGGCATGTTGGCCCGGTCGGTCATGACGACCACGGCCTCGACCGTCGGGATCTTGCCGATCAGCTTTTCGATGATCGGGACGAAGGTCAGGTCGACCAGGATGACCCGGTCTTCGGCATGATTGACGATGTACTCGATCTGCTCAAGGAACAGGCGCGGGTTGATCGTGTGCAGGATTGCACCCATGCCCGACACCGCAAAATAGGCCTCGAAATGGCGATAGCCGTTCCATGCCAGGGTGCCGACGCGGTCGCCCATGGCGATGCCGAAGCGCGAGGCCAAGGCATTCGCAAGCTGCTGCACGCGCTTATAGGCGTCCGCATAGGTGTAGCGGTGGATGGGGCCTTCGCAGGTCCGTGACACGATCTCCACGTCGCCGTGAAACCTGGCGGCGTTCCTGATCAGCGGTGCGATCAGAAGCTGCGTGTCCATCATCTGGCCGCGCATGGATCCTCCCTTGGGATATGCAGTGGCGCAGCTCCATCTTCGGGAGCCGCGTCGGCCGGCCGCGCCTGAACGGCCGTGTCCTGGAATGTCCGTCGCAACCCCTGCCGCACGATACCGCTCCCCCAAGCGGGCCGCCGGTCGTTGTACGGGTTGCCGGCGGGGGCCAGACTACCGCGTCGGTACCGCTTTGTGAACTGGCTTGCACCCTGGCAAAGGCCGCAGAAAACCGCCATTTGCGCGCTTCCCGCAGCAGGCTCCAAAGGGGGGAAGATCTTCGCGTGTGCCGTGGGGTGATCCGTCTGGTGACCCGTGCATGGCCTCGCCAACGCAAGAGCGCTGAGCGGTGTGCCGGCGACAAGAAAAAGCCCTGCAGGCGAACCTGCAGGGCTTTCTCAATTGGCTCCCCGAGCCGGACTCGAACCAGCGACCCGGTGGTTAACAGCCACCTGCTCTACCGACTGAGCTATCGGGGATCAGTGCGTCCGGGGCCTTCGGTAGGGCGTCCCGTCCGTGTCGTCTGTGGGCCGGGCTTTTATCACCGCTCTGCCTGCCTGTCCAGCTTTATTTTCGGTCGCTTCCAAGGTCTGTTCGGAAGTCTCCGGTATACCGGCATCCTGCCGGGGCAGGATGGAAGAGTTGGAGGCCGGGGGCGGGATCGAACCGCCGGTCGGGGATTTGCAGTCCCCTGCATTACCACTTTGCTACCCGGCCACCGGGTCTTCACTGCAGGCCGCCATCCGGATCCGTGATCTGTCGACCCGTAATCTTTCAGGCGGCGATGTCTTCAAGCCGTGTCGCCGGCTTCCGCCGATGACCGTCCCGTGACGGATCGCGTTTATAGAGAGGTCGACCGGTGCGGTCAACCCCGCAATCGCAGCCATGTCGACGATCCGCTGCAAAGACCAGTCTATCGGCTCGGGCGGCTTCCGTCACGGCCCGTCTGCATCTGCGGCGGACGGCGTGATTGTCATCCCCCGCGGCCCCCGGTATAAGTTGCGGCGATGCGTCATCCGATGCCGCGTCGTCGTCTGACCGACCGGAAGCAGCCGAGAGCCCGTAGCATGCACGACTACAGCGATGCCCGCCGCAACATGGTGCTGAGCCAGCTCCTCACCAACAAGGTCACCGACGAGCGCGTGATCGAAGCCATGGGCGCGGTTCCGCGCGAACGCTTCGTCCCCGCGAGCCATCGGGCCGTGGCCTATGTCGACGAGGACGTGGCGGTCGGCCATGGCCGTTTCCTGATGGAGCCGATGCTGTTTGCGCGGCTGCTTCAGGCTGCCGACGTGAAGTCGCACGAGGCGGTGCTCGACGTCGCCTGTGCGACCGGCTACTCGACCGCGGTTCTCGCCCGCCTCGCCTCGGCGGTGGTGGCGCTGGAGGATCAGCCGGAACTCGCCGAACAGGCGGGGGAGCTCCTCGATCAGCTGGGGGTCAGCAATGCCGCCGTGGTTTCGGGCCCGGTGGCGGAGGGTTACGCTGCCCAGGCTCCCTACGATGTGATCGTCGTGGAAGGCGCGCTGGAAGTGGAGCCCAAGGCGCTGCTGGACCAGCTTGCCGATGGCGGCCGTCTGGTCGCGGTCATGAACGACGAAGGTCGCGTCGGCCGCGCAACGATTTTCACCAATTATGCCGGTGCAATCGCCCGCCGCACCCTGTTCGATGCCTCGACGCCGCACATCGCCGCCTTCCGCAAGAAAGTCGGCTTCGTTTTCTGACGACGGGACCATCGCACATCCCTGGTGACGGGACCTCGGATGTGCGACTGCCGGGCAGGG
Organism: Tistrella mobilis; assembly: GCF_041468085.1. Taxonomy (NCBI): domain Bacteria; kingdom Pseudomonadati; phylum Pseudomonadota; class Alphaproteobacteria; order Geminicoccales; family Geminicoccaceae; genus Tistrella; species Tistrella mobilis. Next base: position 2,547,572 of record NZ_CP121017.1, on the reverse strand, counting down.
AGATCCGGCCGACATCCAGGGATGGGGAGACGGGACGGTGAGACGATCGGTACTCGCGGCGGTACTTGCCGCCGGAACCATGCTGGCGACGCCTTTTGTCGCGTCGGCTGAATCGCTCCAGGACGCGCTGGTCTCGGCCTATGCCGGCAATCCGCGCATCGATGCGATCCGCGCCCAGCTGCGCGCCGTCGACGAGAATATACCCGCAGCCCTGGCGGGCCGCAGGCCGCAGGCGCAGATTCAGGCCAGCGCCGGCCGCGCCGGAACCTCGGTCCAGAACAGCAAGACCTATGGCACCGATCCGCGCTCCGTCACCCTGCAGGTGACCCAGCCGGTCTGGACCGGCGGACGTGTGGATGCCCAGCTGGGCCAGGCCGAGGCACAGGTGCTCGCCACCCGCGAGCAGGTACGGGCAATCGAGCAGGATGTGCTGCGCGAAGCGGCATCGACCTATGGCGACGTTTTCCGTGACCGTGCCGTGGTCGACCTCAACGAGAACAATGTCCGCGTGCTGGAACGTCAGCTGCAGGCGACGCGCGACCGGTTTGAGGTGGGGGAGGTCACCCGTACCGACGTTGCCCAGGCCGAAGCCCGGCTGGCGAGTGCCCGGGCGGATCTGACGGCAGCCCAGGGGGCGCTGGCCAGTTCCGAGGCGACCTATCTGCGGGTCATCGGCCGCACACCCGAGACGCTTGAGCCACCGCGTCCTTTTCCCGACCTGCCCGGCACCCGTGCCGATGCCATCGGTCGGGCCCGCGACGACAATCCCTCGGTGCGGGCCGCCCGCTATACCGTCGACGTCGCCGAGCAGCAGGTGAGATCTTCGGAAGCGACGCGCATGCCGCAGGTGTCGGTGGTCGGCAGCCATCAGCGCGAGCGTGACAGCTCTTACGCGCTGGATCGGACCGAGGACAGCCGGATCGTCGCCCAGGTCACCGTGCCGCTTTATCAGGGCGGCGGCGAGTTCGCCGGTATCCGCCAGGCCAAGGAGACCCGGGCCCAGCGTCGCGGCGAGCTGATGACCGCTGAACGCCAGGCGGTCGAGGGCGCCACCGCCGCCTGGGAGCAGCTGCGCTCTGCCCAGGCCTCGATCGCCTCTCTGGATGCGGCCGTTCGCGCGGCCGAGATCGCGCTTGAAGGCGTGCGCGAGGAGGCGGCCGTCGGTGCCCGCACGACGCTCGACGTGCTCGACGCCGAACAGGAACTCTTCATCGCCCGGGTCAATCTGGTTCGGGCGCAGCGCAACGTCATCGTTGCCGGTTTCGAGCTGGCAGCGGCCGTCGGTGCACTCGACATCCAGGCGATTTCCGCCGACGTACCCGTCTACGACCCCCAGGACAATTACCGCAAGGTACGTGATGCCTGGTGGGGGACGGGCGACTGACCGGAGGGGCATCCCCTCCCGACCCACCCCGGATGCCGGACCGACCGGCCCCGCCCGCAGCGGGGCCGGTTCGTCGTTGCTGGCATTCATCGGCCGACTGCCTTAGAGTGGCGGCAACCGGACACGCGCGAGGAGCCCCAAGGGGCCGATGACCGACAGGACTCAAAACCAGGAACCGTCGATGGAGGAAATTCTCGCCTCCATCCGGCGCATCATCGCCGAAGAGGACGGTGAAGAGGGTGGTGCCGCGGCACCGGCTGCAGCCGGTGGCGCGTCGCAGCCGCGCGACGATCGCGAGGACGTGCTCGATCTGATCGATGTGGTCGAGCCCGATCCCTTCGACGATCCGGCGCCCGAACCCGAACCCGATCCGCGTGGCGGCAACGATTTCGACGACGACGATTTCGGCCCCGGCCCCAGCTTTGCGGCCGCTGCCGATGACGATCTTTTCGACGACGAGCCGGCCAGACCCGCGGCACCCGCGGCCGATCCCTGGGATGCGCTTCAGGACGACGAGGATGACGGCTTCGCGTCTGAACCGGATCCTGAGCCCGAACCGGAACCTGCGCCGGCACCCGCACCGGCCCCCCGGCCTGCGCCGGCTCCCCGGCCTGCGGCCGCGGATGGGGACGGGCTGATGTCTCAGGCGGCGAGTGCAGCCACGGTTGCAGCCTTTGCGACGCTGGGCCAGGCCCTGACGGGTGCCGGGCAGAATGAAGGGCGGCCCCAGGCCGCCTTTGGTGGCCGGACGCTGGAAGAGCTGGTTGCCGACATCCTGCGTCCCCTGCTCAAGGACTGGCTGGACCAGAACCTGCCGCCGATGGTGGAACGTCTGGTACGTGAGGAAATCCAGCGGCTCGCGGAACGCTCGCTGCGTTCATGAGCCGCAGGCTGTCCGGCGGGCGTGCCCGCGGGCACGCCCTGATCACGCCGGACGGGGACGAAAGGCCGGGTCATCCGGCCGACGCCGCGCCCGGCCCTGCACAGATCGGCGGCCGGTGAGCCCGTTCGGGCCAGACCGACCGCCCCAGAAGACAGCGGAACGGAACGGCATGCTGGACAAGACCTTCAGGCCTCAAGAGGCCGAGGCGCCGATTTACGAGGGCTGGCGCAGGAGCGGGGCCTTCCGCGCCGATGTGCGCTCGGGGGCGGACCCGTACACGATCATGATGCCGCCGCCGAACGTCACCGGCAGCCTGCATATCGGCCATGCGTTGACCTTCACCATCCAGGATGCGCTGATCCGCTATCGGCGCATGACCGGGCGCGACACGCTGTGGCAGCCCGGCACGGACCATGCGGGCATTGCGACCCAGATGGTCGTGGAACGCCAGCTGGCCGAGCAGGGCATCACCCGCAACGATGTCGGCCGCGACGGTCTGATCGACCGGATCTGGACGTGGAAGGAGCAGTCGGGCGGTCGTATTCTGGATCAGCTCACCCGGCTTGGCGCCTCGGCCGACTGGCCCCGCGAACGTTTCACCATGGACCCGGCCTTCTCGGCTGCGGTGCGCAAGGTGTTCGTCACCCTCTACAAGCAGGGGCTGATCTACCGCGACAAGCGGCTGGTCAACTGGGATCCGAAGCTCAAGACCGCGATCTCGGACCTGGAGGTCGAGCCGAAGGAAGTGAAGGGCAATTACTGGCACCTGCGCTACCCGCTGGCCGACGGCTCGGGCCGCCACATCGTGGTCGCGACCACGCGTCCCGAGACCATGCTGGGCGATACCGCGGTTGCGGTGCATCCCGATGACGAGCGCTATGCCGATCTGGTCGGCAAGGAGATCCTGCTGCCGCTGACCGGCCGGCGGATCCCGATCGTCGCCGACACCTATTCCGACCCCGAGAAGGGGTCGGGCGCGGTGAAGATCACGCCGGCACATGATTTCAACGACTTCGAGGTCGGCCGGCGTCATGGTCTCGCCATGATCAACGTGCTCGATGCCGATGCCTGCATCGTCGATGAACCGGTGATTCCGGCCGCCTATCGCGGTCTGGACCGGTTCAAGGCGCGCGAGCGGATCGTTGCCGACATGGAGGCAGCAGGTCTGCTGGAGGGGATCGAGCCGGTCACCCACACCGTCCCATACGGCGACCGTTCGGGCGTGGTCATCGAACCCTGGCTGACCGATCAGTGGTATGTCGATGCGCCCAGGCTCGCCATCCCGGCGGTCGAGGCGGTGGAGACCGGCAAGACCGTCTTTGTGCCGAAGCAGTGGGAGAACACCTATTTCGAGTGGATGCGCAACATCCAGCCCTGGTGCGTGTCGCGCCAGATCTGGTGGGGCCATCGCGTGCCGGCCTGGTACGGGCCGGACGGCACGGTGTTCGTCGAAGAAACCGAGACCGAGGCCAAGGCGGCAGCGGCCGCTCATTATGGCGAGACCGTCGAACTCACCCAGGACAGCGACGTGCTCGACACCTGGTTCAGCTCGGCGCTCTGGCCCTTCGGCACGCTCGGCTGGCCGGAACAGACCCCGGAGCTTGACCGCTATTACCCGGGCGACGTCCTGGTGACCGGCTTCGACATCATCTTCTTCTGGGTTGCCCGGATGATGATGATGGGCCTGCATTTCATGGGCGATGTGCCGTTCCGCACCGTCTACATCCACGCTCTGGTCCGCGATGAAAAGGGCCAGAAGATGTCGAAGTCGAAGGGGAACGTCATCGACCCCATCGACCTGATCGACAAATACGGCGCGGATGCCGTGCGTTTCACCCTGCTGGCGCTGGCCGCCCAGGGCCGCGACGTCAAGCTCGCGGAAGCGCGCGTCGCCGGCTATCGCAACTTCTCGACCAAGCTCTGGAACGCGGCGCGCTTCGCCGAGATGAACGGGGCCGAGAGCGTCGAGGGCTTCGATCCTGCCGCGGTCAGCCATGTGCTGAACCGCTGGATCGTGGGCGAGGCGGCGCGGGCGACCCAGGCCGTCACCGAGGCGATGGAGGCGTTCCGCTTCAACGAGGCGGCCCAGGCTGCCTATCGCTTCACCTGGGACATCGTCTGCGACTGGTATGTCGAGCTGGCGAAGCCGATCCTGCAGGGCGGGGAGAGCGCGGCCCTGGCCGAGACCCGGGCAACGCTGGCCTGGGTGCTGGATCAGATCCTGCTGCTGCTCCATCCCATGATGCCGTTCATGACCGAGCAGCTCTGGGAGACCCGCCCCGGCAGCCGGACACCTGCGCAGGCGATCACGGGCGCCTGGCCGGTGCTTGCTCCGGCAACGCTCGCCGACCCGGCAGCCGATGCCGAGATCGGCTGGCTGATCGAGGCGGTTTCCGCCGTGCGTAGCGTGCGCTCGGAACTGAACGTGCCGCCGGCCGCCAAGGTGCCGGTGCTGTTCCGGAACGCGTCCGAGGTGACCCGCAACCGTGCCGCGACCCACGGCGATGCGCTGGCCCGCCTGGCCCGTGCCGAGCGGATCGAGTTCGTCGACGGCGAAGTGGCGGGCACGGTCGAGACGATCGTGAACGGCGAGGTGGTGCTGCTGCCGATCGCCGACGTCATCGACGCCGCTGTCGAGATCAAGCGTCTGGAAGGCGAAATCACCAAGCTCGACCGCGACATCGCTGGCATCGACAAGCGGCTCGACAACCCGGCTTTTGTCGCCAAGGCGCCGGAAGAGGTGGTGGAGGAGAATCGCGAGCGGCGCGCCCAGGCGGTTGCCGATCGCGAGGCCCTGTCGAAGGCACTGGCGCGCGTCCAGGCGATGCGCAAGGCCTGATCTGCCTGTCTTGCCGAGACGGCCGCACCCTTTCTATGGGGGCGGCCGTTCGTTTCGCCTGAAACATATGATGACCCGAAGTCTCGGATCCCCCGCCCGATGTACGTCGTCCATGATCTGTCCGGCCTGGCCCTGCTGGCCGGCGCGGCCTTCGTTGCCGGTGTGCTGAACGCGCTGGCCGGCGGCGGCAGTTTTCTGACCTTGCCGGCATTGATCCAGGCCGGCATTCCGCCAGTCATGGCCAATGCCACGGGCACCGTGGCCCTGCTGCCCGGCTATGTCGGCAGCTGCTGGGGCTATCGCGCCGAGATGGGCACGGTTTTCCGTGGCCGCAGGCCCTGGCCGCTGCTGGTCGCCGCCCTGCTGGGCGGGCTGGTGGGGGCGGGGCTGCTGGTGGTGACGCCGGACGATGTGTTCCGCGGGCTGGTGCCCTGGCTGCTGGCGGCGGCCACCCTGCTGTTCGCAGCCGGTGACCGCCTTGCCCGCGCACTCACCCGCATGGGAGCGGGCGGCCCGGCACAGTTGGTTGCGGGGCTGTTCCTGGTTTCGGCCTATGGCGGCTATTTCAACGGCGGAGTCGGCATTCTGCTGCTGGCGCTGTTCACCGTCATGGGCATTGCCGATCTGAACGCGGCCAATGCGCTCAAGAACCTGATGTCGGTGGTTCTGACCGCCATCGCCGTCATCGCTTATGCCGCGGCCGGTGTGGTCGCCTGGCAGCCGGCCGCGGTGATGGCGGTAGCGGCGGTGGCAGGCGGCATTGCCGGTGCCCGGCTCGGCCGCCGCATTCCGCGGCCCTGGCTGAAGGCGGTGGTCATCACCATCGGCGTGGCGATGACCATCGCCTTCTTCCGGGCCGGCTGAGCGGCGCCCGGCCGGCGGCCGCCGCTGGTTTCACCTCAGTGCTGCTCGTTCCAGTGGATCATCGGCAATCCCGCCACGGGGGCCTGGAAGAACGGGATGGTGGTGCCGCGAAGGCTGCCCAGATAGACGGTCTGCAGGTCGGGGCCACCGAAGGTGACGCTGGCCATCCAGGGGGCGATCGTTCCCTGAGCCTGCATCATGTCGTCGACGGTGATCGTGCCGGCATCGAATTTCGCCATGTATGCGCGGGAAATCTCGGGATCGCCGTCGTCGAGCAGCACCCGCAGCTCACCCTCCGGCGTGATCGCGACCAGACGGTCGACCATGATCAGCGTGCACCACAGATTGCCGAAGGCGTCGAAGGCGATGCCGTCGGGGCAGCCGCCCAGATGGGCCGGCCCGAAGATCTCGCGATTGGTGAGCCGGACCCCCGCCGTATCCTCGACCACCCGCATCCGGGTGATGTGCGGGCCGGTGGTCTCGACGATGTACAGCCAGTCTTCAGCTGCATCGAAGCGGATCTCGTTCGTGAAGGCAAAACCGTCGGCGACGACGCGGAGCCCGTGCTGGTCGACCACGGCGATATACCCGTCGCGTACGCGCCGGGCCGCTGCCTCGGTCCACGGGTTGACCCGTGTGGAGACCGTCAGCCAGATCCGGTCGCGGCTGTCGCGCAGAACGAAGTTCACCTTGCCGATCGGCTGGCCGTCGATCGTGTCGTAGAGCGTGCGGACCTCGCCGTCGCGGGTCATGACTTCGAGCCGGTCGGTGCCGAAATTCGAGATCAGGATGTCGCCATTGCGGGCGAAGGCGAGCCCGTTGGGCAGCGTGCCCTGCGTGAACCTGGCTTCGAGCGCACCGGGTGTGGCCTGATCGGCGGTGGCGAAGCGGGCATCTGCGTGCTGGGCGATGAAGCGCTGGCTGCCATCGGCGGAGATGCGGGTGACCCCGCCGCGGGCATCCGCCGCCCAGAGCGTGCCGTCACGCTCGGCCAGGATGCATTCCGGGCGCTGCAGGTCGCGGCCGATCGTGCCGATCCGGTCGCGATCGACGGTGAAGCCGTCAAGCGGGTTGCGGGACATGAGGGTGCGTCTCCTTCCCTGGAGCCGTGAACCGGTTCAGGGGGCCTTCTCCGGGCCATACGACACCCGATACCGGGCCGGCGAAAAGCCGGTGCATGATGGGACGGTGTCTTGCGGCAATCTGCAAGACCCAACCTCCCTCGCCCGCATCAGAGAAGCCGCGGCGCGCGATGCATGTGCCAGGTTTCGGGGAGGGAGAAGCCCGGCAGGTCGCCCCGGATCAGCGACAGCGCGACGGCAGCCACTTCCTGGTCATAGGCCTTGCCGCCATGGCGGGAGAATTCTTCGGTGACCGCCGCAAGATCCAGGTGTCGGCGATAGGGGCGGTCGGTCAGCATGGCATCGATTACATCCGCGACCATGACGATCCGCACCGGCAAGGCGATCTGGCGAGCGGTCAACCCGCGCGGATAGCCGCTGCCGTCCAGCCGCTCGTGATGATCGGTCACGATGGTACGCACGATTTCGGGCAGATCGATCCCGTCCATCATCTCGATACCGACGCGCGCATGGGCTCGGATCAGGGCGTATTCTTCCTGCCGCAGCCGCCCCGGTTTCACCAGCAGTTCAGTGGGCACACCCAGCTTGCCGATGTCGTGAAGCACGGCGCCCAGCCGGATCATCTCACGGGTTTCGTCGTCCAGACCGAAGGCGGCGGCAATCGCTTCCGAAAGCTCCGCGACCTGGCGCTGATGCCCGGCGGTGTATGGATCCCGTGTCTCCATGGCGGTGACGAGCGCGTCAACCGCGGTCTTCAGCGTCCTGGTCAGGCGCCGACGCAGTGCTTCCTGCTCCACCACCAGGGCATGGGCGCGTTCGCTCAGCTGATGGACCACGGTGATATCGTTACCGGTACCGATCACCCGCCGCACCATGCCGTCCGGGCCGATCAGCGGGATCAGGGTGGTGCGCCACCACCGACGGCCGGCCGGCAGATCGAGGCATTCCTCATAGGTGAGCGGTACCCGCTCGGCGACGCAGGTCGCATAATTGCGGCAGACCTGGGCGGCGATGTCGTCGGGCAGGAATTCGTCCATACGCTGGCCGGCCTTTTCACGAAAGCTGAGGCCGGTGGCATGCGCATGGGCGATGTTGTTCGCGCGGAACATGAAGCCATCTCCCGCCGGATCGACGACGAAAGCCGGTGCTGCGATCAGATCCAGGATCGTCGCCAGATCGTCGCCCGTCGCGTTCAGCAGCAATGTCGCGATGCGGCCGGATGAGCCGCCTGCCTCGCCGTCTTCGGTCACGTGTCGATCGTCCCGCAGAGCATGAAAGTTTCCAGACTATCATCCCCTAATTCTGAAAGAACGTTTAAAGCGATAGACGACATGCACGTATCAGTCTTGCAGTGTGCTTGTATGAATTCCACTCATCGGGCCGTCTCCTGGTAGGATGTTTGGCCTGATAGCCGGGAGAGGGTCGCCGCGTTGCGCTCGAAGGATGATCTTCGTGCATGAGATTGGCGCCCTCGCCCGGTGCTTTTTGCCCGAACGGTATCCGGCGGTGTCGTGGCGAGGGGGCGGATGACCGCCCCGATCGGGGCGGTCATCCGCGCATGGACAAGCAGGGGCACGAGCACCGGCTCCGAGGCTTCCGGCTCATCCGCACGGGAGGCGCCATGCAATTCGTCGGCATCGACATCGCGTCGGAAACCCATGTCTTCGCCATCCTTGATGCGGACGGCACGGTCCTGGCCAAACCCAAGCCGTTCACCGAAGACGCGGCCGGGCACGGCGCGTTGCTGGCCGCGCTGGCCCCGCCGGGTGAGGCGCTGGTGGTCATGGAGGCGACCGGGCATTACTGGAAGAACCTGTTCGCCGTGCTGGCGGCCAAGGGCTACGAGGTCGCCCTGATCAACCCGCTGCGCACCCACCGCTTCCAGGGCGAGAGCCTGGAGCGCACCAAGACCGACGCCATCGACGCCCTCGGCCTGGCCCGCTTCGGGCGGGAAAAGCGCCCCTCCCCGACCCGGCTGGGCAGCCGGGCCAGCGAGGAGCTGCGCGAACTGGTTCGCCACCGCGACCGGCTGCGCCAGGATTTCGACGACCGCGTCCGCCAGCTCCGCCGGCTGGTCGATCTCGGCTTCCCGGAATTCCGACGCTATGTCCGCACGCTCGACAGCATGCTGGCCACCGCCATCCTGGCGGAATACCCCACCGCCGAGGCCGTCGCCAAAGCCACGCCACGCCGGCTCGCCAAGCTGCGCTACGATGGCCGCCACGCCGTCGGAAGCGAACTGGCCGACCAGATCATCGCCGCGGCCAAGCGCTCGGTCGGCCAGCACCACGGCCCCGCCTACCGCGTCCAGGTCCGCGACATCTGTCAGGATCTCGATCTGTGGCGCCGCCGCTTGGCCGACCGTGACGACGACATCACCCGTCTGCTCGACGAGCACGAGGTCGGCTCGCTGCTGACCTCCATCGACGGAATCGGTCCCAGCACCGCAGCACGCCTCATCGCCGAACTCGGCGATCCGGCCCGCTTCGACAGCCCCGCAGCCCTGGCAGCCTACGTCGGCGTCATCCCAGCCCTGCGCCACTCCGGAAAGCGCCGCCCCACCCGCGCCGGCATCACCCCGATCGGCAACGCGCGCCTGCGCACCGCCTTGTGGATGCCAACCCTCACCGCTGTCCGCCGAAACCCGTGGCTCAAAGCCTTCTACGACCGACTGCGCGCACAGGGAAAGCCACCAAAGCTCGCCCTCGTCGCCGCCATGCGAAAACTCCTCGTCGCCGTCTACGCCGTCGCCAAGGCTCGAAAACCCTTCGTGCCAAAGCTCGCCGACTGAAAAAAGCGCTTGCTCAGCGTGACGGTATCTCATGGCAGGTCGAGGCCGAGGTCCAGGATCGGCGCGCTGTGGGTGAGCCAGCCGGCCGAGATCAGGTCGACGCCAGTGGCTGCGACCGCGGCGACCGTTTCCCGGGTGATCCGCCCCGAGGCTTCGGTGATCGCCCGCCCGCCGATGCGGGCTACGGCCCCGGCAAGCTGTGCCGGTGTCATGTTGTCGAGCAGAACCGCATCGACGCCCGCGTCCAGCGCTTCGTCCAACTGGTCGGGATGGTCGATTTCAACCTCGATCTTCACCAGATGTCCGACATGGGCGCGCGCCCGGCGGATGGCGACGCCGACACCGCCCGCGACCGCGATGTGGTTATCCTTGATCAGCACCGCGTCGTCGAGACCGAAGCGGTGATTGGCGCCGCCGCCGGCCCGCACCGCATATTTTTCGAGGGCGCGCAGGCCGGGTGTGGTCTTGCGGGTGCAGGTGATCCGGGCCCGATGGGGGCTTGCTGCCGCAACCAGGCCGGCGGTTGCCGTGGCGATGCCGGCCAGCCTGCAGGCGAGGTTGAGCGCCACCCGCTCCGCACCCAGAACCGACCGGGCCGGCCCCTCGATCGTCATCACCACATCGCCTGGCACCACCGGGGCGCCATCGGGGATGATGATCTGTGTCTCGATTCCGGGATCGAGCAGACGAAAGGCCAGGGCGGCGACGGCGCCGCCCGCCATCACACCCGGCTGACGTGCCGCCATCACCGCCGCCATGCGCGCCCCGGCCGGGATCACCGCTGCGGATGTGATGTCGCCGGCGCGGCCCAGATCCTCGATCAGGGCGGCCCGCAGGATCGGCTCCACGAGGATCTCGGGAAGCGGCGAGAGGTCAGGCATGGACATGACGGATTTCCCGGGAGGCGAGGGGGGCGGTGTCGGTGCGTCGATGGGCGCCGACGCTGTCGGGACGGTCACGGGCAGCTTCGGCGATCAGCCGGCAGACAAGGGCGCGGTCGGCGATCGCCGCCGGCTGCTTCGGGTCGGCTTCGATCGCGGCCGCAAGGCCGATCAGATGATCGAGGCCCGGGGCATCGCGCAGCACGCCGGCCTGACGCGACATCGCAACACGCAGATGTCGGACTGCGGCAGCGCTGTCGCCACTGTCGGCGCTGGGGCCCCGGAGCGCCGGGCGGATGACCGGTGCACGGGCATCCGGCGAAGCGGCAAGGATGTCGCGCGCCACCCAGCTGCCGCAGACCAGGGCTTCGAGCAGCGAGTTCGAGGCGAGCCGATTGGCGCCGTGCAGCCCTGTGGCGGCCACTTCCCCCGCCGCCCAGAGGCCGGGAATGCTGGTACGGCCGGCGAGGTCTACGGCAATGCCACCCATGTGGTAGTGGGCAGCCGGCGCGACCGGGATCGGCTGGCGCGCCGGATCCACCCCGGCTTTCATGCAGGCGGCAGCTGCGGACGGAAAACGGTCGGTGAAGCCGGGGCCGATCGCTGCACGGGCGTCCAGGAACACCCGGCTGCCCGCATCGATGGCCGCGGCGACCTGCCGGGCGACCACGTCGCGGGGGGCCAGATCGCCGCCGGGGATACCGGCCATGACCGGCTGTCCGGCGCCATCGATCAGCACTGCCCCGGCGCCGCGGATCGCTTCCGAGGCGAGCGGCATCGGATCGCTGCCGAGATCCATGGCGGTCGGATGGAACTGCACGAATTCGAGGTCGCGAAGCCGGGCGCCAATCCGGGTGGCGAGAGCGAGGCCGCGGCCGACGGCGCCGGGCGGGTTGGTGCTGTGGGCGTAGAGCCCGCCGATACCGCCGGTCGCCAGTACGATGGCTGCGGCGCGGATCATCAGCCGGCGGCCGGCCAGATCGACGGTGATACCGGCGATCTGGCCCCGGGCGTCGGTCAGCAGGGCTGTGGCCTCGGCGCTGTCGAGCCGGTGGATATGGGGCGAGGCCCCCGCCCGGGCGGTGAGGGCGGCCAGGATGGCCCGGCCGGTTGCATCGCCGCCGGAATGCAGGATGCGTGCCCGGCCATGAGCGGCTTCCAGCCCGCGCGCCGGACGACCGTCTGCCCCGGGATCGAAGACCACACCGGCGGCCTGCAGCCAGTCTATGCAGCCCGGTGCGGCCGCCGTCACCAGGGCGGCGACCAGCGGATCGACCAGGCCGGCGCCGGCGGCTTCGGTATCCGCGGCATGAAGCGCCGGGCTGTCATCCGGCCCGGTGGCAGCGGCAATGCCGCCCTGGGCCCATCCGGTGGCGGCAGGGCCGAGGGCAAGAACCACCACGCGTCGCGGCGCGAGATTGAGCGCGGTGGCAAGGCCGGCGGCACCGGCACCGACCACGACCACCTCGGCCGCGAGTGTCTCCATCGGTGGATCGAGAGGGGTGAACATCGACGTCACCGGATGCTGAGCATGCGCTCGACCGCCCGGCGTGCGCCATGGGCGATGTCGGCGGGTACGGTCACCTCGTGGCTCATGGTTTCCAACGCATGCCGGATGCCGGGGAGGGTGATGCGCTTCATGTGCGGGCACATGTTGCAGGGCTTCACGAACGAGATTTCGGGGAAGCCGGCGGCGACGTTGTCGCTCATCGAGCACTCGGTGATCAGCGCCACGCGCGGCGGGCGCCGGCGGGCGACGAAATCGATCATCTCGGCCGTCGAGCCGGCAAAATCCGCCTCGGCGACCACCTCGGGCGGGCATTCGGGATGGGCGACCACAGTGACGCCCGCATGTTCGGCACGCATCCGGCGGATGTCGTCGGGGGTGAAGCGCTCATGCACCTCGCAGGCGCCGTCCCAGGTGATGATCCGCACGGAGGTCCGGGCGGCGATGTTTCGTGCCAGATAGCCGTCGGGAATCATGATCACCTCGGGCACGCCCAGGCTTTCGACCACCTTCAGCGCATTGCCCGAGGTGCAGCAGATGTCGGACGCCGCCTTCACCTCGGCCGAGGTGTTCACATAGGTCACCACCGGTACGCCCGGATGGCGGATCCGCAGTGCCGCCACGTCGGCGGCGGTGATCGAATCGGCCAGCGAACAGCCGGCCATGTCGTCGGGGATCAGCACCGTACGATCCGGATTCAGGATCTTGGCGGTCTCGGCCATGAAGTGTACCCCGGCCAGAACGATCACCGCGGCATCGGTCGCCACGGCCTCGCGCGCCAGGGCCAGGCTGTCACCCACGATATCGGCGACGCCGTGGAAGATCTCGGGCGTCTGGTAGTTATGGGCCAGGATCACGGCATCGCGCTCGCGCTTGAGCCGGCGGATTGCCGCCACCTCCTCGGCATGGACGGCCCATTCGATCTCGGGCATCAGATGGCGGAGCGGGGCCGGCATGGGCACGGCGGGCTGGAAGGCGGTCATCGGCGTGATCTCCCGAAGCACCTCCCGAGGGAGGCATTAATGCTCAATTTGAGCATTTCCAGGGGGCAATAAATCCCGGCAGGGCCGGGCCGGTAAATATAGTCAGAATGAGTATAAGGCCGTCAAGCTTTTCGGGAACGTCCTGCGCCGTTCCGCCGTTGCGGAAATGCGCATGCATGATGCGCGCACCGAGCATGACGGGAGAGCAGAGACATGTCCGACGGAACCGTTCCCGCCCCCGAACGGAGGCGTCGTCCCTGGGCGCTGTGGATCCTGGCCGCCGTGCTGGTACTGATCGGCCTGGTGCTCGCCATCGGCGGCTGCTGGCTGCTGGCGCTCGGCGGCTCGGCCTACTACCTGCCGGCCGGGCTTGGCCTGATCATCTCCGGCGGTCTGCTGGCCGTGCGGCGCTGGTCCGGCTTCTGGGTCTATGCGGCGGTTTTCACGGCCACTCTGCTCTGGGCCTTCTGGGAGGTCGGGATGAATGGCTGGGCACTGGTCCCGCGGCTGGTCGGGCCGCTGGTGCTGCTGCTGATCATGGTGGCGCTCGCCCCCATGCTCCGCCCGGTCCGCCTGCATGCGAGCGGTGCCGTGGCCGGCGTCGTGGTGCTGATCGTGGTGGCGGTGCTGGTTGGCGTCGTCGTGGTCCAGAGCACGCCCGACCGGCAGCTGGCCAGCCTGCCGCCTCCGGGCCGGTTGGAGATGAGTGATCCGTCATTGCGCGACACCGGGGCCGACTGGCCGGCCTATGGCGGCACCTATGCCGCCCGCCGCTGGTCGCCGCTCGACCAGATCACGCCTGCCAATGTCGAGGGGCTGGAACGGGCCTGGGTCTATCACACCCGCGACCTGCCGAGCGAAGCGGCCGAAGGGTCCTATGGCGCCGAGACCACGCCGCTCAAGATCGACGACATGCTCTATCTGTGCTCGGCCAAGAACATCCTGATCGCGCTCGATGCCGAGAGTGGCGAGGAGCGCTGGCGTCACGATCCGGGCGTCGAGGATCGCTTCATTCCCTATACCGCCGCCTGCCGTGGGGTCAGCTATTACCAGGTGCCTGACGCGTCGGCCGCAGAGATCTGCGCGACCCGGATCATCGAGGGGACGCTGGACGGCCGTATTCTGGCGGTGGATGCCCGCACGGGCGCGCCCTGCGTCGGCTTCGGCGAAAATGGCGCCGTCGACATCAAGCAGGGCATGGGGCCGGTGGTGCCGGGGATGGTATCGATCACCTCGCCGCCGGTGATCGTGCAGGGGGTGATCGTCACCGGCCACCAGGTGCTGGACGGCCAGAAGCGGGATGCCCCCTCGGGCGTGATACAGGCCTATGACGCCGTCACCGGCGAGCTGCGCTGGGCCTGGGACATGGTCCGCCCCGATATCACCGGCCTGCCGCCCGAGGGCGAGACCTATACCCGCGGCACCCCCAATATGTGGACCACGGCATCCGGTGACGAGGAGCTGGGGCTGGTCTATCTGCCGATGGGCAATTCGGCCGTCGATTACTGGAGCAGCGACCGATCGGAGGCGGAGAACCGCTATTCCACTTCGCTGGTCGCGATCGACGTCAACACCGGCCGCCCTGCCTGGTCGTTCCAGACCGTGCACAAGGATGTCTGGGATTACGACCTGGGCTCGCAGGCCACGCTGGTCGATTTTCCGACGGGCGAGGGACCGGTGCCGGCGTTGATCCTGCCCAGCAAGCAGGGCGACATGTATGTGCTCGACCGCCGTACCGGCCGGCCGATCACCGGTGTCGAGGAACGGCCGGTTCCGCAGGGCGGCGTAGAGCCCGACGAAAGGTCGGCCACCCAGCCTTTCTCGCTCTACCACACGCTGCGCCGCGAGGATCTGACCGAGGCGAAGATGTGGGGGATGTCGCCGATCGATCAGATGATCTGCCGCATCCAGTATCGTCAGGCGAGTTACAAGGGCTTCTACACCCCGCCTGCCACCGACACCCATTGGGTGGAGTATCCGGGCTATAACGGCGGGTCCGACTGGGGCGGCATCGCCGTGGATCCCAGCCGCGGGGTGATCATCGCCAATTACAACGACATGCCGAACCACAATCGCCTGGTCCCGCGTGAGGAGGCGGAACGGCTGGGCTGGGCGCCGCGGAGCGAGGATCGGGGCGAGTTCGGCGGCCAGGAAGGTGCCGGCGATCCGCAGATGGGCGCCCCCTACGCCATCAATGTCAATGCCGGCTGGCGGCTGCCGGTCACCCTGCTGCTCTGCAAGGAGCCACCCTATGGCGGTATCCGGGCGATCGACATGGAAACCGGCGAGACGCTGTGGGACCGGCCCTTCGGTCAGGCACGTACCAACGGCCCGTTCGGCATCCCTTCCATGCTGCCGGTCGACATCGGCACGCCCAATAACGGCGGCGCCGTGGTGACCGCAGGCGGGCTGGTGTTCATCGCCGCAGCCACCGACAACCTGATCCGGGCCATCGACATCGAGACCGGCGAAACGGTCTGGTCCGATGTGCTGCCGGCCGGCGGTCAGGCGACGCCGATGACCTACGAGATCGATGGCCGCCAGTATCTGGTGATCATGGCCGGCGGGCATCACTTCATGGAAACGCCGATCGGCGATGAACTGATCGCCTATGCGCTGCCCGAGGGCTGAAAGGATCTGGAATGACGGCGCGTGCCGGAACCAGACGGACGATCCATGCGGCACTCGCCGGCAATCTGGCGATCGCGGTGACGAAATTCGCCGCCGCACTTCATACCGGCAGCTCCGCCATGCTGAGCGAGGGGGTGCATTCGCTGGTCGATACCTGCAATGAACTGCTCCTCCTCCTCGGCCTCAGCCGATCGTCCCGGCCGCCGGACGAGATCCACCCGCTGGGCTATGGCCGCGAACTCTATTTCTGGAGCTTCGTGGTCGCGCTGCTGGTCTTTGCCCTGGGGGCGGGGGTCTCGCTTTATGAAGGCATCCGCCATGTACTGGCGCCGGAACCGGCCGGGAACCTGACCGTCAGCTATGTGGTGCTGGGGCTGGCCTTCCTTTTCGAAGGCTGGTCCTGGCGCGTGGCCCTGCTGGAGTTCCGCGCCCGGAAGGGCGATCTCGGCTGGCTGTCCGCGATAAGGCGCAGCAAGGATCCGACGGTGTTCACCGTATTGCTGGAAGACACCGCAGCCCTGCTTGGCATCGTCATCGCGGCTGCCGGCATCCTTGCCGCCGATCTGCTGAAGATGCCGGAGCTGGATGGTGCCGCCTCCATCGGCATCGGTCTGGTTCTGGCGGCGACCGCAGTTGTTCTGGCGCGGGAGAGCATGGGGCTGCTGATCGGGGAACGGGCTGCACCGGCGTTGCAGGCCGCGATCATCGAACGTGCCCATGCCGATCCCGTGGTCGGGGCGGTGAACGGCGTGGTCACCGTTCATCTGGCGCCGGAACAGGTGGTGGTGGCGCTGAGCGCCGAGTTCGAGGACATGACCACCACCACCGCCATCGAGGCCTGTATCGAACGGCTGGAGGCGGCGCTCACCGCAGACCATCCTCAGGTTGTGGCCCTCTATGTGAAGCCGCAGACGCCCGAGGCCTGGCGGCAGCAGGTGGCGCGGCGCAGCGGAGAGGCAGAGGCGGGGCCTTGACCGGCCGTCTTCCGAACATATAGTGAACATCTATGAAGATGTCGCTGAAAGACCGCCTGGCCATTCTGTCCGACGCCGCCAAATACGATGCCTCCTGCGCATCGAGTGGCGGCGGCCGGCGCGATTCCGCGGCGACGGGCGGCCTCGGTTCCACCACCGGAATGGGAATCTGCCATGCCTATGCGCCGGATGGGCGCTGCATTTCCCTGCTCAAGATCCTGCTGACCAATTTCTGCATCTATGACTGCGCCTATTGCATCAACCGCTCCTCCAGCAATGTCGCCCGGGCGCGGTTCACGCCCGAAGAGGTGGTCTGGCTGACGCTGGAATTCTATCGGCGCAACTACATCGAAGGGCTGTTCCTGTCGTCGGGCATCATCCGCTCCCCCGATCACACCATGGCCGAGCTGGTTCGGGTGGCGCGTGAGCTGAGGCTGACCCACGGCTTCCGGGGCTACATCCATCTGAAGACCATCCCAGATGCCGCGCCGGAGCTGATTGCGGAGGCAGGGCTGTTCGCCGACCGGCTGTCGATCAATGTCGAACTGCCGACAGAGCGCGGCCTGGCCGAGCTGGCGCCCGAGAAACGGCCGCGGGAGATCCGCCAGGCGATGGGTGAGATCCGGTCCCGGATCGAAGAGGGGGCCGAGCCGACCCTGCGCACCCGCAAGCGGCGCCGTTTCTCCCCCGCCGGCCAGTCGACCCAGATGATCGTCGGTGCCTGCGAGACCAGCGATGCGGAGATTCTGGGCACGGCCGGGGGCCTCTACGATGCCTATGGGCTGCGGCGGGTCTACTACTCGGCCTTCAGCCCGATCCCCGAGGCGTCGCGCCGGCTGCCGCCGGTCCGTCCGCCACTGGAACGGGAGCATCGGCTCTATCAGGCCGACTGGCTGTTCCGTTTCTATGGTTTCGCGCCGGGGGAGATCACTGCCGGCCGGCCGGATGGCATGCTGGATCTGGAGATCGATCCCAAGCTCGCCTGGGCGCTGGCCAACCGCCAGCTCTTCCCGGTCGATGTCAACCAGGCCCCGCGGGAGATGCTGCTCCGGGTACCGGGCTTCGGCGTGAAGACGGTGGGCGCGATCCTCTCCGCCCGGCGCCATCGCCGGCTGGGGCTCGATGATCTGGGGCGGTTGCGCGTGTCGCTCCCCAAGGTGAAACCCTTCGTCACCGCCCGGGGCTGGACGCCGCTCAGGCTGATCGATCGCGAGGATCTGCGGACGCTGGTGGCGCCACCGGCACAGCTGGCGTTGTTCTGAACCGGGAGGGGCACATGCGGGTCGCATTGGCCGGACGGGGGGATTTCGAGGAATGGCGGCGGGCTGCACGGGCCCTGCTGATGGCCGGGGTGCCGCCCGAATATGTGGCCTGGGAACCGGCAGGCGAGGCGCAGCTGTTCGACCCGCCGCCGCCCCTTCCTGATCCGGCCCCCGGCGCCGTGGCACCGGGCGTACCGGCGGGGTTCCTCACCCTTGCCCGGTCGGTGATCTGCCATGCCGATCCGGTCCGTTTCGGGCTGCTCTACCGTCTGCTCTGGCGCCTGGTGCAGGATCGGCAGCTGCTTGGACAGCGCACCGATCCGGATGTCGTCGCAACGGCGAGGCTGGAGAAGGCGGTGCGACGCGATGCCCATAAGATGACCGCTTTCGTGCGGTTCCGCGAGGCGGGGCCACCGGGCCCGACCGGCCGGCGGCGCTTCGTCGCCTGGTTCGAGCCCGATCACTACGTCGTTGCCCGCACCGCCCCCTTCTTCCGGGGCCGCTTTGCCGATATGGACTGGATGATCCTGACGCCACGCGGCAGTGCCGCTTTCGACGGCACCACGCTGACGGTCTCGGCCGAACCCGCCACGCGCCCGGATCTGGCCGACGAAACCGAGGCGCTGTGGCTGACCTATTACGCCGGCATCTTCAATCCGGCCCGGCTGAAGCCCAGGGCGATGCGTGCGGAAATGCCGGTGAAGTACTGGGCGAACCTGCCCGAAGCCGCCCTGATCCCAGAGCTGATCGCCGGGGCGGAGGCGCGGGTGCGGGGCATGACCGAAACGGCCGGGCGCCCGGCACCGGCCTTTCATCACCGTCTTGCGGCCCGGCGGGTGAAGACGGGCGCGCGCGACGGCCCCTCACCGGGAGACTTGCAACCGGGACCGGCGCAGCCCATGCTTGCCGATCCCATGGCCGCCCCCGGCGGCCCCAGTCATGACAAGGGAGGCGGCCCCCGGGGCCGTTCGTGATCATGCGCCGCAAGCGTCGCGCCAAGATCGTCGCAACCGTCGGGCCCGCAAGTGCGGACCCGGCCATGCTCGAGGCGCTGTTCCGCGCCGGGGTGGATACCTTCCGGCTGAATTTCAGCCATGGCAGCCATGACGACCACGCCCGGGTCCATGCCGCCATCCGGGCGCTGGAAGAGAAGCATCACCGGCCTATCGGCATCCTGCAGGACCTTCAGGGCCCCAAGATCCGGGTCGGCACCATCCGTGACGGTCGGATCGAGGTGACACCGGGCCAGGCGCTGCGCTTCGTGCTGAAAGGCAGTGATGGCGGAGCTGAGGCGATTCCTCTGCCGCATCCCGAAATCTTTGCGGCGGTGCTGCCGGGCCATCATCTGCTGATCGATGACGGCCGGGTCCGGCTGCGGGTCACCGGCCTCGGTGACGACCACATCGATGCCGAGGTGGAGATCGGCGGCGTGATCTCCAACCGCAAGGGCGTGAACCTGCCCGGCACCGTGCTCGACATGTCGCCGCTGACGCCCAAGGACCGCACCGATCTGGCCTTCGGGCTGGAGCTGGGGGTCGACTGGGTGGCGCTCTCTTTCGTACAGCGGCCGGGCGATCTGCTGGAGGCGCGCGGGCTGATCGGCGATCGGGCAGGGCTGGTTGCCAAGGTCGAAAAGCCCTCGGCGCTGGACCATGTCGACGAGATCGTGGCGCTCGCCGATGCGGTGATGGTCGCCCGGGGCGATCTGGGTGTGGAGATTCCGCCCGAGGATGTGCCGGGCCGGCAGAAGGAGCTGGTGCGCGCCTGCCGCTTCGCCGCCAAGCCGGTGATCGTGGCGACGCAGATGCTCGATTCGATGGTCGCCGCTCCGACGCCGACCCGCGCCGAAGCGTCCGATGTGGCGACGGCGATCTATGACGGGGCGGATGCGGTGATGCTTTCGGCCGAATCGGCCGCCGGTCAGTATCCGGTCGAGGCGGTGGAGATGATGGACCGGATCATCCGTCGCACCGAGCAGCACAAATTCTATCGCAGCATCGTCGATGCCTCGGGCCCGCGGGAAGAAACCAGCGCGCCGCATGCGGTGGCCGCCGCCGCCGCGGATCTCGCCGTGGCGTTGGGGGCACCGGCGCTGGTCGCCTTCACCTCCAGCGGCACGACCGCGGCCCGTATCGCCCGCCGCCGTCCGGCCGCGCAGATCCTGGCGACCACCCCCAATCTGTCGGTCTCGCGCCGGCTCTGCCTGCTCTGGGGGGCGCATAGCGTGCTCTCGGAAGAGATCCATTCCTACGAGGAAATGGTGGAAAAGGCGACCCGCACGGTAAGGGAACAGGAACTGGCCGGCCCTGCCGATCCGGTGGTGGTTGTTGCCGGTATTCCCTTTGGTCAGGCGGGGTCGACCAACAACATCCGGGTGGTCCGCGCGGACGGAAACTGACTTCTCCGTCCGGTCGCGAGGTGCAGGAGACGGGACGGAACCGCATGATCCGGCCCCGTCTTTCTCCACCCGACCCGCATGAGAGGCCCCCCATGCAGCATGATCCCACAGCCCGGTTGAACGCGACCGACTGGACGGCCATTGCCGCCGCGCTGGATGCAGGCGGCCAGGCACTGCTGCCGGGGCTGCTCGACGAGCCGACCTGCACGGAGCTGGCCGGGCTCTATGAGCGGGCAGAGGGCTTCCGTTCTGAGGTGATCATGGCCCGGCACGGTTTCGGGCAGGGCCGCTACAAATATTTCGCCCGCCCGCTGCCGAAAGTGGTCGCCTCCCTGCGTGAGGCGGCCTGGCCGCATCTTGTGCCCATCGCCCATGGCTGGCACCAGCGGATGGGCCTGGATGTCCGCTTCCCCGACACCCACAGCGATTTCATCGCCCGCTGTCACCAGGCCGGTCAGATGCGGCCGACGCCGCTGCTGCTCGATTACGGCCCCGGGGACTACAACTGTCTGCACCAGGATCTCTATGGGGAGCACGTCTTCCCATTGCAGATCGCGGTTCTGCTCTCTGCACCCGGCCGGGACTTCACCGGCGGCGAGTTCGTGCTGACCGAACAGCGCCCGCGCATGCAGTCACGGCCCGAGGTGGTGCCTCTGGGGCAGGGCGATGCGGTCATCTTCGCGGTCAACCAGCGGCCGGTCAGGGGCTCGCGCGGCGATTATCGCGTCACGATGCGCCATGGTGTGGCAACCGTGCGCAGCGGCCGGCGGCGGACGCTGGGCATCATCTTCCACGATGCCGCCTGACGGAGAGGAATGGCCTCATGTCCGCCAACGGCCTGCTCTTCGACGATCTGCCGCGGGGAAGCGCGCCGGGCGCGTTTCTGCTCGACGGCTTTGCCCTGCCGATTGCGACGGAGCTGTTGCAGGCGGTCGACACCATCACCGCAGCAGCGCCCTTCCGCCATCTGCTGACGCCGGGCGGCCGCCGGATGTCGGTGGCCATGACCAATTGCGGCCGGCTCGGCTGGGTCTCGGACCGGCGCGGCTATCGCTATGATCCGATCGACCCCGAGAGCGGCCACCCCTGGCCCGAGATGCCGGCACTCTTCCGCGACCTCGCCGACCGGGCTGCGGTGGCGGCGGGCTTTCCGGGCTTCCGGCCCGATGCCTGCCTGATCAATCTCTACACCCCCGGCGCCCGGCTCGGCATGCATCAGGACCGCGACGAGGGCGACCTGACCTGGCCGATCGTCTCGGTCTCGCTCGGCCTGCCGGCGGTGTTCCAGTTCGGCGGCCCGTCGCGCAAGGACCCCGTTACCAACATGGAACTGGTCCATGGCGATGTCGTGGTCTGGGGTGGTGCCTGGCGGCTCGCCCATCACGGGGTGAAGGAGCTGCGCGACGGGTTTCACCCGGCGACCGGTCGGCGACGGATCAACATCACCTTCCGGCACGCCGGCGGCGGGCGCTGATCAGTCGGCGAGCGGTTGCCAGCTGATTTCCGGCCTGTCGCGGAAGGCGAAGCGGGCGAGGTGGATGGCGATCACGTCCTGGGTACGGACAAGATCCGCCGGGCTGCCGGCCGTGCAGGTCACCCGCAACTGCTCGGGGGTTGCCGCCATCTCGGCAATCGCCCCCCAGGGGAAATCGGCACGGGCGGTGTCGCCGGTGACCTCTGCCGGCACTTTGTGGCGGAAATGCCGGCAGAGCAGGGTCATGTAGCGCTGGCCGAGCCGGGTGGCCACGCGGGCTTCGGAACGGGGCATGAGACGGCCTCCTTAGGGGCGTTCCTGGTCGTTCAGAAGCTGGCCTTGAGCGACAGCAGCACGTTGCGCGGTGCGCCGTAATAGTTGAACAACCCCGCGCCGCCGACCCGGTCGTAATAGACTTCGTCGAAGACGTTGTTGACCGAGAGCGTGACGTCATAGCCGGGCGCGAAGCCCCAACCGGCCTGGAGATCGGTCACGACATAGCCGTCTTCTTCGATCTTGAGATTGCCGGCAACATTGTAGAACGAGCTGAGCCAGCGCACGCCGCCGCCCAGATGCACACCTGCCATCGGCCCGTCCTGGAAGGTGTAGCGGGTGAAGGCGGTGATCATGTGCTTGGGCGTATAGGTGCTGTAGGTGCCGCCCGACGCGGTGGTCGCAGTCTTCAGATATTCGGTGCGGGTGAAGGTGTAGCCGGCTTCGACCTCCCAGCCCGGCAGGATGGTGCCGGCGATCTCGGCCTCGACGCCGCGGGATTCGACCTCTGCGCCCTCGGCATAGTATGTG
Organism: Tistrella mobilis; assembly: GCF_041468085.1. Lineage (NCBI taxonomy): Bacteria > Pseudomonadati > Pseudomonadota > Alphaproteobacteria > Geminicoccales > Geminicoccaceae > Tistrella > Tistrella mobilis. The sequence continues at coordinate 2,524,815 of NZ_CP121017.1, read as the reverse complement.
GTGCCCGTGACCGCAACCGCCCGGTCCTTGTCGCGCATCCGGAAGACGTCGAACGTGCCGATCAGCCCGCTGTCGCCGAGCCTGGCCTTGACACCCAACTCGTACTGCTCACCCGTGCGGGGGGTGAGCGCCTCCAGGGCTGCATTGGTCCCCGTCTGCTGCTGAAAGATGCCGGAATAGTTGGCATAGAGCGCGATGTCGGGCGTCACGTCGTAGACGACGCCGACATCGGGAATGAACTCGGCGCTGTCCTTGGTGCTCGATACCGACCCATCGTTGCGGTTGGTCACCCGGGTCTCGGCCCAGGCCAGGCGGCCACCCAGAAGGACGGTCCAGTCGTCGACCGGGCGGATGGTAGCCTGGCCGTAGATGCCGAACTGTTCGGGTTCGGTGCGGGTCCGCTGGGTGATGGCGATGTCCGGCTCGGCAATGTCCGGCGACGGGTCGTAGACATTCACGGTCCCCAGGCCGCGGGCACTGCCGGCATCCAGGGACTGGACGTAACGCCGCCAGTCGGCGCCGATCAGCAACTCATGACGCTGACCGAAAGCCTCGATCGGCTTCAGGTAATTGGCATCCAGCGCATAGGCGCGCTCTTCATAGTGGCGCTGGATGGCGATGATGTTGGTGGTGCCGACCGCAGGATCGACTGCGGTGGAGCCATAGGCATATTTCAGATCGACACTGCGATCTGCCACCCGGCCGCCAAGCTGCAGCCGGCTGTCATCGCCGAAGCGATGGGTGAGGCTGGCCGAGGCCTCGTTGGAGCTGTTCTCGAAGCGGTTCCAGTCGGCGCCCACGAAGGTCGACCGGCTGAGGCCCAGCGGCTCGCCCGTCGTCGAAACCGGCAGGCCGCTGAACGGGGTTGCCTCCCGCTCCTGCCGCCAGGCGCCGAGCGAGAGCAGGGTATCCTCGTCCAGATCGGCATCGATCGCGGCATAGCCGACGCCGACCTGGTTTTCGGTCACGTCGGTGAAGCTCTCCCGGTCCTGATAGGCGCCGACCACCCGGCCACGGATCGAGCCGTCGGGGGAGAGCGGGCCGGAGACGTCGGCGACCCCGCGGTAATTGTTCCACGACCCCGCCTCCAGCGTGCCCCGGGCCTGGAAGGTTTCGGTCGGCCGCTTGCGGACCAGATTGACGATGCCGCCGGGTTCCCCCGTGCCGCCGAACAGCACCGAGGGGCCGCGCAGCAGCTCGACGCGATCGAAGATCGCAAGGTCGGGCTGGGTGCCGTAGATGCTGGAGATCGGTGCCGGCAGACCGTCGACCAGGGCGTTGTCGATCTCGTAGCCACGCACGAAGATGCTCGACCGGCCGGGATCGTTGGTCAGGGCCATGAAGCCGGGGGTGCGCCGTGCGACGTCTTCGAGCTGGGTCATGTTCTGGTCGTCCATCCGCGCGCGGGTCGCAACACTGACCGAGCGGGGTACCTCGCGGATATCGCGCACCTGCTTGCCGCCCACAGCGACACGATCGGAACCATAGCCGGTGCTGCCCTCGGTCCGGCCGGGATCGGACGGGAAGCTCCGCTCGTCCTCGACCTCCAGCGACGGCAGGCTTTGCGCATCCTCGGCGCGGGCCTGACTGACCATCAATGCCCCCGTGGCGACGGTGGCGAGCAGAGGCAAAACGAGGAACGGGCAGGGCTGGCGCATGGGTCACAGGTCTCCGGCGGATGGGGCTGCTTTGCCGCAATTGCGAATGAGTTTCAATTACGATCTTGCGCCGGTATGCGCCATGCTGCCGGCTTGTGCGGCCGCGGCGAAATCTTGTGCAGCCGTGTCACGGGCGATGCTCCCGTGCGGCGGGCTTGCAATATCAAAGCCCAAATATGAGAATAAGTCGCAATCGCGCATTTGCAGGAGGTGCTGTCATGTCGCCGGGGGAGGGGGTGGAGCCCGCAGCTTTGGCCGATGGCGGCCTGACCGTCGCCCATCCGCGTCCGGGGTTGATGGTCCACACGACCGACGGCGTTGAGCGGGATGACCGCGTCCATGACCGTCTGATCGTGCCGTCCCTGACGGCGGTGATCGTGCTCGATGGTCTGGTCGAAGCGAGTTTCGGCGGCCGTCCCCATATCTGCGTCGCCACCCCCGACGCGCCTGCGGCCTTCGCCGTGGCCCTGGCGGAGCCCGACCTGCTGCGCCGCCACTTCCACACCGGTGCCCATGTCCGCAAGGTGACCATCCGCCTGGAGCAGCCCTGGCTGGAAGCGGCCGGCGTCGAGCCCGGTACGGCAGCAGGCCGGTTCTGCGGTCGGCATCTCGCATCGGTATCATGGCAACCCTCACCGCGGCTGGCGGCGCTTGCCGCCGCCCTGATCGCCCCCGAACCGCTGACCGCGCCGGTGGCGCGTCTGGTTGCCGAGGCTCATACCATCGAGACGGCGGCCGGCATTCTGGCGGCAGTGGCCGGGGGAGACGCAGCAACAGGCGGGCGGGGGTTGAAGCCTGCCGATCTTCAACGTGCCGCCCGGCTGCGCGAGCGGCTGGAGATGTTGTGCATCGCCTCTGAACGCGACGGCAGTGCCCCGACCCTCGCTCAGGTCGCGGCGGACTGCGGTGTGAGTGTCAGCACGATGCAGCGCCTGTTCCGTGCCGCCTATGGCACGTCGATCGCCGGCTGGCTGCGTGGCCGTCGGCTGGACCATGCCCATGCAGACATTGCCGCCGGCCGCCGCAGCATCGCCGAAGCCGCCTTTCATGCCGGATATGGCGATGTCGCCAATTTCACCACGGCCTTTCGTCGCCGCTTCGGCGTAACGCCCGGGCGACTTGCCCGACAGATGTGACGCACGACACAGGCTTGACGCGGCGGCGTGGCGGGCGTGCTATGGGGCGGTTCCGTGACAGACGCCCGTCCCTGAAGGTGCGCATCCGATGACGACCCCGCCGACCCCGCTTTCCCCCGGTAGCCCGGCCACCCATCTGCCTGATCGGGCGACGGTGATGCATGTCACCCATCCGGGCGGCCCCGATGTGCTGGCGCCGGCGACCGTGCCGCTGAAGCGGCCGGGACCGGGAGAGGTGCTGATGGCGACGCGGGCGATCGGCGTCAATCATCTGGATCTCTACTACCGAGACGGCACGCTGCCACTGGAAGGCGGCGGGGTCGATATACCGGGCCTCGCCTCGGTGGGCGAGGTGCTGGCGATCGGGCCTGGTGTCGACCGCTTCGCACCGGGCGATCGCATCGCACATGCCGGGCCGCCGCTCGGCGCCTATGCCACGCATCGGGTGCTGCCGGTGGGGCGGGTCGTGCGTTTCCCCCATATGATTCCCTGGGAGGTGGGGGCGGCTGCGCTCTTTCCCGGCATTGCCGTGCACATGATGATCTATGGCCTGGGCCTCAGGCTCGACGGGCGCGTCGTGCTGGTGCGGGGCGCCGGCGGCGGAGTAGGGCTGATCCTGGTGCGCTGGGCCGCCGCCATGGGCGCGCGGGTCATCGCCGGTGTGGCGACCCGCGTCAAGGCCGAAGCGGTTCAGGAAGCCGGCGCCGAACGCGTGGTGGTGGGTACAGGGGCTGCCGCCCTTGCCGATGCCGGTCGCGCCGCTGCCGAGCTGACCGGTGGAGCTGGTGTCCATGTCGTTTTCGACGGGCTTGGCGGGCCGGATTTCGCGAAACTGGCCGCATTGGTGCGGCCCTTCGGCCGGATCGTCAGCTTCGGCCAGGTGGCGGGGCCGATCCCGCCGATCGATGTGGGTATTCTGGGGCCGATGCGGGCGCTCGGTCTCGATCGGCCTGGCGTCTTTGCCTATATCGGCGATCGCGAGCGGCTGCGCGAGGCGACATCGGCACTGTTCACCGCTCTGGTCGAGGGGCTGCTCTCGCCCACCGTCGCCGGTGTCCTGCCGCTTTCACGCGCGGGCGACGCCCATGCGCGCCTGGAAGCGCGCAACGTGACGGGCTCTCTGGTGCTGGTTCCGGACTGACCTCAGGCAGGGGTGTCTGCCTCGGTCACCGGATCGTCCGGCCACAGCATCTGCGGCTGGGGCTGGGGGCTGTCATAGGTGGTGGTACGGCCCGGCGCCCGGCGGATGCGCTCGTTCTGCAGGCCCAGGAAGACCGGGGCGGCGTTCAGCCGGTGCAGGGTGCATTTGGCATTGAAGAAGCCGCAGTTCCGGCCGTCGGGGCGGTCGATCTCGTAGCGCTTGATGGTGAAGACGCCTTCGATCAGCCGGTCGCCGGTAAGGTAGGTCACCAGACGGTTGAGGGCGGCTCCGCCCATGCGTTCGCCCTCGATCCGGTCGAGCAGGCTCTGCGCGTGGGTGATGAAACGGGGCGTATCGACCATGCGGTAGATCTTGCCCTGGCGCACCGGCCCCTCGACCAGCGGTGCCTGGAAGTCGCCGATCAGCAGCTGGTCGTCGGTCGCAACCGCCAGCATCTGGCGCAGCTGACGCACGGCTTCCCCCATCACCACCGGCTGGGTGCCGGGGCGGTCGTTCTCGGGCGGAAACACTTCCAGCTGGCTGCCGACATGGAAGGCGGCGGCAAGCCCGCTGCCGAGCTGTTCCGCTTCTCCTTCCTCCGTGCCGGGCTCGCGCTCGGCCCGGGGCGCGTCTGCGGTCTTCTCCGCCTTGTCGCCCTCTACCTTCGCCTCGGCTTCGGCCATGCGTTCCAGCGTGGCGTCGGCCAGCACCAGCATCATCAGGGCAAAGAGGGTGATGTCCGGCTTGTGACCCTGCTGGCGGCTCCACAGCAGCAGCGTATCACCGCTCTGCAGGCTGGCGAGGTCGATCTCCAGGCCTGAGCGGGTCAGCAGCTGCCGGGCCCGGACCACCCGGCCCCAGAGGGCCGCGGCGGCCTGAGCCGCCTGCAGGGGATCCAGCTTCGACAGGCCGCGGATCTCGAAGCCGGCGATGCCGCGATATTGGATTTCGGTGCAGCCATAGCGCCGGACGGCAGCTTCGACCGCAGTATCCGGCAGATCGGTACCCGGCGTGAATGGCAGCTCGATCGCGATCGGCCTCAGCCCCAGGAGTTGCAGGACCCTGCGCATGCGGGCATAGCTGAATTTGCGCGGGCCCACCAGCAGGAAGGGATCGCGGGCAACCGCCTCGTGAATATGGCTGGTCGAAACCATCAGCAGCTCCAGCCGGGTGCCATAGGCATTCCAGGCCAGGATCTGCATCCGCCCCTGGCGTGACTTTTCAGCCAGCCGCCGATCCAGATCGGCCAGGTGCTGGCGCATCACCCGCCGCGCATCAACGCCACCGCCCGTGGCCGTATCGGCCGTGCGTCCATCGGTGCCGGTGGGTCCGTTTGCCACAGCTTGCGCCATCTCGTCTCGATCCGGGAGCAGGTTTGCCGAAGGTCGCCTGAAAAGCGGCCTTCGGCGAAGACTAGCCGGTGGATGGTATCCAAGTGGTTAAGACGGTCACCGTTCCGCAACACGTTACCGTCTGCGTGTCCGCCGTCCTGCGTTGGGCCAGATATCCGCATCTCGCCAGGGAGAGGGTGGGCCGCCCCAACTGGTGCGGCCGCGGCCGCGCTCATCGAAGGTCGGCAGTACCTCGCCGTCGACGGCCGCGAGCACCGGCTGTTCCGCCTCTTCGCTCAGGCCATCCTCGTCGAATGTCTCGCCAAAGGCCAATGTCTCACCGAACGTCGTGGCTGGCAGGCTGCCGAAGGCACCGAGGCTGGTGTAGACCGGGCCGTCGTGGCCAAGGCGGCTTTCATATAGATGCATGGTGTCGACGGTGAAATCCGGACTGGTGAAACCGGCATGGGCCGCCAGATAGCGATCGAGCCGATCATCGGGTGATTGCTTCAGCCTGGCGACCGTGACGTGTGGCGTGAAGCGCCGACGTTCCCGCGGCAGGCCGGCGCCATCGATCGCGGCGTCGACGCGGCGTTGCAGATCGGCAAGCGGCGCGCCGCCTTCGACCCCGGCCCACAGCATGCCGGGGCGCCGGGCGGGGCCGAACAGACCGAGCCCCTTGAGCGACAGGGTGAGCGGCACGACATCAATCATGTCGAGCGCGTCGATGGCATCGGCAACCGACGGCCCCTCGACCTCGCCGATGAAGCGTAATGTGAGGTGAAGATTGGCGGGCGCCGTCCATCTGGCGCCGACGAGGCCGCCACGCAGGCCGGCGAGTTGGTCCCGTACCGTGGTCGGGAGAGGAAGAGCGACGAACAGCCTGTGCATGGGCATTTCCTTTCGCTCGCGCAGCCGGCCCGGGCGACCGGTCCTGACATCAAGGACGAGCATTACATGACGAGACCCGCCGCGCCAACCCGAAGCGACACCAGGATTGCAACATCTGCCGCGACGCAGCATCCGCAGGGCGGTGACCCCGCTCCGGCTCCGGATCCGGTTCCGGCCGTCGAACCGGCGCGGCCGCAGCGGCGGCGTCGCCGGCGTGACGCCGCCGCCGCGCGGCGCGGCGAAGGGCCGGCCCCGGCGCCACGGCCGCCGGTGCTGGGTGTGGCGCTGGGATCGGGTTCGGCACGCGGTTGGGCTCATATCGGCGTATTGAATGCACTGGTTGCCGAGCGGGTGGTGCCGCAGGTCATCGCCGGCGCGAGTGCCGGAGCGGTGGTCGGTGCGTTTCATGCCGCCGGCCGGCTCGGTGAGTTCGAGGCCTGGGTGCGCGATCTCACCCGGCTCAAGGTTGTCCGGCTGGGGGATTTCCGGATGGGCTCGGGCGGCCTGGTCGGCGGCGACCGGCTGACCGCCATGCTGCGCGAGGCTTTCGGCGAAACCCGGATCGAGGATCTTCCGGTGGCGTTCGGCGCCATCGCCACCGATCTCGCCAGCGGCCAGGAGGTCTGGCTGACCGATGGTGATCTGGTCGATGCGTTGCGTGCCTCGATGAGTATCCCGGGGATTTTCGCACCGGTGCGGGCGGGGGGGCGGCTGCTGGTCGATGGTGGCCTGGTCAACCCGGTGCCGGTGTCGCTGTGCCGGCATCTGGGGGCTGAGGCGGTGATTGCGGTGACCCTTCATGGCGATCTCGCAGGCTACAGGCGGCGGCTCAGAATCGATGCAGCGGCGATGCCTGCCCCCGGGGTCGCCTCACCCCAGGCCGCGGATGCCGTGCCCCGGCCGGTCGACCCGGAGCCGGGCCCCGCCAGTCGCGGCCACCCGACAGCCCATGCCCATGGCCTTGCCCGCAGTGCCCAGACCGCTGCTGCGGCGACGACCGCCGACCGGCGCGGGGCCCGTCGTCTGCTGGGGCTCGGCGGGCGGCTGATGGGGCTCACCGGGCGCAGCATCGATCCCGACCGGCGCGCGGCCGCAGTTGCGGCGCGTGCCGGTGGCATCGGCATCGGCGAGGTCATGATGCACTCGATCGGCATCATGCAGGATCGGATCGCACGCAGTCGCATGGCAGGCGATCCGCCCGACCTGGTGCTCGCCCCACGGGTCGGCCATATCCGCTGGATGGAGTTCGACCAGGGTGCCCAGGCGATCCGCGAAGGGGCGGCATCGGTGGTGCGGGCGCGGGCGGCGCTGCACGATCTGCATCTTGTCCCCGAGGCGCCACCGGCCCCCGGCGACCTGCCGGGGTGATGCACCCCCGCGGCTTCGGGGGATTTGCCATGAAGATGCCGAACGACTATGGTAACCGCCGTCCACCGGGCGGACGTGGCGTTGCCCGTATGCCCGGACAATTGTGGCGTCTGAAGGAGGTTCCCGGGGCGTGTCGGAACAGTTCATCCGCGAGATCGAAGAGGATCTGCGTCGCGACAAGGCCCTGAAGCTGTGGAAACGCTTCGGACCCTGGATCATCGGCGCCGCGGTGCTGGTGGTGGTGGGCGTGGCTGCCGATGTCGCCTGGCGTGCCTGGGAAGAAAACCGCCGCAACGAACAGGCTTCCGCCTATGCTGCGGCCGAGGCGCTGGCCGCCTCGGGCAAGCAGGATCAGGCCGCAGCGGCGTTTCAGGCTCTCGCCGCCGATGCCGAAAGCGGCTATGCCGGCCTTGCTCTGATGCGGGCCGCAGAGGCGAAGCTCGCAGCCGGGGATCGTGACGGGGCCCAGGCCGGCTTCGAGTCCGTGGCCGCCCGCGGCGATCTGGATCCCGCAATCAAGGCCACTGCCACGCTGAAGGCTGCGTCGCTCGCCATCCGCACCGAGACGCCCGATCAGATCCGCGCCCGGGTCTCGGGCCTGATCGACAGCGAGGAAAACTGGCGGCCGCTCGCCGAAGAACTGGTGGCACTCGCCGCCTTCAAGGCCGGTGACACCCAGCGTGCCGGCGAGATCTTCGCCCGCCTGGCTGACGACGCGGATGCGCCGCAGGATCTGCGTGGGCGCGCTGCCTCTTATGCCCGTGTGCTGGGGGCGCCCATCGCTTCTGAGGCCGCCGCCGGGGCTGCTCCCGCCGATGCCGCATCGACCGACGCAGATCAGGAGCCTGCGAAATGACCAGTCTTCGCCCCGGACGGCAGATGGTTGCCGTCCGTCGCCCGTCGCGGCCGGTGCGCGCAGCGGGCCTTGCGGTGTTGACCGCGATGCTGCTGTCCGGCTGCGGCAGCTGGTGGGGATCGGACGATAAGCCGGCCCTGCCGGGCGAGCGGATTGCCGTGATGCCGGAAAGGGCCGACATCCGGATCGATCCGGCCGTGGCATCCGAGGCGATCACGGTGCCGCCGGCCTGGCAGAACGGCGAATGGCCGCAGACCAGCGGCTACGGCAACCACGCCATGCATGCGCTGGCCGGCCCCGAGACCCCGGTCGAGGCCTGGCGGGGCGATGCGGGCGTGGGTTCGGGCGGGGCAAAGCGCCTGATGTCCCAGCCGGTGATGGCCGATGGCCGGATCTATATTCTCGATGCCGACTCTAATGTCGTCGCACTGGACGCCACGACCGGCCGCGGGGTCTGGTCAGTGGAACTCGCCCCCGACAGCGATCTGCTGGAGGGCGCCTATGGCGGTGGCCTCGCGATTGCCGACGGGCGGATTTATGCCGCGACCGGGTTCGGCGACGTGGTGGCGCTCAACCCCGCCGACGGTGTCGAGCTGTGGCGGACGTCGATGCATACCCCTTTCCGCGCACCGCCGGCGGCGGGTGAGGGGCGCGTCTTCGTGCAGAGCTTCGACAATCAGCTGATCGCGCTCGCCGGCGACAGCGGCCGCGAGCTGTGGCGTCATGGCGGCGTGCCCGCGACCCAGATGATCCTGGGCGGGGCCGCCCCGGGTGTTCTGGGCAACCTCGTGGTCGCAGCCTATTCCAGCGGCGATCTGGTGGCGTTGCGCGGTGACAGCGGCCGCGTCGGCTGGGCGGAGACGCTGGCCGGCTTCGCCGCGGCCGGATCTTCGCTGAGCGCGCTGACCGACATTCTGTCGGATCCGGTGATCGATCGCGACATGGTCTTCGCGGGCACCGTCGGCGGCCGGATTGCGGCCTTCGACGTTCGCTCGGGCCTGCGGGTCTGGGAGCAGCCGTTCAAGGTGAACCAGACCCCGTGGGTGGCAGACACCACCATCTATGTCGTGGTCGACTCGACCCGCCTTGTAGCCATGCGCCGCAGCGACGGTCGGGTGCGTTGGGTGGTCGATCTGCCGGCCTTCGAGGATCCCGAGGATCGTGAGGATCCGATCCGCTGGACCGGGCCGGTGCTGGCAGGCGGCCGTCTGTATCTGGCATCCAGCGCCGGCAGCCTGATGGCGCTGGATCCGACCGACGGCAGCAAGACCGGCGAAACCGATGTCGGCGGGGCAGTGAACATCTCGCCCATCGTGGCCGATGGCAAACTCTATGTGCTCCGCGACGATGCGACGCTGATCGCTTATCGTTGACGTGGGCCTCGCGCATCGTCATTGATGCGCATGAACCGATGCAGGGCGTCGACCCCGCAGGCACAGGGCCTGCGGGGTCGCGTCCGCTTGGCAGCTTCATCCTGCGGAGCCGGCGGTCTTGATGATCGCAGCGGCTTCGCGACCACCTCATGTCCATTCCGGAGGTCCGCGTCCATGCTGACCGTGGCGCTGGTCGGCCGGCCGAATGTCGGCAAGTCGACCCTGTTCAATCGTCTGGTCGGGCGGCGCATTGCCATCGTCGACGACACGCCGGGTGTCACCCGCGACCGCCGGATGGGCGAAGCGCGGCTCGGTAATCTGCGCTTCAATGTCGTCGATACCGCAGGTCTCGAAGAGATCGAGGATCCGTCGGATCTGAACGCTCGCATGCAGGCCCAGACCCGGACCGCGATCGACGACGCAGATCTGGTGCTCTTCATGATCGACGGCCGGGCGGGGATCACTCCGGCCGACGAGCATTTCGCCGATCTGCTGCGCCGGGTGGAGACCCCGGTGGTTGTGGTGGTGAACAAATGCGAAGGCCGGGCCGGAGATATGGGCCTGGCCGAGGCCTGGGGGCTGGGTCTGGGGGAGCCGATGCCACTCTCCGCAGCCCATGGCGACCATACCTCGGATCTCTACGACGTGCTCTCGGCCCATGGCGCGGCCCATGCCGAGGCGCTGGAAGATGCCGCCGCGGCTGAAGCCGAGGCGGCAGCCGCGCGTCGTCGCGCCGCGGCCCGTGCCGGTGCCGAGGGCGCAGAGGCGGCGGAGCTGGCCGAGCATGGCCCCCGTGAGGTCGGTCTCGACGATTTCGACGATGACGGCTCGGATGTCGATATCGACGAGGATGCGGACGAAGAGACGCTGGCGGCTGCCGAAGAGCGGGCCATGGCCGAGATCGGCCGGCAGAAGGCGCTCCAGATCGCCATCGTCGGCCGCCCGAATGCCGGCAAGTCCACTCTGATGAACCATCTGCTGGGCGAGGAACGGGTGCTGACCGGCCCGGAGGCAGGTATCACGCGCGATGCCATTGCGGTCGACTGGCTGCATGCCGGCCGCCGCATCCGGCTGATCGATACCGCAGGCATGCGCCGAAAGGCGCGGATCGACGACCGGATCGAGAAGATGTCGGTCGACGAGACCCTGCGCGCGATCCGCTTCGCCCATGTCGTGGTCCTGATGATCGATGCCGAGCGTGGACTTGAAAAGCAGGACATGACCATTGCCCGGCTGATCGTCGATGAAGGCCGGGCGCTGGTTGTGGCCGTCAACAAATGGGACACGGTCACCGACGCCGATGCCTTCATGACCGAGCTGCGCCGGCGGATGAGCCATGTGATGCCACAGGTCAAGGGCGTGCCGGTGGTGACGATCTCGGCCCTGGCCGGCCACAACACCGACCGGCTGATCGATGCCTGTTTCGACATCTACCGGATCTGGAACCGCCGGGTGTCGACCGGCCGGCTGAACCGCTGGCTGGAACGCATGACCGAGAACTACCCGCCGCCCATGGCCAATGGCCGGCGCCTGCGGCTGCGCTATATCACGCAGATCAAGACCCGTCCGCCCGGTTTCGCGATCTTCGTGAGCCAGCCGAAGGAACTGCCCGACAGCTATGTTCGCTATGTGGTGAACGGCTTGCGCGACAGCTTCGACCTGCCCGGCGTGCCGGTGCGGGTTGTGCTGCGCACCAGCGAGAACCCCTTCGCCGACCGCAAGAAGAAGAGGTGACGGCATGGCCGGTCTCGTCATCGGTATCGAGGATGTCCGGGCTGCGGCAGCGCGGCTGGAGGGCGTGGCTCACCGCACGCCGGTCCTGACCTCTGCCACCGCCGATGCGATGACCGGCGCACGTCTTTTCTTCAAGCCCGAGAACCTGCAGAGGATGGGCGCTTTCAAGTTCCGTGGCGCCTATAACGCGCTGGCGAAGCTGAAAGCGCAGCCACGACCGCCGCGGGGTGTCGTCGCCTTTTCATCGGGCAACCATGCCCAGGCGGTGGCGCTGGCAGGGCGTCTGCTCGGGCTGGAGACGGTGATCGTCATGCCGTCGGATGCGCCGCTGATCAAGCGTCAGGCGACGGAGGGGTATGGCGGCGAGGTGGTTGCCTATGACCGCTATACCCAGGACCGCGAGGCGATCGGCCGCCACATTGCCGAGACCCGCGGCCTGGTGCTGATCCCACCCTTCGACCATGCTGATGTCATGGCCGGGCAGGGGACCGCTGCGCTGGAACTAATCCAGGATGTGACGGCGATGCCCGATGCGGGCGGGCTGGACCTGCTGTTCGTCTGTGTGGGCGGTGGCGGGTTGATCTCGGGGTCCGCGGTCGTGGCAGCTGCCCTGCAGCCCGGGTGCCGGGTGATCGGAGTTGAGCCGGCAGCCGGAGACGATGTCCGCCGCAGCCTTGCCGCCGGCGAGATCGTCACCATCCCCACCCCGCAGACCATTGCCGACGGCGCCCAGACAGCCGCCCCCGGTAAGCTGACATTCCCGGTGATCCAGGCCCTGGTCGACCGGATTATCACCGTGGAAGACGCTGCCCTGGTGGAGGCGATGCGCTTCTTTGCCGGCCGGATGAAGCTGATCGTCGAGCCCACCGGCTGCCTCGCCGCCGCCGGCGCCTTTTCCGGAGCCATCGACATCAGCGGTCAGCGTGTCGGAGTGATCCTGTCGGGCGGCAATGTCGATCTCATGCGCTTCGCTGAGCTGATCGAACGAGGCTGACCGGCTTCGACGGCGCCTGTGATCCTCTCCATACTGTGCAATAATATTGTTCTGGTAGCAGCTGCCTGCGTAATTGCGCCACCCTCACGTGCATTTCATGCGGGCGACCGCCGTGGAGGGGCAGGGATGAGCGTTGAACGCACCCATTATCATGGTCTTCGCGCGCAGATCCCGTCGGATTCACATAACATATAGGCCGCGATTGTCGCAGGGCGGGGGCGCCGCCTGCGGCTGCCGATATCGTGTGGGCAGAAGGCCGGTCAACTCCACCCCTGGTCGCGATCATTGGGTCGGATCAGGATCGTGACGGTCTCTCGCGCCTGCTCAATGTCGAGAAACCGGAATGCCGACGATCGATCCTCGGATTCGGGCGGCAGATCGTCGATTACCCGCAGCAGATCCTCCGGAAGGGAGCCAAGACGCCCGCCAACCGATGTGTCCCCCGCTTCGGCCGCCGACAACAGGCTGGCGGCGAGTTCCAGAAGTTCCCGCGTGTTCAGTCGCGTGGGTCGCACCTGCGCGGCCTGCGTCCGGCCGTGCACGTCCTGTTCGGGCATTGCCTGTCGTCCAAATTCTGCGCCGTGGCGGCAAAAACCCTCATCAGCGCAGTCCGAAGACTGTACCTGAACGCTGGGGTATGCGCCGGCATCGGAGAGGGAGAGGATGTCCGCCGGCTCTGCGGAATTGCGCCACCTGCCGTTGGTCGACGGCAGCACCACCCGTCGTCTGAAACCTTAGATGTCCATCCCAGGACATGTCAACAGGTGTTTGCATAACTTGAAGTTGATTTGATGAAGAAGTGATGTCAGATAAAGAGAGCAGGCCCCGCAACAGCGAGGCGACCAAAGCGGCGATCCTCGATGCAGCGCGCCACGCCTTCGCAGCGAACAGCTATGACGCCGTCGGCCTGAGGGAGATTGCCCGGGCTGCAGACGTCAACGTTTCGCTGGTTATCCGCTATTACGGCTCGAAGGAACGTCTGTTCGCGGTATGCCTTGGGGATGCCGCCTTCGATGTTCTGCTGCGCGACGTGCCGCGGGAGAGGCTGGCACGGGTGCTGACCCGCCTGACCGTGATGGCCGGTCGGCCAGGCCTGCTGGCGGCCGGGATGGCCGAACAGCATGGTCACGAGGCTGCCGATCACGAGATCGATGCAGCTGTTCTTGCGGCCTGCGAGCGGGTGAGCCGGATCCTGATGAGTTCGATCAACAGCCGTGCGGCCATGCCGCTGATCCGCGAACGGCTGGAGGCCGATGTTCTGGACCATCTGGTCGAGCGGATCGGCGGCAGACATGCACGGGAGAAGGCGCGTCTGGCACTGGCGCTGATGGTGGGCGTGGCGCTGGTGCACGGTGTGCTGGATGATGGCGGCCTGACATCGGGGGCGGATCACCGGGAGGGAAAACCGCCCCAGCTTCGCCTGACGGAGGATCTGATGCGGGCGATCATCGAGGAACTTCCCGGCGCCTGACGGTTGGCCACGAAAAAGGGGCGCCGTCAGGCGCCCCGGAAGATTCGTCGGGTTGTGTGTGGGCTGACGTTCAATGGCAGCCGCAACCGGGGCCATGATCATGGCCATGATGATCGTGGCCATGGGCCGGTGCCTGCGGCGCGGTCTGGGCCACGAAGATCTCGCCATTGGCGGTCAGGCCGGGCAGGGCCAGATCCACGAACAACTCGGCGATCGCCTCGGGTGGGGTCTGGAGATCCTTGTCCTCGCCCGGATAGGCCGTGGCACGCATGCGGGTACGCAGGGCACCGGGATCGACCAGGTTGGCGCGGATGCGGCTGTTCTCGATCTCCATGGCCCAGGTCTTCACCATGGCCTCAAGCGCCGCCTTGGAGGTGGCGTAGGCGCCCCAGTAGCCGCGGATCCGGCGGGCGGCGCGCGAGGTGACGAAGATCGCGCGGCCGGCCGTCGACAGCTTCAGCAGCGGCTCGCAATTGCGGATCAGCCGCTGATTGGCTGAGACGTTGACCGTCATCACCCGATCCCAGTCGCGCGGCTTCTGCTGCGACATGGGCGAGATGTTGCCGAGCAACCCGGCATTGGCCACCAGGATGTCCAGCCGGCCGAAACGCTCGTAGATCTGCTGGCCCAGGCTGTCGAGCTTGTCGAGATCGGCCAGATCATGCGGCACCAGCGTGGCGCTGCCGCCTGCGGCCTTTACACGGTCGTCGGTCTCTTCCAGGCCGCCGACCGTGCGGGCGAGAAGAATGACATGGGCGCCGGCCATGGCATAGCGTTCGGCGACCGCTGCACCCAGGCCGCGCGACGCACCGGTGATCAGGGCGATCCTGCCCTCAAGCGGGCGATCGGCGAGGGCGGCGGGCTGGGTGTCTTCGGTCATCGGTGGCGCTCCGGAGGCTCGTGGGGGCGGCAGCTGCGCTGCCTGCTCAGGCGAAATCGCTGCGCAGGCGGAACTTGGCATCGCTGCCATCCACCTGTCCGTCGGTCAAGGGCAGCGCATAATCGCCGGTGAAACAGGCATCGCAATACTGCGGCTGAACCGGATTGCGGCCCTCTTCACCCATTGCGCGGTATAGCCCGTCCATCGAGATGAAGGCCAGGCTGTCGGCATTGATGAACCGGGCCATCTCTTCGATGTCCATGCGCGCTGCCAGCAGCTTCTCGCGGCTTGGTGTATCGACGCCATAGAAGCAGGGGTGGGTGGTGGGCGGCGAGGCGATGCGCATATGGACTTCGGCCGCACCGGCCTCGCGCACCATGTTCACGATCTTGGTCGAGGTGGTGCCGCGCACGATGCTGTCGTCGACCAGCACGACCCGCCGGCCCTTGATCATCGGCACATTGGCGTTGTGCTTCAGCTTCACGCCCAGATGCCGGATCTGATCGGTCGGCTCGATGAAGGTCCGGCCGACGTAGTGGTTGCGGATGATGCCGTAGTCGAATGGGATGCCGCTCTGCTCCGAGAAGCCGAGTGCCGCCGGCACGCCGCTGTCCGGCACCGGCACGACCACATCTGCTTCGACCATGCTTTCCTGCGCCAGTTCGCGACCGATGCGCTTGCGCGCTTCGTACACGCTGACATTTTCCAGCACGCTGTCCGGGCGGGCGAAATAGATGTGCTCGAAGATGCAGAACCGGCTGGCGGTCTTCGGGAAGGGCTTGATCGAGCGCAGACCGCTTTCCTCGATGACCACGATCTCGCCCGGCTCAACGTCGCGGACGAATTCGGCACCGATGATGTCGAGTGCGCAGGTCTCGGAGGCCAGCATCATGGCGCCGTCGAGCTTGCCGATGACCAGCGGGCGCACCCCCCAGGGGTCGCGCACGCCGATCAGCTTGTCGCGGGTCAGGGCCACGATCGAATAGGCGCCGTGAACCTGGCGCAGGGCATCGATCAGCTTGTCGACCACATCGGTATAGAGGCTGATCGCGATCAGATGCACGATCACTTCGCTGTCCGAGGTGGACTGGAAAATGCAGCCGCGCTGGACCAGCTGGCTGCGCAGGGTCAGCGCATTGGTCAGATTGCCGTTATGGGCAATCGCCAAGCCACCGAAGGCGAAATCGGCATAAAGCGGCTGGATGTTGCGCAGGCCCGCACCGCCGGTCGTGGCGTAGCGGACATGGCCGATGCCCATTTTGCCGGCCATCTGCGCCATCAGCCGCTCGTCGGCGAAGGCATCGCCGACGAGGCCGACTGCGCGGTGGGGATGGAACTGGTCGCCGTCGTAACTGACGATGCCGCAGGCCTCCTGGCCGCGGTGTTGCAGGGCATGCAGGCCGAGGGCCACGTGACGGGCAGCCTCCTGATGGCCGTGAATGCCGAAGATGCCGCATTCCTCGCGCAGATGATCCTCATCTGCATGGACCAGGTCCCGGCCGTCGGGCCCGGATCGGAAGGGATGGGTGATGATCATCGCCTCGCACCGATTTCGACGACCGTCTTGGGGCTCGCGGTCGCTCCGTCAGCCGGATGCGTCAGTTGCCCTGGCCTTGCGTGCCCTGGCCGCCCGCAGGTGCGGGCTCGATCGCATCGAGCAGGCGGTTCATATCATGTCTCTGCCCTTCGCCGTAACCGATTTCACCGCCGGAGGGGGTTGCACCGGTAACATTGCCCGAGGGGTTGTTCTGCGCGGGCGCCGTTCCAGGCGCGGTGTCACGCGGCATGCCCGGCATCGCACTGCCCAGCGTGCCCCGAACCGCATCGCCGGCTGCCCCTGCCGCGGCGCCCGCCGCCTGGTCGGCGCGCTCAAGGAACTGGCTGCGCATGCGCTCGGGGACCAGTTCCTGAATGATCCGGGCCGCCTCGACCACCGCGGGACGGGTTTCCGACTTGCGTACCCATTCGGGCTCGCCGTTCGGGCCCCAGACCCAGAGCAGGCCCAGATAGATGGCCGCCATCACCGCCAGGCCGCGGGCGACACCGAAACCGGCGCCGAGCAGGCGGTCGAGGAAGGTGAAGGGGCTGCCCGAGACCACATCGCCGATCGCACGGGTGATGACCGAAAGGATCAGCAGCGAGACCAGGAAGATCACCGCGATGGTGGCGATGTCACCGGCGGTCTCGCTGGCGATGAAATCATCGGCAAGCGGGCGCAGCGGATCGAAGAGATAGGCCGTGATCAGTGCCGCGCCGACCCAGGCGACGATCGACAGCACCTCGCGCACGAAGCCGCGGATCAATGCCACCAGGGTCGAAAGGGCGACGATGGCGAGCACAACCACGTCGGCGAGCGTCAGGGACATCCGGGTCTTCCTTCAACAGGGGCGGGCAGCGGGGGAGGCAGAGGAGCCCGCATCCGTCAATCGATCGTTCCGCGCGGCTGGCCGCGCCGACCGGGGCGGGCAGCGCCGTCCCGGTCGCCTGCCTGATCGCCGGCAGGTTTGGGGGCGTATTCGCCATTCGGCCCCACGAAGAGTTCGACCAGTTCAGCCAGGCGTTTCAGTGGCCTGATCTCGACCGGCATCTGCCGGCTGGCGCCGGCCTTGGGAACGAAGGCGCGGGTGAAGCCCAGTTTGGCGGCCTCCTTGAGCCGCGCCTCCATTTGCGAGACCGCACGCACTTCGCCCGACAGCCCCACTTCGCCCAGCACCACCGTTTCCTTGGGCAGGGCCCGGTCGGTGAGCGACGAGAGCAGCGCTGCTGCAACTGCGAGATCAGCGGCCGGTTCAAGGATGCGCAACCCGCCCGCGACGTTCAAGTAAACGTCGTTCGACCCGAGCGAAAGGCCGCACCGCGCGTCGAGCACGGCGAGGATCATGGCCAGACGTCCGCCATCCCAGCCGACCACGGTGCGGCGCGGCGTGCCGAGCGCCGAGGCGGCCACCAGGGCCTGGATTTCGACCAGGACCGGCCGGGTGCCTTCCAGCCCCGCGAAGACGGCGCTGCCTGATACCTTCTCGTCGCGATCGCCCAGGAAGATGGCAGAGGGGTTTTCCACCTCCATCAGGCCGAGGTCGGTCATCGAGAACACGCCGATCTCGTCGGTGGCGCCGAACCGGTTTTTGACGGCGCGCAGGATTCGATAGGCATGGCCGCGCTCGCCCTCGAAGTGGAGCACGGTATCGACCATGTGCTCCAGCAGGCGGGGCCCGGCGATCTGGCCTTCCTTGGTGACATGACCGACGATGACAACCGCGATGCCGCGCCGCTTGGCGAGCTGGATCAGCTCCTGCCCGCAGGCGCGCACCTGCGACACCGTACCAGGTGCGCCTTCCAGCCCGTCATGGCGCATGGTCTGGATACTGTCGATCACTGCCACGGCCGGCCGGTCTGTCGGGATCTTCTCAAGTGTCGAGACGATGTCGCGAATATTGGTTTCGGCGGCGAGTTTCACCGACGAGCGGTCGAGGCCCAGCCGATGGGCGCGGAGCCGCACCTGATCGACCGATTCTTCGCCCGAGACGTAGTAGGCATCGACGCCATTACCGGCAAGGGCAGCCAGGGCCTGGATCAGCAGGGTGGATTTCCCGATCCCGGGATCGCCGCTGATCAGGATCGCGGCTCCCGGTACCAGACCGCCGCCGAGCACCCGGTCCAGTTCACCGATACCGCAACGCCGCCGGGGCACCACCTCGACCGGCCCGTCCAGGGTGACGAAGGAGAGGCCGCGCCGCGCCGATGCCACGGCCGAGCCACGGCCACCCGCCACCGGCTGGGGCAGGGCCTCTTCGACCATGGTGTTCCATTCGCCGCAGGCTTCGCAGCGCCCGGCCCATTTCGCGGCGGTGGCACCGCAGGACTGGCAGACGAAATGCGTGGTGGCTTTGGCCATCGACTCTGTTCCCGGAATCCGTCGCGCCGACGCGCGTCAGGGCCGGCGCAGTTCCATCTGGATCGGCCCGTCGGCGCGACCGTGGATGAACTGGTCGACATAAGGGTTGCCACTGTGGTCGATCTCTTCCACCGGGCCGTGCCAGATGATCCGGCCCTGATAGATCATCGCCACATGGTCGGCGATCTTGCGGGCGCTCGCCATATCGTGGGTGATGGTGACGGCAGTGGCGCCCAGGCGCTTCACCTGATTGCGGATCAGATCGTTGATCACGTCGGCCATGATCGGGTCAAGTCCGGTGGTCGGTTCGTCGAAGAACAGAATGTCGGGATCGGTGGCGATCGCCCGGGCCAGGCCGACGCGCTTCTGCATGCCGCCCGACAGTTCTGCCGGGGCCAGTTCCGCGACATCGGCACCCAGGCCCACCAGCGACAGCTTCTCGATCGCAATCTCCCGCGCCTTGCGCCTGGCGATACCCTTGCCCTGGATCAGGCCGAAGGCGACGTTCTGCCAGACGGGCAGGCTGTCGAACAGCGCACCGCCCTGGAACAGCATGCCCATGCCGGCCATGACCTCTTCGCGGTCGCGGGCACCCAGCCCCATGGTCTCGCGGCCGTCGATGCGGATCGAGCCCTTGTCGGGATGAATGATGCCGAGGATCGACTTGATCAGCACCGATTTCCCGGTACCAGAGCCGCCGATCACCACCAGCGACGATCCGGCATCGATCGAAAGATCCACGCCGCGCAGCACCTGCTTGCGGCCGAACGCCTTGTGCACGCCGGCAAGCGCGATCTTCGGGGTGGCGGTGGTCATGTCGCCTGGGGCTCCTCGGGCACGGGGCTGCGGTTCAGCGGGCGAAGAACAGCTCGGTGATGACGTAGTTGAAGATCAGCAGCAGGATCGAACTCGATACCACCGCGTTGGTGGTGGCGCTGCCCACACCCTGGGCACCGCCTCGGCTGTTGAAGCCGTGATAGCAGCCCATGGTTGCGATCAGGAAGCCGAATACCGCCGCTTTCACCAGGCCTGAGATGACGTCGAGCGGCTCGACGAAGTTGAAGGTGTTGACCAGATAGGTGGTCGAGATGAAGCCCAGCTTGTACACGCCGACCAGCCAGCCGCCCATCACGCCGATGATGTCGGCGATCAGCACCAGCACCGGCAGCATCAGGGTCGCCGCCAGAACCCGCGGCACGATCAGATATTTGTACGGATTGGTGCGCAGCGTGGTCAGCGCGTCCACCTGTTCCGTCACCCGCATGGTGCCGATCTCGGCTGCGATCGCGGCACCCACCCGGCCGGCGACCATAAGGCCGGCCAGAACGGGCCCCAGTTCGCGGGTGATCGACAGTACGACCACACCTGCGACGGCACTTTCGGCCGAAAATCGGGCGAAGCCGGTATAGCTTTGCAGCGCCAGTACCATGCCGCTGAACAATGCGGTCATCCCGACCACCGGCAGGCTGTAATAGCCGATTTCCATCACCTGCCGGCCCATGGCACGGAAATAGAACGGCGGGGTCACCAGGTGGCGCAGCACGACGAGGACGAAGAGCGCGACGCGGCCTACGGTCTCGAACAGGGAGAGCAGGGCCCGGCCGATAGCGGCAAGCGGGTTCATGGTGCGGGGTCGACCTCCGTCTGCGGCGTGGGCACGCCAATCGGATAAACCTGCGTCTGGCCTGACGTCACCAGCCGCCGGGCATAGCGGCGGCCCAGGCGGGTCAGGATCTCGTAGCCGATGGTACCGGCATCTTCTGCCAGCGCATCAATGTCCCGATGACTGCCGATCAGCTCCGCCACGGCGCCGCCATGGATCAGCGATGGAGGCAGGGCGCTGACATCGACCGTCACCAGATCCATCGACACGCGGCCGAGGATCGGAGCCCGATGGCCGCCAATCATCACCTCACCCTTGCCTGCAGCCGACCAGGGCCAGCCATCGGCATAGCCGATCGCAAGCGTCGCGACCCGCATGCCCGGCCGCGCGCGGGCTGCCGCACCATAGCCGACGCTCTCGAAGCTGTCGATGGTTCGCACCTGCAGCACCCGGGCCTTCAGATGGACCACCGGCGCCATCGGGTTCGCGCGCCCCGGTATCGGATTGATGCCGTAAAGCGCGACACCCGGGCGGCCCAGATCGAAATGGAAGTCTGGGCCAAGGAACAGCCCGCTTGAATTGGCCAGGCTGAGCCGGCCCCGCCCGATAGCGGCAGCCACGGCCAGGAAACGGTCGAGCTGGCGCCGATTCAGCGGATGGGCCGGATCATCGGCGCAGGCGAGATGGCTCATGGTGATCCGGATATCGACGCCGCCGAGGCGCGAGGGATCGGCGGCGAGGGCCGCGAAACCGGCCTCGTCGAAACCCAGCCGGCTCATGCCGGTGTCGATATGCAGGGCTGCCGGGAGCGGCCTGCCCCGGGTCCGCCCCGCACGGGTCCAGCGATCGAGATCATCCGGGCCGTTCAGCACCGGGCGGAGGTCGAAGGCCAGGAAATCATCCGCTTCGCCTTCGGCGATGCCGTTCAGGACGTAAACAGGCCGTGCGAGCTGGAGCTGGTATGGATCCGCCGCCAGCGCCTGCCGGAGCGCTGCGCCCTCAGCCAGATGCGCGACAAACAGCGCCGGGGCGCCGGCCCTGGCAAGAGCGGGCCCCACCAGATCTGCCCCCAACCCGTAGCCATTGGCCTTGACCACACCCGCCACCTCGGCGGCCGGGTTGTGCACACGCATCAGCCTGGTGAGCCGCGCATGGTTCCCGGCCAGCGCGGCGAGGTCGATTTCGATCCAGGCCGGCGGCGGGGCCGCAGGTGCTGCCGGAAAAGCAGGGGTGGTGGCCGGCGTGCTCATTCGCTCGATGGGGCGTTGGCGGCCAGCAGGGCCGCGTGATCGCGATCCAGATTGCCGAAGCGGGTGGTGTTCAGGTCGAAATGCAGCCGCACGGTGCCGATCGGGCCGTGGCGCTGCTTGGCCACGATCACTTCCGCGACGCTGCGTGACATCTCGAACCGGCTTTGCCAGTGCGAATAGCGCTCGGCGAATTTGTCTGGCTTCTCGTCCGGGCGCTGCTTGGGCTCGGCGCGGGCCAGATAGTATTCTTCGCGGAACACGAACATCACCACGTCGGCGTCCTGCTCGATCGAGCCGCTTTCACGCAGGTCGGACAGCTGCGGCCGCTTGTCCTCACGCTGCTCCACCGCACGGGAGAGCTGGGAGAGGGCGATCACCGGCACGTTCAGTTCCTTGGCGACCGCCTTCAGGCCCTGGGTGATCTCGGAGACCTCCTGCACGCGATTATCGGTGGCACGCACCGCCCGCATCAGCTGCAGATAGTCGACCACGATCATCGACAGGCCGTGCTGCCGCTTCAGCCGGCGGGCGCGGGCGCGCATCGCCGGGACGGTGATCGCCGGCGTGTCGTCGATGAACAGCGGGATGCGCGACAGCTCCCGCGCCGCCATCACCACCTTCTCGAAATCCTCGGGCGACATGGTGCCGCGGCGCAGCCGATCTGAAGGCACGCCGGCTGCACCTGCCAGAAGGCGGGCAGCCAGCTGCTCGGCCGACATTTCCAGCGAGAAAAAGCCCACGACCGCGCCGTCGACCTGCTTCGGCTTGCCGCCGGCCTCTTCGGGTTCGGTCCGGTAGGCGCGCGCGGCGTTGAAAGCGATGGTGGTGGCGAGTGCCGTCTTACCCATTGATGGACGCCCCGCCAGGATCAGCAGGTCCGAGGGCTGCAATCCGCCCATCAGATTGTCGAGGTCGATCAGTTCGGTGGCGACACCCACCAGATTGCCGTCGCGCTTATAGGCCGCTTCGATCTGGTCGAGGGCGGTGCTGAGGGCGCGGTCGAAGGAGACGAAGCCGCCCTCGATCTCGCCCTGTTCGGCAAGGGTGTAGAGCCGGTGCTCGGCATGTTCGATCTGCTCGATGGCCGGGCGCTCGGCGCGGCCGTCATAGGCCTCGTTCACCACCTCTTCGCCGATGTCGATCAGCGCGCGGCGGAGCGCGAAGTCGTGGATGATCCGCGCATAGTCCTCGACATTGATGATCGAGATGGCGGACCCCACCAGCCGCGCCAGATAGGTGGCGCCGCCGACATTGGCGAGGGCAGGGTCGGCGTCGAAGAGCGGTTTCAGCGTCGCTGGATTGGCGATCTGACCGCGCTCCATGAAGCGCAGGATCTGGCCGTAGATCCGCTGGTGAACCGGCTCGTGGAAATGCTCGGGGCGCAGGAAACTGCTGACCCGGTGGGTGGCTTCGTTGTTGATGAGCAGGGCGCCGAGCAGCGCCTGTTCGACTTCGGCATTGTTGGGGCGGCTGCGAACCGCCAGCCCGGTGCCGGCCGCATCGGACCCTGCCGTAAGCGCCGTGGAGGCGCCGGCGGTGATGGCGGGCAGGCCGGCTGCGTCGAAATCGGTGTCGGTCATCGGCCTCGGGATCGGTTCAGAAACAGGTCAGGTCGTGGGCGACCGGTGGCCGGGACGGCTCGCCCCGGCCACCGGTCGCCCACGGCCGCGATCATGCACCGGCGGGCGCCGGGATGAAAGGCTTCTGAGAACCGGGCCGCGCCGTCATGTCAGCAGGCGACATGCAGCTCGCGCCGGCCTTCCCGTGCGGCCCATTCGCGTTCCGTGTCGGTGATGTAGTCGCGGGTGAGTGGCACGGCGTCCTGACGGCGGGCAAGCTGAACCTGGAACACCACCTGGCCCCAGTGCCGGAATGATGCCTCGCAGCCGGCCAGATAGAACTCCCACATCCGGCAGAACCGTTCATCGTAAAGCGCCAGCACGTCCTTGCGGTGCTCGATGAAGCGTTCATACCAGCGCTTCAGGGTTTCGGCGTAGTGCAGGCGCAGGATCTCGACGTCGGTGACCACCAGCCCGGCGCGTTCGATCGCGGGCATCATCTCGGACAGTGCCGGCACATAACCTCCGGGAAAGATGTATTTCCGGATCCAGGAGTTGGTGACGCCGGGGCCGTCCGTGCGGCCGATGGTGTGCACCACCGCGACACCATCATCGGTCAGCAGGTCATAGATCTTGCGGAAATACTCATCGTAGTGCTTCAGGCCGACATGCTCGAACATGCCGACCGACACGATCCGGTCGAAACGCTCGGAGAGGTCGCGATAATCGGTGAGCCGGAAATCGGCGCGCTGGGCGAGGCCTGATGCTTCCGCGCGGGCCCGGGCCACCTTGTGCTGTTCTTCCGACAGTGTCACGCCGACCACCTCGACATCGGCATGACCCGACAGGTAGAGCCCGAGCCCGCCCCAGCCGCAACCGATGTCGAGCACCCTCTGGCCAGGCTCCAGAAGCAGCTTCGCCGCCAGATGGCGTTTCTTCTGGCGCTGCGCGGTTTCGAGGTCGTCATCCGGTGTCTGAAAATAGGCGCAGGAGTACTGGCGGTCGGCATCCAGGAACAGCCGGTACAGCTCTTCGGACAGATCGTAATGATGGGCGACATTCCGCCGGGCCCGGTTCCGGGGGTTGTGCTGATAGAAGAAATTGATCAGCCTGGTTGCCCAGACCGGCCAGTGATGTGCATGCGCCGACTGGCGGGCATAGTTCTTGACACCCAGATCGAGCAGGGCCCGGACATCACCGTCGATGATGTCGAACTGGCCGTTCATATATCCTTCGCCCAGAGCCATCGAAGGGTTGACCGCCATGCGTCGCAGCATGGCCGGGTCGTGGATCTGGATGCGGACATGTGGGGCGGAGCCGTCGCCAAAGCGGTGACTGCGTCCATTCTCGTCATTGACAACCAGCGTCCCCGTGCGGATCAGCCCGCCGAGGAAGGTCAAACCGGATATCACGGTCAATCGCCTCCGTCAGGAGCCGTGACCGGGCCGTGGCGAAGGGCGCCGGGTTATGCGGGGTGAACTCCACGCGCGTGAATGCCGGGAACCATGCGGGAGGAGCATGGACCGGGTATTGTGGGTCAGCCGACGCGCGGGGGATGGTCCGACGTCGCTCGCCGGTCCGGGCCGGCGTTGTTTAGACACGTTCCAATCTTATGCCCCTTCAAAAGCCGCCGTCAAATGTCTACGGACTTGATGCACATGGCTGTTGAATTTCTGCAACAGCGCTGACGCAAGCCCGATCAACCGTGAAATCGGCAGGCCCCCGTCGGCGTTCCCAAAAATCGCCCGCCAGAACAAAACAGCCGCATTCCGGATGACCCGGAATGCGGCTGCATGTGTCGGCCCGAGAAGGCCCGACGGGCTGCACGGGCGGAAGAGGATCAGACCTCTTCCTCCTCCTCAACCTCGTCGCCCTGATAGGCAGCGCTTTCCTCGGCGAGCTCATAGGCGTCGTCGAGCTGCTCGTCGGCTTCGGCCGCGCGGCGCTGCTGGTTCAGGAAGTCGTCCATGCTGCGGACGACGATGATGGTCACGTCGACCACCACGTCGGGGTGCAGCGAGATCGAGACGGTCTGCGTGCCGAGGGTCTTGATCGGCTCGCGCAGCTGAACCTGACGGCCGTTGATCTCGAACCCGAACTGCTCCATCGCAATCGCGACGTCGCGGGCGGTAACCGAACCGTAGAGCTGGCCGTTGTCGGCCGCCTGACGGACGACCGGCAGAACCTGGCCGGTCAGCTTCTCGGCCAGCACCTCGGCTTCGCTGCGGCGCTGATCGTTCAGCGCCACAAGAGCCTTACGCTGGGTCTCGAAGTAGCTGAGATTCTCCTTGGTCGCGCGCATGGCCTTGCGCTGCGGCAGGAGGAAGTTGCGCGCATAACCCGGGCGGACCTTCACGCGGTCGCCGATCTGGCCCAGGTTCTGGATGCGCTCAAGCAGGATCACTTCCATCGGATGTACTCCTAAGGCTGTGTCAGGCGGCACCGGAGCGACGGCGCAGCCCGGCCCAACGTTCGACGAAGCCCAAGACAAGGATCAACAGGATCGGCCAGTACAGCATCAGTGCCAGCAGATAGACCGCAGCGAGGATAAGCCCGCCGCCGCGGACACCGCGGGCAAGCCCGTGTGCCACACCCAGACCGAGGACCAGATAGGGCATCGCGGCCAGCACCGCGGCAACTCCGGCAAAGAGGCCGAAATCACCGTCGCCGCCGGTGGCGATGGTCAGTGCGACTCCGGCGACCAGCACCCAGCGAACCGCCTCGGGCGGATCGAAGGAGGCAAGCGGCGGCACGGGCCGCATCGATCCCCCGAGCAGCCGGTCCGCGGCGAAGCGGCCGAGCATGCCGGAAAGGACCATCTGCACCACCCAGAAACACGCGGCGAAGGCGACGAAACGCCCCGCCAGACTTTCGGCCAGAACCGCGGCATTCGCCGTGGCGGCATCTGCCGCCATCAGTTCGATCAGCGGTTCCAGCGTCCGCGCGACCTCGCCGCGCAGACCACCCTCGGCACCGGCTGCGAACAGCCATCCCCCGGCAACCAGCGCGCCGGCAAGCGCGATGGCCACCGTCATCAGCCGTCCTGCCGGGTACCATTCGGTTCCCCCCGCACCATCGGGGCGGGAAAGCAGGGCGAAACGGGCGATGACAAGCACGGGCAGCGCGGTGACCACCGCAAAGCCCAGGCCGTAGAGAACCTGCTCGGGCCCGGCCAGAGCCGCTGCGGTGGCGGCGCCTGCGATGGTGCCGGCCACAGCCGAAATCACCCCGCCGGGCAGCCCGTAGCGGAAGGCGGCGGCGAAGAGCGGTGCGGGCGCCAGATAGGCTGCGATCACGCCCAGCACCCCCGTCACGACCAGCAGGCTGCCGACGCCCGAAAGGGCACCCGCCGCCAGGGTGATGGAGATATCGCGCGACAACCGCATAGGCGTCCTGTTCCGCTGCCCGCCTCCGAAGCCGGGGCACCGTTACCGGTACCGGGTCGAAGGTCGTGTTTCCGGGACCATCCGGATCAGATCAGCCGGTCGGCCCATCGGATCCTGTCGATCACCGTCTTAAGCCGACGGCGTCTGAAGGGCTGATGGGTTACTGCACCACGAAGGGCAGGAGGGCGAGAATGCGCGCGCGCTTGATGGCGCGGGCGAGCTCACGCTGCTTCTTCGCGGACACGGCCGTGATCCGGCTCGGCACGATCTTGCCCCGCTCCGAGATGTAGCGGCTGAGCAGCTTCACGTCCTTGTAGTCGATCACCGGAGCATTGGCACCGGAGAACGGGCAGGTCTTCTTCCGGCGGAAGAACGGGCGACGCTGGCCCTGCGCTGCCGGAATCGTGACGGCGCTCTGCGACTTGTTGGAAGCCATGACGATCTATCCTCGCGATTTCTGATACGGGATCAGCGGTCGGCGCGCTCGCGACGCTCGAAGCGGTCGCCGCGATCGCCGCGATCACCACGGTCGCCACGCTCGAAGCGGTCGCCGCCACGGCGCTCGCCGCGCTCACCGCGTTCGCCACGCTCACCGCGGCCACGGCTCTGCATCATCACCGAGGGCTCCTCGGAGACTTCGTCGACGCGCACGGTCAGATAGCGCAGCACATCTTCCTGGTAGCGGAGCATGTACTCGATCTGAACCAGCGCCTCGGCCGAGGCCTCGATGTTCAGGTGCAGATAATGGGCCTTACGGTACTTCTTGACCCGGTAGGCGAGCTGGCGAAGACCCCAGTTCTCCTGCTTGATCACGCGGCCCTGGGCGTTTTCGAGGATGGTCTTGATATCCTCGCCCAGCTTCTCGACCTGCTGGGTCGAGGCGTCCTGACGGACGATGATCGTCGTCTCGTAGAAGGGCATATAAATGGACTCCTTACGGCTTTTTCCTGCCCGACGCCCCGGTCTCCGGTGGTCGCCAGTCTGGCGATACCGGACCGTCCGGGCGGGACGGGCTCAGCCGACATCACACGATGCCGGCAAGGAGTGGCGTTGCGCACATACATCGTGCCTCGACGATGTACACGCACGACATCCCCGCCACCGGATCAACCGACCCGGTGCGGAGGCTGCGCACTATACGTCATGCCCTTCCGTGCGCAAGGCAAATCGCCGTCGGTGGCCCGCATCATCGGTGGTTGCCGGCCGGCCCGGCGCCGGCACATGTCATACTCGCTCGGCGATCATAAATTTTCGACGAAATGCGTACCAAAGGTTGATTTCGCCTCTCGCATCTTCTGCGGCCTCGGCTAAACTGGTGCCGACCCGGCGTCCGACGTTCCGCACCCCGATGCTCCAGAAACTGCTGATCGTGCCGGTCACGGCGGTCATATCCGGTGCGGCGGGGCGATGCGGTTCTTGACAATCGGTCGCGGTCGCGGTCATGACTTGGCGACGACCGGCCGGGCCTGCGGGCTGCGGTCCGGTGATCGGGTCGACAGCCAAGACTGAAGCGAGGCTCCATGGCACGTGCGTTCGTCTTTCCCGGACAGGGCTCGCAGAAGGTGGGCATGGGACAGGATCTTGCAGCGGCCTTCGCCGCGGCCCGTGAGGTCTTCGAAGAGGTGGACGAGGCGCTGAAGCAGCCGCTGACCCGCCTGATGTTCGAAGGCCCCGCCGAACAGCTGATCCTGACCGAGAATGCCCAGCCGGCAATCATGGCCTGTTCCATGGCCGTGGTGCGCGTCCTGGAGCGGGAAGGGGGTGTCGATCTTGCCCAGAAGGCCGCTTTCGTGGCAGGCCATTCGCTGGGCGAGTATTCGGCGCTTTGCGCTGCCGGAGCGCTGGACATCGGTGACACGGCGCGGCTGCTCAAGATCCGCGGCCAGGCCATGCAGATGGCTGTACCGGTCGGGCAGGGCGCGATGCTGGCATTGATGGGCGTCGACCCCGACGAGGCACGGGCCATCGCCGATGAGGCGGCCGGCTCCGGCGAGGTCTGCGTCGCTGCCAACGACAATGCGCCGGGCCAGGTGGTTCTGTCGGGCCACAAGACGGCAATCGACCGTGCGGTCGATATCGCCAAAGCCCGCGGCAAGCGCGCCATTCCCCTGGAAGTGAGCGCGCCCTTCCATTGCCCGTTGATGCAGCCGGCCGCCGACCGGATGGCCGATGCCCTGGCGCAGGTTGAGATCGACGCGCCGCGTCTGCCGTTGATTGCCAATGTCCTTGCCGCGCCGGTCTCCGACCCCGATCGTATTCGCGGCCTGCTGGTCGACCAGGTGACCGGCATGGTTCGCTGGCGCGAAAGCGTGCTGGCGATGAAAGAGGCGGGCGTCGAGGAAACGGTGGAGCTGGGGGCCGGTAAGGTTCTGTCCGGTCTCACCAAGCGCATCGACCGCTCGCTTTCGGCCCAGTCGGTTGGAACTCCGGCCGAGATCGAGGCGTTCCTGAAGTCTCTCTGAGGGCGGTCTCACGCCCGTCTGCGATCTTTCCCGTCCACCACAGTGATGGATCATCCATGTTCGATCTGACGCAGCGCACCGCGCTCGTGACCGGGGCCACCGGCGGCATCGGCGCCGCTATCGCCCGCGCTCTCCATGCTCAGGGCGCCGTGGTTGCGCTGCACGGCCGCCGCGCGGACGCGCTGGAAGGTCTTGCCACCAAGCTTGGCTCGCGGGTCCATGTCCTGACTGCCGATCTGGCGGCGGATGGTGCGGCCGAACAGCTGGTGAAGGATGCCGAAGCCGCCATGGGCGGGCTCGACATTCTGGTCAGCAATGCCGGTCTCACCCGCGACACGCTGCTGATGCGGATGAAGGACGCCGATTTCGATCAGGTGATCGACGTCAATCTGAAGGCCGGCTTCCGCCTGGCCCGCGCAGCAATGAAGGGCATGATGAAGCGCCGCTACGGCCGCATCATTGCCGTCACCTCGGTCGTGGGGCATATGGGCAATCCGGGGCAGGCGAACTATGCCGCCTCGAAAGGCGGGCTGACCGCCATGATCAAGGCGATCGCGCACGAAGTGGCTTCGCGCGGGATTACTGCCAATTGTGTTGCACCCGGTTACATCGCGACGCCGATGACCGACGTGCTGACTGACGAGCAGAAGACCGGTCTGCTCGATAAGGTGCCGGTGGGCCGTCTCGGCTCGCCGGAAGACGTCGCCGCGGCTATCGTCTATCTGGCGAGCGCCGAGGCGGCTTACGTGACCGGTCAGACGCTCCACGTCAACGGCGGCATGGTCATGATCTGACCGCCGGGCCGGGGACGCGAACCGGACCAGCCCCGCATCCTTCGTTTCCGCGGCATGTCCGCCGCGGCTGGCCAAGGTGCGGAAAGTGTGCTACAGCCCTGTTCGATTTCGGCGGGGCTGCCAGGCACGAGACAAACGGCAGTACGGCGCTACGCCCGAACGAACGCCACTTGCCAGTGAGCTTGAGGGACGACGACTGATGAGCGACATTGCTGAGCGCGTGAAGAAGATCGTGGTCGAACATCTCGGTGTCGACGAAGAGAAGGTCACCGAGACGGCCAGCTTCATCGACGACCTCGGTGCCGACAGCCTCGATACCGTCGAACTCGTGATGGCCTTCGAGGAAGAGTTCGGGATCGAGATCCCTGACGACGCCGCGGAGAAGATCCTGACCGTTCAGGACGCCATCAAGTTCATCCAGGAGAACCAGTCCTGATCGGACCGGTCTCCGGGCGACGTGCCGGCCATCGGGCCGGTGCGGCCGCGCCCGCTTCCATGCGGGTGAGCTGATCCTCCGGAGCCGGTGCGGCGATGCCGATCAGGCGTCCCCGCAGCCGGTTCTGCCGCGCCGCCCTGAACGGGCCGCGGAGATCCGCTATGAAACGGGCGTGGTCGGCCGGTCCGGAACGGGATTGGCTGCAACGCCCGCTTCTGCCGTTCCGGCAGGTTTCGCGCTGCCGGCACGCGACCCAATTCAGGCAGAAAGGACGCGCTGACCGAGATGAGACGTGTCGTCGTCACCGGGCTGGGTCTTGTCACTCCGCTCGCGGTCGGGGTGAAGGCGAGCTGGGAGCGTCTGCTCGCCAGCAAGTCCGGAATCCGTCACATCGACACCTTCGATGTGTCCGACCTTTCCGTCCGCATCGCCGCCATGGTGCCCAAGGGTGCCGGCGAGGATGCCTTCCGTCCTGAGGACTATGTTCCCGCAAAGGACGTGAAGAAGATGGACGAGTTCATCCACTACGCGCTCGGGGCCGCCGACGAGGCGATCCGCGACGCGGGATGGGCTCCGGAGGCCGAGGAAGAACTCGATCGCACCGGTGTCATGATCGGCTCTGGTATCGGCGGTCTGCCGACCATCGCCGAGGGCGCGGTCACCATGGAACAGCGCGGTCCGCGCCGCGTGTCTCCGTTCTTCATCCCGGCCGCGCTGATCAATCTGGCCTCGGGCCAGGTCTCGATCAAATACGGTTTCCGCGGCCCGAACCACGCGGTCGTTACCGCCTGCTCCACCGGTGCGCATGCCATCGGCGATGCCGCGCGGCTGATCATGTGGGGCGATGCCGATGTGATGGTGGCCGGCGGTTCTGAAGCCGCGGTCTGCCGCATGGGCATTGCCGGTTTCGCGGCAGCCAAAGCCCTGTCCTCCGGCTATAACGACACCCCCGAGCGGGCCTCTCGCCCGTGGGACAAGGGTCGTGACGGCTTCGTGATGGGCGAGGGTGCGGGCGTCGTCGTGCTCGAAGAGCTTGAGCACGCCAAGGCTCGTGGTGCGAAGATCTATGCCGAGGTCGTCGGCTACGGCATGTCGGGCGACGCCTATCACATCACCGCGCCGTCGGAAGACGGCAATGGTGGCTTCCGCGCCATGCAGGCGGCGATGAAGCGGGCAGGCCTCAACCCCGACCAGATCGATTACGTCAACGCCCATGGCACCTCGACGCCGCGCGGTGACGTGATCGAGCTGACCGCGGTGAAGCGGCTGTTCGGCGAGGCGGCCTACAAGCTGTCGATGTCGTCGACCAAGTCGTCGATCGGTCATCTGCTGGGTGCTGCCGGCGCCGTCGAGGCGATCTTCTCGATCCTCTCGATCCGCGACGGCGTCGTTCCGCCGACCCTCAATCTGGACGATCCGGACGAGGGCTGCGACATCGATCTGGTGCCTCATCAGCCCAAGGAGCGCGAGGTGCGCTATGCCCTCTCCAACTCGTTCGGCTTCGGTGGCACCAACGCCTCGGTGATCTTCGGCCGGCCTGAATGAGCCGCACCGAGTGATACCGGCAGTATGATCCGGGGTCTGCGGGATCTGCCGTGCGCTTCCTGAAGCATCTCCTCATCGCCCTCGTCTCCCTGATGACCCTGATCGTCGCGGGGGCGGGGGCGTTGTTGTGGTGGGGCTCCGTCTGGCTGGAGACACCCGGACCGCTTACCGAGCCCCGGACCGTGCTTCTACAGCGGG
The DNA here is from genome assembly GCF_041468085.1 of Tistrella mobilis. Lineage (NCBI taxonomy): Bacteria > Pseudomonadati > Pseudomonadota > Alphaproteobacteria > Geminicoccales > Geminicoccaceae > Tistrella > Tistrella mobilis. The sequence goes on along the minus strand of NZ_CP121017.1, from coordinate 2,492,854 downwards.
GTACCGGCGTCGCCGGAATCACCCGCGCGCTTGCCGATGCCGGTGCGATCGACCAGCCGGCCGCCTTCCGGGCGGCAGTGGTGCTGCTGGATGTGCAGACCCGGCTCAAGGCCGGCGAATATCGTGTCGAGCCGGGGCAGAGCCCGTCGGACATCATCGACATGCTGGTCGAAGGCAGGGTCGTGCTGCACCGCCTGACCCTGCCCGAAGGCATCACGCTTCGGGCCGCCTGGGAAGCGGTGGCAGGCGATGACCTGCTCAGCGGCGACATGCCGCCGATGGACGGCTTCGCGGAAGGTGCACTGCTGCCCGAGACCTATACCTACACCCGTGGCGACGATCGCGGCGCCTTGATCCGACGGATGAAGGCAGCGATGGACAAGGCGCTGGACGAGGCCTGGACGGCACGGCAAGCGGATCTGCCGCTGTCTTCACCCGAGGAGATGCTGATCCTGGCTTCGATCGTGGAGCGGGAGACCGGCATTCCCGAGGAACGGCCGCTGGTGGCCGGGGTATTCGTGAACCGCCTGAAGCGCGGCATGCGCCTGCAGTCTGATCCAACCGTCATCTACGGCCTCAGTGAAGGCACCGGCCGGATCGACCGGGGCATCACCCGATCGGATCTGGGCAATGCCCATGACTGGAACACCTATGAGATCGACGGCCTGCCGAAGACGCCGATCGCATTGCCGGGCCGGGCTGCACTGATGGCCGTGGCGCAGCCGGCCGAGACGGATGCACTCTATTTCGTGGCCGATGGTACCGGCGGCCATGTCTTTGCACGCACGCTCGCCGAGCACAACGCGAATGTCGCCAAGTGGCGCCGGATCGAACGCGAACGCCGCCGTGCCGCCGAGGCGGCAGCCGGCGACTGAGCGCTTACCCGCAGGTTGCCTCCGGGCTTCGCCCACGGGCAGCGGGGTCAATGGCATCGCTCCAGGCATCGAGAACCGCCGGCGGAACGGCTGCCGTCTGCCGGGCCTGACGCAGGGCAACCCGGAGTGCCGCGCGCAGATGCCGGGCATCCTCGCCATTGTCATCGACCAGCGCAACGGGTGCTATGCCGTCATGCAGGGCAGTCAGGAACTGCTCGCGCAGGGCCACCACCCGCGGTTCACCGTGGCGCGACATCAGCTGCTGAAAGGCCTGATGGGCGGCTGCATCAAAGGCCCGAGGCCGCCCCAGGGCATCGCGCAAAGGGTTGCAGGCGTGCAGCGTCAGCCCGGCAACCATGCCGTCCGGGATCGGCGTATTGGCAGAGGCTGCCCGGCCCGAAGCCAGAAGTCTGGGCAGAAGATGGGTATGGGGTCCTTCGGGAGACGTTTCCCCCGCTTTTGGAACAGCCTGAAAGACTTCGATTCTGGCCAGCCGGGTCGTGAAGACCCGATGGGCGCCTGTACCTGCCACGGCGCGTCTTGGCCCCGGGTCTTCGCTTAGCAGAGGTTGCCCCGACAGGGCACGCAGGACAGCCAGTGCGTCGGGTGTGGAGGCCCGTACACAGGCCTCGGCATGGGGAATGCCAAGCCCCAGATCGAACAGGATGCCCTCCCGATCCTCAGGGCGTACGGCATCTGCATCCGGGCCGAGTTCGGTGACCACGGTTCGCGCCGGCCCGGCGGCGGCCGCATCCGGGAGGCAGAAGGCGATGGCCGATGACCAGCCGATGCCGTCGGCAGAGGGAGTTTCGTAGGCGAGGATCTGCACATCGTTCCGGCGGGCAACGGCAATGGCCCCCCGTGCGGTGGCCAGCTGCCGCCTTGCGGGGCTGTTCGAGGCGTCGACCAGGAGCGGCTCGTCCGCGTCGCGCATGAATTCGGCGATGGCCCCGAAGCTGCCCGTACTCCAGGCCTGGGCAGGATCGGCCAGAAGCCGGCCGATCAAGGCGCCGGCATCCTCGGATCCGGATGTGGATGTCAGCGACATGTCATAGCCTCCCTTGGATGTTCTGATGTCTGGGTCCGTGCCCAGGGGACGACCAGAAGAAGGCCTTCGGCCTGGCCGTGCAGCGCACGAATGCCATAGGCCCGGGCAAGCCTGTCGGGGGTGAGCACGGTTTCGGGAGGGCCGTCAGCGATCAGGCGTCCTTCGGCCAGCAGCACCAGCCGGTCGCAGAACCGGGCGGCGAGGCCCAGATCATGGAGCACCGCCACGATCAGCCGGCCCTCATGCGCAAGTCCCCTCAGTAGTCCCATCACATCGAGCTGATGGGCCGGGTCGAGGGCTGCGACCGGTTCATCCGCAAGCAGGATCGGTGCCTCGACCGCCAGAGCCCGGGCCAGCAGCACCTTCAGCCGCTCACCGCCCGAAAGCCGGTCGACCCGGCGCCCGATGAAACCGTTGGTCCCCGTGATCGCCATGGCCCGGGCAACCGCATGGCGGTCCGCGGCGGAGCGTCCGTCGCCATGGGGCAGGCGGCCCAGTGCAACCACCGCATCCGCCGGAAGCGGCCAATGCACATCGGCGCCCTGGGCCAGGTAGGAAATCTGCCGCGCCCGCGCGGCTGCGGATAAAAGATGCAGCGATTGCCCGCCGACCGACACGTCGCCGTTCTGCGGCGGTCGAAGGCCGGCGAGCAGGCGCAGCAGCGTGGTCTTGCCCGCGCCGTTGGGGCCGATCAACCCCACCAGCTGTCCCGGCCCGAGGGACAGGGACAGATCGTCGAGCCGGGGACGATCCTGGCCCGCAACAGTCAGATGTCGTGCCTCAAGGCTGGCGATATCCATGGGCTCAGCCATCCTTTCGCGCGGTCTTCAGGATCAGGGACGCAAGAAAGGGCGCGCCGATCAGCGCCATCATCACCCCCAGCTTGAGTTCGGGACGCGTCGGCAGCAGGCGGACTGCGATGTCGGCTGCGAGAGTGAAGGCGGCGCCTGCCGGAGCTGCGGCCAGCAGCAGGGCGCCGGGGCGATGGCCGACCAGTGGTCGCAGCAGATGCGGCACGATCAGGCCGACGAAGCCCACCGCTCCTGCCACCGCAACACCCGGCCCGACGGCAAGCGCCGTGCCGAGAATGGCGGCCAGCCGGGTGCGGGTTACGTCGAAACCGAGGCTTGCGGCGGTATCCTCGCCCAGCGTCATGGCATCGAGCGCCCGTCCCAGCCGGGCAAGAATCACCAGACCGACTGCCACCGGTGGCACTGCCAGCCAGACATGATTCATACTGCGATCACTGAGCGATCCCATCAACCAAAAGACGATTTCAAGCGCGGCATAGGGTGATGGGGCGAGGTTGAGGGCGAGGGCGGTCAGTGCTGCGGCAAAGCTGCCGATGGCGACACCGGTGAGGATGAGTGCAGTGGTGCCGGCCCCCCGCGCAGCGATGACGGCCAGAATCAGTGTGGCGGCGAGAGCCCCGGCGATGCCGCCGAGAGGGAGCGCCAGCGACCAGGCAGCAGCCGCACCACTGTAGAAGGCCGCCACTGCGCCGAGCCCGGCCGAAGCCGAAACCCCAACCACTCCGGGGTCGGCCAGCGGGTTGCGCAGCAACCCCTGCAGCGCAGCCCCGGACATGGCAAGCCCGGCCCCCAGTACGATGGCGAGGATCGCACGGGGCAGGCGCAGCTGGACCAGGATCAGGGCGTCCAGCGTGTCGTGGCCGTGGACGAGATCTGCGACGGCCCGGCCGAGATCGAGCCCGTCCGGCCCTGCCGCTACGGAGGCCGCCGAAAGGATGATGGTAAGTACGACGAGCGCCGCCGAAAGCCGCCCTGCGGTCAGGCTCATGGCTGTGATCCTTGGGGGCGGTTCAGAACGGAACGACGGGCGGCTGAAAGCCGGGCCACCGCCTCCGCAACCCAAGGGCCCGGGCAGACCCAGAGGGCGGCTGGCAGGCTTGCAATGGTGACGCCGGCCGCCCTGGCCCGGAAGGCCGGATGATCGAGGACCTCGCGGGCCAGTGCCGGCGGCGCATCGCCGTCTGAATCAAGAACCAGCAGATCGGGTTTCAGGCGCAACAGCCGTTCCAGACCGATCCGGCCGTCACCGTCGACGGGCGCGCCGGGGGCGAGGTTGCGCAGACCGGCTGCCGCCAGGATCTCGTCCTGCAGGGTTCCCGCTCCGGCGACGCCACCGCCGGGCCTCAATACCACCACCCCCGGCTGCCGGCCATTCCTCGCATCATCATTGCCCGCATCATGGGCGGCCTCGGCAAGCATGCGATCCATGGTCGTCAGCATCGCCTGGCCTGCGGCCGGATTGCCCACGGCCGCCGCGAGGCTGGTGACCTGGGAGCGGATGCCGGCGAGGCTGGTTGCTTCGTCGAGCAGCAGCACCGGAATGCCGGCCCGTTGCAACATCTGGGTGGTGGTCAGCGTCGTGTAGCGGCCGGCAACGACGAGGTCGGGGGCGAGCCGGGCAATCTCTTCTGCCCGTCCGTGATTGAGCACCAGCCCGCCGGCCGCTGCCGGATCGAGTGCTGCCGGCCCTGCGGCCAGCCATGTGACAGAGACCAGCCGTCCGGCCGGGGCGAGACGCAGCAGCAGCTCGTCGGCGCAGAGGTTCATCGACACGATGCGTTGTGGCCCGTCCCCGGCGGATGCCGGGGACGGTGCTGCCAGGAACAGGCCGGCCAGGCAGAATGCGAGGCGCCGTTTTTGCATAAGCTCAGAACCGCATGCGCAGGCCGGCATATGCCGCACGTCCGCGTGAGCCGTATCCAAGAACTTCTTGATATTCCTCGTCAAAAAGATTGTCGATCCGGCCGAACACTTCGACGGTGTCGGTAAGATCGTAGGCCGCCGTCAGATTGACGAGGGTATATTCATCCAGCGTGACCGGGTGCGGCACGTAGTTGGTGTCGTAGGCCCAGTCCTTTTGCTCTCCATTGTAGATCACCGCGATGCCCGCTCGGGCACGGTCGTCGAGGAAACGCGTCGTCAGATCGGCGCTGGCAATATGCGGTGCGCGGCGAACCAGCTCCTCGCCTTTGGAATCCTCGCCGTCGGTATAGGTGTAGGTCAGCCGCAGATCCATCCAGCTAAGCGGGCGGATGGTCATCGAGGCCTCCACGCCGTTGATGCGTGACGTGCCGGGCAGATTGATCGACGAGCTGCCGCTGCCCTGGATCAGGTTTTCGATATCCTGTCGGAACCATCCCAGATCGACCACCAGCCTGCCGTCGAGGAAGCTGTGTTCGATACCGGCATCCCAGCCTGTCGCCTCTTCAGGCTTGAGATCGGGATTCCCTCTATAAGTATTTGTATAACCATAGAGTTCGAACAGGGTCGGGTTCTTGATGCCGGTGCCGTAGGAGGTGCGGAGCTTCGTGTCGGTTCCAGGGATCAGCCAAGCCGCGGTCACCCGCCAGCTGTGCTGGTCGTCGAACAGGCCGTTCCGATCGTAACGGCCGGCGGCGGACAGGAAGAGCTGGTCGTACAGGCCGAGGCGGTATTCGCCGGCGAATCCGGTGGATTCGTAGTCGTGTTTGACGATCGAGCCCGGTGCCCAGGAGCTCCAGGTTCGGGCGTTTTCGCGCTCATGATCCAGACCGGCGCTCAGGTCGTGGCGGATGGCGCCGGTCTCGAAGCCATAATCGGTCTGATAATCTGCCTTCAGCCTCCGGCCCAGATAGGTGCTGGTTATGCGGTCGCCGTCGCGGTAGTCGCGGTCGTGTTCGGTACTGGCGAGGCCGATCTTGTGCCGCCATCGGCCATCCGCCAGGGCGTAGCGCGCCTCACCACGCAGGAAGGTCTGAGTGCCGGTGGTCAGGTCGTCGGTATCATCCTGTGGCAGGGTGTTATAGGCATCGGTGTCGGTGCGATACCGCACGGTCCTGCCAACCAGCGCGAACTCCAGATCCTCCGCCGGCCGCCAGCCAAATTTGGCAAAGGCCGAACGGTTGCGATAACCGTCCTTCTCCGGGTTACCGGCGCCTTCGTCGGCGGATGAGATCCCGTCGGTGCGAAAGCTCTGGGCCGAGACCAGGGCGTCGAAGCTCCGGTCGCCATAGGAAACGGTACCAACCGCCTCCCGGGTGTCGAAACTGCCGGCCTCGGTGCGCAGGCTGCCCGAGAGCGGGCCGTCCCCGCGCTTCGTCGTGATGTCGATGACGCCACCCACGGCATCCGACCCGTAAAGCGCACTCTGTGGTCCGCGCAGCACCTCGATCCGCTCGATCTCGTAGGCGAGCAGATGGCCGAAATCGAAGTCCGAGCCGCCCGAGGGATCGGAGACTTCGATGCCGTCGATGCGCACCAGCGTCTGGTTGCCTTCCGAACCGCGGATGCGGATCTGCGACAAGCCACCGACCGATCCGGTGCGGCTGACCGCGAGGCCCGGTACCAGGCGCAGGGCATCATCGACCTGGCGTATCTGCAACGCCTCGATCTGGTCGGCCGTGATGACGGTAACGGCGCTGCCGACGGTTTCGATCGGCACCGGGCTGCGGGCAGCGGAAACCGAGAGCGGGGCGAGGCGGGTGACGTCTTCGCTGTCCGTTTCTTCGGCCGAGGCGACGGCCAGAGGGGAAAGGACGATCAGCGGCAGGGTCAGGCCGGCACGAAGCAGACGGCGTGACCGGTTGCGGGCAGGCGGGCGATTGGTGGACACGGAATACTCGACCTCGTTCGACTGCATCATGCGGTCACTGCGAACGAGGCCGGCAGGGGCGGCTGGTCAGGGCGGGAAGGGGGATAGCCTTGAGGGGCTATGGGGTCTTCATGCCGCGCCGCCACCGCTTGCAGAACCCATCGGTACACCCCGCCCGACGTGCTCGCCCGTGACCGCGAATGACGGCAGGTCTCCTGGCTCACGGGTCGTCGCACCACCGTCACCTTCCCGGCCCCCGTCGGAGCCAGTGGTTTTCGAGACGGGGCACTCTCCGCTCACAGTTGCGGGGGCAGCTGCGGAATTGCCGGACTATGCTACCGGCGCACCGCATTCCCTTTTCATCCCGCGGAACGACCGCAGGACACCGTCAGTGGCGACATCCTGCCGCGGAGATCGCCTTTCTGGCAAGGCCCATGTGACACCATCGTGTCATTTGCCGGGCAGACGGCCGAGCAGACGATCCCCCCAGGCCGCGGGCAGGGCGGCAAGCAGCCAGCAGAGTGCGGCCAGCTGCCAGGGAAAAGCGATGCGCGCCCGGTTGCGGTCGAGCCCGCGGCGGATGAGTCGTGCGGCGGTATCCGCATCCATCAGGAAAGGCATCGGGAAGCGGTTGCGCTCAGTCATCGGTGTGCGCACGAATCCCGGGCAAACGACTGAAATTCTGAGCCCGCCATGGGCCAGGCGCGGGCGCAGCCCTTCACCCCAGGCCTTCACGGCGGCCTTGGAGGCGGCATAGGCCGGGGCGCCCGGCTGGCCGCGATAACCGGCGAGGCTGGCCACGATCGCGATGGCGCCCCGGCCACGGCCGAGCATGGCATCGGCTGCGGGCAGGACCGTGTTCACCACGCCGTCGACATTGACCGCAAAGATCGCCCGCGTGACCCCGGCCGAGACGGCGCCGCCGCTACCGGTTTCGTTACCCGAGATGCCGGCGTTGGCGATGACCAGGTCGATGGGCGCGCGCGCCTCGGCCGCCGTCACCCAGGCTGCCGTTGCGGCGGCATCGGTGACGTCGAACTGCGCCACATCGACAATGGCACCGCGGCTGCGTGCCGCCGTCGCCGTCGTCTCCAGCCGGCCGGTATCGCGGCCATGGAGCGAGAGGCGGATGCCCGGCCCGGCATATTCCATCGCCAGGGCAGCGCCCAGGCCGCTGGAGGCGCCGGTGATGGCAATATGGCGTGGGGCGGGGGATGCGCTCATGGGACGCGGCCGGTCCTGGTGGACATCCGACGAGCGGCGTCGGAGACTGTGACGTGATCAGACCCGGATGACATCCGAGGCTTGGCGGGGGAGAGGCGGGTTCGTATAGTCCGCCGGTTCGATCCGCCCTGATCATCGCTCATCCTCGGGAGATTGGCCATGGCCCTCGCCAGCATGACAGGATTCGCCCGCGCCGATGCAGGCGATGCCCGCTACGGCTGGAACTGGGAAGTCAAGAGCGTCAACGGCCGCTCCCTGGATCTGCGAATCCGTCTGGCCCCCGGCTTTGACCAGCTGGAGCCGGTGGTGCGCAAGGTCGCCCAGGACCGGATCCGGCGTGGCCATGTCAGCGTGCAGCTGGGCCTGGTGACCCATGCCCGGGGCGCGCGTCTTCGCATCGATCCGGAGGTCGCCGACGGGCTGGGTGATGTCCTGACCGAGCTTCAGCGACGCTTTCCCAAGGCAAAGGTGCCGCGGCTCGACGGTCTGCTGCGGGTGCCCGGCCTGCTGCAGATGGTGGAGCAGGAGGAAAGTGAGGCCGTGCGCGCCGCCCGCGAGCACGCGATGACCGAGAGCCTGATTGCTGCCTTTGATCGCCTGGTCATTGCCCGCGCTCAGGAAGGCGCCGCCCTGACCCGGTTGCTGACCGAGCATGTCGATGCGATCGAGGGGCTGGTGACCGAGGCTGCCGGTCTGGCTGCCACTCAGCCGGCGACCATCCGGGCCCGGCTGGAGGAACAGCTTCGCAGCCTGCTGCAGGATCGTGCCGGCGCGGCCGAAGACCGGATCATCCAGGAAGCCGCCATGCTGGCTGCCAAGGCCGATATCCGCGAAGAACTGGACCGGCTGGTCGCCCATGTCGCCCAGGCGCGGGAGCTGATGGCTGCCGACGAACCGGTCGGGCGTCAGCTCGACTTCCTGGCGCAGGAATTCAATCGCGAGGCCAATACGCTGTGCTCGAAATCATCCGACACGGCGCTGACCCGGATCGGCCTTGCCCTCAAGACCCGGATCGACCAGCTCCGCGAGCAGATCCAGAACGTCGAATGAGCTTCGACCCCACCGCCTTTCAGGGACCATGCCGCCGATGACCGACACCACCACCGCACGTCGCGCCCTCCATGACCGCCGGCGTGGCTTGATGCTGGTGCTCTCTTCGCCTTCCGGCGCCGGCAAGACCACATTGTCGCGCCGCCTGCTGTCGCAGGATGACGACATCACGTTGTCGGTTTCGGTGACCACGCGGCCGATGCGGCCCGGTGAGGTCGATGGCGTCGACTACCACTTCATCGATCGCCCGACCTTCGATCGTATGGTCGCGGAAGAAGCATTGCTTGAACATGCGACCGTGTTTGAAAACAGCTACGGCACCCCGCGCGCGGCGGTGGAGGCCACGCTGGCCGATGGCCGCGACGTGCTGTTCGACATCGACTGGCAGGGCACCCAGCAGCTGGCCGACCGGGCGCGCGACGACCTTGTGACCGTCTTCATCCTGCCGCCCTCGATCGCAGAGCTGGAGCGCCGGCTGACCACCCGCGCCCAGGACAGCGCCGAGGTGGTGGCCAAGCGCATGGCCAAGGCGGCGGATGAAATGAGCCATTACGCCGAATACGACTATGTGCTGGTGAACGAGGATGTCGATCGCACGCTGGCGGATCTGGAGGCGATCCTGCGGGCAGAGCGTCTGCGTCGCCGGCGGCGGATCGGCCTCAGCGGCTTTGTGAATGCGATGCGTGAGGGGGCCGGTCGCTGAGCGAGCGATCCGGCGCCCCGCCGGACATCAGGCGAGCCCCAGCGCTCCGCGGATGCCGGGTGAAAGCTGGGCCGCCAGATAAATCAGATAGGCCGCAAGGAAGATGCCGGATTCCCGGCGCCCGATGCGCCAGCCGGTCCGTGAGAAGAAGAGCAGCAGGGCAGTCGCAGCGGCCATCGCCCAAAGATCCAGTACCAGCACCTCGGCCGGAATCGGGATCGGCTTGACCAGCGCGGTTACGCCTGCGATGCCCAGGATGTTGAAGATGTTGCTGCCGATGACGTTGCCGAAGGCAACATCCCCGTGGCGACGGATCGCAGCCATCACCGAGGTCACCAGCTCGGGCAGCGATGTCCCGACGGCGACCAGGGTCAGGCCGATCACGGCCTCGGACATGCCGAACTCGCGGGCGATCTCCACGGCCGATCCGACCAGGAAATCGGCGCCCAGCATCACGCCCGCAATGCCTGTTGCGGTGATGAGCAGACCCTTGGGCAGGCTCATGCCCTTTACCTCAGGCTGCCCGGACACAAACTCGGCTTCAGCGGCATGCATCTGCGCCGCCGCATCATTTGTCCTGCGATCGGAGATGTAGCTGTACAGGGTGTAGCCGAGGAGGCCGACCAGGAACACTACACCGGCAATCCGGCCGAGCTCGCCGCCAAGGCAGGCGACGATGAAGGCAATGGTGGCAAGGGCGAGTGCCGTGCCGTCGCGGCGAAAGGCCGCCGGATTGACGATCACCGGCAGGATCAGGCCCGAGACGCCGAGAATCAGCAGGATATTGGCGATGTTGCTGCCGACGATATTGCCGACGGCAATTCCCGGCGCACCGGCGAGAGCCGCCTGGAGGCTGGCGACCAGTTCGGGTGTGGAAGTGCCGAAGCCGACCAGCGTGAGGCCGATCACCATCGGAGAAACACCGAGGCGGGTGGCCGTGCCCACGGCACCACGCACCAGAAGTTCACCGCCCAGGAACAGAAGCCCCAGGCCGGCGGCGAGCAGTAGATAGGTCATGCGGTCTCCGGTCGAGAGGGAGGCCGATCTTGGCCGCTGCGAATGTCGGGCGCCGCTGCGAACCGTTCAAGGTCGCCGACGGCGCAAATCGATCATGCCGTCAGAGTCTGTCGCGTGCCGTAAGGGCCCGGGCCAGGGCACAGAACCCTTCGACAGGCACGGTTTCGGCCCGTCGGGTCGGATCGATACCGGCGGCGGCGAGAAGACCTTCTGCGTCGCCCAGGGATTTCAGGCTCTGGCGCAGCATCTTGCGACGCTGCCCGAAGGCGGCCGCGGTGACGGTGGACAGGGCCTTCAGTTCCGCAGGGGCGAGCGGCTCGGGGCGGGTCTCGAAGATCAGCACGGTCGAGGTCACTTTGGGCGGAGGCGTGAAGGCGCGCGGGCCGATGTCGAACCCTTTGGTGATGCTGAAGCGCCACTGGGCCAAGACCGACAGCCGACCGTAATCCTTGCCGCCCGGAGGTGCGGTCAGCCGGTCGGCGACCTCCTTCTGGTACATGAGCACCATCCCGGCGATGCGTTCCGGACGCTCGGCCCACTGAACGGTCAGCTGCGTGGAGATGTTGTAGGGCAGGTTGGAGGCGATCCAGCAGCGCCCGCTATCGCCGATCTCGTCGAGCAGAGCCCCCGGATCCACCGTCAGGGCATCCGCCTCGATGATCGAGAACCGGCCCGGACAGGCATCGATCAGCGGCTGCAGGGCCTGAACGGCCCGGCTGTCGCGCTCGATCGCGATCACGCGTGCGGCGGGGCCGGCAAGCAGGCCCCGGGTCAGCCCACCCGGCCCGGGGCCGACCTCGATGACGGTTCGACCGGCAACGCCGTCCCGACCTTCCGCGAGCTTCGCGATCCGGCGGGTGAGATTGAGGTCGAGAAGGAAATGCTGGCCCAGCGATTTGCGTGCATCAAGGCCCGCGGCCGCGATCACGTCCCGGAGAGGAGGCAGGGCATCAAGGGCCGATATCGTATCGTGCACCGCAGGGGTACCGGCCGGGGGCGTGGAGGTCATGGGGGCTCGATGTTCAGGCAGAAAGGGGAAGACGGCGCCGGGCGGCGGCCATGGTGCCGGCCAGGCGGATTGCGGCGGCGAGACTGTCGACGCGGGCGATGCCGCGTCCTGCCAGATCGAGCGCCGTGCCGTGATCGGGAGATGTCCTCACGATCGGCAGGCCCAGTGTCACATTGACGCCGCCATGGAAATCCAGAGTCTTGGCCGGGATCAGCACCTGATCGTGGTACATGCCGAGCACGGCGTCGTAACCTGCCCGCGCTTCCTCGTGGAAGAGGGTATCGGCCGGCAGCGGCCCCCGGGCATCAATGCCGGCGGCTTTCAGCCGGTCGATGGCCGGGGCGATGATCTCGATATCCTCCTGGCCGAGCGTGCCGTCTTCACCCGCATGGGGGTTCACCCCGGCAAGCGCCAGCCGTGGCCGGGCTACGCCGAAATCCCGCCGCAGCGCCTCGGCCGTGATGGTGGCCGTCTCCACGATCAATTCAGGCGTCAGCAGGGCCACCGCCCTGACCAGCGCCTCGTGGATGGTCACAGGCACGACCCGGATGGCCGGGCTTGCGATCATCATCACTGGCCGCATGCCGCCGCCGCAGCGGGCGGCGAGGTATTCCGTATGGCCGGGATAGGGGAATCCGGCGTCGTAGAGGGTCTTCTTCTGGATCGGATTGGTCACCACGCCATCGATCGCACCTGCCATGGCAAGGTCGACTGCACGGTCGAGCGCTTCGACCACCGCACTTGCATGGGCAGGGTCCGGCCGGCCCGGCATGGCGGGTGACGGCAGTCGGACCTTCAGGACGGGCAGGGCGTCGTCGAACGCGTCAGAAGCATCATCAACCGACGCGATCTCGCGGATCGGTACCTGCCAGCCCAACCGGCGCGCGATCCCGGTCAGCCGGTCGGGATCGTCCAGGGCCAGGAAGACCGGCAGACCGAGATCCGCCCTGCGCAGCCAGGCGGCGAGGGTCAGCTCGCCGCCGATGCCTGCGGGCTCTCCCATGGTGACGGCCAGCGGCCGCCGTGCTGCGTCGTCAGACACGGACATCAATGAAGGCCTGGCGGCGAAGATCGTGCAGATGGCGCTGGGCCATCGTGTCGAGCCGCTGGCGGATCAGCGCCTCGCGAATGGTATCCCGGTCTGGAAGCCCGGCGATGTCGCCGCTGCGGTCGCAGACCACCAGCACGCGCACCATGCCACCGCCGGTGATCGGCGCCGAGACTTCACCCGAACCAAGATTGATCACCGCCTGACGCAGAGCCGGCGCCAGATCACCGACCTTCAGCCGGCCGAGATCGGTGGTGGGATCGGCGCCCAGTTCCGTGGCAATCCCCTCAACGGCCTCGCAGGATGACAGATCGGCCGTAGCCGCCTGCAGCCTTTCGCTGGCGGCCCGTTGCGCGGCCGGATCATCGCCCGTCTCGAGTGCGATCTGCTTCAGCGCCATCTCGATCTGGGATGCATCACCGCCAGTGACCTTGCGAGTGTCGGCGACCGCCACGATGTGATAGCCCTCGGGCGTGCGAATCGGCATTGATACGGTGCCGGCCTGCGCATTGGCAAGGAAGGCGTCGATCTCCGGCGCCAGCTGACCGGGCAGAACCCAGCCGACATCGCCAGACTGCTGGGCGGTGACGCCATCAGAGAACTCGCGGGCCAGCGCTGTAAAGGGGGCGCCTGCCTTCAGCTGTTCAAGCAACCGTTCGGCATTCTGGCGCACCTCGGCCTCGCGCTGCGGGTCGGGCACGCTCAGCACGATTTCGAGCACGCGATACTCGGTCTGGCCGGCATTGGCGCGGATGCGATCGAGCACCGCGTTGATCTCGTCCTCGCCGACCACGATCCGCGGCCGCACCTCACGCGCGACCACTTTTTCCCAGGCGATCTCCGACCGCAGACGGTCGATCACCGTCGAGGGCACGATGCCCTGAGCCCGCAGCCCCTGTTCCAGGGTCCCGGGCGCGAAGTTGTTGCGGGTTTCGATCTGCGCCTCGGCGCGCGACAGCTCGTCGGCGCTCACATTCAGGCCCAGGCGGCGTGCCGCCTGAAGCTGAAGACGCTCGTCGATCAGCTGGCGCAGGATCTGCGGCGCGAGGCGCTGACGGGTCTGCTGATCGTCCGGCAGCTGAGAGGTCCTGATGACCATGTCCATGCGGGCGGTCAGATCGAACACCGAGACGATATCGTCATTGACGACGGCCGCGACCCGGCCCGCCGTCTGCGCGAGCGCCGTGCCGGGCCCTGTCGCCGCCACCCCGCCCAATGCGGTGGTACCGGCGAAGGCGGCCAGGAGCAGAATGCGCAAGGGCTTCATCGAACGTCCTCTGTGCTCGTTCGTGTGCATGTCAGTAGGTTCCGCCCAAGGTGCGCAGCACCACGCGGACCAGCACGTCGGTCGACGGCTGGATGTCGCGGTCGCGCGAGAAGCTGCGCCGGACTTCGGAAACGATGTAGAGGCAGTTTTCTAGATCGACGGCGAAGCCCGCCCCGTGACTGATCGAGCGGTCATTCTCCAGATCGCGGCGCAGGCTGCCGAAGATCTTGTAATCATCGGTGATGTCGTAGCCGGCGCTGAAATACACCTCTTCGCGGTCGGTGTAATCGTCGGTGACTTCCCGCTCGTCAGCTCTGAGAAGCGTGTACGACAGATCGAAGCTTGCCCGATCGACGATCCAGGCAGCGCCCAGATCGGTGCGGCGGGGCTCCAGCGTATCCTTGTCGAAGCGGAAACGATAATAGAGATCGAGGTTCGGACCAGGGGTCACGACCACCCGGCCGACATAATCCGAGACCTTGTCTTCAAGTCCGCTGCCGGGCGCGAAGGTGTCGTCGGCTCTGGCCCTGAGAGACTGACCCACAAGGCCGGTAATCTGTCCGCCATCCCCGGTATAGTGGCCGACCCGCAGCCCGTAGCTCACCCGCGGCCCACCTTCGACCCGGTCATAGCCCGAGAAACGCTGGGTGGAGAACAGGTTGGTCTCGTCGAACTCGAAATCGCGGCTGTCCTCGTTCGGGATCTTCCACGAATTGCCGCCATAGGGGCTGATCACACCCATGACGATCGGCTCGATCATCTGACGGGTTTCGCCGTCGGAGCGAACCATGGGCAGGCGCCAGTCCAGCGCGATCTCTGGCAGAATGCGGCCGGCTGTGCCATTGAAGCTGCGGCCGTCCTCAGTCAGATCGTCGACGACATAGCCGTCGCCGCGCAGATTGGCGGTCAGCGTATAGATGCCACCTTCGCCGCCGATATAGCTGCGATTCCATCCGCCGCCCACCGTGGCGCGGTAGCTGTCGGTCCCATCCTGGCGCGACAGACCGGCGAAGCTGGACTCCATCCGCCACTGACCGCCGAGAGGGGCTGTACCGGGGGCACCCAGCCGGCTCCACTGCGCCATCGGCAGGGCCGTCGGCAGTTCGGATTGTCTCTGCGTATTGCGGAGCCCCTGGAACCAGTAGCCGGCAATCTGGGCGTAGTCCCGGCCGTTCAGCTCTTCGGCGTAGAGCGTCGAGGTCAGGGTTTCGCGGTTGGTGATGTCGTAGACGCGCAGCACCGTGTCGTCCCCGGCCCAGATGCCGTCAAATCCCCAGCGCCAGGTATCGTTCAGGTCGAAGCGTCCACGACCGGCGATATAGCCACGGACATTGTCGCGGGCGACATCATCCGTTGCATCCGCGATCATGCCTTCCAGCGAGTAGGCGCCGTTATCCAGGGCCCGGCGGTATTCCGCGCTGAGGCCTGATCCTTGGTCGGTCGTCCACATCGGCGTGATCGTGGCATCGGTCGTGGGATCGATCACAATATGGTAAGGGATGTCGATCCGGCTGCCGAGTGTGCTGTTGGAGCGATAGGTTGGCGCCAGCATACCGCTCCGGCGATCGACCGTGGGATCCGGATGGCTGAAATAGGGCGTATAGGCGATCGGTACGCCCAGCAATTCCAGCGTCGCATCACGATAGACGATGTCGCGGGTCTGCTCGTCATGGGTGACCTTATCGGCCTTGATCTGCCAGAGCGCCGGCCGGTCAGGCTTGTCCTCGCAGAGTTCGCAGGCGGTGTAGGCCGCTTTGTCCATCTGTGTGAAGCGGCCTTCGCGGGTGCTGCCGGCCGCGACCAGAAGCGTCTGGTCCGCCAGTCGGGCCTTGAGGTCGCGGGCGATGCCTTTCGCAAAGCCTTCGTCCAGCTGGGCGTAGCTCGCGAACATGACCGAACCGTCGGGCTCGACCATGGCCACATTGCCCTGTGCGGTAACGATGCCGTCGCGCCGGTTATAGGTCAGGCTGTCGGCTCTGACGATCCGGTCGCCCTGGGCGACTTCGACATTGCCGCGTGCGATCACGAGCTCCAGCTCGCGCGCATACTCGACCTCGTCCGCCTGAAGCAGGATCGGCTCGTCGGACGCAAGAGAGGGCAGGGCCTGGGCACGTGCCGGATCAGGCAGGGCGCTCAACACGACGATGGCGGCTGCGGCCAGGAGATCGGCGCGCAAGCGATCGAGCGTGGAGCGGCGGCGGCGGGTGGAAGCAGGTCCGGCGACCAAGGCTAGCCGTCCTCCAGATGCAACAGGGTCGCTATGCCGAACAGCGCCGCAACGCCGGCCGGAGTCCAGGCGGCCAGCACCACCGGCAGGCCTCCGGATTGGCCGAGAGCATAGACCACGCCCGTAAGGAAATACAGCAGGAAGCCGGTGAAGACACCTCCGGCAATGGTGATGCCGGCACCGCCCCTGCGGGTGAAGCGCAGGCCGAAAGTTGCGGAGATGATGACCATGGCCATCATCAGCAATGGCAGGGCGAGGACGGAGTGCCAGTAGAGCCGATGCTGCAGCGCACTAAAGCCTGCATCCCTGAGCTGCGCGATGAAACCCGGCAGCGCCCAGAACGACATGGTCTCAGGATTGGCGAAACTGTCCAGAATCTGCTCGCGCGTCATCTGAGTCGCCTGTTCCAGGGTCTCTGCGCGTTCCGGCATCCGGTCGGGCGCTGAGACGACGGCGTTCTCGATATGCCAGACCTGATTGCCCAGCGTCGCGCGCGCAGCATCGATACGGTCGCGGAAGGTCTCGTCCGGCCCGTAGCGGAAGATCGTGACATTGCCGAGGTCGGTGCCCGCCGCGGCCATGCGGGTGGCATGGATCACCACCGGCGCGCCGTCCAGCCGCTCGCGCAGCCACAGACCGCCGGGGCCGACCGACAGAAGACTGCTGCGGCCGCCGATATAGCGGGCGTCGAGCGATTCGTACCTGGATGTCATCATGGCGGCGAGCGGGTTGAAGACGGCAACCAAGAACGCGCCCAGCAGCAGTGCCACGCCGACCGGCGGTGCCATGAACTGCCAGACGGATACGCCCGCCGCCCGTGCCACCACCAGCTCATTGGTGCGGGTGAGGCGCGAGAAGGTTATCATCCCGCCGATCAGGACCGCAAAGGGGGCGATCCTCTGCAATTGGAACGGGTTCTTGAGGATCGCCATGCCGATCAGCGTCGTGACCGGCACATCATCACCGGCGGCACGGCGCAGCAGTTCGATCAGATCGACGACAAGCACCAGCCCCATCACCACGGCCAGCACCAACCCCACCGAACTCAACATATGACGGGCGAGGTAGAGACTGAGCGTGGCCGACGCATGCCGGCGCGGGGTTGACGGTGCCCGGCCCGCCCGCACACGGCCGCTATTGGATGAGGGTTGCGTCATGCCTGGGCCTTCTCCGTCGCCCTATCGGGGGCTCGGGGTGGAATCCGCTGCGGCCGGCGGCCCAGCATGAGCCAGAGGGCAGTGGCTGCGGCGCCGAGAATCGAAAGATAGAGCGGGACCGCGGCGATGGGCGCCGTAACGAGCGCCGAGGTCAACATGATGCCTGCAAGTTGCACGGCGATCATCGCGGCCGCCGCCACCGCCACCCTGGTCCAGCGACTGCGGCGGGAGAATTCGCCGGCAAGCAGTGGGCCGAGTGCAATCAGGGTGAAGGCGAGATTGTAGAGCGGCCAGGCCAGACGCTGATGCAGCTCGCTGCGCAATTCGCCGCGAAACCTCTCTGAAATGCCGGCCTCGGGGTTCAGAAGCTGCGACAGATAGCGTTCGCGCCTGTCCCGCGTGCCGGGCGATACGTCGCCCGCAACCAGCGCCAGATCCACGGTGTAGCGGTCGAAATAGAGGAAGCTCACCCGTCCGTCGGGGCTGCGCTCCTGCCGGTTGCCATCGACCAGCACGATCCGTTGGCCGGTGTCGGTGGCGACCAGGCCGCCTCTTGCCGCCATCATCGTTACAGGTATCGCCTTGTTGCGCTCATCCTGGACCAGGATGCCG
Organism: Tistrella mobilis; assembly: GCF_041468085.1. Classification (NCBI taxonomy): domain Bacteria; kingdom Pseudomonadati; phylum Pseudomonadota; class Alphaproteobacteria; order Geminicoccales; family Geminicoccaceae; genus Tistrella; species Tistrella mobilis. The sequence goes on along the minus strand of NZ_CP121017.1, from coordinate 2,475,015 downwards.
GCCAGTTCCCCTGAAGGCAGACGCTCGCGCACAAAGACCGTCAGCCCCGGCACGGGCGAGTTGAACCGCCCTTCCTGGAGCAACACGGCGGCCACATCGCTGCGGATGGAGATCTGCAGTTCGCGGAAGTCCCGCGTGAAGGTCGGGACGATATAAAGCGACAGCAGATAGCCAATCAGCGCGAAAACGCCGGCCAGCATCATCGCCGGCCGGATCAGCGCCCATGGCCCCAGACCGGCGGCGCGCAGAACCACCAGCTCCCGGTCCGAAATCAGCCGGGAATAGACCGTCACCACCGCACAGAACAATGCGATCGGCATGATGATGGTCAGGAAGGTGGGCAGCAGCAGGATGGTGAGCTGAACGAAGACCAGTGCCGAGAGGCCGCGATTGACGATCAGGTCCAGGAACCGCACGGACTGCGTCAGCCAGACCACGGCGGCAAGGCCGGCGGTGATGGCGAGCGCCGGCAGCAGCAGCTGTCTGAACAGATAGCGGGTGGCAAGCGGCATGGAACCCGGCATGGAACCCCTGGGCTGGGAATCGGCTTCACCGTTCATACCCGGACGACGGACCGGGCGCGGCGAGGCATGCGGAACGGGCGGGTTGCGGCGTGTCCTGCAACGGGATGCAGGGACACCCCCCGCCGGCCGCAACTTATCTTGGCCGACGCCCAGGGTCCAGTGCCCGCCTTCGGGGAGGGCTGTGTCGGATATGCGTCACCGGTCTTCTGCCGGAGGGGCACACCGCCTATATTGCCCGGAGACACGCGCCGGCGAGTGGCCCGTTCCAGGATCACCGCCCGGCATGTCCGAGCCATGCACAGAAACCCGGAGAGGCAGGCATGACCATCAGCTTCGCGACGTCGTCGATTCCAGCCGGCGGCACCCTCGTTCTTCCCGTGTCCGAAGGTCGGGCGCTGACGCCCGCCGGACAGGCGGTCGACGAGGCGACCGGCGGCGCGCTGGGCCGGGCCATGGCGGCCACCCGTTTCGAAGGCAAGGCCGAGCAGCAGGCCGTCGTTCTGGCGCCGCACGGGGTGGGGCTCGATCGGGTCGTTCTGCTCGGCATCGGCAAGGCCGGAGAGTTTGATGCCCTGAAGGCGCTGAAGTTCGGCGGCCGGGCAGTGCGCTCGGCAGCCGGTGCTGCGGCGATTGCCGTCGACATTTCCGGGCTCGACGGGGATCAGGCTGCGCTCGCGGCCGAGGTCGCCCTCGGCGCGCGGCTGCGCGCCTGGCGGTTCGATCGCTATCGCAGCAAGAAGGAGGGCGACGATGCCCCGGTCGACCCGGCCGTCACCGTGATGAGCGGGGCCGGTACCGATGCGGCCGTCGCCTTCGAGGCCCGTCATGCGGCAGGTGACGGTGTCGATTTTACCCGCGAACTGATCTCGGAACCGGCCAACGTTCTCACGCCCCGCAATTTCATGGAGCGGCTGAAGGATCTTGCCCGGCTCGGCATCGATGTCGAAGTCCTGGACCGCGACCGCATGGCGGCTTTGGGCATGAACGCCCTGCTGGGCGTGGCGCAGGGCAGCGTCAACGAGCCCTATCTGGTCATCATGCGCTGGACCGGCTGCGAGAACGATAGCGATCCGGTGGCGTTCGTCGGCAAGGGCGTGTGCTTCGACAGCGGCGGCATTTCGATCAAGCCCGCAGGCGGCATGGAAGAGATGAAGTGGGATATGGGCGGCGCCGGCATCGTCGCCGGCCTGCTTCGCACGCTCGCCCAGCGCAAGGCGCGGGTGAACGTGGTCGGCGTGGTAGGTCTGGTTGAGAACATGCCCTCCGGAACCGCGCAGCGGCCGGGCGATGTGGTCACCTCGCTCTCCGGCCAGACCATCGAGGTCATCAACACCGATGCGGAGGGCCGGCTGGTCCTGGCCGATGCGCTGACCTATACCCGGGATCGCTTCAAGCCGTCGGCCATCATCGATCTGGCGACCTTGACCGGCGCAATCATCGTGGCGCTGGGGACCTACAACGCCGGCCTGTTCGCCAATGACGACGGTCTGGCGAATGCACTGCTCTCGGCCTCGGCCGCGACCGGAGAGGGGCTGTGGCGCCTGCCGCTGTCGGATGCCTACGACAAGGACATCAATTCCGACATCGCCGACATGAAGAATGTCGGCAAGGGGCGGGATGGCGGCAGCATTACCGCCGCCCAGTTCCTGAAGCGTTTCGTGGGCGATACCCCCTGGGCGCATCTCGATGTGGCGGGTGTGGTCTGGGGCAAGGGTGACACCGATCTGGGCCCCAAGGGGGCGACCGGCTACGGCGTGCGCCTGCTTGACCGGCTGGTCGCCGATCGTTTCGAAGCCGGCGCGTGAACGGCGGCGGAGAGGTCATGTCCGCCGATACGGCCGGGGGGCAGCCCCCCGGGGTGGAAATCGCCTTCTATCATCTGACCGTGACTCCGCTTGAGCAGGCGCTCCCCGCCCTGCTGGAGCGGGTTCTCGCCCACGACTGGCGGGCGGTGCTGCGGGCCGGGTCGGCTGAACGGGTGAAAGCACTGGACAGCCTGCTCTGGACCTACGATCCGGACAGCTTCCTGCCGCATGGCAGCCAGGGGGATCCGCTGCCCGAGCGTCAGCCCGTCTGGCTGACGGCAGGGGACGACATGCCCAATGACCCACAGGTCCTCGTGCTGGTCGACGGGATGGATCATCCCGATCCGTCGGGCTTCGTCCGGGTGCTCGATCTGTTTGACGGGCGCGACGATCTGGCGGTCTCTGCCGCACGCGACCGCTGGCGGGTGCGGAAGGCTCGCGGTTTCGCCCTGACCTACTGGCGCCAGCGACCGGACGGCCGCTGGGAACGGGCGGCCTGAAAGCCGGGCTTCAACCTGTCTGGTACAGTGGCAGATCGATCCTGAACCGGCTGCCCGCGTCAGTGGTTTCCCACCATATCAGACCGCCATGGCGCTCGACTACCGCCCGGGTAACCGCCAGGCCGAAACCGATATCGCCCGGTCGGCGTGGCGGTGCCGACCGGCTCTGAGACAGGCGGGGCATCGCCTCGGTCGCGGTGGCGGCCGTGTCGGATTGTTCTTCCACCGACATCCGGACGCGATGGTCGTTCAGACCCCAGGCCAGCCTGACGGCGGTGCGGCTCCCGACGCGCGGCTGCGGACCGGCCACCTGATCGACGACGCCGAGCAGCGCCTGGGCGAGGCGTTCCGGATCCATCATCACCATGGTGGCCTCTTCCGAGCCCGCCTGATCCGCGGGGCCGCTGACCGTCAGCCCGATATGGGGAAGATCGTTTGCGCGAGCAGCGATGGTCGCCAGCAGATCCACCAGCTTCACCGGCTGGCGCGCCAGGGTGAAGCTCCCGCTTTCCAGACGCTCCACATCCACCAGGCCGTTGATGACCGAGGTCAGGCGATCGGCATTGCGCGAGGCCATGTCGAGCAGGGCGGCCAGGCGTGGGGGGACGTCGCCGCCCAGACCATGGTTCGCCAGACGCAACGCGCCGACCAGCGCCGTCGTCGGCGTGCGCAGTTCATGGGCTGCCGCAGCGATGAAGGCCGCCTTCAACTTGTGGACGCGGTGGATCTCGCTGACATCCCGGATCAGGGCGATCACGCCGCTGAAACCGGCCGATGTCTCTCTGAGGGCAACGAAGGTCGCCTCACCATCGCGGCCGGTCGGGCTGAAGCTGCCGTCGGGATCAGGGTGGGCGATCGGGAATGCACGCCCCGCAGTTTCGCAGCCGGACAGTTCGTCGAGCAGGGCCCTGGTCATCTGATGCGCGTCGGATGGTCGAAGCAGCAGGCCGATCGGTTGCCCCTCTATGGCAGCCGCAGACACGCCGTAAAGCTGCTCCGCTGCCGGGCTGACATCGATGATCCTGCCGTCGGCATCGGCCAGCACCACGCCATCGGTGAGGTGCTTGAAGACCAGCGCCTGACGATGTCGCACATGTTCTGCGGTGATGAGGTCGGTGACATCGGCGATGGTTACCGCGCGCCCGCCATCCCTGCCGACCCGAACCCTGAGGCGCAGCCAGCGTTCGTCAGCCAGCCTGACGTCAAGGACCGGAAGCAGAGTGTTTCCGGGATCAGGGTTGCCGTTCAGAACATGTAGCAGCCGCCGGCGCATTGTCTCCGGGTCAGCCGCATTCGCCGCCAGGCCAGCCGCAAGCAAACCCACCGGCTGGCCGCGATGAATTGCCGCCATTGCGCGCGGGAGATGGCTGCGCAGGCGTTCATTCGCCACCGTCACCCGGCCATTGCGATCAATGTGCAGAAATCCATCGGACATCGCCTCGATAGCATCGCGCAACCTGCCGCGGCTTGCTCTGAGCCGGAGCTGCATGATCACCGACAACAGGGCGAGGCCGGCAACGGATGCCACGACACCGGTCGCCGAGAGCATGCTCATGGTCTGCAGTGTTCTGAGTTCGACACGTGCTGCCATGCGGGCTTCTGCCGTCCGTTCCTCGATCCTGGGGAGCACGGTGGCAAGTCGGGCGGCAATCGGTCGCAGTTCACGCACGGCCTCGCCAGTATCTGCCGTCTCGTCGATCCGGCGGAGCGCGGTGCGCAAAGCGTCCAGAACCAGCCCCCCTTCCGGCAGGGAGCGGACGATGGCACCCATGCCGGTGCCGTCGATGGCGGCGGTCAGCTCTCGCAGGTGATCCAGGCGAATGCGTGTTATGTCGGGCTCGTCGGGGACGGTACGTTCCGCAGAGGGAAGCTCTGCGACCACGGCCAGGACCGTGCGCTCGAGATCGCGAAGGGCGATCGCTGCCCGCGGGAGATCGCCCGCTGCTGCGGTGATGACGCCCCGAACCATGTCATTGCTGCGCACCAGCCCGATCGCGAAAAGCAGAAGGGCTGCGAGCATGAGCATGATCGCGACAGGCTTCAGCCACGCAATCACCGCATCCGCGGTGATCATCGATCGTCTTCCGGCGCTTCGGTGATCGGGTGCGGGGCGCGTCACTGCGCCCGGCCGGTCTTCGGTCATGACAGCTTTCCGTCCGCGGTCACATGCAGGCGGCTGCCGGCATGCGCCGTGGTGGGGATCGGTTGTGATGACCGATAGGAGAAGCAAATCCCGCGCCATGATCGCCCGGGCTGTAGCGATTATGGCGCGGGCCGCCCCTTATTGCAGACGCCAGACCCCGTCGAGATGCCGCCAGCGCGCAGGTGCCGCGAGTGCTGAATTTGCGACGGTCACCGAGTGAATACGGCCGTCAATCTCGCGGGTCCAAAAATCCAGGAATGATCGCAATTTCGGAAAGCGGGGGGCAATATCCAGAAACTGCCAGATGAAGCTCTGCAAAACCGTTGGATGATCGGGCATATGGTAAAGAATTTCTGCCGTGGTGATGCGATTGTCGCGTAGGATGGCCTCGATTTCGTTCATGACTGCACTCCTTGCGATAGATACATGCAGATTGAGCGGGGAGCACAGATATTATCTAAGAGTCGGCTGCCGAAATATTCAAGACCAAAAACATCGAGCAGGAATCTGTACGCGATATCTGTTGATTATTGGCACTCAACCAAGGCCGCTGCTGACAAGCAGGGACCGACGAGAATGGGCAGGAAACAGTCACGCCACCTTGATGCAAAACGCGATGCATTCTGCGGCGCCTGGGGGTGCGTCTCAGTCGCAGTCTGCGACGCGGGCTTCACGCCGATGATCGTCAGAGCCAACTGTCACCCGAATGACGGGCATGCAGGATCAGACGCCGCCCGCAGCATCAGCCGGCAGGCGCGTGATGATCGCAATCGGATAAGGGGAGCAGCCGGCACCGCCCGCCCTGGCGGTGTCGCGAAGTCCTCAGGCGTCGGCCAACGCCTCGGCTTCCGCCGTCTCGTAGGCCTCCGCGGCTGCAAGCCAGCGCTCTTCGGCCGCCTCGAGATCGGCATCGACCTTGCCCTTTGCCCGGGTCGCTTCGGCAACCTTGGCCTGCGGTCCGTCATAGAGCTTGGGGTCGGCCAGGATGGCGGCAAGGCGGTCGCGCTCCCGGGTCAGTTTCTCAACTTCCGCCTCAGCTTTTCGAACCATATCCTTGAGAGGCTTTAATTTTTCGCGCCGTTCGGCGGCGGCCCGGCGCTGGTCGCGACGGGTGGTACGTGCATCGGCATCACCGGCAACGCCGCCCCGGTCGGGGGTAGCGCGGGCGGTTTCCAGCAGCAGGCGCCGGTAATCGTCGAGATCGCCCTCATAGGGCCGGCAGCGGCCATCGGCGACCAGCCACAGCCGTTCTGCGGCAAGCTCCACCATGCGCCGGTCATGGGCGATGAAGACCACGGCGCCGGAATACTCGTTCACCGCCTCGATCAGCGCATCACGCGCCTCGATGTCGAGATGGTTGGTGGGCTCGTCCAGCAGCAGCAGATGCGGGGCGTCACGGGTTACGAGCGCGAAGAGCAGCCGGGCCTTCTCACCGCCCGACAGCTGTTCCACGGGCGTATCACCCCGCGCCTGTGTCAGGCCGAAGCGACCCAGATGGGCGCGCACCTTGCTTTCATGCTGGTCTGCCATTACCCGGCGCATATGCTGGAAGGCTGTTTCGCCCGGGATCAGTTCGTCGGCCTGATGCTGCGCGAAATAGCCGATCCTGAGCTTCGACGGGCGCACCATCCGGCCTGACCGCGGCTCCAGCCGGCCGGCAAGCAGCTTCATCAGCGTCGACTTGCCGTTACCGTTGGCGCCGAGCAGGGCGATCCGGTCGTCCTGATCGATGCGCAGATTGATGCCTTTCAGCACCGGTGGCGCATCGCCATAGCCGAGCGTCACATCGTCGATGGCGATGAGCGGTGGCGCCAGGGTCTCGGGCGAGGGGAAAGAGAAGGCGACTTCATAGGCAGGTGGCGGCGCGTCGGCCGAGCCGAGGCGTTCCAGCGCCTTCACCCGGCTCTGTGCCTGGGCAGCTTTGGTCGCTTTGGCGCGGAAACGGTCGATGAAGGCCTGCAGTTTTTTCCGCTCAGCTTCCACGCGCTGGGCAGATTTTGCCGCGTGCTCGCGCCGTTCGGCGCGCTGGCGCAGGAACTGGTCGAAATTGCCGCGATAGGCCATCAGCCGCCCGCCCTCGACATGGGCGATGCGATCGGTCACGGCATTCAGCAGATCGCGATCATGGCTGACCACCACAAGCGTGCCCGGCCACGAGGCGAGATGGCTCTCAAGCCAGATCGTGGCTTCCAGATCAAGGTGATTGGTCGGCTCGTCGAGCAGCAGGATGTCGGCATCGGCGAAGAGCGTGCGGGCAAGCGCAATGCGCATCCGCCAGCCGCCCGAGAAGCTTGAACAGGCGGCATTCTGCATGGCCTCGTCGAAACCGAGGCCGGACAGAATACGTGCTGCACGCGCCGGAGCGGCATGGGCGCCGATCTCCGCCAGGCGGGCGTGGATCTCTGCCTGGGCCATGCCGTCATGGGTGGCCTCTGCCTCGGCCAGCCGCGCAAGCAGGCGCGCCCGCTCCGCATCGGCACCCAGCACATGCTCGACCGCGCTTTCCTCGCCGCCCGGCGCCTCCTGAGCGACCGAGGCCATGCGCGCACCGGGTCGCAGCTCCACCGATCCGGCATCGGGGGAGATCTCGCCACGGATGAGGCGCAACAGCGTCGACTTGCCGGCGCCGTTCGGCCCGACAAGGCCAACCTTCTGGCCTTCGGAGATGGCGATGGTCGCGCCGTCGAACAGCGGCCGACCTTCGATGCGATAGACGAGATCGTTGATGTGCAGCATGGGCGATCACATAGCATGAGCCGCGAGGGCTGTCATCCGCTCCCGGATGAGGGGACGTCTGCGCTTTACCGTCATGGAGCGGCGGTTGCCCCGGCCCCGGGAAACCGTTATAAGCCGGCTCGATCGCGGCATGTCGACAAGCGCCCGGCAACGGGCCGGTCGGGGTGGCCGCGGAGACCCGTCGGTGCCGGGGATGTCCCTGCGGCACCGCTTCCTTCTGCTTCCGAGAGACGAGTTCGAGACATGGCCACCGAGCGCACCCTGTCGATCATCAAGCCCGACGCCACCCGCCGCAACCTGACCGGCCAGATCAATGCCCGTTTCGAGGCGAAGGGTCTGCGTATCGTTGCCCAGAAGCGCCTGCAGCTGACCAAGGCCCAGGCCGAGGGCTTTTACGCGGTGCACAGCGAGCGCCCCTTCTTCAACGACCTCGTCGCTTTCATGATCTCGGGCCCGGTCGTGGTCCAGGTGCTTGAGGGTGAGAATGCGGTTGCCGCCAACCGCGAGATCATGGGCGCCACCAACCCGGCCAATGCCGCCGAGGGCACCATCCGCAAGGATTTCGCTGAGTCGATCGAAGCCAACTCGGTTCATGGTTCGGATTCGGCCGAGAACGCGGCGATCGAGATCGCCTACTTCTTCGCCCAGACCGAGATCGTCGGCTGATCCGACGCCTTCGGGACGAAGAAAAGGGCCGCGTGGCACAAGCCGCGCGGCCCTTTTTCATATCAATGACAGCCCGGCGTCAGCCGAGGGCGGGTGGCGAGATCAGCACCGAGTTGATCGCCACCGGATCGGTCAGGTGTTCGACATGGCCCGACTCTGCCAACCGCACGTCGCCGGCGGCAACCCAGCGCAGGGCGGCGGGGTAGATCCGGTGTTCGGCGGCGTGGATGCGCTTCGCCAGCGCATCATGATCGTCACCCGGCAGCACCGGTACCGCGGCCTGAACCACGATCGGCCCGGCATCCATTTCCGGAACCACGTAATGCACGGTGACGCCGGTGATCCGCACGCCGGCCGCCAGGGCATCGTCGATCGCGCGCGCCCCCTTGAAGGCCGGCAGGATTGAGGGGTGGATGTTCAGCATCCGCCCGGTCCAGGCCTCGACAAAGGGGGCGGTCAGGATGCGCATGAAGCCGGCAAGACAGACCAGTTCGATCCCGCGCGCCTCAAGCTCGGCGTGAAGAGCGGCATCAAAGGCAGCCCGGTCGGGAAAGGTCCTGTGATCGATGACCACCGCCTCGATACCGGCCGCGGCAGCCCGCTCCAGCCCGTAGACCCCGGGCCTGTTTGAAATCACCAGCCGGATCCGGGCCGGATGGTCCGGATCGGCGGCGACCGCATCGATCAATGCCTGAAGGTTGCTGCCCGATCCGGAGATCAGGACGGCGACGTCACGCTTGGCCATGCGGCCTCCATGTTCTCGATCGCAACCAGGGCCTCGCCCGCTGCACGCGGCACCAAGCGACCGATCACCCGGGCATCCTCGCCGGCGGCGCCGAGGGCTGCGACCACGGCCTCTGCCTCTGCCTCGGCCACCACCACCACCATGCCGATGCCGCAATTGAAAGTCCGGGCCAGTTCGTGGCCCGACAGCTCACCCGCCCGGGCCATCCAGCGGAACACCGGCGGCAGGGTCCAGAGGGCGGCATCCAGATCGGCACCGACGCCTTCGGGCAGCACCCGCGGGATGTTTTCGAGCAGTCCACCGCCAGTGATATGGGCCAGCGCCTTCACCCGGCCGGCGCGAATCTCGGGCATCAATGCCTTGACATAGATCCGGGTGGGGGTGAGCAGGGCTTCGCCCAGGCTGCCCGCCGTGGTTTCGAACGGGGCCGGTGCGGCATAATCGAAGCCGCCATCGGCGACCAGCTTGCGGACCAGCGAATAGCCGTTCGAATGCACGCCGGAAGAGGCGAGCCCGATCACTACGTCGCCGGCGCCGACATCTTCGCGCGGCAACAGGGTGCCACGTTCGGCGGCACCCACCGAGAAGCCGGCAAGATCGTAATCCGACCCGGAATAGAGGCCGGGCATCTCGGCGGTCTCGCCGCCGACCAGCGCGCAGCCCGCCTGGTCGCAGCCTTCGGCGATGCCCTCGATCACGTCGGCCGCAAGCGGCACCGAGAGCTTGCCGGTGGCGAAATAGTCCAGGAAGAACAGCGGCTCGGCGCCCTGGACCACCAGGTCGTTCACGCACATGGCGACCAGATCGATGCCGATGGTGTCGTGACGGCCGACAGCCTCGGCGATCTTGAGCTTGGTGCCGACGCCATCGGTGGACGAGACCAGGATCGGATCCTTGAAACCCGCCGCCTTCAGGTCGAACAGCGCGCCGAAGCCGCCGATGCCGCCGGCAACGCCTGACCGCTTCGTGCGGGCGGCGGCAGGCTTGATCCGGTCGACCAGGGCATTGCCGGCGTCGATGTCGACGCCCGCATCGCGATAGCGGTCACGTGCCCCGGCGGGGGCGGCGGGGGTCTGTGCGGTGCGGTCGTCGCTCATCGAAGGCATCGCCTCTGAGTGTCGTGGTCCGGGGGCAGCCATCACGCGTCCGGTACCGCGTGCTGCGGCAATCCCGTGTCGTGAAGCTGATTTCCGGGCGAGATGGTTTTCAGCGCGCCGGCTCTCGACTAGAGTTGCCGTCGAACAAGAACGGCGGGCGGCCCGGCGGGCGGTCCGGCGCGGTGAACATACTGCAACGATCGGCGTTTGCAATGCTAGCAATGCAGCCAGGCCACGCTGTACCCGGCCTTTCCGCCTTCAGTGGCGTCCGACCCATGCTCCGGCTCCTCGTGCCGGTACTCGCCGCCCTTGCCGTGGCGGTGCTCTGTCTGGCCGCGTCCGGTGCGGCTCTGGCGCAAAGCCGCGCTCAGGTCTACACCCAGGACGGTGTCGCGGTCGATGAAGCCGCGGGTAATGCCAATGCGGCACGCGAAAAGGCGCTTGCCGTTGGTCAGCGCAAGGCGCTGGACATGCTGCTGCGCGGCATGACCGATCCGCGCGATCACGGCCGCCTGCCGCAGCCCCCCGACGATCAGCTGCTCCGGCTGGTCCGCTCGATCGACGTTTCGAACGAAGCGGTGGCGCCGCAGCGCTATCGTGCCACCCTGACCGTGCGCTTCGATGCCGAGGGCGTGCGCGGCCTGCTGCGCAATGCCGGGATCGCCTTCGCTGCTGCCGATCAGGGCCTGTCGCTGGTGGTCCCGGTGATCCGTACCGATGACGGTATCTACTGGGATGACGGCTGGTGGCGTGCCGCCTGGGAACAGGCCGTGGGCCGGGGCGGGCTGATCCCCATGCTGGTGCCGCTCGGCGATCTTGCCGACCGTCAGGCCCTGCCGGCCGATGGTGCCTCGCTCGCCGATGATGTGGCCAAGGGCGAGCTGGCGAAGCGTTACGATGCCGAGGGTGTCTGGGTTGCCGAGGCTCAGGTGACCGGCAGCCAGCTTCAGGGCCGGATGACGGCTGCCGATGGCAGCGTTTATACAGCCAACGGCCAGATTGCCGGCGACAACGGTGTCACGACGGCAGCCGAGGCGGTGGTTGCCCAGTTGTTGGATCAGGCGCGTAGCGGCTGGCGTGCGACCAACATCGTCGACTACAGCCGGCGAGAGCGCCTGGATGCGGTGGTGCGTTTCGCCAATCTGTCGGTCTGGGCCGAGATCCGTCGCCGGCTGACGGCGCTCGCCATGATCGAGAAGGTCGAGGAGACGCTCCTGTCCAATGTCGGTGCCGAGATCACGATCCGCTATTACGGCGATCGTGACGGGCTGCAGGCGGCCTTGACCCGCCAGAATCTGGCGCTGGTACCCCTGGGTGTGGATTGGGAACTGGTCGATCGCATCCGCAATCCCGATGCCGGCATGCAGCCTGTGCCGCCTCAGAACTCCGGTCTTGCTCCCTATGGCGGCGTGGCGCCGGCCACCACGTCCACCTCGCCGGCGGCAGGCGGGGCGGCGACCACCGGCGGTGCGCCGGCCACAGGTGGCAGTATACCGGGCGCGGCCGGGCCGGGCGGCGGCGTGCCGCCGCGCACGGTGGGGACCGGCGGCTGATCCGTCATGGCCCCGGACCTGCGCCAGCTGCCCAACCTGATCACCACCGCCCGCATCCTGATGGTGCCGGTGGTGATCTGGCTGATCCTGAAGGGCATGGTGGCGGAGGCCTTCTGGATTTTCCTCCTTGCCGGATTTTCCGACGGGCTGGACGGTTGGATCGCCAAGCGCTTCGATGCCAAGACCGAGCTGGGCGCCTGGCTGGACCCGATTGCCGATAAGTTGCTGATCGCCGGAACGTTCATCGCCCTCGGCTGGCAGAATCTGGTGCCGGCCTGGCTGGTGATGCTGGTGGCCTCGCGCGATGTGTTGATCATGGGGGCGGTGATGCTGGGCCAGACCATGGGCCAGCCCTTCGCCATCGCCCCCTCGCGGGCCAGCAAGATCAATACCGCAGCCCAGATCGGGCTCGCGCTCATGGTCATGGCCATGACGGCGATGATCCTGCCCGGTCACGGTCCGACCGATGAACGTCACTGGCGGACGGTGACGGAATTGCTGATGCTGGTGGTGGCAGCCACCACCCTGACATCCGGGGCGGGCTATCTGGGGCGCTGGCTGTCCCATGCCCGCACGCATGATCACGAGCCTCGCGATGACGCCGACGGCCGACCGCCGTCCTGACGATCCGAAGGGAGACCGGATGAGCCGTAGTGCACGCACCCTGTTCTGGGCCGCCTTCATCGTGGTGCTGATCGGCAGCCTGTGGCTGCTGGGGGGCGTACTTCTGCCCTTCGTGGCGGGGCTTCTGGTTGCCTATTTCCTCGACCCCGTGGTCGATCGCATCGAACGTGCCGGCCTGGGGCGCATGGCATCCACCTGGCTGGTGACGATCATGTTCTTCGGCGTGATCGTGATCGGGATTGCCGTGCTCGCCCCCTATATCCAGACCCGGATCAGTACCTTCATCGACAAGCTGCCGGACTACATCAAGGCAGTACGTGAAGAGGTTCTGCCGCAGCTGGATCTGCTCTGGCGTCGACTGCCGCCCGAAGTGGCGGATCGCATCCAGGCGATGTTCACCTCGGCCGAGGGGGAGGGGTCCCGTGCGGCCGGCATGATCGCCGACGTGCTCAAGGGCGTGATGAATTCGGTGATGTCGATCGCGAATCTGGTCTCGCTGATCCTGATCACCCCGGTGGTCAGCTTCTATCTGCTGCGCGACTGGGACGCGATGATGGCACGGATCGATGGCTGGGTGCCGGTGACCGGTCGCGATGTGGTGCGACGGCTGGCCCGCGACATGGATCGCGGCATCGCCGGCCTGGTCCGCGGCCAGACACTGCTCTGCCTGATCCTCGGTACCTGGTATTCGCTGGGTCTGGTGACCATCGGGCTGGATCTGGCGGTACCGGTCGGCATGGCGGCGGGTATCCTGTCCTTTGTGCCGTTTGTCGGCTTCATCAGCGGCTTCGCTCTGTCGGTCGGCTTTTCGCTGCTTCAGTTCGGCACCGACTGGCATGTGATCGCGGCGGGCGCGATCTTCCTGGCCGGGCAGGGGATCGAGACCCTGCTGCAGCCGCCGCTGGTCGGCAATCGCGTGGGGCTGCACCCGGTCTGGATCATCTTCGCCCTGATGGTCGGCGGCGCGCTGTTCGGGCTGGTGGGCGTGCTGGTGGCCCTGCCGGCGGCGGTCTGCGTTGCGGTTGTGGTGCGCTATGCGCTGGAGCGCTATCTTGCCAGTGCGCTCTATGATCCGCGCCCGGCAGTCGATGCCACCGTCATCGATGCGACCGGGGCGCCGGATGCCTGCTCCACCGATGCTCCGGAGGCTGGTCGTTGACACGACGCCCCGCTCAACTGCCGTTGGACCTTGCGCTTCGCCCGGCACTCGGGCGGGAGGATTTCCTCGTCGCGCCATCCAACGCAGAGGCGGTGGCCTGGCTCGATCGCTGGCCCGACTGGCCGGGGCCGGCGCTTGCCATTCACGGACCGGCCGGCTGCGGCAAGACCCATCTGGCCCGGGTGTGGCAGGCGATGAGCGGCGCGGTGGAGGTGTCACCCGAGCGGCTGGCCGCGGATGCGGCACCGGCTGAGTTGTCCGGTGGTGCGCGGGCGGTGCTGGTGGAGGATGTGGGCGAGGCGATTGCCGCCGGCGCCGACGAGGCGGCCCTGTTCCACCTCTACAACCACCTGGCTGCCGCCGGTGGCACGCTGCTGCTGACCGGTGCCGAGCCGCCGGCCCGCTGGGCGCTGGCCCTGCCGGATCTTGCCTCAAGGCTGCGCGCGGCCCCTGCGGTCAGGGTGGGACCGCCTGATGATGCGCTTCTGAGCGCCGTGCTGGTCAAGCTGTTCGCCGACCGTCAGCTCAGGGTCAGTGGCGAGGTGGTGCGCTGGCTGACGCTGCATATGGAACGGTCCTTCGATGCCGCCCGCCGGCTGGTGGATCAGCTCGATGCCGTGGCGCTGGCCGAACGCCGCGGGATCACGGTGGCGCTGGCGCGCGGCGTGCTCGGCATTCCGGTGCCACGGGTTCGTGGCCGCAGTCAGGTGGCAGGCGACGGATGATTCTCGGGCTCGACCATCTCATGATCCGGGTGCCTGCTATCGATGCCGCCACCCGGCTCTACAGTTGCATTCTGGATTGCAGCCCCGTGGCAGCGGACGACAAGGTCGCCCGGTTCCGGATCGGCGGACTGGAGCTGCGGCTGGTGCGATCCGAGACCGGCGTCGGGGAGGGGGCCGTGGCGGAAGGCCTGGCCCATGCCGGTCTGTCGGTCGGAAATCTGGAGCGTGCCGCCCGCCTCGCTGCCCGACGCGGGCTTGTCGTCGATCACGGTACCGATGCCGTGGATGGCCGCCCGGTCGCGGTGCTGCGCAGCGGTATGGACCCTGCGCTCTGGCTTCTGGCCGAACCGGATATTGCGCGGCCGGTGGCGACGGGCAGTGTTACCGGTCTCGATCATCTGGTCGTGGCGAGTGATGACCCTGAGCGGTCCCTGGCGATGCTCGGCGGAAGGCTGGGTCTGGATCTCAGGCTGGATCGCGCCAACCCGGGCTGGGGTGCGCGGATGCTGTTCTTCCGCTGCGGCGACGCGGTGGTCGAGGTGGTTCACGAAACATCCGACATGCCACATCCGCCTGCACCGGACCGGTTGTGGGGGGTGTGCTGGCGGGTGGCTGATATCGAGGCTGCACATCGGCGCCTGGGCGCGGCAGGCATCGCCGTGACCGCAATCCGGACCGGTCGCCGGCCCGGAACCCGGGTTTTCACCCTGGTGGAGCCGCCGGCAGGGGTGCCGACGCTGATGCTTCAGGCCGAGCGTTGATCAATCGGCCGTGACGGCGTCCGGCGTTGCGGGGGCATCATCCGCGCCGGCTGGCTCTTCATCCTTGCGGGTCTTGCGCTTGCGCCGCTTGCGGCGGGTTGCCTGCAATACCGTTTCGTCGCCAGAGAGGGACAGCACGGCGATGGAGCGGCCGCGGGCACCAAGAGCGACGTCACCTGCCAGAAGACGCAGGGCGTCTTCACCGAAAACCTCGCGTCGCCACCCTTTCAGGGCAGCGATCTGCGCCGAGGCACCATCAAGCGCCAGGGTCTCCAGATCCTCCTGCGAGGCAATGAGGGTCCGGGCGACGCCGTGTTCCTCGCTCTTCATCTTGAGCAGGACCTTGAGCAGCTCGATCAGCGGGCCCAGGCCGCGCGGCAGCTCGCGCGGTGGCTCACGGTCGGGCAGGGCGTTGCGGTTCTCGGCCAGCGCCCGCTCGATGGCGGCCAGAACCTCGTCACCCCCGGCCCCCTCGGTCGCCCATTTGGGCAGGCCGCGAACCCGCTTCAGATCCTCGGCGTTGCGGGGCTGGCTGGATGCCATTTCCAGCAGGGTTTCGTCCTTGGAGATGAAGGTCCGCGGCACATTGCGGGACTGGGCCTGACGCTCGCGCCAGGCGGCAAGCTCGCGCACCAGCCCAAGGAAACGGCGGTCCAGGCTTCGGGTGCGGATCCGCTCCCAGGCTGCCTCGGGCCGGTTTTCATAGGTCTCGGGCGCGTTGAGCGTCGCCATTTCCTCGTCCAGCCACTCCTCGCGGCCGCTGTCTTCCAGCAGCTTTGCAAGTTTCAGATAGACGGTGCGCAGATGGGTGACGTCGGCCAGAGCATAGGCGACCTGCTTGGGCGTCAGCGGCCGGCGAGACCAGTCGGTGAAGCGTGACGACTTGTCGATCGAGGCCTTGGCCAGCTTGTTGACCAGCGTCTCGTAGCCGACACTTTCCCCGAAGCCGCAGACCATGGCCGCGACCTGAGTATCGAACATCGGCCGCGGTACGCTGCCGAACAACAGCAGAAAGATTTCGACATCCTGTCGGGCGGCGTGAAACACCTTCAGGACCGACGGATCGGCGAGCAGTTCACCGAGCGGCGCGAGATCGATACCGTCCGCCAGCGGATCGACAGCCGCGGCCCGCTTCGAACCGGCCAGCTGGACAAGGCACAGCTTGGGCCAGTAGGTCTTTTCGCGCATGAACTCGGTGTCGACGGTGACGAAGGGCTCCGCCTTCAATTCGTCGACCAACTGCCGCAGCGACTGGGTATCGGTGATCATCTCTGTCATGTTCCGTCTATAGCATGATTGCCCGCCCCGCCGCCACGGGCGACGCACGTCACGTCACCTTCCGGGACACTCATGGCGCCCGCGCGAGGGATGCACGGCGGCATGGCTTGACAATCCGGCGGCATCCGTGCGTTGTTCCGAACCGGTCCCGCGCGGAAAGTCTTTCGTCGCGGGGCCTTCGCGTGCGCTGCCGCATCCGGTTGCCGCACCCACTCTCGACCCGCCCGCTGACGAACAGGCCCGAACCGATGCATGCCTATCGCTCGCATACCTGCAATGAACTGACGCTCGCCCATGAGGGCCAGACCGTCCGGCTTTCGGGCTGGGTGCATCGCAAGCGCGATCACGGCAATCTGCTGTTCATCGACCTGCGCGACCATTACGGCCTGACCCAGATCGTGGTCGACGTCGACAGCGCCGCCTTCAAGCTGGCGGAAGAGCTGAAGAACGAGAGCGTGATCACCGCCACCGGCCGGGTCGTGGCCCGCAGCCCCGAGACGGTGAACGCCGGCATGTCTACCGGCGAGATCGAAGTCCGGGTCGAGGAGCTTTCGCTGCAGTCGGCGGCCGACCCGCTGCCGCTCCAGGTCAACAGCGACCGTGACTATCCGGAAGACACCCGGCTGCGCTATCGCTATCTGGACCTGCGCCGCGAGCATGTGCACAAGAACATCGTGTTGCGCTCACAGGTGATCTCGTCGCTGCGCCGGCGGATGACTGATCAGGGCTTCATGGAATTCCAGACCCCGATCCTGACCGCGTCGAGCCCCGAGGGCGCGCGCGACTTCCTGGTGCCGAGCCGCATCCATCCGGGCAAGTTCTACGCCCTGCCGCAGGCACCGCAGCAGTTCAAGCAGCTGCTGATGGTGGCCGGTTTCGATCGCTACTTCCAGATCGCTCCCTGCTTCCGCGACGAGGATGCCCGCGCCGATCGTAGCCCCGGTGAATTCTATCAGCTCGATATTGAGATGTCGTTCGTGACCCAGGAAGACGTCTTCCAGGCGATCGAGCCGGTGCTGCGTGGGGTGTTTGAGGAATTCGGCGGCAGCCGCCATGTGCCAGCCGGACCGTTCCCGCGTATTCCCTTCGCCGAGGCCATGCTGAAATACGGCTCCGACAAGCCGGATCTGCGCATCCCGATCGAGATTGCGGATGTGTCGGATATCTTCCGCGGTTCGGGCTTCGGCGTTTTCGCCAAAGCGGTCGAGGCCGGAAAGGTGGTGCGTGCGGTGCCGGTGAAGAACGTTGCCGACCGGCCGCGCAGCTTCTTCGACAAGATGAACGACTGGGCCCGCGAGCAGGGGGCTCCGGGGATGGGCTGGATCGCTTTCGAGAATGGCGGCGGCAAGGGGCCGATCGCCAAGAATCTTGGCGATGAGCGTCTGGCCGAAATGAAGGCGCAGTTGGGCCTGGGCGATGGCGACGGCGTGTTCTTCGCCACTGATGTGGCCGAGAAGGCTGCGAAGCTTGCCGGTGCCGCCCGTCTCAAGCTGGGCGCGGAACTCGACCTGATCGAGCCTGACGTCTTCCGGCTGTGCTGGATCGTCGATTTCCCGATGTACGAGTTCGACGAGAAGCTGAACCAGATCGTGTTCAGCCACAACCCGTTCTCGATGCCGCAGGGTGGGCTTGACGCGCTCAACACCAAGGATCCGCTTGAGATCAACGCCTATCAGTACGACATCGTCTGTAATGGCGTTGAACTCTCGTCGGGGGCGATTCGTAACCACAAGCCCGAGATCATGTACCGCGCCTTCGAGATCGCCGGCTATGGACCCGAAGTGGTTGAGGACAAGTTCGGCGGCATGCTGAACGCCTTCCGCTTCGGCGCCCCGCCGCATGGTGGCATTGCTCCGGGTGTCGACCGTATCGTGATGCTGCTGGCCGATCAGCCGAATATCCGCGAGGTGGTGGCCTTCCCGATGAACCAGCAGGCCCAGGATCCGATGATGAACGCGCCGCACGAGGCGACGCCGGAGCAGTTGAAAGAGCTGCACCTGCGTGTGGTGCTGCCGCCCAAGGTGGTGAAGGCCGAAAAGCCTGCCGGCGATGCCGCACCGGCTGCCGAGGCCTGAGCGAAGCACCATCGACCACGCCGGAACAAGGCCGGCCCCGCCCGATAACCATCGGGTAGGGCCGGCCTTTTCATTTCGGGCGCCATAGCGGGACATGGTTCAATGCCGGTTGACATGTCCGCAGGTGCAGATTGCCCGAGCGGACGCGGCGACGGATGATCGCCGTAGCGAAAAGACCGCCCCGGGGCGGATCGTTGCCGTGCATGATCCCTGAAAGGCAAGACCGCATGCTCTCTCGTGATGACGCCCTGACCCGCATCCTGGAACGCGTGGATGCCGATCCCGAGTTTCGCGCGACCATGCTCCGCGACCCCAAGGCCGCGATTTCGATGCTGCTTGGCATTGAACTGCCCGCAGCTCTGGACGTGGTGGTGCATGAGGAGACGCCGTCCCGCCTGCATATCGTGCTGCCGCCGGCGGGCGATGCGCTGGACGATGCGTCGCTGGAAGCGGTTTCAGGCGGTAATGTCGACTGGAACAACCTCCATTTCCCGATGTAAGGCCGGTTCGCAGGCGACGGACCGGGGCAGAGATATGTTGCTGAGCATGGACGAGATCATGACCCGTATTGCGGCGGCAGTACGGGAAAAGCCGGAACTGGCAGCTCTTCTGGAGAGTGATCCGAAGTCTGCGGTGATGCAGATCTTCAGGGCGCAGTATTCTGCGGGGGATGGTGCATTGGAGGATGAGGCTCTGGACGGCGTCGCTGGTGGGACGGGTGGGTTCACGGATGCAGAGATCCAGCAGCTCCTTGCGCAGGTCATTGCGTCGCGGTCCAATCTCGATCTGACGCCTTGGCTCAACGCACCGCAGTCTCCGATTCCCGGCAATATGCGGTGACGAATGGGCGAGATCGACCTGGCCCTCACCATGGCCTGCGACTGGCTGGGCAACGTTGTCGGGCCCGATGGTTGCTGGCCCTCGCAGCGTGTGCCGGTCCTGGCCGATGAGTCGCCCGGCCCTGCGATCGAGGAACGCACGCCCTTTGTGGCGGCGGTCGGCCTTCTTGCGCTGGAGGGGATTTCGAGGCCGGACAGCCCCGAACTCGCGATGCTGATCGACCGTTCGCGCGGTTTTCTTGTGCGCACCATGCGGTCTCCCGGGATCTGGGCCTATCTCGACGGATTTGTGCCGGATTGTGACGACACCGCCTGTGCTTCGATGGCGCTGTCGGGCGCCCATCCCTGGATTGCATTCGGGCGTAATCGTGGCCTGGGGCTCGCGGCACGAGTGCCGGATGGCCGCTTCCGGACCTGGATGGCGGGGCCGAGAGCCGATCTGGATATTGATGCCGTGGTCAATGCCAACATGATCGCCTGGCTTGGCGAGCATACCGATTGCAGGGGCGCTGCCGATTTCGTGATCGCAGCCTGTTCCGGGCCCGCATCGGCGGCGCTGATATTCTATGACCATCCGGTCGATCTGGCCCAGGCCGTCGCCCGTGCCGTCCGCCGGGGCGCAGAGGTGCTGCGGCCGGCGTTGTCGGGCGTCTCCCGGATCGCGACTGAGGTGCTGGAAGATGCGGCAGCGACGCCCTTCCGTCTGGCGCAGGCTCTTGAGGTTGCCGACAGCCTCGGCACCGTGCCGTTCGCGCTCAGGGATCAGGCTGTTGCGCGCCTGGTCCGGGAGGTTATGGAACATGGCCGCTCTCGTTCAGACACCATCTATCTGGGCATAACGCCACCAGCGCCACCGGGTTGTCGCTATCATTCAGATGCGCTTGCAACGGCGCTGACATTGGCGGCCCTGGCGCGCGCATGCGGGTGCGGGGATGGCATATGATGGCCTGCGATCAGGGGGAAACTCATCTGCGTCATGGCCGGGGAATGGCGCCGGCCATACAGGCACTGCTTGGTGTGACGGGCCGGGATCTGGTCCCTGTGGCGGATCGCCGACGGATCATGGAGGTCGCTGCCGCGGTGCCGGCTGCCCTGGCGCGCAACTCTTTCGGTTTCGAACTGCGCGCTGACGTGCCCGACGGCGGGCCTGTCGATCTTTGTGTTGCGATGACCCGTCAGGAGGCGGGGGACCCTGCCTGTGTCGCCCCCGACGGCGCCTGGCGGGGGCTTTGGTCCGATGATGCCTGGGATCGGGTGATTCGGACGATCGAGGACTGGCGGACGGGCGCGCTGCCCCAGCTGCGGGATCTGCTTCTGGAATTCGATACCGGCACACCGGATGCCAGAGATGCGGGGGTGTTCACGGCCCCTGTCGATCTTGCGGATGAGATCCCCGAAATGTCGCCGACCAACCGCTTTCATGCCGACCCGTCTGTCGGCTTTGCCCCGCTGTGCAGCCTGTCGGGAGATATCGGGCCCGGCATCCGCGCAACCTTCCGACGCCTGCTGGACCGGTTGCCTCCTTGGGCCGAGGTTTTTCAGGCCGGTCGCATGATTGGCAGGGCCGGCGGCACTGAAGCCTTGCGGGTTGTGATCCGTCGTCTCAGGCCCGAAGCGATCCCGTCCTTGCTCGCCGGGGAGATGGAGCCGGAGGCGCTGGATGGGGCGCTCGTGTCCATCCTGCCGCTCGCGGGCCAGCTTCGGGTCGCAGGGGGAGAGCTGGCGCTGTCGATCGATCTGACGGCGATGGGGATATCACCGCGGGTCGGGATCGAGATCAACGGGGATACCCGCTTCCATATGGGGCGCCCGGGCAATTGGCCGCGGTTGCTCGGGGTGATGTGCGAAGCGCAGGCGGCCCATCCGCAACTGATTGAGCGGGTGTTGCGGGCCGTGGGGCGCCATCGTCTCTTTGCCCGAATCCCTGCTGCGGCGCTTCTGGTCGGGATCAGCCATGCCAAGCTGCTGCCGACGGCGGCGGGCCCTGCAGCCAAGATCTATCTCGGGGCCCGGCTGTGGCACGGCATTGCGGCCGGCAGGGACGACGACGCTAAATAATGCATTTTATTTAAATTTGTGAAAACTTGCCCGCAAATACGAATGGGGCGCCGCAGATCTTGCGGCGCCCCATTCGGTTCAGCCCGTCTGGCGACCTTCGAGGCCGTCCTGCGCGAATGCGGGGCTGGCTTTCAGGCCTGCGCTGCCCGCCGGCCGCCACGCGCCCGCGGTGCATTGGTCGCACGACCCAGGCCGATCTTCTTGGCGAAGTCCGACCGCTGGCGTGCATAATTCGGTGCCACCATCGGATAGTCCGGCGCCAGGCCCCATTTGGCACGGTATTCCTCGGGGGTCATGCCATAGTTGGCGCGCAGATGCCGCTTCAGCATCTTCAGTTTCTTACCGTCTTCCAGGCAGACGATGTAGTCCGGCGTGATCGACTTCCGGACCGGGACCGCAGGCTTCTGCGCTTCTTCGCGCACGACTTCCTGTGCGGTCGCCGTACCGTTCTGCTGGTCGTTCAGCGCGCCGTAGACCGTCTGGATGATCTCGGGGAGTTGCTGGGCCGGCAGGCTGTTGTGGCTGACATAGGCCGCGACGATCTGCGCGGCCATGCTCAGCAGCTTGTCATGGGCGATGGTGGGGTTCTCGGAACTATCCGACATGGAGCGCTCGCTTTCCGATGGCTGGCAGCCGTTGTAGTCGCCGCACAATGTGTTGCCGCAGGACAGTCCGCACGTCTTCCAGATCATATCGAACCGGCGTCGCTCGGCTTTGAACCACGTCCGGAACTTGGTCTGGTTCCGGTGCACAGGCGTCCTGCAAATATCACTCGCCGCATGATGACTTGCACCCACAGATATCACAACAGAAATATGGCAGGAGGTGATGGCTTTATCAGTATTGGGCCAGAATCGACCGCGATGGATTTGGGAGAATGAGGGTGCTACCGGTACGTCGGTCGGCGGCGGCCGGTGACCATGCATGCGCCGGCGACGGGGCATGTGTGTACCGCAGTTGGCGCGGCAGACGGGTTGTGTTAAGGGAGAGGGGCGCCGCGACCGGGCTTCCCGAACCGGGCTCCGACGCCGGACAACCGGCATCGGAACCCTGGCCATCGGGCCGGTCGCCTGGGTCTCGATGCGATGGAAGGGGCCGGAATGTCCGAGGACAGCACCCGTATCGTGGCGATCGCCTGTGATCACGGCGGCGTCGACCTCAAAACGGTCCTGAAGGAAGACCTCGCCGCGCGAGGTCTGGATGTCCTGGACCTCGGGACCGACGGTTCCGCTTCGGTGGACTATCCCGATTTCGCCAATGCGCTGGCTGCCGCCCTGGCCGAGGGTCGTGCGGCGCGCGGCGTGCTGATCTGCGGATCCGGCATCGGCATCTCGATCGCCGCCAACCGTCATCCCCATATCCGGGCCGCTCTGGTCCATGATGCGCTCACCGCCCGGCTCTGCCGCGAGCATAACGACGCCAATGTCGTGGCCTTCGGGGCGCGCGTGACCGGTGTCGAGACCGCGCGGGATGCGCTCCGGGTGTTCCTGGATACGCCCTTCGAAGGCGGTCGTCATCAGCGGCGGGTCGACAAGCTCGGCTGACCGCACAGATCCGTTCGTGACGGCGGCGGTGCTCCGGTGTGTGCGGGGTGCCGCCGCCGCCGTTCCAGTATCCGACCGCACCGGTCCTTAGGGCCGTCCCGGTCCCAGCGTCTTGTCCCGCATGAGCGCGACCCCGTCAGAAAGTGCCGACCGATGACCGATCAGACCCCCAGCTACAGTGCCGCGGCCTTCTTCCGCGCCGCTCTCGCCGATGACACCGAGCTGATGCGCTCGATCAACGACGAACTTGTCCGGCAGCGTGACCAGATTGAGCTGATCGCTTCCGAAAACATCGCAAGCCCGGCGGTGATCGCCGCCCAGGGCACGGTGCTGACCAACAAGTATGCCGAGGGCTATCCGGGCAAGCGCTATTACGGCGGCTGCGAGTATGTCGACGTCGCCGAGAAGCTGGCGATCGAGAGGGCCTGCGCCCTGTTCGGCTGCGCCTTTGCCAACGTCCAGCCCCATTCCGGCGCCCAGGCCAATCAGGCGGTGTTCCAGGCACTGTTGCAGCCGGGCGACACCATTCTGGGCCTGTCGCTGGCGGCCGGCGGCCATCTGACCCACGGTGCGGCACCGAACCAGTCGGGTAAGTGGTTCCACGCCGTCCAGTACGGCGTCCGTCCGGAAGACGGCCGGATCGACATGGACGAGGTCGAGCGGCTGGCGAAGGAGAGCAAGCCGAAGCTGATCATTGCCGGTGGTTCGGCCTATAGCCGCGTCTTCGACTTTGCCCGCTTCCGTGCGATCGCGGACGAGGTCGGTGCGTATCTGATGGTCGATATGGCCCACTTCGCCGGCCTGGTGGCTGCCGGCGCCCATCCGTCGCCGCTGCCGCATGCCCATGTGGTCACCACCACCACCCATAAGACCCTGCGCGGTCCGCGTGGCGGCATGGTGCTGACGAATGACGAAGCGATTGCCAAGAAGATCAACTCGGCCGTGTTCCCCGGCCTGCAGGGCGGCCCGCTGATGCATGTCATCGCCGGCAAGGCGGTGGCCTTCGGGGAGGCGCTGCGGCCCGAATTCAAGGCCTATGCCCGCCAGGTGGTGGCCAATGCCCAGGTCCTGGCCGAGACGCTGGTGGCCGGCGGTCTTGATATCGTCACCGGCGGCACCGACAACCATCTGATGCTGGTCGACCTTCGGCCCAAGGGCCTGAAGGGAAATGCCACCGAGCATGCGCTTGAGCGCACGGGCATGACCTGCAACAAGAACGCGATCCCCTTCGACCCTGAAAAGCCGATGGTGACCTCGGGCATCCGTCTCGGGACCCCGGCGGCCACCACCCGCGGCTTCGGCGAGGCCGAATTCCGCCAGGTGGGCGAGATGATCGTGCGCGTGCTTGATGCGCTGGCGGCGAAGCCTGAAGGTGATGCCGAGGTGGAGGCTGCGGTTCGCGCCGAGGTCAAGGCGCTCTGCGACCGCTTCCCGATCTATCCGGCTCTTTGATCCGCAGGCCCGCCTCCCAAGACCGGGGGGCGGGCCTGCGCCCCCCGGTTCATGGCGCCTGATCTTCATGACGCCCGGTTTGCGGAGGTGAAATGCGCTGCCCGTTCTGTGGCAACGAAGAGACCCAGGTGAAGGACAGCCGGCCGGCGGAGGAAGGCTCTGCCATCCGGCGGCGCCGGCATTGTGCTGCCTGTGGCGCCCGCTTCACCACCTTCGAGCGCGTCCAGCTCCGCGAACTGGTGGTGGTCAAGAAGGACGGCACGCGCGAACCCTTCGACCGTGAGAAGCTTGCCCGTTCGATCCGCATCGCGGTGCGCAAGCGCCCGGTGGAGGCCGAGCAGGTCGAGCGGATGGTGAGCGCCATTCACCGGCGGCTTGAAGGGCTGGGTGAGACCGAGATCGAGACCGGCCGGATCGGCGAGGCGGTGATGGAGGCGCTGATCGGCGTCGACAAGATCGCCTATGTCCGCTTTGCCTCGGTCTACAAGGATTTCCGCGAGGTCGACGACTTCCAGGCGTTGATCGGCAGCCTTGGCGGCGGTGATCCGGGGCGGGGCGGCGATGGCTGAGCCGGTGATCTGGAGCGAGGCCGACCGCCACCATATGGCTCACGCCTTGACCCTGGCCCGGCGCGGCCTGGGTCGGGTCTGGCCGAACCCCGCCGTGGGCTGTGTTCTGGTGTCGGTCGATGGCCGGGTCGTCGGCCGTGGCTGGACCCAGCCCGGTGGCCGGCCTCATGGCGAGGCCATGGCTCTTGCAGAGGCAGGCGCGGCCGCTCGCGGGGCTACGGCCTATGTCAGCCTGGAGCCCTGCGCCCATTGGGGCAAGACGCCACCCTGTGCCGATGCACTGGTTGCGGCCGGCGTGGCCCGGGCGGTGGTGGCGACCGGCGATCCCGATCCGCGGGTCAGTGGCCGGGGGCTGGACCGGATGGCAGCAGCGGGCATGACGGTCGATCTGGGGCTGATGGCGGCCGAGGCGGGTGCACTCAATGCCGGCTTCTTCTCCCGGATCCTGAAGGGGCGACCGCTGGTCGCCTGGAAGGTTGCGACGACGCTCGACGGCAGGATTGCGACCGCAGCGGGTGAGAGCCAGTGGATCACCGGGCCCGAGGCTCGGGCGATGGGCCATATGTTGCGGGCGAACCATGACGCGATCATGGTCGGCGTCGGCACGGCCCTTGCCGACAATCCGCGCCTCAATGTGAGGATACCCGGGCTTGAGGAACGCTCCCCCGTCAGGGTGGTGATCGACAGCCGCCTGCGGCTGCCGCTGACGCACACCCTGGTGCGCGAGGCGTGCGAGGGTGGTCATCCGCCCGTCTGGGTCATCACCCGCGCCGACTGCGAGCGCAGTCGCCACGATGCACTGGTCGCAGCCGGCATCACCGTGATCGAGGTGCCCCATGGCGTCGATGGCCGGCCCGATCCGTTGCGGCTGACCGAGGCGCTGGGCGATCGCGGCATCACGCGGGTGCTGGTCGAGGGGGGTGGAGAACTGGCCGCCTCGCTGCTACGCGACCGGCTGGTCGATCGTATCCACTGGTTCCGGGCGCCGGCGGTGATGGGTGGCGACGGTGTACCGGCTGCGCGATCTTACGGCGTGCGCGAGCTGGTGGACATGGCGGCCTTTGTCCGGCTGGACAGCCGGCAGCTCGGCCCCGACCTTTATGAGGTCTATGCGGGTACCGCCGTGGTCACGCCCGGCGGCTGAGCCTTTCATCCTCCCGAATTCCCCGCGCGTGTTCCGGCCGCGCTCCCCCGGCAGAAGGTCGTGTCCCATGTTCACCGGCATCATCACCGACATCGGCGAGATCGTCTCCGTTCAGGCCCCGGAAGCCGGGGCGGCGGAGGACCGCCGACTGACGATCCGGACGTCCTATGACCCCGACGGTATCGATATCGGTGCCTCCATCGCCTGTTCGGGCTGCTGTCTGACGGTGATCGAGCGCGGCCGCGACGGGGCAGGGCAGGGCTGGTTCCTGGTCGAGGCCTCGGGCGAAACGCTCTCCCGGACCACGCTCGGCAGCTGGGATGCCGGCCGGCGGATCAATCTTGAGCGGGCGGCGAAGGTCGGCGACGAGCTGGGCGGTCATGTCGTCCTCGGCCATGTCGACGGGCTGGGCCGCCTGGTATCGATCACGCCTGAAGGCGGCTCCCACCGCCTAGTGTTCGAGGCGCCGGCAGAGCTTGCCGGCTTCATTGCACCCAAGGGCTCGGTCACCATCGACGGCATTTCGCTGACGGTGAACGAGGTCGACGGCACCCGGTTTGGCGTCAACATCATCCCCCACACCTGGATCCACACCACGCTGTGCGACCGCAAGCCTGGCGATGCGATTAACCTTGAGATCGACGTGCTTGCGCGCTATGTGGCGCGGTTGAACGAGTGGCAGGCGGGCATCCGCGGCTGAGCAGCGGGAGGCCGTCCGATCGAAGGCGGCCCAGAGGAGAGGAAGACCATGACGGTGATCAAGGACGAGGGCGGCGCCGACGACGTCCGTGGCTATATCTCGAGCATCGAAGAGGTGATCGAGGACGCCCGCAACGGCCGCATGGTGGTGCTGGTCGATGACGAGGATCGCGAGAACGAAGGCGACCTGGTCATCCCGGCCGAAATGGTGACGCCCGAGGTGATCAACTTCATGGCCAAATATGGCCGCGGGTTGATCTGCCTGACCCTGACCGGCGAACGGGTCGAGGAATTGAACCTGCCGCTGATGACCCAGCGCAACGCCTCGCGCCATCACACCAACTTCACCCTCTCGATCGAGGCCCGGGATGGTGTGACCACCGGGATCTCGGCCGCCGACCGCGCCCATACCGTGCAGGTCGCGATCGATCCGGCCAAAGGCGCCCGCGACGTGGTGACTCCGGGCCACATCTTTCCGCTTCGTGCCCGTGACGGCGGCGTGCTGGTCCGTGCCGGGCACACCGAGGCGGCGGTGGACATCGCACGGCTGGCCGGCATGAACCCGTCGGGCGTGATCTGCGAGATCATGAACGACGACGGCACCATGGCCCGCATGCCCGATCTGGTGCCCTTCGCCCAGCTGCACGGGCTGAAGATCGGCACGATCGCCGATCTGATCGCCTATCGCCGGCGCACCGAGAAACTGGTCGAGCGTCTGACCGACGGCCTGTTCCGCAGCCATTTTGGCGGCGAGTGGCGGATGATCGTCTATGCCAGCAAGATCGACGGTTCCGAGCATATGGCGCTGGTGAAGGGCGATCTGGCGGCTGTCGGCGACCAGTCGGTGTTGGTGCGCATGCATGTGGTCAACGCCTTCGACGATCTTCTGGGCGACCGCAGCAGCGGCCGTGCCGGTGCGGTGCGCGCCGCCATGGAGCAGATCGACCGGGCCGGTCGCGGCGTACTGGTCCTGTTGCGCGAGCCGCGGCCCACGGGTCTTTCGGATCTGGCACGGGCCCGGCTTGAAAGCCCGCAGGCCGCATCGACCCTGCGCGACTACGGCACCGGCGCCCAGATCCTGCTGGACCTGGGCGTGCGCAACATGATCCTGCTGAGCAATTCGCGGCAGACGGTGGTGGGGCTGGACGGCTACGGCCTGCACATCACCGGGCATGCCCCGCTGATCATCGAGAAGGTCTGAGACACCCATGGCCACGGTCACCACTTCCGATCTGCGTATCCTGATCGTCGAGGCGCGCTTCTACGAGGACATCGCCGATGCGCTTGTCGATGGCGCCATGGGCGTGCTGGAAGCCGCCGGCGCCCAGGTCGAGCGCCTGGCCGTGCCGGGTGCCTTCGAGATTCCTGCGGCGATCCGCTTCGCGCTCGACAGCGGCCGTTATGACGGCTTCGTGGCGCTGGGCTGCGTGATCCGCGGCGACACCACCCATTACGATTACGTCTGCGGCGAAAGCGCCCGCGGGCTCAACCAGCTTGCGATCGATCGCAAGGCTTGCATCGGCTATGGCATCCTGACCGTCGAGAACCGCGAGCAGGCCTGGGCCCGCGCCCGCGCTGACCGGGCCAATAAGGGCGCCGACGTGGCCAACGCCTGCCTGCGCATGATCGAGATCAAGCGCCAGTTCCAGCAGGGCTGAAGGACCAGGAATCGCCATGACCGATAAGCCGCGTGACGCCGCCCCGGTGAAACCGGGTGCCAAGACGGATGCGAAACCCGCTGCTGCACGGGCGGGCAAGCGCAGCGGCGCCCCGCGCCCCGGCCGCGAGGCCGGCATGGCCCGCCGGACGGCGGCGCGCCTTGCTGCCGTCCAGGCGCTCTATCAGATCGACTTCAATGCCGCCCGGGCCGAGGCGGTCATTGCCGAATTCCTGAACCACCGCATCGGCAAGGTGATCGACGACGGGCTGGAGCTGGATGCCGACCGCGACCATTTCCGCGACATCGTGACCGGTGTCGCCGCGGCGCAGGCCGAGATCGACCCGATGCTGGAATCCTCGCTGGCCGAAGGCTGGCGACTGGAACGGGTGGAGCAGACTCTCCGGGCCATTCTGCGTGCGGGCGCCTATGAGCTGACCGCGCGCACCGACGTGCCGACGGCGGTGATCATCAACGAATACGTCAATGTCGCCCATGCCTTCTTCTCCGGCTCGGAGCCGGGTTTCGTGAACGGTATTCTGGACCGGCTGGCCGGGCATCTGCGCGCCGATCATCGTGGCGGCAAGCCGGCAGGCGGGGCTGCCCGCAAGTGACCGGGCAGGCGCCGGACGACGCCGCCACAGAGGTGCCGCTCGGAGAGTTCGGCGCCATCGAACGCTGGCTGCGTCCGCTGGCCCGGCCGCTGCCCGGCGCGATGGACCTGACCGATGATGCCGGCTGGCTCGCCCTGCCGCCAGGGCGCATCCTGGTTGCCGCCAAGGATGCGATGGTTGAAGGACGGCATTGGTTTCCGGGTGAGCCGCCCGAGATTGTGGCACGCAAGCTGCTGCGGGTGAACCTCTCGGATCTGGCGGCGATGGGTGCAACGCCGGTCGCCTATCTTCTGGCACTGGCGGTTCCGGGCGCCGATGCCGGGGCCTGGATCCGGCGCTTCACCCAGGGGCTTGCGGCCGATCAGGGGCGCTACGGCGTGGCGGTTCTGGGGGGCGATACTGTGGGCACCGATGGTCCCGCCATGGCCAGCCTGACGCTGCTCGGTCATGCCGCATCGCCATCGGCACTGCTCACCCGTGGCGGTGCCCGGCCGGGAGACGATGTCTGGGTTTCAGGTACCATCGGCGATGCGGCGCTCTCGGTCGAGGCGGGGTATGGCCGTTTCGACCCGGCAGCCATCGGCCTCACTGCCGGAGAAACCGCCGGGCTGGAGCTGCGCCGGCAGCTGCCGGAGCCGCGACTGGCGCTGGGGCGGATCCTGGTCGGGCTGGCCACGGCCTGTGCGGACGTCTCCGACGGTTTGCCAGCTGATCTCGGTCATATCGCCGAGACGTCCGGTGTCGATGCCGAACTCAGAATCGATCTGGTGCCCCGCTCGGCTGCGGCCGCCCGTGTCGTGGCAGCCCGTCCTGATCTTGCGCCGATCGTCTGGACGGGCGGCGACGATTATGAACTGGTCTTTACGGCACCATCTGCCGCGGCCCATGCGATCAAGGCACTGTCCGCACGCGAAGGCATTCATGTCAGCCGTGTCGGCCGGATTGTTCCGAGGGCCGGAGACAGGGGTCGGACGGTGCTGATCAACGCAGACGGGCGTATCATTGCGGCCGACAGGCCCGGACATGTGCATTTCTGACGCAGCTTGCATGGGCGTCATGCGTGAATGACCGTTCTCGCGACGGCAACGATGGCGTAACGTCCGCGGATACACCTTCGAAGCACGCAGGGCCGCGTGCGCCCGGAGATATCTGACCCGTCAATCGCGTGCATCTGCGCGACGGCGGGGGCCCATCGATCGCGGGGGGACGAACGCAGACGATGCTGGCGCTGCAATACACAGTCCGTCTGAAGGCCGACGTGGACGCGGATATGATCCGCCGCCGCGTGGCCGAACGCGGATCGCTCTACGACCATCACCCGGGACTGGTGATGAAGTCCTTCCTCCTGAATGAGGAGGATCAGGCCTACGCACCGTTCTATATCTGGCGCTCTGAAGAGGACTGGAAGCAGTTCGTCTTCGGGGACCTGTTTGCCAATCTCGCCCAGGCTTTTGGCCGGCCGCGGGTGCGGACGTGGTTCGTGCTCGGTTTCGGCCATGGCGCGTGCACCGATCAGCCGCGCTTTGCCGTGCGTGAAGTAGATGTCATCGCACCCGAGACGCCGCTTGAAGCCGTGCGCGAGCGCGAGGCGGCGTTGCAAGCGCAGATGCTGACCAAGCCTGGACTCTATGCCCATTCGATCGCCCTCGACGCGGATCGATGGGAACT
Organism: Tistrella mobilis; assembly: GCF_041468085.1. Lineage (NCBI taxonomy): Bacteria > Pseudomonadati > Pseudomonadota > Alphaproteobacteria > Geminicoccales > Geminicoccaceae > Tistrella > Tistrella mobilis. Next base: position 2,444,380 of record NZ_CP121017.1, on the reverse strand, counting down.
TGTCCGCTACAGCCTGTGGTGTGACGAGGCCGCCTCGCGGAATGCGGCAGTGGGTGCGCAATCCGATTGCGTGAATACCTACGAAGTGCTGCACTTCTCAGAGCCGGGGGGTCGTGGCTGACCGGACGCCCGGCGCCATCGCGCCCCATCCGGACGGTACGCCAGATGAGAGTCCTGTTGATCTTCATCGTCTCTGTACTGCTCGTGGTTGCGGGCGGTGGTGGATGGTTGATTTACAGGGGGGACCCGTTCGGCATTTTTGATCGCCATCTGCGGGGATCGGCCACGACGCCGGTGCCGATATTTGTCGGCCTCACCGGTGTGGGCGTGCCCATGATCCGGCACGGTGTGGTCTATCGCTATCTCATGCTGGACCTGGTGCTCGAACTCGTACCCGGTGCGGACGAGGACGAAGTGTCGGCCGGCATCGAGCGCCTGCGCCCGGTACTGACCGGTGCCGCACAGCAGATTTCAACCACGGCAGATCGTCTTGGTCGTGAGCCGACCCTGGACGAGATCAAAATCGGCCTTGCCGATGCGGCCAATGACTGGTTCAGACGGGAGATCGTCGCAGACGTCCTGATCCAACGGACCAGCGACGTGGCGGCACAGAAGATCAATTGACGGCTGGCCAGGGAATTGCGGATCCGACGGGCAGGCGCCGGCTGGACATGAAGAAGGGGTCGAGCGATCGACCCCGTTCTTTTTGTCTGCAATGCGCTGTAGGGGCGCGTCAGCGCGGCCGGCCCATACCCGAAGGGTTGCCCGGGTTGGTGGCCGATGGGTCCGAATTGAACCGACCGATATTGCCGATGAACTGCTCCAGCACGGTCAACTCGTTGCCGGAGGTCGGCGTGATCCGGTCGACATAGCTCACCTGGCGTGCGTCATCCAGGCCGAAGCGCAGCACATCGGCCAGCCGGCCATCCGTGCCGAAACGCAGGCCCAGGACGTCCTGTTCCGTAACATCGGCCGAATAGAAGGCGACGGTACTGGTCCGACGCTGGATGTAGTACCAGGTATCGGTTTCAAACGTGCCCGTCGTGGCCGGCGCACCCAGAATGGCGCGGACATCCTCGCGGGTCTGAACGCCGGGCTGCAGCTGGGCGATCTCGTCCTTCGACGGCATGAAGCCGTGGGTGCGGATCACCGGCTGGCAGGCGCCGAGGGCGAGGCCGGCAAGAACCACCGCGACCATGGGCGCGGTGCGGGTGACGGACGGGAAAATGGGGCGGCGCCGGGGCGCTGACCGGATCATCTTGGCGATGTCACCGTTGACGCTGTGGGGCGTCGCCTCCATAACCACCTGCACGAACCGGCATCTGCGCAGCAGGACGCCTGTCATCGGGCGTCGGAGAGTGCAGGGTATCGGAAAGTACAGGGCGGCGGGGATGCGACGGCCCGTCTGCTGGCGGGCGGCCCAAGATTGCATCCAGCGATGCGGGGTGTCAATCGGACGGGCGGCCGGTCAGGTGCAACCGGCCAGCAGATGGTCGAAAGAGGAGGTCCAGGCCCGATGTTTCTCGACAGGTTGTTCGGTCGCACGGGGTCGCGTGCTGCAGCCGAAGCGCTTTATGATACGGCGGTGGCCCAGGCGCGGTCGGTCACCTTTTATCGTGACTTCGGTGTGCCGGATACGGTGGACGGCCGGTTCGACATGCTGGTGCTGCATGTCTTCATGATCCTGCATCGTCTGAAGCGCGAGGGGGAGGCCGGCCGGCGGACCGGGCAGGCTCTGTTCGACCGCATGTTCGATGACATGGACCGGTCGCTGCGCGAGATGGGCGTCGGCGATCTGAGTGTCGGCAAGCATGTCAAGCGCATGGGCGAAGCCTTCTATGGCCGGGTCAAAAGCTATGATGCCGCCGTCGATGCGTCGTCGGCGGATGGTGGCGTGGAGCTTGCGGATGCCATTGCCCGCAATGTGTTCGGTGTGGATGGCGAAGGCGCCGCGCGGCCGTCCGATGCGGTGCTCGGCGCGCTGGCGTCTTACGTGCTTGCCAGTATCCGGGCGCTGGATGGTGAGCCGGCCGCGGATCTTCTGGACGGCCGCGCCGTCTATGCGGCACTGCCCGCACTGTCTGTCGAGCCTGACGATGCGTCCGGCGCCGGAGGGGATTGATCCCTGCACATGACCCAACACATTGCCGGGGCTGGCGAAACCCCGGCCAATGGAGTAGGGTGCGCCGCCACAGGCCCGGCTGGGCCCGGCACTTCGTGTTCCAAGGACGACCGACGCTCATGACCGGCACCGATACCACCAGCGCTCCGACCCCCGAATTCTCGCGCATCATCGAGATCGAGGCGATCGAGCCTGGGGAGCCGCGTACCTTTTCCTATACGGCAACGCCTGCTGAGTGCGCCGCACTTGCCCGACGTCTCGGCCAGGAGCAGATCCTGTCCCTGGAGGCCGGTGTCACGGTGACACGGATCCGCGGCGGTGCCCATCTGGTGTTCGATCTCTCGGGACGGTTGATTCAGACCTGCGTCGTTACCAATCTAAGGTTTGAAGCCTCGGTGTCCGAAACCATCGACGTGGATGCGCTTGCCGAACCGGAATACGGCCGGCGGCTGGCAACCCTCGATGCGGCGGAGCCCGAGGACGACCAGGAACCGCCTGAACAGCTGATCGACGGCAGGGTGGATGTCGGCGAACTTGCGACGGAGTATTTTTCTCTCGCGATCGACCCCTATCCGCGGAGCCCTGAGGCGCCAGCGGAGCCGGTCGAGCGTGAAGTCTTCATGCTCAGGGGGGGCAGCGCCCCTGAGGGAAAGGGCCGCGAACATCCCTTCGCGAAGCTTGCGGCCTTGAAGCAGCGCATGGATACGGACACGCCCGAAGGGGGTGACGCATCCTGACCGGCATGACACCGGATATGAGATCCGGGAGAAGCCTTGCCATCGAGCCGGTTTTTCGCTAACTAAGCGCGCTATTCGGCTCGTGACCGTTACCATCCCGAAAGGCGAAGACTATGGCCGTCCCTAAGAAAAAGGTCTCCAAGTCGCGGCGCGACATGCGTCGTGCCCATCACGCTCTGACCGCGACCAACGCGCAGGAGTGCCCGAACTGCGGTGAGCTGAAGCTCTCGCACCATGTCTGCGGCTCGTGCGGCTTCTATGACGGCCGTGACGTCGCGACCGAGGCGGCGGCCGGTTGATCCGGCCTGCCGGCTCCAGGTGATCGGAGGAAGACGTCGGGCCTGCCTGGCCCGACGAAGGGCGCGGAGGTGAGGTGGCCTTGTCCGGTGAAGTTACCATCGCACTCGATGCGATGGGCGGCGATCAGGCTCCCAAGATGGTGGTCAAGGGTGCCGCCATCGCACTCAAGCGACATCCGGGCCTCCGGTTCCTGATGGTCGGTGACGAGCCGCGGCTGCGGGCGCTGATGAAGCGACGCAAAAAGCTGCTCGCCGCGACCGAATTCCTGCACACCGACGAAGTGGTTCCGGGCACCATGCGCCCCTCGGTCGCGCTCAGGCAGGGGCGCAAGTCGAGCATGGGCCTGGCCCTTCGGGCGGTGCGGGAAAACCGTGCCAGCGCTGCCGTCTCGGCCGGGAATACCGGTGCGCTGATGGCGATGGCGCGGATGATGCTCGGCATGCTCCCGGGCATCGATCGTCCGGCGATCGCGGCAACCATGCCGACATTGCGTGGCGAGAGCGTCGTGCTCGATCTCGGCGCGAATACCGAATGTGACGTGAGCAACCTCATCCAGTTTGCCGTGATGGGGGAGCTGTTTGCGCGCATCGTGCTGGGGTATCAGAACCCCTCGGTGGGCCTGCTCAACGTCGGTGAGGAAGAGGTCAAGGGTCTGGAGACCGTTCGAGAGGCGGCGGCGAGGCTTAAGGCAGCCGAGAGCATCCGCTTCCATGGCTTCGTCGAAGGTGACGATATCGCCAAGGGTACGGTCGACGTCGTCGTGACCGACGGATTTACCGGCAATATCGCGTTGAAGACGGCCGAGGGCACGGCAAAGCTCTACAGCCATTATCTCCGCTCCGCTTTCGGCCGCTCGTTGCTGGCCCGGATCGGGTATCTCTTTGCGCGGTCGAGTCTGAAGGCGATCCAGAAACAGACCGATCCGCGTCACCACAACGGCGCTATGTTCCTGGGCCTGGGCGGTATCGCGGTCAAGAGCCATGGCGGTACCGATGCCCTCGGTTTTGCCAATGCCATCGGTGTCGCCTATGACCTGGTGGCTCATGGTTTCAACGAACGTATCATCGGCGAATTCAAACGGATCGCGGTGGACCGGATCGACGGTGCGCCCGACCAGCAGAAGGCGGCAACGGCATGACGGTATTGCGCGCACGCGTGCTCGGCGTCGGCGGCTACCTGCCCGCCCGGGTGTTGACCAATGACGACCTGTCGAAAATGGTCGACACCTCCGACGAGTGGATCCGGGAGCGGACGGGCATCCGCGAGCGTCGCATCGCGGCGCCGGAGGAGCTGACCTCGACCCTGGGCCTGCATGCGGCGCGCGCAGCACTCGCCAATGCCGGCATCGGCGCCGATGAAGTTGACCTGATCGTGGTCGCGACCTCGACGCCGGACGAGACCTTTCCGGCGACCGCGACCAAGATCCAGGCCGGACTGGGCATCACCCGCGGGGCCGCTTTCGATGTCCAGGCCGTCTGCGCGGGTTTCATCTTCGCGCTGTCGACCGCCGACAACTTCCTGAAGGCCGGCCAGTTCCGTACCGCGCTGGTGATCGGTGCCGAGACCTTCTCGCGCATCCTGGACTGGAACGACCGCGGGACCTGCGTGCTGTTCGGCGACGGCGCAGGCGCAGTGGTGCTCCAGGCCGCGGAAGGCGAGGGCACGAGCGATGACCGCGGTGTGCTTTCCACTCATCTCTTCTCCGACGGCCGGCATCATGACGCACTCTATGTCGATGGCGGCGTGTCATCGACCCAGAGCGCCGGTCATCTGCGGATGGAAGGCAAGGAAGTCTTCCGTCATGCCGTCGTCAAGCTGGCCGACAGCGTCAACGAGGCACTGGAGGCAAACGGGCTGACGGCCGAGGCGATCGACTGGCTGGTGCCGCATCAGGCAAACGCCCGGATCATCATCGGTACCGCCCGGAAGATGGGCCTGCCGATGGAGAAGGTGGTGATGACCGTGGATCGCCACGGCAACACCTCTGCAGCCTCAATCCCGCTGGCGCTGAGCGAGGCGGTCGCAGACGGTCGTATTCTGCCTGGTCAGGTGGTGCTGGTCGAAGCGATCGGCGGCGGCTTGGCCTGGGGTTCGGCTCTGATCCGCTGGTGATGTCCCGGCGCATCCGCCGGTGGCAAACCTTTCACGCCTTTTCCGAAACGACGTAACTGCGTGTCGCAAGGCCTTGAAGCGCATGGCGTTTGACATTCTCGTCCGCCATGGCGCATAAACAGGGTGAAGCTGCGCGCGCAAGTATTTGAGGACAAGACTATGGCACGCACCGTCACTCGCGCGGATCTGGCCGAGGCGGTCTATCAGGAAGTCGGTCTGTCGCGGCATGAATCGGCCCAGCTGGTGGAGGCGGTGTTGTCCGTCGTCTCCGACAGCCTGGTCGAGGGCGACACCGTGAAGATTTCGTCCTTCGGCACCTTCGCGGTGCGCCAGAAGGGCGAGCGCGTGGGCCGCAATCCGAAGACCGGCGAGGAAGTGCCGATCCTTCCGCGGAAGGTGCTGGTGTTCCGTGCCTCGAATGTGCTCAAGGACCGGATCGGCAAGAGCCTGGCTGATGTCGCTGATCTGGACCTCGAGACAGAGGATGACGAGGCCGAAGCCTGAGCAAGGGCGATGCGGCCGGTGAGATGGAGGCGTTGACGAAATGACCGACACCACCGCCCATGATGGCGACCGGCGGCGCGGCGGCGGTAAGGCGCCCGGCGCATATCGCACCATCAGCGAGGTGGCGGAAGAGATCGACGTCCCCGCCCACGTCCTCCGTTTCTGGGAAGGCAAGTTTCCGCAGGTCAAGCCGTTGAAGCGGGCAGGCGGGCGCCGGTACTACCGGCCTGATGACGTCGTCCTGCTGCGCCGGATCCGTGATCTGCTCTACGCCGAAGGCTACACCATCAAGGGTGTGCAGAAGCTGCTTCGCGAAGGTGGTGCCAAGGCTGTTGCCGAACGGGTGGAAGCCGGCGCCGCCGGGGCGGCAGCGCAAGATCCCGATCTGCTCGACGCCCTGGCGCGTCAGGTTGAGGACGATGCCTTCGACGACGGCCAGGATGCCGATGATGACGTCGTCGAGGAAGACGAGGTCGATGCCGGCGGCGAGGACGATCTGGCTGACGAAGACGTGGCCTCCCCGGCTGCAGACGAGGAGGCGCTGGCCGGGGATCGCGCGCCATCCCAGGCGGAGGCAGAGGCCGTTGCAGCGGCCGAACGTGCGGAAAGCCGCCTCAGGGATCTGCTTTCGGCTGATGAACAGCGTCGTCTGGTCTTGCGCGAGGCGCTCGACCTGCTGAAGCAGGCGCGGGCGATCCTCGACGGATCCGATGCTCAGAGTGGCGACGCCGGCGACGGTGGTGACGAACTGACACCGGATGAGAGCTTCGCGCAGGACGTCTTCGTCGTCGAGCTTGCCGATGGCGAAGACGGTGTCGGTCGGGCAGCGGTAGCCGGAGATGCGGCGAACGAGGTTGATCTCGCAGGTGAAGAGCCGGCTGAAACTGCCGGTGCCGACGAGATTTCTGCCGGCGAGGCAGAGAAGACGACGCGGCAGGGGCAGGGCTGAACGGCCTTGATACAAATCCTGCTTCAGAAGGGTTGCGCGGGCCGATCCGGTTGGCTATAGTCCGCGCACTTCGCAAGGGGGAGGATGACGGAAACGGCATCGCGATCCCATGAAGAACGGTCGGAGCGTGGCGCAGCCTGGTTAGCGCACTAGTCTGGGGGACTAGGGGTCGGAGGTTCGAATCCTCTCGCTCCGACCAATTCTTCTCTTCGCGGCATCATCCCCGGATGCCGTAGCAGCAGCGAAGTCTGCAGCTTTCACGGCCGTACCATCCGTCGGATGGTACGGCCGTTCTCGTTTCCGCTGGTGGCAGCTCCGACTGGACCGGCCTGCATCGCCGCGTATTTTGAGCCCATCCGCACCCCGGCATTGTCGGCGGGGCGGTCGCTCTGCTTGAATGCCGTGCCGCGGACTGGCCCGCGAGGACGGCGGAGAAGAGGAGCGACGAGTGGCACAACCGGATCTGGATGCCGTGGTGGTGGGCGCAGGTGTCGTGGGGCTGGCCGTTGCCGAACGGCTTGCACGGGCAGGGCGTGCCGTGACGGTGCTGGAAGCTGGTCCGCGTTTCGGCGAAGGTTCCAGCAGCCGCAACTCCGAAGTCGTTCATGCCGGCCTGTACTATCCCGCGGGCAGCCTGAAGGCCGAATGCTGCGTCGAAGGCCGGGAGCGGCTGTCGTCATTTGCCGCTGAAACCGGAATCGGCTATCGGCGACTGGGCAAGTTGATCGTGGCTGCCACCGCCGAGGAGGCGCCGCGGCTTGAGGCCATCCTGGCGCGCGCCCACGCCAACGGTGCAACCGAGGTGGAGCCGATATCGGCGGTTCGGGCGCGAAAAATGGAACCGGCGCTTGCCGTTCATGCCGCCTTGTGGTCTCCGGCCTCCGCCATTATCGACAGCCATGAACTGATGGCGGTGCTGCTGGCCCGGCTGGAAGCGCAGGGCGGCATGCTTGTCACCCATACGCCGGTGGTGGCCGGCCGGGCGGATGCGCAGGGCATCACCATTGCGACCGGCGGCGCCGAGCCTGCGGAATTCACCTGTGAAATTCTGGTGAACGCTGCCGGTCTCGGCGCGGCGGCCCTGGCCCGCGCGATCGAAGGGCCGGGTATTCCCGCAGACCTGGTGGTTCCGGCGCGGTTTGCAAAAGGCAACTACTTCCGCCTTGATGGCGCCCGTGCACCTTTCAGCCATTTGATCTATCCCGTCCCGGAGGCGGGCGGGCTGGGCGTACACCTGACCCTCGATCTGGCGGGGCAGGCGCGGTTCGGCCCCGACGTCGAATGGGTGGATGATCCTGTGGCTCTGGCCGTCGATCCGGCGCGGGCGGACGGGTTTGCGCGCGCGATCCGCCATTGGTGGCCGGGCATGCCGGATGTCGCGCTGGTGCCGGACTATGCTGGCATCCGGCCCAAGATCGTCGGTCCGGGGGAGCCTGATGCGGATTTCCGCATCGACGGACCGGAGCGCCATGGCGTTGCCGGGCTGGTTCATCTGCTGGGAATCGAGAGCCCCGGGTTGACCTCTGCGTTGCCCCTCGCCGAACGGGTGGTCGCCCGGCTGGGCTTGAGGTGATGCGGCCTACGGCGGTCTTCCCTGTCCGGTCGACATCTGTTCTCCGGGGCGACGATCGGGTGCGGGCGATGATCGCCGAAAACAGTGGAGGCGGAGCATGGGTGAACTTCGGCATGTACTGCTCGTGGAGGACGAGCCCGATCTGCGCGAACTCGTTCGCCTGGCACTGTCGGCTGTCGGCCGGATGGAGGTTACGATCTGTGCCGACGGGCAGACGGCTCTCGAAACCTTCAATGCAGGCTGTCACGATCTCGTGCTTCTGGATGTGATGATGCCGGGAATGGATGGTCCGGAAACCCTTCGGCGGTTGCGGTTGTTGCCGGGGGGCGCGGCCGTGCCGGCAGTTTTTCTGACGGCGCGCACACGGACCGATCTGGATGGCGTCGACGGCGTTGCAGCGGCTGCCGTCATTGCAAAACCGTTCGATCCCTTGACTCTGGCCGCAGAACTGCAGGCAATTTATCAGGCTCTGCCACGCCGTGATAACCCGGGCGGGCCGCCGTCCGAACCGATCCCTACCGAACGGAGAAGCTGGTCGTGACCGACAGTCCCGAAACCGATGCCCCCGATGATGGTCGGGGCAGCAGGGCCGGTGGCGCCACGGATATTATCGCTGCTCTGACTGAGGAGTTCCGGCAGGGCCTGCCCGCGCGCATCGCGCGGATCCGTGAAGGCATCGCCGCCTGGCATGACCGGGGTGAAGCCACGGGTCTTGATGACGCCGAGAGGGCGGCGCATTCCCTGGCCGGCGCGGCGGGTAGTTTTGGCTTCCCCTGGGTTGGCGAAGCTGCGAGGCAGCTGGAACGGCTTCTGGAAGGTGCACAGGCGGGCGCACCGGGGGCTGCGGAGGTCAATCATGCGCTCTCGGTGCTTGCCCTGGCTGTCGATGGTGTGGCACCGCTCGACGCTCCCGAGCGGCCTCTGGTCGAGGAGGCCTGCGTTGCCGCACGCCCCATGGTGGCCTATGTCACCTGCGGAAGCCGCGAGGAAGCGCTGACGATCGGCCGGACGCTGGTCGAGGAACGTCTGGCCGCCTGCTGCAATCTGATCGCCGGCATGACCGCGATCTATCGCTGGGAGGGGAGCATCGAAACCGGCGAGGAAGTGGTGTTGATCGCGAAGACGACTGCCGATCGGCTTGAACTTCTGACCACCCGGGTGAACGCCCTGCACAGCTATGATCTGCCGTGTATATCTGCCTGGCCGATCGAGGGCGGGTCGGCAGGCTTTCTGGCCTGGATCGCGCGGGAATGCCATAGTTGAGCAGGAATGCGGGGGCCGAACGGCAGGTGCGTTGCGGGGTACTGGACCCGCCGGCATTGCGGGTGCTAGATCAATTATCCGGCCGCGCGGGGCTCCCCGACCCGCGGCGAGGCACGCGAGCGGAGCAGGCATGACCGGACGGCAGATCACTATCTGGGACTTCGGTGTAGAGACGGCGGAGCCGCCCCATGCGCCCGCAATGGCCGAAGCTTTCGAGGATCTGGCCGACTGGGCGCCTGTTTCCTGGCCTGAAGAGGCGAGAGCGGCGGGCGATCTGTTTCCCGAGGCGCCGCGGTTCCGGTTCCGGCTGGACGATGGGGCCATCGCTCAGGCCTTTCCGCAGGCCCTGCATCGCGAGCTGATCGCCAGTCCCGGCTTCCAACGGCTTCGCGACATCTCCTTTCTGGGGGTCATCGACCGGCTGTTTCATCCGAACGGCAAGCCCTCTTTCGTCAGACACAACCGCTACCATCATTCGCTGGGGGTGGCTCTGCTGGCGATCAGCTATTGCCGGCTGGCCGGGGTTCAACCCCGGGACCGCGACCTTCTGATTGCCGCCGCGCTGCTGCATGATGTCGGTCATGGGCCGCTGTCGCATACGCTGGAGCCGGTCTTTGCCGACCGGTTCGGCATCGATCATCACGCCGCGACCGCAGCGGTGATCCGGGGAGAGGTGCCCGTCGGCCGCGATGTTCGCGCCGCGCTCGACCGGCACGGAGTTGACCCTGACGAGGTTGTGGCGCTGATTGCCCGGCGGTCGAACCGGCCACATGCGCATCTGTTCTCCGGACCGATCAATATCGACACCATCGACGGCATTTGCCGGGCCAACACCTATCTGCACCGGGCGCCGGTCGATGCTCATCCGCTGATTTCAGTTCTGGCACTGGCCCGGGTCGACCGGGCGGGTGTGCGCCGCCTTGACGGCTTCTGGCGGCTGAAGGAACAGATCTATGACAGCTTCATTTATGGCGATGTCTGCCGCTCCGCGGACGCGCTGGTGCAGCGCCATGTCGATCAGACCATCGACCGCTACCGCGCCGAAGACTTCTTCCTGACCGAGCGGGCGCTGCTTGGTCGCGCCCGCGATCTCCAGGCGCTGATCTCGATCCTTGTGGGGCATATCCATGCCGATTTCCGCGCCGTCCGTGCTGCCGCTGCGGGTCGAAGGCGCACTGCCGCCGAGCCGGCGATGCCGGTGGAGATGGTGATGGGGCGCGAGCGGCGCTTCACGATCGAGCCCGACGTGGTGCTGGATTCGCCCGAAGCCTATGCCCGCCGCTACCGTGAGGTAAAGGCCCGCCGCAGGCGGCCGCTTTACGGTCTGTCCGCACTCGCCGCCATCGCGGCTGAAGGCGCGGGTGGGCGCCAGCCCGACCTTTTCGGCGTGGCCGCATGACCGCGCATGGGATGTCCGCCATCTCAGATTTTACGGCTCTTGAGCCCGATGCACCCCATCTGGTGCAATTGCGCCGGCGGACTGAGATACAACTCGGCCGCCTCTCCGAGGCCCTGCCTGCGGTATCGGTGCTGGACGAGGATGATCTCTTCAGGGCCGCAGAGCCGACCGGTGTGATTGAGCCTGGCCTGTCGGTGGTCGTCTGCGGCTCCTATGGCCGTGGCGAGGCCGGACCGCAGGCGGATCTGGACAGCTATGTGCTCTACGAGCCGGAGCATACCGCAGAGGCCAGGGCAAGGGTGCTGGCACGACGGGTCCACGGAGCCGCCAGGGCGGCGGGGATCCGTCAGCCGGCCGATGGTGGGGCATTCGAGAGTGCTCAGTCTACGGACGCACTGATCAATACCATCGGCGGTGTCGCAGACGTCAACCAGATCACCACCCGCCGCCTGCTGATGCTACTGGAGGGGCGGGCGCTTGCCGGCAATACGGTGTTCCGCCGGACCCTCGACGGGCTGATCGCCACCTATGTCCAGGATCACCATGGTCGCGACGATCCGGCCACTTTCCTGCTCAACGATGTGATCCGGTATTACCGCAGCATCTGCGTCGATTTCGAGATGAAGACCCGGGGGGCCGAGGCCAAGGGCTGGGGCCTGCGCAATGTGAAACTGGTCTTCTCACGCAAGCTGCTCTACGTGTCGGGCGTGGTGGCTGCGGCTGAAACCGCCGGTCTGGCGGTGGAAGAGAAGCGCCGCCTGCTCGGCGGCCTTCTGGGGCGGCCACCGATCGATCGTATGCTTGATGTCTGCGGCCCGGCGGCACTGGCGCCGGCACTTGGCCATTACGACCGCTTTCTTGCCGCCCTTGATGATCCCGCCAATCGTGCGGCGCTCGATGTGCCACCGGCCGAGGCGAGGGCGTTGCCGCTCTATCGCGATCTCAAGGAGGAGGCGGCCGGTTTCAGCCGAGAGCTGCTGACCTTGATCGAAAGCCGGTATCCGGCGGATCATCCGCTCCGCCTGCGGCTGGTGCTTTGAAACGTCAGAGCATGCGCGGGTCGAACAGGGCCGATCTGTCGACCCGCCGCCCGGAGATCATGAACACGCCATCACCCGTGTAATGCAGGGTGCGGGACGGTCGGGCCAGACGGGCAGCCGTAGCCCGGACGACCTCGAAGATGAAGAAGTTGTGGCTGGTGACCAGCCGGTCGTCCGAGATCCGGCATTCGAAGCTGGCAAAGCACTCGGCGATCGAAGGCGCTGCGACCTCGACGCCCGGCTCCGTGGTCAGGCCGAAGGTCTCGAATTTGTCGACATCCGCACCGCTTATGTTTCCGATACCGACCACGGTATCGATCAGGCTGGCCGGGGGCACGTTAATCACGCAGCTGCCGCTTTGTCGGATCAGCTCGAAGCTGTGATTCGCAGCCGAAATCATGCAGCCGACCAGAGATGGTGAAAATTCCATCACGGTCTGCCACCCCAGCGTCATCACGTTGCGGCTGGAGCCGTGTGCGGAGGTCACCAGGACCACCGGGCCCGGTTCCAGATGTCGCCGCACCAGGTCGAGCGGCATCTCAGGCTTGGTGAAGCGGCGGTGCCGGTTTACGGACATCCCCTGTCTCCTCGTGAAAAGCCGGCCTCGCCGTCGAACTCGTCTGCAAGCCGGTCTATCAGGCGCCGGACCGCCGGCACCAGACCGCGGCGGGACGGGAAAGCGGCATGGACGGCACCAGAAGGCGGGTGCCAGTCGGGCAGCAGGGCGACGAGCCGGCCGGCTTCCAGATCCGGCGCCACCAGATAATCCGGCAGAATGGTGGCGCCGATGCCGGCAAGGGCCATGTGATGCAGGGTCGGCAGGTCATCCACGGCAAGGCGCGGATGATGGGCCACTCGTACGACCTCACCGCCGGGCCCGGTGAGCTGCCAGTGGTGGGGCGGGCCGGCGTTGCTACCGGCATGGCCACGCGTGCCGGGGATGGTCTGTGCGACGGTCGGAAGCATCGGGATCTCTTCGGGGCGGGTGAAAGGCGGGCGACCGTCGAGCAGCTGTGGCGAAGCCACGACCACGCTTGCACTCTGCCCCAGGATCCGAACCACCAGATCGCTATCCTGAAGCGGCAGTGATCTGACCCTCAGCGCAAGATCGAAGCCTTCTTCGATGACATCGACCCGCCGCTGAGTTGCCTCCACTTCCACCCGCACGTCCGGATAATCCGCCATGAAGCGAGACAGAATTGGAGCGATCGCCGTAAACAGCAGCGGCAGGGGGCAGCTCATCCGGATCAGGCCGCGCGGTTCGGCCCGGCTGTGGTCGATCACCTCCTGTGCGGCCTCTGCGGCGGCGATCACCGCCTGGCAATGACGATGATAGGCGCGGCCGACCTCGGTGACGGTCCAGGCGCGGGTATTGCGCTGGATCAGCCGCACGCCGACACGTTCTTCCAGGACGGCCAGCCGCCGGCTGACGGTGGATTTGGGCAGGCCCAGCGCCCTGGCCGCAGCCGCGACGCCGCCATGCTCGACGATGCGGGCGAAGATCATCAGGTCGTTCAGGTCCTGCATCAGCCACCTCGTCGGATCGTTCCATCAGTGGAACGTATTATCCAGAATTTGCCATCTGGCACCAGACGCGTTCCATCGGCAGGTATAGGGGGAGTTTTCCATCCCTCTGCATCACCCCTAGGACGCCTGTCATGAAGCTGCTCCAGATCCAGTCCAGTGCCACGGAAGGCGAGTCTGTCAGCCGCCAGCTGGTAGAGGCCATCACCACCGCCATCGCCGAGGTCGTGCCGGGCCTTGAGGTCATCACCCGCGATCTGGCCGCGCATGAGCTGCCGCATCTGTCGGCCGAGCGCATGCCGGTGGTCCGCGCCGGCAAGACCGAGGATCTGACGCCGCTCCAACAGGATGAGCTGGCGCTGGCCGAGGCGGTGCTCGACGAGTTCCTGTCGGCCGACGTCGTAGTGGTCGGCGCGCCGATGTACAATTTCTCGGTGCCGAGCCAGCTCAAGGCCTGGATCGATCGCCTGGCCCGCGCTGGCCGCACCTTCCGCTACGGCCCGAATGGTGCCGAAGGCCTGGCCGGTGGTCGAAAGGTGATCGTGGTGTCGAGCCGTGGTGGTGTCTATTCGTCCAACCCGGCCATGGCCGCCTTCGACCATCAGGAGAGCTGGCTGAAGGCCGTGTTTGCCTTCATCGGCATCACCGATGTCGAAATCGTCCGTGCCGAGGGCATTGGCATGGGGCCGGATGCCCGTGCCAATGCGATCGCCGCTGCCGAGGCTGAGATCGCCCGTCTGGTGCCGCAGGCGGTTGCCGCCTGACGACCGCCATCCCGCGCGTCAGCTGCCCGGTATCCAGCAGCGCCACGACCCGTCGCGGGCGCGCTGGAACACCAGCGGTACCGCATTCTGCGCCTTCTCGACCGGCATCGGCGCGCCCAGCAGTTTCGACAGGGCGAGCGAGGTGCCGGAATGGGCCACGATCAGGGGGCGGCGCGGGTTGCCCATCATGCGCAACGCACCCGCCAGAGCATGCGCCGTGCGGTCCAGGAACGCCGCCCAGGGTTCACCCCCGGGCGGCGTGTCTTCGTAAGGGGGGCGGTCGCCGAGCGGGGCCCCTTCGTACATACCCCAATTCCGTTCACGCAGCCCCGGGACCAGTTGCACGAGATCGGTCATGCCCAGCCCTTCGGCGATGATCGCCGCGGTGCTTCGTGCCCGTTGCATGGGGCTGGCGGCGATGGCGTCAGGGGCAAGGGCGCGAACCGGTTCGATCGCAGCCCAGGCCTCGTTTCGGCCGGTCTCATCAAGCGGAATGTCGCTCTGGCCGGCGACGCGGCCTTCGGCGTTGAAGGCGGTGCGGCCATGGCGCAGGAAGATCAGCCGGTCGACGGATGCAAGAGCGGGCAGGGCGGGCCCGGCCCCCGGAAAGCTGGACGATGCCATGAACGGGACGGAAGCCTTGATGTGAGAACGAGCGTCAGAGGCGGGCAAAGGCCTGGTCGAGATCGGCGATCAGGTCGTCGACCGTCTCGATGCCGATCGAAATCCGGATGACATCGTCACCCGCCCCACTCCTCGTCCGGTCCTCGGGCGACAACTGGCGATGGGTGGTCGAGGCCGGGTGCAGGATCAGCGAACGGGTGTCGCCGACATTGGCGAGATGGCTGAACAGCTCCACGCTTTCCACCAGCCGGATGCCGGCCTCATAACCGCCCTTCAGGCCGAAGGTGAAGACCGGCGCCACACCGCGCGGCATCTGCCGGCGACCAAGATCGTATTGCGGGCTCGACGGCAGACCGGCATAGGAGACCCAGGCGACCTTCGGGTGGGCTTCCAGCCATTCGGCGACTGCCTTTGCGTTGGCGACATGGCGGTCCATGCGCAGCGGCAGGGTCTCGATGCCCGTCATGATCATGAAGGCGTTGAAGGGCGAGAGTGTCGGGCCGAAATCGCGCAGCGCCACGGCGTGGGCATGGACGGTGAATGCGAAATCTCCGAAGGTCTCTTCGAACCGCAGGCCGTGATAGCCGGGATTGGGCTCCGACAGCGACGGGAATTTACCGGATGCCTTCCAGTCGAAACGGCCGCTTTCCACGATCGCCCCGCCCAGCGAATTGCCGTGGCCACCGAGGAACTTGGTCAGGGAATGGGTGACGAGGTCGGCGCCCAGCTCGAATGGCCGGCAGAGATAGGGGCTCGGGATGGTGTTGTCGACGATCAGCGGCAGACCGTGGGCATGGGCGACATCGGCGAGTGCCGCAATGTCGGTCAGCACGCCCGAGGGGTTGGACTGGCTTTCGACGAACACGGCCTTGGTGCGCGGCCCGATCGCCCTGGTGACCTCTTCGGGGTCGCGGGCGTCGACGAAGCTGCAGCCCCAGCCGAAGCGCTTGAAGCTCTGGCTGAACTGGGTGTAGGAGCCGCCATAGAGGAAGCGTGAAGCAACCAGATCGTCGCCGGCCTCCATCAGGCTGGCCAGCGCCAGAAACTGCGCGGCATGGCCGCTGGCGCAGGCGGTGGCACCCCGGCCGCCTTCCAGCGCCGCCACCCGTTCCTCCAGCGCCGAAACGCTGGGATTGCCCAGGCGTGAATAGATGTTGCCGAAGGTCTGGAGGTTGAACAGAGAAGCTGCGTGGTCGACGCTGTCGAACACGAAGGACGATGTCTGGTAGATCGGCGTCACCCGCGCGCCGGTATGGGGCTCAGGCCGGTTGCCGGCATGGACGGCGAGGGTGGAGAAGCCGAAGCCGGCGGCGCCGCTTGCGGCATCGGGCTTCGTCGTCTGATCGGTCATCGGGGCGGTCCCATGCGCTTGGCGCTGATCACGCCAGTGTTCACGCCGCTCCAGCCCAGCTCCCCGGACAGGCGGCCGTATTCGATCTTCGGGCAGCGGTTCATCACCACGTTCAGCCCGGCCGCTTCGGCGCGGGCGGCTGCCGCGTCGTTGCGCACGCCCAGCTGCATCCACACCGTCTTGGCGCCGATGCGGATGGCATCGTCGGTGATCGGCCCTGCGGCTTCGGAATTGCGGAAGATGTCGACCATGTCGGGGACCACCGGCAGCTCGTCCAGCGTGGCATAGACGGGTTCACCCAGAATGGTCTGGCCGGCGGCGACGGGGTTGACCGGGATCACCCGATAGCCCTTTTCCTGCAGATATTTCATGGCGAAATAGCTTGGCCGGTTCCAGTTCGGGCTGGCGCCGACCATGGCGATGACGCGGGTGTTGCGCAGGATGTCGCGGATATAGGCATCCGGATAGCGGTCATGGACGACCGCACGGGTCCCGGTCATCGGATCAGCACCCCTGCCAGACGGGCTGGCGCTTGTTGATGAAGGCGTCGATGCCTTCTTCGGCATCGCGGGCCATCATGTTTTCGGTCATCACCCGCGAGGCATAGGCATAGGCGTCGTCAAGCGGCATCTCGACCTGCACATAGAAGGCCTCCTTGCCGATCTTGAGCGTCAGCGGCGATTTGGACGCGATGATCCGCGCCATGCCCATCACCGTGTCCGACAGCTCTTCAGGGGCGACGACGCGGTTGACCAGGCCGAAGCGGTACGCCGTCTCGGCATCGGCCATCTGGCCCAGCAGCAGCATCTCCATCGCGTGCTTGCGGCCGACCGCGCGCGAGAGCGCCACCATCGGCGTCGAGCAGAACAGGCCGAGATTGACCCCGGGGGTCGCGAAGCGGGCGGTGGTGGCGGCAACCGCCAGGTCGCAGCTCGCCACCAGCTGGCAGCCTGCCGCCGTGGCGATGCCCGACACTTCGGCGATCACCGGCTTGGGCAGGCGCACGATCCGGGTCATCATCCGGCTGCACTGGGCGAAGAGCGCTTCGTAAGAGGCGCGATCCGGTGAGGCGCGCATTTCCTTCAGGTCGTGGCCGGCGCAGAAGGCCGGGCCTTGCGCACGCAGCACAACCACCCGTGCCGCAGGATCGGCGGCAATCTGTTCCAGCGCGGTCTCGATCGCGGTCATCATGCCGAGCGACAGCGCGTTGCGCTGCGCCGAGCGGGTGAGGGTGAGCACGGCGACGCCGTCGGCATCCACGTCCAGCCGGATGGGGGCTGCCTCGGCGGTTCTGGCTGGCGACTGGTCGGTCATGGCGCGTTCTCCCTCCTTTTGCTCACCTGTATCTGCGGGCGTCGTGCTGCGCGCGCTTGCGGGAATGTACTATGGATCCGCGCGCATCATAACGCCGGCCGGTGCCACCGTCCAAGCCTCGCCGGACCCCATGATCTGCGATAAACGGCCTCAAAGCCCCGGTTCTCCTGGCTCAGGGTGTGTGGTATTATAATACCGATTTTATAAGTTATTGATAACGCTAACTTCTTCGTCATTGACGACCGCCGGTTCTCTGGCATACTCCGCCTCCAGTTTCAAGAACCCATCTCGGTGCCAAGGCTCATGAAGACCTATACCGCCAAGCTGGCAGACCTTGAGCACAAGTGGACGGTGATCGACGCTGACGGGCTCGTGCTCGGCCGTCTCGCTGCCCTTGTTGCCAACCGTCTGCGCGGCAAGCACAAGCCGATGTTCACCCCCCACATGGATTGCGGCGATCACATCGTGATCGTCAACGCCGAAAAGGTGGTGCTCACCGGCCGCAAGCGCGTCCAGAAGACCTACTACTGGCACACCGGTCATCCCGGCGGCATCAAGGAGCGGACCGCGGACAAGATCCTCGACGGTCGCTATCCTGAGCGCGTGATCGAGGCCGCCGTGCGCCGCATGGTCCCCCGCGGCCCCCTCGGCCGCGACGTGATGCGCAAGCTGCACGTCTATGCCGGCCCCGAGCACCCGCATGCGGCTCAGCAGCCCGAGCCGCTGGACGTCGCCGCCCTGAACCGCAAGAACGTGGGGTAATCGAGTCATGACCGAAACCAACGTTCAGGCCCAGGGCCTCGGCGCGCTGAAGGACATGGCCCAGGCCGCCGGTCTGATCGCCGACGAGCAGCTCCCCGAGCCGGTCCGCGACGCGCAGGGCCGTTCCTATGCCACCGGCAAGCGCAAGAACGCGATCGCTCGCGTCTGGGTGAAGCCGGGTTCGGGCAAGATCACCGTCAACGGCCAGGACGCCGACGCCTATTTCAAGCGTCCGGTTCTGATGATGGTCATCCGCCAGCCCTTCACCGTGGCCAACGTCGTCGACAATTTCGACATCGTTGCGACCGTGGTCGGCGGTGGTCTGTCGGGTCAGGCGGGTGCCGTCCGTCACGGCATCAGCAAGGCGCTCACCCTCTACGAGCCGACCCTGCGCAAGCCGCTGAAGAAGGAAGGCTTCCTGACCCGCGACAGCCGCGTCGTCGAGCGCAAGAAGTACGGTAAGGCCAAGGCCCGCCGCAGCTTCCAGTTCTCGAAGCGCTGATCCGCGCCGGGGCTGCGATCCTTCCGGGATCTGCGGCCCCGTGCACCGGGTATGCCTTTGCGAAAAGCCGGCAGTTCCTTCGGGACTGCCGGCTTTTCGTTATGGGGCAGAGAGATGCCGCCATTGCTGAATGTCCCGGCTGGTGTCACCATCGTAACATAGTCTGCATGTCGTCTCGCTCTGAAGGGACGCCTCCCATGGCCATGGACATCCGCAGCTTCTCGACCTGGCTGGAAGACGTCGACGGTTTTCTTGCCGAGGCCTCGCCTTTGAACGCACTTGATCTGGCGATCGGACGGCTGGCGGGGGTGCTCGGCTTCGATGCCGCCTGGTATGGCTTTTCCGCCTGGGATGGCGGGCGGGTCGAGATCGCCGCCTCGCGGACCTTCAATATTGCCGGGCCGTTTTTCGACGATTGGCGGGCGATGCGTCATGACGATCTGATGCTGGGCCAGATCCGTCGTGCGCCTGACCGGGTTGCGACCTATCGCAGGCGGCAGATCGAACAGACCGCCGGGCTGATGCAGATGGCCAGGCGTTACGACCTGGATGCCGCGGCCGCGGCCATGTCGTTACGGCCCGGGCAGCCGGCCTCCCTGTTTCTGTCCTGTTATCGCAACGGTGGCGACGGACGGCCCTGGGAGGAGGATGAGCAGGATTTCCTTTATGGAGCGGTCACCACCCTGGACCGGATGGTTCGTGGCCGTGCCGAGGCGCCTATGGATACCGATGCCGTGCAACTGCATGTTACTCCGGCGGGGCTGTGTATCTTCGGCGGGCAGCGCCTGGCGCGGCTGGGCCTTGCGGCGGAACCGCTGCTGCCGGCACCACTTCGGGCAATCCTGGGGCGTCCCGGACAACAGGAGGTTCCGGCATTCGGGCTGATCGCCGAGGTCGATGGGGCAGGGGCCGGGCTGGTGCGGCTTGTGCTGCGTCGTGCGGCACCCGCCGACCGGCTGTCCCCGCGCGAGGCCGAGATCGCTGCCCTGCTCGCGCGGGGTCTTGGTCATAAAGAGGTCGCCCGGCGGCTCGGGTTGTCGCCTGTGACCATCCGCAACCAGACGCGGCGGATCTATGACAAGTTGGAAATCAATTCCCGCGCCGCACTTGTGACGGCGCTCGGGTCGATGTGATCCATCTGCATCCTGGAGGCCGCCTGCGGATCGGCCGAAGATCCTCTGATCCCATATTATAAAACAGGGAGATCAGGGATGGATCTGAAGGATTACGTCGTCGAGGACGCGACCGGCCTTGCTGGTCTGGTCGCTGCGGGCGAGGTGAGCGCCGCCGAGCTGACCGATTGCGCCAACCAGGCGATCGAGGCGGTGAATGGCCGGATCAACGCGGTGGTTCGCCGCTTTGACCAGCCGGTGCCGGGTGATCCGTCCGGCCCCTTTGCCGGCGTGCCTTTTCTGGTAAAGGATCTGGTGCTGGCGGTCGGCGGCCATCCGGAGATGATGGGCTCGCGGATGCTCGGCCAGGGCCAGTTTGTGCCGCCGGTCGATTCCGAGCTCTTCGCCCGCTTCCGCCGGGCGGGATTGAACACGCTGGGTGTGACCGCGACACCCGAATTCGGCTTCAATGCCACCACCGAGGCCGTACTTTACGGCCCGACCCGCAATCCCTGGAACCCGGAACGCTCGCCGGGCGGCTCATCCGGCGGTTCGGCGGCGGCGGTGGCGGCGGGTATCGTGCCGGTGGCCCACGCCAATGATGGCGGCGGCTCGATCCGTATTCCGGCAGCGGCGTGCGGGCTGGTCGGCCTCAAGCCCTCGCGCGGGCGCATTCCCTTCGGCCCCTATTACGGGCTGCCTCTTTTGGGTATGGCCAACGAGTTCGCCGTGACGCGGAGCATCCGCGATGCAGCCACCCTGCTTGACGCCGTTGCGGGGGCGGACCCCGGCGCGATGACCGACATCCGGCCGCCGGCCATGCCTTATGCCGAAGCAGTTCGGAGCTCCACGCCAAAGCTGCGCATCGCCCTGGCGCGGCAGTGGCCGGGATCGCCGGCAGCGGCGCCCCATATCGATGCGGCACTGGTCCGGACGGCGAAGCTGCTGGAGGCCGAAGGGCATATCGTCGAAGAAGCGGTGCCGGATTACGATGTGGCAGCCTTCCATCGAGCGAACTTCACTGCCTGGATGTCGTTCCTGGCGGCGGGGGTCTACGGTATGGCCGAGATGCTGAACCTGCAGCCGGGGCCGGATAATGTCGAGGCGGTGACCATGGCCTGTGCGCAGGCAGGAGCCAGGCTGACCGCAATGGATGTCGAGCAGGCCTTCATGGTGATGAATATGGTCTCGCGAAATTTTGGAGTATTCTTCGGGAGTTATGACATTATTCTTATGCCGGTTCTGAAGGATGTGCCAGTGCCGCTTGGCTATCTTGACCAGAGCGATCCCCATCTTGATGCGCAAGGTTGGTATGACCGGTTGTTTGACACGGTTCCCTTCACCGCCCAGTTCAATATGACCGGCCTGCCGGCGATGGCGTTGCCTGCCGGCTTGCATGACGGCATTCCGGTGCCGATCCAGCTCGCGGCCGGCATGGGCCGGGAGGATCTTCTGCTGCAACTCGGGCGGGATCTGGAGGAGCTTCAGCCCTGGCGTCAGGTCCGGCCGGGAATATTTGCCGTCTGACCATCGCCGGGCTATAGCTGGGGAGTGGTCACAGTGCTGCTCCCTGGCAGCTTTGGGCGTGGGTCGGGATCATGTCGCAAGCCTTTGGCCTCAATTGGGATGATCTGCGTCTGGTCCTGGCGGTTGCCGAGCAGGGTACGGTAACTGCTGCGGCAGCGGCACTCAGGATCAGTCACCCGACCCTCTCCCGACGCCTGCGGCAGATCGAGGCCGGCCTGGGCGTGCGGCTGTTCGACCGCACGCCGCCCCGCTGGCGTCTGACGGCAGCCGGAGAGGAGATGTGCGATCTGGCGGCTCGCCTGCGCACCGACATCCAGGCCCTTGAGGGCCGCATCCGCGGCCGGGACGAAGGGCAACGGGGCATCGTGCGGCTGACGGCGCCGGATGCCGTCGCCGAGTACCTGCTTCCGGACCTGCTGGTCACGCTCTGTCAGGATCTGCCGGACGTTACTCTTGAACTGGTGATTTCGAACGACGTCCTGTCGCTGGCGGGGCGCGCCGCCGATATCGCCCTGCGTGTAACCGATGCACCGGAGCTGTCGCTGAAGGGGCGGCGGGTGGGGACGGTGGCGATGGCCGTTCATGCCGATGCCGCGCTGGCCCGAACATGGGACGGGCGGGATCCCGCTGATGCGCCCTGGACCGGTTATGACGAGGGGCTCGCCTGTACGGGGCCGGCACGCTGGGTCGCGGCCAATATCCGGCCATCGCAGATCCGTTTTCGCGCCAATAGCCTTCCGGGGGCCACCCGGGCCATCCGATCGGGCATCGGGTTCGGGGTGCTGCCCTGCTTCATCGGCGCGGCGGTTCCGGGGTTGGTCCGGGTATCGGCGCCGTTGCCGGGTCTGTCACTCGGCCTCTGGCTTCTGATCCATCCCGAAATGGCGCGTGTACCCCGCGTCCGGGCCGTAGCCGATGTCCTGGCGCGTGCCTTGCGGAACCTCGGACCAGTGCTCGACGGTGTCGCTGCCTGAAAAATTTTTTCATCAGACTGTTCAACATCTTCGATGGGGCCTCGATCGATGTGTCGGCAGACTGGCCGGACGAGGAAACCGAAGGAGTTGGCCGAAAATGTTCGTTGTGGTGCTGAGGTTTGCTGATCGTGACCGGGCTGCCGGGGCTCTGGCCGGGCACAGGGCATGGCTGGACGACGGCTTCGCCGATGGGCGGTTCGTGCTTGCGGGCAGTCTCGCAACGGGGCAGGGCGGTGCTGTCGTCATCCATGGCCTCTCGCGTGAGGAGGTCGAGAGGCGGGTCGCGGCAGATCCGTTCGTGTCGCAGGGGGTGGTTACGGCCGAGATCCTGGAGATCGCCGCCAACCGTGCTGATCCTCGCCTGGATTTTATGATCGCCTAGAGGTCGCATGTATCTCGAATAAATGCGAAATTTATTGCGACAATAATAAACCTGTAATAGAATTTCAGCACTGCCGTCGACAGGCGAGCCGTCAGGCGTCTGATCGCAGCGCAGGCTTTCTACGACGTGTTCCGACACCGCCTTCTTGCTTTCCGGACGGCCCTGCCGCAGCCGCTGCACGGTTTTTGGCCGGGCCTGTGATGTTTTTGCGGGAGACTGCCGATGACTCTTCCTTTGAATCTGCATCGTGATCCGTTGAATGATCGGCTGGTTGCCGTTCTCGGCCGCCTTGAGGCCTATGACTTCTCACGCATCAACGAGATGTGCGCAGCGAGGTTTGGCTGGTCAGTCGAGAAGTGCCGTTGGGCCGAGATGAAGCTGAAGCAGTTCCTCGCGCTCATGTTCCTCGATCCTGACAGCTATCACGCGCCCGGGGTGGAGGCAGATGAATATTGGCACCGTGCGATTCTCGATACCCGCTGGTATGTCGAGATGTGTGAAGAGCTGTTCGGCACCTATATCCATCATGCCCCGCTCGCAGCTCTGGGAGAGGAGCAGGAGGACTACCGCGCCCGCACGCTCCGGGCGCTGACTCATTGGTTCGCCGATGACGACTATCGCGGCGACTACCGCCTGATCGAGACCTGTCAGCAGTGCAAGGGGCCGACGCCGGCAACCGATGACATCGTCGCGCATCTCTCCACCCGGCTGAACTGACGCGCTGGGCGCCGACCGCGCCCGAGGTTGCTCCGGGCGGGGATTTGGTCCAGATTTCGGGGATCGTCCCCGCCCTGAGCGATGGAGCGCCTTTACCTGTGTCGTATGCCGATTTCGTCCATCTTCGCGTCCATACCGCCTATTCGTTGTCGGAAGGGGCGGTGAAGACCAAGGATCTGGTCAAACTGGTCAAGGCGCAGAAGATGCCGGCGGTGGCGGTGACCGACACCGGTAATCTGTTCGGGGCCATGGAGATTTCCTCCACCCTGCCTAAGGAGGGCATCCAGCCGATCCTGGGCATGATCATCCGGCTGACCCGTGCGGCCGGAGAGGACCGCTTCGGCCGGCGGCCGGAGCCTGAACCGCTTGTGCTGCTGGCGCAGACCGGCGCCGGCTATGACAATCTTGGCCGCATCGTCAGCCGGGCCTTCATGGACACGCCGACTGGGGAGACGCCCCAGGTATCGGAACAGGTTCTGGCAGAATTCTCGTCCGATGTCATCTGCCTGTCGGGCGGCCCCAACGGTCCGGTGGGTGCACGTATTCTTGAGGGGCGCGATGATGAGGCGCGGGCGCAGGCCGGGCGCCTGGCAGCGATTTTTCCCGGTCGGTTCTATATTGAGCTGATGCGTCACTGCGCTCCGGGTGAGACCCCGCCCGATGCCGAGGCGGACAGCGAGCCCGGGCTGGTCGAGATCGCCTATGATCTCGATCTGCCGCTTGTTGCGACGAATGACGTGTTCTTCACGACCGAGGCGATGTACGAGGCTCATGATGCGCTGCTGTGCATCGCGGAAGGTCGCCATATCGAAGACACCAACCGCCGCCGTCTGACGCCGCACCACTATTTTAAGTCGGCCGCTGACATGCGGGCGCTGTTTGCCGATCTGCCCGAAGCGGTGGACAATACGCTGGTGATTGCGCAGCGGTGTGCAGCCAAGGCGCCGTTCCGCAAGCCTATCCTGCCCAAATCCACCCGTGATCC
This sequence comes from Tistrella mobilis, assembly GCF_041468085.1. NCBI lineage: Bacteria > Pseudomonadati > Pseudomonadota > Alphaproteobacteria > Geminicoccales > Geminicoccaceae > Tistrella > Tistrella mobilis. The sequence goes on along the minus strand of NZ_CP121017.1, from coordinate 2,419,843 downwards.
GAATGCGCGGGAAGAGGACGAACTTCGCCGACTGTCGAGGGAAGGGCTGGAGCGGCGCCTGGAGACGGCCGTCTACACGCCGGCCATGGACGAGGCGGAGCGCGAGGCCGTCGCGGCTCCCTATCGGGAGCGGCTGGACTACGAGCTCGACGTGATCGTCAAGATGGGCTTTCCCGGCTACTTCCTGATCGTGGCGGAGTTCATCCAGTGGGCGAAGGCACATGGCATTCCGGTCGGGCCCGGCCGCGGTTCCGGCGCGGGCTCGGTCGTGGCCTGGTCGCTGACCATCACGGATCTCGACCCGTTGCGGTTCGGCCTGCTGTTCGAGCGTTTCCTGAACCCCGAACGCGTGTCGATGCCGGATTTTGACGTCGACTTCTGTCAGGATCGCCGTGACGAGGTCATTCAGCACGTCCGCGAACTCTATGGCTTCGACCGGGTCGCCCAGATCATCACCTTCGGTAAGCTGCAAGCCCGCGCGGTGCTGCGCGATGTCGGCCGCGTCCTGGGCATGCCCTTTGGTCAGACCGACAAGATCTGCAAGCTGGTCCCGAACAACCCTGCCAATCCGGTTACCCTGCAGGAGGCGATCGACGGCGAGCCGGCGTTGCAGCGGGCACGCGACGAGGACGAGCAGGTCGCGCGGCTGATCAACATCGCGCTCAAGCTCGAAGGCCTTTACCGCCATGCATCGACCCATGCTGCCGGTGTGGTGATCGGCGACCGGCCGCTCGACGAACTGGTGCCGCTCTATCGCGACCCGCGCTCCGACATGCCGGTCACCCAGTTTTCGATGAAGTATGTCGAGCAGACCGGGCTGATCAAGTTCGACTTCCTGGGGCTGAAGACCCTGACCGTGATCACCACGGCCGAACGTCTGATACGGCAGGTCGAGCCCGATTTCGACATCAACCGGGTGCCTCTGGATGACCGGAAGAGCTTCGAGATGCTGGCGCGCGGCGAAGGCGTCGGCGTGTTCCAGCTGGAAAGCTCGGGCATGCGTGACGTGCTGCGCAAGATGCGCCCCGACAAGTTCGAGGACATCATCGCGGTGGTGGCGCTGTATCGCCCCGGTCCGATGGACAACATCCCACGCTACATTGCGGTCAAGCACGGCTCGGAAGAGGCCGAATACCTGCATCCCATGCTGAAGCCGATCCTGGAGGAAACCTACGGGATCATGATCTATCAGGAGCAGGTGATGCAGGCCGCCCAGGTGCTGGCGGGCTACAGCCTGGGTCAGGCCGATCTGCTGCGCCGCGCGATGGGCAAAAAGATCAAGGAAGAGATGGATGCCCAGCGTGAGAGCTTCACCAAGGGGGCCGTCGCCAACGGGGTCGACAAGGAGACCGCCGGCCTGATCTTTGATCAGATCGCCAAGTTCGCAGGCTATGGCTTCAACAAGTCACATGCCGCAGCCTACGCACTTGTTGCCTATCAGACAGCCTATCTCAAGGCCAACTGGCCGGTCGAGTTCATGGCGGCTTCCATGACGCTCGATATGCACAACACCGACAAGCTGGCCGGTTTCCGGCAGGAGCTGAACCGGCTGAAGATCGGGGTCGTGCCGCCGGACGTGAATCAGTCGGATGCCGTGTTTTCGGTGCGCCGGACCAAGGCGGCGCCCAAGGGCGAGATCCTCTATGCGTTGGGCGCCCTGAAGCAAGTGGGTCCGCAGGCGATGGAAGAGCTGGTGGCCGAACGCCGGAAGGGCGGAGTTTATGCCGATCTCTTCGACCTTTCAGCGCGGCTCGGCACCAAGATCATCAACAAGCGCATGATGGAAAGCCTGACCAAGGCCGGTGCCTTCGATCGCCTGAACGCCAATCGTGCGCAGGTGATGAACGCCATCGACATGGTGCTGCGCTACGGGCAGGCTGCCCAGGAAGAGCGGGAGAGCAACCAGGTCAGCCTGTTCGGCGGCCCCGGTGGCGAGGCCGTACCCAAGCCACCGATGCCCCAGGTCGACCCGTGGATGCCGATGGAGCAGTTGAAGCGGGAGCTTGAGGCCGTGGGCTTCTACCTCTCGGCCCATCCGCTCGATGCCTATGACAAGGTCATGGACCGGCTGGGGGTGGTGAGGGCCGGCGATCTGGCGGCCAAGCTGGAGCGGGAAGGGGCGGCGGGGCTCAAGCTTGCCGGGACCTTGATCGCCAAGCAGGAACGCCGGTCGGCCAAGGGCAGCCGGTTCGCCTTTGCCCAGCTCTCCGATCCGACCGGCGTGTTCGAGGTCACGCTGTTCTCCGAAACCCTGTCCCAGGCCCGCGATCTGCTGGAGCCGGGCGTCCCGCTGCTGATCGAGGCAAGTGGCGAGTGGCGCGAAGATACGGTCCGGCTGACGGCCCAGAACGTCCGCTCGCTCGACGATGTCGCAGCTTCGTCCTCTGCTCGTCTGACCATCCAGGTGGCCGAAGAGCGGGCGCTGGCGCTCATCCGTCGGCTGATCGAACGGGAACCCGAAGGTCGCGGCCGCATCACCCTGGAGCTGGATATCGACCTTGAGGGAGAGCGTCAGGTCGTGCGCCTGGATCTGCCCAAGCCGGTCTCGATCACGCCGGCCCTGAAGGCCGCGCTCAAGATCACCCCCGGCGTGATCGACGCCATCGAGGCCTGAACCGGCCCAAAAGGGCGGAAAACGGCGCAGATTGCCCGCTAAACCCTTGCCAAACTCGGCCGCCCGGGCTATAGAGCGGCCGTCCCGGCGAGGGTTTCGTCGGGGCGTTCACACGCACGCGAGGTCCGCGGCCAACTGCCAGCATGCCCGTGGCAACACGGGGAAGGGCGGTCGGCGTCGCTCCGGTGTCGGTACCGGTGGCCGTCGCATCCTGAGGGGGAACCTCGGGATACGATGCCGGTGCCGATCTCAACCTCGCGGAGGCCGAACCGGAAAAGGACGATTTTCCATGGCGCTTCCCACCTTTACCATGCGTCAGCTTCTCGAAGCCGGCGTTCACTTCGGGCATCAGTCCCGCCGCTGGAACCCGCGCATGGCGCCGTATCTCTTCGGCACCCGCAACGGCATCCACATCATCGACCTGCGCGAGACCCAGCCGCAGCTCTATCGTGCGATGGAAGCGGTGCGCGACATCGTCGCCAACCGTGGCCGCGTGCTGTTCGTCGGCACCAAGCGCCAGGCGCAGGAGCTGGTCGCCGAGGGCGCGAAGCGCTGCGGTCAGTACTACGTCAACCGCCGCTGGCTCGGCGGCATGCTGACCAACTGGCAGACCATCTCCAACTCGATCCGCCGTCTGCGTGAGATCGAGCAGCTTCTCGACCAGCAGGCCGATCTGGGCCTGACCAAGAAGGAGCTGCTGAAGCTGACCCGTCAGCGCGACAACCTTGAGGCGTCGCTCGGTGGCATCAAGGACATGGGCGGCCTGCCGGACGCGCTGTTCGTGATCGACACCAACAAGGAAGAGCTGGCAGTTCGCGAAGCGGCGAAGCTGGGCATTCCGGTGATCGCGATCCTGGACAGCAATTCGAACCCCGACGGCGTGACCTTCCCGGTTGCCGGCAATGACGACTCGACCAAGGCGATCCAGCTTTATCTGGAGCTGATCTCGGGCGCGGTCCTCGACGGCATCCAGCAGGAGATGATCCGCTCGGGCGCCGATCTCGGCGCACTGGCCGATCCGGTTTCGGTCGATCTCGATGACGAGGGCGCCGAGGACGAGGTGGTCGAAGAGGCTGCCGAGACCGCGGGCGAGGCCCAGGCCTGACGCATCCGGACCACGGACGAACGGCCGCCCTCTCCCCGGGGGCGGCTGGCGATGCGGCGGCGCCCCGGGGTGCCGCCGTTCGCGTTTCCGGACCGGATCGACGACAGAACCGAAGACGGGCAGGGCGCATGCGGCCCATCGCCGCGAGACATGCGAACCCGGACCCGCAGGATTTCCGTGACGCGATGCGCCGTCTGGCGACTGCGTTCGCAACAGAACTCACACGAGGTGGAATCATGGCTCAGATCACTGCTGCCCTGGTCAAGGAGCTCCGCGAGAAGACCGGCGCGGGCATGATGGACTGCAAGAAGGCGCTGACCGAGAATGATGGCGACCTGGACGCGGCCATCGACTGGCTGCGCACCAAGGGCCTGGCGCAGGCCGCCAAGAAGGCGAGCCGTGTGGCCTCTGAAGGCCTGGTCGGCGTGAAGGTCGACGGCCTGCGTGCCGCGGTGGTCGAGGTGAACTCCGAGACCGACTTCGTGGCCCGCAACGAGAAGTTCCAGGACTATGTTGCCAAGGTCGCGGGTGTGACCCTTGAGGCCGGTGCCGATATCGAGGCGCTGAAGGCCGCTGCCTACCCCGATGGCGGCACTGTCGAAGCGAAGCTGACCGACCTGATCGCGACCATCGGCGAGAACATGGCCCTGCGTCGCGCAGCCGTGCTCGACGTGACCGATGGCGTGATCGCCGCTTACGTCCACAACCAGATCGCAGAGGGTCTGGGCAAGATCGGCGTGCTGATCGCCCTCGAATCGACCGGAGACAAGGCGAAGCTGGCCGAGCTCGGCCGCCAGATCGCTATGCATGCCGCAGCTGCGCGCCCCGAGGCGCTGGACATCGCCGACGTGTCGGCCGAGTCCCTCGACCGTGAGCGCGCGGTGCTGATCGAGCAGGCGCGCGAGAGCGGCAAGCCCGAGAGCATCATCGAGAAGATGGTCGAAGGCCGCATCCGCAAGTATTACGAGCAGGTCTGCCTGCTTGAGCAGATCTTCGTGATCGACGGCGAGACCAAGATCCGCAAGGTCGTCGAGAATGCCAAGGATACGGTCGGCGCGCCGGTGACCCTGAAGGCCTTTGCCCGTTTCGAACTCGGCGAGGGTGTCGAGAAGAAGCAGGAGGACTTCGCGGCTGAGGTTGAGAAGGCGCTCGGCGCCTGATCACCCCGCAGGTCTGCGGATACGGAAGAGGGGCGCTCCCACGGGCGCCCCTTTTTTGCTCCGGCCGGGAGTGCGGTGCCGGCCGTTGCGGTGGTTGCCTTGGCCCGCGCGCACGGCTATACGTTACACGGCCCGCGCCCGGTATCGCTGCCGCGGCCGACTTACCGCGTCCGCATCCGTTCCGCCCAGACCGGCGTAGCCACTCCGGATCCGGTAGCATCCTCTCCGGGCCGAACAGCGTCGTCGAACAGGAGACAATCCATGTCGTTCTCCACCCCGCGGTTCCGCCGGGTCCTGCTGAAGGTCTCGGGCGAAGCGTTGATGGGCAATCGCCAGTATGGTCTGGACGTCGATATGGTGGAGCGCGTTGCCGGCGAGATCCGGTCCGTGCAGTCCATGGGTGTGCAGGTCTGCCTGGTGATTGGCGGCGGCAACATCTTCCGCGGCATCTCCGGCGCCGCGACCGGCATGGAGCGGGCGACGGCCGATTACATGGGCATGTTGGCCACGGTCATGAACGCGCTGGCCATGCAGAGCGCGCTGGAGCGGATCGGCGTGGCAACCCGCGTGCAGTCCGCCATCCCGATGTCGAGCATCTGTGAGCCCTATATCCGGCGCCGGGCAGTGCGGCATATGGAGAAGGGCCGGGTGGTGATCTTTGCCGCCGGTACCGGCAACCCCTTCTTCACGACGGATACCGCCGCAGCCTTGCGCGCGGTGGAGATGGGCTGCGATGCGCTCCTGAAAGGAACTCAGGTCGATGGTGTCTACACCGCCGACCCCAAAAAGGACCCGCGCGCCGAGCGCTATGACAGCCTCGGCTATCTGGAAGTTCTTTCGCGTGACCTGAAAGTGATGGATGCTTCCGCCATCACACTGGCTCGCGATAACAACATCCCGATCGTGGTTTTCAACCTCCATCATGCCGGCGGCTTTGCCGAAGTGATGCTCGGTCGGGGACTTTTCACCATCATTACCAACGAGGCCTGAACCGTGTCCAAGGATGACATCATCAAGGACGTCCGCCGCCGCATGGACGGCGCAATCGACGCCCTGAAGCATGAGCTGGCGGGTCTGCGCACCGGCCGCGCCTCGGCCAATCTGCTGGAGCCGGTGCGTGTCGATGCCTACGGCTCCGAGATGACGGTCTCCCAGGTCGCGACCATCAGCGTCCCCGAGCCGCGCATGCTGTCGGTCCAGGTCTGGGATCAGAGCCTCGCCAAGGCGGTTGAGCGGGCGATTCGCGACAGCGGTCTCGGTCTCAACCCGATCGGCGAGGGCGCCGTCATCCGGGTGCCGATTCCGGAACTGACCGAAGAGCGTCGTCGCGAGATGGGCAAGGTGGCCTCGCGTTACGGTGAGCAGGCCCGAATTTCTGTGCGCAATGTTCGTCGTGACGGCCTCGATAAGCTGAAGAAGCTTGAGAAGGACAGCGAGATCAGCCAGGACGAGCTGCGTGGCGCCTCTGAGCGCGTGCAGACCGTGACGGATGAACGCATCAAGCAGATCGACGACCTGGTGGCGGCGAAGGAAAAGGAGATCATGCAGGTCTGAGCCCGGAGCGCGTCCCCTCAGGATGGAGCCGAGCCCCATGGCGCTGGTCTCAGATCCCCCCTTGCGCCACGTCGCGATCATCATGGACGGCAATGGCCGCTGGGCGAAAGCCCGCGGCCTGCCGCGCACCGTCGGTCATTATCGTGGGGCCGAATCGGTTCGGAAGGTGATCGATCGCGCCGCGGAGCACGGGATCGGTTATCTCACCCTCTTCGCCTTCTCGTCCGAGAACTGGAAGCGCCCGCTCGATGAGGTCCGTGACCTCATGGGATTGTTGCGCTTCTATCTCGACCGGGAGGTCAAGTTGTTGATCGATCGCAATGTTCGCCTCAATTTTATCGGCGACCGTTCACGGCTGTCACCTGACATGCAAGACCTGCTGCACCGATCTGTGGAGCGGACACGGCATTGTACGGGAATGGTCCTGACCATCGCGATCAGCTACGGGGGGCGGGCTGAGATTCTGGCCGCGGCACGAGAGCTGGCCGCCGAAGCCGCTGCCGGTCGGGTTGATCTGGATGAGCTGGACGAGGAGGCTTTCGGTGCGCGTCTTCAGACCCATGATCTGCCGGACCCCGATCTGATCATCCGGACCAGCGGCGAGCAGCGGATCAGCAACTTTCTGCTCTGGCAGCTGGCTTATGCGGAGATGATTTTCGTTCCGACATTGTGGCCGGATTTCGACGCGGCGGCGCTGGATGCGGCGCTCGCCGAATACAAACGCCGCGAACGTCGCTATGGCGCCGTCTAGCGGGCACCAGCCCCTACCTCCCGGCGGGGGGGGAGCCGCGGCCGCAGATGCCCGCGCGGAGCGGCGGCGTACGCTGGAGCTGCGTCTGCTCACGACGCTGGTTCTGGGCCCGCCGGTACTGGCCCTGATCTATCTGGGCGGCGACGTTTTTCACCTCTTTGCCGGGCTGCTGGCCGTTCTGCTGTTCAACGAGTGGCGGCGCCTGGTCGACCTGACCGGCATGACCTGGATGGCGGTGGGGCTCGGCCTCGGGGGCGTGCTTGGCGCCGCGGCCTGGGTTGCCGGAACCGGGCGCTACGAGGCCGCGCTGCTGATGGTTGCCGTTGCGGCTCTCGCCGCCGCCTTCCTGAAGATCGAGGGTGCCCGGCGGCGTTGGCTGGCGGCGGGTGTTGTCTATGTCGGCCTGCCGGTGCTGGCACTCATCTGGCTGAGGGCGCAGCCGCTCGGGCTGGAATGGACCTTCTGGCTGATGCTCGTGGTCTGGGCTACGGATATCGGAGCCTTCGTCTTCGGCAGGGCTATCGGTGGGTTCCGGCTCGCTCCCCGGATCAGCCCGAACAAGACCTGGGCCGGCCTGTTCGGCGGCATGTTTTCCGCCTTCGTCATTTCTGTCTTGGTTGCCGTCATCGCTGGTGTGCGCCTGCCCCAGGATCTTGTGGCCGTCGGCGCCGCCGGGGCGGCGCTTGCGGTCGTGGAGCAGATCGGCGACCTTGTCGAGAGCGGCGTGAAACGCCATTTCGGCGTCAAGGACAGCGGCCGGCTGCTGCCGGGCCATGGTGGCCTGCTCGATCGGCTCGACGGCCTTTTGTTCGCTGCCCCGGCGCTGGCACTAATGCTGATGGTGACCGGCGGCCTGTTTGCCGAGGGACTATGACCCAACCCCCACAGTCACCTGCACGTTCATCCTCTGTTTCTGCCGCGGCCGGAACGCCGCGACGGGTGTCGATCCTGGGGGCCACGGGGTCCGTCGGTCGTCAGACCATCGATCTCATCGCCCGTGATCCCGAGCGCTATCCGGTTGAGGCGCTGACCGCCAATGGCAATGTGGAGCAGTTGGCGCGCGACGCCGTTCAGCTGAAGGCGCGGCTGGCAGTGACCGCTGATCCAGCGCGCTACACCGATCTGAAAGCGTGTCTTGCCGGCACCGGAATCGAGGCGGCGGCCGGCCCCGAGGCGTTGATCGAGGCGGCACAAAGGCCGGCGGACTGGGTGATGGCGGCGATCGTGGGTTCGGCAGGGCTGGCGCCGACGCTCGCGGCCGTGCGTCGCGGTGCACTCGTCGCGCTCGCCAACAAGGAATGCCTGGTCTGCGCCGGTGATCTGTTTACCGCCGAGGTGGAACGACATGGCGCCCGGTTGCTGCCGGCAGACAGCGAGCACAATGCCATCGCTCAGATCCTGGAACCTGAACGTCTGCATGTGGTCGAAAAGGTCATTCTGACAGCTTCGGGTGGCCCGTTCCGGAGCTTTACCCTTGATCAGATGCGCCAGGTGACGCCGGAGCAGGCGGTTGCCCATCCTAACTGGTCGATGGGGGCGAAGATCTCGGTCGACAGTGCGTCGATGATGAACAAGGGCCTGGAGCTGATCGAGGCGCATCACCTGTTCCCGGTGGGGCTCGATCGCCTTGACGTACTGGTACATCCGCAGTCGATCATCCACGGTCTGGTCCAGTATGCCGACGGGTCGGTACTCGCGCATCTGGGTGCACCGGACATGCGAACGCCCATTGCCTGGACGCTGGCCTGGCCCGATCGCAGGCCGGCACCCAGCGACAGGCTGGACCTGGCGCGGATTGCGACACTCTCTTTTGAAGCGCCGGACCTCGTGCGTTTCCCCTGTCTGGCGCTTGCCCGGGATGCCTTGAAATGCGGCGATGGCGCCGCCACAATCCTGAATGCCGCGAACGAGGTGGCTGTGGCAGCGTTTCTTGCCCGCCGGATCGGTTTTCTCGACATTGCCGGTGTCGTGGCCGATACGCTGGATGCCGAGCCTCGGCGGGCACCCGGGTCGATCGACGAAGTGATCGCGCTTGATGCTGCGGCACGGCGCCGGGCCATGATGCTGGTGGACGCGCGCTGAACGACCGCGGCCGCTCTTTGGACGACCCTTTGCAACAGCGAATGCGCGGTTGCACACAAAGCGGGATCTGACGCTGCAGATGGACCAGCTTATCCAATCGCTGAGCTACCCGATCGGTTTCGCCGTCGTGCTTGGCATCGTCGTCTTTGTGCACGAATACGGCCACTACTGGGTGGCGCGGCGCTGCGGCGTGACCGTTGAAACCTTCTCGATCGGCTTCGGCCCCGAGATCTTCGGCTGGACGGCGAAATCCGGAACCCGCTGGAAGGTCTCGCTCCTGCCGCTCGGGGGCTACGTGAAGATGTATGGTGATGCCGATGCGGCCAGCGCCGGCGGTCGTGCCGCGGATGATCCTGCCACGGGCAAGGTGTCGTTCCATGGCCGCTCGGTGAAGGCGCGGGCAGCGATTGTGGCGGCAGGGCCCGTCTTCAACTTCATCTATGCGATTGTTGCCCTGGCGGCGCTGTACATGATCTGGGGGCAGCAGACCACACCGGCAGTGATCGGCAATGTTCTTGAGAACAGTCCGGCGGCGGCAGCCGGGCTGGAGCCCGGTGACCGGGTGACCGGCGTCGACGGCCGTCCGGTCACTCGTTTCGAGGATCTGCAGGCCGCGGTGGTTGCGGGCAATGGCCAGCCGGTGACGCTGGAGGTCGATCGTGGGGGCCGTGTCCTTTCCATGTCGCTGACGCCCGAGATGGTGTCGGTGGACGACCGCTTCGGCAACACTCACCAGATGCCGCGGATCGGCATCTCGGCATCGGGCACGGAATGGGTCCGGCAGGGGCCGGTGGAGGCAGTCTCCGGTGCCGTACGCGAGACGGCGTCCATCGTCGCGATAACCTTCGGGGCCGTCGGGGAAATGATCGCCGGTACCAGAGGTACTGAAGAACTGGCGGGTGTTATCGGCATTGCTCAGATGTCGGGCGAGGTGGTCCGTATGAGCGTCGCGACCGTCATCTGGTTCACGGCGATGCTGTCGATCAATCTCGGGCTCATCAATCTTTTGCCGGTCCCCTTGCTCGATGGCGGACATCTGGCATTCTATGCAGCCGAGGCTGCGCGAGGTCGTCCGCTGAGCCAGCGGGCGCAAGAATATGGTTTCCGCTTCGGGCTGGTCTTGGTATTGACATTGATGATCGTAGCGACCTGGAATGATCTCGTCAGGCTCCGGGTTGTCGACTATCTTGCAGGCCTCTTCACCTGACGCGTTGCGATGCGGCAGGAGAAGGGGCCCGGTAGGAGCTGTCCGGCGGGTCGCATGAAATTTGAGGTCGGCCGGGCATGATTGCCGGTCGACATCTGGCTTGAGGTGGGAGGCCCCGCGTGCCGCGTTCTTGGCTGGCCATGACCATGACGGCGACGATGCTCGCCAGCACGGCAATCGCGCATGCTCAGGCGCCTGTGGCGCCGCCGGCCGCCCAGGCGGTCCGGATTGACCGTATCCAGGTGAACGGCAATCAGCGCATCGAGGCTGAGACCATCCGGTCCTATCTGTCTCTGCGCCAGGGGGATCCGGCCGATCCGTCCCTGATTGACGAGAGCCTGAAGACCCTCTACGGCACGGGCTTGTTTGCCGATGTCGCCTTGCGTGTCGAAGGCAACGCGCTGGTGGTGGACGTGGTCGAGAACCCGGTCATCAACCGGATCGACTTCGAAGGCAACCGGCGCCTGGAAGACAGTGACCTCGAGAAGGAGGTTCTGCTGCGTCCGCGCACGGTCTATACCCGCACCCGGGTCGCCCAGGATGTGGAGCGTCTGCAGGAGGTCTACCGGCGCAACGGCCGCTATGCTGCCCGGATTGATCCCAAGATCATTCAGCTCGATCAGAACCGCGTCGATCTGATCTTCGAGATCGAAGAAGGTCCGCGCACCGAGGTGCGCAAGATCAGTTTCACCGGCAATGACCGCTTCAGCGACAGCGCACTCCGTGACGTGGTCCTGACCACAGAAGCACGGTGGTACAACTTCTTTACGTCGAACGACACCTACGACCCGGATCGCCTGAATTATGATCGTGAACTGCTGCGCCGCTTCTATCTGAAGAACGGCTATGCCGATTTCGTGGTCCAGTCGGCAGTGGCGGAACTGGCGCCAGAGGGCGAGGAGTTCTACGTCACTTTCGTGGTGGAAGAGGGCGAGCGCTACAAGCTGGGCAAGGTCGACGTGCAGAGCACGCTGCCGGGCCTTGATACGGCGACGCTCGAAGATGTCGTCGAAACCGAAAGCGAAGATTGGTACGACGCGACTAAGGTCGATCGCACGGTCGAAGCGCTGACGACCGAGGTCACCAATCGCGGCTATCCTTTCGTACGAGTCCAGCCTTCGGTGACGAAGGATCGAGAGACTCATGTCATCAACATCACCTACAACATTGATGAAGGGCCAAGAAACTTCATCGAACGTATCGAGGTGAACGGTAACGCCCGGACTCTGGACGAAGTGATCCGTCGGGAGTTCCGCGTGGCCGAAGGCGATCCGTTCAATGCCGAACGCATTCGTACCTCGCGGGATCGCGTTCGCAATCTCGACTACTTTGACAAGGTCGAGGTGACCACTGAGCCTGGTACTGATCCCGACAAGACCGTGGTCAAGGTGGATGTCGAGGAGAAGTCGACCGGCGAAATCTCGTTCGGCGTCGGTTACTCCACGGGCTCCGGCCCGCTGGGTGATGTGGGCATTCGCGAACGGAATCTTCTCGGTCGGGGCCAGGATCTGCGACTGGGTTTCACCATTTCCGGCGATGAGCAGCTGATCGACCTCAGCTTCACGGAACCTTATTTCCTGAACCGCGACGTTGCTGCCGGTTTCGACGTCTTCCGTCGCGAGATCGACCGTGAAGACGAATCCGGTTACGTGCAGAAGACGACCGGCGGCGCCCTCCGGGCGGACTATTGGCTGACTCCCAGCCTGCGGCATGGTTTGAAGTATACGCTGCGCAATGACGAAGTAACGGATGTCGACGATGATGCGTCTCGTTATATCCGTGAACAGGAAGGCGAGCGCCTTAGTTCGATCGTCAGTCAAACGTTTACTTACGACAAACGTGACAGCAAAGTCGATCCGCGTGATGGCTATCTGCTGCGCCTCACCCAGGATCTTGCTGGCCTTGGTGGTGATGCCAGATATGCACGCCACCGCGCGGATGCTGCATGGTATTATCCGATTACTGATGATGTGGTCGGTCTGGTCAGCGGCCAGGTCGGCTATATCCTTGGGCTCGGCGAAGACGTGCCCATTAACGACCGCTTCTTCCTGGGCGGTGACAGCCTGCGTGGTTTTGCAACAGCTGGCGTTGGCCCGCGCGACGTGAAGGCCGGCGACGCCCTCGGCGGTAACTTCCTCTATTCGGGCACGGTCGAAGTCGGCTTCCCTCTTGGGTTGCCGGATGATTACGACGTGCGTGGCCGCGTGTTCAGCGATTTTGGTAGTGTCACCGAGCTTGATGACAGCGGCCCTGAAATCCGGGATGTCAACTCCATCCGCGCCTCGGTCGGCGTGGGCCTGACCTGGATTTCGCCCTTCGGTCCCATCCGCCTGGACGCTGCCCAGGCGGTTCTCAAGGAAGACTTCGATGATACCGAGGTCTTCCGCTTCAGCTTCGGAACGAGGTTCTGAACCCATGACTTCCAAGATCGGCCAGCGCCTGCGTGGTGTCGCGCTCGCCGCGGGACTCGTCCTCACCTCCGCCTCTCTCCTGGCTGCCGGGCCGGCCGCCGCTCAACAGAAACCGTTGAGCGTTGCTGTCGTCGATGTGCAGAAGGTGATGGAGGAAACCAGCGCTGCGAAGAGCTTGCAGGAGCAGCTTGGCAAGGTGCGCGCAGGCTTCCGCGACGGTATCGCCAAGGACGAGGAGGCGCTGCGCAAGGAGCAGGAGGACCTCCAGAAGCAGCGCAGCCTGCTGTCGCCCGAGGCGTTCCAGAAGCGTCGCGAGGAGTTCGAACGCAAATACGGCGAAATGCAGAAGGCGGTTGCCGAGCGTCGCCGGTCTTTCGACGAGACCAGTGCACGTGCGCAGATGGCAATCGATCAGGCCTTCCTGCAGGTGCTCGCCAATCTGGCTGAAGAGCGGGGCTATACCCTGGTTCTGCCGCGCCAGACGACGATCCTGGTGGATAACAGCCTGGATGTGACTGACGAAGTCATCCAGCGCATGAACAAAAGCGTGCCGAAACTGGATCTGCCCAAGGCCCAGGCACCTAAGAAGTGATCCATCTGCCGGTTCCAACCGGGATCTGCGGACATGATCAGACGACCGGAAGCGGCACCGTGGCGGGAGCGTTACGGTGCCGTCTCCAGCAGGAGGGATGGTAAAGGCCATGGCCGATCCACGGTTCTTCGAGGTTGCTGGCCCGTTTACGGCACAGGAACTGGCCGAGTCGGTAAATGCGACCCTGCGTGGCCCGGCGCCTGCGGGCATGCTCCGTGCCGTCGCGCCGATCGATCTCGCCGGTCCGGATGACGTCACCTTCCTGAACAACCGGTCCTATCTTCCCAAGCTGGCCGAGTGCCGGGCAGGGCTGTGCATTCTGTCGCCGGCCGATGCCGAGCGCGCGCCTGCCCATCTGCCTCTGCTGGTGTCTCCGGCTCCGTACATGGCTTTTGCACGGATCTCCCGACGATTTCATCCACCGCGGCCCGTCAGCCCTGGCGTTCATTCTCGCGCAGTAGTTGAAGATGGCGTACAACTGGGGAGCAGTGTCGAGATCGGCCCGGGTGCTGTGGTGATGGCGGGTGCCAGTATCGGCGACGGGAGCATCATCCAGGCCAATGCAGTGATCGACCGGAACACGGTGATCGGCCGGAACTGCGTGATCGGCGCTGGTGCCTATGTCGGTTTCGCCGTCCTTGGCGATCGCGTCTATGTCTACACCGGTGTGCGGATCGGTCAGGATGGTTTCGGTTTCGCCAGCGATCCGGCCGCCGGTCATGTCCGTATCCCTCAGGTTGGGCGGGTCATCATTGGAAATGATGTGGAGATCGGCGCGAACTCGACCATTGACCGGGGCGCCGGCCCCGACACGGTCATCGGCGATGGCTGCATGATCGACAATCTGGTGGCCCTGGGCCACAACGTCCGCCTTGGCCGCGGCTGCGTGATCGTGGCACAGGTGGGCATTTCCGGCTCTACCGTGCTTGGCGATTTTGTGGTGGCTGGCGGGCAGGTTGGCATCGCCGGCCATCTGAACATCGGTGCCGGTGCCCAGCTTGCGGCCAAGTCGGGGGTGATCACCGACGTGCCGGCCGGTGCGGTGTGGGGCGGCTATCCGGCAGTTCCGGTACGCGACTGGCATCGTCAGAGTGTCACGCTGGCGAAGCTGATCCGGCGGCGCGACCGGGAGCAACATTGACATCGGGCAGCTTGACAGCGGGAAACAATCCGCGCGGGCAACTTTTAGGGGATATCCATCGAGATGAGCGAAACCACCGTGCCTTCCGCAGAACAGTCCGAGGTGATCGAGATCGAGCGGGTCATGGAGATGATCCCGCACCGCTATCCGTTCCTGCTGATCGACAAGGTGGTCGACGTGAAGCCGAACGTAAGCGCGGTCGGCATCAAATGCGTTTCGATGAACGAATATCAGTTTCAGGGCCATTTTCCCGGCGCGCCGATCATGCCCGGTGTCATGATCATTGAGAGTATGGCGCAGACGGCGGCGGTGCTCGTGGTCCGTACGCTCGGCCCCGACAGTGAGGGCAAGCTGGTCTACTTCATGTCGATCGACGAAGCGCGTTTCCGCCGTCCGGTCAAGCCCGGCGACGTGATGCGTGTGAATGTCGAGAAGAAGCAGAGCCGCGGTGCGGTGTGGAAGTTCGAGTCCAAGGTGACCGTCGACGACAAGGTGGTGGCCCAGGCCACGTTCGCCGCCATGATCGTCGACCGCGCGTGACGGATGAAATCATGACCGAGACCATCCAGATCCATCCGAGCGCAGTTGTTGAGCCGGGTGCCCGCATCGGTGCCGGCAGCCGCGTCGGCCCGTTCTGCGTCATCGGATCGCGGGTGGAGATCGGCCCCGATTCCGTGCTCCACAGCCATGTCGTCGTCACCGGCAACACCCGTATTGGTGCGCGCTTCCAGGCGTTTCCATTCGCGGTTATCGGCCATCAGCCCCAGGATCTGAAGTACCGTGGGGAAGACAGCCGGATTGAGATCGGCGACGACGTGGTGGTCCGCGAGCATGTGACCGTCAATCCCGGGACCGAGGGGGGCGGCATGCTGACCTCCATCGGCAACAACGTGCTGCTGATGGTGGGCGCCCATGTTGCCCATGACTGCCATGTCGGCAATCACTGCCTGCTGGTCAACAACGCGACGCTCGGCGGCCATGTCCGGGTTGAGGACCACGCCATCATCGGCGGCCTGTCGGCGGTGCATCAGTGGGTGCGGATCGGCGCCCATGCGATGATCGGCGGCATGTCCGGCGTCGAGGCCGATGTCATTCCCTATGGCACGGTAACCGGCGAGCGCGCGCATCTGGCCGGCCTCAATATCGTCGGCATGAAGCGGCGCGGTTTCAGCCGCGAAGACATGCATGCGGTGCGCGCGGCCTATCGCCGGCTGTTCCTGGCCGATGGCGGTACTCAGGCCGAACGTCTGGCCGCCGTCGAAGCGGAGTTCGGTGACGTGGATGCGGTGCGTCCGCTGATCGACTTCGTGAAGGCCGAGGCTGACCGGGCCCTGACCCGCCCACGGGTGAAGGGCGGAGCGGGCGACGCGTCGTGACCGGCGGGGCTACGCTCGGCGTCATCGCCGGTGCCGGGCGCCTGCCGGAACTCGTGGTACAGGCTGCCCGTGACGCCGGCCGGCCTGTGTTTGTGGTTGTGCTGGAAGGTGCCGGAGATCCGGTGCGCTTTGCAGATGTTCCGCATGCGCAGATCCGGATTGGCGCAGCAGGACGGATCATTGCAGCGCTCAAGGCGGCCGGTGTGCGCGATCTGGTGATGGCCGGCGGGGTGAAGCGGCCGTCTTTTGCGACCGTGATGCCCGATGCGCGGGGAGCCAGACTGCTTGCCCGGGTGGCGACACGGATCGGGCAGGGAGACGATGCCCTGTTGAAAGCCGTGGTGGCCGATCTGGAATCCGAAGGCTTCCGTGTGGTCGGCGCGGATGAAATAGCCGGCGGGCTCGACGCACCACCCGGCGTCTGGGGCCGGCATGTGCCGGATGATCAGGCGCGGGTGGATATCTGCCGCGGCCTGGAAGTCGTGCAGGTTCTGGGCGGGCTCGATATCGGTCAGGCGGTCGTGGTTCAGCAGGGGATCGTGCTCGGCGTCGAGGCCATTGAAGGGACCGAAGCCCTGATCTCGCGCTGCGGCGCCCTGGCGCGTCCGGGCCCGCGACCGGTTCTGGTGAAGACCGCCAAGCCAGGGCAGGAGCGCCGGGTCGATTTGCCCACCATCGGCGCCGACACCATCGATCAGCTCCGGAAGGCCGGTTTTGCCGGTCTGGCGCTTGGGGCAGGGCGGGTTCTGGTGCTCGACCGCCCGGCGATCATTGCGGCTGCGGATGCCGCAGGCCTGTTCGTCACGGGGGAAATGTCGTGACCACCACCCAAGGGCCGCTGATCGCCCTCGTTGCCGGAGAAGCATCGGGTGATCTGATCGGCGCCCGGCTGATCCGGGCGCTCCGTGAACTGACCGGCGGCCGGGTGCGGCTGATGGGCGTGGGCGGCGAGGCCATGGCGGCAGAGGGCTTAGAGAGCCTCTTCCCGATGGAAGAACTCAGCCTGTTCGGTCTGCTGGAAGTGCTGCCGCATGTCCGGTCATTGCGACGACGTCTGAACCAGACGGCGGAAGCCATTGCAGCAGCACGACCTGATGTCGTGGTGACGATCGATAGCCCTGGTTTCAACCGCCGGCTGGCGACACGCCTGAAGCCGCTGGGGCTGACGCTGGTCCATTACGTGGCGCCCACCGTCTGGGCCTGGCGCCCGAAGCGGGCAGAAAAGTTTGCGGCCATCTTCGATCACCTGCTGGCCCTGCTGCCTTTCGAACCACCCTGGTTCACGCGGGTCGGCTTGCCCTGCACCTTTGTCGGCCATCCTGCGGTCGAGGATGCCGTCGATGTTGGTGACGGCCCCGGTTTCCGGGCCGCGCATGGCATAGCGGACGACGATCTGATCGTGCTGGCGCTGCCGGGCAGCCGCAAGGGTGAAATCTCTCGCCTGGCGCCGCCGATGGGGGAAGCCATGGCGCGCCTGTCGCAGCAGCATCCGCGCCTGCGTGTGGTGGTGCCGGCGATCCGTGCCGAAGCGGATCGTGTTCGCGCCATTGTCGCAGCTTGGGCATTGCCGCAGCCGGCCGTGGTGGTGGCGACTGCGGCCGAGCGCCGTGATGCCTTTGCGGCCGGTGATCTGGCGCTCGCAGCGTCAGGTACGGTCACCCTGGAGCTTGCCCGGCAGTCGGTGCCCATGGTCGTGGTCTATCGCATCAACCCGCTGACCTTCAGGATCGCCCGGCAGCTGGTGACCGTGCGCCATGTCAGCCTGGTCAATCTGGTGATGGCGCGTGAAATCATCCCCGAACTGATCCAGGACGATGCGACGTCGGATGCGATGGTTCGAACCCTGACCCCGTTGATTGAGAGTGCCGGTGCACGCGATGCCCAGCGTGCCGATCTCGCCGAAGCGTTGAGCCGTCTGCGGGGCCCGGCTGATGATCCGGCCCGGCCGAGCGCCCGCGCAGCACGGGTCGTTCTCGACCTTGCTGCGCGCCGGCTCGGGCGGGGATGACCGGCCCGCCCTGATATCCTGTCTCCAGGTTTGCAGAGAATAACCAGCGCTCACAGACCCCAGGATTGACGCTGAACCGGTCCCGGATCGTCAAGCTGGTCCAGGCGGTCGAGAACCTCCCGGAAGGTATTGAGCTGTTCCAGCATCAGCCCGGCATCCAGTTGTGGCAGAACGTCGCCGGTGCGGCAGAGATAGTCCGGTGCCGGGATCAGGGCGAGTGCCGGGATGCCGGCCTGGAACAGGGGCTGGCCTTCGCCGAAATGCAGCCGGTTATGCGGCCGCAGGATGATCGACCGGGTTCTCTTCCGGCCGGCAAGGCAATCCTGATAGAGCCGCGCCAGCTGCGGATTGCCGGCATAGACCAGTTCGGGCGCAATTTCACCGGTCGGCCCGAAACCGTCGGGGCCGTCCTGCCAGTCCATGCAGCCGAGATGTTCCAGGGTAACGCCGGCAACGGCCTTGCGATGACCGTCCGCACCGTCCCACCAGTCGCGGTGATCCTCCAGCCAGCGGGAGGTGGCCTGACGATGGCCGATACCGAATTGCGGGATCTGGAAATGGCCTGTGGTGAAGACGAAGACCATGGTCCGACGCGGGGGCTGTCGGCGATGACGGAAATACCGGGCAAGGGCGATCAGGCCGATCGGCCCGTTCTCTTCGCAGGCGTTCGGGCCATCGGTATGGGTGTTGATGAGAATGGTACGATCCGCCTCACGGCCCGGGAGCACGGTCCAAAGCGTGCGTGACGTCGCCGCTCGGCGTTCGGCGGTCAGGGTGAGGGTAATCCTGCCGCCGGCTTCGGCATGGGCGATCAGACGGTCGCGGGCGGCCATATCTGCCCAGACTGCCGGGCAACCCTGATACGGCGTGGTGAAGGGGAGATGCTGATCCCTGGCATTCTCTGCCGACATGCCCTTCCAGACGCACACCACGCCGCGAACGCCGAGTGCAGCGGCCCGGCGCAGATCGGGTGCCTTCAGCACCGAAGCGATGACCGCATTGCGGATCCGGCCAGGGGGGCGCAGGTCTGAGGGGATCGACAGGCGCCTGCGAAACAGCAGCCGGGCCGGTATGGCCGGCATGTCGACTTCGATCAGCGCAATCGCCCCACGGGCCCGCGCAAGATCCCGCCGGCTGCGGCATCGAATCAGGGGGGCCGTCACCCCGCCGTCCGGCGTCTCCCCTGAATACGGAAAAATGCAGCACGGAACATTCGTGCCATCCGGCAGGCTGAGGCTCCAGCTCAGCGGCTGCCAGAGGTCGAAGTGATGGATATCGCTCTGTACCTCGAAGCCGAGGCGATGCAGCCGGTCGGCGATCTGGTCACTGAAGGCCTCGTGAGCGGCACTGCCCGGCAGGCGGGGCCCAAGCACGTCGAGCTCCGTCTGCCAGCGCCAGAGTTCATCCGCGTCGGTCCAGATGGTCTCTGCGGCCTGCATCGTCGTTGCCACCCTTGTTGTGCCGCCTGGATCTGGCGAGCGTGTCACGGACGGTGCTGCAGGGCAAGCGGTGGCATGGAGTCAAGGCAGATGCACAAAAAACCGGCCATCCCAAGGGGATGGCCGGTCCGGATGGACTGGAAACCCGGCAGTCAGACTGCGGCCGCGATGCGCTTCATGGCCTCATCCCGGCCGAGGACGCGCAGCACCTCGAAGATCGGGGGCGAAACGGTGGTGCCGGTCAGGGCGGCCCGAAGCGGTTGGGCGACGGCGCCCAGTTTCAGCCCGGTTTCTTCGGCATGGACCCGGGCGATATCCTCAAGAATCGCATCTTCCCAGGCGGTTGCCGCCTCCAGCTTCGGCTTCAGCGCCGCCAACACGTCGCGACCGCCGCCCTCAAGGATCTTGGCGGCCTTATCGGTGAATTCGAAGGGCGGATCGACGGTATAAAAGGCCGCAGAATCAGCAAGTTCGATCAGAGTCTTCGCGCGCTCTTTCAGCCCTGCCATACCTGCCAGCAGCCGGGCGCGGCCAGTATCGTCCACGGCCTTGCCCGTCTTGGCCTCGATGAACGGGACGACCAGCTCGACAAGCCGGGCATCCTCGGCCGTACGCAGGTAATGGTAGTTCAGGTTGGTCAGCCGGGCCATGTCGAAGCGCGCGGCGCTCCGGCCAATGGCCGGCAGGTCGAACCACTCGATCGCCTGCGCATCGGAGATGATCTCGTCATCGCCATGTGACCAGCCCAGACGCAGCAGGTAGTTCCGGACCGCCTCGGGCAACAGGCCCATATCGCGATAGGCATCCACCCCCAGCGCCCCATGGCGCTTGGACAGTTTGGCGCCATCGGGGCCGTGGATCAGCGGAATATGAGCGAAGGTCGGGGTCGGCCAGTCATTCGCCTGGTAGATCAGGCTCTGACGCGCGGTATTGGTCAGATGATCGTCGCCGCGGATCACATGGGTGATGCCCATGTCATGATCATCGACCACCACCGCCAGCATATAGGTGGGCGTCCCGTCCCCGCGCAGCAAAACGAGATCGTCCAGCTGATCGTTCGAGAAGCGCACCATGCCCTGGACCTGGTCATCGACCAGGGTCTCGCCTTCCGATGGCGCGAGCAGGCGAACCACCGGCTTCACGCCGGCCGGAACGGTCGCCGGGTCGCGATGGCGGCAGCGGCCGTCATAGCGCACCGGCTTGCCTGCTGCACGTTGCTCGGCCCGCTGGGCGTCCAGTTCTTCCGGTGTGCACCAGCAGTGATAGGCGCGGCCGCGTGCCAGCATGTCGCGCGCGACCTCGGCATGACGCTCTGCACGGGCGAACTGATAGATCTCCGGGGCGTCCCAATTCAGGCCCAGCCACTTCAGACCGTCGAGGATGGCGTCGATCGCCTCTTTGGTCGAACGCTGTCGATCGGTATCCTCGATCCGGAGTAGAAATTGTCCGCCGGTATGACGCGCATACAGCCAATTGAACAGCGCGGTGCGTGCGCCGCCGATATGGAGGAAGCCGGTGGGTGAGGGGGCGAATCGGGTGACGACGGTCATGGAACACGGCTTTCGAATGGGCGCCGCGGCGGGCACGGCGAGTGGTCCTCTGCTTAGCACGAAAAACCCGCGGGTGCAGCCCCGGGCTTGGCGTCATCCACACCGGACGGCGGGGGCGGCATGAGCCTGGCGGAAGAGATGGGGGAAGAGCCGGCAGCGGCGCCCCGTCGCAGTATCGGGGAACCGCTGTATCGCGCCTTCATCGCCGAGCAGGACAGATGGCGGCTGTGGAGTGCGGTCTTTTTCGCGACCGGCTGCGGAAGCTATTTCGGCATGGTGGAGGAACCGCCGGTCTGGCTGGGGGCCGTGCTCACACTGGGCGCCCTCGGCCTCGGCATCGTCCTCAGATCCCGGCTGCCATGGGTCGCCCTGGCGCTCTTCGCCTGTGCCTGGACGGCGGCGGGCTTCTGGTCGGCGGTCACCGGCACGCGGCTGGTCGATGCTCCCATGCTGCTACGTCCGGTTCAGGGGGAGGTGATCGGTCGTGTGCTGGCGGTAGAGCCCGACGGGCGTGGTGGCGGGCGGCTTCTGATCATCCCGACCGCGATCGACCGTCTTACTGCCGGGGCTCTTCCGGCCCGGGTGCGGATTACCGTCCGGCAGGGGCCGGTACCGCGACCGGGCGACGGGGTGCGCCTGCGCGCGAGCCTGTCGCCACCCTCGCTGCCCGTCGTACCGGGCGGCCATGATTTCGCCAGGAGTGCCTTTTTTCAGGGGCTTGGCGGTATTGGCTTCGCCTATGCCCGACCGGAGATCGTGCCGACACCGCCACCGTCCGAAATCTTTCAGACCATACGCGAAGCCGTGGAACGGCTGCGTCTCGACCTGGATGCGGTCATACGCGCGGCCGCACCGGGCGAGGGCGGGGCGGTGCTCTCCGCCATGGTCACAGGACTGAGAGGGGCGATCGGCGACCAGACGGAAACGGCGATGCGCGACAGCGGTCTTGCCCATCTGATCTCCATCTCGGGTCTGCACATGACGATGGTTGCGGGGCTGATCTTCGGCGCGGTCCGACTGGTCATGGCTTTTCTGCCCCGCGTCTCGGACCGCTGGCCGGGGCGGAAGATCGCAGCCCTGGCCGCCCTGCTGGGGGCTGCGGCCTATCTTGCCGTCGGCGGTTTTGCCGTGCCCACCCAGCGTGCCTTTGTCATGACGGGGCTGGGCCTGCTTGCCATCCTGACCGACCGGCCGGTGCTGTCCTTGCCTCTCGTGGCGAGCTCTGCGATCGTCGTGCTGGTGCTGCAGCCGGCAGCGCTGATCGGTCCCAGCTTTCAGATGAGCTTCGCGGCGGTCGTCGCGCTGATCGCGCTCTATGAAAGCCCGACCGTCCGGCGCCTCGCCGGCCTTGACGCCGGCACCACCCGTGGACTGCCGATGCGGGCGGCCGCATGGGTGTTTGGTCTGCTTGCGACCTCGATGATCGCCGGTGCGGCCACGGCCCCTTATGCCGCCTATGCCTTCGGACGGGCGAGCGGCTATGGCCTTGTCTCGAATCTGGTGGCCGTGCCCGTCACCGGCTTCTGGATCATGCCCGTCGCACTGACCGGCAGCCTGCTCAGCCTCGTCTCGGAAAGCGCAGCCGGCATCTGCTTCGCCTTCGCGGCACGCGGCATGGAACTGGTGATTGCGACCGCAACCACCGTTGCAGGCTGGCCGGGGGCGGTGGTACCGGTCGCGGGTTTCAGCGTGACGGCCCTGCTGTTGATGACCTTCGGCGGGCTGTGGCTGGTGATCTGGCGGCGCGCCTGGCGCTGGGCGGGCCTCGCCGCCATCGCCCTGGGGCTCGTGCTGGCGGCCCGGCCGGCATTGCCGGACCTGTTTCTGTCAGGAGATGGGCGCAGCATAGCCCTCCGCGGGTTCGATGGCGCCCTCTATGCCATGACGCCGGAGCGTGACCGTTTCGTGCTCGACCAATGGGCGGAAAAACTCGGGACGCTCGCCATCCGAGATATGGCAGAGGTCGCTCATTGTGACGGCGACGATCTGTGCCGGCTTGAACGGGCAGGACTTCGGATCGCGATAACCCGCGGACGCAGCCGGCTGGCGGAGGCCTGTGCCGCTGCGGAGCTTGTGGTCGCCGGTGCCGATCCCCGCCGTGATGTCGCTCATCCCGGCCGGCCCGACGGCTGTGCCACCATCACGCTGGTCGAGCGCACCGGCCGTGGCTTTGGGGGCGGCGCGGTCACGATTCGTCTCGATGAGGCCCGGCCGGTGATGGAAGGGGTTGTGGGTCCGCGGGGTGACCGGCCTTGGACCAGGTGAATATCCCCCTTCCGGCATCGGCAAAATGAGCATCCGATAAAAAAGCCGCCGGCCGCAGGTTTGCGGAACGGCGGCAATCTGTCGTCCGGGGATGTCGATCAGGCGTAGCGGCGGAAGAGGGCGATCAGCTGCCCCTGCACCTTCACCTGATCCGGCCGGTAGATCCGGGTTTCATAGTGCTGGTTCGCCGGCTCCAACGCCACCGACTGCCCCCGGCGGCGCAGACGCTTCAACGTTGCTTCGCCACCATCGATCAGCGCAACGACAATGGTCCCGTTATCGGCGGTATCGGTCCGGCGGATGATGACGGTGTCACCATTCATGATCCCGGCGTCGATCATCGAATCGCCTTCGACTTCGAGCGCGAAATACTCAGAGCCCGCAGGGATCATGGTTGCCGGCACTTCGACGGTCCGATCACCATCGGACAGGGCCTCGATCGGCGTACCGGCGGCAATCTTGCCGTAGAGCGGCAGTACCACATTGCCACTGTCTTCCGCCCGCCCCAGGCGCGGCGGCGCATTCAGCGGCGGTCGGGTCAGGCTGCGGAAGCGCTGGGGCTGTTGCTGAGGCTGGGTGTCCTGCTGCACGGGGTTGGCCATTCGTCCGCCCCCGATCTCAACCAGACGCGGTCCACGCTGGGCTGCGGCCTGGCTGACGAAGGGATTTGCAGAGGCCATGGCAGTCGGCGCCGGGGTAGGGCTGTCGCCCTGCATCTGCCCCGGCATCTGGAACGGACCGCCATCCGGCAGGCGTATGACCTCGATCGCCCGCGCCCGGTGGGCGAGGCGGCGGATGAAACCGCGCTCCTCAAGCCCAAGGATAAGGCGATGGATGCCCGATTTGGACTTGAGGTCCAGCGCGTCCTTCATCTCTTCGAAGGACGGCGCCACCCCTGTGGCCCGCACCCGGTCCAGGATGAACCGCAGCAATTCGTGCTGCTTGCGTGTGAGCACCCGCGCCTCCCGGTGATCGCGCGGCAGAGACCGGCCCCGACCGGTCTCGAAACCGCAGACTGCTTGAACGAGACTGATGTCACACAGAACAAAGGCGCAACATCAATTTCAGGCTACGCCCGTACGCGCCTTGCGTCAAGGCGCTTGTCGTCTGTTCGTTTCAGTCTTGTTCGCACCTGTTCGCTAAAATGCAACAAAAAGAGGTGATATCTTGAGCGTTATTCCAGCATTGGGTGTGGCTCTACGCCAGCCTCTCAGCCGAGGCGATCAAGGCGCAGAACATCGACCAGTTCGCCCGGTTCCGCCGCAGCTGCATGCGGGCGGCGGAGAATCAGGACATCGGCGTCGGCCAGGGCCGACAGCAGCGAACTGTCCTGATCGCGAACCGGCAGCACTGTCGCCTGGCCGTTGGGCTCGCACAAAAGACGGGCCCGCATGTAATGCTGACGCATCGCATTTGCGGCGATCGGCGCTGCCAGCGGCAGCCGCTCGGAAGCGGCGGCGCGCGGCGCGCGGCCCGCCAGCCGGTCAATGAGCGGCAGTGCGAAGAGCACGCTGCAGACATAGGCCGAGACGGGATTGCCCGGCAGTCCCAGCACCGGCATGCCATCGAGCCGGCCATACATCAGCGGCTTGCCCGGGCGCATGGCGATCTTCCAGAAGTCGATCCCGGCGCCGGCGGCCACCAGCGCGGCCTGAACCAGGTCATGGTCACCGACCGACGCTCCGCCGATGGTGACCAGCAGGTCGGCGCCCCGCGCCGTGGCGATCTGAGCGTCGATCTGGTCGCGTATATCAGGGGCGATACCGAGATCGACGACATCGGCGCCGGCATCGGTGAAAAGGGCGGTGAGGCAGGGGCTGACGGCATCGACGATCGAATCCGGGCCGAGCGGCTCCCCCGGCCGGGCCAATTCATCGCCGGTGGCGAGAAGCGCCACCCGCGGGCGCCGGTGCACCGGCAGCCAGGGATGTCCCATGGCCGCAGCAAGTGCGATCGCGCGGGCTTCCAGCTCCCTGCCGGCCTGGAGACCGACCGCGCCGGTCTGAAAATCAATGCCGGCCGGCCGGATATTGTCGCCGGATTCCATGTCGGGATGCTCGCCGGTGATGTACATCGCCGCAGGTGTGCCGTCCTCGTGATGACTGGTGATCCGCGTGTCTTCCTGGATCACGACCAGATCGGCCCCTGTGGGGACCGGGGCCCCGGTGAAGATCCGCACCGCCTCTCCGGTGCCGACGTCACCATCGAAACCCTGACCCGCCCGGGCTTCGCCGACCACCCGGAAACTGCGGCGCCCGTTCGCAAGATCGGTACTCCGCAGCGCCCAACCATCCATGGCCGACATGGCCTGCGGCGGCTGAGTGCGGCGGGCAATCACATCGCGTGCCAGCACCCGACCGCGGGCGAGCCCCAGCGGTACCGTCTCGGCGCCGAGCGGCGTGGCGTCTGCAAGGATGCGGGCGCGGGCGTCGTCGACGGTGAGCATCTTGTCGGGCTCCCGGTATATGAGGAGGGGGGTGTGGATCAGCGGTCGCCGTCGGCGGGCGCCTGCCAATGCCCGGACCGGCCGCCGCGTTTTTCGATCAGACGGACATTCTCGATGGTCATGCCCCGATCGATCGCCTTGAGCATATCGTAGACCGTAAGGCTTGCGACACTGGCGGCGGTCAACGCCTCCATTTCGACCCCCGTGCGTGCCGTGACCTTGGCGGTGGCCCGGATGACCAGGCCGGGCAGCGCGTCATCGGCTTCGAGATCAAGCGTCACCGACTGCAGCGGCAGCGGATGGCAGAGTGGAATGAGGTCGGCGGTGCGCTTGGCGCCCATGATGCCGGCGAGGCGGGCGATCGCGATCACGTCCCCCTTTTTTGCATCGCCGCGCTTCACCACGTCCAGTGTCTCGGGCGCCATGCGGACCCGCGCTTCGGCCACGGCCACACGCTCGGTGATTTCCTTGGCCGATACGTCGACCATGACTGCGGCGCCGCTCTCGTCAAAATGGGTGAGGCCGGATGTCATGGCGGTTACTCCGCCGCAGCCGGCGCACGCGCCGAGAGCAGATGGCGGGTCGCCGCCTCAACATCGCTCTGACGCATCAGGCTTTCGCCGACCAGGAAGCGGAACATGCCGTGGCCCATCATGCGGGTAAGCGCGTCAGGGCCGTCGAGGCCGCTTTCACAGACCAGTTCCCGATCGGCGGGCACTGCGGCCGCAAGATCGATCGACGTCTGAAGATTAACCACCAAGGTCTTGAGATTGCGGTTATTGATGCCGAGCAGCGGACTTTTCAATCGAAGGGCACGATCGAGTTCGGCACGATCATGAACCTCGATCAGGACATCCATGCCGAGATCGAAGGCTGCCGCCTCAAGTTCAGCCGCCTGATCATCGTCCAGCGCCGCCATGATCAGCAGGATGCAGTCAGCACCCAATGCCCTGGCTTCGACGACCTGATAAGGATCGAGCATGAAATCCTTGCGCAGCACCGGCAGGTCGACCGCCCCACGCGCTGCCACCAGATACGCATCTTCGCCCTGGAAATAGGGGGTGTCCGTCAGCACCGACAGGCAGGCAGCCCCGGCGGCAGCATAGGCGCGGGCGAGCGACGCCGGGTCGAAATCGGCCCGGATGAGGCCCTTGGAGGGCGAAGCCTTCTTGACCTCGGCAATCAGCGCAGGCATGCCCTGGGCGGTTCTACCGGCCAGGGCGTCGCGGAAGCCGCGAGGTGCCGAAACCTCACCAAGCCGGGCCTCAAGGGCCGCCAGCGGCGTTTCGGCCTTCATGCGGGCGATGTGGTCGCGCTTGTCGGCGCAGATCCGGGCGAGCGTATCTCCAGCCATGTTCTCAGCCCTCCCGGCCGTTGGTGATCGCGATGACCCTGTCCAGAACCGCCTTGGCGCGGCCCTGATCCAGGGCGTCGCGGGCCATGGCGATGCCCTGGCCGACATCGCCGGCAACGCCGGCCACCAGCAGGGCTGCACCGGCATTGAGCAGGGCGATGTCGCGGAGCGCGCCGGGCGCGCCATCCAGCATCGCCAGGATCGCCGCGGCATTGGTCTGGGCGTCACCGCCCTTCAATGCCTCTGCCGGATGCCGCGAAAGGCCGAACATTTCGGGTGCGACCTTGAAACTCGTGACCTCGCCGTCCTTCAGTTCCGAGACGGCGGTTTCGTCGGTGACGGTGATCTCGTCCAGGCCGTCGCGGCCATGGACCACCCAGGCGCGTTCCGAGCCGAGATTGCGTAGAACCTGGGCGACCGGCTCCACCCAGCGCTCGGCGAAGACACCGATCAACTGGCGGGTCGCGCCGGCCGGATTGGCAAGCGGGCCCAGCAGGTTGAAGATGGTCCGCGTGCCGAGCTCCACTCGGGGGCCGGCGACGTTCAGCATCGCGGCATGGTGGCGCGGGGCCATCAGAAAGCAGAAACCCGCCTCGCGCCCGGCCCGTTCCACGCGCTCCAGATCGGCATCGATGTTAAGCCCCAGCGCTTTGAGCACGTCGGCCGACCCGGATTTGGAGGAGAGTGCGCGGTTGCCATGCTTGGCCACCGGCACGCCACAGGCCGCGACGATCAGGGCGGCCGCGGTCGAAATGTTGTAGGTGCCGCGTGCGTCGCCGCCGGTGCCGCAGGTGTCGATCGCTCCGGCCGGTACCTTGACCGTCGTGGCCTTGGCCCGCATCACTTCGGCGCCCGCGGTGATTTCCTCAACCGTTTCGCCCCGCACGCGGAGCGCCATCAGAAATCCGCCGATCTGCGCCGGCGTCGCCTCGCCGCCCATCATCAACCGGAAGGCCTGACGGGCCTCTTCGCGGTTCAGGGCATGGCCGTCGGCGGCGCGGGCGATCAGCGCCCGGAAATCCGGGCCGGTGGTGTCGGAAGTCATGCGGTCTCCGTAGCGCGTGCGGTCCCGGAGGTGCGGACCGTCTTCAGGAAGTTGCCGATAAGCTCGTGACCGTGGGCGGATGCGATGCTTTCGGGGTGGAACTGCACGCCATGGATCGGCAGTTCGCGATGCGACAGCCCCATAATGATGCCGTCGTCATCCTCGGCCGTCACCACCAGCGCGGCAGGCAGGCTGGCACGCTCCACCACCAGGGAATGGTAGCGGGTCACAGGGAAGGTCCGGGGCAGGCCGTCGAACAGGGCGCCGCCATGATGGTGGATAGGGGTCACCTTGCCGTGCATCGGCTTTGGTCCGCGCGCCACATGCCCGCCGAAGGCCTGGCCGATGGTCTGGTGGCCCAGACAGACGCCAAGAAGCGGCGTGCCGGTTCGTGCGGCTGCTGCCACCATGTCCAGGCAGATGCCCGCGCGATCGGGATCGCAGGGGCCCGGAGAGAGCAGAATGCCCTGGGGCCGAAGCGCCATGGCCTCGTCCACGGTCATCTGGTCGTTGCGCACCACCTCGACCTCCGCGCCGGCCTCGCCCAGATAGTGGACCAGGTTCCAGGTGAAGCTGTCGTAGTTGTCCACCATCAGGATCATCGGGGTCAGGGTCCTCGCGCGGAAGAAGACCGGCCCATACGGGCCGCCGGAGGCACAGGAAACCCCCTGCATCCGCCGTCGTCAAGCTGCGGGATGCTGCCGGATCGACTGGCGATCACCGGAAAGCCGCGACAGGCGGTCGCAACCGACCGGGGGCGCTTGACCTTCCAGCGACTGGAAGGTGCAGACTGAGCCGCGAAGGGATGCTCCATCCGATGCCGCCCGACGGCATCGCCCCCGCGGAGCATCCGAATAAGGGTTGCGAACATGGATACGATCACCACCGCGCAACAGGAACCGGACCAGGATGCCGTCGAACGCCGTATCGCCGTCGAGGGCATGACCTGCGGCACCTGCGTCACCCGGGTGGGGCGGGCGCTGAAGCGGGTTGAAGGGGTCCGGGATGCCGAGGTCAGCCTCGCCACCCACGAGGCGCTGGTGACGCTGGATCCGGGCGTCACCGATGAGCGTCTGATTCAGGCACTCACCCGCGCCGGCTATGAGGGTGACATCATTCGCGAAGCCGCCGCGGATGGCGGCCTGGGTGTCGACCCCCGCGAGGCGCGTGAGGCCCAGGAGCTTGCCGAGAGCCGCCGGATGGGCATCGAGGTCCTGATCGGTGCTCTGCTGGCCCTGCCGCTGGTCGGTCAGATGGTCTGGACCCAGTTCGGTATCGGTCCGCTGCCGGGCTGGGCGCAGCTGGCTCTGGCCGTGCCGGTGCAGGTCGGCCTGGGCCGGCGGTTCCTGAAACCCGCCTGGGGGGCGCTGCGCGCCGGGGTGGGGAACATGGATCTTCTGGTGGTTCTCGGCACCTGGGCGGCCTTCGGTCTCAGCCTCTATCTCTGGGCGGTTCATGGCCGGGTCCATCATCTTTATTTCGAGGCGGCGGCCGCGGTGATCGTGCTGGTCCTCTTCGGCCGCTGGATGGAGGGCAGGGCGCGTCGTGCCACCGGCGCCGCAATACGAGCCCTGGCGGCGCTCAGGCCCGACACGGCGTTGCGCCGCACGCCGGACGGAAATGATGTCGAGGTCGCCGTGACCGCACTCCGGCCGGGCGACGTGTTGTCGATCCGGCCGGGCGAGCGTATCGCAGCAGACGCACGCGTGATCGAAGGCGAGGGGGCCGCCGACGAATCCATGCTGACCGGGGAAAGCCTGCCGGTCATGAAGCGTGCCGGCGACACGTTGTCGGCCGGCACGGTGAATGGTCTCGATCCTCTGCTTGCCCGCATCGTCCGGGTCGGCCGTGATACCACCCTCGCCCAGGTGGTGCGGATGGTGGAACACGCCCAGGCGACGCGCGCGCCGGTGCAGGCGCTGGTCGATCGTGTGAGCGCGGTCTTTGTGCCGGCGGTGATCCTGATCGCCATCGCCACCGTCGCCGGGTGGATGGCGGCCGGTTCGCCCTGGCCCGACGCGATCATTCACGCGGTGACCGTTCTGGTCATCGCCTGTCCCTGCGCCATGGGCCTCGCCACACCGGCCGCGATCGTGGCCGGAACGGGGGCCGCGGCGAAAGCCGGCATTCTGGTGCGATCTCCGGCAGCCTTCGATCACGGTGTCGGCATCGATCTGGCGCTGATCGACAAGACCGGCACCCTGACCGAAGGACGGCCGCGGCTGCTGCGGATGATCGGCGCCACGGGCCATGCGCTCGCCCGGGCGGCTGGCTTGCAGCAGGCGAGCGAGCATCCGCTCGCCCGGGCCATTCGTGCGGCTGCGGAGACCGGGGAGGTGGTGCCCGCAGAGGTCGTGCAGAGGCGAAACCGCCCGGGTGCCGGCGTTGAAGGTGTGATCGCAGGACTACCCCATCGCCTGGGTTCGCGCCGATTCATGGCCGAAGCGGGGGTGGAGATACCGGCCGGACTGACGGCGGAGGCAGAAGCGGCTGAAGCCGATGGGGCCACGGTCGTCTGGCTGGCGACGGTACCGGAGGAGGGTACGCCCGAACTCCTCGGCGGCTTCGTGCTGGCCGACGCACCCCGGTCCGATGCCGCGGCGGCAGTGACGGCGCTGAATGATCGCGGGATCACCGTCAAAATGCTGAGCGGCGATGCACCGGCGACCGCCCGGGCCGTGGCTGCGCGCCTGGGCATTACCGAGGTAGTCGGTGGCGCCGATCCGGCGCGCAAGGCCGCCGTCGTGGCCGAAGCCAGGGCGGCCGGCCGGCGGGTGATGATGGTCGGCGACGGCGTCAACGATGCACCGGCACTCGCCGGGGCGGATCTGTCGGTCGCGATCGGTGGCGGCACCGATGTGGCGATGGCCGCGGCCGATGTCACGCTGATGCGGCAGAGCCCGTCCCTGCTGCCGGCGACGCTCGATATCTGCCGGGCGACGCGGGTGAAGATCCGCCAGAATCTGGCCTGGGCTTTCGGCTACAATGTGATCGGCATTCCGCTCGCGGCCCTGGGCATTCTGGATCCGGTATTTGCCGGAGCGGCAATGGCGGCGAGTTCCGTCAGCGTGCTTGGCAATGCCCTGCTGCTGGCCCGCTGGCGGCCGGCCGAGAGGAGGGAGACGGCCGTATGAGCGATCTGACCATCGGTGCGCTCGCCGAGGCGGCCGGAACCAATCCGAAGACGGTGCGCTATTACGAGGAGATCGGCCTGCTGCCGAAACCTGCGCGGGCCGCCAACGGCTATCGCAGCTATCCGACGACGACACTCGATCGCCTGCGTTTCGTGCTGCGTGCCAGGCATCTGGGCTTCTCGGTCGATGATGTCCGGGACCTGCTGGCGCTCTGGGATGATCGCGGGCGGGCCAGCCGTGACGTCCGCCAGCTGGCCGAGGCCCGCATCGCCGAGATCGACCGGCGGATGGCAGAACTCGGGAGTATGCGGCGGACCCTCGCTCATCTGGTCGCCAACTGTCATGGCGATGGTCGCCCGGACTGCCCGATCCTTGACGATCTGGCCGAGCATGACGGCCCGGATATGCCGGGCTGCCATGACGTGCGGGACCATCGGCAGCGGCCGGGCGATGGGCTATAGTGCGCCCGCCGGCCGCCGGTCGGCCCAGGACCAGAGTGATCACGGACCAGACGCATGAGCAAGGGCGAGGACGGACGCCGCGGTGGCGGCGCCGACCGCAAGGGTGGTGGCACCCGCAAGGGCGGCGACGAGGCCGGCACCGCAGGACGGAAGGCGGCTGCCGGAGGCAGGCCGCGCAGCACGACCGGCGGGGCTTCAAAGACGGGCGCGGCGAAGACAGGTGCGGCCAAAGCGGGTGCAGCAAGGGGCGGTGCCCCCAAAGCGGCCGCGGCCAGGTCCGAAGCGGCTGCCGGCGGTGCGCGCAAGCCGAAGTCCGCCCCCCGCAAGCCCGCAGCCGGGAACACATTGCCCAGCCTGCGCGGGCCGGTGCGACCTTCAACCGCTGCGGAACCCGGACCTCTTACCCGATTTGGGACTGCGCTGCTCGCCCGGCGACGTTTCCTGGGCTATGGGCTGGTGGGTATCGCGGTTCTGGTGGTGGCAGGTGCCGTGATCGGGTCGCTGATCAAGCCGGCCCGTTACGAACAGGTTGCCCGGCCGACCCTGCCTGCGGGCGCGGCCGTGACCGAAACCGCCAGGCCGGAGGCCCAGGCCGCGCCTGCCGTACCCGCCTCAGGCCCGGAAGCACCGCGTAAGGAGTGGACGCCCGACCTTGCCGGCAGCGGTGACACGATCACCGGTGCCGATGCGAGCCGAGAGTCGCAGCCCCAGGCTGCGGCGACCGCGTCGCCTGCACCGGTCGCCTCCGCGTCCGCGAAACCCCCATCGCCGACGGCCACCCCGAAACCGTCACCTGTCAAGCCGGCCGAGGCGCCGGCTGCGGCCGTACCCGAACGGGGGCCGCAGCAGCTGGCGGCGATCCAGCCACCGGTGCCGGATGCCATCCGGCCACCGGCCGACGGCAAGCCCGCCTGGCAGCGCTATGCAGTGCCTGCACCCGCCGCACCAAAGGGGCCAAGGGTGGCCATCGTCATCGACGATATGGGCGTGAACAAGCCGCAGACCGCGGCGGCAATCGGCTTGCCGTCGCCGATCACCTTCGCCTTCCTGCCCTATGCACAGGATGTCGCGGGCCAGGCGGCCAAGGCGCGGGCGGCCGGGCATGAACTGATCGTGCATATGCCGATGCAGCCGCAGGGCGCAGCCGATCCGGGCCCCGGTGCGCTGAACCCCGCGCTTTCGGTGGCCGAGAACGTCAAACGGCTGAAGCACAATCTGGATGCCTTCGGCGCCTATGTCGGCATCAACAACCACATGGGCAGCCGGGCAACCGAGGACACGCCGCTCATGGCGGCGGTCATGGCCGAACTGAAGGCGCGGGGGCTGATGTTCCTGGACAGCCGGACGACGGCGAAGTCGGTGGGATCGAAGGCCGCTATCTCGGCGGGCATCCCGAATGCGCAGCGCGACGTTTTCCTGGATCACGAGATCGACGAGCGCAAGATTGCGGCCCAGCTCGATCGGCTGGAAGCGATTGCCCGGCGCCACGGCGCTGCGATCGCCATCGGGCATCCGCATCCCGAGACCCTGAGGGTTTTGAACCGCTGGTTGCCGGCGGCTCGGGCGCGAGGGGTCGTCTTCGTGCCGCTGACCGCGCTGGTCGCGGTCCCCGGTGCCAGTGAACCGGCCGGTCCCCGGACCGTGTCGGACGAGGCGGCCCCCGCACGGGCCGAGGAAGGCCCTGTCTTTGCGGACGGGCCGGCTGTGAAGGAGTGATGGAAATGACCACCCGGACCTATCGTGTCGAGGGCATGACCTGCGACGGTTGTGCAAAGGCGGTCCGCCGCGCCTTGGGCGCCCGCCTGCCCGAGGCGGAGATCGAGATCGACCGGCCGGCGGGCCTGGTCACGATCGCCGGTGCCCATGACGAGGCCGTCGTGCGCGAGGCGATCGACGACGCGGGTTATGACTTCGCGGGCAAGGCCGCGTGATGTCGCATCACGCTCGCCTGAGGCGATAGAGCACGTGACGGGCGAGGGGATGGTCCGGAGCCAGGCGCGGATGGTCGAAATCCTGCGCCGGATCCGGAACCATGCCAAGGCGTAGCATCACTGCCCGTGAGCGTTGATTCGACGCAGCGGTATAGGCCACGACGTCGTCCAGATCCAGGGTGCTGAAGGCAAAGCGGCTCGCCGCATGTGCGGCCTCGGTTGCAAGCCCCTGTCGCCAGAGGGCGGGGGCCAGTGTCCAGCCCAGTTCGACCGCCGGGGTGAAGGTCGCCTCGAAAGGGACAGGCCGCAGACCGCCGAAGCCGGCAAATGCTCCCGAGCGACGGTCCTCGATGGCAAAGAAGCCCCAGCCGCGCCTGGCGATCTCCACTGCCTGCCGGTGCGCAAAGTCATGTGCCTGCGCTTCGGTGAGTATACCGCCGAGCATCTCGCCCACTCTGGCATCTGCGCGGAGCGCGGCAACGGGTGCAAGGTCGCGATGCTGCCACTGGCGCAGGATCAGCCGGTCGGTCTCGATCCTCGCCGGGGGCACTTCTGGCGGTGCCAGCGGGTCGGTCGCCGACACCGTCACCTGGCCAGACCGCCGGCATAGCGCCAGGCTTCGCCGGCGGCGCGGATCAGAGCCCGGGCCTTGGCGCGGGTTTCCTCATATTCCGAGGTCGGGTCGCTGTCGGCGACGACCCCGGCGCCGGCCTGGACGTGCAACTCGCCATCCTTGATGACCGCGGTGCGCAGCACGATGCAGCTGTCCATGGCCCCACCGGCTGAGAAATAGCCGACACCACCGCCATAGACGCCCCGGCGGTCCGGCTCCAGCTCGTTGATGATCTCCATCGCCCGCACCTTCGGTGCGCCGGACACCGTGCCGGCGGGAAAGCCGCCGATCAGAGCGTCGAGCGCGTCATGGCGATTGGAAAGCCGGCCCTCGACATTGGAGACCAGGTGCATCACCGCGCTGTAGCGCTCGATGATCATGTTCTCGGTGACCTTGACCGTGCCGATCTCGGCAAAGCGGCCGACATCATTGCGGGCGAGGTCGAGGAGCATCAGATGTTCGGCCACTTCCTTGGGATCTGCCGCCAGTTCATGGGCCAGCGCCTGATCCTCGGCCGCATCCTTGCCGCGCCGACGGGTGCCGGCGATCGGGCGGACGGTGATCACCTCGTCGCGGACCCGGACCAGAATCTCGGGGCTGGACCCTGCCACCTGGAAGGTGCCGAAATCCAGATAGAACAGGAAGGGCGAGGGGTTCTGGCGGCGCAGTGACCGGTAGAAGGCAAAGGGCGGCAGCCGGAAGGGCAGGGTGAACCGCTGCGAGGGCACGATCTGGAAGGCATCGCCGGCCAGGATGTACTCCTTCGCCGTCCGCACCATCTCTTCGAAACGCTCCTGACCGACATTGGAGCGCGGCTCGGCCCCCTGTCCGAGATCGGCTGCAGGCGGCGCAAGCCCCACCGGCAGACCGCGGCCCAGATCGGCCACCACATCCATCAGCCGCTCCCGGGCCAGCCGCCACGCCATGGCGGCATCGCAGCCCTCGGCAGGGCGGACGGGCGTTACCAGGGTGACGGTGCTGTCGACCGCATCGAAGATCGCCATCACCGTCGGCCGGGTGAACACCCCGTCGGGGATCCCCAGCGCATCGTTCTTCGGGGCCGGCATGCGCTCCATGAAGCGAACCATGTCGTAGCCCAGATAGCCGACCAGGCCGGCCGCCATGGGCGGCAGGCCTTCAGGCAGGTCGATACGGCTTTCGGCGATCAGTGCCCGCAGCGAGGCGATCGGATCGGCCCCCTCTTCGCGGACGAAAGCGTCGAGATCCGCCCGGGCGTCGCGATTGACCTCGACCTTGCCGTCGACCACCCGCCAGATCAGATCGGGCTTCAGGCCGATCAGGGAGTAGCGGCCACGCACCGCACCACCCTCGACCGATTCAAGCAGGAAGGAATAGGGGCGCCGATCCGCAAGCTTGAGCATGGCCGAGACCGGCGTCTCCAGATCCGCGGCCAGGGTGGTTGAGACCACCTGTGCCCGGCCCTCGCCGTAGAGCGTCGCGAAGCGGTCGAAATCGGGCGCGATGTCCATGGGCGACCATGTGCTTTCAAAGAGGGGCCGGGCGGGGGCTTGTGCTGGGGTCGATGCAGGTGGTGGTCGGCTCAGGAGCCGGCAGCCGGGTACATCTGGTTGATCAGGCCCTGGTTGATGGAGGCGGGATGGCGGGCGCGCAGCACCTTCTCATATTGGGTAAGGATGCTCTGGGACTGCGCCTGCTCCAGCCGAGCACCCAGCGCGGCGGCTTCCGCACCTTCCGGTGCCGTGGGCACGATCACATCGGCGATCACCGCGACGATCCGGCTGCCGTCGCCGGTGTCGGCCGCAATGGCATCACCGGTCTTTGCGGCAAAGGCATCACGGACCAGCGGGGCCGGCAGATTTGCGCGCTGCGGCTGTGCACCAGCGGCACCGGCGATCTGGCCGCGGCGGTCGATCGCGGGCGGGGTCTCGACATCCAGGCCGAATTCGGCTGCCGCCGCGGCAAGCGCCGCGCCACTCTTCACGGCCTCGACCAGCTTCGTCGCGCGATCGGTCGCCTGCTTGCGGGCCTCGTCGGCACGCCAGTCGGCAACGACGCGCTCACGCACCTCGTCCAGCGGGCGGTCCTGTGGCTGGGTGATGCCGTCGACGCGCAGAATGAAGTAGCGGCCGTTCTCCCATTCGGTCAGCGGCGTGGTGGCACCCTGATCGGTGGAGAAGGCGAGGGCCGGGAAGCGGTCGGTTTCGGGCGCACGGGCGACCGGACGGCCGAGGCCGTCTGTCCCGTCGGCCGCGATCGCATCGATCTTCACCAGCTCAAGGCCGAACTGCTGGGCGACCTGCTCGATGGTCGCACCGCCGGCGATGCTATCCTCGATCTGGGTCGCTTCCTCATAGACCTTGTCGAGGGCGCGCTCCAGCTTGAGATCCTCTTCAAGCCCGCGGCGCACGTCGTCGAAGCTCTGCGTCTGGCCCTCGATGATGTTGCGGGCGGTGAGCACATGCCAGCCGAGCGGGCTCTGCACCGGCGCCGACACCCCGCCATCGTCGAGTGCAAAGGCGGCATCGGCGAGCTCGGGCAGCATCTGCTCGCGGGTCACTTCACCAAGATCGATGGTCGAGGCGTCGAAGCCGAGCGCCGCTGCCACATCGTCAAAGGACTCGCCCGCCCCGATCCGATCGCGGGCAGCCCTGGCGGCGGCCTCGTCCGGGAAGGTCATCTGCAGAACCTGACGGGTGGCAGGCGTGGTGTAACGATCGAGATGGGCCTCATAGGCTTCGCGCAGCGCCGGCTCGTCGATGGTGATCTCGGATGCCAGCACCTCGGGGGTCAGCGTCGCGAAACTGACCGACCGCCGTTCGGGGATCGCATAGGTCGATTTGTTGGCGTCGTAATACGTCGCCAGCATTTCGTCCGACGGCGCCTCGATCATGGCCGGATCGGCCGGGACCCGCACCGTGATCAGCCGGCGCCTTTCACCCTGGAACATGTGTTCCAGCGTCACCAGCGGCTCGGGAGCCGGGACGGGAGCAGCCAGGGCCGAGATCAGCTGCTGGCGACGCAGATCGTCCGCAAGCGAAGCCTCATAGGTGGCGGGCGTGTAGCCGTTGCGGGCCAGGACCTGCTCATAGACCATCCGGTCGAACCGGCCGCCCATGCCGCGGAAGGCAGGCGCCTCGGTGATCGAGCGGGCGATCATGTCGTCGGTAACACCAAGGCCCAGGCGCGCAGTTTCGGCACGGATCATCGCATCGCCGACCGCCATGCCCACCGACCGTTCCAGCAGGCCCATGCTGCGGGCCATGTTCTGGTCGAAAGTCGGACCAAAGATCTGGCGGGCGCGCTGGATCTCACCCTGATAGATCCGGTCCAGCTCCTGCGGTGTCACCTCCACGCCGCCCGCCTCGGCCACGACGGTGGAATTGCGGCCGCGGAAGATGTCGCCGATTCCCCAGACCGCGAAGCTGGCTGCAAGCGCGATAAGGAACACGCGGAACAGCCAGTGGCGGGACGCGGTGCGAAGCTGGTTAAGCATGCGGGACGGATCCTGATCTCTGTTCGGCCCGGCGGCACGGCATAGGGGCATGGCCGGGGTCACGGTCGCGCGCATAATAGAAGGCGGGACCTCCGCGTCGCAATCTTGAAACCCGCCTGCCGCATGTCGGGCCTGCGTTATGTGCCGCCGCACCGACTGGAAATGCCCTGCGAGGCGTGTTATAGCAGCCCCGACCGGACGCGAAGACGCGTTTGCCGGGCGTGAATGCGTGCGTGGACCTGACGACCGATGATGGCCGCTCCGCAAACCCGCCGGCGACCGTGGCGTGCCGGACCGGCCAAGAGATCGACTCGTTTCCGCAGCCGCCTCTTAAGATTAACGGGAGCTACCGGGTATGCCGCATCGTCCGACGCCGCTGGTCGCCGGGAACTGGAAGATGAACATGCTGGTGGCCGATGGCCGTGCGCTTGCGGCCGAAGTTGCCGCGGGCGCAGACGGTCTGGCTGCCGAGTTTGCCGTCTGCCCGCCCGCCGCGCTGCTGCCCGTCGTGGGTGAGGCCATCCGCGGCTCGCGCGTTGCTCTGGGTGGCCAGGACTGCCATGCGAAGGCGTCCGGCGCCCATACCGGTGACCATGCCGCCGTCCTGCTCAAGGATGTCGGCTGCACCTATGTTATCGTCGGTCATTCGGAGCGGCGCCAGGATCATGGCGAAACCGATGCCGTGGTGGCTGCGAAAGCGGAAGCGGCGGCAGCCGCAGGGCTCGTTCCGATCATCTGCGTCGGGGAGACTCTGGAGCAGTATAAGGCCGGCCAGGGCGTGGCCGTGGTGGAGGCGCAGGTCGACGGTTCCGTCCCTGCTTCCGCCTCGGCCGACCGTCTGGTCGTGGCCTATGAGCCGGTCTGGGCGATCGGCTCGGGTCTCGTGCCCACCACTGACGACATCCGTGCGGTGCATGGTGCGATCCGTGCACGTCTGGCGGCGCGCTTCGGCGATGCCGCCCAGGGCATCCGCATCCTCTATGGCGGTTCGGTGAAGCCCGGCAACGCGGCCGAGATTCTGGGCGTCGACGATGTCGACGGTGCCCTGGTCGGCGGTGCCAGTCTCAAGGCCGCAGACTTCCTGGCAATCGGGGCGGCGGCGCCGGCCCGCTGAGGCGGCGGCTCCCCCCTGACGAAACCCGTGCGGTCCGGCAGAACTCCGGGCCTCGCGACCACACTTTCGAGAACGGACCACACGCCCCATGGAAAGTGTTCTGCTGGTCATCCACCTGCTGCTGGCGATCGCGCTGATCATCACGATTCTTCTGCAGCGCAGCGAAGGCGGTGCGCTCGGCATCGGCGGTGGCGGTGGCGGCGGCGGGCTGATGTCGGTGCGCGGCCAGGCCAATCTGCTGACCCGCGCGACCGCCGTGCTGGCCACGCTGTTCATCCTGACCAGCCTGGGCCTCGCCATCCTCGGCGGCACTCATAACCGGGGTGGCTCGGTCCTCGACCGCATCGACACCACTGCGCCCGCAGGTCCGGCAGCGCCGATCACCCCGGCGACGCCGACCGCGCCCGTGGCGCCGGCCGCGCCCGCTGAAACGCCGGCCGCGCCTGCGGCACCGGCGCCGTCGGGCGACACGGTGACGCCGCCTTCGGCACCGGCCGCCCCGGCCGCCAACTGACGACACTGCTTCGGGCCCCGCGCCGCTTCGGCCGCGGGGCTCGGAGCTTGATGGACCGGGCCCGTCGGGGCAGGTCCGCTCAAGGACTTCGAGGACGGGCCGGTGTGTCGATCGCCGGCCGGGCCGCGCTTTAGGAGCGTGGCCTTCGCCCGTTGATCGACGTCCGGCGCGCCCCCGCGCCAAAGACCAGGACGAGCTTCTCCCATGACGCGTTTCATCTTCATCACCGGCGGCGTGGTTTCCTCGCTGGGCAAGGGTCTGGGCTCGGCGGCGCTGGGCGCGCTGCTGCAGGCCCGCGGCTACCGTGTCCGCCTTCGCAAGCTCGACCCCTATCTCAACGTCGATCCGGGCACCATGAGCCCGTATCAGCACGGCGAGGTCTTCGTCACCGATGACGGCGCCGAAACCGATCTCGATCTCGGCCATTACGAGCGTTTCACCGGCGTCGCTGCCCGGCGCAACGACAACGTGACCTCAGGTCGGATTTATTCCGAGGTGATTGCGCGCGAACGCCGGGGCGATTATCTGGGCGGCACCGTGCAGGTGATCCCGCACGTCACCGACTGCATCAAGGAATTCATCCTGGCCGATGCTGAGGCGCACGACTTTGTGCTCTGCGAAATCGGTGGCACGGTCGGTGACATTGAAAGCCTGCCCTTCATGGAGAGCATCCGTCAGCTCGGTAACGAGCTGGGCCCCGAGCGGGCGGTGTTCATCCATGTGACGCTGGTGCCCTATATCAAGGCGGCCGGCGAGCTGAAGACCAAGCCGACCCAGCATTCGGTGAAGGAGCTTCGCGGCATCGGTATCCAGCCGAACATCCTGCTGGTGCGCTGCGACCGC
Source organism: Tistrella mobilis (assembly GCF_041468085.1). Lineage (NCBI taxonomy): Bacteria > Pseudomonadati > Pseudomonadota > Alphaproteobacteria > Geminicoccales > Geminicoccaceae > Tistrella > Tistrella mobilis. Next base: position 2,379,658 of record NZ_CP121017.1, on the reverse strand, counting down.
GAAATCCCTGCCTCCGATCGCCGCAAGATCGCGCAGTTCTGCAATGTGCGCGAAGAGGCGGTGGTGCCGGCCTACGACGTCGAGACCATCTACGAGGTCCCGATCCGTTATCACGAGCACGGGCTCGACACCCAGGTGCTCAAGTCTTTCGGCATCACCGGCGCGCCACGGCCCGACCTTTCGGGCTGGGAACGGGTGGTCGACCGGATCAAGCGGCCCGAGGGCGAAGTGACCATTGCGGTCGTCGGCAAGTATGTCGAGCTGATGGACGCCTACAAGTCGCTCAACGAAGCGCTGACCCATGGTGGCATCGCCAACAACGTCAAGGTCCGCCTGAAGTGGATCGATGCGCAGGTGTTCGAGCGTGACGACGCCATGCTGCATCTGGAAGGTGTGCACGGCATTCTGGTCCCCGGCGGCTTCGGCGAGCGCGGCGCCGAGGGCAAGATCGCGGCGGTCACCTTCGCGCGGCAGCGGCGTATTCCCTATTTCGGCATCTGCTTCGGCATGCAGATGGCGGTGATTGAGATTGCCCGCCATCTGGCTGACCTGCCGAAGGCGTCCTCGACGGAGTTCGGTCCGACCGAGGAACCGGTGGTGGGTCTTCTGACCGAATGGTCGCGGGGTGACGGCTCGACCGAAACCCGTAGCGCGGGCGGTGATCTGGGCGGCACGATGCGTCTCGGCGCCTATGACTGCACCCTGTTGCCGGGCAGCCGTGCCGCCGCCATCTATGGCAATGCGGATCGGATCGCCGAGCGGCACCGCCATCGGTGGGAAGTGAACGTCAACTACCGTGACCGGCTGGAGGCAGCGGGCCTGCGCTTCTCGGGCCTCTCTCCCGATGGTGTGCTGCCCGAGATCGTGGAACTGCCGGATCATCCCTGGTTCGTCGGTGTTCAGTTCCATCCTGAGCTGAAGTCGCGTCCCTTCGAGCCGCATCCGCTGTTCGTGTCCTTCGTTCGTGCGGCGATGGAGCAGTCGCGGCTCGTCTGACCGACACATTCCCCTCCTGCGGACATCCCATGGAAGGCCCGAGATGACCGAGACCCAGAACGGTATGCGTCGCGTGCGCGTCGGCGCGCTCGAGATCGCCAATGACCGGCCGCTGGTGCTGATCGCCGGCCCCTGCGTGCTGGAGAGCCGGGCCCATGCGCTTGAGGTCTCGGCGGCGCTGAAGGAGATGTCGGAAAAGCTCGGCATCGGTCTGATCTACAAGACCTCCTTCGACAAGGCCAACCGCACCTCGGCCAGTGCCGAGCGCGGCCTCGGCCTTGAAGACGCGCTGCCGATCTTCGCCGAGATCCGCGAGACAACCGGCCTGCCGGTGCTCACCGACGTGCATCTGCCCGAACAGTGTGCCATCGCCGCCGAGGCGGTGGATGTGCTGCAGATCCCGGCCTTCCTGTGCCGCCAGACCGATCTTCTGGTCGCGGCGGCAAAGACCGGCCGGGTGGTCAATGTCAAGAAGGGCCAGTTCCTGGCGCCCTGGGACATGACCAATGTGGTCGCCAAGCTGGATGCCGCCGGCAATCCCAATGTGATGCTGACCGAGCGCGGGGTCAGCTTCGGCTACAACACCCTGGTGACCGATTATCGCGGCCTGCCGATCATGGCCCGCACCGGCTGCCCGGTGGTGTTCGATGCCACCCATTCGGTCCAGCAGCCGGGCGGCCTGGGCGGGCGCAGCGGCGGGCAGCGGGAATTCGTGCCCGTGCTGGCGCGTGCGGCGGCGGCGGTCGGCGTGGCGGCGATTTTCGCCGAGACCCATCCCGACCCCGACAAGGCGCCGAGCGACGGCCCGAACATGGTACCTCTGAAGGCGCTGCCCGATATGGTCGCCGACTGGATGGTTTTCGATGCGGCCGCCAAGGCCCGTCCGCTGGCCGTCTGATCTTTTGCCGCCCCGACACCTGATCGTCACGGGCGGCGTTCATTCTCGTCCTGCCTACCTTCTGTCGACAGCCTGCTGTCCTCGACAGTCTGCCCCGGCCCCTTGCCCTGAACGGAGAGCGAGACATCCCATGACTGCCATCGTCGATATTCGTGCCCGCGAGATCCTCGACAGCCGCGGCAACCCGACCGTCGAGGTCGATGTCGAGCTGGAAAGCGGTGCGATCGGCCGTGCCGCCGTGCCGAGCGGCGCCTCCACCGGCAGCCGCGAAGCGGTCGAGAAGCGCGACGGCGACACGGCCCGTTATCTGGGCAAGGGCGTCGAGCAGGCCGTCGAAGCCGTGATGGGCGAGATTTCGGACGAACTGATCGGCTATGACGGCGAGGACCAGATCGGTATCGATCAGGCGCTGATCGAGCTGGACGGCACCGAGAACAAGTCGCGCCTGGGCGCCAACGCGATCCTGGGCGTCAGCCTGGCCGTTGCCCGGGCCGCGGCGGAAGAGGCCGGCTGGCCGCTCTTCCGCTATGTCGGTGGCGTCATGGCGCATACTCTGCCGGTCCCGATGATGAACATCATCAACGGCGGTGCCCATGCCGACAACCCGATCGACATCCAGGAATTCATGATCATGCCGGTGGCCGCGGACAGCATCGCCGATGCCATCCGTACGGGCGCCGAAGTGTTCCACCACCTGAAGAAGCAGCTGTCGGCGGCCGGCCACAACACCAATGTCGGCGACGAGGGCGGCTTCGCCCCCAATCTTGGCAGCAATGCCGAGGCCATCGACTTCATCATGAAGGCGATCGAGTCTGCCGGCTACACTCCGGGTGAGGATGTGGTGCTGGCGCTCGACGCGGCCTCGTCCGAATTCTTCAAGGACGGCAAGTATCATCTCGACGGCGAAGGCCGGGTGCTCGGCGCCGACGACATGGTCCGTTTCTACGAGGATCTGGTCGCGCGCTACCCGATCGTGTCGATCGAGGACGGCATGGCCGAGCAGGATTGGGACGGCTGGGCAGCACTGACCCGGGCCATCGGCGGCAAGGTCCAGCTGGTCGGCGACGACCTGTTCGTGACCAACCCGCAGATCCTGGCCGAGGGCATCGAGAAGGGCCTTGCGAACTCGATCCTGATCAAGGTCAACCAGATCGGTACCCTGACCGAGACGCTGCGTGCGGTCGATATGGCCCATCGTGCCGGCTACACGGCGGTGATGTCGCATCGCTCGGGCGAGACCGAGGACACCACCATCGCCGATCTGGCGGTTGCCACCAATTGCGGCCAGATCAAGACCGGCTCGCTGTCGCGCTCGGATCGTCTGGCGAAGTACAACCAGCTTATCCGTATCGAGGAAATCCTGGGTGACACCGGCTATTACGCCGGTCGCGGGGCGCTGAAGGCCCTCGCGCGCCGCTGATCGTCGGCGATCAGGACCTGTCTGGAGGCCCGTTCGGAGTGATCCGGACGGGCCTTCGCCGTCTTCGGGCGCAGGCCGGGGCCCGGCAGGGGGTAAGTGCCAGCGCAACCATGCCGCCGGGCGGCAGCAGAAGCACGAGAAGTGGCAGCTCGCCCGATGTCAGCGGCATCCTGGCCGGCGATGCCGGCGCCGATGCTGCCAGCGAAGAGGCCGGCCCGGCCCCGCGCCGTCATCTGACGACCGAAGAAGGTGACACCGGTGGCATCATCGGCTCGATCCTGGTCCAGCATTTCCGGTGGCAGCGGCGACGGTATCAGTCTCTCAGGATGCGAACCTGCGGCCGATATGACGTCACCGGCCCGTCAAGCACGACGGTATAGGTGGCGATCCAGGCCGGCGTGCCATCCACGCGGGCAAGCGGCATGATCAGCCACTCTGCCATGCGCCACTCTCCATCCGGCCAGGTTGCGCGATCGACGCCCCAGATGAGGGTGCCCTCATCAATCGCACGATCATAGGCGCGCAGGATGTCGGCGCAGCGATGGCCGTACCAGATACCGTCGACGAGATGGCCGGTGGCATCGCGTTTGGCCAGGGCGACGATGACGCTGCCGACATAGCGGTGCAGGAAGGCGCCATCGGCCATGCGCTCGATGATCAGAAGGCTGGGGAGAACCCTTGGCATATCGACCAGCAGATCGAAATCCCGTCTGAGCGGTATCGGGCGTCCCATGCGCCGTGATCGCCAATAGGCGATCAGCGCCTGGATCCGTGGATCTGGGGCGTGGGGGCCTCGGCCATCGAAGCTGGTATCTGCGGATCTCTGGGTCATGATCCGATCATCGGCTGGCCCGGGCCCCGGGGCAAGTATCCCATGCTGTCGCACTGCGGCATCGATAGACATCCTCCCTGCCGACAACCGTGTTATGATTAGGGAGTTCGTCGTTATCGCTCATACGATCAAGGGATTCTCTGCCGTGGCCGGCCTGAAAACCATCATCGAACGACGGATGCCCCGGCTCTATGCCCGGTTGATAGACTTCCGCGACCGTATGGCCCCGGATTACGGCGAGAAGGAACTGGAGCTGGTGCCGATTCTGGCCGAGGCGGATGCCGATGCCTATGACATCGGCGCCAATTACGGCGCCTATACGGCGCCCATGCTGCAGACCGCCGGACGCGTCGTGGCCTTCGAGCCGAATCCGACCATGAGCAAGGTGCTGAAAGCCCGCTTCGCCCGGGATTTTCGCGAGGGGCGGCTGGTGCTCATGCCGATGGCGCTCGGTGATGCCGAGGGAGAAGCGGTGTTGCATGTGCCCGAGGCCGGATCCGGCCTCGCCTCAATGAAGGAGGAGGCCGTGCGAAGCGTCAGTACGCCGGGCATGCTGCACATTGCCGTCGCTGTCCGGCGGCTTGACGATCTCAAGGCAGATATCGGCCGCGGTCGACGCGTGGGATTCGTCAAGATCGACGTGGAGGGCTTCGAGGGCACGGCACTTCGCGGAGCCATCGAGACTCTGAAGGCGAATCGGCCCACCCTGCTGATTGAGGCCGAAGAGCGCCATACCCCGGGCACCCTGGCGGAGCTTCAGGCATTGCTGGGGCCGATCGGCTATCGCGGCCTCTATCTGCTTGACGGTCGTCTGCATGATATGGCGGGTTTTGATATCGCCCGGCTTCAGGATTGCTCGGCCCTGAATGCAGAAGGAACCCGCCGGCTGCCGGACAGGGTCTATGTCAACAACTTCATTTTCGTCGCACGGCCGGAGCCCCTGGCCCGGCTGGAGGCGGCTTACGGTCCGGTGATCTCCGCCTGATCCCGTTGGTTCCGGCTCCCTCCCTGTATGGAACAGGTCTGCTCAGGGCAGCGGGGCGTCACATCCGTCGCGCGCAAAGCCTTCACAGACAGCCCGTATCGTGGTGCTGTCGCTGGGGATAGCAGCATGCGGGCCCGAGGGTGGTGTACCCAGCTGCCGCAAACCCATCACACTGGCCTACTCCCTGCTCCCTGCTCCCCAGGCGTGGTGCGTGCCTTGACGGCATCGGCGAACACAAGACCCGCAACCGGCGCCTGTAGCCCGGTTGCGGTGAGATCCAGTCCGCCCTCCGTCGCTGCGACTCGTGGTCGAGTACTCGGGCGCTGACCTGCTGCCTGAAGACGACCATCGTGACCAGCTTGGCCAGATAGAGCGCCACACAGAGCAGCCACGGCGAAACGGGTAGCGACAGGCTGTCTTCACACCGGGTGAACTCGCCACGGTGACGGCGCTTCTCGTCTATCTGCGAGGGGTCTGGTCGACCCAGGCCGCAATGGGGCCGCGCACGACGCTCCAGCCGAACGACCACGTCCCGGTGCCCGGCCGTGGTGGCGTCGTCCGGTTCTGATCCGTATCAGGCAGCGGCCTCGGCTCTGGCCGCTGCGACATCCAGCGGCGCCGCGGACGACACGCCGAGACGATCATCCAGCCCGCCCAGGTCCAGCAGGCGGGCGATCAGGGCGTCGACTCCGGCGCCACTCTTCATGTTGGTGAACAGGAAGGGGCGGCGGCCGCGCATGCGGGCGGCATCCCGCTCCATGATCCCGAGATCGGCGCCGACCAGGGGGGCCAGATCGACCTTGTTGATCACCAGCAGATCCGAGCGGGTGATGCCGGGGCCGCCCTTGCGCGGGATCTTCTCGCCTGCCGCCACGTCGATCACATAGATCGTGATGTCGGCAAGTTCGGGCGAGAAAGTGGCCGACAGATTGTCGCCGCCGCTTTCAACGAAGATGAGTTCGAGATCGGGAAAGCGTATGCTCATCTCGGCCACGGCCGCGAGGTTGATCGAGGCATCTTCCCGGATGGCGGTATGCGGGCATCCGCCCGTTTCCACCCCCATGATCCGCTCCGGCGCCAGGGCGCCGGCCCGGGTCAGGATCTGCGCGTCCTCCTGGGTGTAGATGTCGTTGGTGATCGCCGCGATCCGATAGCTGTCGCGCAGCCTGCGGCAGAGCACTTCGAGAAGGGCGGTCTTGCCGGAGCCGACGGGGCCACCGACGCCGATGCGCAACGGCCGGGAGCTGCCCTGAGGGGTGAGCGGGATGGGCGCGGGGGCGAGCGTCGTCATGAGCGGAACAGCCTGGAATAAAGGGTTTCGTGTCTGAGAGCGGCAATGTCGGCGAGGATCGCAGCCCCACCCGGAGCGGCCTCGGGGCCGGCGCGGGCCGCAGCGGCCACCGCACCGATCACGGGACCCAGCGCTGCCAGCACCCGCTGGCCATCGGTCTGTCCCAGTGGCACCAGCCGGACCCCGGCGGAGACGAGATTGGCGGCGAAAGCGTGAACGAAGGCTTCGATCAGCATGTCTTCGGGCAGACCTGCCCATCCGCCGCAGGCGCCCGCGGCGATCGGCAGGGTGGCCGGTACTTCTGCGGCGTCGAGCCGTGCCGCCAAGTCCGCGGCTTCGTTCAGCGCCCAGCCACGCGCCACGGCTTCCAGAAATGACCGACCCTGCTGTCGCGCTTCCAATGCCCGCTCGCCGGCAGGCGTCAGGGCTGAGGAGACGATCGCGGTCTCGACGAGCCCGGCCATGTCACCCGCCTGTGCCTGGCGGGCTGCACGCACGGCGAAGCCGGCATCGGTCCGCCCGGCCCCGAAACGCAGGACGCCACCGATCCAGCCGGCCAGGGTCTCTGCCGTGCCGACTGTGCCATCCTCGATCGCCTGTTCCAGCCCATGGCTGTAGCTGAAGGCCCCGATGGGGAAGCTGGGGCTGGTCCAGGCAAGCAGCCGGTGCAGAGCCCGTGGGCCTGCCGCCACTAAGGGGGCCTCCGGGCCACCCGGCCAGCCATACAGCAGAACCTGTCCTTCGGTGGTCATGGCAGGATCAGTGGTGATGGGCGTGATCGGCATAGGCACCGGGTTCAGGCTCGAAGGTGTCCGCGGCGGGCAGGATCCGCAAACCCAGGGCGGCGGCGATACGGCGGACCAGCGGCTCATCCGCCGTGCGGATCCGCCAGCCGTCGACCACCTGCGCCGGCCGATGGCGGTTGCCGATCTGCCAGGCGGCGCGGGCCGTGTCGGCACCTGTGCCGCCAACCAGATCGACGGCTGTGGTCACCTTCGTGGCATGGCCGTGGTCGTGATGCCCATGCCCGTGATCATGGCTGTGGCCGGGATCTTCACCCGCGGCCATCCCGGCGGCGCCCAGTATTGGTTCGGGATCAAAGGGTGCTACCGTTTCCGTCAGATGTGCGCCCAGGCGGCCGAGCAGATCGCGTGCGACCAGGTCCCGGGAGATGAGCAGTCGCGGCGTTACGACGTGGGTGGTCACAGCAAGCGGAACATGCCGGTTGCCCAGGTGCCAGGCGATGCGGACGAGATCTCGACGGTCCGCCGTTTCGGCCTCGATCACCGCCTCTGGCGCAGCCCGGACCACGACATGGCCGCCCTGATCCAGCATCAGCCGGTCGCCATCCGCCAACCTTACGGCCTCGCGCAGATCCAGAAGGAAAGCGCGGCCGTCATCGGTGGCAAGCCGGATCCGCCGGCGATGACGGTCGGCATGCGGCAGGGTGATGGTGCCCCAGGCGGCATCGGATCCCAGAACCGGCAAAGCGGCGGTCACCACCTGCACGGCCCTGGGCATGACCGACTGAGGGACCTCCGGAATCAGGGGCGTGATCTTCTCGACGGCGGCGGCAGTGGCGGAAAGCTGGGTCATCTTCATGGGAACCGGTCTCCTGCGTGGCGACGCGATGCGGCTGTCGCATGCGGATCGTGCATCGGGACGGGGGGTTTGATCGGTGATCTTTCGGTGTATCTCCCTGTAAATTCTGTGTCAGAAGAGGAAGTAGCGCTGGGCCAGCGGCAGCACCTCTGCCGGCTCGCAAACCAGGACCTCGCCATCGGCGCGGACTTCGTAGGTTTCGGGGTCGATTTCGATCACCGGGCAGGCGTCGTTGAGCGCCATCTGCGCCTTGGTGACCGTCCGGGTGCCACGCACGGCCGAGAGCTGCCGGCCACCTGCAATCGCGCCGAGACGGCCTGAGGCGAGGGCGGCACCAGAGACGAAGGTCAGGCAGGATGCCGTGCGCGCAGTGCCCATCGCCCCGAACATCGGCCGGTATATCACCGGCTGCGGCGTCGGGATCGAGGCGTTGGGATCGCCCATCGCCGCATAGGCGATGCTGCCGGATTTGAGCACGATGTCCGGCTTCACGCCGAAGAACATCGGCTTCCAGAGTACCAGATCGGCCAGCTTGCCGACCTCGACCGATCCGACCTCGGCATCGATCCCGTGCGCGCGGGCCGGATTGATCGTGTATTTGGCGACATAGCGACGGGCGCGGAGATTGTCGTTGTCACCGGTCTCGCCTGACAGCCTGCCGCGCTGGCGGCGCATCTTGTCGGCAGTCTGCCAGGTCCGGATGATCACCTCGCCCACCCGGCCCATGGCCTGGCTGTCCGACGAGATCATCGAGATGGCTCCCAGGTCATGGAGAATGTCCTCCGCCGCGATGGTCTCGCGACGGATGCGGCTTTCGGCGAAGGCGACATCTTCCGGGATCGAGGGGTCGAGGTGATGGCACACCATCAGCATGTCGAGATGCTCGTCGATGGTGTTCACCGTATAGGGTCGGGTGGGGTTGGTGGAGGAGGGCAGCACATTGGCGAGCCCTGCCACCTTCATGATGTCGGGCGCGTGGCCGCCGCCGGCGCCTTCGGTGTGATAGGCGTGGATGGTGCGGCCGGCGAAGGCGGCGATGGTCCGTTCCACGAAGCCACTCTCGTTGAGCGTGTCTGTGTGGATGGCCACCTGCACGTCCATCAGGTCGGCGACGGTCAGGCAGGTGTCGATCGCCTTGGGCGTGGTGCCCCAGTCTTCGTGCAGCTTCAGGCCGCAGGCGCCACCTTCGATCTGCTCCATCAGGCTTTCCGGCCGGCTGGCATTGCCCTTGCCGAGGAAACCGACATTGACCGGCAGGTCTGCGGCTGCCTGGATCATGCGCATCATGTGCCAGGGGCCGGGCGTGACCGTGGTCGCGAAGGTGCCCTCTGCAGGGCCGGTGCCGCCGCCGATCATGGTTGTCACACCGCTTGCGATTGCGTCGATCGCCTGCTGGGGTGCGATGAAGTGGATATGCGCGTCGATGCCGCCGGCTGTCAGGATTCGTCCCTCGCCGGCGATGATCTCGGTGCCGGGGCCGATGACGATGTCGACGCCGGGCTGGATGTCGGGATTGCCCGCCTTGCCGATCGCGGCAATCCGGCCGCTGCGCAGGGCGACATCCGCCTTGATGATACCGGTATGGTCGAGAATCAGGGCATTGGTGATGACGGTGTCGGCGGCACCATCGGCACGGGTGCGCTGCGACTGGCCCATACCGTCGCGGATCACCTTGCCGCCGCCGAACTTGACCTCCTCGCCATAGATTGTCCGGTCTTCCTCGACCTCGATCACCAGTTCGGTGTCGGCCAGGCGCACCCGGTCGCCCACGGTCGGACCGTAGGTGGCGGCATAAGAAACGCGATCGATCTCGTAGGCCATGTGTTCAGCCCTCCCCGCCCTTGGGCGCTGCGGCGCCAAGCGCGCCCGACACCTTGCCGTCGAAACCATGCACCACGCGGTCACCCTGATAGGCGACCAGGCGCACGCTGCGGGTCTGACCGGGCTCGAAGCGGACTGCCGAGCCGGCGGGAACGTCGAGCCGCATGCCCCAGGCTGCGGCACGATCGAAAACGAGGCCGGTATTGGTCTCGTAGAAATGATAGTGCGACCCGACCTGCACCGGCCGGTCACCGGTATTGGCAACCTCGATCTCTACGGTCGGGCGGCCGGCATTGAGGGTGATCACACCGGCGGCAGGGATGATCGCACCGGGGGCCAGACCCTCGGCATCGGGCGAAAACGGCGCGTCCGCGGAAGAGAGGGGCAGGGTGGTCTCGGTCATCCTGATGCCCTCAGCGGATCGGGTTGTGGACGGTGACCAGCTTGGTCCCGTCGGGGAAGGTCGCTTCGACCTGGATCTGCTCGATCATCTCGGGAATGCCGGGCATCACCTCGTCGCGGGTGAGTACCCGGCCGCCGGCCGCCATCAGATCAGCGACGCTGCGGCCGTCGCGGGCGCCTTCGACCACGAAATCGGTGATCAGCGCAATTGCTTCCGGATAGTTGAGCTTCACGCCGCGGGCACGGCGCTTACGCGCCACCTCTGCCGCCATGGCGATCAGCAGTTTTTCCGTTTCCCGAGGGCTCAGATGCATGCGGCGGACGCTCCCTGGCCATTCCCTGTATCGTTCAACCTGTCGCCTCTGACGGGCGGGTTTCGGTTCAGCCGCGGCGGATGCGCGGTAAACGCGGTGGATGATGAAGAAGTTCCGATCGCGCCACCACCCACAGCCGATCGAAGACCCGTTTCAGACGGGCGGCATCTCTCCCCGCCATCCGCACCACCAGACACCCGTCGACCAGACCGATCCCCACCACGGGGCGGGTCAGAGCATCCGGATCCGCAACAGACCCTGCCGAATTCGATGCATGTTTCGTGCCGAAAGCCGGTTCCGGACCTTCGGCTGCCTCCAGCTCCTGCCGCAGCCGGTCGCGGAGCGCCTGGCGTGCGGCTTCGTCGGAACTGCCGATCCCGCAGAATCCTGCGATTGCGGTCATGCCGCCCAGCGCCGACGGGCTGGTGAGGGCCGCAGCGAAATCCTCCTCGGCAATATCGAAGGCATCGGCGAGCAGAAGCCTTCCTGCACGCTCGACTGCCCAGGCATCGCGCAATCGGGCACGCATGACGCTCTCGCCATGGGCAGTCCGCCCCAGCACGAGCATCTCGCCGAACAGCGCATGAGAGGTGTGATCGGCAAGCACCAGCCGGGTGCGGCGCTCGAAACGCGCCTGATCGTAGATGATCGTTTCCTGCGGCAGCCACTCGAAGCTGGCGCCGCTGCCGATCCGGAACAGGTTGTCGATGGTCGAGACCGGGCCGGTGGTGCGATAGACCCGCTCTGCCGCCTGCGGCATCAGCAGCAGCCGGGCGCCGTCCTGGACCGTCACGTCGAGGCCCAGCCGGTCGCCGCCGACGATGCCGCCGGAGGTGCTGGTGACCACCACCATCGGTGGCTCACCAGGCTCGGCATGGGGGAAGAGCGCCCGATAGGGCACCTGCTGGACAAGGTCGCGCAGGCCACGCCTGGCCGTGGGGGCGGGGCCCATCACCAGGGTCAAACGGCCGTGATCCAGGGCGGCGCGCCGGGCACGAGCCGCATCGTCTTTGGGAATCTGCACCTTCGGGGGCTACCGGTATCAGACGGTGAGGTGGCGACGGATGTCGTCGTCGAGGGCCGCCCCGTCTCCGGCGGCGATGACCTCACCGCGATCCAGCACGATGAAGCGATCCGCAAGCTCCTGGGCGAAATCGAAATACTGCTCCACGAGCACCACTGCAAGCCCCCGTTCCCGGGCGAGAAGCCGGATCACCCGGCCGATATCCTTGATGATCGAGGGCTGGATGCCCTCGGTCGGCTCGTCCAGGACCAACAGTTTTGGCGCAGTGACGAGCGCGCGGCCGATGGCGAGCTGCTGCTGCTGTCCGCCCGACAGGTCGCCACCCCGCCGGCCGAGCATGGATTTGAGCACGGGGAAGAGCGCGAAGATGTCGTCGGGGATCTTCCGCTCCAGCTTGCGCGGCCGGGCGGCGAGGCCGGTGCGCAGGTTCTCTTCCACCGTCAGCAGGGGAAACACCTCGCGGCCCTGCGGCACGAAACCGATGCCGGATCGGGCCCGGTCATAGGGCGCGCGGCCGGCGAGATCGGCGCCATCCAGCTTGATGCTGCCGGCCGAGGGTTTCAGATGACCGGTGATGGCACGCATCAGCGTGGTCTTGCCGACGCCGTTGCGTCCGAGCACGCAGGTGATCTCGCCAGCGCGCGCCTCGATCGAGACGCCCTTGAGCGCCTGGGCCGAACCGTAATGCACATCCAGCGCATGAACGTCGAGCATGGGGGCGAGCCTCCGTCAGCGGCCGAGATAGACGTCCACGACCCGCTGGTCGGCCTGGACATGGTCGAGAGAGCCTTCGGCGAGCACCGAGCCTTCGTGCAGTACGGTCACCTTGCAGTCCAGATCACGCACGAAGCCCATATCGTGTTCGACCACGATTACCGCATGAGACTGCGCCAGGCGCTTCAGCAGCACGGCGGTCTGCGAGGTCTCGGCATCGGTCATGCCGGCCGCCGGCTCGTCGACCAGCAGCACCCGCGGTTGCTGCATCAGCAGCATGCCGATTTCCAGCCATTGTTTCTGGCCATGACTGAGCCGGCCTGCGGGCTCGTGAGCGCGATGGGCGAGGGCGATGTCTTCCAGAACCGCCTCGATTCGCGCCGCCTTCTCGGCCGTTCGCCGGAATTTGAGCGCGGCGAACGGGCTGCGGTCGCCGGCAAGGGCGAGTTCCAGATTGTCGACCACCGTGTGGGTTTCGAAGACGCTGGGTTTCTGGAACTTGCGGCCGATGCCGAGGGTTGCGATGCGCGCCTCGTCGAGTCTGGTGAGGTCGATCGAGCCGTCGAGCAGGACCTTGCCCTTGTCCGGCCGGGTCTTGCCGGTCATCACGTCCATCATGGTGGTCTTGCCGGCGCCGTTGGGGCCGATCACGGCGCGTAGCTCGCCATGATCGACCACCAGCGACAGTTCGTTCAGCGCCCGGAAGCCGTCGAAGCTGACGGTCACGCCGTCGAGATAGAGAGCGCTGCCTCTGGGATTGCGGGTACCGTCGGGCGCGGTGCCGGTATCGGCCAGCAGGTCGGCGGTGTGCACGGTCATCCGCGATCCTCCGTGACGGCAGGGGAAGCACTCTCGCGACGGCGGCCGAAGGAGGGGAAGGCAGGCAGTCTGCCCACCAGCCCCTTGGGCAGGAACAGTGTCACCGCAATGAAGAGCGCTCCGAGCGCGAAGAGCCAGAATTCGGGCAGGGCGCCGGTGAACCAGGTCTTGGCCCAATTGACCGTGATGCCGCCGAGGGCGGCGCCCCAGAGCGTGCCGCGGCCGCCGACCGCCACCCAGATCACGGCCTCGATCGAGTTGGCAGGTGCAAACTCGCCCGGATTGATGATGCCGACCTGGGGGACATAGAGCGCGCCGGCGATGCCGGCCAGCATGGCCGAGAGGACGAAGACGAAGAGCTTGTAGTGCTCCACCCGGTAACCCAGGAAGCGCACCCGGCTTTCGGCGTCGCGGATCGAGACCAGCACCTTGCCGAGCTTCGATGTGACGACGATGCGCGAGAGCGCATAGGCGCCGACCAGGGCGATGGCGGTGGCGGAATAGAGTGCCACCCGCATCTCGGGTGCCTGAAGGCTGTAGCCGAACAGGTCCTTGAAGTCGGTGAGGCCGTTATTGCCGCCGAAGCCCATGTCGTTGCGGAAGAAGGCGAGCAGCAGGGCGTAGGTCATGGCCTGGGTGATGATCGACAGATAGACGCCGGTCACCCGTGAGCGGAAGCACAGCCAGCCGAGCACGAAGGCGAGCAGGCCGGGGACGACCAGCGCCATCAGGATCGCAAACCATGCCATGTCGAAGCCGTACCAGTACCAGGGCAGTTCCTGCCAGTTCAGGAAGACCATGAAATCGGGCAGGATCGGGTTGCCATAGACGCCGCGCGGGCCGATCTCGCGCATCAGATGCATGCCCATGGCATAGCCGCCGAGGGCGAAGAAGGCGCCGTGTCCCAGACTGAGGATGCCGCAATAGCCCCAGACCAGGTCGAGGGCGAGTGCGAGCAGCGCGTAGCAGAGATACTTCCCGAACAGCGATACCATGTAGGACGGGATCGCCAGCGGATGCTCCGCGGGCAGCACCAGGGCCGAGATCGGCATCAGCACGGCCGAGGCTGCGATGAGCCCCATGAAGATCAGCCCGCCGCGATCGCCGAGCAGGGCCAGCAGGATCGGCCTGCGCGGGCCGCGCGCCAGCCCGCGCAAGGCCTGACGGGGAGCGGTGGTGGGTTCGGTGGTCGATGCCATGGGTCAGGCCTCCACCGCGCGGCCCTTGAGCGCGAACAGACCGCGCGGCCGCTTCTGGATGAACAGGATGATCGCGATCAGCACCAGGATCTTGGCGAGCACCGCACCGGCGAAGGGTTCCAGCAGCTTGTTCACCACACCCAGGGCGAAACCGCCGATCAGTGTGCCCCAGAGCGTGCCGACACCGCCGAACACCACCACCATGAAGCTGTCGATGATGTAGCCCTGGCCGAGATTGGGGCTGACATTGTCGATCTGGCTGAGCGCCACGCCGGCAATGCCGGCGATACCGGAACCGAGCGCGAAGGTCAGCGCGTCGATCCGGCCGGTGCGGATGCCCATGGACGAGGCCATGGCGCGGTTCTGGGTGACGGCGCGGACATGCAGGCCGAGGGAGGTCTTGCGCAGCAGCAGGGCGACGCCCGCCACTACGACCAGGGAGAAGGCCAGGATCCAGAGCCGGTTATAGGTCAGCGTGATACCGCCGGCGATCTCGAAGGCGCCGCTCATCCAGTCGGGGCTGGAGACCTCCCGGTTGGTGGGCCCGAAGACTGACCGTACCGCCTGCTGAATGATCAGGCTGAGCCCCCAGGTCGCAAGCAGGGTTTCGAGCGGCCGACCGTAGAGCCAGCGGATCACGCTGCGCTCGATCGCGAAGCCCGCGGCCCCCGACACCAGAAAGGCCGCGGGCAGGGCGATCAGCAGCGAGACCGGCATCAGGGCCGGTGCGGCGGCTGCGATGCCCTGCTGAACCAGAAAGGTCGTATAGGCGCCGAGCATGACCATCTCGCCATGGGCCATGTTGATCACGCCCATCACGCCGAAGGTGATGGCAAGACCGGTGGCGGCAAGGACGAGCACGGAGCCGAGGCTCAGCCCCTGATAGACGTTGCCGACCAGGGCCCACATTTCGAGCTTGGCTTCCACGGCGGCGAGCGCATCGATCGCGGCGCCCTTGACCGCCTGGGCGGCATCCGGCGGCAGACCTTCGGGCGTGCCGTCGGCGATCCGGCCGAGCAGGCTGCGGACCTGCGGATCCGCATAGTCGCCGAGAGTTTCGATCGCCTGGAGCCGCTCTTCCGGGTTTTCGGCATAAAAGGCCTGCACGGCGGCCAGTGCTTTGGTCAGCGCTTCGCGGGCCCGGCCGTTGGTCTCGGTCTCGATGGCTTGCGTGAGCAGTGGCAGGGCAGCGGCGTCCGGAGTCTTGACCAGCCCGTCTGCGGCAGCAATCCGGCGTTCCGGCCTTTTGGCCCTGAGGTCGATCAGGCCCATCGCAGCGCGGGCTTCGACCCGCACACGGTTGTTGACCCGGATCCGATCGACCTGGCCGGCCTCCGCTTTGCCGAGATCCTCGCCGGTTACCGGATCACGCATGCTGGCGTCGCTGGCACGACCTTCCAGAATCACCAGACTGCCGTCGCTGCGCCGGCCGAGGCTGCCGGATTGAAGGGCGTCGATCGCACGGGCTGCACGGGCATCACCGGTGGCGGCCAGGGCGCGGATAAGCGCAAGTGCGCCGTCGAAGCCGCTGCCCTCGGTTGCGAGTGCTGCGCGCAGCTGTGCATCTTCTTCCGCCGTGGGGGCGTCGTCAGCGGTTTGCGCGACGGCCATGCCTACGGGTGAGAAAGTGGATGGGCCGGTGGCGAACGGCAGGATCAGCAGCACCGCGGCCAGCGCGAGCGCGCGCAGCAGCGTGGCGGGGCCGCCGGCGGGCCGGCGGGGAGATATCGCTTGTCCGGGCATCGGGCTCGTCTTCTGCGACCGCGTCAGGATGCTGCCGGCGAACTCACCGGCCGACCCGGGGCGGCATTGGCAGGGTGGGGCTTCGGCCTGCGTGATGCTCCGACGGCGGGAGAGCGTACCGCGGCCGCAGACAGGCTGCCGAAGCCCCGTCCTCCGCGATCGGGCGGCACGGGCCACCGTCCGATCGGTGAAGACTTTCCGTGAAGGTTGCTGCCCCACCGGGCCACGGGCGGCGTGGCCCGGTGGGGCAGCCGTGATGTCAGCGCATCACTTGTATTTGGGCGTTTCGCAGTTGCCGCAGACCCAGGGATAGGTCCAGTCGGCCGTCAGCTTGGCGCTTTCCGGGATGTAGTCGGACCAGGCGTCGCCCACGATGGGCCCGTCGGTCTTCCACACCGTCGAGAACTGGCCGTCACCCTGGATCTCGCCGATCAGCACCGGCTTCGACAGGTGGTGGTTGACGTTCATCACGGCCGTGGTGCCGGTCAGCGACGGCACCGTCTGGCCGTACATGGCCTGACGCACGGCGTCCACATCCGTGGTGCCGGCCTGCAGAACGGCCTGCGTCCACATCTTGAAGCCGATATAGGTCGCCTCCATCGGGTCGTTGACGACGCGCTTGTCGCTCTTGATGAAGGCGTGCCACTTCTTGATGAACTCGGCGTTTTCGGGCGTGTCGACCGACATGAAATAGTTCCAGGCAGCCAGATGGCCGACCAGCGGGCCGGTGTCGAGGCCGGCCAGTTCTTCCTCGCCCACCGAGAAGGCAACCACCGGAATGTCGGCGGCATCGATGCCCTGGTTGGCCAGTTCTTTGTAGAACGGCACGTTGGCATCGCCGTTGATGGTGGAGACCACGGCGGTCTTCTTGCCGGCGCTGGCGAACTTCTTCACGTCAGAGACGATGGTCTGCCAGTCGCTGTGGCCGAAGGGCGTATAGCTCTCCATGATATCGCCATCCGAGACACCCTTGGAGTTCAGGAAAGCCCGCAGGATCTTGTTGGTCGTGCGCGGGTAGACATAGTCGGTGCCGAGCAGAACCCAGCGCTTGGCCGCCCCGCCATCCTCGCTCATCAGGTATTCGACGGCCGGGATGGCCTGCTGGTTGGGGGCGGCACCGGTATAGAAGACGTTGCGCGAGCTTTCCTCCCCCTCGTACTGCACAGGATAGAACAGCAGGCTGTCCAGTTCTTCGAATACAGGCAGGACGGACTTGCGCGACACCGACGTCCAGCAACCGAAGACGACGTCCACCTTGTCCTTTTCGATCAGTTCGCGGGCCTTCTCGGCGAACAGCGGCCAGTTCGACGCCGGATCGACGACGACCGCTTCAAGCGGCCGGCCAAGCAGGCCGCCGCTCTTGTTCACCTCGTCCACCAGCATCAGCACGGTGTCCTTGAGGGTGGTCTCGCTGATCGCCATGGTGCCCGACAGCGAGTGCAGCACGCCCACCTTGATGGGTTCTGCGGCAGTGGCGGTGCTGACGGCGGCTGCGGCGAGAATGGCGCCGCTGGCGATGGTGCGGACGATGAGTTTCATAGACGGCCTCCGGTAGGGCGCGTTGTTCCGATCCATGGACAAATTCAGCAAGAAGCGGACCAAACATGCCCAAGTAGGAGATCTTGTTCCTCATGTCCGCAGGGCTCCGCGATTCTCTCCGGGGAAGATTACGTAGGTGGCGACAGGCGCGCAGGTGTCCGAACGGTGTTGGGTTCGCTCAAAAAACCGTCAGATGACATGGCATGGTTAAAATTTAGCCATATTTGTGACGGGTCGCGCAGGCAAGGAGCGCGCGGCGCCCGGGCAACAGGGAATGACAAATATCTGTCGGGGTGCAGTGCGCCGGCGAAGGCCGATTGACGCCGTGACGACTGCGTGATTCCATGCACCCCATGTCGATGCAGAGGGACATAACGCGCCGCTTGCGCCAGATCGCGCCCCAGATTTTCTGGGGGTGCCTGGTCAGCTATTTTGCCTTCCATGCCGTCCAGGGCGACCGTGGGGTCGTTGCCTGGCTGCAGATGCGCCAGCAGCTGGCGGCGCTCGACCATCAGCTCGACGATGCCCGGGCGGAGCGGCAGCGGCTTGAAAAGCAGGTCGCCCTGATGCGGGCGGAAAGCCTGGATCCCGACATGCTCGACGAGCAGGTGCGCCGGGTGCTCGGGTATACCGATGCGCGCGATCGCGTGGAATTTTACGACGCGGCTGCTCCCGTCACTCCGGAAGCCGCGCAGGAACAGGCTGCTCCAGCCCCATCAGGTTCCGGAACGCCGAGTGTTCTGGATGTGCTGCCCGAGGCAGCGCGCTGACGGCACTGCCATGTGACCACCCGTGATTGGAGGTCGGGGCGTTTTGCGCTAGGCTCTCCCTTGATGGATCACGGGAGGGGGCTGTTGCCGCGATGATCTACTTCTCCACCGCTACCCAGGGGCGAGCCAGGATATCCGGCCCGCTCGCGGATGCCGTTCAGACCCTGCTGGACCGCGACGGCGCGCGGCTGATCGTCGATGGGCGGTTTGGACCGGCGAGCGCTCGTGCCATGAATGACTGGCAAGCCAGAAATGGCTTCCCGTCCTCTCCCACATTCTCCGAGGACCAGTGGCAGCGCCTCTCGGCGCTGGGGCCGCTTACCGCCTTCGACCGGGTGTTGAATCCGACCGTTGCCTTCGAGGGGACCTATTTCACCGGCGTGGTGGGGGCCTTCGATTCCGGGGGGCTCACCTGGGGCATTCTCGGCTTTACCCTGTCCTCGGGCGCGTTGCAGGAGCTGTTCTCGGATATCGAGACCAGGGCTCCGGGGCTGATCGCCGGCATTTTCGGCGCCGAATACGGCCAGTTAATGCAGGCCCTGCCACTGCGCGGTCAGGCCGCCGTCGATTGGGCGAAGACGATTTCGACAGGTGCCGACAATACGCAGCTGGTTGCGCCCTGGGCGGGCTACTTCTCCGCACTGGGTGGCCGGGGGGCTGCCAAGGCGGTTCAGATGGATCATGCCTTTGCGACGTGGTTCGGCCGTGCGGTCGGCTATATCGACCGGTATATGCCGGGCAGGCAGGTCTCGCTGCTCGATATCGCTTTCTGGTTCGACGTCGCAGTGCAGACCGGGGTGAGCAGCGCGGTTTCGACCGACCTGCTGGCCGTCGATATGACAGGCCTCGACAACGCCGCCTGTCGTGCGGCTTTCGCGCAGGTCATCGCCAATCACGCGGCTGCCCAATGGCGGAACGACGTGCTGAGCCGCAAGATGACCTTCGCCACCGGTCGGGGCACGGTCCATGGCGCGGTCTATGACCTGGCCGATTGGGGCATAACCGACGACGTCGTGCCGGCGCCCGACACGGAGACCCGGCCGGTCTTGTCGACCATGTTCAGTGCCTGCTGATCGTCGCCGGTGGCACGGATGGCGGCCGCAAGTGCGGCAACAGCTTTCAGATACTGCTGACGGGCGGGTGAATCTGCAGGCAGCGTCGAAAGCGCGGCCTGCAGCGCTATTACCTCGCGATCATCGGCCACGTGTGTCCGCCGGAGATCATCGGCGTCGAGCAGATGGTTCGCCGTGGTATTCAGCAACCGTGCAAGCACCGGAATTGCTGCGGCTGGAATGCGGTTGACGCCCCGCTCGTATTTCTGCACCTGCTGGAAGGTGATCTCCAGAACATCGGCGACGTCGCTCTGGCTGAGACCGTGCAAGCGGCGCAGCCGCTTGATCTTGTGGCCAAGCATCACGTCTGCCTGGCCGACGAGCCTGGCTGCCATCACCGGTCTCCATCCTCAGGCCGGGACGTCTTGTCGAGAAAGCGGGCGAGTCTCGGTCCGGCCTCGCTGAAATCGCCGAGGCTTGAGTAGCCGTAGAGCGTTTCCAGCCTGAGGGCATCATCGAGCGGCCGGCCGATCAACTCCAGCACGGTCTCCTTGGCCGAGCGGACGGCGGCGCGGCCGTTATCCCGGATGCGTGCAGCTGTTTCCAGCGCCGCGTCCGCGAGGTCTGCGCGCGGCACGACCCTGGAGACCAGGTGCAGGCGCAGTGCTTCCGCGGCATCGACGGGCCGGCCGGTGAGGGTCAGGTCGAGTGCCGTGCCGATCCCGGCGATGGCTGAGAGCCGCACCAGTCCGCCATCCCCTTGATGCAGGCCGTAGCGCAGCTCGAACACGCCGAAGATTGCGTCTTCCGCGGCGATGCGGATATCGCAGGCGAGGGCAAGTTCGAACCCACCGCCGATGATGTGGCCGTGCAGTGCGGCCACCACCGGTTTGGCCAGGCGATGACGACCCCGGGTGAGCCCGCCACCGATGCCCGTCGGCGCATGACGTCGCGGGGCCATCATGTCGGCGCCCTTCCAGCGCGGAATGAAGCTTTTCAGATCGGCGCCCGTGCAGAAGGCCCGGCCTTCGCCCGAGAGAACGGCGACATCTGCCGCGTCATCCGCGGCGAAGCGCTCCCAGGCTCCGGCCAAGGCCTGGTTGAGCCGGTCGTCGAGGGCGTTCAGCGCCTCTGGCCGGTTCATGACGATGCGGGCGATTCCGTCCTCAACCGCATACAGCACCAGATCGTCGCACATTGTACCGAGGCCTCCCGATCAATGATGGGGCTGCCGCCGAGGGGGGGCACCCGCTGGCGCCATGATAGGAAACGATCTAAACTAAAGGAAAATGGATTATATGGATCCTATAGATCCAAAATTTGGATGAAAGAACCGCGATGACCCTCAGGCAATTGCGCTATCTGATCGCCGTGGTGGCTGCTGGCAGTATCACCGAGGGGGCGCGCTCTCTGAACGTGTCGCAGCCGGCCTTGTCGGCAGGTCTGGCGGCGCTTGAGGACGAACTGGGAACGCCATTGCTGGAACGTCAGCGCGGAGCCGTCCGGCTGACGGCTCTGGGCCGACGGTTCCACCGCCGTGCCCTTGGGATCGTGCGCGATGCCGATCTCGCCCGTCAGGAGGTGCGGCGTGGGCTGGAGCAAAGCGTCCTGACGCTCGGTGTGCTGCCGACAGCGCCCATGGAGCTGGTCCTGGGACTGATTGATGCCTTGCAGCGGCACCTGCCGGGGGTGGAGCTGACCGTCAGGGAGGCGCGCGAACCCCGATTGGCGGATGCTGTCGGTTTGGGTCGGATGGATGCAGCGCTGACCATCTCGGATCGCGTCGCCGACGGCTGGTGGTTGCCGATCGGGGACGACCCTCTGGTGGTTGTGTGTCCGGTCGACCATGACTTCGTCCGGCGCGGGTCGATCCGGGCCGCCGATCTGGACGGGAAAGCTTTTGTCCTTCGCATGCATTGTGAGCGGGGCAGGGATGCGCAGGGATTGCTCGATTCGCGCGGCATCAGGCTGCGTCCGGCCTTTGCCACCGATCAGGATGCCCGGGCTTTTGCTGCGGTGCGGGCCGGCCTGGGTGTCACCATTGCGCCGCGCACGCTGATACCGGAAGGCTTTGGTTTCGTTGCCGTCGAAGATCTGGGGCTGACGCGCCGTCTTGGCCTGCAGCTCTCGGTCGGTCTGGATGAGCACCTGTCCGGCGCTCTGGTTGCTGCGCTGCGGGATGCCCAGTCTGCACAGGTGCTCATTCCAGGGAAGAATATGACGATTAACTCAGTATAAGTTAATCGTCCATATTGCGACGCAGCACAAGGATTTGCGCGCCGTGTTTCGCTTGCCAGCCGCGGATGTGGGGCTTAGGTTCAACTCCACCTAGGCGCTCTGGAGCCGGCTCGTGCGGCTCCCGCGCGTCACATCCGGGGAGGACCGCATGGCGACTTCGCGCCGTAAGCCCTCGGGCTCGCAGAGCAACGCGCTCGCGCCCGAGAACAGCACCATCGAACAGCTGGTCCACTATTACCGAGAGATGCTCCTGATCCGGCGCTTCGAGGAGAAGGCCGGCCAGATGTACGGCATGGGCCTGATCGGTGGCTTCTGCCACCTTTATATCGGCCAGGAAGCCGTCGTGATCGGCATGCAGGGCAGCCTGGTCGATGGCGACAGCGTCGTCACCAGCTATCGTGACCATGGCCATATGCTCGCCTGCGGCATGGAAGCCCGCGGCGTGATGGCCGAACTCACCGGCCGCCGCGACGGGTATTCGCGCGGCAAGGGCGGCTCGATGCATATGTTCTCGGTCGAGAAGGGTTTCTTCGGCGGCCATGGCATCGTGGCGGCCCAGGTGCCGATCGGCACCGGCCTCGGCTTCGCCCACAAGTACAAGGAAGACGGCAAGGTCGCCGTCACCTATCTGGGCGACGGCGCGGTCAATCAGGGCCAGGTGTACGAGAGCTTCAACATGGCGAGCCTCTGGCACCTGCCGGTGGTTTACGTCATCGAGAACAATCTCTACGGCATGGGCACCTCGGTGGCCCGTGCCAGTGCCGTGACGGAGCTCTATCGCCGTGGCGAGAGCTTCGGCATTCCGGGTTTTGCGGTCGACGGCATGGACGTGCGGACCGTGCGCGGTGCGGCCGAATTCGCGGTCGAGCATGCCCGCAGCGGCAAGGGCCCGATCCTGCTGGAGATGAAGACCTATCGCTTCCGCGGCCATTCGATGTCCGACCCGGCCAAGTACCGGTCGAAGGACGAACTGAACCGCATGAAGGCCGAGCGCGACCCGATCGAGCTGGTCAAGAAGCTGCTGATCGACAGCGGCGAATGGGACGAGGCGAAGCTCAAGGGCATCGATCGCGAGATCAAGGACATCGTCGTCGACGCCGCCGATTTCGCCCAGGAGAACCCCGAGCCCGATCCGTCGGAGCTGTGGACGGACGTGCTGGTTGAGAGCTGATCGAGGCTCTGCCGGCTCAAGGTTTTCACAGGATGTCGGGGCGGGGCGCATCAGCGCCGCCCCGGTGACGGATTTCAGAGAGAAACGGGTCCATACATGCCGAAGATCACGGTACGCGAGGCGCTGCGCGACGCCATGGCCGAAGAGATGCGCCGGGACGGCGATGTCTTCGTGATGGGCGAAGAGGTCGCCGAATACCAGGGCGCCTATAAGGTTACCCAGGGTCTGCTCGACGAATTCGGGGCAAAGCGTGTGGTCGACACCCCGATCACCGAACACGGCTTTACCGGCCTCGCCGTCGGCGCTGCCATGCGCGGCCTGAAGCCGATCGTCGAGTTCATGACCTTCAATTTCGCCATGCAGGCGATCGACCAGATCATCAACTCCGCGGCGAAGACCAACTACATGTCCGGCGGCCAGATGCGCTGCCCGATCGTGTTCCGTGGCCCGAACGGTGCGGCGGCGCGCGTGGCGGCCCAGCACAGCCAGGACTATGCCAGCTGGTATGCCCATGTGCCCGGACTGATCGTCATCGCCCCCTGGTCCGCGGCGGATGCAAAGGGCCTGCTGAAGGCCGCGATCCGCAATCCGAACCCGGTGATTTTCCTCGAAAACGAGATCCTCTACGGTCAGAGCTTCGAGGTCCCCGACGATGACGACCATGTGGTCGAGATCGGCAAGGCCGCGATCGTGCGCGAGGGCCGGGATGTGACGATCACCGCCTGGTCGATTAATGTCGGCAAGGCGCTGGAAGCCGCGGAGAAACTGGCGGAAGAGGGGATCGAGGCCGAGGTCGTCGACCTGCGTACCATCCGTCCGCTCGACGTCGACACCATCGTCGCCTCGGTGAAGAAGACCAACCGTCTGGTGACGGTCGAGGAAGGCTGGCCGACCGCCGGCATGGGCGCCGAGCAGGCCGCGCTGATGATGGAGCACGCTTTCGATCATCTGGATGCGCCGGTGATCCGGGTCTGCGGCAAGGACGTGCCGCTGCCCTATGCCGCCAATCTCGAGAAGCTGGCCCTGCCGCAGCCCGACGACATCGTCGAGGCCGCCAAGCGCGCCGTCGGCTACGAATTCTGAGCCGGCATCGCCGGACCCCATCGAGACCGAGGATCGAACATGGCTCAGACCATCCTGATGCCGGCCCTGTCGCCGACCATGACCGAAGGCACGCTCGCCAAGTGGCTGGTCGCCGCCGGCGACAAGATTGAAAGCGGGCAGGTGATCGCCGAAATTGAGACCGACAAGGCCACCATGGAGGTGGAAGCGGTCGACGAAGGCGTGCTGGCCGAGATCCTGGTGCCGGAAGGCACCGAGAACGTGGCCGTGAACACGCCGATCGCCGTGCTCAAGGAAGAGGGTGACGACGATGCGGCGGTGGCGGAAGCCGCCGCCGGCGCTGGCGCAGCTGCGGAGAAGGCCGAGGAGGCCGAGGCCGCCGGTGACGAGGAGGGGGAGACTGAGCCCGCGACGGCATCGGTCACCAAGGCCTCCGCGATGCCCGCAGCCGGAAACGAGGGCGGCCGGATCAAGGCGAGCCCGCTTGCCCGCCGGATCGCGTCGGAAGCCGGTCTCGACCTTTCGGGTGTCGAGGGCACCGGTCCGCATGGCCGGATCGTCAAGGCCGATGTCGAGGCCGCGATCGCGTCCGGTGCGAAGCCGGCCGAGGCGCCGAAGGCGGAAAGCCGCAGTCAGGCTGCTCCGGCTGCCGAGGCACCCAAGCCCGCCCCGGCTCCGGCCCAGCAGGCGGTCGCCGGTTACAGCGTGGCGGCAATCTCGGCCGCCGCCTCCGCTCAGACCCGCGATCTGGTCGACAAGCTCGGCATGCCGTACGAGGCCGAGGCCAATAACGGCATGCGCAAGACCATCGCTCGCCGCCTGCTCGACGCCAAGCAGACCGTGCCGCATTTCTACCTGACGGTGGATTGTGTCATCGACCGGCTGCTGGCGGTGCGCAAGGAGCTGAACGAGCGTGCCGGCGACGGTGTGAAGATCAGCGTCAACGACTTCGTCGTGCGGGCCAGCGCCCTGTCGCTGCGCAAGGTGCCGGCGGCCAATGCCGCCTGGACCGACGAGGCGGTGTTGCGCTTCAAGGATGTCGACGTCTCGGTGGCGGTTGCGATCGATGGCGGGCTGATCACCCCGATCATCCGCAAGGCCGATACTAAGGGGCTGGCCGCGATTTCGTCCGAAATGCGGGATCTTGCGACCCGTGCCCGGGACGGCAAGCTGAAGCCGGAAGAATACCAGGGTGGCACATTCTCGGTGTCGAATCTCGGCATGTACGGCATCAAGGAGTTCTCGGCGATCATCAACCCGCCGCAGTCGGCGATCCTTGCCGCCGGCGCTGCCGAGCAGCGGCCGGTGGTGAAGGATGGTGCGCTGGCGATCGCGACGGTGATGACGGTCACGCTCTCCTGCGACCACCGGGTGGTGGACGGCGCCGTCGGCGCCCAGTTCCTGGCCGCCTTCAAGAAGCTGATCGAGGATCCGCTGTCGATGCTGCTCTGAGCGGCATCCGGCGGTTCATCCTTCGAGACACACACGAGACGGACGGGAGACCCATCCCATGCCGATCAAGGTTCTGATGCCGGCGCTGTCGCCGACCATGACCGAAGGCACCCTGGCCCGCTGGCTGGTCAAGGAAGGTGACACGATCGAAAGCGGTCAGGTGATCGCCGAGATCGAGACCGACAAGGCCACCATGGAGGTCGAGGCGGCCGACGAGGGCGTGCTGGCGAAGATCGTTGTGCCGGAAGGCACCGAGAACGTCGCGGTCAATGCCCTCATCGCCGTCCTTGCCGATGAAGGTGAGGATCCGGCCGAAGCGGCGAAGGCCGCGGCCGGTGGCGGTGACGCGCCGAAGGCGGCCGAGGCGCCCAAGGCTGCCGAGGTCCCGAAGGCGGCGGAGCCCCCGAAAAAGACCGAGACACCCAAGGCCGAGCCGAAGAAGTCCTCAGGTCCGAAGAGCGGCGACGATTACGACGTGATTGTGATCGGCGGTGGCCCGGGCGGCTATGTCGCGGCGATCCGCGCCGGTCAGCTGGGCCTGCGCACGCTGGTGGTCGAAGAGAAGCATCTGGGCGGTATCTGCCTGAACTGGGGCTGCATCCCGACCAAGGCGCTGCTGCGTGCGGCCGAGGTGTGGACCCTGGTCAACCATGCCAAGGAATTCGGCATCACGGTCGAGAAGCCGAGTTTCGATCTGTCGGCGATCGTGAAGCGCAGCCGCGACGTGGCCAAGACCCTGTCGCAGGGCGTGGCCCACCTGCTGAAGAAGAACAAGGTAGAGGTCGCCGATGGCCGTGGCAGGCTGAACGGCCCCGGCAAGGTCGTGATCGAGGGCGCCAAGGGCAAGCGCAGCGTGACCGCCGACCACATCATCCTGGCGACCGGTGCCCGCGCCCGTGTGGTCAAGGGGCTGGAGCCTGATGGCGAGCGGGTCTGGACCTATCGCGAAGCCATGGTACCCGAGAGCCTGCCCAAGTCGCTGCTGGTGGTCGGTTCCGGTGCGATCGGCATCGAGTTCGCGAGCTTCTATCGCGCATTGGGCGTCGAGGTGACCGTGGTCGAGCTGCTTGACCGCATTCTGCCGGTTGAGGATGCCGAGATTTCGGGTCTCGCCCGCAAGGCCTTCGAGAAGCAGGGGATGAAGATCCTCACCGGTACCCAGGTCAAGGCCCTCGACAAGGGCAAGGACGGGGTGACGGCGACGCTTGAGGACGGCAAGGGCAAGACCCAGAGCCTGAAGGTCGACCGGGTGATCGTGGCGATCGGCATCGTCGGCAATACCGAGGATCTGGGCCTGGAGACGACGAAGGTGAAGGTCGAGAAGGGCCAGATCCAGGTCGGTCCGTATCTCGAAACTGATGAGCCGGGCATCTATGCGATCGGCGACGTGGCCGGGGCGCCCTGGCTGGCCCACAAGGCGTCGCATGAAGGTGTCATCTGCGTCGAGGCCTTCGCCGGCGTCGAACATGTCCACCCGATGACCCGCGAGAACATTCCGGGCTGCACCTATGCCACCCCGCAGGTGGCATCGGTCGGCATGACCGAAGCCAAGGCGAAAGAGGCCGGTTACGACGTCAAGGTCGGCCGCTTCCCCTATCGGGGCAACGGCAAGGCCCTGGCGCTGGGTGAACCGGAGGGGCTGGTCAAGACGGTGTTCGACGCAAAGACCGGCGAACTGCTGGGCGCCCACATGATCGGCGCCGAGGTGACCGAGCTGATCCAGGGCTATACCGTCGCCAAGACCATGGAAGGCACCGAACTCGACCTGATGCACACCATCTTCCCACACCCCACCCTGTCGGAGATGATGCACGAGTCCGTGCTTGACGCCTTCGGACGGGCCATCCATTTCTAGTCCGAAATATCCTCAGCCCCGCGACAGGCACATCCGTGCCGCGGTCGACTGTGGTATGCTCGACAAAAGGCCCGGCTCCCGATCACCGGTCGGGGCCGGGCCTCAACCCATCCAGGCCGGGGGACATCGCACGTGGCCGTGATCATCCATCCCGTCGAGACGGCGCCAGCCAGCACCACGCCAGCCCAGCGTCAGCGCAAGCCCGACTGGATCCGCGTCAAGGCGCCGACCTCGCCACAGGTGGCGGAAATGCGCCAGCGCATGCGGCGCCTCAACCTCTTCACCGTCTGCGAAGAGGCTGCCTGCCCGAATATCGGCGAGTGCTGGACCCAGAAGCACGCCACTGTGATGATCCTGGGCGATATCTGCACCCGCGCCTGCCGGTTCTGCAATGTCGCAACCGGCATGCCCCGGGCAGTCGATCCGGACGAGCCGGCGCATCTGGCGGAAGCGGTGGCCGAGATGGGGCTTGCTCATGTGGTGGTCACCTCGGTCGATCGCGACGACCTCGATGACGGCGGTGCCGGTCAGTTCGTGCAGGTGATCCGCCGCATCCGCGAGATGTCGCCCGAGACCACCATCGAGGTGCTGACCCCTGATTTTCAGCGCAAGAAGGGCGCTCTCCAGGCTGTGGCCGAGGCGCGGCCCGACGTCTTCAATCACAATCTGGAAACCGTGCCGCGGCTCTATGCCGATGTTCGGCCGGGCGCGCGCTATTTCCACTCACTCAAGATCCTGTCGATGGTGAAGGACGTCGATCCGTCGATCTTCACCAAATCCGGCATCATGGTCGGCCTTGGTGAGACCAAGGGCGAGGTTCATCAGGTGATGAACGATCTGCGCGCCGCCGATGTCGATTTCATGACCATCGGCCAGTATCTGCAGCCCACGCCCAAGCATCTGCCGGTCGACCGTTTCGTCACGCCCGAGGAGTTCCAGTCCTATGCGACCATGGGGCGGGCCAAGGGCTTCCTGCTGGTGTCGTCCAGCCCGCTGACCCGTTCGTCGCATCACGCGGACAAGGACTTCGCACGGCTGAAGGCCGCACGCGAGGCGCAGCTTGCAGCGGGCACCGCTCAGACCGTATAGAGAGACGTCCGCCACGGCACGGTGGCAGCGGAGCCTGCACGAAGCAGGGGCCGCTGCCCGGCTGCCGTATGTCAGACGATTCTCGCCAACCGGAGTTAGCGTTCGACGATGCCGTCCTTCAGCGAAAAGCGCGTACTGCCCTACGCGCCCGACCAGCTTTTCGACCTCGTTGCCGCCGTCGACCGCTATCCGGAGTTCCTCCCCTGGTGCATTGCCTCGCGGATTCGTACGCGTGAAAGCTTCGCCGATGCCGAGGGGCATAAGCGCGAACGCATGGAGGCCGATCTGGTGATCGGCTTCAAGATGATCCGCGAGCGCTTCACCTCGAAGGTCGAATTGCTGCGTCCGCATGAGGTACTGGTCACCGACGTCACCGGGCCGTTCGAACATCTGCGCAATCGCTGGTGTTTCGAGCCGCATCCGGAGGGGTGCCTGGTCGATTTCGAAGTCGATTTCAAATTCCGCTCACGCCTGCTCGACAATGTGATGGGCGCACTGTTCGGCGAGGCCACCCGGCGCATGGTCAAGGCTTTCGAGGCCCGGGCCGCCGATCTTTATGGCCGCGAGCATCTGCATCGCGGTCAGGCGCCGCGCCCCGCCGAGCCCTGATCCCGGCCCTTCCTCACCGACTTCCCTTTCTCCCCGGCCTCTCGATTTTTAGGTGTGACATCGCGATCGGGGATGTCACAGGATGTCCGGGGTGGGCGTCTTTCCGGCAGCGTCTCCCTGTCGAAGGACGATCCGATGACCGACATCGCCACGCCGCCTGCGGGCTTCAGCCGCTGCCGCTCCGGCGGTTTTGCCGTGACCGGCCTTGCTGCCATTGTTTCGAATAACGATCCGGATGCGATCGGCGCCCTGTGGGGGCGCTGGTTTGCGGAGCGGCCGCTGGAGGGGCAGCCCTGCATCGAGGCTGCGACCTATGCCGTCTATGATCAGTATCAGGGCGACCACTGCGCCCCCTTTCGGCTGACCATCGGCCGGGTTCTGGTGCCCGGTCTGGCGGTGCCGGACGGGCTGATCCGGGTCGATCTGGCCGCGGCCGATTTTCTGGTGCTGCAGACCGCCGGCCCGCAGCCGGCGGCGCTGGCCGCAGGCTGGGCCAGGATCTGGCAAACCCTGCCGAACCGTGCCTTTCGGGCCGATTTCGACAGATGGCCGGATGCCGAGCCGGACCGGGTGGACATTTATGTGGAGCTGCGCGCATGAGCATGACGACAAGCGCCATGCCGGGAACCTCCGCAACCCGGACCGATGCCTTTCTCGCCCATGCACCGGCGGCCTGGGCGCAGGCCTACCGCCTGACCGGCAGTTCGGCCGATGCAGACGACGTCATGCAGGATGCCTGGCTGCGCTGGCAGCGGGCGGAAACCGGCGGTGAGGCCGGCCGGCCGCGCGAACCGCGCGCCTTTCTGCTGTCGGTGGCGACCCGGCTTGCCCTCGATCGCCTGCGCAGCCGCAGGCGGGCCCGCACCGGCTACCCCGGACCCTGGCTGCCGGAGCCGCTGATCTCCGACATCGTAGCGCCTGAGACCGGCGCAACCGAAACGACCGAGACGGTGTCGCTTGCGCTGCTCCGGCTGATGGAGCGTGTGCCGCCCTCGGAACGTGCGGCTCTGCTTCTGGTCGAGGTGGCGGAGATGGAGGCAGACGAGGCGGCTGAGGCGCTTGGGATTACACCTGTGGCGCTGCGTCAGCGGCTGTCTCGGGCACGTCGGCGCCTTACGGCAGCCCGGGCGGAGCTGCCGGCGGCGGCTGATCCGCTGCTCGACCGCAGCCCCGGCAGCAGCCATGCCGATCCAGAGGCGGCGCGCGCGCTCGCCGAGGCGGTGCTGAAAGCGGTGGCAGATGGTGACGAGGCCATGCTCCGGCGCCTGCTCGCTCCTGAAATCGTGCTGGAAAGCGATGGCGGCGGCAAGGCGTCGGCAGCGCTGAACCCGATTCGTGGTGTCGACAAGGTGGTGCGGCTCCTGCTTTCGATCACCCGCAAGAACCCGGCCCGCAGCGTGCGGCTGGCCCTGGTCAACGGTGCGCCCGGGTTCATCCAGGGCTTCCCCGACGGTAGTATGAGCGTCAGCGCCCTGGTGCCCGACGGGCAGGGGCGGGTGGGCGCCATCCTGACGATGCGCAACCCCGACAAGCTGGGCGCCGCGCGCCGCCTGTTCGACGGGCGCGACTGATCCCGATCGGCCCGCCGGACTTTCAGTCCGCCAGATCTTCAGTCCGCCAGGGCGTCGAGCAGCATGTCCAGCGCTGCGGCCACGCTCTGCGCCCGCACGGCCTGCCGGTCACCCGGAAAAACATGCCGGCGATGGATGACGGTGCCGCCGCGACGCGCGCAGGCGAGATAAACCAGGCCGACGGGCTTGGTCGGTGTCGCACCGCCCGGCCCGGCGATGCCGGTGATGGACACGGCCAGATCGGCCAGCGACCGGGCGATGCCGCCGGTCGCCATGGCTTCGGCCACGGGCCGGCTGACGGCGCCCTCGGCCTCGATCAGCGCTGCCGGCACGCCGACCATCTCGGTCTTCGCCTGGTTGGAGTAGGTCACGAAACCACGATCCACCACGTCTGAAGAGCCTGCTACGGCAGTCAGCGTGCCGGCAACCAGCCCGCCGGTGCAGCTCTCGACGGTGGCGATCTTCAGGCCGCGGTCCCGTGCGCGGGACAGAACGAGCTCTGCGGTTTCGATCAGGCTGTCGGTGGGCATTGGCGGGGGCTCCGGGGCAGTCAGAGGGCGAGGCCGGCCATGTCGAGGCCGGAGGCCAGAGCGACAAGCAGCAGGATGGCATAGACCCCGGCGATCAGGTCGTCGAGGATCACGCCCGATGCGCCGCGCACATGGCGGTCGGCCCATCCTACCGGAAAGGGCTTGGCGATGTCGAAGACACGAAAGGCCAGGAAGGCCGCGAGCCACCAGTGCCAGTCGCCCAGCCGTCCGAGAGGAGCGAGGGCCGCCAGCGTGATCCAGAGACCGGCCAGTTCGTCGATGACCACCCGACCGGGATCGTGGATACCATCATGGGCGGTGACCAGGCGGATGGCCCACCAGCCGGCGATCACCGCCAGCAGGGCGCCGATCAGCAGTGCCGGTGCGCCGCCGGCCCAGGCGACCGGAATGCCGATGACCAGTGCGGCGGCGGTGCCGACGGTACCGGGCGCGCGAGGCGCATTGCCGCTGCCGAGCACGGTCGCGATCAGTTCTGCCGGATGATGGGCCGGCAGATGCTCGCGATGGCGGCGGGGGCTCAAACCACCGGCTCCGGAACGGAGAGATCGGGGAGCAGGACGGTGGCGGTCGCCATGGCAGCCAGCCCCTCGCGGCGGCCGGTGAAACCCAGTTGCTCCGTAGTTGTGGCCTTGACCCCGATCCGCGCCGGCGGCAGGCCGGTAAGATCTGCAAGACGTCGGCGCATGGCTTCGCGATGAGGGCCGACCTTCGGCCGCTCGCCGATGATGGTGACGTCGCAATGAACCAGACGGCCCCCCATCGCACCCATAAGGGCCAGGGCGTGGATCAGGAAACGATCGGAAGCGGCACCGCGCCAGCGCTCGTCCGTTGGCGGGAAATGGCGGCCGATATCGTCTGCGGCAACGGCGCCCAGCACCGCATCGGTCAGGGCATGCAGGGCGACATCGGCATCGGAATGCCCGGACAGACCCTGATCATGCGGTACCTTCACGCCGCAGAGCCAGACATGGTCGCCAGGGCCGAAGGCATGGACATCGAAGCCGCTGCCCGTGGCGGGGAGGAGGGGGACCCCTAGGCCGCGCTGCGTCAGCAACTGCCGGGCCCGGTTCAGATCCGCGGTCGTGGTGATCTTGAAGGCGGCTTCGTCGCCGTCGACCAGTCGGACGGCATGACCGGCTGCCTCCATCACGGCAGCATCGTCGGTGAGCGCGTGCCCGACCGCGGCGCGATGGGCAGCAAGCAGCAGGTTCAGTTGCGCACCCTGGGGGGTTTGTGCCCGCCAGAGCCCGTCGCGGGGCACGGTGCCGGCGACCGTCATCGCCTCGCCGCGCTTCAGCGTATCGGTGACGGCAAGTGCCGGCAGGGCTGCCGGCGCATCGGCAAGGGCATCCAGTACCCGGTCGATCATCGCAGCCGGGAGGAAAGGGCGGGCGGCGTCGTGGACCAGCACGAGATCGATGTCACCGCGTGCCGCCAGTGCTTCCAGGCCAAGCCGCACTGAATCCTGTCGCTCCGCACCGCCGATCACCGGCGGTGCCACCTCCAGCCCGGCAAGTGCCCGGTCGTGAAGTTCCTGGTCATCTGGGCCGATCACGATCTGAACGAGGTCGATTCGCGGATGGGCCAGAAAGGCCGCCGCGGCGTGGGCGAGCATGGCGCGTCCACCAAGCGTCTGATACTGCTTGGGAACACCGCCGCCGAACCGCCGGCCGCGTCCGGCCGCGACGATCAGAGCCGCCGCACGGCCGCGCGGCGGAACATCGCCGGCGGGATCGTCGGATGGCTGCGGCCGGGTCGGGATCATCTGGCGCATCTCCTGGTCGGGCAGGGCGGTCCGGGGCTTCGAAACACTGCAGTGTCTTTCGATACCGGGGCTGGCCGGTGGTTGCAAGCGCGGCCGACGCTTGCACGGCGCGGGCCGGCTCAATACACTTCGCCTAAACTTTATGCACTCAGCTCGGGCAATTGCCCAGCCCATGACCAGGAACCCGATGATCGACCGGCTTTTCTCGCCCGACACATCTTTGCCTCCGGTGCTTCTGGCGCCCATGGCCGGCGTCACCGACCGCCCGTTCCGGGCGATGGTGCGCCGGTTTGGCGTGTCGGCGACGGTCTCGGAGATGATTGCCGGCGGTACGCTGGTGGAAGGACGCAGCCGTACCTTGTCCATGATCGATCTTGCCGGTGAGCCGGGGCCGGTCGCCGTCCAGCTGGCCGGGCGCGAGCCGGGACTGATGGCCGAGGCGGCGGAAAAGGCGGTTGAGGCGGGAGCGGCGTGGATCGATGTCAACATGGGCTGTCCGGCGAAGAAGGTGACCAGTGGCGCCTGTGGCGCCGCGCTGATGCGTGAGCCTGAGCGTGCCGAGGCAATCGTGCGGGCGGTGATCCGCGCGGCGGGCCCGGTGCCGGTCACCGTCAAGATGCGGCTGGGCTGGGCCGAAGGTGAACTCTCGGCGCCCGATCTGGCTGCACGGCTTGAACAGACCGGCGTGGCGATGATCACCGTGCATGGCCGTACACGTGCCCAGCTCTACCGGGGATCCGCCGATCCCGCGGGCATTGCGGCGGTGCGGCGGCGGGTCCGTGTGCCTCTGATCGCCAATGGCGATGTCGCAAGCCCTGCCGATGCGCGACGGCTTCTGGACCTGACCGGGGCAGACGGGGTGATGATCGGTCGCGCCGCCATGGGGCGGCCCTGGCTGCCGGCACTGGTGATGGCGGCGCTGGCCGGCCTGACCGCCACCGTGCCGGATGCGGGGGCGATCTGGGCACTTGCCCGGCAGCATTATGATCTGGCGCTCGACCATTATGGCGAGGCGCATGGCCGCCGGGTGGTCCGCAAGCATCTCGACGCCTATGCGGCCGTTGCCGGTGCCGGCCGGACGATACGCGACCGTCTTGTCCGTGCCGAGCAGCCGGACGACGTACGTGCCGTGCTCGATCGCCTTGCGCTGGGCGATCTTCCGGCAGATTTCGGAGTGGCCGCATGAGTGATCCGAGCCTTCGGCACCCCGATCTTCTTAACCACGACGCCCCCGATCCCGAGGATCCCGTCCGCTATGTGGACGGGACCGCGGACGAAGGCCCATCCACGCCCGCGGACGGGGTCCAGGACCCTGTCGGCAGCCCCCGCCAGCGCATGTGGAAAGGTCTGGCCCAGACCATGGCTCTGACCAGCTTCGGCCGGAAACGCCGGCCCTCCAAATCGCCCGTCCCCGGCGATGCGATCCTCGACGCCCTGCCGCACCCGGTTCTGGTGGTGGCCAATGACGACCGGATTCTCTATGGCAATCCCGCTGCAGAGCAGTTTTTCGGCACCGGCATCTCGGTGCTGATCGGCTCGGCGTTGACCGAGTTCATCCGCTATGACAGCCCGTTGATGGACATCACCCGCAAATGCTTCCTGCATGGCGGGTCGAGCCTGAACGAATACGACATCGTGATCGACGGTCCCCGCACCGGCAGCCGGCTGGTCGATGTGCAGGTGGCCCCGCTTCCCGACCAGGCTGCCACCGGTGCGCCGGCGGTGCTGCTGTCGCTGATCGAGCGGTCGATGGCCCATAAGATCGATCGTCAGCTGACCCATCGTGGCGCCGCACGCTCGATCACCGGGATGGCCATGGCGCTGGCCCACGAGATCAAGAACCCGTTGTCGGGGATTCGCGGCGCCGCCCAGCTGCTGGAGTACAATGTCGCCGAGGGCGACCGCATGCTCACCCAGCTGATCTGCAAGGAGGCCGACCGGATCGTGAACCTGATCGGCCGGATGGAACAGTTCTCCGACGGGCGGCCGATCGAGCGCGAGCCGGTGAATATTCATGTGGTGCTGGAACATGTCCGCCGTCTGGCCCAGAACGGCTTCGCTGCCCATGTCCGTTTCATCGAGCAGTACGATCCGTCATTGCCGCCGGTCTACGGCCACCACGACATGCTGGTCCAGATCTTTCTGAACCTGGTGAAGAATGCAGCCGAGGCGGTTCCGGACGAAGGTGGAGAAATCACCCTCACCACCGCTTTCCAGCATGGCCTGCGTGTCCAGGTGCCCGGCAGCCGCGACCGGCTGGACCTGCCACTCGTGGTGACGGTGCAGGATAACGGCCAGGGTGTGCCCGAGGATATCCGGGCCAATCTGTTCGATCCTTTCGTCACCACCAAACCCTCGGGTACCGGCCTCGGCCTGTCGCTGGTCGCCAAGGCGGTCAACGATCATGGCGGGGTGATCGAGGTCGACAGCCGCCCCCGGCGCACCGTCTTCAAGGTGATGCTGCCCATGTACAACCCCAAGGCCTGAAGGAACGACGGACGCGATGGAGCCCGCAACCATCCTGGTCGCCGATGACGACCGTAGCATCTGTACCGTTCTGCATCAGGCACTCAGCCGGGCCGGGCACACGGTGCGTACCACCGGGACCGCTGCCTCGCTCTGGCGGATGGTCGAGGACGGCGACGGCGATCTGGTGATCACCGATGTGGTGATGCCGGACGAGAACGCGCTCGACCTTTTGCCCCGGATCAAGCGCCTGCGCCCCAACCTGCCGGTCATCGTGATGACCGCACAGAAGACGCTGTTGACCGCGGTCAAGGCGACTGAACGCGGGGCGTTCGAATATCTCCCCAAGCCATTCGATTTGAACGAACTTCTCCGCATCGTCCAGCGGGCGCTCAACACCCGGCGCGGCGATGCGCCGCCACCGGCACTGGATCAGCGTGGCCAGCCGCAGGCCGAAGAGGAGATGCCGCTGGTCGGCCGGTCGCCGTCTATGCAGGAAGTCTACCGGGTCATGGCCCGGATCATGGGCACTGATCTGACCGTGATGATCACCGGTGAAAGCGGCACCGGCAAGGAGCTGGTCGCGCGTGCGCTGCATGATTACGGCAAGCGTCGAGGCGGCCCGTTCGTTGCGATCAACATGGCGGCGATCCCGCGGGATCTGATCGAATCCGAGATGTTCGGCCACGAAAAGGGGGCCTTCACCGGTGCAGCTCAGCGCAAGACCGGTCGGTTCGAGCAGGCCCAGGGCGGCACGCTGTTTCTGGACGAAATCGGTGACATGCCGCTGGACGCCCAGACACGACTGCTGCGCGTGCTTCAGGAGGGGGAGTTCACCACCGTCGGCGGGCGTACGCCGATCCGGGCGGATGTCCGGATCATCGCGGCGACCCACCGCGATCTCCGTCAGCTGATTCAGCAGGGTCTGTTCCGCGAGGATCTGTTCTATCGCCTGAATGTGGTGCCGGTGCGCCTGCCGCCATTGCGCGAGCGGCGGGAGGACATCGCCGATCTGGCCCGCCATTTCCTGAAACTGGCCTGCGACCAGGGGCTGCCGCTCAAGACCCTGTCGGCGGATGCGATCGAGGTGCTGACGGCCTATCACTGGCCCGGTAATGTCCGCGAGCTTGAGAACCTGATGCGCCGTCTGGCTGCACTCTCGGCGGAGGATGTCATCTATCGTCCGGACATCGAGGGTGAGTTCGCCGAGCCGATGCCGGCGGATGATGACCGGCGGCGTGGTGGCAGTCTTGGCGAGGCGATCGACTTCCACCTGGCCGAGTATTTCGATGCCCATGACGACGGCCTGCCGCCGGCGGGCCTCTATGACCGGATCCTGCGTGAGGTGGAGCGGCCGCTGATCGAGCGTACCCTGGTCGCCACCCGCGGCAACCAGATCAAGGCGGCCCAGGTGCTGGGGTTGAACCGCAACACCTTGCGCAAGAAGATTCGCGACCTGTCGATCGAGGTCACCCGCGGGGGCGAGCCCACCCGCATCGGCGGCAGCGTGGCCGGCAGATGACCACCGGATCCGCCGGGGAGGGCGTAGAGAAAGAACGGCCCCAGCCGTCACGTGCGCCCGAGGCGCGGCATCAGCGCTTTGCCGGCCGCATCGCCGGCAATTTCGGCCGCCGCATGACGGTGCTGGCGGCCCGTATCCGCCCCGGCCGGATTTTCACCATTGCTGTGCTGATTGCCGCCCTGGGCGCCGGTGTCGCGACCTATCTGGCGTTGACCGGCCTGTCCTTCTTCGGCAACAACTGGGGGAACGAAGCCCGTGCCGATGCCGGCACGGTGTTCATTCTGCTGAACATCGATCTGGCGCTGCTGCTGCTGCTGGTCGGCTTGCTGGCCCATGGTCTGGTCCGCTTGTGGCTCCAGCGACGTCGGCAGTCGACGGCATCGCGCCTGCAGTTGCGGCTGGTGACACTGTTCGCCCTGGTCGCCGCCCTGCCCGCGATCGTGGTGATGGTATTCTCGGCGCTGTTCTTCGATTTTGGTGTCCAGACCTGGTTCAACGAGCGGGTCCGCACCGCCCTCAGCCAGTCGCGTGAGGTGGCGCAGGCCTATCTGCTGGAGCATCAGCGCACCATCCGCGCCGACGTCATTGCCATGGCCGGCGACATCGACCGCGAGGCCCTCACCACCTTTGATGCCAATGGCCGGCTTCAGCGGTTGATCGAGATCCAGGCAGCGCTTCGCAACCTGCCGGAGGCGATGGTCTTCCGTGGTGACGGCCGCATCCTTGCCCGCACGGAACTGAGCTTCAGCCTGGAGTTCGCCACCGTGCCGCAGCCACTGCTCGACGAGGCCAGGCGGGGCGAGGTCGTGCTGCTGACCGACCGTCAGGATGACCGGGTGCGTGCGCTGGTTCAGGTCCCGAGCCTTGGGGATGTTTTCCTCTATGTCGGCCGCTTCGTCGACAGCACCGTTCTCGACCATATGGAGCAGGTCAACCGGGCGGTTTCGCAGTACGAGGAAGCCGACAGCCGTCGGTCGGGCATTCAGCTCAGCTTCACCGGGCTGTTCGTGCTGATCGCACTTCTCTTGCTGCTTGCGGCGGTGTGGATCGGCTTTCTGGTCGCGCGCTCGATCGCCCGGCCGGTCAGTCAGCTGGTCGGCGCCGCTGAACGGGTGCGGGGCGGCGATCTGACCGCTCAGGTGCCCGAGGGGCGGGAGGATGACGAAGTCGGCATCCTGGCCCGGGCCTTCAACCGCATGACCCGTCAGCTGGCGGCGCAGCGCGAGGCCCTGCTGGCGGCCAACCGCCAGATCGACACCCGCCGCCGTTTCACGGAGAAGGTGCTGGAAGGCGTTTCTGCGGGTGTCATCGGCCTTGATGCCGAAAACCGGGTCAACCTGGCCAACCGGTCGGCGCTGGCGCTTCTGGGCGTGGATTTCGATCAGGCGGTCGACCGGCCGGTGACCGAGCTTCTGCCGGCACTTGAACCGCTGCTCGCCCGCCTGGCGGAGCGGCCGGATCGGGTGGTCCAGGCCCAGATCGAGGCGATCGCCGGCGGCAATCATCGCAATCTGATGGTGCGCCTTGCGGCTGATCTGGTGGCTCCGCGCGGCGGGGAAGGGGCGGCGGCAACCGTCGGCGTCGTGGTGACTTTCGACGACATCACCGAATTGATGGTGGCGCAGCGCACGGCGGCCTGGTCGGATGTGGCACGGCGTATCGCTCATGAGATCAAGAACCCGCTGACCCCGATCCAGCTTTCGGCCGAGCGGCTGAAGCGGAAATACCTGAAGGAGATCACCTCCGATCCCGACACTTTCGTCGCCTGTACCGAAACCATCATCCGGCAGGTCGGCGATATCGGGCGGATGGTGAACGAATTCTCGTCCTTTGCCCGCATGCCGCAGCCGGTGATGGCGGATGTCGATCTGGGACCGCTGCTGCGCGAGGCGTCGATTACCCAGCGCATGGGCAGGCCGGAGCTGAAGTTCGAGCTGGAACGCCCGGACGGGCCGGTGATGGTGCGGGCGGATGCGCGATTGCTGGGGCAGGCCCTGACCAATCTGCTGGTCAATGCCGCCCAGGCGGTCGATGGTGTCGCCGAGGGCGAGGGTGTGGCGGTCAAGGACCTTCCCGAAGAGCGTCGGATGATCCGGATCGCTCTGGATGCGCAGGACAAGCGGGCCGTGATCACGGTCGAGGACGCCGGCAAGGGCCTGCCCGAGGCGTTCCGCGGGCGCCTGACCGAGCCTTACGTCACGACCAAGGTGAAGGGAACGGGTTTGGGCCTCGCCATCGTGCGCAAGATCATGGAAGATCACGGCGGCCGCCTGTCGATCGACGACCGTCGATCGGCGGACGGGCGTATCATCGGGGCAGTGGCGACACTGGAGCTGCCCCTGGCCGATCCGGGTGCCGTCCCCGGCGCGGCCGCGTCAGATAACCGGCACTCCACGCCACCGCAGGACGGTCCCAACAGCTCTTCTGGTTCTACAAGGCCCTGACGCGATGCCATCGGACATTCTGATCGTCGATGACGAAGACGACATCCGGCACCTTGTCGCTGAACTGCTCCGCGACGAGGGCTACACCGCCCGGACGGCGCGCAACAGCGACGAGGCGCTGGCCGAGGTCGCGGCCCGGCTGCCCGATATGGTGCTGCTCGACATCTGGCTCGATGGCAGCCGGCTCGACGGTATGGGCATTCTGTCCGAGATCGTACGTGATCATCCCGGCCTGCCGGTGGTGATGTTCAGCGGTCATGGCACCATCGAGACGGCGGTCACCGCCATCCGCGAAGGTGCCTATGATTTTATCGAGAAACCCTTCAAATCAGACCGTCTGCTGCTGGTGGTGCGCAACGCCATCGAACATGCCAAGCTGCGCCGCGAGGTTGCCGACCTTAAGAAGCGTACCGGCGGTGACGCCGAGCTGATCGGCACATCGGCAGCGGTGCGTCAGCTGCGGCACACGATCGAGCGGGTCGCGCCGACCAACAGTCGCGTGCTCGTGACCGGTCCCGCCGGCGCCGGCAAGGAAGTGGCGGCCCGGCGGATCCATACGCAGTCGCGCCGTGCCGATGCTCCGTTCGTGGTGCTGAACTGCGCCATCATGACGCCCGATCGGGTGGAGGCGGAGCTGTTCGGTGCGGAGCCGGGTGCGCTCGGCCCCGACACGCCGCGTAAGCTCGGGCTGTTCGAGCAGGCACATTCCGGCACGCTGTTCCTGGACGAGGTTTCGGACCTGCCGATGGAAACCCAGGGCAAGGTGGTGCGCGCCCTGCATGAACAGCGCTTCACCCGGCTTGGCGGTGAGCGGCCGATCGAGGTGGATGTGCGGGTGGTGGCTGCCACCAACCGCGATCTGGCGAGCGAGATCCAGTCCGGCCGTTTCCGTGAAGATCTGTTCTATCGGCTGAACGTCGTGCCGCTCAAGGTGCCAAGCCTGAAAGAGCGTCGCGACGACATCCCGGAGCTGGCACGTCACTTCATGGCGCGGGCTGCCGCGATGTCAGGGCTGCCGCCGCGCAGTCTGGGCGCCGATGCGCTGGCCGTGCTTCAGGCCGGGGAATGGCCGGGCAATGTCCGTCAGCTGCGTAACGTCATCGAGTGGCTGCTGATCATGGCGCCGGGTGATGCCCAGACCGAGATCCGTGCCGAAATGCTGCCGCCGGAGCTGGGAGCGGGGGCGCCTGCCCTGGTCAATCCCTCGGAGGACGGCGAGATCATGGGCCTGCCGCTGCGCGATGCGCGCGAGGTGTTCGAGCGCAATTACCTGAAGGCCCAGGTCGCCCGTTTCAACGGCAACGTGTCGCGGACGGCGAGCTTTGTGGGTATGGAACGCTCGGCGTTGCACCGCAAGCTCAAGAGCCTCGGCATCAATACTTCATCGTAACCCACTGGCAGACCGTCGAAAGGGCAGGGCCATATGAAGGTCATCATCTGCGGCGCCGGCCAGGTGGGACACAACATCGCGCGCTCTCTGGTGCGTGAAGAGAACGACATCACCGTCATCGATCAGTCGGAAGACCTGATCCGCAAGCTGTCGGAATCGCTCGAGATCAAGGGGCTGATCGGCTATGCCTCGCATCCGGACGTGCTCGAGCAGGCGGGTGCCGCCGATGCTGATATGCTGATCGCGGTTACGGCCTCGGACGAGGTCAATATGGTCGCCTGCCAGGTGGCGCATGCGCTGTTCAACGTGCCGACCAAGATCGCGCGCGTCCGCCATCAGGGCTATCTGCAGCCGATGTGGGCGGATCTGTTCAGCCGTGAGAACCTGCCCATCGACGTGATCATCTCGCCGGAGCTGGAGGTTGCGCGGGCGATCGGCCGGCGCCTGAAGGTGCCGGGGGCGACGGATGTGATCCCGTTTGCGGGCGACCGTGTCTATCTGGTCAGCCTGAAGGCAGACGCCTCCTGCCCGGTGGTCAACACACCGCTCTCCCAGCTGACCGAGCTGTTTCCCGATCTCACCCTCCGGATCGTTTCGATCATCCGCGGGGACCGGATGATCGTGCCGACCCCGCGCGACCAGATCATTGCCGGCGATCAGATCTATTTCGTTGCCGATCGTGAGCACGTGCCGCGGGCCATGGCGATCTTCGGCTTCGAAGAGCGCGAGGCACGCCGGATCATCGTGGTGGGCGGCGGCAATATCGGCCTGTTCCTGGTCTCGCAGCTCGAAAAGCTCCAGCCGCGGCTGAACATTAAACTGATCGAGGCGGATCGCCATCGGGCGGAGCGGATCGCCGATCAGCTGACCCACAGCCTGGTGCTTTCGGGCAGCGGGCTCGACCCGGATCTGCTGGGTGATGCCAATACCGGCGGTGCCGAAACGATCGTCACCGTCACCAATGACGACGAATCCAACATTCTTTCGGCCCTGCTGGCCAAGCGCATGGGCTGCAAGCGGGCGATGGCGCTGGTCAACAACCCGACCTACCCGCCGCTGATCAGCTCTCTGGGCGTCGACGTGGTGATCAATCCGCGCGCGGTGACCGTGTCGCGGATCCTGCAGCATGTCCGCCGCGGCCGCATCCATGCGGTCTACAGTCTTCAGGACGGCGGTGGCGAAATCATCGAGGCAGATGCGCTGGAAACGTCGCCCCTGGTCGGTCGACCGCTCAGGGAAACCGGCCTGCCGCAAGGCGTTATCATTGGCGCGGTGGTCCGCGAGGGCAGGGTGATTGCCCCCGATGGCGACACGGTGATCAAGGCTCGGGACCGGATCGTGCTCTTTGCGCTGGCCGACAGCATCCGCAAAGTCGAGAAGCTGTTCTCCGTCCGCCTCGAATTCTTCTGATCCATCCCCGTTTGAACCGCCCCGACCCGGAGCCTCGCCCTCGTATGACCATGACTGCGCCTGTGACCGGGATCGACGATGCCGAGGCCTTTGCCCGGCTCGGCCGTCCCAATGCCGTGCTGTTCGACTGGGATCATACCCTGGT
The DNA here is from genome assembly GCF_041468085.1 of Tistrella mobilis. Classification (NCBI taxonomy): domain Bacteria; kingdom Pseudomonadati; phylum Pseudomonadota; class Alphaproteobacteria; order Geminicoccales; family Geminicoccaceae; genus Tistrella; species Tistrella mobilis. Next base: position 2,337,497 of record NZ_CP121017.1, on the reverse strand, counting down.
CGATGCCTGGGGGGCGATTCTCGCCGCCTATAACGATGTCATGATCGCCTATGACAAGCCGCCGGCCCTGACACCGGAAGAGGGGCGGCTGCGCATCCGGCGCTCGATGCGCGATACCTTTCCCGAAATCTTCGGAGACCGCTGGCAGGAGGCGGCGCTGCGTTTCAAGGCAGCCTACGCCAAGCGGCATCTCGAAACCGTGGCGGCCATGGATGGCGCCGCAGACCTGCTCGACCTGCTGGCGGGGCAGGGAATCCCGCTCGGTGTGGTCAGCAACAAGCAGGGGCCTTTTCTGCGCGCGGAGGTGGCGCATCTGGGCTGGGGGGATCGGTTCGGGGCCTTGCTGGGGGCCGGTGATGCCGCCCGTGACAAACCGGATGCGGCACCGGTCATTGAGGCCTTGGCATCGGTCGGTCGTGAAGCCGGTCCGAATGTCTGGTTTGTCGGCGATGCGCTGGTCGACATGGACTGCGCCCGGGCGGCCGGCTGCACCGGTATCCTCCTGGTCCATGACGGCACCAGCCTGGACGAGGGTGTGCTTACGCGCGCAGATCTCCGGGTTGTCGATTGCCGCCACCTGCACGACCTTGTAACTTCGGCGATGGGTCTTACCTGATCGGGCGGTCCGATATGGTATGGCTCCGGGCCGGCGTGTGATGGCACGCGGTACCCGGGCGGGGGACGCCCGGCAACCGGCTCGACAAAGATCCCGGCTAAGACCCGAAAAGCGGTCGCGGCGGCCGGGAGACAGACCAAAATCGCCGCATGATAACAAGAAGGGGTGCCTCCATGGCGTCTGAAAAGAACCAGAACCTCCAGGATGTGTTTCTGAACTACATCCGGAAGAACAAGACCCCGGTGACCGTATTCCTGGTCAACGGTGTCAAGCTTCAAGGTGTCGTGACCTGGTTCGACAACTTCTCCGTGCTGCTGCGGAGGGACGGGCACAGTCAGCTCGTGTACAAGCATGCCATCTCGACCGTCATGCCGACGGTGCCGGTCCAGCTGTTCGATGCCCAGGCTCAGGGCGATCGCGACAAGGATCACGGCGACCATTGATGGTCGAGACGGACGGGGAACACGTGCTCTGCCCGCGCGGTTCCCCTGTCCGGCAGGGTTCCCGACCAGGCCGCCGCGGTTGCGCGTGCGGCCTGTCATCGCCTTCTGGGGGCGGGGTGGCGACCGCCGGCGACATCATGTCGCAACCTTTCCTGTCCTTTGCGCCCGGCGCATGAAGGAGCGGTTTGTCCGACGATAAGATCATTTTCCGGCCCGACGGCGATCTGCCGGCCCGGGCCCTGGTTTTGCAGCCCGACGTCAAGGAGCAGCGGCGCGGTGCGCCGGCCCCGGTCGAGGATGATCCCGAAGCGGTCCGCAGCATCCGTGCGCGGCTGGAGGAAGGGGTTGCACTGACCGGCGCGCTCGGCCTGGATGTGGCCGAGGGGCTGGTGGTGCCGGTTGCGCGCATGCGGCCTTCCACCCTGCTGGGGTCGGGCAAGGTTGAGGAGATCAAGGCCAGGCTCGAAGCCGCACCGGTCGATCTGGTGGTGATGAACCGGCCGCTGACGCCCATCCAGCAGCGCAATCTGGAGAAGGCCTGGAACGTCAAGGTCATCGACCGGATCTGGCTGATTCTGGAAATTTTCGCCGACCGTGCCCGTACCCGTGAGGGGCGGCTGCAGGTCGAGCTTGCCCGCCTGGGTTATCAGCGCAGCCGTCTGGTCCGCAGCTGGACCCATCTGGAGCGGCAGCGCGGTGGCCGCGGCTTCCTCGCCGGCCCTGGTGAGACCCAGATCGAAACCGACCGCCGGATCATCGACGACAAGATGGCCAAGCTGAAGCTTCAGCTCGCCGAAGTCGTCCGCACCCGGGAACTGCATCGCAAGAAGCGCCGCGAGGTGCCCTATCCGGTGGTGGCCCTGGTCGGCTATACCAATGCCGGTAAGTCGACGCTGTTCAATCGTGTCACCGGTGCCTCGGTGATGGCGAAAGACATGCTGTTCGCCACGCTGGACCCGACCATGCGGGCGCTCGATCTGCCCTCCGGCCGGCGGGTGATCCTGTCCGACACCGTGGGTTTCGTCTCCGAGCTGCCGACCGGCCTGATCGCCGCTTTCCGGGCGACGCTTGAAGAGGTGCGCGAGGCGGCGTTGATCATTCATGTCCGCGACATCGCCGATCCCGATACCGGTGCACAGCGGCGCGACGTACTCCATGTGCTGGGCGAACTGGGCATGGGGCATCGCCTTGCCGATGACGTGCTCGAATTCCGCAACAAACTCGACATGCTGGAAGGCGAGGCGCGGGAGCGGGTGCTGAACGAGGCGTCGCGCGCAGAAGATGCCGTTGCGGGCTCGGCCCTCTCCGGCGAGGGGCTCGACCGGTTGTTCGCCGCAATCGACGCCCGGCTCGCGGTCGGTGACGAGCTTGCCCATTTCGACGTGCCGCATTCGGACGGCCAGGCCCTGGCCTGGCTTTATGCCCATGGCGAGATTGCGGAGCGGGAAGACGACGAAGCGGTCGCCCATGTCGCCGTCCGCCTGAAACCCCAGGATCTGAGCCGGTTCCAGGCCCGCTGGCCGCATCTCTCGCCGTCGGTGTCGCCCGCGTGATTTTTTTGGGCCCGGAGCTCTTGAACGATTTGCTAGCACTCTTACCTGAGGAGTGCTAAACAGCCCGTGCAGGTCCGGCCCATCCGGGAGAGCCTGAACGGGCCGGGCACATCCTCAGAAATCGCTCAGACTGGAGAGTACTCATGGCGATTCGTCCGCTGCATGATCGCGTCGTTGTGCGCCCGATCGAGCAGGAGCAGAAGACGGCCGGCGGCATCATCATCCCCGACACCGCCAAGGAGAAGCCGCAGCAGGGCGAAGTCATTGCGGTCGGCAATGGCGTCCGCGGCGAGGACGGCAAGGTTGTGGCGCTCGACGTGAAGGTCGGCGACCGCGTCCTCTACGGCAAGTGGTCGGGCACCGAGGTGAAGGTCGACGGCCAGGACGTCCTGATCCTGAAGGAGCAGGACATCTTCGGCGTGATCGAGGGCTGATCCCTCCTTCGTCGTGCATCCGGTTCCGCATTCGCCGGACCAAATTTCGTGACCAGGGACCGGGATGGCCGCCAGGCGGGTCCCATCCCCTGACCACACCAGAGCTTTTGAGGAAGAACCATGGCTGCCAAGGAAATCAAGTTTGGTAACGACGCGCGCGTGAAGATTCAGCGCGGTGTCGACGCCCTGGCCAATGCCGTGAAGGTGACGCTGGGCCCGAAGGGCCGCAACGTCGTGATCGAGAAGTCCTTCGGCGCGCCGCGCATCACCAAGGACGGTGTCTCGGTCGCCAAGGAAATCGAGCTGTCGGACAAGTTCGAGAACATGGGCGCGCAGTTGGTTCGCGAGGTTGCCTCGAAGACCGCTGACAACGCCGGTGACGGCACCACCACCGCCACCGTTCTCGCCCAGGCGATCTTCAACGAGGGCCTGAAGGCCGTCGCCGCCGGCATGAACCCGATGGACCTGAAGCGCGGCATCGACCAGGCCGTCGCCAAGGTCGTCGAGACCCTGAAGTCGCGCGCCAACCCGATCAACACCTCGGACGAGATTGCCCAGGTCGGCACCATTTCGGCCAATGGCGAGCGTGAGATCGGCGAGATGATCGCCGAGGCCATGCAGAAGGTCGGCAAGGAAGGCGTGATCACGGTCGAAGAGGCGAAGAGCCTGCTGACCGAGCTGGATGTCGTCGAGGGCATGCAGTTCGACCGTGGCTACGTGTCGCCGTACTTCGTGACCAACGCGGAGAAGATGGAAGCGGAACTCGACAGCCCGCTGATCCTTCTCTACGAGAAGAAGCTCTCCAGCCTTCAGCCGATGCTGCCGGTCCTCGAGGCCGTCGTGCAGCAGAACCGTCCGCTGCTGATCATCGCCGAGGACGTCGAGGGCGAGGCCCTGGCGACCCTGGTCGTGAACAAGCTGCGCGGCGGGCTGCGCGTCGCCGCCGTCAAGGCGCCGGGCTTCGGCGATCGCCGCAAGGCCATGCTGCAGGACATCGCGATCCTGACCGGCGGCCAGGTGATCTCTGAAGATCTGGGCATCAAGCTGGAGACGGTCACCGTCGACATGCTGGGCACTGCCAAGACCGTTCGCATCACCAAGGACGACACCACCATCGTCGACGGTGCGGGCGAGAAGGAGGAGATCCAGGGTCGCGTCGCGCAGATCAAGGCGCAGATCGAGGAGACCACCTCGGACTACGACCGTGAGAAGCTGCAGGAGCGTCTGGCGAAGCTGGCCGGCGGCGTCGCGGTGATCCGCGTCGGCGGCGCCACCGAGACCGAGGTGAAGGAGCGCAAGGACCGCGTCGACGACGCGCTGCATGCGACCCGCGCTGCGGTCGAAGAGGGCATCGTGCCGGGCGGCGGCACTGCGCTGCTCTACGCCACCAAGGCGCTTGAAGGCCTGGCCGGTGCGAATGCCGACCAGACCACCGGCATCGACATCGTCCGTCGCGCCCTGACCCGTCCGGTGCGTCAGATCGCCGACAATGCCGGCGTCGATGGCGCCGTCGTGGCCGGTAAGCTGGCCGAGAGCGACGACACCAACTGGGGCTTCGACGCGCAGAAGGGCGAGTACACCGACCTGGTCAAGGCCGGCATCATCGACCCGGTGAAGGTTGTCCGCAGCGCGCTGCAGGATGCCGCGTCGGTTGTCGGTCTGCTGATCACCACCGAGGCCATGGTCGCCGAGAAGCCCGAGAAGAAGGACGCTGCTCCGGCCGGTGGCATGGGCGGCATGGGTGGCATGGGCGGTATGGACTTCTGATCCAACCGATACCAGCCGACCCGATCTTCGGATCGACGGCCTATATCGACGGAGGCTGCAGTCCCGGAAACGGGGCTGCGGCCTTTTCTTTTTTCAGCTAAGTGGTTATCGGCTGATTTCCCGGCAAGAAAAACCCGCCCCGATCGTATCGGGGCGGGCGGTGCCGTGGCGGGTGGTGTCCGGCTCAGCCGCGCTTCACCGCAAAGGCGTTGAAGGCCTGCATGACCGGCATCAGCTCCAGCACGTTGATGTTGACGTGCCGGGGGGTTTTGCTGACCCAGTGGATGACGTTTGCGATGTCGTCGGCGCTCATCGGCGTCATGCCTTCATAGACCTTGGCGGCCCGTTCTTTGTCGCCGCCGAAGCGTACGGTGCTGAACTCGGTATCCGCCATGCCCGGCTCGATGCTGGTGACGCGGACATTCGCTCCCAGCAGATCGGCGCGCAGATTCAGCGAGAACTGGTGCACGAAGGCCTTGGTGCCGCCATAGACATTGCCGCCCGGATAGGGATAGGTGCCGGCCACCGAGCCCAGATTGATGATGTGGCCGCGATCGCGAGCGACCATCCCCGGCAGCATCGCCCGGGTCATATAGGTCAGGCCCTTGATATTGGTGTCGATCATCGTGTCCCAGTCGTCGAGATCGGCGCTGGGGGCGGGGTTGAGGCCGAGGGCGAGGCCGGCATTGTTGATCAGCACGTCGACGGCGTCGAAGGGGGCGGGCAGGGCGGCCATGGCTTCTTCCACGGCCTTGCGATCGCGCACGTCGAGGGTGACGACATGCACCTCGCCGCCGAGTTCGGCTTTCAGCGCTTCAAGACGCTCGGTACGGCGCCCGACCAGCACCAGACGGTCGCCGGAGGCGGCATAGGCGCGGGCGAGGGCAGCGCCGAATCCGGCGGTGGCGCCGGTGATCAGGACGGTCAGGCGGTCGGACATCACGTCGTCTCCTTGTCTTCTGGTCCGGGGGAGTCTTGAGCTGTGCGGGCGGCTTCGGCTTCTGAAGCCTTGACGGCCTGCCAGAGCGCTTCCAGCCGGTCGGCATCAACCGGTCTGCCGCCTTCTTCAGGGGCGAGCCTGGTTTCGAGGGCCCGAAAGCGCCGCTCGAACTTGGCATCGGCCCGGCGCAGGGCATCTTCGGGATCAAGATGAAGTTTGCGGGCCAGCTGAGCCACGCTGAACAGAAGGTCGCCGACCTCTTCCCGCACGGCATCGTCATGGCCTGCCGTCATGGCCTCACGCAGCTCCGCCGTCTCTTCGGCGACCTTGTCGAGCACATCCCGGGCGTCGGGCCAGTCGAAACCGATCCGGGCCGCGCGCTTGCCGAGCTTGGCGGCGCGCATCAGTGCCGGCATGGCGCGGCCGACATCATCCAGCAGGCTGGGGGAGGCGGCATCGGCGCGGGCGGCCTTGGCAGCGCGTTCCTCGGCTTTGATATCCTCCCAGCGCCGCCGCACGGCATCCTGGTCGGCGCCGCCCTCCCGGGTAAAAACATGAGGGTGCCGGCGGATCATCTTGGTCACGATCGCCTCGACCACATCCGGGAAGGCGAAGGCGCCGGCTTCTTCGGCCATGCGGGCGTGAAACACCACCTGAAGCAGCAGGTCGCCCAGTTCGTCGACAAGATCTGCCATGGAGCCGCGGTCGATGGCGTCTGCGACCTCGTAGGCTTCCTCGATCGTATAGGGCGCGATGGTCGAGAAATCCTGGGCAACATCCCAGGGGCAGCCGGTTTGAGGATCGCGCAGCCTTGCCATGACCCGAAGCAGGGCCCGGATGTCGCGGCGGTCCATGGCTGCATCATCGGGCAGGGCGGTGCTGGGCGGGGCAGCGTCCGTCATCGGGCGGCTTCCATCTGGATGGAGGGGCGGCTTCGGCCGTGTCGGGCCTCTTTCATACCGCCGCCGCCGCCCCGGGTCCATGATGAACCACCGCAGGTCCATCCCGTGGATTTCCGCACGGGTCAGACCTGCCGTGCGTTTCAGGCGGCTTCTGCCGCCTCTGCCTTCAGTTCCGAGACGATCGAGAACGACCGCCGGCGGAGATCCTGGTCATAGATCGCGGCATTGATCATGACCTCATTCGCTCCGGTCAGTCCGATCAGCCGCTCCAGTCCCTTGCGCACGGTCTCGCGGCCACCGATGACCGAGGCCCCGAGGAAATCCTCGACGGCGCGGGCCTCGTGCACCGACCAGAGCGCATCCATGTCGTCCACCGGCGGTGCCAGTGGCTGCATATCGTTGCGGATCAGGTTCAGCACATGCTGCTTGGCCGAGGTCGACAGATAGTCGGCCTCATCGTCGGATTCGGCGGCGATGACATTGGTGCCGATCATGGCGTAGGGAGCCCGCAGCGTCTCGGACGGCTCGAAGGCCCGGCGATAGATCGCCAGCGCTTCCAGCATGTAGCGCGGTGCGAACTGGCCGGCGAAGGCAAAGGGCAGGCCGAGCTTGCCGGCAAGGCGTGCGCTGAAATCGCTGGAGCCGAGCAGCCAGATCGGCACCTCAAGGCCCTCACCCGGAATGGCGCGCACCCGGCGCGGCGACGACGATTCTGGCTTTGCCAGGAAACCGCGCAGTTCCATCAGCAGGGCAGGGAAGTCCTCGGGCCGGCCGGCCAGATCGCGGCGCAGCGCCCGGGCGGTCAGCCCGTCTGTCCCGGGAGCCCGGCCGAGGCCCAGGTCGATACGGCCCGGATAAAGGCTTTCAAGCGTGCCGAACTGTTCAGCCACAATCAAGGGGGCGTGGTTGGGCAGCATGATGCCGCCAGATCCGACGCGAATCCGGCGCGTGCCTCCGGCAATATGGCCGATGAGGATGACGGTCGCGGAACTGGCCACGCCGGGAATGTTGTGGTGTTCCGCCAGCCAGTAGCGGGTATAGCCCAGCTCGTCGACATGGCGGGCGAGGGCGAGGCTGTCGGCATAGCTCTGGGCAATCGGATGGCCGGCCCTGATCGGCGACAGGTCCAGTACGGAGATCCGGGTTTGGGCAAGAAGGCTCATGGAATGCGGGCTCCCGGTCGGGTTCGGGTGGTCCGGTCTATATAAGACCGATTCAGTCGGGATTGCACCTGTTGCGTTGCATGGAGGCCGGCTTGTTTATGTTGTACGCACCTGGACCAGCGACTCGTCCGCAATCTCAGGCCCGGCCCGGGCTTCGTCCCTCCGAGCAGGACGGAGATCCGGCTCGTCTGGTTCGGCTGGCACCCGGGCTTAAAACCGCGCCCTTCCGGGGATTTATCAAAGTCGCATAAGCAACATTATGGAAAATGACATTGGAGTTACGGCCGGAGCGACAACACGACACATGGCCTGATGGACCGGTGCCTTATCTTGATGCATTCTGCCGCGTCCCGCTGCCAGCCGGTGTGGGACCAGGACGCAAGGGATCGATATGACCGACCTCCGACACGGGACAGCGATTCCCAACTGGTATCGCGCCGAAGATCACTTTTTCACGGCGATCAGTGTACAGCGCGAAGCCTTCGGCTCCAAGGTTCGGGCTTATGTCACCGGCGTGGAGACCGGCGGCCTGAACCTGCTGTCGCTGCATCTGCCGGCTGCGGCACCGGACGCAGCGGCCGAACACGGAGTTGCCTTCATGGCCGGCTCCGGCCTGCCCTTCTCGCTTGCGCTGCCCGAAGACCGCGTACCAGTCTATGAGGCCTGGGCCGCCGGCTACGGGCTGACGCCGTCCGGAATGACGACGGCGATGATGATAGATCCTGCGAACCGGCAGCATCGATGCAAGACGGCCGGGACGGATCTCACGATCCGGGCGATTGATGATCTGGATGTCTGGGGCCGCCCGTTGGCTGAAGCCTTCGGCGGCGGGCCCGAGGCTTCACGGCAGTATCGCGAGCGCCATAAGGCGGCCCGGCATGCCGGGCATCGGCTGGTTCACCTGACCGGTTTTGTCGACGGCGAACCGGTGTGCTCGGCGACTTTGTCCATGGCCGGCAGAATCGCCCGACTCGACGACGTCGGCACATTGCCGGCCTGGCAGGGGCGCGGATATGGCAGCCGGCTGGTCGATCATGCCCTGCACCTGATGGAGATGCGGGGCGCCCTCGCCTGCTGTCTGGAGGCATCGGTCGACGGTGCGTCGCTCTACACCCGCGCCGGCTTTTCCGAACTGTTCCGCATCATGATCTTTGCCGGTGACGATGCCTGAGTGGACAAAAAAAGCCGGGAAACGGTGAACCGCTTCCCGGCCAAGTCACTTCCGCATCGGCGACCGATCCGGGGGCAACCGGATCGGGTGGGCAAGGCTTCCGGCCGTCAGGGCGGACGGGGCGGAAGCAGACCGGCACGAGACGTGGGCAGGGTCGAAATGGCCGTGCCGGCCGGTGTCAGCGAAGTGCCAGGGGTCTCGAGGACAACTTCGCCGAACGTCGTGTCATCGGGCTGTGCGGGGGCAGGCAGCCCGATGAAAAATCAGAACAATTCTTCCTCGCCGCCGAAGAAGTCGCCCCCCTCGTCGGCCATCATGTCGGCCGCGGGATCAAGCTCCTCGGGCATGGCTTCAGTGGCAGCTGCCATGGCTTCATCCGGCGCCAGCATGCCGGCGATCATGTTGCCGAGCACCACGCCGCCGGCGACACCCATGGCGGTCTGCGCTGCACCGGCCAGGAAGCCGCCGCCGGAGCGCTGCGGCTGTGCGCCCCACGGCGCCCCGCCCGGCTGCTGGCCATATCCCGGCTGCTGCTGACCGTAACCCTGCTGACCATAGGCCTGGCGGGGCTGCGGCTGCTGAGCCTGGCGGCTGCCGCCGCCGAACAGACCGGAAAGGAACCCGCCGCCCGAAGCGGGCCGGCTGGCCAGTTGCTGTTCCAGTTCCTGAATGCGGGCCTGCGCCGCGTTCAGCGCATGCTCCTGAATGACGATGGTCTGCGCCATGTAGTAGGGCGAGCCGGGCTGCGCGTCGACGCGCTGACGGATGAACTGCTCTGCCTCGGCATCACGCGCGCCGGCGCTGCGTTCGACCTGGCCGAGTTTGGCAAAGAGGTCGTCGATGGCTTTGCGGTCCTGGGCGTCCATGACGTGTCTGTTCCCGTGATGACGGATGACGTGTGATGATAGTCGTGAGGTGGTCGTCTTCGCCTTATGCGCGAGGTGCCGACGACACCCCTGCCCTCCGGCACCGGGCGGAGGTCTGTCGACCCCCTGCCCCGGCGCCGACAGTCGTCACTCCTCGCGCTGGCCGGTGAGGCTCAGCAGCAGCTGGAAGAGGTTGACGAAGTTCAGATAGAGCGAGAGCGCACCGAACACGGCCAGCTTCTGGCTCGACTCATGGTCCCAGCTCTCGGAATACTGCTCCTTGATCGACTGGGTGTCCCAGGCGGTCAGGCCGACGAAGACCAGCACGCCCGCCACCGAGACCACGAACTGGAGCATCGACGAGCCGATGAAGATGTTCACCAGGCTGGCGATGACCACGCCGATCAGGCCCATGATCAGGAACGAGCCGAACTTCGACAGGTCCCGCTTGGTGGTGTAGCCGTAGAGGCTGGTTGCACCGAACATCGCGGCCGTGATGAAGAAGGTGCGGGCGATGCTGGCGCCGGTGAAGACCAGGAAGATCGACGAGAGCGACAGGCCCATGACCGCACAGAAGGCCCAGAAGGCAGTCTGTGCTCCGGCCGCCGACATCTTGTGGATTCGGAACGAGAACACGAGCACGAAGGCGAGCGGCGCCAGCATCACCACCCATTTGAGCGGCGTGCTGAAGATCGGCACATAAAGAGCGGGCGTCGTGCCCACCACGAATGCGACGATGCCGGTGAGGACGAGCCCCAGGGCCATGTAGTTATAGACCCGGAGCATGTGCCGCCGGAGGCCTTCGTCAAACGCGGCGCCCGTCTGGGCATAGGCCGCTTCGCGGGCGAAGGGTGGCAGGTTCATCTGGTGTGGTCCCCTTTGGGGGCCCGTTCGTGGCGGCAGTGCCGCCGGGGGCCCTCGTCAACTCATTGCCGTTGCGTATGCGTTCGATCGTTCAGTAGAGGCTGCGGGCCAGGCGATCCGCGGCCTTGCCGAGATCGCGCGGGTCCGTGACAGAGGCTGTCAGGACATAGGCCTGATCACCGATCTGCCAGAAGGCGGCTGCCTCGTGTTCCGCCTTCACCTCCTGCGGCCAGGAGACGTCGAACTCGTCGACCCTGACTGCAAACAGAGACATCCGCCCGAGCTTCCGATCCTCGATCGTCATTTCGACGCTCGGGCCGTCGTTGGACGGAAAAACCTGGACATCGATCACGCGCCAGTCTTCAGGCAGGACCGGCAGCGAAATTCGCGTAACCTGACGAATCTCCTGGGCATCGAAGGCCGCCGCCGTTGGCGCGGACGCCATGCCGTGGCGGAGCATTGCAACCCGATGTGCCATCAGCGCCTCGTCCACAAAGCCTGGCGGCGTCGGCGCCGCCTCGCTGGTCGAGATGCCGCCGAACTGGGCATGGGCCGCCCAGCCGATGGACAGCAGGGCAACAACCGCCGCCGCCCGCTGCATGCGCCGCATCACGCCGGCAAAGGCCAGACCGCGCTCCAGACGACGGGCTGCATCGACCAGCCGCGGAGACGGCCGGCCCTGAGCGCCGCCGAAGGCGATCCTGAGCGCATCACGGGTGCGCAGATCGGCCATCACCTGCGCTGCCACTTCGGGGTGGCGGGACAGGTAATCCTCGACCTCCATCCGCCGCGCAATGTCGAGCTGTCCGTCGACATAGGCGTGCAGATCGAAATCCGGCAGGCGTTCAGTCGGTGCCGTCATCCGACCCTCCAACGATTCGAAGCTTCGGCGGGGAACCGGCGGTCCGCACCGTTGCAGGCCCGGCCTCGTCGAGTGCCCGAAGGGCAGCCCGTGCGCGGCCGATCCGCGACATCAAAGTCCCGACGGGCACGTCGAGCGCAGCCGCCGCCTCCTGGTACGACAATCCTTCGATTGCCACCAGATGCAGGGCTTCGCGCTGCTCGTCGGGCAGCTGCAGGAATGCCCGCCGCACCTCGTCGAGCCGGACCGCACCGTCCTGCGCCGGTTCCGCATGCAGCGGTTCCAGTTCTGCGGTGCGTTCCTCGCGTGTCTGACGCGCCAGCCGCGCACGTCGCGCGGATACGAAGGTGTTGTGCACGATCGCCAGCAGCCAGCCCTTCAGATTGCCGCCGCTGCGGAAACTGCCGCGCTTTTCGTAGGCGCGGACCAGTGCATCGTGCACGAGATCTTCGGCATCCGCCTCGTCGCGGGTCAGCACCCGGGCATAGCGCCGAAGCGCCCCCAGTTCTCCAACCACATCGAAGCCGTTGCGTGTCGTGCTCATACTCAGCAGACGCAGCGACGGCCGGGTTTCATCCCGGCCGTCGCATTTTTTTTGGAATTTTTTCTGGTGGGTCAGTTTCGGGTCCAGCGAGGCTCACGTACCGGCTCGGCGGGGCGGCCGAACCAGCGGTCGAACAGCCGGTTCATCCGGCTGCGATGCTCGTCCAGAACCTCCGGCGGCGTCCGCCGTTCAGCCCAGCGCAGGCCGAAGCTGACGACGGCGATGTCATCCAGGATGCCGAAGATCATCAGCACATCGGGGATGAGGTCGAGCGGGCTGACCACATAGGCAAGCACCGCAATCACCGCGACCCGGGCTGCCCAGCTCTGGCGGCGGTCGCGGATGCTTGACACGAGGGCAAGGGCGTCGCGCCCGAGCAGGGCGGCAACGCGGAACAGGCGCAGTCGGGCCATGGCTGGCTGCGTCTCCCATTCGAAACAGGCGGCGAGGGATTCGGCCGCCCGGCGGGGTTTCGCGGCAGATCGCGCGCCCCGGGAGCTTCACATGGTGATGGGCGGCACTCTTGCCAAGGTCCAGGCTTTTCGCCTTGCGCAACCGGCTGCCGCAGGTGCATATCTTAACAATGATAAGATATAGAGAGAATACCGCATGACCACTGATTCCGTCTTCCCGGGCGTTCCCGACCGGCGCCTTATCCTGTTTCTCGCCGGGATGGCGGGCCTCGGCGAATTCGCCGCTACAGCCTGGCTGCCGGCGCTGCCGGCAGTGGCAGATGACTTCGGTGCCAGCCTCGGGACCATTCAGACGACGGTGACCGTAGGCCTGATTGCCTTCGCAGTTGCCAATCCGATTCTGGGGCCGCTCTCCGATCGCGTCGGACGGCGGCCGGTACTGATCCCTGCGTTCGTGGCGTATCTTGCGGGCTGTGTGATCGCAATGGCGGCACCTTCGGCGATCTGGCTGGTCCTCGCACGCATTCTGCAGGCTGTGGGCGCCTGCGCCGGTCTTGTGGTCGGCCGGGCGATCGCCCGCGACCTCTATGACGGCGCGGCGCTCACGCGCATCATGGCCCTGATCACCCTGGTGTTCTCGGTCGCCCCGGTCGCGGCCCCACTGATCGGCGGAGTTCTGACCGACGGTGCCGGCTGGCGGGCCATCTTCCTTGTCGCCTTCATCTATGCTGCCCTGCTGCTGCCGCTTCTGTTGCGGCTGCCCGAGACGCGGCCTCCCTGCGCAACTGCGACGCCGATCGCCGCCCTGCCGCGTAATTATGCCGCCATGCTGCGTGAACCGGGTATCGGGGCGGCGCTCCTCTGCAGCGCCCTGCTACTCGCGGCACTCTTCGCCTTTCTGGTCGGGGCGCCGGCGATCTTTGTGCAGCGGATGGGGCTCAACGCATCCACGGTGGGCGCTTTCCCGCTGCTCACCATGGGCGGATTCGTCTTGGGCACCATCCTTGCCGCGCGGCTGGCGGGCCATATCCATTCCCACGGTCTGATGCGGATCGGCTCCGGGGTCGCCCTTGCCGGTGCGCTCGCAATGTTCGCCATGCCTGCTGCACCGCTCCCGATGCTGGCTGCCATGGCGATCTTCGACCTGGGGCTCGGCCTCGTCCTGCCGGTGGCTGGCGGTACGGTGATGGCCGCCTTTCCTGCCCGAGCCGGCCTTGCCTCGGGCTTCATCGGTCTGTTTCAGATCGGCGGTGGCGCAGTGGGGGCCGGTTTGGTGCCTGCCACCGGCGGCGTGCCCGAACTGGCTGTTCCAGGAATCATGACGATGTTTGCGGCGGCATCCTGCCTTTGTGTCCTGCCCCGGAGCCGTGGACCCGGCCGTTGAACAATCCACCGGCCCTCGTCACTATGGCCGTGCAGCGTTCCAATGTTACGGAAAGGGCCGATGGCCAAGGCCAGATATCATCACGGCGACCTCCCCAGAATGCTGGTCGAGGCGGCGATCGTTCATCTTAAGGATCACGATGCCTCGACACTGGGGCTGAGGCCGCTGGCCAAAGCACTGGGTGTGTCCGAAGCTGCCCCCTATCATCACTTCGCCGACCGCCGTGCGTTCGAGCACGCGCTGATGATCGAGGGCTATGCCCTGCTGCGGGCGCGCTGCGCCGCTGTCACGCCCGGTTCACTGCGCGACCTGCTTGATGCCTATGTCGGTTTCGCGGTCGAGCATCCCAATCTGTTCCGGTTGATCCACCGCTCCGGCGAGGCACGTGATCCCGCCAATACGGCACTGGCAGCCGCATCGGAAGCTGCCTTTGGCCCGTTGCTGGCGGAAGTGCGCCGACGGGCAGAGATGACGGGGCATCATGAGGCGGATCGGACCGGTTTTCTGGCACTGATGGTCTGGACCCAAGTCCATGGCCTGGCCGAGGTGGTGATCTCGGATTTTCTGCGGCTTGGCGCCGACGGAGCCGGCTTCAGGGAGCGCGCCTATGCCTATATCGAAGCCGGGCTGTGCACGGCACTGGCGGCTGAATGAGATCAGCTCCGCCGCTTGCGGGCCCGGTCGTCATTGCGGCGCTTGCGCGGCGCGTCGGCGCGCACCGGCCTCGTCCGCGCCACCTGGCTTTCGCCCTTCCCGACCGTCTCCTGCGCCTTTCCACGTGCCAGCCAGGCAGAGCGCAACCCGAACACGGCCATGCCGCCGGCAATTGTGAGCAGGGTTGCCGAAGCAATGACCATGCCGAAGGTGTCGCCGGTGAGTGCCTCGTCGAAGCCGTAACGATAGACCAGCCCCCGGAACAGGCCGAAAAACAGCCCGCCCGCCACCAGCATCCAGAGCAGCTTGTGAAGCGGCCGGTCTGTCTGCCAGCCCAGCACGGCACACAGGATCCAGAGGATCGGATCACGCAGTGTGCCGAGGAAGATGGCCTTGATGATCAGGGGATCCATGATGCTGCTCACCCTTCCTCGGTCTCATAGGCCAGCTCTACCGTCAGGCCGTCGAAGGCGGGCTCGATGCCGTCCGGCAGCCTGGCCGCCAGCGTCGCATGGCCCATCTCGTGGTTCATATGGGTGAGCAATGCCCGTTCAGGGGCCACCCGGTCGATCCAGCCCAGGGTCTGGCTGAGCCAGGAATGGGTCATGTGCGGCCGCTCGCGCAGGCAGTCGACGATCCAGAGCCGGGTGCCGGTCAGCAGGTCGAAAGCCGCCTCGTCGAGCGCATTCACGTCGGTCGAATAGGCGATCGGCCCGAAGCGGAAGCCAAGGCTGGTGATCCGGCCATGGGTCTGCGGGAAGGCCTGAACGCGGATATCGCCGATCGTGAACACGGCGTCCGGCGTGATCCTGATCGCATCGGCCGTCGGCGGATAGAGCGGGTTGGGTTTGGCCGGATTCGGGAAGACGTAGCGAAAGCCGTCGAACAGCCGATCAATGGTGAAATCGTCGCCATAGACCGGCGTCGGCCGGTCGGTTCGGAAGGCGAAGGGCCGCAGATCGTCGATGCCGTGGATGTGGTCGGCATGGGCGTGGGTGTAGAGCACGGCATCCAGCCGGTCGACCCGTTCCGTCAGCATCTGGTCGCGGAAGTCCGGCCCGGTGTCGACCACGATCCGGGTGGTCGCCGTCTCGACCATGATCGAGGCGCGGCGGCGCCGGTCGCGCGGATCGGCAGACAGGCAGACAGGGCAGCCACAGCCGATCACCGGCACGCCCGCGGAGGTGCCGGACCCCAGCACCACCACGCGGATCCGCCCCGGGGCGGGCGGCGTGCGCGGGTTCGGGTGCGGGGGCATCGGCGACATCACGCTCCGGCGGCTCCCGTGGCGGCAGGGCGGACCGCCTTCGAGAACAGGCGGTAGAAGTTGTCAGTGGTGACGACGCCCAGCTCGTCAGCCGTCACGTCCTTCAACCCGGCAAGGAAGGCGGCCGTATGGGCGACGAAAGCCGGCTCGTTGCGCTTGCCGCGTTTCGGCACCGGCGCCAGATAGGGCGCGTCGGTCTCGACCAGCAGCCGGTCCAGCGGCACCCGCTTCACGGTCTGACGCAGTTCCTCGGCATTGCGGAAGGTGATGATGCCCGAAATGGAGATGGACATGCCCATCTCCAGTGCGGCATCCGCCAGCCGGTCCGTACCTGTGAAGCAGTGGATCAGGCCCGGGAAGGCCCCCTTCCCCATCTGCCGGGTCAGCACGTCGATGGTGTCGTCATCGGCATCGCGGGTGTGGATGATCACCGGCAGCCCGGTGGCGCGTGCCGCCTCGCAATGGGCCTCGAAGGTCCGGATCTGGTCCTCGCGCGGGCTCTTGCCGTAGTAATAGTCGAGCCCGGTCTCGCCGATGCCGATCACCTTGGCATCGGGGGCGGCCAAGCCGATCAGCGTCTCCGCCGCGACCGGCCCTTCCGGGCCGGCCTCGTGCGGATGGATGCCGACCGAGCACCAGACGTCGTCATGGGCTTCCGCCACCGCGCGCACCCGCTCGTAGGTGGAGAGCCGGGTGGAGATGGTCTGGAAGGCGATCACGCCCGAGGCGCGGGCCGCGTCGAGTACGGCATCGAGTTCCTCGGCAAAATCGGGGAAATCGAGATGGCAGTGGCTGTCGACCAGCATGTGACCCGTCTTCGTTCCGGATGATCGGTCGGCTGCGCGTCTCTTGGCGGATGCGTCAGCCTTCAGTTTTCGCAGTCGTGTCGATGCGCGGAAAAATCGGCTGCGGCGCCGCAATCTCGCGCCCGGGCGCCAGGGCATGCCTGGTACCGAGTGCGGCGAAGCTGCGATCACCGGCATCGACCTTCAGGAAGTCCAGGATGCGGGCCGCCGAGGTCGGCAGGAAGGGCTGCACCACGATGGCCAGATGGCGGATGGTTTCCATCAGGATATAGAGCACCCGGTTCATCGCATCCGGATCGGTCTTGCGCAGCGTCCAGGGTGCTTCGCGATCGATATAGCGGTTTGCGGCACCGACGGTGGCCCAGATCTCCTCCAGCGCCTTGTTGTAGGCCTGGGCGGTCACCAGCGGCCGCACCCGGCTGATCAGGTTGTGAGCCTCGGCGATCAGCGGCTCCTGGGCAAGCATCGCGGCGTCGACGCCGGGGTTCGGCACCTTGCCCGCGCAGTTCTTGGTCACCATCGACAACACGCGCTGCACCAGGTTGCCGAAATCATTGGCGAGATCGTTGTTGATCCGCCCGATCATGGCCTGGCGCGAGAAGTCGCCGTCATTGCCGAAGGGCACTTCGCGCAGCAGGAAATAGCGGGTCTGATCCAGGCCGTAGGTCGACACCAGATCGTGCGGATCGACAGTGTTGCCCAGGCTCTTGGACATCTTCTCGCCTTCGATCGTCCACCAGCCATGGGCGAACACCCGGCGCGGCGGGGTCAGGCCGGCGGCCATCAGGAAGGCCGGCCAGTAGACGGCGTGGAAGCGGACGATGTCCTTGCCGACGGTGTGATGCACGGTCGGCCAGAAGGTCTTGAAGCGCTCGTCCGAAGTGTCGGGATAACCGATCGCGGTCAGATAGTTGGTGAGCGCATCGATCCACACATACATCACATGCGCGGGATCACCCGGCACCGGCACGCCCCACGAGAAGGTCGTGCGCGACACCGAGAGATCGTTCAGACCGCTGCGGATGAAGCTCAGTACCTCGTTGCGCCGGCCGACCGGCTGAATGGCGTCGGGGTTGCGCTCGTAATGTTCCAGCAGCTTCTCGCCCCAGGCCGAGAGCCGGAAGAAATAGCTGGGCTCCTCCACCCATTCCACCTCGGCGCCGGTCGGGGCCTTGCCGTTGACCAGCTCGCTTTCCTGATAGAAGGCCTCGTCGCGCACCGAATACCAGCCGGCATAGGAGCCGAGATAGATCTCGCCCTTGTCGACCAGGGTCTTCCACAGGGCCTGACAGGCGTCGCGGTGGCGGGGCTCGGTGGTGCGGATGAAATCGTCATTGCTGACGTTCAGCAGACCGGTCAGTTCGCGAAAGCGCTCCGAGACCTCATCGGTGAAGGTCTGCGGATCGACCCCTTTCAGCTCGGCCGACTTGGCGACCTTCTGGCCGTGCTCGTCCGTGCCGGTCAGGAACATCACCCGCTTGCCGTCCAGACGCATGAACCGGGCCAGCACGTCGCACGAAATCGTCGTGTAGGCGTGCCCGATATGGGGCTTGTCGTTGACGTAGTAGATCGGCGTCGTGACGTAGAAAGCGTCGGCCGCGGACATCGGTAGTCTCCGGACAGGGGAGGGCCGGCCGCTCACGGGGTCGCGGGGCCGGGTCGGTCTCATCTCGGCATCGTGTACGGCGTCGTCAACCGCTCGCCGCCGCGAACTCGGCAACGACGGTGATCAGCACCTGTTTGCGGTCGAGATTTGCGGAGAGCGCCTGACGGAGCCGCGCGCTCAACCTATCCCACAGCTCGACCCATTGTTCAAGGGGACGCACCCCGGCCAGGCGCGCGGCAAGCCGCGCTTCTCCGGGGATCACCTCCTGACTGATCCCGCCGGTGCGTGCATGGGCACGCAGCCAGCGGGCCATCCACCAGCCCCAGGCCTCGACCAGGATCTCATAGGCCTCCAGCGCGTCGGGGCGGCCCACCGCCTCCCCCAGCGCAATCAGGGCCTTCCAGTCCGGCACCGGCCGGCCGGTGTCCAGACAGGCGATGAGAGCAGCCAGCAGCTCGGGCCCCTGCCCTTGCGCAAGCGTCAATGCACGGCCGGGTGCGCCTTCCGCCATCGCCCGGGCGACCGCGCGCCGCGATGGCGCGAGCTCGGGCAGACGTGCGGTCAGAAAGCGCTCCGTCCGCGCATCGTCGAGCGGCGCCAGAGCCAGCCTTCGGGCGCGGGAACGGATGGTGGGCAGCAGCCGGCCGGGCGCATGGGCGACCATCAGGATCAGCGCCTGTGCCGGCGGCTCTTCCAGCAGCTTCAGCACAGAGTTGGCGGCGTTGCGGTTCATCTCGTCGGCGGCATCGATGATCACCACCCGCCAGCCGCCGATCGCCGAGGTCTGACCCAGAAACGGGCGGAGTTCACGGGCTTCGCCGACGGTAATCTCGGTGCGCGGCCGGCCGCGATCATCAAGGCCGCGCTCCAGCACCAGCAGGTCGGGATGGCTGCCGGCCGCGATCCGTCGGGCGGCGGGATGTTCGGCTGAAATGTCGAGGCTGGCAGGCGGTGTCGCGGGATCGAAGAGCGGTGCGCCGCCGAACAGCCCCGCCCCCCCCGCCGCGGCCCGGGCGGCATCTTCGGTGGTTGCCAGCACAAAGCGGGCGATGCGATAGGCAAGCGTCGCCTTGCCCAGCCCGCGCGGCCCGGTGATCATCCAGGCATGAGCCAGACGGCCACCGTTCCAGGCCTCCAGAAAGCCGCGTTCCGCAGCCTCGTGCCCCACAAGCTGTGGCGTGAACCGCGGATGGCCCGAGATGGCCTCGCTCATGCCGGCACGTCCCGGCCAGGAGCCAGGCGGCCGGTCACGATATCGCGAATGGCTGTCTCGACCGTGTCGACATCGGCTGTGGCGTCCACGACCGCGCACCGTGCAGGCTCTGCTGTGGCGATGGCCAGAAAAGCCGTCCGGAGGGCTTGATGGAAGTCCAGCCCCATCCGCTCGAACCGGTCCTCGCCGGCGCCGGGCGCCGCGGGGGCCGCGGTTTCGATCCGCCGTCCGGCCCGGATCAGGCCGGTTTCGGGCGGAAGATCCAGGATCACGGTCAGATCCGGCATCAGCCCGTCCAGCACCCAGTCTTCCAGCGTGGCGATGACGGCAGGGTCGAGCCCCCGGGCGCCGCCCTGATAGGCGCGGGTGCTGTCGATGAAGCGGTCCGAGATCACCCAGCGCCCGGCATCAAGCGCCGGCCGGATGGTCTGCTCGACATGATTGCGCCGCGCAGCGGCCAGCAGCAGGGTTTCCGACAACACGTCCCAGCGGGCGACATCCCCCTGGGTCAGAAGCGGCCGGATCGCTTCGGCGCCGGCAGCACCCCCCGGCTCACGGGTCTCGACCACGTCGAGCCCCTGCCCGCGCAGGAACCGCGCCAGACGGCGGAGTTGGGTGGACTTGCCACCCCCTTCCCCACCTTCCAGGGTAATGAACCGGCCGCGCGCCGTCACGATCGGGCCCGTCACTGTTGCGTCTGGGGTTCGCCGCTACCGGCAGCGCCCGAGACGAAATGCGAGATCGCGGCCAGGATCCGCCCGACCGGTCCGGCCTCGGCCACGTTCTCGCCCGCGACCAGCGGCACCGAGAGCGGTTCGACGCCGGGGACGTCGACAACCAGCCGGGCGATCTCCTGTCCCTGGGCGATCGGTGCCTGGATCGGGCCCTGATAAACCACTTTCGCGGCCAGATTGTTGCGATCGGCGACCGGCAGGGTCACGACCAGATCCCGCGCCGGCACCAGAGGTACGGTTCCCTGATCGCCCAGCCAGACCTCGGCACTGTCCACCACCTCGCCGGCGGTGAACAGCTTACGGTTCTCGAATTCGCGCATGCCCCAGGACAACAGCCGCTCGCCTTCGTTGGAGCGTTCGTTGACGTTGCCCAGGCCGTTGACGACCATGATCAGCCGCCGGTCGCCCTGCTTCATCGACGCGGTCAGACCGTAGCCGCCGGCCTCGGTATGGCCGGTCTTCATGCCGTCGACGCCGATGTCCTTGTAAAGCAGCGGGTTGCGGTTGCCCTGTTTGATGCCGTTATACGTGTATTCGGTCTCGGAGTAGAATTTGTAGAACTCCGGGAAGTCGTCGATGATCCGCCGGGCGAGCGTCGAGAGGTCGCGTGCGGTCATGTAATGCTCGGGATCGGGCCAGCCCGAGGCATTCATGAAGTGGCTGCCGGTCATGCCCAACTCGCGGGCCTTTTCGTTCATCAGCCGCGCAAAGGCCTCTTCGCTGCCGGCCAGACCTTCGGCCACCACGACGCAGGCATCGTTGCCCGACTGCACGATGATGCCCTGGATCAGGTCCTGGACCTTCACCCGGCTGTTCACCTCCACGAACATCTTGGAGCCGCCCATCCGCCAGGCGCGTTCACTCACCGGGAAGGAGTCGTCCATCGACACCCGGCCTTCCTTGATGCGCTCGAACAGGATGTAGGCGGTCATCAGCTTGCTCATCGACGACGGCGCCATGCGCTCGTCGGCGTTCTTGGCGTAGAGCACGGCACCGGTGGTGTCGTCGAGCAGGATGGCCTGCTTGGCGGCGCTTTCGAAATGGGGGGCGGCGGCGAGCGCCGTTCCGGAGGCCAGCACCGACGCCAACAGGGCGATACCGGCGCTCATCCGTGCCGTGACGCCGCGGATGTCGCGCCGCCGGCGGGGGAACGTCGTGCCGTTGCGCAAGCTCTGTGCGATCACCGTCATGCTCTTTCGATAGCTCGTCTGCTCAGGACTTGAAGATGGACCGGCGAAGGCGGGCGGCAAAGGCCCGTCGCCGTCAGTCCGTGACGATCGAGCCGCGACCGTAGCCGTCACGGCTCAGCCGCGCCACCACCTTTTCCGCGTCGCGTGAGGCCTTGAACGGGCCGATCCGGACCCGATAGAAGCGCTGGCCGTCGACATCGGCCGGTGCGATCACCGTATGGCCGTAGTCGAGCAGCCGGTTTTCCAGCGCACGCGCATTTTCAGGCTCGCGGAAGGCGCCGACCTGGACATAGGTACGATCCGATCCGGGGGCCGTGCGGGTACCCGTGGGCGGGGGTACCGGGGTCGCGAAAACCTGCCCGGCCGGCACGGCCTCGACCTGCTCTTCCACGATGCTCGCGGTCGCAACCACGGGGCCGCGGGGCGAGGTGGCGGGCGGCGTTGCGGTCGCCTCGGCGCCGAGCGAGGCCAGCATCACGCCATCTGCCTCGGGCAGGTAGTCGAGCCCGTATTCCTCGGTCACGTTCTCAAGCCGGACCCGCGCCGTACCCTTCTGAATGACCCCCAGCAGCTGGGCCGACCGCTTGGAAAGATCGATCACCCGGTCGCCGACGAAGGGGCCGCGATCATTCACCCGCACGATCAGGACCCGGCCGTTCTCAAGGTTCGTGACCCGCACGATCGAGGGCAGCGGCAGAGTGGTATGGGCGGCGGTCAGGGCGTTCTGGTCGTAGACCTCGCCATTGGCCGTGTACTTGCCGTGGAAGGTCGGCCCGTACCAGGACGCGACGCCTTCTTCCCGGTAGTCCGGCTCGTCGGCCGGATAATACCAGCGGCCCATCACCTGATAGGGCTTGCCGATCTTCTGGTTCGGCCGGGCGGCCGAGCTTGAGGACGGTGTCGTCCCCTGCCCCACGGCCGGGGCGGAGGAGGTCGGCTGGGTCGGCCGTCCGGCGCAGGCGGCAAGCGCCAGCGCGGCCAGGGCCACGCCCGTGAGCATCAGCGTACGGCGGGAAGCGCGGGCGGCGCGGCCGTCGACGGGTGGGGCCATGGACGTGTCGTCTCCCGGAGAAGTGCGGGGATGGGGATAGGCGGTGCGGCAACAGACGCCGTGCTGGCGGCTCCTGCTGGGGGAGCCGCCGCGGCGCCGCGGTTTCGAACGCTGTCGGGACCGGATGTTAACGGCCGGCAATCCGGTCGGCAAGGGTGCCCACCGCGGTCGCGAAGTACTGCGAGCGGTTCCAGCGCAGGATCACCTCGTAATTCTCGGTGGCAAGATAGGCCGGGCCGTTGCGGCCGCCGGGCAGCACGATCTTCGCCGGCACATTGCCGGTGACCGGCAGGGCGGCCCCATCCTTGCCCGTGACGCCGGCAGCGGCCCAGGCGGCTGCCGTCCGGCTCTCGCCGTCGAGGCCGATGCGGCTGCGATCGAAGCCCTTGGGCAGCTCCACCGGCCCGCCCCAGCCGAAATCCGGGTTCCAGCCGCGCCGCGACAGATAGTTGGCGGCCGAGGCGAAGACGTCCTTGCGGGTGTTCCAGATGTCCTTGCGGCCATCGCCATCGCCATCGACGGCATAGGACACGAAGCTCGACGGCATGAACTGGCTCTGGCCCATCGCGCCGGCCCAGGAACCACGCATTTCGGCCGGTGAGATGTGGCCCTCGTCCAGGATCTTGAGCGCATGCAGCAGCTCGCCGCGGAAGAATTTGGCCCGCCGGCCTTCATAGGCGAGCGTCGCGAGCGCCGCGATCACCGGATAATTGCCGGTCACGCGGCCGTAATCGGTCTCCACGCCCCAGAGTGCCACCACCACCTCGGACGGCACGCCGAACCGCGCCTCGACATCGGCCAGATCGGCCTGGAACTCGGCACGCAGACGCCGGCCCTGATCGATGCGCCGCTGCGGCACCACCCGGGTCATGTACTGCTCGAAGGTGATGGTCGATTCCGGCTGTGAGCGGTCGAGTTCGACCACGCGCGGGATCGGGGTCACGTCACGGAAGGCGGCATCCAGAATGCCTTCCGAGATGCCCTGGGCGCGCGCCTCCTTCTTCACGCCCTGAACCCAGGTGTCGAAGGCCGGGTCGGCGGGGGTGACGGTGCGCGCATGGGCCAGCGAGACCGGGACCGGCGTGGCAGGCTGTGCGGGCGGCTGCGGTGCCACCACCTGCGGCTGGACCGAGGCCACCGCCTCTTCCGTGCCGCGTCCGCCGCCGCATGCGGCCAGCGCCATGGCCAGGCCGGTCGCGGCCATCAGCCGCGCCACCCGCCGTTCGGGCCGGATCGCAGGGCGGTGGTCGGTCGTGGGAAGGCCGGTGTCGCGGATCATGCCGATCTCCGGAATGCTCTGGGGAGGATGGTCTGGGGCGTCTGTCGCATCCGGTTGTGCCACACGTCTTCCGCGTGCGGCAAGCCCGGCCAGAGCCCCGCAGGCCCGAATTCGCACGGCCCTGCCCCGCTTCGGGCCAGTCGGTCGGTATGGTTAAAATGCCGTGAAAAAAATGGGGCGAAAAATCATCCGCCGGACTTGCCGGCGGGGAAAACCGATCCCATCCCTAACCTTCAGGAAGCAGGATGAATCCCCGAGGCCGGGACGCCCCAGAGACGGGGCCGCCGCATAAAGGCCGGGCGAGGTCGGCAGCCGTTCACGACAGGGTGACGGTCCCCGCTCTCGGACCCGAGACATCCCCGCCGGAGGCAGATCAGTCGTCCTGCACGCTAAAGCGGGCGTGCGGTTATGTGCCTGGAGTGATCCTCCACCATGTGACGTCGGGCCGCCCGCATGAACGGTCGGAGTTGCAAGCGGCACACGCGCGTGCGGCTGCTCCCCGCCCGCGGCGACGGCGGCACCCGCCCGAGGGACGCGCCGTGCGGCCGCCGACCCGCCAGAGGCCGGTAAGACGGACCATGGCAGCGGTTGGCAGACCCCACGGCGTGCCATGATCCCGACGGGACCGCGACGGACCGCGCACCGGAGGAGAGCCGCAACACCCCCGCAGAGGCGGCAGGGTACCTCAGGAGCAGGCGCGCGGCTCGCCCCGTCCGACTGTCGGGCCCGGCGGCGTCGGGCCACGGGGGACTTTCCCGTCCACCCCGCCCCGACGCCGCCGGCGCACCCCCGTCACCGACCCGGCCCCCCGTCACCGACCCGGCCTTTCCGGCAACACATCCCCTGCCCCGGCGCTTTCGCACCGCGGCCGGCGCTCGCACGTCTTGCCGCCCCCCTCACCTTCTGCTACCCATGTCGCACCGGATGGGTGGCCGAGCGGTTTAAGGCACCGGTCTTGAAAACCGGCGTGGGGTCATTCCCACCGTGGGTTCGAATCCCACCCCATCCGCCATTTGCCGCCGATCAATCGGTTCTACGTCTATCAGGTCATAGCGAGGTCGCATCGATTGAAGCGGCCCCCTGCAAAAAATCATGAGCATTGATTAGTATATGGATCGCGACGACTACGTTCGTAGCGGTATTTTTCGTATCAGGAAACAGCCGACGAACAATGTCCCGCCGTCTCTCGGCATGCCCGCATTCAGCCGATTCAGAAGCTCTGCAAGGAGTTGGATCAGCCCGGAAAGAATATTAACGAGGATATTGGTGCGCTTGTGAGGGGCGGGCTCGACCCGAGGGTGCAACAGGCCCTCGACATAGTGCGTGTCGTGGGAAACAGCGCGGTACACCCCGGCCAGATCGACCTGCGTGACGATCGGAAAACTGCCGAGACACTCTTCACGCTTCTGAACCTGATCGTGGATAAGACCGTATCCGAACCCAAGCACATCGCTGAATTATACGCCTCACTACCAGAGAGCGCGATCCAGGCCATTGAAAAGCGGGATGGCAAGGTGTGATCCGTTCGAATAGCGCATTTATTTACATAGCAACAATCGGCTGAATATCATCCATCACTCCACCCGCATCTGCGGCCATATCCAGATCAAACCGCATCTGCAAATTCAGCCAGAATTCCGGCGTCGTGCGCAGGGCGCGGGCCAGTCGCAGCGCGGTGTCAGGAGTCACCGCGGCCTGTCCGTTGATCAGACGGGTCACGCGATTAGGGGGCACGTGGATGGCGCGTGCGAATTCCGTTGCGGAGACACCGAGGGGGTCGAGGAATTCGGTGCTCAGGATCTCACCGGGGTGAACGGGCTCGTATTTTGTCGGCATCACCGTCGGGCCTCCCTGCCCTCCATGCGGGACTCAACCAAGGTGGGACTCAGTCAACGCCTCGGAGGCCGGCTCCTGTCCAGATGAAGCTCCGTCGCCATGGATAACTGATCCGGATCGAGTGCGCGGCCGGGAGGCTGCACAGATCATCGATACCGTGGGCTGCATCGAGCATCAGCAGTTTCCGGCGGGCCGGACGATATTAAAACGTCTTCGCCGTTCCTGGTGCAAGACGTTCCCGCGCCCGCAAAAAGTGGACTCATTCCCAACAATCCCCGACGATATCGGCCGCCATCCGCATGCCAGCGCACGCCCCAAGGAGATCCCCCCATGCCCCCCCGCCACCCGATCGACCCCGCCCTCCGCCAATACCTCGACGCGCTCGACGCCGTCTCCGGCCCCCTGCCTGCCGATGATGCCGCGCGGGTGCGGGAGGTGCGGGAGGGGATGGTGCGGGCGCTCTCGGCGCGCGAGGCGATCCCCGGTCTGCCGAATGCAGTGCGGGTGCGTGATGTGGTGATCGGGGCGGGGCTGACCGGGCGGCTTTATCTGCCCGAGCGGATGACGCCGGCGCCGGCGGTTCTGGTCTATACCCATGGCGGCGGTTGGGTGTTCGGGTCGGTGGAGACCCATGATCCCTTCTGCCGGCTTCTGGCCGATGCGGCCGGGGTGATCATTCTCTCGGTCGAGTACCGGCTGGCGCCCGAGCACCCCTACCCCGCCGCCCGGGATGATGCCCTTGCCGCCTGGCATTGGGCGGTGGCCGAGGCGGCGGGTTTCGGTGGCGATCCGCGGCGGGTTTTGCTCGGCGGGGACAGTGCCGGGGCGCAGCTCGCCATGGTGACGGCCCGCCGGGTTCTGCTGGCGGCGGGTGGCGCGGATGGTCGGGCGGCGGTGCGGCCCGCCGGGGTGATGCTGCTTTACCCGGCGACCGATCACCCCTCGGGCGGCCATGCCTCTTATGTCGAGAACGCCACGGGCTATCGGCTGACGGCCGAGGCGATGCACTGGTTCTGGCGCCAGTATGCGCCGGATGGTGATCCGGCGGATCCGGATCTGTCGCCCCTGCGGGCGGGGGTGCTGCCGGACATGCCGCCGGTGCTGGTGGCGACCGCCGACTATGATCCGCTGCGGGATGAAGGCATCGCCCTTGCCCGCCGGCTGGAAACGGCAGGCGTTGCCGTCACGCATCTGCATGCGCCAGACATGCATCACAACTTCCCGGTCCATCCGGGGTCGGTGGCGCGCTTCTCGCAATGTGATACGGCGATGGCCGGGATCGCCGGCTGGCTGCGGTCGGTGGCGGCTTGATCGTTCAGCCGACCGCCCGGTCGCGTGCCCGACCGGCCGCGCCGGCTGCACCGCAGACCCGGTTGCGGCCGGCATGTTTCGCCTCGTAAAGCGCCCCGTCCGCACGGCGCACGATATCTTCCACCCGATCCCCCGGCAGGCAGGCGGCAACCCCGAAACTGCCGGTACAGGTCCCGACACTGAAGTCGTGGGCGGCAATGGTCGCACGCAGCGCTTCCGCCCGCATGGCCGTTTCGGCCAGATCCGCCCCCGGGCAGACCAGGATGAATTCTTCCCCGCCCCAGCGTCCGGCGACGCCACCCTCCCCCTGACCCGCGCGCAGAAGGGCTGCCACCTCGACCAGCACGGCATCGCCCAGCTGATGCCCGCGCTGATCGTTGATCGCTTTGAAATGATCGAGATCGAGCATGATCACCCCGAAGGGTCTTCCGGTCCGCCGGGCGCGGGACAGCTCGTCCTCAAGGAAATCATCCACCTTGATCCGGTTGAACAGCCCGGTCAGCGGGTCGGTGGTCGACAGGCGCACCAGTTCGCGGTTCATCCGTGCAAGCTTGCGGTTCCAGTAAAGCGCCAGCAGCAGCAGAATGGCGGCCGCCGCACCGACCTGCCAGACGAGACGGTAGTCGATGCCGCGCTGGATCTGTACCGCGACATGGCGGTTGGAGATCGCCTCGCGCTCCTGCGCCGTGATGGTTGCGATACCCTTGTCCAGGATGTCGCGCAGCATCGGCTCTCCGGCCAGAACGCCAACCCGCAATTCATTCGTTAATTCAGGAACCTGGCCGGCAATCTTCAGGTTGAACAACCCCTCCTTGCGGATCGCATAGGCGGCCACGATCAGCGACCGGATGGTCATGTCGGCCAGCCGTTCCGAGACCATCTCCACGGCCTCGGGCTCGCTGCCGGTAGTGATGATGTGAAGATTGGGATAGAGCCGCCGCAGCCGTTCCTCGACCATCGTGCCGCGCGGCAGGGCCACCGTCTCACCGCTCACCCCGTGAAGATCGCCGATATAGGGGTGCTCCTCGCGTGTGATCACAATGTTCTGGTCGCGGAAGATCGGTGCCGTGAACACCAGCCAGCGTTCACGCTCGGGCGACCGGTTCAGGAAGCTGAGGATACGGCAGTGCCCGGCTTTCGAGGCGGCGAGGCTCTCATCCCAGTCGGCCGTCGGATACAGTACGATGTCGATGCCGAGCCGCGTCGCCACGAGGCGGAGAAGGTCGGCGGCGATGCCGACATGCCGGCCGGTCTCGTCGATACGCTCGAACGGTTCCCAATCCGGATCGACGCACATGGTCACCGGGCCGCTGGCCGCCAGCCAGGCGCGTTCGGCTTCGCTGAGTGCAACCGAAGCCCCATCTGCCCCGGCGGTCGTGGCAGCATCCGGTGCGGTGCAGAATATTCCGAGGGCAAGGCATGCCACGACACTGCCGCGTCGGAGCCGTCTCCCGATCCGTCCTGTCGTCACCTGGGTGCCGCCCCCGATCCTGTCTTGTCAGGTGAGCATAGCCGCATCGCATACCGGCGCAAGACGCTGCATGAGCCTTTGATTTGCAGGACCTCCAGCGGATTGACCCGATGGTCACCCTGGGGTTTAACTGAGACAGCCGGATGGAATGTCCCATGCGGTACCCATCCCGTGGAGGTCCCGCATGATTGCCCAGATCCTTGCCGCGCTGGTCGCGGCAATCCACGCCTATATCCTTGTCCTTGAGATGTTTCTTTGGGACACGCCGCGCGGCCGGAAAGCGTTCGGCACCACCGCCGACTTCGCATCGCAGACGCGGGTTCTGGCTGCAAACCAGGGCCTCTACAACGGCTTTCTGGCCGCCGGTCTGATCTATGGCCTGGTGCGCGGTGGCGATGAGGGTTTCGCCTTCCTTGTTTTCTTTCTGGCCTGCGTCGTGGTGGCCGGGCTCTACGGCGCGGCAACGGCGAGCCGTAAGATCCTGTTCATTCAGGCCTTGCCCGCGGCTGTCGCCTTGGCCGCGCTGCTTGCGGGGATCTGAGGGGCAGGCGGCGGTGAAAAGCCGGATCCGGTGTGCAGCCTCCTGACGGCATTCTGTCAGTTGGCCGCCTGTCCAGCGCGAATTTCAGCCCTTCGGGTTCGGCAAGCGCGGAAACGGCTGCTAGGATGGACGGAACGAGAACGGCGCCGCTGCCGTTGTTCGCGTCGCGCTGGTGCCCCCATCGACGGGACACCGGCATCGGAAAAGAGACAGACGTCGCAGACGTTCCGGGGTGGCGTGGCAGAGGCCCGCCCCCGTCTTGTCAGGAACCAATGGGGGACGCCGCTCCATGCCGACCATCGATCGCCGCACCTTGTTCCGCCGTGCGGGCCTTCTCACCCTCGCCGCCACGCTCGCCTTCGGCACCGCGGCCGTCGTGACGGGCCCGGCCCGTGCCGCCGACGCCATCACCGTCGGCTCCAAGATCGACACCGAAGGTGCGGTGCTCGGCAATGTGATCCGCCTGGTGCTGGAGAATGCCGGCTATACGGTCGACGACCGTATCTCTCTCGGCCCCACTAAGATCGTGCGCGAGGCGCTGCTGGCGGGCGAGATCGACATCTATCCGGAATATACCGGCAATGCCGGCTTCTTCTTCAACATCGATGCCGATCCGGCCTGGAAGAAGGCCGATACCGCCTATGCCAAGGCGAAAGAGCTGGATGCCGGGGCCAATGATCTGGTCTGGCTGAAGCCGGCGCCGGCCAACAACACCTGGGCGATCGCGGTGCGCGGCGATGTGGCCGAGGCGCAGAAGCTCGCCACGCTGGATGATTTCGGCAAATGGGTTGCCGGCGGCGGTGACGTGAAGCTCGCAGGCTCGGCCGAGTTCGTCGAAAGCCCGGCTGCCCTGCCCGCCTTCCAGGAGGCCTATGGGTTCAGGCTCTCGGCCGATCAGCTGCTGGTGCTCTCGGGCGGTGACACCGCCGCCACCATCAAGGCGGCGGCCGAAGGCACGTCGGGTGTCAATTCGGCCATGGTCTACGGCACCGACGGCGCCATTGCCGCGGTCGGGCTGAAGGTCATGGAAGACACCAAGGGCGTCCAGGCGGTCTACGAGCCTGCCCCGGTGATCCGCGGTGCGGTGCTGAAGGCGCATCCCGATATCGAGGGCCTGCTGGAGCCGGCCTTCCAGACCCTCGACCTCGAAACCCTGCAGGCGCTGAACGCCAGCGTCCAGATCGAGGGGCAGGATCCGCGGGCCGTCGCCGAAGCCCATCTGAAGAAGGCAGGGCTGCTGAAGTGAGCACGCTCGACGGCCTGGATGCCGTCGACGACGAGGCGGCGCCCGCGGGGCGCCCCTCTCCGCGCGGCAACCGGCTGCTTGCGGTTCTGGTGATGGCGATGGCGGCGGCGACCGCTTTCGCGGGCTTCGTGACCGTCGCCCCCAACCGTATCCTCTCCGGCCGTGCCGTGGCCGCCGTCGACGCCCTGCCCGGGGCCGAATTCACGATCCTGGTGCTGATCCTGGCAGGGCTGGGGGCCGCCGCGTTGATCCGCCCCGGGCGCGGCGCCGATCTCATCGCCGCCGCACTTGCGGGCCTGCTGTTCTTCGGTCTGCTCTTTGCCGCAGGCGACATCGCCACCGGCCTGGCTGAACGCGGCACCGCCGCCCGTACCTCTTTCGGTGCCGGCTTCTGGATTCTGGCCGCAGCCGCCCTTCTGGTGCTGATCGATGCGGTGGCCCGGTTCAAGCCCGGGCCGGTGATAGGGCCGCTCGGCGTGGTGGTCCTGCTCGGTCTGATCTGGGCGGTGATTGCCTCGGGCCGGCTCGACGATCTGTCGCTGATGCGCGAATACATGGCCCGCCGCGACCGGTTCGGTATCGAGATCCTGCGTCATCTGCACCTGGTGGCACTGGCGCTGGCGATCGCGCTGCCGCTGGGCGCTGCCCTCGGCCTCTGGGCGCGGGCCCGGCAAGGGGCGGCACCGCTGATCTTCGGCGTGCTCAACCTGCTCCAGACCGTGCCCTCGATCGCGCTGTTCGCCTTGCTGATCGGGCCGCTGACCAGCCTCGCCACGACCTTCCCTGCGCTCAAGGCCGCGGGCGTATCGGGAATCGGGATTGCACCGGCGGTGATCGCCCTCGCCCTCTACGCCCTGCTGCCGACCGCGCGTGGCGTGGTGGCCGGCTTCGCCTCGGTGCCGGAAGCGGCGATCGAGGCGGCCCGCGGCATGGGGCTCTCCGACCGTCAGATCCTGGTTCAGGTCTCGCTGCCGCTGGCCCTGCCGGTGCTGCTTGCGGGGCTCAGAATCGTGCTGGTTCAGACGATCGGCCTTGCGGTGGTCGCGGCGCTGATCGGCGCCGGCGGGCTTGGCGCCTTCGTCTTTCAGGGGCTGGGCCAGACCGCGACCGATCTGGTTCTGTTGGGCGCGCTTACGGCCATCGCCCTCGCCCTCGCTGCCGATGTGGTGCTGCGCGCTGCCTCGGCCTGGCTCGCCACCCGCCTGACCGGAGCCCGCACATCATGAGCATGATCGTCTTCGAAAGGGTGAGCAAATTCCACGGCAGCCGGGCCGCGGTTGAAGATCTCTCCTTCACCGTACCCGAGGGGGAGATCTGCGCGCTGGTCGGGCCCTCGGGTTCGGGCAAGTCCACCACGCTGCGCCTGGTCAACCGGCTGATCGAGCCCGATGCCGGCCGGATCACGCTCGGTCGCACCGATATCGCCGGGCTGGAGCCCGTCGCGCTGCGCCGCCGCATCGGCTATGTCATCCAGTCGATCGGGTTGTTTCCGCACTGGACGGTGGCGCGCAACGTCGCAACCGTGCCGGTACTGCTCGGCTGGCCGAGGGATCGGATTCGGGCGCGGGTCGATGAGCTCCTCGATCTGGTCGGGCTGGACCCGGCGGAGTTCGGTGGCCGTCATCCGCATGAACTCTCAGGCGGCCAGCAGCAGCGTGTGGGTGTTGCCCGCGCGCTGGCCGCCGATCCCGAGGTTCTGCTGATGGACGAGCCCTTCGGTGCGCTCGACCCCGTCACCCGGGACGAGATCCAGACCGAGCTGCAACGCATCCAGGCCGCCACGGGCAAGACGATCGTGATTGTCACCCATGATGTCGACGAGGCCATTCGCCTCGCCCATCGCATCGCCATCCTGCGCGATGGCCGGCTGGTGCAGATCGATCGCCCGGCCGCCCTGCTTGCCCGGCCGGCGGATGATTTCGTGCGGGAATTCGTCGGCGGCCCGCTCGCCGGCCTCCGCATGCTCCGCACCCGAACCGTCGCCGAGCGGATCGAGGCCGGCGCCGATGTCCCCGACGGGCCGGTCCTGCATCCGGAGATGCCACTGGATCTGGCGCTGGGCGCCATGGTGGCTGCCAGGGCGGAGCGGCTGGCGGTGGCCGATGCGTCCGGTCGGAAGCTCGGGGTGGTGACCCTGGGCGGGCTGGTGGCAGGATGAGCCTTGCCGGCACCCCGCCCCTCGGTCGCCCGGGCCGCCCGCTCTGGCGCGACCCGCTGCTCTGGGCCGCTGCGGCGCTGGTGATCGCGACGCTCGCCATGCCGGCGGCCGAACCCCTGTTCCGGGCGCTCTATCCCGACCTGCCCCGGCCGATCTACACCCGGACCGATTTCCTGACACTGATGCTCTCGCATGTCGGGCTGGTGGCGGCCTCGAGTGTGATCATCTGCCTGGTCGGCATCGCCGTCGGCATTTTCGTCACCCGGCCCGCCGGCCGTGATTTCGCCCGCCTGGTCGACATGGCGACGGCGGTGGGGCAGACCTTTCCGCCGGTTGCCGTGCTTGCCCTGGCCGTGCCGGCGGTGGGCTATGGTCCGCTGCCGACGCTGATTGCGCTTGCCTGTTACGGTGTGCTGCCGGTGGTCGAGACCACGGCAGCCGGCCTCCGCGCCCTGCCGCCGGCATTGAAGGAAGCTGCCGACGGTGCCGGTTTCGGCCCGACCGGCCGCCTGCTCCGCATCGAGCTGCCGCTTGCCTTCCCGGTGATGCTGGCGGGGATCCGGACGGCGGTGATCATTAACATCGGTACGGCCACGATCGGCTCGACCGTCGGCGCCGTCAGTCTGGGCTCACCGATCATCGAGGGGCTGTCGGGCTCCAACCCGGCCTATGTGGTCCAGGGGGCAATCCTGGTCGGACTGCTCGCCATCACCACAGACCTCGGCTTCGAACGCCTCGCCCGCCTGAGTTCAGTCCGCGGCTAGGGTCGTGGCGATGCGGGCCAGGAGATCTTCGGGCTCGCGGGTCACCACCTCTACAGCCCCGGCATGAACTGCGCCGGTATTGCCATCCAGCGTGATCAGGCTGCCGGTGCCGAAGACCCGGCCGCCGATCACGACCCGTCCCGACGCCTCGTCGATCATCAACTCACCACAGCCGACCAGACAGACCTTGCCCAACTGCCGTGCCACCACGGCCGCATGCGAGGTTCGGGCGCCGCGCATGGTGAGCAGCCCGGCAGCACGATCGAGCGCTGCCACGTCTCTGGTCTCGGCGTCGCGGCGCACCAGGATCGGGATGTCGCCGCGGGCGCGGGCGGCCTCGACCTGGGTTTCGTCGAGCGCGATCGGTCCGCTCGCCACACCGGCCGACGCGCTGGCGGCACGGGCGATTGGTTCCGCCGCCACTCCGTCGGCCGTGGCGATCACCCGCTCGGCGAGGCTCGCCCGATCGAGAGACCGCAGTCGGTCGCGGGCGGTGCGGGTATCGATCAGCCCCTCGTCCAGAAGGTCGAGCGCGATGCGCGCCGCGGCAAGCGGCGTACGCTTGCCGTCCCGGGTCTGGAGCAGGAACAGGCGGCCATCCTCGATGGTGAACTCGATGTCCTGCATGTCGCCGAAGGCCTGTTCCAGCCGGGCAGCCGCGGCCACGAGTTCCGCCCAGAGATGCGGTGCCGCAGCAGACAGCGCCTCGTGGCCCTCGGCCGAGCGGCGCCCGGCAACGACATCCTCGCCCTGCGCATTGAACAGGAAATCGACCCAGAGACCCCGCATGCCGGTGGTGGGGTCTCGGGTGAAGCCGACGCCGGCACCCGACAATCCGCCGGCATTGCCGAACACCATCTGTTGCACGGTCACCGCCGTGCCCATGCTGTCGGCGATCGCATGCAGCGCCCGCCACGACTGTGCCTTGGGCGCCTGCCACGATCGGAACACGGCCTGGATCGCCGCCTGAAGCTGATCGGCGGGATCCTGTGGGAAGGCCGTGCCGGCAGCCCGGGCATAAGTGTCGAGGTGCCGGCGGGTCAGCCGGCGCAGGGCGTCGAAATCAAGCGCCCGCTCGGGCACGCTACCGCGGATCGCATCCAGATCGGCATCGAAGACGGAGGGATCGATACCCGCCACCACTTCCCCAAAGCCCGCAACCAGCCGACGATAGGCGTCCCAGACGAGCCGCGGATGCCCGGTCAGCCTGAGCATGCCGTCGACGGTCGCGTCCGACAGTCCGATGTTGAGCAGGGTTTCCATCATGCCCGGCATCGATACCGGCGCACCGGAGCGCACGGAAAGCAGTAGCGGCCGGCGCGGATCGCCCAGCCTGCGGCCCGTCGCCTCTTCCAGCCGGGTGAGCGCCGGTCGCCACAGGGCTGGCCCGACTTCATCCGCACGGGCACACCAGGCCGTGCCGATCACGAAGCCAGGGGGAACCGGCAGGCCCAGCGCCGCCATCCGGGCCAGATTGAAGGCTTTGTTGCCCAGGCTGGCTGCGCTCGCATCTTCGGCAAGGGCGGCCCCCGGCTGAATGACGGGGATGGAAGTGGAAAGCCCGGCCATGCTCTCGTGCCTCATGCTCCGGTTCTTCATGCTCCGGCTCCCATACGGCTGAAGGCCAGATCGCGCAGCCCGTAGCCGGTGATCAGCAGGGCATCGGTCGCGAGTTCCAGGGCAGCGGCGAAATCGGTGGCGAGGTTGAGTGTCGCCGCGTCGGTCAGGTGGCGGGCAAGGACGCGGCGGACGTCGCGCAACAGCTGATCGGCGGCGCGTTCGGCACCGACGATCCGCCACAGAACCGCCACCAGTTCCTCATGATCGTCAGCCGTGCCGTCAGGGCCCAGGCTGCGTGCGATGGCCAGGGCACGGACGTGATCCTGGGCGGCGGTCAATGTTGTCTCTGCCAGCCGCCGCAGCACGTCGCGGACCTCCGGCGTCCAGCCCCGGTCATGCCCTTCGGCGATGACCGACAGCAGGAAGGCCCCCTCTTCCAGGGCGTCGGCGACATCGTCGGCCCGCTCTATGAGCCGCAGCATCGGCAGGCGATGGGGCTGGCGGCCTGCCTGTTCGCGCAGGCGCATGACCAGTTCGTCGGCCTGTCGTTCCCAGGTCTTGGCACGATCGGCAAAAGCGGTCGCGGCGGCCGCGTCGTGCTCCAGGCCATGGATCAGCCCGTCCCGGACACCTTCGGCAAGGGCGTGGCAGAAGCCGGCATGGTCGGCCAGCGCCTCGAATTCGCTGACCTGGTGGCGAAGGTGAGCCAGCAGCATCACCCTGGCGTCATCCGCCACCACGCCGGCCGGCTGGTTGCGCAGCAGCGCATCCTTCGCCCGAACCATCAGCTCAACCAGAAAGGCCATCGCGGCCGTGCGTCCCATGATGTCGTCGAGGCGGTCGCCGATGCGGAAATACTCGGGTCCGACAGCCTGCATTGCGCCATGGACCAGATCGGGCCCGCCCGCAACCAGCCAGGCCATGTGCCCCGCCTCGCGCGTCGCCGCCTCGGTGAGGACGGCGATCGCGTCGAGCTTCGAGACGAAGGGGGCCAGCCGCTTGCGTGCCCGGTTCCAGTCGATCAGGAACACGATCCGCGCGGCCAGCCCTTCCAGTGCGCCAAGCAGCGCCGCCTCGTCGGCACAGTCGAAAACTGCGGTGCCGACGTGATAGGCCTCTCCGGCATTGAGCCCGCGGGTCCGGCGGCTTTCGCTGTCCGACCACAGGGCGCCGATTGCACTCAGCATGCCCTGGAAGAAGGCGAAACGCTGCCGGTGGAGATCGGAATAGGTCAGCGTGATCCGCAGGTCCTGAACCTGGACCACCAGGACATGGGCGTCATTGGTGCCGATATCGTTCTGGATCAACAGGCGCGCGCCGTCGCGGGTGGCGGCGGTCTCCAGTCCCGGGTGATCGAATTTGAGCGGCCGGGTACGGTTGATGCCGCGCATGAAGGCTGCGATCCTCGGCCGGTCGGCATCGGCAATGGCCCAGACATGGGCACCATCGATCTGCTCGTCTGCCAGCTCCGTCGCCAGACGGTTCAGGCTTTTGTGCAGGTCCATCACCAGCGGATGGAAGCCGTCGGGGGCGGTGTCGCGACCGGCGGTCAGCGCGGTCAGCATGTCGTCTTCCAGCCGGTTCCCCTCCATCCCGTCCAGCCGGGCTGCCCAGCTTGTGACCCGCCCGGCATAGGCCCCTGCTGTGTCATGCCCGCCGTCGATCAGCGGTCGGGCCATCAGCTTCAGGTCCTGGACCAGCAACTGCCGCAGCCGGGGCAGATCCGGCAGATGCACGCCGTCGGCGTCGGGGGTGGCGGTCGCGACCGCCTCACTCGCCCAGGCGCCGTCGATGCCGGCGGCAGCCGCTTCGCGCGTCAGGTCCACAGGGGTGGCGCCAGGCCCGGTCGCCCGGTGTCGGGCGGCCTGCAGGATGCTCAGATACAGCTTCAGCCGGTCATTTGCCGCAAGAGCGGTGGTGATCCAGGCCGGCAGCAACAGCTGCACCTGGCCGAGCGCGTCGACGACCCCGGTCTTCTCCATGCCGTTCAGCTCCTGCACGAATGGGCATGTGCAGGATGCTAGCCCGGCGATGTGGCAACTTCATGGCAGCCGGGCGCGGCCGGTCGTCGCAGTCATCTGCCCTTCACGCCGTCTTCCGGCGCCGGGACGCGCGGGGCCTGCCTCCCGGCCTCTTGCGTGCGGCCGTCAGGGCAGCCTGCCATGCCGTCCTTGCACGGTCGCGAAGCGCGTCATCATCGTCGAAGACCTCGTCCGGCGCCTCGTAATAGGACCCGACAGTGACGATTCGCCCCGGTCTTTCATAGCGGAACGGCTCCAGGCCCATGGCTTCATATTCGGCGCGACTCTGGTCACCCACCCTGAAATAGAGGGTACCGCCGATGACAAAGGCGAAATTTACCCCATCGATGGACAGCCCTGCCCCGCTGAACATACGTTTCACGACGACCGGCCCCATGGGCGACAGCCGTTCCGCCACCTCCAGCGCCTGTTCACGGGCTTCGGTGCTGCTGTTCATGGCAAATGTCTCCTTCACGATCGATTACAGCCAGCTGCCATGGCGTCGCCGTATGGCCGAACCCCCTTTCTCTGATGGCATGGGGCTGATGAAATCGGATCACTATGTTCTCATTTTGCCCCATTGATCCGGTACAGTTTTCCATATTCGTCTTCCTTATTTTTCAAAGATCGATAATTGTTGCAGCATGTGGCCGCTGACGGAAGAAGATGACTTCGGCAGGAATCTACCGCAGGGTATGCAGAAGACCTTCGGGTCGGACGGCCCCCTGCCCTCTTCCCCAAAAAAACAAGACTGAGGCGTCCGGATATCCAATGACCACGACATCGCCCACATCCCCGGTCTTTCACGGTTGGTTCGTGGTGGCCGCAGCCTTCGCCGTGATGTTCATCGGCTTCGGAGCCGCTTACAGTTTCAGCGCATTCGTCGACCCGCTTCAGGGCACGTTCGGTGCCTCCCGCGGCGAGGTCTCTCTGATCTTCTCCCTGGCAGGCTTCCTGTACTTCGCCCT
Organism: Tistrella mobilis; assembly: GCF_041468085.1. Classification (NCBI taxonomy): domain Bacteria; kingdom Pseudomonadati; phylum Pseudomonadota; class Alphaproteobacteria; order Geminicoccales; family Geminicoccaceae; genus Tistrella; species Tistrella mobilis. The sequence goes on along the minus strand of NZ_CP121017.1, from coordinate 2,299,899 downwards.
TGGCCTCATCACCGGTCCGATTGCCGACCGCTGGGGCGCCCGGCCGATCACCCTCGCCGGCATGGTTTTCGTGGGGCTGGGAATGGTCCTGGCGGCGCAGGCGACCAGCATGACCCAGGTCTATATCGCCTATGGGCTGGGGGTCGGTCTCGGGGTCGGATGCTCCTATGTTCCGGCGATCGCCTGCGTCCAGCGCTGGTTTACCCGCCGGCGTGCCTTCGCCTCCGGTCTTGCCGTGGCGGGCATCGGCGTCGGCACGCTGGTGGTTCCACCGGCCGCGTCGCTGGCGATCGAGGCCCTGGGCTGGCGCACCGCCTGGATGGTGATGGGTGTGGCGGCAATTGTTTTCGGTGCCGGCATGGCCCTGCTTCTTGAGGCCGATCCCCGTCATCGCGGCCTGGCACCGGATGGCGGGGTTGCCGTCACGGTTCAGGGAAGCGGCCCCGCGCCGGGCATGTCGGTTCCGCAAGCCTTGCGCTCGCCGGCCTTTTTCCAGCTCTATCTGTCGGGCACCATTTCGGCCTTCGGCGTCTTTGTGCCCTTCGTCCATCTGGTGCCCTATGCGATGGATCGCGGCACGGCACCGGCGACCGCGGCGCTGCTGCTGGGCGTGATCGGCATCGGCAGCACGGCCGGCCGCTTCATGCTGGGCGGGATCGCCGACCGGCTGGGGCGGCGGACGACGCTGGTCTGCATGTATGTCGGCATGGGTGCATCGCTGATCATCTGGGCCGGATTCTCCGGCCTGTGGGCGCTCGGCCTTTTCGCCTTCCTCTACGGCGTGTTCTACGGCGGCTGGGTGGCCGTACTGCCCTCGGTCGTGATGGACGCCTTCGGCAGTCGCAATGTCAGCGGCATCATCGGCATTCTCTACACCTGCGTGGCGGTGGGCACACTGGTCGGCCCCACGGCTGCCGGCTACATCTACGACGCGTCAGGCAGCTATCTGCTGCCGATCCTGGTGGCCATGGCGGGCAATTTCGCGGCGGCCGGCGTGATGGCGATGGGCATGCGGCGGGGGCAGTGAGCGGAACGTGGCGGTCCTGCGTCTTCCGCGCGACATCTGCTGCCGCCTTCTGGCATCGGGCGCCAGGCTGTCTGATATCACGGGTCCAGGGCAATAAACGGAGGATCCGTCACCATGGATACCAGCAGCAGCCAGGATCAGATCGCCAAGAAGCTTCAGGATGTCGGCGCCATGCTTGAGATGCAGACCGGCAAGCTTCGCGACGACGGCAATGACGGCGGCACCTTGTCGCGGGAGCAGCAGGATCTGCGCGACGCCTATCGCGGGCTGAAGACCCGGCTGGAAGACGGGGTCCGTGATCTCGGCGCATTCGACCGCGAGGTAGACCGGCTGGAAGAGCGGGTGACCGCCTGGATGGGTCAGGTCGAAACGACGCCGGCGAACAGCCCCTCACGATCATAGGCGGCCCGGCAGAAGATGGTCCGGGCGCAGGCAACCTGTGCGAGCCGGCGCTCAGGCGCCGTTTCGCCCCACCGCCATCCCGCCGGTCGCCAGTTCGATGATCTCGTCGGTGATCTCGTCCTGATGGATCCGGCGTGCGAGATTGGTCAGATCCTCGCGCCGACGCTCGATACCCGTCTTCGCCGCAATCATGGCAGTCATGCGGGCGGTGTTCTCGGCCGCGTAGGCGAGCAGCAGCACCTCGCAGAGTTCTGCAAAGACGTATTCCGCAGCCAGCCCGTGAAGCAGATCGGCGGCCGGCAGAGTGGTCAGCGGTGCCGATCGGCGGCCAGTCACCGGGAAACGCGAGAAATCGAATGGCACCAGCTGGCGGTGGATGATCTCCACGGTATTGCCCTCTCCCCCGGCCGAGGGGGCGCCGTGCACAACCGCCAGCTGCCGCACCCGTCCGGCCTCAAGACGGTCATAGAGGGCACCGGCCACATGATCGGCCAGGGCCGGTACGTCGTCCACATGGGCGGACATCGGCACGGACCAGGCGATATCGAGCCCACGCACCCCCGCCAGCATCAGGCCGCGATCACCCACGATCATCAGATCGACCGGACCTGACCCGGCAACCTCCATCGCACGGTCGAGCAATCGGTCGGGCAGCCCCCCCACAAAACCCTGGTCGGGGGTGACGACCAGAAGGGCGGTGCGCATCGGCACCACACGCCGCAGGACGGTGCCGACATCATGGCCGGACTGCATCGCCAGAGCATCGCCGATTGCACGCCCGACGATGCCGGCATGCGCCCGTACCGCCTGGATCCGCTCCCGCGCCTCGCGCGCCCGAACCGATGCGATACCGCGCATGGCGGTGACGATCGCCTCCAGCTGGCGGACCGTGCCGATCCGCGCCTCGACGTCATGGAGCCTGCCACTCATCCGTTCGTTCCCGTGGCGGCGGGTGCCACTGCATGGCCCACCAGATCCTTCAGGGCCGCGACCAGCTCTGCCCGCGCCGTATCGTCGAGCTTGCCACCCGCCGCAATGATCCGCGCAGCGCCGGGCGCATGGCCGTCGAGATGCGCAGCCAGCCTGGGTCGGATGGCTTCCACCTGATCCTTCGACAGGCCGTCGAACACCCCTTCAGACAGGCCGATCAGCACCCCGATCTCGTCGATCGGGCGAAGTGCCGCATAGCGCGGCTGGCGCAGCCAGGCCCGGATCGCCTCGCCGCGACGGATGCGGTCGCGCACCCGGGTGTCGGTCATGCGCCCGAAGCGGGTGAACATCTCCAGCTCCAGAAACTGGGCATAGTCCAGACGCAGCCGGCCGACCGCTCCGCGGAGCGCTGCGGTCTGGGTCTTGCCGCCCACCCGGCTGACCGAGAGGCCGACATCGACCGCCGGGCGCTGATCCGCCGCAAACAGGCCCCGATCGAGCACGATCTGGCCGTCGGTGATCGAGATCAGGTTGGTCGGGATATAGGCCGAAAGATTGCCGGCATCGGTCTCGGCAATCGGCAGTGCGGTCAACGAACCACCCCCCAGTTCCGGCGACAGCTTCGCCGCCCGTTCCAGCAGGCGCGAATGCAGATAGAAAACGTCGCCCGGATAGGCTTCACGGCCGGGGGGCTCGTGGGTCAGCAGTGCAAGCTCGCGATGGGTCGCGGCATGACGGGTGAGGTCGTCGATCACGATCAGCGCGTGGCCACCGGCATCACGCACCGCCTCGGCAATGGTCATGCCGGCGAAGGGTGCCATCCATTGCAACCCTGCCGGAGCCCCTGCCCCGGCAACCACGAAGACCGTGCGTTCCGGCGCACCGAAGCGCTTCACCGCATCGATCACCCGCCGCACGGCCGAGGCGCGCTGGCCCACTGCGACATAGACACAGATCATGTCGCTACGGGCCTGATTGATGATCGTATCGACGGCCACCGCCGTCTTGCCGGTGGCACGGTCCCCCACGATCAACTCCCGCTGGCCACGGCCGAGTGCGAAGAGCGCATCCACCACCAGAAGCCCGGTTTCGACCGGTTCGGTCACCAGATCGCGATCCATGATCGCCGGTGCCGGACGCTCGACCGGCAGGGTTTCCGTCGCCTTCACCGGCCCGCCGCCGTCGAGGGGGCGACCAAGCGGGTCGACCACCCGGCCGAGCAGGCCCGGGCCCACCGGCACCGTCACCACCTGCCCGGTGCCGCGCACCGGACTTCCGGCGGCGATGCCGGCACCATCATCCATCATCACCGCGCCGATCCGGCCGGTATCGAGGGTCAACGCAAAAGCGCGCCGCCCCTCGCCCATATCGAGCAGTTCCATCAACCGGATATCGGGCAGGCCGGAGACCAGGGCGATGCCATCGCCCATGCGCTCCACCCGACCGACGGATTCGGCAGCTGCGCCGATCCTGGCGCGGTCGAGCCGGGCCTCGCCATCAGCCAGCCAGGTGCCGGCCTCCCGGATCGGGTCACTGGCGGTCATTGCGCGCGAACTCCCGGGCAATCTGCGCCAGATCGGCGCGGAAACTGTTGGTGACCACGGCGTGATCGGCTGCGGCCTCGAAACCTGCGATCAGCGCAGGCTCCACTCTGATCTCAAGTGGCGGGATTGCCCCAAGCACACGGCCGATGGCCGCCTCAAGATCTGCCTGGGTGGCGGCATCCACCTCTGCCGCTGCAAGCAGGACCAGCGTCTCCCCCTCGTCGGTGAAGCGCCGTTTCACCGCATCCGGCAGACCATCCAGGGCGTCGGCGAAACCATCGATGAAACCATCGAGACGCGCCCCGACCGGCAGGCGGTCCAGCAGGCGGGTGGCGATACGCGCCGCCAGCGTCCTGGCCGCCGCCTCGACCTCGGCGGTGCGCGCCGCAGCCGCGCGATCCGCCGCCTCGGCTGCCCGCGCCGTGATCCGCGCGGCTTCGGCCCGAGCGGCGTCCAGCACGGCCGCCGCCGCCCGATCGGCCGCCGCGACCGCCGCCGCCTCGGCAGCGGCATGACCGGCCTTCAGTGCCGCGTGCTCAGAGGCTGCGGTCGCCCGTTCGGCAAGGGCCGCCTGCCGCGCGGCATCGGCCTCGTCGAGGATTGCCCTGGCCGCCTGCTGGCGCCGGTCGATCATTGCGGCGACCGGCTTGAACAGGAAGCGGCTGAGCAGCCAGATCAGGACCAGGACGTTGACCGCCTGGATGCCGAGCGTCCACCAGTCGATATGCATCGCGACGGGCCGATCAGCCGACGAAGGGATTGGCGAACAGCACCAGCAGCGCGATCACCAGACAGTAGATCGCCATGGTCTCGATCATGGCCAGGCCGACGAACAGCGTGCGCGACAGGGTGGGTGCCGCCTCGGGTTGGCGGGCGATGGCATCCATCGCGGCCGCCACCGCCCGGCCTTCGCCGAGCGCCGGGCCGATGGCGCCGAAGGACACCGCCATCGCGGCGGCGAGGATGCTGACGATCTCGATCCAGTTGGTCATGATGCAGGTCCGCGGTCAGGGGAGGAGGAAATGGTGGAGGTCTGGCCAGGTGACGACGGTGAACCACCCTCGCCCTCCAGCCCGGAGGCGATGAACACCATGGCGAGCACGGCGAAGATGTAGGCCTGCACCGCTCCGGTCAGCAGGTCGAGCGCCATCAACGGGATCGGTACCAGAAGTCCTGCGAGCGACAGCACGATCCCGATGACAAACACGCCGCTCATGACATTGCCGAACAGACGGATGACCAGGGAGAAGGTACGGGTGATCTGCTCGACCAGGTTGAGCGGCACCATCACCAGGCTGGGTTCGGCAAAGGTCTTCAGATAGCCGCGCAATCCCTGGGCCCGGATGCCGAAGACGATGACCGACACGGCGACGATCCCGGCAAGGGCCGCATCGGTCTCGATATGAGCGGTGGGCGGTTCGACCCCCGGCACCAGCGACGACCAGTTGGCGGTCAGGATGAATACCAGCAGCGTACCGATGAGTGCGCGAAAACGCGCAGGCTCGACCCGCATGGTCTCGCGGATCTGGCCGTCGATGGCGTCAACCACAAATTCGAGCGCGGCCTGCATGCGGCCGGGCAGCAGTTCCAGCCGCCGGGTCAGCATCCAGGAACCGCCGGTGAGCAGAATCATGATGCCCCAGGTGACCAGCACCGGCGTTGCGATCGGGACCGGCCCCAGATGGAACGCGATCGGGGTTTCGAGCGGTGAGCCGATCACGATGACCGCCCCCCGTCGGGAAGCATGGCGACAGACTGACGGCGCGCCCGACCGACGACCATGCGTCGCGCGATCACGACGCCGAGCGCTGCGGCGAGCAACGGCCCCGCGCCCTCGCGGGCGGCCAGGACCAGAACCGGAACCAGAACGGTGAAGCGTGCGATCTGCATGGTAACGGCAAGACCGATGCGGCCCGTGGCAAACAGGCCGGTATTGCGCCGGAGCAGCAGGAAAAACCCGCCCCCGGCGATCAGCCCTGCCGCAAGCGCCAGGACAAGGGCCGGCAGATCGGAGGCCAGGGCCGAAAGAGTGCCGATGGGGAAGGCGTTCATGGGCGATGCATCCACTTCCAGGCCGACCAGAATCCAAGTGCCACCCCCACCATCAGCAGGGCAGCGGCAAAGGTGATGCCGGTGCCGGCCAGACGATCGAGCCAGCGCCCCAGGAACAGGCCGAGCAGCATCGGCGTCACGATCATCCAGCCGAGCACGCCGATCTGACCCAACCGATGGCCGATGCCTGGCTCACGATCCGTGCGTTTCGCCGCCTCGCGGGCTGCCTTTCGATCAGCGGCCTGTTCCATCCGCTGGTCCTGACGACGGTCGCGCGGCGGGGTCATAGCGTCGCCTCCCCGGTCATGGCGTCGCCTCCTCGGGCCGGTCACGCAGATAGCGCACCATCTGCCGTACGGCGCGGGTCTGCATGCCGACATCTGCGGTACGTGCCTTGCGGTCGGCATCGTCGAGTGCTTCGCGGGCGGCGACGATCTCCGCCTTCAGCCGTTCCGGGTCGCTTCCGGTCACCACGCTGCGCGCCGCCAGCGAGATCCGGCGCCCGCCCTCGACCCTGAGCACGCCACCCGAGACAACGCCATATTCCGCATGGCCGCCGGCCCGCGTCCAGCCGATCACCGAGGCATCGAGCACTGTCAGAAAATCGGCATGGCCGGGAAGAATGCCGAAGCCGCCGCTGGCGTCCTCGGCCCGCACCGACACCACGTCGTCCAGATCGCGGACGACGGTCGCAGGTGTCGCGATCACCAGATGCAGGCGCCGCTCGCTCATGCTGCCGCACCCCGACGCTGATCGTCCTGACGCCGGGCTTCAAAACGCTGACGGCCTTCCTCCAGGTCCCCGATCATGTAGAGCGTGTCTTCCGGCCAGTCGTCGCATCTGCCATCCAGAATCGCGCGGCAGCCCGCGATGGTATCGGCCAGCTTCACCGACCGGCCGGGCGTGCCGGTGAAGGCCTCCGTCACCTTGAACGGCTGGGTGAGGAAGCGCTGCAGGCGTCGGGCCCGTTCGGCGAGGCGCCGGTCCTCGGCACCCAGCTCTTCCAGGCCCAGAAGCGAAATCACGTCCTGGAGTTCCCGGTAATGCTCGATCGTCCGCCGCACCTCTTCGGCCGTGCGGGCATGGGTTTCGCCCACGATCAGCGGGTCGAGCAGAGTGGAGGACGAAGCGATCGGATCGATCGCCGGATACATGCCCTCGGCCGCCATCGACCGCGACAGCACGACGAGACTGTCCATATGGCCGGCGATTGCAGTCACCGCCGGATCGGTGAAATCATCGGCGGGCACATAGACCGCCTCGATCGCCGTCACCGCCGCCCCGCCGACCGAGGCGATGCGTTCCTGAAGCGCTGCGACCTCGCTCGCCAGCGTCGGCTGATAGCCGACGCGTGACGGCAGCCGGCCCAGAAGTCCCGAGACCTCCATGCCGGCCTGCACGAAGCGGAAAACATTGTCCATCAGCAGCAGCACATTGCGGCCGCGCTGGTCGCGGAAATGTTCGGCCACAGCAAGGGCGGTCATCGGCACCCGCCAGCGCGCGCCGGGCGGCTCGTTCATCTGTCCGAAGACCAGGACGGTCCGTGCCAGAACGCCCGAATTGCGCATGTCGAGCAGCAATTCATGCCCTTCGCGGGATCTCTCGCCGATGCCGGCGAAGACCGAGATGCCCTGATAGCCCGACACCATGGCCTGAATGAGCTCCATGACCAGGACGGTCTTGCCGACACCGGCGCCGCCGAACATGGCCGCCTTGCCGCCATGGGCAAGCGGGGTCAGCAGATCGATGACCTTGATTCCGGTCTCGAAGACATCGGTGGCGGCAGTCTGATCGGCCAGCGCCGGTGCGGCCTGCAGGATCGGCGCCCGAGGCACGTCGGCAGGTAGAGGCGCGCCCTTGTCGCCGATGCGCCCGGTCGCATCCAGCAATCGGCCAAGCACGGCGTCCCCCACCGGCACCATCACCGGCGCCCCGGTTGCAATCGCTGCCGCCCCCCGGCGCAGGCCGCCGGTCGGCATCAAGGCGATGGCGCGGACATGTTCGCGATCCAGATGGGACTGAACCTCGGCCACGATTTCCGACGCATCGCCGTCACGGACCTGGAGCACATGGCCGATGACGGGCAGATCGCCCGCGGGAAAACGGATATCGAGCACTGCGCCGCGTACGGCGGTGATCACGCCCGGACCGCTCATGGGGTCGGAACCTCCTGCTGAGCCTGAGGCCCTTTGCGGGCCCTTCGTTGCTGCTACGCACAATGTCCTCTCCGATGCTCCCTCCGACCTTGATCCGGATCAAGCAATTCAGGATTCCGGGGTGGTTCACGGAATGATCCTCAAACGGTTCATCAGATGAACTATGATTTGTATGTTGACACATACGCTGTCGCCGCGCAGGATCCATACAAGTCAAGATGATCACCGGCGCATGAAATCCGGTGGCATGGCGGGAGGACGACAAGTCATGGGCTACACGCTCGCGGAGAAGATTCTCGCGCGGACATCCGGTCGCGGCCATGTCCGGGCCGGAGATGAAATCGAGGCCCGACCCGATTTCGTGATTGCATATGATTTTCCTGGATATACCGATGTCATCTTCCGTCAGATGCGGGATGATTTCGGTATTCAGCATGTCGACGATGCCTCCCGCTTCGCCATCTTCATCGACCACATGGTTCCGACGGCAACGCCGAAAGAAGAAGAGCTTCATCAGATGACCCGCGCCTGGTGCGCCGAACAGGGCGTCGCGCTTTACGAACGCCACGGCATCGGCCATCAGGTCTCAGCCGAGGTCGGCTATGCGGTGCCGGGCGGTTTCGCGGTTCATTTCGACGGCCATGTCAGCCAGCTCGGCGCCTTCGGTTCGCTCGCGATCGGGTTGCGCCGCAACCTCCTGGAGGCTTTCGTCCGGCCTGCCATCTCGATCAGGGTGCCTGAGACGGTGCGGATCGATCTCACCGGTTCGCTCCGGCCGGGGGTGATGGCTCGTGATGTCTTCCATCATCTGGTCCGCGCACTCGGCCCCAAATTCGCCGCCTTCAGGGTGCTGGAGCTGGGCGGGCCGGCGGTTGCGGAGATGAGCATCGAAAGCCGGCAGACCATCTGCGGTCTCGCCATGTTCACCGGCGCCACCACCGCGGTGATGATGCCGGACGAGAAAACAGTGGACTGGCTGGGCGAGCGGCCCAGGCTCGCGCTCGATCCGGTATTCAGCGACGAGGATGCCGTCTATGCCGCGCGGCACACCATCGATCTTTCGGCGCTGGAGCCGGTGGTGGTGCTGCCGCCCACCCCGTCCAACACCCGCGATCTTTCAGAGGTGATCGGGACCGAAGTCCAGGCCGGCTATCTCGGCAGCTGTGCCAGTGGCCGGATCGAAGATCTGCGCGCGGCAGCCCAGGTGCTGAAGGGCCGCCAGGTCGCCCCGGGCTTCGCACTGCATGTCGTGCCCACCAGCCGGGCGCTGATGGCCCAGGCCGCGGCGGAAGGGCTGATCACGACCCTGGTCGAGGCGGGGGCCTTCGTCAGCAGCCCGTCCTGCGACTACTGTTTCGGCCGGATCGCGACCATGGCCGAGGGTCAGCGGGCGGTTTCCACTGGCACGCTCAACGTGCCGGGCCGCATGGGCCACCCGAAATCCGAGATCTTCCTGTGCAATGCCGCAGCCGTGGCGGCTGCCGCCATCGAAGGCAGGATCGCGGATCCCCGCCGCTATCTCTGACAGGCGGCCGGGCCGTCTCAGGCCGCGCATCTCAGGCCGCACCTCTCCCGCCCTTCCCCGCCATCTTTCCCATTCAGGAGTGCAGCCCATGTCGCTGCCCGATCTCCGCGGTCGCGCCGTCTGGGTGTTCCGCGAGGACGACTACGACATCGACCGCATCATCGGGGTCGAGAACATCAAGATCACCGATATCGACGCGCTGGCCGCGCTGGTGATGAAGGATGACGAGCCGGGCTTTCCGCAGAAGGTACAGGCCGGCGACCTGCTGGTCGGCGCCGACAATTTCGGCTACGGCCATCCGCACTATCCGGCGATGCGCGCCATGCGCCATCTGGGTGTCACGGGCGTGATCGCCGACGGTTTCTCGCCCGGCTTCTGGCGGGGTGAGATCAGCATGGGCTTCCCGCTGATCCCCTGCCCCGGCGTCTCTGCCGCCACCGACCGTTTCGACAGTCTGGAGGTCGACTGGCAGGCGGGCTGTGTCCGCAACCTGACCAGGGGCTGGGAGAAGCCGTTCGAGCCGTTGTCCGTCGCAGACCGGGCGATGCTCGAAGCGGGTGGGCTGGTGCCATATCTCAAGCGCGCGGTCGATGCCGATCGCGCCCGCGCCGGAGGCTGAGGCCCATGCTCGCGCAAATGGCGGTCAGCGGCATCGCGCTCGGTGCCATCTACGGCCTTGTCGCCCTCGGTATCGTCCTGGTGTATCGGGCAACCGGCGTGATTAATTTCGCCCATGGCGAAGGCGTGATGATCTCAGCCTTCATCGCCTGGACCCTGCTCGAAGCCGGCGTGCCCTACTGGCTGGCGGCCATCCTGACCATCGCTGCCGCTGCCCTGATCGGCCTCGCGATCGAGGTGGTGCTGATCGGCCGCTTCATCGGCAAGCCGCTGCTCGCCAATGCGATCGCAACCCTCGGCCTCTATCTGATCCTGGGCGACGTGGCGGTGTGGATCTGGGGCAAGGACCCCCACGACATGGCCGGCCCGTTCTCGCAAGCGCCGATCCTGATCGGCGGTGTGGCGGTCAGTCTCGCCGATCTCGGGATCATCGCCACCTGTCTGGTCCTGTCGGCGGCGCTCTTCGCCTTCTTCCGCTATGCCCGCACCGGGATCGCCATGCAGGCCGCCATGAGCAACGAGACCGCCGCCCGGCTGCAGGGCGTCCCCGTGGCGCGCATGCACGGCCTGGCATGGATGCTGTCCTACATGGTCGGCGCCGTGGCCGGCCTGCTGATCGCACCACTCACCTTCCTGCATTTCACCATGATGCAGCAGGCCCTGCACTTCGCCTTCGCCGCCGCGGTTCTGGGCGGGTTGACCTCGATGCCGGGCGCCCTCATCGGCGGCGCCATCGTCGGGCTGACCGCGAATCTCACGGGCGCCTATGTCGACTCGGCGTTCAAGGAATTCATGCCCTTCCTGGTCATGCTCGCGATCCTGATCGTCAAGCCCTCCGGCCTGCTCGGCCGTCACGCGACCAAGAAGATCTGAGGCGGAGGGAACCGATGACCATGAGCCTCGATCTGCCCGCCACGCGCAGCCGCTCCGGCCGCCTTGCCCTCACCGGGCTCGGCATCGCCGTTCTGCTGGCGTTGCCCTTCATGCTCGGCGGCTATTTCCTGTTCATCGCCAGCCTGGTGCTGGTCTATGTACTGGCGGCCTTCGGCACAAACCTGCTCACCGGCTACACGAACCTCATCTCGCTGGCAGGTGCCGTGTTCTTCGGCATCGGCGCCTACGGGGCCGCCATCCTGACCGGCGAATACGGTGTCACCCTGCTGATCGCAGCGCTTGCGGCGGGCCTCGTCGCGATGGTCGTGGGCCTGCTGCTCGCCATTCCGCTGCTGCGCCTGGAAGAGGTCTTCCTCGCCATGGCGACGCTCGGCTTCGTGATGATCTTCGCCGAGATCGCCAAATCGGGCGGCGAGCTGACCGGCGGCGAGAACGGCATGGGCGTCGCCGCACCGGATCTCTTCGGCCTGGAACTCGGCGGTGCCGGCACCTACTGGATGCTGCTTGCAGTGGTCGCGGTGCTGATGTGGATGGGGGCGAATTTCGGCGCCAGCCGCTGGGGACGCGCGCTGAAAGCCGTCAAGGGCAGCGAATCCGCCGCGCGGATCATGGGGCTCGATACCGCCCGTCTCAAGATCGTCGCCTTTGCGCTCTCCTCGTTCTATTGCGGGATTGCCGGTGCGCTCTACGGTCCGCTGATCCGCTTCATCGACCCGTCCACCTTCGACCTGATGGTGTCCATCAGCTTCGTCTCGATGGTGATCGTGGGCGGTCTGGGCTCGATCCGCGGCTCGATCCTCGGCGCTGCCTTCGTGATCGCGGTACCGCAATGCCTGACCTATCTGGGGCTCGATCAGGTCCAGCGGTCGGTCTATGGCCTCGCCATGATCCTGTCGCTGATGTTCCTGCCCGGCGGCCTTTCCGGCCTCGGCCACACGCTGTTCCGGAGGCACCGCCCATGACCGCCGCATCCGGGCTGCTCACGATCCGCGACCTCGCCATCTCATTCGGGGGCCTGAAGGCGGTGGACGGCATCGACGTCACCGTCCACCAGGGTGAAATTCATGCCCTGATCGGCCCCAATGGTGCCGGCAAAACCACCGTGCTGAACTGCATCAGCCGGTTCTACGATGCCGCACGTGGCAGCATCCGTTTCGACGGCCAGGAACTTCTGGGCCTGAAATCTCATCGGGTCGCCCGGCTCGGCATTGCCCGCACCTTCCAGAATCTTGAGCTGTTCTCGGAACTGAGCGTCCTCGACAATGTACTGATCGGCCGTGACCAGGCAATGTCGGCGGGCATTCTGCCGGCCATGCTGCGCCTGCCCTCGGAACGCCGCGAAGCGACACGGGAACGCGATCATGCCCTGGGCCTGATCGACGAGGTCGGCCTTGGCGGTGATGCCGAGGCGATCGTGGGCGATCTGCCCTATGGCCGGCAGAAGCTTGCCGAACTCGCCCGCGCCCTGGCGCTGGATCCGACGCTGCTGCTGCTGGACGAGCCCGCCGCGGGTATGAACCAGGCCGAGGCCCGTACACTCGGCGATCTGCTGCTGCGGCTGCGCGATCGCCATGGCCTGACCATCCTGTTGATCGAGCACAACATGTCGCTGGTCATGCGGGTGTCCGATCGGATCACGGTCATGGAACAGGGCCGCTTCCTCGCCGCCGGCACTCCCTCTGAAATCGAGCGCCACGACGCCGTCATTGCAGCCTATCTGGGCAATCGCGACGCGAATGCCGTTCCCCGGCGCGAGCGCCGCCGGAATGGCGTGGCGAAGGAGATGGCCCATGGCTGATACACCCATTCTGGAGGTCTCGGGCCTGGTCGCCGCCTATGGCGCAATCCGCGCTCTCCATGGTGTCGATCTGTCGCTCATGCCGGGCGAGGTGGTGGCCGTGCTCGGCGCCAACGGTGCCGGCAAGACCACGCTGCTGCGCTGCCTGTCGGGCCTGCTGAAGCCGGTAGACGGCCGGATTGTCTTCGATGGCGACGACATCACGGCAAAGGCGGCGGAAGGGCTGGTTGCCCGGGGCATCTCTCATATCCCCCAGGGCCGGATGGTGTTTCCGGGGTTGAGCGTGCGCGAGAACCTGATCGTGGGCGGCTGGACCCGCGATCGCGCCGCCACCGCGCTGGGCATCGATCGGGCCTGCACCTATTTCCCCCGGCTCGCCGAGCGCATGGACCAGCAGGCCGGCACGCTCTCGGGCGGCGAACAGCAGATGCTCGCCGTGGCCCGGGGGCTGATGTCGCAGCCCCGTCTTCTGATGCTCGACGAGCCCTCGATGGGGGTCGCGCCGGTGATCAAGGCGGTGATCTTCGACGCGCTTGCCGACATCGCCCGCGACGAAGGCGTCACCATGCTGATCGTGGAACAGGATGCCGAACTGGCGCTCGATCTCGCCGATCGCGGCTATGTACTGGAAACCGGCAGTCTCGCGGTCCAGGGCCCGGCCGAGGCTCTCCTCGCCGACGATGCCCTGCGCCGCGCCTATCTGGGCGGCTGATCCGCCCCCGAAGATTTCGCATCCGCACCGCCGGCGGATCCGCCTGCATCAAGAGATCCCCGGCACCACAGGGAGGAGAGACCGGATGACCCTGCGCTTCGACCGGCTGCGCCGCCGTCTGCTGACGGCCGCCGCCGCCATCGCCCTTGCATCCGCCCTGCCGGCGGGTCTGTCGCACCCGGCTTTTGCCGCAGATCCCGGTGTTTCCGGCGATGCCGTCAAGGTCGGCAGCACCCTCGCCCTCTCGGGCACGCTCGCCTATATGGGCAAGGCCGTGCAGGAGGGCATGGAGACCTATTTCGGCATGCTCAACGATCAGGGCGGCGTCAACGGCCGCAAGATCGAGCTCGTCTCCTATGACGATGAATTCAAGCCGCCAAAGGCGGTCGCCAACGCCAAGCTGCTGGTGGAGCGCGACGAGGTCATGGCTCTGGTCGGCCCGGTCGGCACGGCCACGGTACTCGCGGCCTATGAATATCTGGAGCCCAAGGGCGTGCCGATCGTGGGGGCGCTCAGCATTTCGGATGCGGTGACCAATCCACCGCGCAAGCTGCTCTTCGCCCTGCCCTCGCCGCAGTCGACAGAGGCCCCGGCCTATGTTGACTATGCCGTGAACGAGTTGGGGGCGAAAAAGGTCGCGATGCTGGTGCAGAACGACGCCTGGGGCAAGCCTGCCCAGGAATACACCGAAAAGCAGCTCGCGACCCACGGCATGAAGCTGGTCGAAGTCCAGAACTTCGAACGCCTTGCCACGGATCTCACCAGTCAGGTGGCCCGTCTGAAGGCCGCCGAACCGGATGTGGTCATCCTCTATGCCCTGGGCCAGCAGGCGGCGATCTTCTTCAAGAACGCCGAGAAGCTGGGCTGGAACCCGACCGTGTTCGGCGCGGGCGGGCTCAATGATCCCAAATTCGTCGAACTGCTCGGTGGCGGCGCCGGCAAAACCCTCTATGTCGCGTCCTATTATGATCCGGTCGACGGCGAGAACTTGGCGATCCGGGCCTTCGTCGCCGAATACGGCAAGCGTTTTCCGAAATCGACCCCGTCGAGCCTGGCGCTGATGGGCTATTCGGCGGCCGCCACCTTCGCCGAGGCGCTGAAGCAGGCCGGCGACGAGCCGACCCGCGACAAGCTGGTGACCGCACTCGAAGGCATGAAGGGTTTCGACCAGAAGATCGGTCCCGCGATCACCTTCGCCCCGCTCTCGGACGATCCCTATTCGCGTCGCGGCCAGACCGGCGTGGTGCTGATGCAGCTCAAGGATGGCGGCTTCCGGTCGCTCGGCGCCGTCATCGACCCGGTCCGCGGCGGAAAGTAAGACCGGCCTCGGATGCCCGGGCAGGCCGGGTGATGCACCCGGCCTGCCCGGCTCCATAAGGCCGGCTGCACGACAGATCCTCCCCTTCGACGAAAGAGACCCCACCGATGTCCCATGCCCGCATGCTCCGCGACCGGATCGAGGCCGGCCAGACCATCTGGATGGCCGGCGCCTATGACGTGCTGTCGGCCCGGCTGGTGGCGGATGCCGGCTTCGACGCCGTCTTCACCACCGGCTTCGGCGTCTCGGCCAGCCTGCTGGGTGAACCGGATGTCGAGCTCTATACCATGACCGAGAATGTGGGCGTGGTCCGCGCCATCGCCGATGTGATCGACATGCCGCTGGTCGCCGATGCCGATACCGGTTACGGCAATGTCGTCAACATCGTGCGCACCGTCCGGGCTTTCGAGAAGGCCGGCGCGGCTGCGATGATCTTTGAAGACCAGGTGGTCCCCAAGCGCTGCCCGGTGGTCGCCGGCGCACTGGAAATCCTGCCGATCGACGAGGCGGTGGCCAAGATCCGGGCTGCTGTGGATGCCCGCCGCGACCCGGACACCATCATCGTCGCCCGCACCGACGCCGAGACCATGGAAGAATGTATCCGCCGCGGCCAGGCCTATGCGGAGGCCGGTGCCGATCTGATCCAGCCGATTTCGCGCTGCGTAAGGTCGAAGGCTGATCTGACCGCTCTGCGGCAGGCCGTGGGCAGGCCGCTGTCGCTGCAGATCCTGGGCTGGCTGGAAGACGAGTTGTCGCCCGAAGACATCGCCGAAGTCGCGGGCTTCGCCACCTTCCCGCTGGTGCCGCTGATGACCGCGACCCAGGCCCTGGTCGACAACCTGTCGGTGCTGGCGCGTGACCGCAGCACCCGTAATCTGCCCCGTGCCCGCACTCAGCCGCAGCTGTTTAAAAGCCTGATCGGCTACTCGCGCATCGAAGAGTTGCAGGATAAGTATATCCGCGCCAAATGACGGCAGGCGCGACTCCGGCCACGCGGCCGTGGCCGGTATGGGTGAAAGTGGCAGGCATGGCGAAGGCGAACGGACGGATCGGTGACGAGCCCGAGGCAACGGCCGGGGGTGGCGAGGCGACGGGGGGCGACGGCGGCCCCACCACCGTCCGCGCCGTGCTGCGCGCAGTTCAGGTGCTGCGAGCCTTCACCGTCGTCGAGCCCTGGGCGACCCTGACCGAGGTCGTGGCCCGCACGGGGCTCGACAAAGCCACCACCCGTCGGCTGCTGGTCACGTTGATGGAAGCGGGTCTCGTGGTCCAGGATCGCGAGACCCATCGCTACGCCCTCAGTCTGGCCATGATCGAGCTGTCCAGCGCCGTCCCCGATAATCTCGGGCTGCGCAAGGCCGCAGCCCCCATTCTCACCGATCTTGCACGAGAAATAGACGGCACCAGCTTTCTGTCGATTTATCGCGAACATTCAGCTCTTTGCCTGGAAAAATTCCACCATGACCGCTCCATCCAGGTGCGCTGGTGGGCAGTGGGCGGCGCCTTGCCCGCCAATGTCGGCGGCGCGCCTAAACTACTGCTCGCCTTCCAGCCGCCTGAAGAAATAGACCGTGCGATCAGCCAGGGGCTGAGCCGGCTTACGCCGCACAGCATCACCGATGCTGGCGCCTTCCGGGAGGAACTCGGGCGTATCCGCATGCAGGGGCACGTTGTCGCCGTCGACGATGTGGTCGAAGGGCTGGCAGCCATGGCAGCGCCGGTGCACGATCGCGACGGCCGGGTGATTGCGGCCATCTCGATCGCCGGCCTCACCCCCCATATCGCGGGCAGCCGTGCGGCTGCGAATCTGACGGCTTTGCTCAACGCTGCACGCCGGATCAGCCAGAGCGTGGCCTGAACCGCACGGCGATCATGCCCCCTTGCCGGGAGCGTGATTCTAGGCTGCACAGTGGGTTGCGCGCCATTTTGCTGTCGCATCCGGCCCGGAACCTGCCTATAGTGGTTGAAGTCATCGTTTCGAATCAGACGATGACCCGCAGGCGATCTCGCCCGCAGGACGGTTCCGTGCCTCGTTCTCCGACCATACCCCGGTCTTCGTTCGAGCGCGCGGGGTATCGTTTTCCGGGTGGGTTCCGGCGGAACCTCTGGAATCAGGAGCGCGCGCGTACCGGCAGGCGATTTCGCCCCCAGCCCCCGTCCGGCCAAGTCTTACGGATCCCGTCAGCGCGGTTCCAGACCTACCCGTTCAGGTAACGGCACGGCGCCATCGCCGCTCAGTTCTCCGAAAGCAAAAACCAAACCGGTGGCCGAAATGGCTGATGGTCTCTGCTATCTCAGGTAGCATAGGCCGATCCGATCCGGGACATGGAACCTTTCGGCGTCTCACCGGTTTCCACGCCTCCTTGTATCGTGACGCCCGCCGCGGGGAACGGCGGGCTCCGCAGTCGGAAGGGAAGGGCGACGCGCCATGGCGACCGGCACCGTCAAGTGGTTCAACAGCACCAAGGGCTACGGCTTCATCACGCCCGATACCGGCGGCAAGGATGTGTTCGTGCACATCAGCGCCGTTGAGCGGGCCGGCCTGACGACCCTGAACGAAGGGCAGCGGCTGGAATACAATGTGCTGACCGAGCGCAAGGGTGAGAAGGCCGTCGATCTCGTCCCGGCCGACTGACAGAACCGGCTTCCGGACCCCCCTACGCCCCGCAGGGAGGCGAGGCACCGGGTGGTATCCGGTCGGGTTTCCGGCGACGGAGACCCCGTAAAACGCGTGGCATTTCCACAAGTGCCATGACGGGTGGCTATCGGATCCAGCACCCGCCCCCGACCGGGGCGATATCGGGTCGGATGGCCGCAGGACCAGGAGTGCGCGTACCGGAAGATGCCGGACGACGGGGGAGGAACCGGCGATCCGCATCGACGCTGAGCAGTGTCCGGTCACTTTCCGCCTCCATCATCACGTCCGGCGGATCGATCGCGTGTGGAGACGCGGCCGTCGGATCACCAAGACCAGGAAGAGCGACCAGACATGGCGACCGGCACCGTTAAGTGGTTCAACAGCACCAAGGGCTACGGCTTCATCACCCCGGACGAGGGCGGAAAGGACGTCTTCGTGCACATCAGCGCCGTCGAGCGCGCAGGCCTTTCGACGCTGAACGAAGGGCAGCGTCTGGGTTACAGCCTGCTCACCGAGCGCAAGGGTGACAAGGCGGTGGATCTGGTTCCTGCCGACTGAGGCGACACCAGACCTCGGGGTTTCAGAGGAAACGGGCGGCAGCGCAGGCTGTCGCCCGTTTTCGTCAGCAGAGGGGCAGCCATCGTCACCGGAACGTCATTGCCACGCCATAAAACCTGACGGTCGAACGGGTTAAGACTCCGCTCCGGGAAAGCGACACGTGCCGAGGGAGCGGTGCTCCGCCGCTTCAGGCGCCAGTCGCCCGGAGGGCCCTTCCGATGACCACGGTCGCACGAGTTCAGCCGCCGCTCTCCTTTCGTCCGGGCACCACCGCGTCGGGCGATCACGGCCAGGCCGGCCACCACCCCAGAACGCCACCGTCAGGCCAGGACCGGAGAACAGGCGGCTGCGGACCGGACGGCCCTGGCGGCGAGCGTCGGCAATACCGGACGGTGTTCATCTCGGATCTGCATCTGGGGACGCGCTTCTGCCGCACCGATCTGTTGCTCGATTTTCTGGACGCCGTCGACTGCGATCACCTGTTCCTGGTCGGAGATATCGTCGATGGCTGGCGGCTGCGCCGGTCCTGGTTCTGGGACGGGCCGCATAATCAGGTCGTGCAGGCGATTCTCGCCAAGGCTGCGGCGGGTACCCGGGTCACCTGGGTGATCGGCAATCATGACGAATGCCTGATGGCCTATGCCGGCCTTGCCTTCGGTGGCATCGAACTCGTCCGCGAAAGCGAACACGAGCTGGCCGACGGCCGACGCTTCCTGATCGTTCACGGCGATGCCTTCGACATGGTGGTGCGCTATGCCAAGGGCGTGGCCCTGCTCGGCGATGTCGCCTACAACCTGGCGCTCCGTGCCAATCGTTGGCTGAACGTGGCTCGCAGGCGGCTTGGCCTGCCCTACTGGTCGCTCTCGGCATATCTGAAGCAGCGGGTGAAGGAAGCGGTGGACTTCATCAACCGCTTCGAACGTGCCGTCACGGACGAAGCCCGGCGACGCGGCTATGACGGCGTGGTCTGCGGCCATATCCACCACGCGGACATCCGCGAAACCGACGGCATCGTCTATGCCAATGATGGCGACTGGGTGGAAAGCTGCACGGCCATTGCCGAGACCCGCGATGGCCGCCTGCAGATCCTCGACTGGGGGGCCCGCGCCCGCCGCCGGGAACTGGTGGCTCTGGCCCGTGCCCGCCGATCCCAGGCCGGTACGCCCCGCCTTCTGCCGGCGCCGGTCGCCGAACGCCGCCCTGCGCGCGAACCGGCGGCCTGATCGATGATCCAGAATCTCGATAGGCCCGCCGTCACCCGCCTGGTACTGGTCACCGATGCCTGGGCCCCGCAGGTCAACGGTGTGGTCCGTACGCTGGGACGCATGGTCGATGCCATGACCGCCGGCGGTGCCGCGGTGAAGGTGATCGCGCCTGCCGATTTCCGCACCCTGCCCTGCCCCACCTATCCGGAAATCCGACTGTCGCTCGTGACACCGGCGATGGTCGGGCGGCGGATTCTGGCACACCGTCCGGATGCCTTGCACATCGCGACCGAAGGCCCGCTCGGCATTGCCGCCCGGCACTGGGCACTGCGCCACGGCGTTCCCTTCACCACGGCCTTTCACACCCGTTTCCCCGAATACATCGCAGCCCGCACCGGTCTGCCGCTCAGTCTCTCCTATGGCTTCATGCGCCGGTTTCACAATGCCGGGGTGCGCACCATGGTCGCAACGCCCTCGCTTGCGGACGACCTCCGGCAGCGGGGCTTTTCCAGGGTTGCCATGTGGTGCCGGGGCGTTGATCTGGACGGCTTCTCCCCCGCGCTGCGCGGCACCCCGCCTCCTCGGGACGATGGCGAACTTGCGCGGCTTCCCGGCCTGCCCCGGCCCCTGATGCTCTATGTCGGTCGGGTGGCGGTGGAAAAGAACATCCAGGCCTTTCTCAACATAACAGGCCTGCCGGGCACCCGGGTGGTCATCGGCGACGGACCGGCACGGGCCGATCTCATGCGGCGCCACCCGGATGCAGTTTTTCCGGGCCTTCGCCGCGGGGCCGCCCTCGCCTGGGCCTATGCCCAGGCCGATGTCTTCGTGTTCCCCAGCCGCACCGATACCTTCGGCCTGGTCATGCTGGAAGCTATGGCGAGCGGTGTGCCGGTGGCCGGCTACCCCGTCACCGGCCCGATCGACGTGGTCGATCAGGCGGGCGGCACGGGTGCACTCGACGAAGACCTCGGGGCAGCGATCCGTCGGGCGCTGCCGCTGGGCGGGGCCGCAGCAAGATCGCATGCCGAACGCTTCACCTGGGAAGCCTGCGCCAACCGGTTCCAGGCGTTGCTGGCGCCCTTTGCGTCGACAGATCTGCCCGCCCCTGCAGCTGAAGCTGCTCTGGTCGGATGACGGCGGGGCTGCGGCGCCCTATATCACTGGTGCCCCCCGTGATGCGTCGAGGTTGCCGCAGATGCCCGCCACGCCCGATCCCGCCGGCATCGCCGCCTCGGAAGGCCTTGTTCGCGGTCTTCTGTTCTTCGGTGGCTTCCTGCTGCTGATTCTCGCGGAAAGATGGCGGCCCCGGCGCGGCCGGCATCATCCGCTCGACCGCCGCCGGCGGTGGACCACCAATCTGGGCCTTGCGGTCATCGACACCCTGGTGCTGCGCCTTGTTCTGCCGGCCGCGGCAGTCGGCGCCGCTCTCAGCTTCGAGGCGCATGGCCTGGGGGTATTCCCGATGCTCGGCCTGCCGCTCTGGGCGGCCGGCGTGATCGGCTTCCTGGTCCTCGATCTCTCAATCTGGGCACAGCACGTGGCGATGCACCGTGTGCCACTGCTCTGGCGGCTGCACCGTATCCACCATCTCGACACCGCCCTCGACACGACAACGGCCCTGCGCTTCCATCCCGCTGAAATCCTGCTCTCCGCCGGCTGGAAGATCCTGGTCATTCTGATGCTCGGTATACCGGCCGCGGCAGTTCTCGTTTTCGAAGCAGCCCTGAGCCTTGCGGCGCTGTTCAACCACGCCGATCTCGATCTTGGCCGGGCCGACCGGCCACTCTCCCGCCTGATTGCCACGCCGGACTGGCATCGTATCCACCATTCGACGGTGCCCACGGAAACCAACAGCAATTACGCCTTCCTGCTCACGCTCTGGGACCGGCTATCCGGCACGGCCTGTCTGGCACCATCCGCCGGTCATGACACTATGACGATCGGCCTTCAGGACGAACCGGATGGGCAGGCGTCGCTGCCCGCGCTTCTCACGCTACCTTTTCGGCGGAAAGGGTCGGAATCATCCGATCGGTTTGCATGATGGAGCACTTATGCGCAAATCACTGGCGGTTCATTCTAGTAATAATTGATTAACCAACACCGTCATACCTTCGGGGTCTCGGCTGTCTCGATCACCTGGCCTAAAGGGTTTCGCATGCGTATCTCACTCGGGCTCTCCGCCAAGATCATCCTCATCGGCGGCGGAGCGCTCGCGGCGCTTCTGGCAGTCGGCATCCTGGCGGTCAGCCGGATGGCCGAAGACCGCGTGCTCGATCTGTCCCGCGAATCGGGCCGCACGCTCTCACGCGAGATCGCGCAGGAAGCCGCACGAGATCTTTCCCTGGATCTCTCGATTGCCCGTGGCATCGCCGGTACCATGGAAACGCTCAAGGCGCAGGGAGTCAGCAGCCGGGCCACCTATGATGCGGTGCTGGACCGCAACTTCTTCGAACATCCGGACCTTCTCGCGGTCTGGGCCGCCTTCGAGCCCAATGCGATCGATGGCCAGGACATCCTGTTCCAGGGCGAAGAAAACACCGACCAGACCGGGCGTTACCTCACCCGGTTCAGCCGGGTGGCGGAAGCCCGCGAAGTGGGAGCCGTCACGGGCTATGCAGAAGGTCCGGATTCAGGTTTCTACCGATCCCCGATCGAAACCGGCAGACCCTATGCCAGCCCGCCGGTGACGCGGCGCATCGCCGGGACTGATGTGCTGACCATCTCGCTCACCGCTCCGATCCGCCTGGACGGCAAGGTGATCGGTGTTGCCGGTGTCGATCTCAATCTCAAGGTGTGGAATGACCGCCTGAACGCCATCCATCCGCTAGATGCCGGCAATGTGGTGCTGTTCACCGACGAGGCACTCACGGTCACCCATCCCGATCCGTCGAAGATCGGTGCGTCACTGATTGAACTGTCCGCGGATGCCGCGGATTTCGCTGATGCGGTCCGCAGGGGCGAGGCGCTGGAGCGCACGGCCTGGTCACCCAGCGTCGAGGCCATGGTCTTCCGGAACGCGGTACCGGTCGCCGTCACGGGTCTCGGCAGGCCATGGAGTGTGCTGGTCAACATCCGTGAAGACGCCATGCGCGCGGCGTCCTGGGAGATCCGCGATGCGATGGTGATCGGCGGCATCATGCTTGTGGTCCTGATCGTGGCCGCGCTTGCGGTCACGGTCTGGCTGCTGGTGCAGCGACCGCTCAAGGTATCGATGACCACGATCGGCCGGCTGACCGATGGCGACACTGCAATCGATGTGTCCGGCACTCATCGTCGCGACGAGATCGGCGGGCTCAATCGCGCTCTGGTACACTTTCGGGATACGCTCGCCGAGGCAGAGCGTCTGCGTCTCGCGCAGGCGGCTGCCGAGCGTCGCGCGGAAGAGGCCCGCAGGGAGTCGACGCTGGGGCTCGCCGATACCCTGGAACGCGAGGTCCGCGGCATCGCCGACGAAATGACCGGGCTTGCTCAGGAGCTGGAGCGCGGCGCGGCCGAAATGCGCGGCATTGCCGATACCACCTCGGCCAATTCAGCGACCGTCGCCGCAGCCGGCGAGGAGACCAATGTCAACGTCCAGACCGTCGCCACCGCCACCGAGGAATTGACCGCCTCTGCCCATGAAATCGGCCGGCAGGTCACCACCGCCTCCGACATCATCGCCGAAGCGTCGAGTCGTGCGGCGGACACCGACGGCATCGTGCGCCGGCTCGCCGATTCGGCGCGGCAGATCGGCGACGTGGTGCGATTGATCAACGATATCGCCACTCAGACCAACCTGCTGGCGCTGAACGCGACCATCGAGGCCGCACGCGCGGGTGAAGCAGGCAAAGGCTTTGCCGTGGTCGCTTCCGAGGTGAAGACGCTGGCAACCCAGACCGCCAAGGCGACCGAAGAGATTACCGCCAGAATCTCCGCCACCCAGAGCGATACCGGGCAGGCGGTCAATGCCATTGCCCGCATCGTCGAAACCATCGGCCGGGTGCGCGAAGCCTCTACCACCATCGCCAGCGCAGTCGAAGAGCAGATCGCCTCCATCGGCGAGATTGCGCACAATGTCAATCAGGCGGCGGACGGCACCCGCACCATCTCATCTGCGATCGGCGAGGTCGCGGGAAGCGCGGGTCGAACGGCAGAGGCCGCGACTTCGGTCGCCGATGCGACCGGCCATCTCTCATCCGCGGCAACCACGCTGCGTCGTGCGGTTGAGAATGTGGTTGATTCACTCCGCCGTGAAGCCCGGGAGACGGCAGAGCGTCTGGGTATGCACCCCTGACGACACGGTCCTGATCAGTCGGCGTAAGGCGGCGGTGGTGGCGCCATCAGATCCCGATGGGCGTCAAGGAAAGCGGCCATCGTCGCTTCGGCACGTCGGCGATTGAGCTTCTGCACCGGTCCCGGCCGTTCCCGGGAACGCAGCCGGTCGAACAGCACCAGACTCGCGGCCATGGCGACGTTGAGCGAGAACCGCATCGGGATTTTTACGACATGGGCCGCACGGTCCAAGAATTCCGGGGCCAGCATGCCGCGCTCGGGGCCCAGCACATAGATTGCCCGCGACGGATGCCGGAAGGACGGCAGATCGACGGCGTCCGGCGTCAGTTCCACGGCGACCAGGGTGAAGCCTTCGGGAAAAACGGCGCTGGCCGGGCTTTCAAAGGCAAGATGCGGCACGGTCGGCCGCGGTGCTGCAGCCTCGGCGGCGACGGCTTCTTCCCAGAAGCGCCAATGCCGGCTCGCCTGCCAGTCAGCCCCGGCGGTGAAGGTGTAGGATCCGCCATGTGCCGCCGCCAGTCGGTTGAGCGTGCCTGCATTGAACGGCTTGCTGGACCGATCGAGACCGATCGCAAAACAGCCACCGGCCACAGGATCCTCAATGGGTGTCGACATCGGTGCTTTCTCCGTCGGGACTGTCATCCGCGTGGCAGGTATAACCGCCAGCCGACGGGACGGGCAATCCACGTTCGTCCCAAAGGTCGATGTAGACCAATGATATTCACACATCCTTGAACAATACGGAGATGCACTGGCCACCATAAACATACATCCTGCTCGCCATGAAATACAAAATTCTCTTTCTGGTTTTATATTACAGAATAAATTTCGATCTTATGGCCTGTATTCCTTGATGACCGAAGGAGTTGATTAACACATTTCGTCTAAAGTACCTCGCAATGCACGAAAATGCTGCGCCGGTCGGCTGCAGCTAAGTATCCGCGTGTCCGGAACACGCAGGAAATAAACGCGGGGTACCGTATGCGTCTCACGCTCGGGCTTTCATCAAAGATCATCCTCATCGGCGGCGGAGCGCTCGCCGTATTGCTGACTTCCGGGATTACGGCGGTCACCCGGATCGCAGAGAACAGGGTTCTTGAATCGTCGCTGGAGGCGGGACGAACCCTGTCAAGGCAGTTGGCTGCCGAGATCGGGCGCGACCTTGCCCTTGATGTAGGCACCGCGGCATCCCTCGCCGGCTCACTCGGTGCACTCAAGGCGAATGGCACGACGGAGCGCAGTGCCTATGACGCCATCATCGACCGGACTTTTGCAGACAAGACCCATCTGCTCGGTGTCTGGGCCGGCTTCGAGCCTGATGCGCTCGACGGGAATGATGCCGGGTTCCGCAACACGCCCCGTTCGGACGCGACCGGTCGTTTCCTGAGTTATGTGAACCGTATCGGTGGCACCACCAACATCAGCCATCTCACGGCGTATGACGACGCGAATTCGGATTACTACACAACCCCGATGAGCACCGGGAAAACGTACCTCACGCCCCCCACCCTTTATGACATTGCCGGCAAAGATGTCATGACACTGTCGGCATCGGTGCCGATTTTCAGTGGTGGCAAGCCGATCGGCGTGGCGGGCGTCGATGTCGAGCTCGACGGCTGGAACAAGCGTCTGAACGAAACCAAACCCTTCGGCACCGGCAATGTGCTGTTGTTTACCGACGGGGGGCTTGTGGTCAACCACCCCAATCCCGACCTGCGTGGCCGGCCGATGAAGGATTTGACCAGCGAGGACGTCACGGAATACGTCCAGGCCGTCGCCGAAGGCCGCGGCCTGGAAGCTGTCTCCTGGTCTCCCAGCCTGGAGAAGAGCGTTTTTCGACTGGTGGTGCCGGTGAAGATCACCGGCTACGATAAGCCGTGGAGCCTGTTCATCAACATCCCGGAAGACTCGATGCGCGCCGCATCGGTAGATGTTCGTGACAGCATGGTCCTCGGCGGCATTATTCTCGTCATCCTGGTTGTCATCGCACTTGCCGTCACTGTCATTATGCTGATCAAGCGCCCGCTGACAGCGTCAATGGGCGTTATCGGCCGGCTGACCGAAGGTCACACCGGCATCGAGATTCCCGGGACGGACCGCCATGACGAGATTGGTGGGCTCAATCGGGCCCTGGTGAATTTCCGCGACACGCTTGCCGAGACCGAGCGTCTGCGCCTCGCTCAGGCTGCCGCCGAACGCCGGGCGGAAGAAGCCCGTCGGGAATCGACTTTGGGCCTTGCCGACACGTTGGAACGCGAGGTGCGGGGCATCGCCGACGAGATGACCGGTCTTGCCCAGGAGCTGGAGCGCGGCGCGGCCGAAATGCGCGGTATCGCCGACACCACCTCGGCCAATTCGGCGACCGTCGCCGCTGCCGGTGAAGAGACCAACGTCAACGTCCAGACCGTCGCCACCGCCACCGAAGAACTGACCGCGTCGGCCCACGAAATCGGCCGGCAGGTCACCACGGCATCAGACATCATCGCCGAGGCATCGAGCCGCGCGGCGGACACCGACGGGATCGTCCGGAGGCTGGCCGGCTCGGCCCGCCAGATAGGCGACGTGGTGCAGCTGATCAACGACATCGCGTCGCAGACCAACCTGCTTGCCCTCAACGCCACGATCGAGGCGGCCCGCGCGGGTGAGGCCGGCAAGGGCTTCGCCGTGGTGGCCTCTGAAGTCAAGACCCTGGCCACACAGACCGCAAAAGCGACGGAAGAGATCACCGCACGCATTGCCGCCACCCAGGGTGATACTGAACAGGCGGTCAGCGCCATCGCCCGGATCGTCGAAACCATCGGTCGGGTCAGGGAAGCCTCCGCGACCATCGCCAGTGCAGTGGAAGAGCAGATCGCCGCAATCGGCGAGATTGCACATAACGTCAATCAGGCAGCTGACGGCACCCGCACCATCTCGTCGGCTATCGGTGAGGTCGCAGGAGGCGCCGGCCGCACGGCGGAAGCCGCCACATCCGTCGCCGACGCCACCGCCCATCTTGCCCACAGCTCTGAAGCCCTCCGCCGGTCGGTCGAGAATGTGGTGGATTCGCTCCGCCGCGAGGCCCGGGAAACCGGCGAACGCCTGGGCCTCTGATCCGGACATCATCGGCCCCCGCGCCCCCCGCTCCCCCGGAGCGGGGGGTTGCCATTCGTGACCGGCGCTCGCGTGGTTTCGCGACGTTTCGATGGCTGTTTTTTGGCACTTCCGAAACCGCGCGTCCGGGCTTACCCTCAGCGCCATGATCAGTGACGCTTCCGTAGAGGGTGCCACGGTGCCCGCATCCGCCCCCGCCGCCCCCGCCCCTGTCGGTCAGCCTGACGGGGCGGCTGCCGTTTCGCCTGCCGCCACGCCGGCACCTTTGCCGGCGATGCCTGCGGCGCAGCACGTCTTCGACACGGAACGGTTCAATCTCACGGAATACTGCCTGGCCTGGAATGCCGAACGGCAGCCCGACAAGGCGGCACTGATCCTGCTGGACGACACCGGTATTCGCGGCGAGGTCAGCTTCGGGCGGATGTACGATCAGGTCCGCCGGGTGACGGCAGCGCTTCACGCGCTGGATCTGGCACCCGGTTCACGGATCATGATCCGCATGGGCAACCGTCTGGAGTTCGCTCTGGTCTACTTCGCGGCAGCGGCTGCGGGCCTGATCGCCGTGCCGACCTCGGCACAGCTGACACCGGCAGAGGCGGGCTTCATCGCCCGTGACTGCGGTGCTGCCGTGGCTTTCATCGCCGACGGGCTGGAGATCGCCCCGCCCCATCCCGGGGGCATGCGCCTGCTTGGTCTCGACTGGCTGCATGCAGCGGTTCAGGGGCGTCGCGACATGGCACCGCTGCCCTTGCCCGCCCATGACCCCGCCCTCATGATCTATACCTCGGGTACCAGCGGCCGCCCTAAAGGCGTGCTCCACGCCCACCGCGCCGTCTGGGGCCGCCGGCCGATGGGGCCGGGCTGGCACGGCATGGGCCCCGAGGACCGTGTGCTGCATGCCGGACAGTTGAACTGGACATATACGCTCGGCGTCGGCCTGATGGACCCCTGGGCGCATGGCGCAACGGCCATCCTCTATGCCGGGCCGCGCGACCCCTCGGTCTGGCCATTGCTGATCGAACGGGCAGAGGCGACGATTTTCGCCGCCGTCCCGTCGGTCTACCGCCAGATGCTGAAATACGGCACCCTGACACCCGAACGCCTTCGGACGCTCCGCCACGGTCTGACCGCCGGCGAAGCGCTGCCGCCACCATTGACGCATCGCTGGTTCGATGCCGCATCCCTGCCGCTCTATGAAGCCCTGGGGATGAGCGAGGTGTCGACATACATCTCCAGCGGGCCCGAGACACCGCTCCGCCTGGGCAGTCCTGGCCGGCCGCAGCCGGGCCGCCGGATTCAGGTCCTGCCGCTGGACGGAGGGACGGAGCCCGTGGGGCCCGACGATGTCGGGGTGATCGCCGTGCATCGCGACGAACCGGGGCTAATGCTCGGCTACTGGAACCGCCCGGACGACACGGCGGCCGCCTGGCGTGGTGACTGGTTCCTCACCGGTGATCTCGCGCGCGTCGACAGCGACGGATACTACTGGTACGATGGGCGCTCGGACGAAGTTATGACCGTTCTGGGCTATCGGGTCTCGCCGATTGAAGTGGAAGCGGCATTGAGCGCCCATCCTGCGATTGCCGAAGTCGCCGTCGGTCCACGGAAAGTCGACGATGCGCTGACCATTATTGCGGCCTATGTGGTTCCCAAACCCGGCCGCGCGGGAGAGCTGGATCTCGACGGCCTGAATGCCTGGGTCGGCAAGCATCTCGCCCGCTATAAATGGCCCCGCGATCTCATCCTGGTCGACAGCCTCCCCCGTGGGGTGAACGGCAAGATCCTCCGGCGGGCTCTCGGCGCCGGATGATTGCAGAACGACGGCAGAGACATCTTTCGCGACGGGAGATTCCGGCGCCCATGGCTCATATCGCGCGCGTCCTGGTCGTCATGCAAGATCCCCGGATTGCGCAGCAGGTGATGGACGGCCTGCGCGCACAGAACATGTTTCTGTTCAGCGCCCGTACCGGTGCCGAAGGCCTTCGCCTGTCCCGACAGCTTCTGACCGACGTGATCGTCATAGACGACCGCCTGCCTGACGGCGATGGCTGCGATTTCGTGGACATGCTGCGCAACGACCCCGACACCCAGCATATTCCGGTGCTGATGATCGGCACACAGGCATCATCGGCCCTGCGGCGACGGTCGCTCTCGGTCGGAGTCGACGAGCTGCTGACCGGCGGCCTGAATCTTGGTTTCCTGGCGGCACGCATGGCCAAACTGGTGCGGCTGGGTATCATGCAGGCGGAACTGCGCCGCCGGACCGCCACCGCCCGAAGCTTCCGGGTGGAACTGGACAAGCGCCGTCCGATCGCTAATGACGGCCCGCCCACCCTGCTGCTGGCCGCTCAGATGGGTGAGGATCTCGACGATGTGGCGGAGCTGCTGCAATCGCGCTATCGCCTGCTCAGAACCGCCGGCGCTGCCGAAGCGGCCCAGCTTCTGCACGAGCAACCGGTTGATACCCTGATCCTGTCCTTCGACGGTGGCAGCAGCGAAGACTGGCTGGGTCTGGCGCTGCATGTACGCGATACGCCGGCTCTTTACGACGTGCCGGTACTGGCTGTCGGCCATGCTTCGGTTGCGCCCGATGCGGCCACTCTGCTGAAGACCGGCATCGACGACCTGATTCCGCGCCCGTATCCGCCTGACGAGCTCCATGGCCGGGTGCTGTCGGCCCTGCGTCGCAGACGTATCCGGCGGCGTCTGACCGACCTTTTTGCCTCGCTTGAAGCGCCATCGACGGTCGATGCGGAAACCGGCGCCTATCGGCAGGAATTTCTGCGCGTTCACCTGTCGCGACTGGTGTTTGAGGCGGCAAAGTGGGAGAAGCCGCTCAGCATCGCAACGGTTTCATACCGCAATCTCTCATTGCTGATCGAGCGCCGTGGTCCTGCCGCAGCCCGGTCAGTGATGAAGCGCGCGACCGACACACTGAAACGGCTCGTTCGAGTAGAGGACATGGTGGCGCGCGCGGATGATTCCACTCTGGTGGTGGTTCTGCCCGATACCCCCGGCGAGCGGTCGATGAAAGCGCTTCACAAGATTGCCGGCAGCCTCGCCACCACCGATTACGGGCTGGGCGGGCTGCCGACGACGCCGATCTGGATGCAGATGGGCCATGCGACGCTTGAACCGTCGGACACGGCCGATTCCCTGCTGCTCAGGGCCCGTCAGGTTCTGCTCTGACGATCATCGGATGGCGGCTTGGGCGCCAGTGCGGAGCGGGCCATATCGGCCAGAATCCGGCGAACCTCGGGTGACGCGCCGATGGCAACACCGGCCAGGGCCGCGATCGTGACGCCTTCAGCCGGATTGCGACGGATCATCTGCGAAACGAGGCCGGTCATGGCCGCAACATCCGCAGCGCCGGGTGTGCCGGCGGCCGGTGCTCCGGACGACGATGCATGATCTCGCGCAGGTACCTTCGGCGCCCGCAGAACGACTTTCCCCGCCACCATCGCCAGCACGCCGATGACGGTCAGAAGCAGTGCCGTCCAAAGCGCTGGCGAAGCCGGGTGCCAGGTGATGCCGTCGATCCAGATGTAGAAGGCCGCCACACCAAAGCCGGCCGCGCCCAAAAGGACGAGGCCGGCCAGGCCGTAGAGGCCTGCAGCGGCACCGGCTCGTGCCAGTGCCGCTTCGATACGTCTCATCAGCATGGCTGCAGGCTCCGGTGTCGGTTGGATGAGGGGGCGGATCGGGTGATCCCGGGGAGATCCCCGCTCACCGGCGATCGATCAGCTTACCGATCACCAGCCCCACACCGAAGGCCACCAGAACGCTGGTCAGCGGCCGTTCCTCGATCTTGTGCTCCGCAGCGGCAACGGCACCGCGGCCGCGCTCGCTTGCCAGCTGCATCAGGCGATCGACCTCGGTCTTCAGGCGGCTGATCTCTTCATTGGCCTTGTCGCCCAGCTCTTCGGCGCCGATACCGGCAGTGCGTCCCGCCTGTCGGGTTACCTTCGCAAGATCGGCCTTCAGGGCTGCCAGATCGGCCTTCAGGGTTTCCATCTCGGTATCGACGGCCTTCCCGGCAGCGGTTTCGGCATTCGCCATGGCTGACGTCCTTTCCTGTCGCGATGGGGGTGCACCTGCAGGCGTCCCGCCTGCAGGCAATAAAATTCAGGGCACCGCACATATGGGAAGGATGGCCGCCGGGTGTAACCTGTGGCGTGTGACCGTTTTGAGGTTCGAACGTGACAGGAGCGCGACCTGCCCCGGCAGGATCTATACGGCCTTTCCGGTCCGGGCGATGCGGGCAAGGGTCGCGATCAGGTCGCGCGCGCCCTTCAGCCGGTCGGCGACGGTCGCCCAGGCCCTGATCACCACCAGCTTGTGATCCGGGCGCAGCCGGATCGTGCCTGACTGGCCGGCAATGAACTGGATCAGCCCGTCGGGCCGGGCGAACTGGTCCAGATGGAAGGCGATGGTGGCGCCCTTCGGCCCGGCCTCGACCTTCTCCACACCCGCCGCGATGCACAGCCGCTTGATCGCCACGATCTGGAGCAGCTGGCGGACCTCGTCGGGCAGCGGCCCGAAGCGGTCGACCAGTTCGGCTGCAAACGCGTCCAGCTCGTCGCCCTCGTCCAGATCGGCCAGGCGACGGTAGAGCGACATGCGCACGTCCAGATCCGAGACATAGGTGTCGGGGATCAGCACCGCGGCCCCCAGATTGATCTGCGGCGACCAGTCGCGCACCGGTGGCCGTGCGGGTGCGCCGTCACCGCCGGTCTTGGCTGCCTCAATCGCGTCGTCGAGCATCTGCTGGAACAGCTCAAGTCCCACTTCGCGGATATGGCCCGACTGTTCTTCACCCAGAAGATTACCGGCACCGCGGATGTCGAGGTCATGGCTCGCAAGCGTGAAGCCGGCCCCCAGGCTGTCGAGGGTCTGCATCACCTCCAGGCGTTTCTCGGCGGTGCGGGTAACGCCGTGATTGGCGGGCAGCATCAGATAGGCATAGCCGCGCAGCTTGCCGCGCCCTACCCGGCCGCGCAGCTGGTAGAGCTGGGCCAGGCCGAAAAGGTCGGCGCGATAGATGATGATCGTGTTGGCACGCGGGATGTCGAGCCCGCTTTCCACGATGCTGGTGGAAAGCAGCACATCATATTCGCCGCCATAGAAGCCGCCCATCACGTCTTCCAGCTCGCCGGCCGCCAGCCGGCCATGGGCGACCGCGATCTTGACCTCGGGCACCAGACTGCGCAGCCGCTCCTCCACTTCCTTCACCTGCTCGATCCGCGGGCAGACGAAGAAGGTCTGGCCGCCCCGGTACTGTTCGCGCAGGATCGCCTCGCGGACGATGACGCTGTCATAGGGCATGGTGAAGGTGCGCAGCGCCAGCCGGTCGACCGGCGGCGTCGCGATGATCGACAGCTCCTTCACCCCGGCCAGCGCCAGCTGCAGGGTGCGCGGGATCGGCGTCGCGGTCAGGGTCAGCACATGGACGTCGGCCTTCAGTTCCTTCAGCCGTTCCTTGTGCTTGACCCCGAAATGCTGCTCCTCGTCGATGATCATCAGGCCGAGGTCGCGGAAAGATATGCCTTTGGCAAGCAGGGCATGCGTGCCGATGACGATGTCGGCCGTACCGTCGGCGATCGCCTTCTTCGCCTCGGCGGCGCGCTTGCCGGAGACCAGGCGCGAGACTTCGACGATCTTGATCGGAAAGCCCTGGAACCGCTTGGTAAAGCCCAGGAAATGCTGATGGCAGAGCAGAGTGGTCGGGGCAACCACGGCCACCTGCACACCGCTCATCGCGGCAATGAACGCCGCCCGCAATGCGACCTCGGTCTTGCCGAAACCGACATCGCCGCAGATCAGCCGGTCCATCGGCCGGCCGGAGGCCAGGTCGTCGATCACATCCTCGATCGCATGCAGCTGATCTTCGGTTTCGGTGTAGGGGAAGCGGGCGCAGAACTCGTCATAGAGCCCCTGCGGCCGCTCGATCCGGGCGGCTCCCTTCAGCTGCCGTTCGGCCGCAACCGCGATCAGCGCATCGGCCATGTCCTTCAGCCGCCGCCTGGTGCGCTCCTTGCGCTGCTGCCATTGGGTGCCGCCCAACCGGTCCAGCGGGGCCGGCCCGTCGGCCGTGCCGTAGCGCGACAGCATATCGATATGCTCGACCGGCACGAACAGCCGGTCACCGCCCTCGTAGACCACCAGCACGCAGTCATGCGGTGCGCCGCCGGCGGTGATCGTCTCAAGACCTTCATAGCGCCCGATACCATGGTCGACATGAACCACCAGGTCGCCGACGGTCAGGCTGTCGGCATCGCGCAGGAAGTTCTCCGCCCGACGCTTGCGGCGGGTCTTGCGGTGCAACCGGTCGCCCAGGATGTCCTGTTCGGTCAGGACCGAGAGATTGCCCGCGACATAGCCATGGTCGAGCGGCAGCACGATCAGCACGAGGGCGCCCGGCTTCGCCTTGCCGATATCGGCCCAGGTCTCCACCTGCTCCAGCTGCTTCAGCCCGTGGTCTTCGAACACCGTCCGGATGCGGTCGAGTGCGCCGGCGCTGTAACAGCAGACCACGACGCGCCGCCCGGCCCCGCGCTCGGCATCGACATGGGCCTTCAGCGCCTCGAAGAGATTGACGTCCTCGTCCTTGCGCTCGGGCGCAAAATCGCGGGCGGCCCGACCGGCCAGCCGCGCCGCCTGCCAGCCCTGTTCAAGCGGCCGCTCCGCAGCCCCCGGCTGAACCGCAACCAGCGTCTCGGAGCGGCCGATTTCGGCCCATTCCTTCGCGGTCAGATACAGCTGGTCGGGCGGCAGCGCCCTATAGGGGGCCTCGCGCTCGCCGCCGATGATCGAGACCGGCCCGGTGCGCCTCGCCTCGTAATAATCCTCGATCAGCACCCGTCGCTCGGTGAACGCCTGGTCTGCCAGATGGTCGAAAACCATCACCGGCCGGTCGAAATAGGCCGTCACCGGTTCCAGATGGGTATGGAACAGCGGCAGCCAGTGCTCCATGCCGGCATGACGCCGGCCGGCGCTGATCGCCTCGTAAAGCGGATCGCCGGTACCGACCGCACCGAATTCCTGACGGTACCCCTGGCGGAACCGCTGGATCACGCCTTCCGTGAGCAGGATCTCGCTCACCGGTTTCAGGTCCAGCCGGCGGATCCGGGCATTGGAGCGCTGGGTGATCGGATCGAAGTTACGGATCGCTTCGACCTCGTCGCCGAAGAAATCGAGGCGGACCGGATCCGGCTCGCCGGCCGGGAACAGATCGACGATGCCGCCGCGAACGGCAAACTCACCCGGTTCCATCACCGTACCGGCACGGACATAGCCGTTGTGCATCAGATAGTCGACCAGCCGCTCGGTCGACAGCCGGTGCCCCGGCTCCAGCCGGAGCCGCGCCAGGGCCAGGCTTTCGCGTGGCGGCACGCGCTGGGCAAGCGCATTGACGGTGGTGACCACGATCGCGCGCGGCCGGCCGGCTGTCCCCGTCTTCGGGTCGTCCGCCGCCGGGCCGCCGGCCAGCCTGGTCAGCGTATCCATCCGCTCGGCGGCGATCATGCCGTTGGGGGATGCCCGGTCATACGGCAGACAGTCCCAGGCCGGCAGGCGCAGCACCTCGGCCTCGGGCAGATGAACCTTCAGCGCATCGGCCGCCGCCGCCATGCGAGCGTCATCACGCATGACCAGCACCAGATCACGGTTGGGCCTGGCGGTCGCAAATTCAGCCGCCAGCTGCCAGACCAGACCGTCGGGCGCCTCGGTCAGCAGGATGCGTCCGGGGCGGTCGAAGAGCGTGGGATCGATCAGCACGGGCGTCGCATCCTTCAAGCGCGTCCTCCGTCCCCGAAGGACCGGACCGGGGCGGCGACGTCGTTCATCGAAACAGTCTGGGGCGTGAAAGGTTGACGGAAATGTGAAGGCCGGCCGCGGCCTGTTCCCGAGCGCCTGATCTCAGACGCTGCCGAGCCCGCCTTCAGCGAGACCGCGATCGGGCGCGGTTGCCACGTCGAACTGCATCATCATCTGCATGACCGGATTGGCGGCCAGGTCTTCCGGCAGGGGCTCACGGCCGCTCAACCAGTTGTAGAGATCGACATCGCTTTCGTCGAGCAATGCCTCGAAAGCGTCCAGCTGCCCGGCGTCGAAACGGTCGATCCAGGCGTCGGCAAACTTGCCGAACAGGATGTCGGTTTCCTTGCAACCGCGGTACCAGCTCTGATAACGCAGCCGGCGGCGACGGATTTCGAGGTCTTCGGCCATGGGAGCTGGTGCCCTTCCTGCTTGTCGTCTGCGTCCCGTGATATAGCCCGCGCGCCCTGCGCTGTCACCCCCCGGCGCTGTCTCAGGGCATTGCGGCCATGCAGCTTGTCACGGCCCGGCCCGGCCCCTATCGTTGGCGCCCGACCGAGCCCGCCCGACCGTGCCTTTTGACCGGACCAGATGCGCCCCGAAGCCCTCTTCCCGCTTTTCGCCGAAGCCACCAGCCTGCCCGGCATCGGCCCGCGCGTGCTGAAACTGGTCGAACGCGCCGCACGCGGCAGCCGGGTGATCGACGTGATCAACACATTGCCGGTTTCGGTGGTCGATCGGCGCCATGCCCCACCCGCCGTGATTGCGCCGGCCGGACGCATCGCGACCTTCACGCTCACCATCCTGGAACATCAGCCGGCGGAGCGCCCGCGCCAGCCGCACCGGGTGCGCTGTGCCGATCCCGACGGAACCGGCGTGACCCTGGTTTTCTTTCACGGCCGCGAGGCGGACTGGCGACGGCTCATGCCCGAAGGCGAGGTTCGCATCGTCAGCGGCAAGGTGGAGCGCTATGGCGGCGAGGTGCAGATGCCTCATCCCGACCACATCGTTCCGCCGGAAAAGCGGGCCGAGGTGGAAACGGTTGAGGCGATCTATCCCGGGACCGATGGTCTTTCGCCCAAGCTCTTGCGCAAGGCCGCGAAATTTGCAGTCTCGCGCCTGCCCGAACTGCCGGAATGGATCGATCGCGGCGTGCTTGCCCGGGAAGGCTGGTCAGACTGGCGCAGCGCGCTGGCCACGGCCCATGCCCCCGCCGACGCGGATGATCTGTCGCCGCTGCATCCTGCCCGGCGGCGCCTTGCCTATGATGAACTCTTTGCCAATCAACTCGCCATTGCGCTGGTTCGCAATCGTCAGCGGCGGGCGGCGGGGCGCCATCTGGCCGGCACCGGCCGGTTGACCCGGCCGATCGAAGCCGGCCTGCCCTTCCGCCTGACCCAGGACCAGCGCCAGGTCCTGTCCGAGATTGCCGGTGACATGGCGGGGCCGATGCGCATGCTCCGCCTGCTTCAGGGCGATGTCGGCAGCGGCAAGACCGTGGTGGCGCTGATCGCCATGGCGATCGCGGTCGAGGCGGGGGCACAGGCGGCGCTGATGGCCCCCACCGACGTACTTGCCCGCCAGCATATGGAGACGCTGGTCAAGCTGGGGGCGCCTGCCGGGCTGCGCTTCGGCCTTCTGACCGGCCGCGAACGGGCCAAGGCCCGGCGTGAGGTGCTGGCGGCGCTGGAGGCGGGCGAGATCGACATCCTGGTCGGCACCCATGCCCTGTTCCAGGACGGTGTCGCCTTCCGGGATCTGGGCCTCGCCGTCATCGACGAACAGCACCGGTTCGGCGTCCATCAGCGCCTGCAGCTGTCGTCGAAGGGGCGCGGCGTCGACACCCTGGTCATGACCGCGACCCCGATCCCGCGCACCCTGGCACTCACGACCTATGGCGACATGGATGTCTCGCGGATCCGGCAGAAGCCGGCGGGCCGCAAACCGATCCAGACCAGGGTGCTGCCGATGGACCGGATGGATCAGGTGATCGATGCCGTGCGCCGCACCATCGACGAGGGTCACAAGGTCTATTGGGTGTGCCCGCTGGTCGACGTCTCGGAAAAGGCCGATCTGTCGGCAGCCAGCGCCCGCGCCGAGGATCTGGTGGATCAGCTGGGGCCGCGGGTCGGCCTTATCCATGGCAAGATGAAGGGCGCCGACAAAGACGCCGCCATTGCCCGCTTCCGCGCCACCGAAGCCGATGATCGTACCGATGTCCTGGTCGCAACCACGGTGATCGAAGTCGGTGTCGATGTGCCGGATGCGACGGTGATCATCATCGAGCATGCCGAACGCTTCGGTCTGGCCCAGCTGCACCAGCTGCGCGGCCGGGTCGGCCGGGGTGACGACCAGGCGAGTTGCCTGCTGCTCTATGCCGCCCCTCTGGGAGAAATCGCCCGCAAGCGCCTTGAGGTGATGCGGGCGACGGAAGATGGCTTCGTGATTGCCGAGGAGGATCTGAAGCTCCGCGGCGCCGGTGATGCGCTGGGCACGAAACAGAGCGGCGAACCGGAAATGCGGTTCGCCGATCTCGATCTGCATGCCGATCTGATCGAAATTGCCCAGGCGCAGGCCCGGCTGGAGATCGAGCGCACACCGGAACTCGACGGGCCCCGGGGGCAGGCGCTCAGAACCCTGCTCTATCTGTTCGAGCGCGACCAGGCCGTGCGCTATCTGCGGTCGGGCTGATCAACCGACCGCCGTTACGGTCAGATGACGTTCCCGGCCCATGCGGTCGCGCCAGGCCATGGAGGCCCCGGCCCTGAGGCCGATCAGCGCCGCCCCAACGGGGGTCAGGATCGACACGCGGTTGGCGGCGATATCCGCCTGACGGGGAAAGACCAGCACGGCCTGATGCTCCGCGCCGTCATCGGCGCGATAGGCGAGGCGGCGATGCATGGCGACCACGTCGCCCGGCAGCTCGTGGTCGGCCACGATGGTCGCGCGGTCGAGTTCAGCGGCAAGGAAGGCGACGGCGCTGCCGGGTTCCACAGCGGCCATATCGGCCAGCGCGCTCAACCGGTCGAAATCGCTCTCGCCCAGGATCACCGGCGGTGGCTGAGCGGGAATGGCCGGGGCGTGCTGAAGGCTTTCGTTCTTGATCATGATTCCATGTCCAGTGTCTTGAGATGGTTCAGGTTTTCGGGTGGTTCAGGCGACATCGCGCACCGCGTCCAGCCGGACGAGGCGTCGGGTGCCGCAGAGGTCGGTGAAGGGCATGACGGCACCCGCAGCCAGCCCCACCAGCGCGATGCCGAGGGGGGTGGCGAGGGAAAGGTCGAAGCCCTGGGCGGCCTGCCCGGCCGTCTCGGGCAGATGAAGACGTCGACGGACCGGCTCTGCGCTCCCGTCGAGACGGAAGCGGAGTTCCGCGCCGATCCGCGCAGTGCCCCAGGCACCATGTGCGTCGCGTACGATCACGGCACGGGCCAGTTCGCGGGTCAGCGCCGCTACGAGCGGCGGATT
Source organism: Tistrella mobilis (assembly GCF_041468085.1). Taxonomy (NCBI): domain Bacteria; kingdom Pseudomonadati; phylum Pseudomonadota; class Alphaproteobacteria; order Geminicoccales; family Geminicoccaceae; genus Tistrella; species Tistrella mobilis. The sequence continues at coordinate 2,261,871 of NZ_CP121017.1, read as the reverse complement.
CTGCGTTGCCAGCCGCCCGGCAAGGGCCGCCAGCCGGCGCGCATCGGCCGGCAGCAGCCGGATGGGCGGCAGATGGCGCCCCGCTCCGCAGACCGGACAGCCGTCGCGGTGGAAATCGGCGGCGTGAAGGGCGCGCTGACAGACAAAACAGATCACGGTGGCCCGGGTTTCGGGCCCCCGCGGCAGATCATGGCGGGCGGACATCTCGGCGGCACTCTCGTCGCAAAGGCAGTAGAACGGGCCGATTGCACCCGTTGCCCCGAGGTTTCGGCCTCGGTTGCCAGGGCGGATCGACGGTTCCGGATTGTCGATGTGGCCCCAGGTCCGGAATGAGGACACGGCCACGGCGCCGCGACGGCGCAGGCACCCGGACCGGGCGCCGGTTCAACGGACGCGAACGGTCCGGGCGGTCAGCCCGTGACGAGATTGCCGCCGCGCAACAGGCAGGCGGACCGATGATGAACGCCGAAATGCATCATGATCGGTTAAACATGCGCATTCCGATCGGGTTTATCAAGCCCCTCGCGCCGGTCGACGGCGCGAGGGGCACCTGCCGCCCTCGCTTCGGGGTCTGCGGCATCCGGCGGGGTGATGAGGCCGCCGGAAATGACCAGCTTCACCCCCTCCTCTACCGTCATCGCCAGCCGGACGATTTCGGTCTCGGGTACGAACAGCAGAAAACCCGAGGTCGGATTGGGCGTGGTGGGCACGAAGACATTGACCATCCGCGCCTTGGTCAACCGCTGAATCTCTCCCCCCGTCGTGCCGGTGATGAAGGCCAGCGACCAGAGCCCGCGCCGGGGATATTCGATCAGCACCACCTCGCGGAAGGACTGGGACCCCTGGGTCAGCACCGTCTCGAAGATCTGCTTCAAGGCCGCATATATGCTGCGCAGAACCGGCATGCGGGCAACGATGCCCTCCCCCAGCCGGACCAGTTCCCGGCCGACGAGGCCGGCGGCAAAGGCGCCGATCAGGGTGATGCCGATGACCACCACGATCAGCCCCGCACCCGGAATGCTGAATGGCAGATACTGGTCCGGGTGGTAGGCCGGCGGCACGAAACGCAGCACGAGATCGTCGACGAAGGCGATGAACCACCAGGCGACATAAAGGGTGATGGCGATCGGCGCCGTTACCACGATTCCGGCCAGGAAATAGCGCCTGAGCCGCCCGCCGCCATGCGGTCGCTCGGCTGTATCGCTGTCGGCGTGTCGGTCGCGTCTGCTCATGGTCTGGCCGGTCCCCTGATGCCCTGCATGTCTTGCACGGGCGAATGCCTCATCATGGGCATCGCCCGCGGCAGGGCTCAAGGGACAAGCTTGGGACACATGGTGTCAGCAGACCTTTTATGTGGCGAAGGCCGCAGTCAACCGGCGCTGAAGAAGGCGATCATCCGACGGGCGACATCATCCGGCGCTTCTTCCGGCAGGAAATGGCCACAGTCGAGTGCCGCACCTTCCACCGTCTCTGCATGATTGCGCCAGATCGCCAGCGGATCGAAGCGTTTGCCGACCAGACGATGGGCGCCCCACAGCACCAGCAGGGGGACCCGCAGCCTGCGGTGCAGATCCGCCCGGTCATGGTCCAGATCGATCGTAGCGCCGGCCCGATAGTCTTCACAGGTTGCATGAATGGCTTCGGGCAGGACGAACCAGCGCTTATATTCTTCGCGTTCCCTGGGGCCGATCGCCGCCGGGTCGACGCACAGCCGGTCGCAGGCCCAGTCGAGCAGGAAGCCGGGATCGCCTGCAATCAACCGCTCGGGCAGCCCGCCCTCCTGAATGAAGAAAAACCAGTGGAAATAGCTGGTGGCCACGGTGATGTCGGTCGCCTCGTAGACGTCGAGCGTGGGCACGACATCCATGACCGACGCCTTCACGATCCGCGGCTCGTGATCCCGCAGCAGCCGGTGGGTCACCCGGGCCCCGCGATCATGGCCGGCGACCGAAAACCGGTCATGGCCGAGTGCCGTCATCACCTGTGCCATATCGGCAGCCATGCGGCGCTTGGAATAGGTCGCGTGGGCAGGATCGCCGGCCGGTTTGTCGCTGTCGCCATAGCCGCGCAGATCCGGAATGACCAGCCGGAAGTGCCCCGCCAGCACCGGCGCCACTTTGTGCCACATGACGTGGCTCTCAGGGTAGCCATGCAACAACAGCAGAGGTGGCCCCTCGCCGCCCTCGACCAGATGAATGCCGGTACCGTCGTCAACGGTGATGCGCCGACGCGTGAAGTTATCATCGTAAAAGCTTGTGGACATTGGACCGATTGTCTCCTCCTGCCGCGGCGTTGATCTCTGCATGCCCAGGCCCGTCACCGCCGCAATGCGGGCCCCTGCTCTGCAGCATAACCTCGCGCTCCGGTTCACGTCCGTCATGGCTGCGACAATCAGGAATGATCGTCACATGAAATTCGGTTGACACCCCCTCCCCCCATCCCTAGGTTCCAGCCACTTTATCCGGGCACGAGGCAATGCTGGTGACCCGTTCCGATGGCCGGACCGTGTTCCGATTGCAAGAAAATCGGGCGGCCCGGCTTTCGTCCTCTTGGGTGTGTAACGAACTGTGGCGTGAGACCTGGGGTGGATCGCCACCTTCTCTGAAAAGGGGGGTGTGCCGTGAAGGCTCTCGGACATCAGATCATCGCTGAATTCTACGACTGCGACGGCGATCTTCTGGCGAATGTCGACTACGTGACCGATGCGATGCTCGAAGCCGCCAAGCGCGCCAAGGCGACCATCGTCACCCATACCTTCCATCATTTCTCGCCGCTGGGCGTCAGCGGCGCGATCATCATCGCCGAAAGCCATCTGGCCATCCATACCTGGCCCGAATACGGTTATGCGGCGGTAGACCTGTTCACCTGCGGCGACAGCCTGCATACCGAACAGGCCTTCCACTATCTGCGCGAAGCGCTGAAGTCGGGGACCTTCTCGACCATGTCGCTGGAGCGCGGCCATCAGGCGATGCTCGCCGGCCGCGTGCCTGCCGAAGCCCCCAAGAAGGTCGTGAACGGCTGACCCCGGTCGCCGACCCTTTCCGACGTTCCAGCTCAGGTATCGGACAAGATGGAAAAGATCATCGCAGCTGCAGACAGCGAGCTGTGGTTCACCGAACGCATGGCCGGAACCGGCTTCCAGTACAGCCTGCAGGTCGCTGAAGTTCTCCACGCCGAGCGGACTCCGTTCCAGCGCCTGGAAGTGTTCCGCACCACAGGTTTCGGCACGGCCATGGTGCTCGACGGGTTCGTGAACGTGTCCGACAAGGACGAGTTCTTCTACCACGAGGTCATGGCCCATCCGGCGCTGTTCATTCATGAACGGCCCCGGCGGGTGCTGATCATCGGCGGCGGCGATTGCGGTGTGCTGCGCGAGGTACTGCGTCATCCCGCGATCGACCATGTCGACATGGTCGAAATCGACGAGCGCGTGGTCCGGGTGTCGGAGAAGTTCTTCCCCGAACTCACCGCATCCAACAACGACCCGCGCGCCTCGATCCGTTTCGAGGATGGCGTCGCCTGGGTGCGCAATGCCGCGCCGGGCAGCTATGATGTGATCATCGTCGACAGCACCGACCCGGTCGGTCCGGCGGAGGGGCTGTTCGGTGCCGCCTTCTATGCCGACTGCCACCGCATCCTGACCGATGGTGGCATGGTGGTCGTGCAGAGCGAATCGCCGCTCTTCCATCAAGGCCGCCTGAAGGAGATCCATCGCTGCCTGCGCGGCGCGGGTTTCGTCGACAGCCATCCCATGACCTATCCCACCGTCATCTATGGCGGCGGCACCTGGTCCTCCTCGATCGCCCGCAAGGGCCGGCAGCTCAATGACGGCGTGCGGTGGGATGATATCGAGACCCGACCCTTCCCGACCCGCTACTACAATCGGGGCGTGCATGTGTCGCTCATGACGCTGTCGGGTTATCTGGCGCCGGTGCTCGACGGTCTCTGAACCTCGGGCCTTCCATCCGCCGGAACGAGAAAGGGCGCCCGCTTCCTCGGGCGCCCTTTTCTCTTGGTCCGTCTGGGGTTATGCCGGCCGGTTCAGAAGCGACCGTAATTGATGTAATCCGACCAGACCCGTTCCAGCGTCCGCAGGCTTTCATTCACCTCGGTGAGGTCGTCGGCCTCCAGCACGCCCTTGGAAAGAGCCATGCAGTTGCGCTCGTAGAGTTCATTGACGCGGTCGCAAAGATCGCGCCCCTTCTGGGTCAGGCGAATGCGCATCGCCCGCTTGTCGTGCGGAGAACGCTCCTGTTCGAGATATTCATTCTCGACCAGCTTTTTCACGTTGTACGACACGTTGGAGCCCAGGTAATAGCCACGAACGGTAAGCTCGCCGATGGTGAGCTGTTCCTCGCCGATATTCGACAGGATCAGTGCCTGGACGTTGTTGATGTCGCTGATACCGAGACGATCCAGCTCGGCCTTGATCACGTCGAGAAAGCGGCGGTGAAGCCGCTCGATCAGACGAATTGTCTCCAGATAAGACTGTCGCACCTTGTCCTCGGCGTTGCCCGGCGGGAGTTCAGGCCATGGGTCGGGGCTGCGGGTGTCGCCGGTCCGCTGCCCGTGCCGCCATGAGCGGGGCCGTTTACTTTGACGAACGTCCTGCTGTCGCCGGTCTCTCTGCCGGCGTTGCAGTCCAATAGGCGATCATCTAGACCACGGCGCCGAAGTCAAGATGGCCGCGCCGGTTCTCCGGTGCGGCCATCTACTTTGGCGCAGAATCGGCGCAAAATCAGTCGAAATGCAGATCGCGGCTGCCGAGGGGCGCGAACAGCGCGTCGATCGCTGCCGGATCCACATCCCCGACATGCGCCGGCGACCAGACCGGCGCATGATCCTTGTCGACCAGCACCGACCGGATGCCCTCGCCGAAATCATGGGTCCGCACGATGCGCGTCGCCACCCGGAACTCGGTGATCATGCAGTCCTCGAAGGACAGGCTGCCGCCGATCCGCATCTGGCGCAGCGCCACGACCATACTGGTCGGCGACTTGTGCGACAGCTCCTTCGCGACGCCCGCGCCCCAGTCGCCGCCGTCGACCGGCAGCCGCGCCAGAATGCCGGCCATGTCGTCGCCGGCGAAGCAGGCATTGATGGTGGGCAGATGCTGGGTGATCTGCGGCGTGCCGGCGGCGCCGGCATCCGAGAAGCGGTTCAGCACCGCCTCGACCTCGGCATCGGCACCGGCGCCGGCCGTCACCTGCGACAGGGCCTCGGTCAGTTCGCCCAGCCTTGCCGAGGGCACGAAATGGGTCGCAATGCCCAGCGCCAGGCAGTCAGCCGCCTTCAGCCGGGCACCGGTCAGCGCCAGATAGGTCCCCGAAAGGCCGGGCAGACGCGGCAGGATATAGGTGCCGCCGACATCCGGCAGCATGCCGATCGCGGTCTCGGGCATGGCGAAGAGCGTGTTCTCGGTGGCCACCCGCCAGCGACCATGGACCGAAAGGCCGACACCGCCGCCCATCACCACACCGTCGATCAGCGATACATAGGGCTTGGCATAGCGGAAGATCTCGCGGTTGAGGGTATATTCCTCGCCGAAGAACTCTGCCGCCAGCGTGCTGGTCGGATCCTCGCGCTCGTCCCAGAGCGCGCGGACATCGCCACCGGCGCAGAAGGCGGGCCGGCCGTCGGGGCGCGGTGCACCGCGCACCACCACCACGGCCACCGCATCATCCGCAGCCCAGTCCTTCATCTGCGGCGCCATCAGGCGGATCATCGGCAGGGTCAGCGCGTTCAGAGCCTTGGGCCGGTTCAGGGTGATGATACCGGCCGAACCGGCACGGTCGAACAGGATCTGCGCGTCGCTCATCTCGTTTCCTCTGATCCTTCATGTTGACGAGGCCGGCGGCATCGCAACCGGGGTCGGCCCGCGGTCATGGCTCGGGCCATGATATGTCGGGCATCATAGAGACCGGCCGGGTGCTGTCAATTTCACCCGGATGCAGCCCTGATGCACGGCCTGCCGGGCGATTTTGCCGCGGGGAGGCTGCATCCGGTTTACGTCGGGCCCGACCGGGTGCATTCTCTGGCCCCGGCAGAGCCGTTCGGACTTTCGATCAGGAGTATCGTGTCGTGGCACCGACCCCCCTCGGACGTTTCCCGCGCACCCGCATGCGTCGCAACCGCCGGACCGACTGGTGGCGGCGGCTGGTGGCGGAAAACCGGCTCTCGCCCGATGATCTGATCTGGCCGTTCTTCGTCGTCGACGGCGAAGGCATCGCCCAGCCGGTAGCCTCGATGCCCGGCGTGGACCGGCTGTCGATCGACCGGGCGGTCGCCGCCGTGCGTGAGGCACGCGATCTGGGTGTTCCGGCCGTTGCCCTCTTTCCCTCGATCGATCAGGCGCTCAAGACCCCTGACGGGCGCGAGGCGGCCAATCCCGACAACCTGACCTGCCGTGCGATCCGCGCGATCAAGGATGCCGTTCCCGACATCGGCATCATCGTCGATGCCGCCCTCGACCCCTATACCAGCCACGGCCAGGACGGGATCGTCGAGAATGGCCAGATCCTGAACGATCCCACCGTGGACATGCTGTGCCGGCAGTCCCTGGTTCAGGCCGGTGCAGGTGCCGATGTCATCGCACCTTCGGACATGATGGATGGCCGCATCGCCGCCATCCGCGACGCGCTTGATGCCGACGGCTTTGCCGGCTGCGGCATCATGGCCTACGCCGCCAAATATGCCTCGGCCTTCTACGGCCCCTTCCGCGATGCGGTGGGCTCGGCCAGGAATCTGGGCGCCGCAGACAAGCGCACCTATCAGATGAATCCTGCCAACAGCGACGAGGCCCTGCATGAAGTGGCGCTCGATCTGGCGGAAGGGGCCGATATGGTGATGGTGAAGCCCGGCATGCCCTATCTGGACGTGGTGCAGCGGGTCTCGCAGGAATTCGGCGTGCCGACCTTCGCCTACCAGGTCAGCGGCGAATACGCGATGCTTCAGGCGGCAATCGCGAATGGCTGGCTGGACGGCGAGAAGGTGGTGGTCGAAAGCCTGCTCGCCTTCAAGCGCGCCGGGGCCGCCGGCGTGCTGACCTATTATGCCCGCGACGTCGCGGCGAAGCTCAACGGCTGAGCCCCCCTTCTCCACGTCATACTCTCTCCCCAGACCCCGACGGTTTCCGGAGTTCCAGGTGCCGATCTCGTTCCGTCTTCCGGCCATGGCGGCTGCAACCTGCCTTGCAACCGCCCTCATCGCCCTGCCCGCCGTGGCACAGCAGTCGGGGCCGCGGGTCCTTGTCCCGCAGGCGCCCGCAGCACCGACCGCCCCTGCCGCACCGGCCCAACCCGGTGTGTCCCAGCCATCGGGCCAGCCGCCGGCGGCGCGGCCGGCAGCCGTTGCCCTGCCACCCAAGGTGGTCGAAGAGGCAGAGCGCCTCGGTCGTGCCTGGCTCGCGCGCATCCAGCCCAAGGCACCCGACGTGAAGCCGGATCTGGCGCAGGCCTATGCCGCCCAGGATCGCTTCCTCGCCGCCGCCATGCCGTCCCGCCCGGCACAGCTCGGCTGGAAACTCACGCTCACCGCCCGCACCACTCAGGAGATGTTCGGTGCCCGGGCCCCGGTGGTCGGACGGATTTTCGCCGGTCAGATTCTGGAGAACGGAGCCGATGTGCCCCGCGACGTCGGCTCGCGGCCGACGGTCGAGGTCGATCTGGCCGTGACGGTGAAAGACGCCGGCATCATGCAGGCGACCAATCCGCTGGAGGTCGCCGGCCATCTTGCCACGGTCTCGGCCTATATCGACGTCCCCGACCTGCTGCTGGGCTCGGGGGAGCCGCTGAACGCCGAGACCCTGGCGATGATCAATGCCGGCATGCGCACCGGCGTGATCGGCAAGGCGGTACCGGTCCAGGCCACTCCGGAATTCGTCGCCGCCATGGCCGAGATGCAGGTCAGGGTGCTCGACGGCCATGGCGGGCTGATCGTCGACAGCCGGTCCTCGGCCATCATGGGCCAGCCCCTGAACGCCCTGGTCTGGCTGATCGGCCATCTGAAGGCCCGCGGCGAAAGCCTGAAGCCTGGCGACCTCATCACCCTGGGCGCCATCAGCCGGCCGCTGCCGCTGAAGGAGGGGCAGGTCGTGCGTGCCATCTATACCGGCCTGCCGGGCGGGCCGCTGGAGGCACAGCTTTCGGTCAAGTAACCGGAAGCATCGCCTCCGCCCGCCGCAGCACCGAACCCGCCGCCTTCGCGGCGGGTTCGCCGATTTCGACCACGGCTTCAGGCAGAAAGCCGTTGAATCGGGTCGCGAGGGCATTGGAATAGGCCCCGATCATATCGATCTCGATCCAGTCGCCCTCGCGGATGTCCGACGGCAGCAGCAGCGGCGCAGGCAGCACATCGGTCGAATCGCAGGTGGGGCCGAAGATGGTGAAAGGCTGACGCTCACCCCCAAGCGGTCCCGCGGGCCGGATCGCACGTGCGGGGAAGCGCAGATGTCCGGTCACGGTTTCCGACAGGCTGCCATAGATGCCGTCATTGATGAACAGCCGGTCGCCCTTGCGCAGATGCACCTGCACCACAAGCGACAAGCCGTCGGCGACGAGCGCGCGCCCCGGCTCGCACAGGATGCGGCGGTCGGGCAGCGGTGGAATGGTGTCAAGCGCGCGGCGAACCGCGGCGAAATAATCGCCCACCGGCGGCATCTCCACCCCCATATCGTAGCGGCCCGGAAAGCCGCCGCCGACATCCAGCGCCACCACAGGCACATCCGGGGCGTGATCCATTGCTGCCCGGACGATCGCCATCGCCTCGTCATAGGCCAGCGGATCCGGGCATTGCGACCCGACATGGAAATAGAGCCCGACCTGATGGCCCAGTCGATGGGCCTCGCGCATCATTGCAGCCGCCTCGGGCACCGGTGCGCCAAACTTGGCGGACAGATCATAGGTGCTGCGGCTGCTGTCGGTCGTCAGCCGCACCATCATCACCACCGGTCCCCCGCGGGTTTCGGCGTGGATCTTGGCCAGCTCGTCCGGATGATCGACGGCAAAACGCTCCACGCCGTAAACCCGGTAGGCATTGGCGATGGCTGCGCGGCTCTTGATCGGGTGATGAAAATGCAGCTCCGCCTCTTCGAACAGATCGGCGACCAGCGCCACTTCGGCGAGCGAGGCGACATCGAAGCCGGCAATGCCCGCTTCATAAAGCGTGGAGATGACCGCGCGCTCCGGGTTGCACTTCACCGCATACAGCACTTCGCCCGGAAAGCCTTCGATGAAGGTGCGGGCGGCGTCGGCAAGGCGCGAAGGTTTCAGGCAGTAGACCGGATAGCTGGGCTTCAGCCGCGTCACCATCGTATCGACGTCCGGAAAACGGCCCGGGGTGCTGCGTCGACGGGTGGGGAAGAGGTCTGACATCCGGTTCTGCTCCTTGTGGATCTGGGGACGGCGGTCATAGCTTTCTCGCATCATATGGGAATGACGTTGCGGATCCGCGACCGCCGATCGGCTCTTCTTCCACCGGCCGCGTGACGCAGAGGTTGATCCGGAGCTGCGCCTCCATCAGACTGCCGCCGTGACGCGGCACGGATTCCGCGGCGTTCTGACGGCAAGAGGCGGAGATCTTCATGCGCTGGATCGGTCGAATTCTGGGCGGTCTCGTCTTCATCGTGATCGCCGCGACGGTGATCGGCGTGATCTGGCTGCGCACCAGCCTGCCCGAAACCGAGGGGCGGCTGGCCCTGCAGGGGCTTTCGGACGAGGTTACGGTGATCCGTGACGAGAACGACGTGCCCCATATCAAGGCCGGGAGCATCGAGGACGCCGTCTTCGCGCTGGGCTTTCTGCACGCCCAGGACCGGCTCTGGCAGATGGAGTTCCAGCGCCGGGTCGGATCGGGCCGGCTGTCGGAATTCGCCGGAAAATCGACGCTGTCCATCGACCGCTTCATCCGCACCATCGGTGTCTACGGCCATGCCGAACGGTCCTATCGGAAGCTCGACGAGCAGACCCGCCGTCGGCTCGACGCCTATGTTGCCGGGGTGAATGCCTATATCACCAGCCATGATGGCGCCTGGCCGCTGGAATTCGTGCTGACCGGCATCACGCCCGAGCCCTGGGCACCGGCGGATTCGATGGTCTGGCTGAAAATGATGGCCTGGGATCTGGCCAAGAACTGGCGCGACGAGCTGCTGCGCGCGCGGATGCTTGCCGCCGGCATCACCGCGGACCAGATTTCCGATCTCTGGCCGGATTACGACGCCGACGGCAATGTCGCCCTGCCGGAAATCGCCGGACTAGGCACCGATCTTGATGCCTTGGCCAGGATCTATGGCGACACGTCGTTCTCTACCCTGCTCGACCAGGGGGCAACGCCGCCGATCGACGGAATCGGCTCCAACAACTGGGTGCTTTCGGGCGCGCATACCGCGACCGGCAAGCCCCTGCTCGCCAATGATCCGCATCTGGGTCTGGGCGCGCCGTCGCTCTGGTATCTGGCCCATCTCTCGGCCCCGGGCTTCGACGTCATCGGTGCCACCCTGCCCGGACTGCCGAGCGTGATGCTGGGACGCACCGACAGCTTCGCCTGGGGCTTCACGAATACCGGCCCCGACACGCAGGATTTCGTCATCGAACGGCTGACCGCGCCCGGCGCCGACACTTATGAA